>JANQOR010000011.1 GCA_028285685.1 Cyclobacteriaceae bacterium | reverse complement strand
CTCGCGTATCATCGAATTAAACCACATGCTCCACCGCTTGTGCGGACCCCCGTCAATTCCTTTGAGTTTCACTCTTGCGAGCGTACTCCCCAGGTGGATCACTTAACGCTTTCGCTTGGCCACTGACAGTGTATCGCCAGCAGCGAGTGATCATCGTTTACGGCGTGGACTACCAGGGTATCTAATCCTGTTCGCTCCCCACGCTTTCGTACCTTAGCGTCAGTCCAAGTCCAGCAAGCTGCCTTCGCAATAGGTGTTCTTTATGATATCTATGCATTTCACCGCTACATCATAAATTCCGCTTACCTCAACTGAACTCAAGATTTCCAGTATCAATGGCAGTTCCACAGTTGAGCTGTGGGCTTTCACCACTGACTTAAAAATCCGCCTACGTACCCTTTAAACCCAATAAATCCGGACAACGCTTGCACCCTCCGTATTACCGCGGCTGCTGGCACGGAGTTAGCCGGTGCTTATTCATACAGTACCGGCAATTTTCCTCGCAAGGACTTTTTCTTCCTGTATAAAAGCAGTTTACAACCCATAAGGCCGTCATCCTGCACGCGGCATGGCTGGTTCAGGCTCTCGCCCATTGACCAATATTCCCTACTGCTGCCTCCCGTAGGAGTCTGGCCCGTATCTCAGTGCCAGTGTGGGGGATCATCCTCTCAGAACCCCTACTGATCATCGCCTTGGTGAGCCGTTACCTCACCAACAAACTAATCAGACGCATGCCCATCCTATACCAATAAATCTTTAATCACATAGAGATGCCTCTTCGTGATACTATGGAGTATTAATCCGAGTTTCCCCGGGCTATCCTCCTGTATAGGGTAGGTTGCATACGCGTTACGCACCCGTGCGCCGGTCGCCATCTAGTACAAGTACTAATGCTGCCCCTCGACTTGCATGTATTAGGCCTGCCGCTAGCGTTCATCCTGAGCCAGGATCAAACTCTCCATTGTATATAAATCTTAATGTATTGTTTAAACCTGGCTACTAACCTCAAATAGAATATTAAGGTTGGAGCTATTTTTTGCTACATAGTTTACATCTGTTCAAAGAACTTTTGCCTGACTTTTCAAGCAATGAGAGACAAAAAATTTTGACAATTTTTAGCTCTTTTCTTAGCCTTCCTTCCGAAAGCGGACGCAAAGATAGAAACAATTATTTTGCTACCGCAAGTATTTCAGAAAAATATTTCAAATTATTTTTTGGCTATTGTCGACTCCAAAAACTTTTTTCTGAAGCGGACGGCAAAGATAACAAAAGCGAAGACTTGAACGAATCCCGAATCTCTTTTTTCTAGATTTTTTTTAGCACCGTTTCCTTTCGATCAGGACCAAGGGAAATCAAGCTAATGGGAGTTTCAACTTTGTTCTCAATTGTTTCTATGAATTCTTTCAGCTTTGAGGGTAAGCTAGCGTAATCGTCGTACGCATTAAGTGTCCAACCTTCGACAGCCTCATTGACAGGTTCGTAGTTTTCGGAATAAATGAATGGGAATTCTAAGGTGTGTTTTCCATTGCTAGAATAGGCATTGCATATTTTTACCGTATCCAGTCCAGAAAGCACGTCGGCTTTCATCATGAATAGTTGAGTAACCCCATTTAGCATACAAGAATAGTTAAGGGCTGGAATATCTAACCATCCACACCTCCTCGGTCGACCTGTCGTGGCCCCGAATTCGTTTCCGAGTTTTCGAAGACGCTCACCTTCTTCATTAAAGAGTTCTGTTGGAAAAGGTCCGCTGCCAACCCGTGTACAATAGGCTTTGAAAATTCCAAAAACTTGATCAATCCGCTTAGGCGCAATTCCCAACCCTGCACATGCACCTGCAGTCGTAGTATTCGAGCTGGTAACAAAGGGATAGCTTCCGAAATCAACATCTAGTAGAGTGCCTTGAGCTCCTTCTGCTAAAACTTTCTTACCAGCAGAAATGCAGTCATTTATAAAATATTCGGTACTCGATATTTGAAAGGACCTGATCAGGTCGAGGCTGTCGAAAAATTCCCTTTCTGCAGCTTCGTGTTCTTCTTCAAACCCTAGTCGGTCAAGAATTGAAAGATGCTGGTCCTTCAGCCTGTTATACCTACTCTCAAAATCTGCCTCAATCGTATCTCCAATTCTTAGGCCGTGCCTGCCAATTTTATCCTGGTAGGTAGGACCAATGCCCCTCAATGTGGATCCTATCTTCTCATTCCCTTTGGAAATCTCTAATGCCTTGTCGAGAAGCTTGTGAGTCGGTAATATTAATTGAGCTTTATTTGATAGTATGAGTGAAGACTTCAAATCCAGATTGTATGGAGCCAACTCATCTATTTCCTTTTTGAATACGATTGGATCGATCACGACACCATTACCAATAACATTTTTAATCTCCTGGTGAAAAATTCCAGATGGAATCTGGTGCAATACATGTTTTTTTCCGTCAAATTCCAGGGTATGACCTGCGTTGGGTCCACCTTGGAATCTTGCCACAACATCATATTTCGGCGCAAGAAAATCGACCGCTTTTCCTTTTCCCTCGTCCCCCCATTGGAGCCCGAGGAGTACATCAACTTTCGACATGTTTATTGGATTTTTGACAATACTTCGTTCTCAGACGCAGCTATGTTAAATATTGCCTGAAGCTTTGTCATAATAAGAAGCTTGTCTACATGTTCAGAAGGATTAATAAGGTAGAGGTCTCCTCCCTTGTTTCTGAATTTCGTAAGAAGAGTAATCAAAACACCAATACCACTACTGTTTATGTACCTCACGTCTGAAATATCAAGAAGGCAATAGTTGGTTCCGCTAGACAACACATCGTTAGCAAGCTCTACTAGTTCAGGTCCGTTATTTTCTCCAATTAGGTCTCCGGAGAAATTCAATCTCAAAATGTTATCTGAAACTTCTTGTGTATATGTCATGCTGATAGTTTGTTTTCACAGTTTTTCTTGGTGCAACTTCCGTAAAGGATCAACGAGTGATGAAGAACGTTGAATTGCAAAAGTTGACCAACGGTATTTTGAATGTTTTGAATGCGTGGATCGCAGAACTCATGCACCTTGTTGCAATCGGTACATATTAGATGATCGTGTTGTCTAAAACCATACGATTTTTCAAACTGCGCAAGGTTCTTCCCAAATTGATGCTTTGTAACCAAATCACAATCAACAAGAAGGTCTAAGGTATTGTAAACCGTGGCCCGACTGACGCGATAATTTTTGTCCTTCATGCTCACATATAAAGCCTCCACATCGAAATGGCCCTCCTTCGAATAGATCTCCTCAAGAATAGCGAAGCGTTCAGGCGTTTTCCTGAGATTCTTCGTCTCCAAGTGCGCTTGAAAGATCTTTTTTACTTCCTCAAGTGTATCCTCTGCAACCATATTACAAATATAAGTGATGCGTGATCTTGATTAATCTAATCTGGACACTTTAACTACTCCTTGAACTTTTTCAAGTTTCTTTATCAACGTACCAATGTGATTTGTGTCTTCAACATACAACTGGATATTTCCTTCAAAAATTCCGCCTTCTGTATTGATTGATAACGACCTCATGTTCACTTTTAGCTCTGATGAAATAACATTAGAAACGTCACTTATTAATCCTATCCTATCAGTTCCTATAATAGATAGTGCAGCTTCAAAGGAGTGCTTCCTTGAAGAAGCCCATTTGGCTTTTAATATCCTATAGCCATACTTGGATAAAAGTTCTGCTGCATTCGGACAAGTGGTCCGATGGATCTTCACGCCATCACTTACAGTAATAAATCCAAAAACGTCATCGCCGGGAATAGGATTGCAGCACTTTGAAAATTTGTAATCAACGATATTCAAATCATCCCCTAGCAGTAAGAGATCATCACCCTTCGCTTTTGACTTTCTAAGCTTCTCCTCTAGTTGATTGATTTCCTCAATGCCTTTTACAGGATCTGGTTTTTTATTTTCTGCTTTCTTGAAAGACTTAATCAGTGAATGATCGATTTTACCAACACCTATCAGGTAAAAAAGATCAGGGACAGATTTAGCTTCAAAAAAATCCGCAATCCGCTGAAGATTATCCTGATGATACTCCATCTTCAATTGCTTCAGCTTTCTCTTGACCACTTCTCTTCCATCATCAATGATACTTTTTCGCTCCTCTTTAAGTGCATCTTTGATTTTAGATTTTGCTTTTGAGCTAACCACATATTGTAGCCAGCTTTCATTAGGTCGTTGCTTTTTCGATGTTAGTATTTCGACTTGATCTCCGTTCTTAAGTTTAAAATTGAGTGGAACCAGCTTCTGATTGACTTTTGCTCCTAAGCAGCGAGACCCGACTTCAGTATGAATATCAAATGCAAAGTCTAATGCGGTTGCGTCGGCAGGGAGAGTCACAAGATCACCCTTGGGGGTGAAAACAAAAACTTCATCTGAATAGAGGTTTGATCTGAAGTCGTCAATAAATTCAATAGCGCTTCCATCATTTTGCTCCAAGATCTCCCGCACCTTTCCTATCCACATTTCTAGGCCCGATTCTACAGCGTTATTTGAGTCACCCTTGTATTTCCAATGAGCAGCATATCCCTTCTCTGCTATTTCATCCATGCGCTTAGTTCGGATTTGAACTTCAACCCATTGCCCTTTATCACTCATCACTGTTGTATGCAGCGATTCGTACCCGTTCGCCTTTGGGATACTAATCCAATCTCTTAATCGGTCAGGGTTCGGCTGGTAGTAGTCCGTCACAAAGGAGTAGACTTGCCAGCATAAGGACTTTTCAAGTTCTATCGGTACATCGAGGATAATCCGGACAGCAAAGAGATCATATACCTCCTCAAAGGGTACGGCCTGCTTTTTCATCTTATTCCAAATGGAATACACAGATTTAGGACGTCCCTTTATCTCGTAGTCTACATCCAATTTGGTAAGGTTGTCTTTTATCGGCTTAATGAAACCCCTGATGAACTTTCCCCTAGCATCCTTAGTCGCATTAATTTTTTGTGTGATTTCCTGGTAGATTTCGAGTTCACTGTACTTCAAATACAGATCTTCCATTTCCGATTTGAAAGCGTACAAGCCCAGTCGGTGAGCTAGTGGTGCGTATAAATAAATCGTTTCATTCGCAATTTTCAATTGCTTATTCCTAGGCATGCTCTCAAGTGTTCGCATGTTATGGAGCCGGTCAGCAAGCTTGATAAGGATCACTCGGACATCGTCGGAAAGCGTGAGGAGCATTTTCCTGAAGTTCTCGGCCTGTTGAGAACTTCCATATTCGAATACTCCTGATATTTTGGTTAAGCCGTCTATGATCGTAGCTACCTTGGGTCCAAAAAGCCGTTCGATGTCTTCAATTTCGTAGTCTGTATCTTCAACTACATCGTGCAATAGCGCAGAAATGATGGAGGTGGTACCTAAACCTATTTCGGATATGCATATTTCTGCGACTTCCAGCGGGTGGAAAATATACGGTTCACCAGACTTTCTTCTCATCCCGCTATGTGCCTCCATGGAAGTATTAAAGGCCTTCTTGATTAGCTTCGCATCCCCATCCTTCAAGATTGGCTTAGCCTTTCTAAGCATCCGCCGATAGCGTCGAATAATCTGTTTTCTTTCTTCTTCTAAATCTTCTTCTACAACCATGTACTAAATACGTTCTACAACCTTGCTCAATAAAAAATATTCCCTAAATTTGCGTTCCAATTTTTTCGATGCTTCAAATAAGGCTATGAAAAAATAAGCGGATGTGGCGAAATTGGTAGACGCACTAGACTTAGGATCTAGCGCCGCGAGGCATGGGGGTTCGAGTCCCTCCATCCGCACATTAAAGCAACCCTCTTTCCGAATCTCGATCCCGATAGCTATTGGGACGGGGACCTGCAAGAGGGTTTTTATTTTACAATAACCAAATATTAACACGTTGGAGATTTCTTTTGACAAAACAGACAAAACACAAGGGCTTATTAAAATTAGCGTAAACAAGGCTGATTTTCAACCGGGTGTAGATCAAAAAATTAAGGAATATAGCCGAACTGCTAATATCAAAGGTTTTAGAAAGGGCAAAGTTCCAGCAGGCATGATTCGAAAGATGTATGGATCTGCCTTAATCGTGGAGGAAATCAACAAGCTGGTTTCTGAAAAGCTAAATAGCTATTTGAGGGAAGGAGAAACTCAATTTCTTGGTGAACCTCTACCAGAAAAAAAAGACGATTCGTATGACTGGGAAAATCAGGATGTTTTTGAATTCACTTACCAAATTGGTTATGCGGAGCCCTTTGAGTTGAAGATTGACAAGAAGCTAAAAGCAGAAAAGTATTCCATCAAAGTAGATGATGCTGTCATTGATGAAACGATAGAAAACCTTCAGAGACAATTTGGAGAAACTGAGAACCCTAGCATTAGTTCCGAAAAAGATACCTTATACGGACAAGCGACAAGTTCTGATGGTCTGATCAACCATGAGATAAGCATTGACCTAAGAGACGTCGATAAGTCCTACTTAAAAAAACTGACAGGTATTGAATTAGAGGCCAAAGTTCAGTTAGATGCAAGAAAGAGCTTCAAGAATGAAAATGCCATAAAAAGTCAGGTTCGATTAGCTGAAGATGACTTCAAAAAATTAAGAAAGTTTGACTTTCGATTAAAGGGAATTAGTCATCACCGACTTGCACCTGTTGATCAAACATTATTTGATAAATCATTTGGTGAAGGTAATGTCAACGATGAGCAGGAGTTCCGCAACAAAGTCAAGGAAGCCGTTTCTAGGAACTATCAATCGGAAAGCGAGAAGTTTTTTGAAGTTCAATTGATAGACAAACTTGCTGAGAAAGCAAAAATCGACTTGCCAGATGAGTTCTTAAAAAATTGGCTTTTAAAGACAAACGAAAATCTGACAGAGGAACTTTTAGACCTGGAATATGGAACCTACGCCAAAGAGCTACGCTGGTCATTGATCCGCAACAAAGTATTAAAGGATGAACAGATCAAAGTTGAACATGAGGACGTAACTAATGAGGCTAAAGAGTTGATAAAGCAGCAGTTCGCGGGTTCGGGATTGCCTGAGATGAATGATCAACTTGACAAGTTTGCAGATAACTACCTGCAAGCTGAAAATGGGGAGAACTATATGAAAGTGTTTAATAGAGTTCAAAGCAACAAGGTTGTCGATTACATAAAAAATGAGATCACTATTAAGGAAAAACAGGTGAGTCTTGATGAATTCAGAAAACTGTAGGAGGAACTAAGACTCATCGAAAACAGTTACAAATAAGTCTCTATTAACTAGGGACTTTTTTATTTTTACAACATTCATCCAATTTGAAAAATGATAAATACCGAAGAATTAAGAAAATTCGCAGTAAAGGATCAAAAAATAAGCGGCACAGCTTTTGATGACTATGTTCATCATGTAGAATCTATGACCCGATCCGTGATCGAGGAGAGGCCAACACGATTTGCTGAAATTGACGTCTTCTCACGATTAATTATGGACCGGATCATTTTTTTAGGAATGCAGGTTGAAGAAAATATTGCCAACATTATTACTGCTCAACTCTTATTTCTCGAATCGGTTGACTCAAAGAAGGATATTCTGCTTTATGTGAATAGCCCAGGGGGATCGGTCTATGCAGGATTGGGTATGTACGACACCATGCAATACGTGGGTCCGGATGTTGCAACGATATGCACAGGCATGGCCGCTTCCATGGCTGCCGTATTATTAGCTGGTGGAGCTGAAAAAAAGAGATCGGCACTACCTCATGCTCGAATCATGATCCATCAGCCAAGCGGTGGAATGCAAGGCCAATCACGAGACATGGAAATTACCTTAAAGCAGATGCAAGAACTACGCAAAGACCTCTATGAAATTCTTTCCAAGCATTCGGGGAAAACATATAAAGAGATAGAGAAGGACTCAGACAGGGACTATTGGATGCGTGCGGAAGACGCTAAGACCTATGGACTTATAGATGAGGTTCTTCATAAAAACTAAATAATTATGGCTCAAGTAACGTGCAGCTTTTGTGGAAGAAACAAGAAGGATGTAGATCTCATGATCTCAGGTATCCATGCACATATTTGTGACAAGTGCATTGCGCAGGCGCAGCAAATCTTAAATGAAGAGCTTAAGACGACTTCCGACACGGAGGCTCCCAATTTTAAGTTGATCAAGCCAGCTGATATGAAAGCTCATCTCGATGAGTTTGTTATTGGACAGGATGAAGCCAAAAAATATATTTCAGTTGCTGTTTACAATCACTATAAGCGACTGATGCAAAAGAATGACAACGATGATATTGTGATTGAAAAATCAAATATCGTGATGGTAGGGCAAACTGGTACTGGGAAAACATATCTAGCCAGAACACTAGCCAAGATCTTACAAGTTCCTTTTTGCATTGCAGATGCGACGGTGTTAACAGAAGCGGGCTACGTAGGTGAGGATGTCGAAAGCATTCTAACGAGGCTGCTACAGTCTGCCAACTACGACGTAGATGCAGCCGAAAAGGGAATTGTCTACATTGATGAACTTGATAAGATTGCCAGAAAATCTGATAACCCTTCCATTACCAGAGATGTTAGCGGTGAGGGAGTTCAGCAAGCGCTTCTAAAGCTGTTGGAAGGTACTTCTGTGAACGTGCCACCTCAAGGAGGTAGAAAGCATCCAGATCAAAAAATGATCACAGTAAATACTGAGCACATTCTCTTTATTTGTGGTGGTGCTTTTGATGGCATTGAAAGGCATATTGCAAACAGACTGAATACCAAGCCTATCGGTTTTGCCAGCGACAATGATTTTAATTCAGGAGTTATAGATAAGGAAAATTTACTGCAGTACATTACTGCTCAAGACATCAAGAGTTATGGGCTAATTCCTGAATTGATCGGTCGTCTACCTGTTCTCACTCACCTTGATCCATTGAATGAGGAAGCGCTGAAGCAAATTTTGACAGAACCCAAAAATGCTTTGATCAAACAGTATACCAAGCTCTTTGAAATGGAGGATGTCAAACTTGAAATAAAGGATAAAGCTCTGGACTACATTGTCGGCAAAGCTCTGGAATTCAAACTGGGTGCAAGAGGTCTCAGGTCCATCTGTGAGGCAATCATCACTGATGCAATGTTTGAATTACCGTCGAACAAAGACATTAAGGAGATTGTCATCACCAAAGACTACGCGACTGAGAAATTCGAAAAATCGAAATTCAACAAACTAAGGGCTGCCTGATTCTAGAAAATCTACGATGATTTGAGCTGCCTTTTTTGAGGCTCGATCATGGCCTATTTTGTCCTTCAAAATCTGGTATTCAGCTAGCATGTTTGCACAGTACTGCTGATCATTGAGGATAAGGTTAAGTTCGTCCAGTATCTGATCAACTGTATTCAGTTCCTTCACGATCTCCCTCCCAGCAAACTCTTTAACCAAAGAAACCTGCCTGATTTTTCTCAAGAAACCACCTCCTTTTGAGCTAACTACAATTTGCGGACAATTCAAGAAGGCAGCCTCCAGGCTAGCAACTCCGTAAGTCGTGATCGAGGCATTGCAGTGCTTCAGTAGATCATAGGAGCTCCCGGTAGAGATCGATACATTCCCTGACTTACTCAACTTCCTGACAATTTGATGTTCCTCATCGCCCTCAATTGAGATATGGAATCTAAATGAATCCAGCTGTTCGACAATCTTTGTTATGAGCATTAGAGTTTCTTTGCTAAGCCCTTGAAGATCCAATTGCACCGCCACATTTGTCACATTCTCGTCTAGAGAGAATTGGGAGTTAAATTCGTAATCCTTAACCAAGTCATAAAGAGGGTTGCCAATATAGAAGTAATTTTCGTGAGGTGGTCTCATGCTTTTCCCGGTTGGCCTTGTAAGCAAATTCAAATTAGCTTTAGTGCCGACATATTTGGCCTCTGATTGATTGAAGGGATAATAAATGCAAGTCTTTATTCCGATTGATTGAGCAAATGATAAGAGCTTTTTACCACTTTTAGTGGATTCAAAGTCAATAACAATATCAGGCTCAAATGTTTTTAATTTTCTTTTGATGTTGTGAATTTGGAAGAACGCACTGCTATCTCTCCTACTTAACCTCAGTATTTCAGCGCGAAAATCCCTCTGTTCTAATTGTTCAATGAGTTTGGTTTCGTACCGCGAGCTCCCCTTACATGATACTACAATATATTTCATATCTAAAACGAAGATATATTCAAACTACACTCCAGCAAGAATTATTGTTATCCGTGACTATCTGAGATCTACGATATGGGTAGGTAGGATGGAGAGGACATTAAATATCCAGTGTATTGATGTGCCTGAGAACTTGCACAAGTTGTTCCTCTGAACCAAACCTTATTTTGTTCTTCTTGATATATTTTTTCAATTCTGGTATTTGTGATTTAAAAATCGATGTAATTGACCTGCTTCTATTTTTTATTTCATAGGTACTACCGCCTCTTATGTAAAAGTACTTGATCACCGTCTTGAATTCTCTTCTTGTAAAGTCGTCTCTACCATATTGCGATACTTCAGTATCAATTTTGCTAGTAAAGTAATCCTTAAGAATCATACTACCATTGGACTCATCAAGGACCTCAAAGTAGTGATGTTGCGGATAACCCTTCACATTCAATTGGTTCTTAAAAGTGTGAACTTGTCTTTTCTCTAATTCATCGTTAAAATATTCGATGCGTACGAACGGGTATAAAAACTTAGTAATGAGCAGGTTTCCATCATCATTGAAAATCTCAAATTCATTGTTCAATTTATCAAATCGGGCTAGCACAACATGTGCCGCACCAGTTTGATCGACTACTTTCGCACTCTTAATGCCTGTAAATAAAAACTGATCACCTACGATCCGAATGTTTAAGTTATTTTCTCTCAAAATTGAATTTGGCCTCCCTTGAATGTTCGAGATCTGGGCTGTGCTAAGAATGGGGGACACGGTCAGAGAAAGCATGACTCCAAACTTCTTCCATATTTTGATACTCATTACAGCTTCATGATTTTGAGAGTTTGCGAACTCTTGGTGTGATAGATAATGTAGATTCCTGTCGGATAATCTGTCAAATTCAGAACTCTGCCATTCCAGTCAGCTAATGGAACACTCAACCGTTGACCAGAAATTGTAAAGATCTGAGTCTCATCTCTCTCCAACTCCTCACCTTCTAGGGTAAACACGCCTGGAGAAGGATTCGGATGTACATTCAATTCAGATAGCTCCTTAGTGTTGAGTATTATCAGATCATAGCTTTCTGAAGCAGAATTACATTCTCCAGAGAATGTAACGACAAAGTAGGTGCCTGGGTAATTATTATGAACAAAAACCCGATCAGTTTCTCCCTCTAAGAGACCACCATCTCGAAACCATTGATAAGCATCTGCGACATTTAAACTGACCAACGATGTACTATTCTCAATAATCTCATTTGACTTGAAAGTCGAGTTGGATCCAATATCTATTGTTTGTTCAAACTCTTGATCTCCAATCTCATCAGACACTCTCAATTTAACATCATAGGTATCTTCACTTAAAAACTGATGAGTTGGGGAAGCCTCCGAAGATGAATTCCCATCGCCAAAGTCCCAGTGATAGGAAGTGATATTGCCCGAACTTAGATTGTTAAAATAAACGTAGGATTTTAAGCAGTTATAGTCATAAGAAAAATCAGCAAAAAGTAGGTCTTCGCAACGATCTTGTCTCCACCCGGAAGAATTGATTACGGTTCCATTTGCCCCAACCGTCACTGAAGCCTGACCTAATCTGTCGACATCAGCTACATCGATATTCTTTAAGCAAATTTTTCTGTGTCCATCCAGTAGAATAGCGCTATGTCCTAAACTATTAATGGTGACTCTTTCAGCACCTGAATTGACGACAAGTTCTGTTAAAGTCAAGCGTCGCGAATCATTAAGAGTGAGTTGTGACCCGCCTTCCAACTGTAACCGATGGATGGCAAAGTTTGAGCCGAGAGTCAATGTTCCCATATTCTGAACCGATTCAAGTCGACCATTACCTGAAATTGTGAGTTGACTTCCAGAGTCTATGAACAAGGAACCATCATGATCCTCATCCGTTTGAAAGTGAATTGAGGTTTCCTCGGTTCTGTAGATGGTCTCTACATCGCTCAGTTTGTCAAGAACACCAAAGTCTATCTCCGAAGAAAAGGTTACGACGCTATGATCAACCTCTAGAGATTTGTGTCCGACCTCAGAACAAATCAGGGACCCTACATTTATTTCGATATCATCAGCTGTTAGCGACCCAGACCTCAGCACCAGTTTATGAATTTCTGTCTTACCCAATAAATTCCATTTGGCATCCTTATCATCGAAGATCACTGCGGTATTCCTAAAAGTATCTCCCAGGGCAAGGTCAAGAACATCTGACCTTCCATTGCCAACAATCACAACTTCACCATGACCGCCAATATTCAAGTTATTACCAATTGAGATATTTCCTCTAACCTCTAACTTGAACGTATTTAAATCGATCGTCTGAACGGAGGTGGTAAGCCAAACAAAGGAAGACACAGTCACGTCAGAAGTTAGTGAAAGAGTTCCGTTTTCTTCTTCAAAAGAATTGTTGTCAAATACTACGGTCGACTCCGCAGATGGTAGCGCTGTTCCTCCAACTCCCCCTGATTCCGTTGACCAGTTAGATGAATTACTCCAGGCATTATCACTCTCACCAACCCAATATAATACGGGTGGACTCTCAACAGATTGATATGAGATTAGCAAAAACGCTTGTTGAGATTCATGGGTAACCGAATTTTTATGTGTGACTTGAAGAGTACATTGTGAACCGTCACTGATGAATTCAATCTTTTCAACATTATCTCTGAAATTATCACCTAAGGTAGCGTTGGCACCTGGATTGGAGGGATCCAGAATCCATGGCATGTGCATCCCCGCTTGATCCGAAACCCTCAGGTCAAGATCATTAACCAATATCAAGTCATTAGGATCGAGCTGTACTTGAGGTGGGGACCCGGGAACATCTGTCCAAACCAAAGTTGCGATCACTTTGGAGTCCTTCACGGGAGTGAATTCATAGACATAGTCTCCGCCCTCAAAAATTTCAATTGGTAATATCAATCGATCATGACTATTCTCCTCTATCAAAAAGTTAGCTGCATCCCTGGCATCTAGGAGGCCCCAGCCAAATTTATAATCGGGTCCTGGCCCTGTTCCTGCTTCTTTGATTGTATGAATGGCCAGGGCCTTTAGTAGTGCGGATTTCATATAGTTTCCACCATTAAGATTGCTATACAATTGTTGAAGTAATGCTAGTGATCCCGTCACATTTGGAGCTGACATTGAAGTCCCTTGAAGCAATCCATAATCATCATCTGAGGAGTCAAAAGTTGACAACACTCCAACACCAGCCGCAACAAAATCCGGCTTTATGCGACCGTCATCTGTAGGACCCCACGAACTAAAAGAAGACATTAGTACATCTTCCGGCCCGACATAATCAGGGACCTTGCTTACAGCTCCAATTGTGAATATGTTTTTTGCTGTGCCGGTTGTGGCAATAATATCATACGGACCATCAGGAGGATAAATACCTTCACCGGAATCCCCCCTATCATTACCAGCAGATTTGACAATTGAATAGTAAGGTGCTACATATGCCAATTGATCCCAGATGGCAGCACCCCCATCGTAGAAACCGAATTTATAATCCTCTAGCTCACTCACACTCGCATCTCCAAACCAACTTCCATCGTCCCAGCCTGAAACAGTGCCATATGAGTGATTGGAGAGAATAATCCCATCCTTATCATCACTCAGCCACTTACCCATTTCAGAATCATCGTCTAAAAAATCAAATGTTCTTGCACTGGCATTTACCGCCATCCCCCTAGCGAAAGAATTTATACCGTTGGCTAATATTGTACCAGTTACATGTGTTGCATGCGAATTATTTTCTGTAGCTCCATCACTTGGTATTACTCTCCCGTCAAATTCCTGATGGGTATCCCTTACTTTACCTCCATCCCATATGGCTAAACCAACACCACTCCCGTCCAGATCAAGACCTAATGATCCCTGTATTTGCAAATGATTGGCTCCTGTCGTTATTGCTGCTCCTTCATTGGTAGTTTTAATGTAAATCGGGTTTCCACTTCTGTCAATATCCTTTATGGCGTAGGTAGAACCATTTTTGTTAAAAAAAAGTGTTTCACCAGTTTTTGATAGATACTCCTGAACTCGTTTCCTTCTTTTCTCATTCAATTGATTGAGAGAATCGGATAATGCTACCAGTTTATTGGAGGCACCTCTGGATTGAATGGATTGTCCAAATCCTTGAATTAACCAAAGTGACAATACAATCGTCAAAAAAAATTTGACAACTATGATTAATTTATTCATGATACTCGTTTGCATGACCCTATGAGAATGAAAAAAGGGAACAATTGCTCCCTTCTTTCAAATTATGGCTAGCGTCTAAATACCGGAATTGATGGATTCCGGCCAGGTGCCATCGGTCAAAGTTAGAGTTGTAGTACCCCCGTCTCCGTAGGTATTTGCCCATGAGAATGTAATGGAGGAACCATCCGCACTTCGGCTAATTGCGGAGGTAAATGAGTAAGAATCACCATACTGATCTGCACCACTAAAGGACAGTTGATCGCAAACATCTACCAATAAGGGTCCTGATGCGGGTGAGTCCGACCACAAATCCGGAAAAACACCGAATGATACGTCGGTCAAAGTATAAGTTCCAGATGTTGGTGTAGCTGTGATTGTTCCACTGCCATTTAGGCCATTTGTACAACATCCCGCTCCACCTGGCCCTGTCATTGCGCTATTCGTAGTAAATGTGTAGTCAGCAGCTAAGTCTGACGTGCATGATATCGCGATATTATGCGTTGCGGAAGAGCGTTCACCCACTACAACATCAGCTGAGGTTAGATTCACAACAATTGAGAATGACTCGCCAGCATTGATATTATCTGCTAGAATAGTTAAGGGGAGCTCACCAACAAATGTCCCTGCCGCAATCGTAACGGAGTTGCCACTAGAGCTATAGTGGATACCCTCGATCGCAGTTGAGGACGGATCAATTTCAAAATTGACAACTACGCCACTAGAATTATCAGCAGATGCCAACAATATATTCATACCTGATGAATAAGTGGTTCCATCGTTCAACCTAAGATAAGAATAGTCTCTAACGCCACTTACCGTTGTAGCGGCATCCAATTCTACGAAACTCCCTCCTTCCCAGAGAATATCAGTTCCCGGATCATCAAAGCATGATGTCAGAAGGAAGAGTGTGGAAAACAAGGTTATGTATTTTAGATGTTTCATTATTTATCAATTTTTAGTACCCAGGGTTTTGTTGCACAGCTGAATTAATTGAGAGATAATCCGTATTGATATCACCAAGAATTCTGAAGTCAGTTGCTGACAGGGTTGCACCAACTCCCAGATCAGCGGGCTTTGGTACATTCATCTGCAATCGTTTCAGATCAAACCATCGATGACCCTCCAATACCAATTCAACTCGTCGCTCATTCATGATTAGATCCGTCAGTGTTGTCCCTGTTGCCGTCGTGGCTGTCAAACCTCTATTTGTTCTCAAAGTAGAAATGTCAGTCTGAGCGCCAGTCTCATCTCCAGACCTAGCCTTTGCCTCCGCAGCAATCAACAGGACCTCAGAAAAGCGGATAATTGGAATATTTTCCCTGAAATCCCCAAGTTCGCCATTCCACTTAACTCCTTCAAAATAATCAGCTCCTTGAGCCACCCATAGGCCAAGTCGTACATCACCTGCTTCATACGCAGCCAGCAATTCATCACTTGCCTTAACTGCACCCTGAGAGTTAGCGAATCCAGGCTGATCAACTCTAGTGACGGTGGCAAGAGAATTATTTATCCCGTCGACAGTATTCCAATCGTTAGCCGAAATGGCCAATTCGAAGATTGCTTCTGGGTGGTTGACAGCTGACCAGGAGGCAAGATGCGTTGTGGCATCAGTGAGTGTTGCCGTTGTTGAGGTCAGCACTGCGTCTGCCTCTGTTGCTGCTTGAGCATACTCGCCGAGATAAAGGTGCATCCTTGCCTTTAGTGCTCTGGCTGCAGTGTTGGAAGCTCTGTTGGGGAAATTGGCATTATCTGCCTCACCAGGCAACAAATTGATTGCATCATCAAGGTCATTTCTTATCTGGGTATAAACCTCGACGTTACTGCTTCGTTCACGTTCATCAGCGTCAGATGCTCCTAAAATAGGTTCAGTCCGTAGAACAACGCCTCGATCCCACCCATTCACCTCATTTCCAGGCTCATAGGCATACACCCTCATTAAATCAAAATAGCTTAAAGCTCTAATGAATTTCGCCTCTCCTTCAAGAATATTTGCAAGAGCAGCGTCCTCTTCCCTGAGACCAAGTTCATTAAGAGCATAGATTGCCAAGTTGCAATCCTGGATTGCTCTATAGGCATTGTACGATCTTCTCACAGAATACCCAAGTCCGTCAGGGTTACCAGGGTCATCCATAAGGTTAATATGATCTCTCGCCGTATTTACAACTTCTCCTGTATACCGTCCCGTATTTTGACCAATCTCAAGGTTATCCGCCAAAGCATCTGGAGCAATCATCATCCGTTGCCCGTAATTATCAAAATTGATCAAACGGTTGTAAGCGGAAGCTACGACTCCTTCTACGCCACCAATATTTGAAAAAGCCGCTTCCTCTGTCAATAGTGAAGGAGGGTCCGGTTGCAAAAATTCCATGTCATCGTTGCAGCTAAACACAACCACGCATAGTGACAATATTGTTATATATTTTTTCATAGTACTTTTTGATTTAACTAAAATTTGACTGTGACACCTCCTGTGAATTGTCTGCCAACCGGATAAACACCATAGGAGGAAGTAGTCGTAGTAGCACTGTTGTTGTTCACAATTACTTCCGGGTCAATTCCATCGAATTTAGTCCAGGTCGCCAGGTTGGTTCCACTCACAAATAGTTGAGCGCCTTTAATGACATTGGTGCTGCTCAATAAACTTGTTGGTAAGGCATAAGACAAGGTGATCTGTTTTAGTCGTATATAGCTACCGTCTGAAATGTATCTGGACGGAGTGACGCCTGGAAATTGAACATCGAATCCGTCAACTTGACCACCATTAACAGCAATTGGCACATTGGTAACATCTCCTGGTTGTTGCCATCTGCTTAGTTGCGACACCAGTTGGTTGTCAGGTGTGGCACCTGAATATGCGAGGTTGTACAAATCTCCATTAAAGGCTTCATTGCCCATTTGGAATTGGAAGAAGATATCAAGAGCCAGTCCTTTGTAGCTAAAGGTATTTCCAAAACCGCCATAGTAGTCCGGAATGGGAGAGCCAATGATATAAGCATCATCATTTCCCAGGTTGCCGTAGGATGTATTACCATCTCTTGTACGATAAAGGGGACGACCATTTGCAGGATTAACTCCCAAGTAATCTACACCCCAAAAGAACTCAGCTGGTTGTCCAACAATATAGTCTGTTCCAAGAGTATCCGCGCCTCCTGGAAGTGACAGTACTTCATTCTTTATAAAGGTTATATTAAAACTGGAAGTCCATTTGAAGCCGCCGGCATCAAAATTGACAGAGGATAACTCCACTTCATAGCCCTGATTTCGCACCTCCCCGATGTTGCTTCTTACTGCACCAATCGCCGCATCGTCAGTTTGAGGTACATCAAAGAGCTGTGCTTGTGTATCATTTCTAAACCAGTCAAAGCTTCCAGAAAGCCTATTTCCAAGTATTCCGAAATCAAGGCCAACATTAGACTGGTTTGATATCTCCCAAGTAACAGCATCATTAGCAACCACAATTACCTGACCTGCAACTCCGTTGTATTGTCTTTCCCCGGTATATGCCGAAATCGCCTCATAATCATCGATTGGATTTGCATTTCCCAGTTCACCGAAGCTAAACCTCAACTTCAAATCATCTAAAAAACTGACGGAGTTCATGAAGCTCTCATCAATAATCCGCCAACTTGCTCCTAGTGACCAAAAGGTTCCAAAACGTGTAGTAGCCCCAAATTTTGAGCTTCCATCCCGCCGGAATGTGCCATTTACATAGTACTTATTTTGATAATTGTAGGTACCTCGTGTAAATGCACCAAACCGACTGAACTTGTTGATATTACCATCTACATTGAGAAATTGTGTTCCCTGATCGAATTGACGGAGAAATTCTCCATTGCCAAACTGACGAACCGTAGCATCGAAATTCTCGCGTATATCTTCTTTCCATTCCGTTCCAATCAATGCAGATACATTATGATCTGATCCGAAGGTCTTGTTAAAAGAAAGAGTCCAGTTAGCATTCCAATTTATTTGAGATCTATCATCCTGAAATACTTGTCCATTGAATCCTGCAAAGACTGGAATTGTTGGTGGTCGTTCACCCCTACTTCTTGAATCTACCCAGTCAACACCACCAAATCCTGATAATGTAAGGAAGTCCAAAATCTGGTATGAGATATTCAAACTCGCAAGAGCTTGTCCAATGAACGCCTCTCTTCTTTCCTCATGAACTCCTTCCAGAATGTTGTAGTTAAATTGATGTCCCGCATTGGTGGTTGCGAAGTGTGCTGGATACAGATTATATTCACCTGTGCTTGAATCTACGCCGGGTGAATTCGGTTGCAGCAAATACATGGCCTGAAATGGTCCGTTTACAAAGTTTCCATTGGCAATAGAACCAAAATATCGCTGTCTTGTGAGACCTAGCGTAGAACTAACGGACAGCTTCTTTGAAGCTTGATGGCTTAAATTTGCCCGAATGGTTTGTCGCTCCCACTCAGATTGAATAATCTGGCCTTCCTGTTTCTCGCTTGAAAGGGAGATGTAAAATCTGGTTTTGTCTGTCCCGCCACTCAAACGACCGTTGATAATATGCATGTCTGCTGGGTCGTTTAGCATGGCACCTACCCAATCATAAGGGGTCAATGTTGTAGGATCTTCAGCATTCCCAAAAATTGGATACGCAGTTGCCGGGTCTAATCCCGCATTTATATATGACTCCGCCTTGATTTCTGCCAGCTGCTGAGCATTCATTACATCGTACAACTCCAGGGGTTTGGTAATGCCACGTTGATAACTGAACTCAACATTTGTTTTGTTAGCTTCTCCCTTCTTCGTTGTAATAAGAACAACTCCATTTGCTGACTGAGCTCCGTAAATTGCTGCTGCTGCTGCGTCCTTTAAAATTTCAATCGACGCTATGTCATTTGGATTTATGCCAGCTAGAACATTGTCTGATCCTTGCCCAGCTACATCGTTGGTATTCACTTGAATTCCGTCGACAATAAACAAAGGCGTGTTATCATTTAGAGATCCAATCCCTCTAATGATAAAGGTGGCTGCCCCGCCTGGCTGCCCTGACGCTGCTTGTACCTGAACGCCAGCAGCTCGTCCCTGAATAGCCTTGTCAAAAGATTGGAGTGCAGTGTTACTAATTTCCGCAGCTTTGACATTAGCAATTGAGCCAGTCAGATCACGTTTCTGCTCTACTCCATAGCCTGTGACAACCACCTCCTGAAGCTCAATCACACCTCCAAGAGACAGATCGATTACAGATCGAGCGCCGACCTCAACTTCCTGTGATTCAAATCCAACGTACGAAAAAGTCAGAATGGAACCATCTTCAACTGACAAAGAATAATTTCCATCAATATCAGTTGTAGTCCCTGTCGTTGTACCTTTAATCACAACGTTAACACCCGGAAGACCATCACCTGCATCATCGGTGACCTTTCCGGATACTGTTCTCTGTGCTTTGGAGTCATGAATAATGACCGCTGAGAACACTAAACATAGTAGTAAAATCCTACCCATACTTAACTTAGTTTTAAGTTCAACATAGATTTAAAGGGTAGGAAATTAATTTTGGCTATCCTCAATAAGTATCGTCCCTATTGATTATTACCCATCATATACTGACTGTATACTATTTTACCGAATTTGGTTTGATATATGGCTCATTAACTTTCAAAATGTGTTAGTGCCTTTAGAGTTTTACTCCGATTAAATGAAAAACTAATGGTATTGTTCTCGAGGCTAAATCGACTACTACGCTCTATCGCCTGAAAGAGAAATCCAGAGAATACTACAAGCAAAAAACCGTATTTACTAATGTGTAAATGAGAAATTTACGAAAACAAAAAACCCTTCTTTTCTAAGAAGGGTTTTTTGAGGAAATCTTACGGCAAAATTTCACCTAAACTTGATACTTGCCAGGTACTTCTCTATCTCATCTGGTTTTTTTAGCTTTTTCAACTTTCGCTCTACATCTGAGGTGTAATAGTTCTTAAGTTCAAGACCTTTATAAATAATCGTCTTCATTCTGGCATATGCATTACCCTCAGTAATACCTCCCTTAGCTAATAACTTTTCGTAGTGCCTGTTTAGTTTTTTCACTGCTTGATAGATCGTAGGCTTGATCACCTTCTTCTCCTCAACACTATACGCACCGCCAGTTTCTTTGTAGTAGACATAATCGTTTTCGAACTTATTCAAAAGCATGGTTATTGTATCTCCAAGTACATGCGGTCCAACATAATAACCTCTTTTCTTAGCATTAGACCCTTCAGCAGTTTGCTGTTCGTTCAAGTACACGATTCCATCAGCACGAGCACCAGTTTCTGAAAACTGAGAAAAAGCAGCAGACGAAACAATTGAACAGAATATTAAAAGCGTATTTTTCATTTCTTTATTAGCCTTTTAGTAATTGATTTAGATTCTTTAAATATGTTAATCAAGTAGATACCATTTCTCAATCCAGAAATGTCTATTGTATTTTCTCCGTTATTAAGCCCTGATTTTCTCACCAAAACCTTGCCAGATATATCCGTCATGTTGAACATCAGTTCTCCGATTTCGGGAGCAAAAATCTGAAGTTTGTCTACAGCAGGATTCGGATAGATCAATACTGACCTGTCTAATTCCTCTTCAATACCTGTGGTAATTTGAGATGAGTTTACCTCTATTATATCAGTATAAACAGATGTGTTTCCATTTACCCCATCGGCAAACAACCGGTAAGCATAGTTGTTCCCCGCTTCCAAGGTTGAATCCCTAAACAAAATCGTATTTGGATCAAGCCTGATTAGCTCAGAAAATTCACCATCGTTGATTGATCTCTCTAAGACATAGGCCGTTTCGTTGTTTGATCCATCAAACCAGCGCAACGTCGGAACGCCAGCAGCAACCTTACCCAAACGGAAATCGATTGGTGGATCAACCGTAAAATCTGGTGTAAAACTGATATTGTCCAAATAGAGGTTGTTGCCATTGTAAGAGTGGCTAACGAACTCAAATCCGACAAAATCAAGAGCCTCATCCATCACAAATTCAATTTCCTTATTTTTCCATTGAATGGCCGTCGGTACGAAAGCTGAATTAAGTGCATCGGCAGTTTTCAGGTCTTCTCCACCAGTATGCCACAGCACAACACTTTCTGAAGCACATTGTGATCGAATCTGAAAAGTCAGAGAATCATACACCGGGGGTGCTTCTGTATCATCTGGGATTAAATACGTGTAAGCGTAATCAAAATTAATTGTGAATTTCTTTATCCCAGGTGCTGAGTAATTTCTTAGAAATAGCTTGTCCACGTTTAGTAGGTTCTCTGTAAAATAATCGCGGTTGTTAATGAATATTGACCCTGATGATCCGAGCTCTTCTGAATCTACATTGGAATATTCAAATGTGAAACCTTGATCTGGATTGTCCACATTGAGATCTATGGGTAAACCACTGTCTATTCCTGAGACAAATGGAATCTCAAGTGTATTTTCGAGCGGGTCATCGATTTTTACAAAGTTGGGCTTAGAGACAATAATTTCCTGGCCTGAGTTATCAGTAACCTTGAGTTCCACATCAAACGTGCCACTTGATTCATAAGTCACCCTTGGATCAGCGACCTCCGAGGTTTCGGGTTGACCACCTTCAAATGTCCATTCATACGTAGCGGCACCAAATGCAATAGCCTCGTATCTCACATCTCCGCCAATGCACTGCTCCTTGGTGTTCGAAGAAATTAGTGCCGAAAAACCCTCAGTAGTAAAATTCAGATAGGATCTGCCTTCTTCAAAACCTCTTCTAATTCTTTCGTTCTGACCTGCTGAAAACTTATCCCGACAGTTGCCTGGGGCATAGGACATGAAATTGGAGGGATCCGGCTTGTATTCATCCCCGTTGGCATCTCTCAATGTTCCAGTGTAGGCACAAGTCGCATTCACGACTCCCGACAAATTTGGATCAGCAGCTGTATCGCAAACTCGATCCCCCGCTGCGCTGCAATTCGATCCATCTACCAACTCGTCGGTAGTACCTGTATTTGTGGTGCCATGTGTATGAAACAATGTGAAGTAATGGCCTATTTCGTGTTCAAAAGTTCCTCCACTTATACACGCATTCGCCATAAAAACTCTATCTGAACTTGGAGGGAATCTTGTATATCCACATAGCGGTGAGCCACCGCTCACAATAGAGTTAAAGAAATAAACGTTTAAAGTTTTTTGAACATCATTTCCCACGGCCACAGCACCCTCGTTGGCACTATCAAAGTCATAATGATCGTCATCAACAATTTCGTTCACTTCTCCAACGTGCTCAAAAATCATATTGGATGGGGCATATACTGCGTTGAGGTTATTGATCAAGTTGTCCTTGGTGGCTTCTGACATTCCCCCGGCACCGGCGCTAGTTTTTAGGGCATGAAATTTAATCGGAATGGTAACTATCGGAGAGGAAAGAGGATTATCCAAAGAGCGAGCAGATGACAGCTCTAACCTCTTCATAAATTCCAAATTTTCTGCAGTAGCCACCGTACCACATTCCTGCGCAAAGGACACAAATCCTATGAGGACTGATATCCCAATAGATAGAAATACTCTCTTCATACTGATTTCTGTAAAAAAATTCGGCGATAAAACCATTATCGCCGAATCAAAATTATTAAAAAAGTGTACTACTTTCTAATCTAAGGTTCCGCTAAGAGCGTGAATAACTCCGTTTGACGCCCAGATGTCAAAAGCTGTAAGCGTGATAAAATTATTCTGCGGATCTTTCTGATCAGTTATGATAGCTAGACTGTCTGTTGAGACCATCATCGCATTATCAATCTGAACCGTACCCCAGAAAATATCACCGTCAGCATCTGCTGTCTTGCTGGTTTGAGTTGGAAAATCTACCTCAAGAAGCAGCAGTGAATGAACACCCGAAACAGTATGAGCATCAATCATCTCAACGAAATCAGCAATCACGTCTTCGTCATTTTCGTCAGAAAGTGATAGCGTATCCAAACCGCCTGCGATGGCCGTGTAACCATACAGCGCAGTAAATGTCGCATTATCAATCGCATAGAAAGTGGTTCCTTCAGCGTCGACTTGCGAATCTTTTCCAGCAACTTCTATCGCCTTACCAAGTAAGTTGTAATTAGCATCAGCATCCAATGTCGCTGAAATAGTAGTCGTCGGAAGTGGAGTTGGATATCCACTTGCAAAAAATCTATTTCTGTAGCCATTGTATGTTTCCTGCGAAAATGAACTTAACAAGGAAGTACCGTTTATTGTAAATCCTGCTGATCCAATGTTGGTAGTCGTGTGCTGAGTATAAAAATTGTCACCGCCCCTGGTAGTTACTTTAGTTCCAGAAGCAGTGCTTCGAAGAATAATTTCACCATCAAAGGTATACCTATCCAACCAAGCTTGCATAGCCGTCAAATCGCCGCCAAAACTTGCAACAGTAGGAGCCCCAGCATCAGGAGCCATGAAACTGAAGTCAGTGCTAATGTCTTCATACCCTGTTCTCACAGAGGCATCAAGTGCATCGATGATCATTTGAAAATCGGCAGGAATAAAGTCGATATTAGTCAATTGCTCCGCGATTACAGTTCCTACGAAATGAACAATTCCATTGTCAGCTGAATAGTTTGCAGAATCAACCGCAACGCCATTGAACGCCAATGCCTCTATATTCATCTCTTGCTGCTGATCCGCCTGTGCACCAAGTATGGTGGCTTGACGACCGTCAGCGATCTCAACCGAATAATCTCTACCAGCAAAGACATGGAAACTTAAAGCATCCGTTGCATCCGCAACTGTCATTGCCGCAATTCCCGCTGCTGTCACAGCCGCGTTGTTAGGAGCTAGCATAGTAAAGTCCGAAGTACCTGAAAGTGTGGCATCCAGACCAGTCCTTTGAAGCTCAGTAACCAAATCAGTATGATCGGCACTTGCACTCAAGATTGCCATTATATCGTCAGCTGGAGTAGCTAAAACAGCACTAACTCCATGGATGATACCATCGTTGGAGTACATGTCAGCATCCAAAATGGCAGCCTTTCCATTGAAGCCCATTCCTCCATCTAGGTCAGTGGACAAATAGACGCTTTTCCCAGTCAAGAGTGAAGCTGTACTTGCACCAAACTCAGATGCTGAAATTGCTCCGTTCATAGTGTGATATCTAAGAACGTTTGCCAACGTTGCTGCATCTAGATCAGTCACGCTTGCAGCTCCCACACTAGCCAAATACACTGCAAATGCTTGATTCGAAGGAGCCAAAACAGTTACAGAATCCGCTCCAAATAATTCACTAGAAATTCCTGCATGCGCCACAGCATCATTGAAGAGGGTATATCCCTTCAAATCCATTATATCAGATGCTGAGAAAACAGCAGAGGAATCACTTACCGAGACAGCGGGATCATAATCCTCACATCCTGCGAGGAACATAGTTATGATTGATATATATATTATTTTCTTCATTTTAACTTATTTAATGATCTACTAATTCTTGGTCAGAATTATGTCGAATTCGTCAAAATTGGCAACATCAACAACAACTACAATACCTTTTGAATCGTCGTTGTAGCTACCAATTACCTCATCTCCTTGTCTGGTAAACCAAGCATTTCCAAACCAGGTATCCATTGAGTTTTCAACGATTACCTCCGAAGAGCATGTAATGAACTTTATCTGTAAAGGATTACCGAATGAGGCGTGATCAATCGTAGCGGTTGTTCCAGTTGGATCGGTTGCTATCGGTGTCAGAGTCACATCTCCAGAACAATCTCTTGCTGCACTTGCGCAGAGATCAAATCCTTCGTTAAAAGCACCTTCCGTACCTACAGACGCCATAGAATAAGTTCCTGCAAACGTCGACAGGTCAATAGGACAGTCATCATCGATGATGGTTAGTGTCAAACTTTCGCCAAGACCCGACTGAGCATAACCTAACTGGTAATTGCTCGCCGAAGCTCCTGTGATCGTTACCACAACTTCCTTGTTACCTGAACTAAATAAGTCATTAATTGCCGTGATGGTAAAAGCCGCCTGCGACTTCCCAGCGGGAATTACAACCGAACCAGCAGCTGATGATGCGAACGTACTTGCTGCATCATCTCCTGCATCTGCAAAATCAGATGTCGAAACAAAAGTTCCAGCAACTGTGAAATTGACTGTTAGGTCAGCACTAACATCTGAGCTTGACCTGATAACATTCACAGTATAATACCCATTAGTAGTGGTAGAGATACCATCCTGAGTAGTCACTGCAACTGCCTCATTAACAGATGCCGAGCTTACTGTAAAAGCAACGTAATCAAGGCCAGTCTTTGTAAATTCAGTACCATCCTCACAAGCAAGAAAGGATACCAAAACACAGCACATTAATATATTCTTTAAAATCTTCATGTCATAAAGTTTTTAGGTTCTAGTATCCAGCATTTTGTGGTAACAAAAACTGGTTCTGATCGATATCACGTTGCGGAACAGGTAGCAAAACATCTGTTGGAGCAAAGTTGCTTCCGGGCTCTGCACCCATAATCGCTTCTGCTCTACCTGTACGAACTATATCCTGAAACCTGTGTCCTTCGAAGCTTAGTTCAATGAACCGCTCATTCAGAATATCATCTATCGTTCCAGAACCTGTGAAAGCAGGCGCCCCAGCACGAGTTCTCAGCGTGTTAATGTCAGCAACCGCTGCTGCAGTACCTGCATTACCTTCTGCTCTAATCAAATACATCTCAGCCAATCTGAAAACTGGAGAATTGTCTGCACCGTTCGCAAGATCTCTGTACTTGTTAACATGGTACCTTCCCTGAGCATCAGATGGATGTAAGGCAATCAATGCTCTTGGATCGTTCTGATGAGCTGCAAGGAACTGTGGCCCTACCGCATATTCGAATCTACCATCTGGCAAAAACTGGAATGTGATCTCATTCTGATCCTGAACACTGTTGAACAACACAAAGATGAATTCATCACTTTGAGCACTTGCAACAAACAAATCATCATAATCAGCTTCCAAGCTAAAAGGTCCATTTGTTATGATATTATCAGCAACAGCTGCTGCTCCTGAGGCATCGCCACTGTAAAGTAGGGCTCTTGCTTGCAGAGCTAGAGCTGCCCATTGAGTGGCACGATACTGGTTGTTCGCTCCCCAATCTGCTGCGGCCAACTCAGTAGCTGCAGCAGCCGCCTCCGATATCACCCATGAATAAATATCAGCCTGAGGTGTTCTTGCGACTGTGCTATTAGCAACTACATCAGTTGTTTCTACTTGAGGAACAGCTCCCCAGAAGTTAGCAACGATGAAGTGTAACAGTGCTCGCACAAACCTTGCCTCTCCTAAGTGTACCTGACGCATTGCGTCTGTCAATCCTCCAATTTCTGCTTCTGAACCAAGGATTTCCAAAACGTTGTTTGCCTGGAAAATTCCAATGTAAGCATCTCTCCAGACGTCATCTGAGGAAACATTACTTGATCCCACATCATTAGCATCCATCTCAGCAAATGTTGGGAACGAGCCACTATGTGTTAATTCATCACTAAGCAGTCCTGCATGTGAACCAATAATATTGTGACCAAATAAATTATCAACCTGCAGTCGGCTGTAAGCACCAAGCAAAGCCTGGTCTGCACTCGCTGCATCTATAATTGCATTTTCTGTAAGAATCAAATCTACCGGCTCCTTCGTCACGAACTCCTCACAGGCAGACATAGTGATCACCACAGAAAGAAATATTATTAACTTTTTCATTTTCAAATTCTGTTAAAAATTTTACAATCCGATGTTGATCCCTAGGGCATACAACCTCGTGTTCGGGAACGTCAAGAAGTCTGTTCCCAGTGCAGTGTTCGTAAATCCGAATGCACTGATCTCAGGATCAGGTCCGTTGTAGCCAGACCATGTTAGCAAGTTCTGTCCTTGAACGTAAACTCGAGCACTTCTCAGACCAGCTTTTGAAATAAGGTCTGATGGAAGATTGTAAGCAAGAGTTACGTTTTTCAATCGAATGTAAGATCCGTCGCTTAAGAATCGGCTATTGTCATTTGTGAAGTCAAGAGATGTTTGTTGTGTAGCCTTGGGAATATCTGTAATATCTCCAGGCTGTCTCCACCTTCTCAACACGTCTCTACTAAGTCCCCAAGGGGCGCTGATGTTTTGAGAGAACTGAAGTGTATTATTATAAACATCGACTCCCTGTACAAACTGGAAGAAAGCATCCAATGACAAGCCTTTCCATGACAAGGTTGTATTGATACCACCCATGTATTCAGGAGAGTGATCTCCGATAACAACAAGGTCTTCACCACTGATGATGCCATCGCCATTGTCGTCTAAGAATCTTGATTCTCCAGTAGCAGGATCAACCCCCAACCACTTCAATCCATAGAAAGTGTTCAACGGCTCACCTTTGATTACAGCACTTGCGAATCCAAACTGAATTGGCTCATCTGAGTTCAACTCTGTAACCTCATTTTCCAGGAACGTAAGGTTCAACTTACCACTCCACTGGAAATCTCCGGCCACAACCATGATACCATCCAAATCGATTTCGATTCCCTTGTTTTCGATCTTACCAATGTTATCGGCAAAATCATCAAATCCTGAAGTCCAAGGAACCTGGTTGTCGAATAATAGCTTGTCAGTTTTTTGCTGGAAGTATCCCACATTCAGGTTTAACCTGTTACCAAACATGGCAACTTCCAACCCAACATCCAACATTGCTGTTTGCTCCCACTGAAGTTGTGGGTTTTCAAGTCTGTCAGTTGTAAGGGCAGCCTGATCAAGGTAGTTCGCTGCGGGGCTTACCGTACCAATGTACTGGAAGAACCCATCTGCTCTATTACCAATTTGATCATTTCCTGTTATACCATAGCTACCTCTGATCTTAGCGAAATCAATGATTCCAACATCAAAGAAGTCTTCTTCAGAGAAATTCCATCCTCCTGAGAATGCGTAGAATGTTCCAAACTTCTTGTCAGGTCCGAATCGAGACGATCCGTCTCTTCTTACCAATGCAGAAGCCATGTATTTTTCACGGAAAACATACTCGACTCGAGCAAATTGTGAAGCTAACGCAGCATCAAATCGGAATGATTCTCCACCAGTAATGGTTGCCGCAGAAACGAGATAAGTTAACGTTCCTCGTGCGAAACCTTGTCCATTTATAATGGAAGAAGTTCGTCGTGACTTTTGGAAGGTCATACCTGCTACTGCGGTGATTTTGTGATCACCACCAAAAGTGTTCGTATATCTGAAAGTAGGCTCGATATTGAAAATACCTCTATCTAAAGCGTCAAATTCTCCGACACCATTTCCACCTCTACCTTGAGCAGTTGTTGCAGGTGCGTTGATATCCTCGCGAACATACGTCCAATCATAGTTAATATCAGTTCTGAATATAAGTCCTTCAACAGGCAGTTTATACGCAAAATTCCAGTTTCCTAAGAACTTATATACGGTATTGATCTGCTTCGACTGCAAGGCAGATCTAACAGCATTCGTATTGAAAGACGGAAGCCCGTCTACAAATTCGCCTGTTTCTTCATCCCGTATTGCCCTGTGACTGGAAGTCAAGATTGCGGCAGAATAGATACCAAAAATGTTGTTATCGTTTTGCAACAAATTCTGCTTACTACTATTGAAGCTCAAACTTGTTCCGATAGTCAATTCATCTGTAGCATTATAGTCGAGGTTCAATCTAGTAGTGAATCGCTCAAAACTAGAGTTAAGCATCACTCCTTCCTCATCTCTATAACCTCCGCTCATGAAGTACTTGAACGCCTCATTTCCGCCGGTAGCACTGACTTGATATTCTCTAATTACCGCTTCTCTAAACACTTCACCAATCCAGTCTGAATTGGTAACCCCATCCCATCCCAACGAAGCATCTGAAATGCTTGGATCATTTGGATTCAACGAAGGATCATCATTTAAGAAGCCTTCTCTTTCTAACATGATTTGCTCAGCGCCTGAAGTCTTGTCATAGGTGGCAATTGCTTCTGCCATACCTGTCCAAGCTCTGAAGTCGATTTTTGCTTTTCCAGCTTCTCCTCTTTTGGTGGTGATAAGTACCACACCATTTGAAGCTCTTGCACCATAAATAGCTGATGCAGCTGCATCCTTCAACACCTGCATAGACTCGATGTCTTGTGGGTTAAGGGATGATAATGGGCTTTGCTCCGCACCTCCAACGCCATCTTGCGTCAGCGTGCCTGAAGAAACAACGACTCCATCAATAATGTAAAGTGGCTGGGTACCCGCATTAATTGAACCCTGGCCTCTCACACGGATGTTCATCGCTGATCCTGGCTGGCCTCCGCCCGAACTCACAAAAACACCAGAAGCCAAACCTTGCAGGGTTTGCTCAGGTGATAGAGTCGGAAGCTTTGCTAATTGATCAGCTCCAACCGAAGCAATTGAACTTGTTAATTCAGTCTTAAGTGAAGATCCGTAACCAACGACGACGACTTCCTGGAGTTCTGTTACTCCTCCCATTGTGACGTCAATTACGCTTCTGGCTCCAACCTCAATTTCCTGAGATTCGAAGCCTACATAAGAAATAACAAGGATTGCTCCATCTTCTACAGAAAGACGAAAATTTCCGTCCAGGTCTGTGGTTGTACCTGTCGTTGTGCCTTTAAGGACAACGTTCACACCCGGAAGGGCTACACCGGTTTCATCGGTGATTTTCCCGGACACAGTTCTCTGTGCCAATGCAGTAAATGCAAAGACAGTAAAGAACATAAAACATAGTAGTAAAATCCTCTTCATACTTACTAGTTAAATGTTAAACAATAAATTTTGGACCCGAAATATATTACTTTTTTTAAGATTTCTTAACAAAATGGAAACTCTCAAAAATCCAAGGAGCGAATGCCTAAGTTTGCAATAGGCGCATTTTAGTTAGGAATATTCTTTAGAATGTACAATTGTTCCAAATTATCATTGCCTCCTAAAAGTTTTACTTGGATTTTATTCCGTTACGTCAAAAAGCAAAAAAATGATCTCAAAAAGTAACCATTTAGGGTATTATCCGTAAGACCCGAAATTCTATTCGACGGTTGGATTTTCGACCTTCCTCTGAATCATTGGGTTTAATCGGAAATTGATCGCCAAAGCCTTTGAAAGAAAGTCTGGATTTTTCAATCCCACGTTTCACTATTTCCATATGGACTTGCCCAGCTCTTTTTTCCGAAAGCGTTTGGTTGTAGGACACCGCACCAGAGTTGTCGGTATGGCCACTTATTTCAACGATAATGCCAGGATTTTCAGTAAGGATCTCAACAATATTAGTCAGCTCTGATAGCGACTTTTCGTTCAACTCGTACGAATTCAACTCAAAATAAATGTTTTGAAGAACTAGTGATTCATTCACTGCAATCGGCCTAAGTCTTATATCAACTGTGTCTGGAGCTGCCACACTATTTGATGTTGTATAAAAATTACTTTCATAAAACAGGTAGCCTTTTTTCTTTACGTAGCAGGCCAGATCCTTATCTGAGGGAAGGACCATGGTGTATTTTCCCGTTACAGGATCAGATTCGCCTTGATATAAAAAGAGATTTTTTGAAAGGTCAACAATCTCGATCTTCGCCTTGATTGGGTCACCTGTCTTATTGTCAAGGGTTCTGCCAACAATATATGTCGCCGGTTTGGCGCGAAACTCTACTGGTAAAGCGAAGCTCACGATCTTACTATCAACGATTCTCTGATCTCGCTGTGTCTCCTTGGCGAAGTAGGCCGTTTTTCCATCACCGCCGATTAACAAGGCCACTTCGTCATGATGCGAGTTGATAGGGAACCCAAGATTCTCCGGAGCAGTCCACAAAGAATCTATCAGGTTAGATCTCACCAAATCAAAGCCTCCCATTCCAATGAAGCCGTTAGATGAAAAATATATGGTTTCTCCATTTGGATGTATGAATGGAGTTGTTTCATCTCTGAAGGAATTGATGGCATCTCCAAGATTTTTGGGCTTGGACCATCCATTTTCTAAATAGCTGGATACCCATAAATCTCTTCCTCCATTTCCACCTGGCCTATTGGACGAGAAGTATATCGTCTTGCCATCCGCTGAAAGGGATGGTTGAGATTCCCAATATTGAGTGTTTACCGGTTTCCCAAGGTTCTTTGGTTTTGACCAGTTGTCTCCGGTTTTTCTAGTGATATATAAATCGCAGCTTCCAAAAGAATCTCTCTTATCGCATGATGTGAAAATCATCACCTTTCCATCAGCTGAGATCGTACAAGCCCCTTCATTAAGGGACGAGTTAATCTGAGGGGAAATAGATCGTGCTTCTGTCCATGTATTGTTCACAAAATAGCTTACAACAATATCTTCATCTCCTTCCAGATAATCGCGCTTTGTGAAAACAAGAGTAGAGTTGTCGATCGTAATTGTAGGAAGGTATTGCAAAGGAAACCTGTTAACTTCCGCGGGAAGTTGTTGGATTTTCACTTCTGACCTCTTAACGATCTGTTCTTGTGCAAAGTCCAGGCTTCTCTCCAACAGGTTCATTTCCCTTTGCTCCTGCGCCTCTGGCACGATAACGAAAAGCTGATCAATATATTTTCGCGATCTGATGTAATCACCACGTTCGAAGGCCATGGTTGCCATTCGATTTAGTATGCTGGGGTTGGGTAAGGAAGTGAGCTCTAAGTAAGCAGCTAGGTTTGAATAAACCGAATCTTCCTTGCCCATCGCATTGTACAAACTCCCTCTTCTAAGGTATGCTTCAAAGAAATTTGGATCGTGTTTAAGAGCCGCGGCAAAGAAAGTCAAGGCTGACTCAAAATCCCTTTCTTTCGATTTCGATTGACCTTTTTCGTAAGCTTTTAATGCTTTTTTATTTGTTGTTGAAAGTTTTTGAGCGGGAGCGAGTCGGACAAATCCAATCAGACAAAATGTCAATAAAGCAATCGATATTCTACTGTTACTTTTGAACATCCCAGCACCTACCATGGTGTTAATCAATTTACAAAAAGTTCGTCTTCTGATAACGAACACTCATGCAAACTTCTTGCCGAACTTTGCTCCATTCCTGAAAATCCTTCACGCTCAACCATCCAGTAGTCATCAAAAACGGAACGATAACATATCTCTAATTTAATTTTTGATGAATTATCGAAAATCCAAGTTCGTAGTTCCTGATTCTGCGGTGAAAAAATCAGAATGGTTTCATTTGCCGAAAGTACCGAATTGCTAATGCTAGAGGCTGACCAGCTCGTTTCTATTGAGTCTGGCTTCTTGGCTTTGTCAAAGAAGTCCTCCCAACTTCTTGCGGGAATGCCATCAATTGAAAGTCGAACATTGTTAACAATCGCGGGTCCAGTTCCCTTATTGATGACCAAAATCTGAAAGGATACTATCGAGTCATTCTGAGTAGAGGTATTGACACTTATGTCAATGTGAGGCCAAGCATTAGCTTTACTCTGCTGCAAAAGAATTTCTGTTTGGTCATTCATTATTTGCGCTTGTCTCATGTAAACAAACAGAGCCGAGAAGCTGGCGATTAAAACTCCAATAGCAATCAAAAGTTGAGGATCAATTTTTGTTTTCATGCTAAAGCAAGTCTAAGAAGAAACTACGGAATGTTGAGGTATTTGTGCGTTTGAAGTGAAATTTGCCACCTAGGATTTTTTTTCACAAATTCTACTATGAGAGGTGACATCTCATCTGATTTCGACCACTCGGGTTGCAGGAATAACTTTGATTTGGAATTCACTTTCTCAGCGTGCTCTTTGGCCCATTTTAAGTCAGATCGGTTGTAGACGATCACTTTAAGTTCATCAGACTCTGAATAAAACTCCTCCCTTGGTTTTTTGAATTTTTTCGGCGAAAAGCAAATCCAATCCCAGGTACCAGTCAAATTGTATGCTCCGGAAGTTTCAATGTTGTTTTGCATTCCCCTCTTGCTGATCTCAAATGTAAGCTCCGAAAGATCGTACATTAGAGGCTCACCGCCCGTAATTACAGCGATTTCAGCTCCCGACTCCTTCGCATCATCTGCTAACTGCTTCACTGAAACCCAATCAAATTGAGATGCATCCCATGATTCCTTCACATCGCACCAATGGCATCCTACATCACAACCGCCAAGTCTTAAAAAAAAAGCAGACTTTCCTGTATGATAACCCTCACCCTGGATGGTGTGAAAAGATTCCATCACGGGGAGAAAGGACGGGTCAGATCTTTCTCGCTTCATACGCCTTCAGAGTATTTAAAAGAAGGGATGCAATAGTCATTGGACCAACACCTCCAGGCACAGGTGTAATATGACTGGTGAGAGGCGCCACATTTTCGTAATCTACATCACCGGAAAGCCTGAAGCCTGATTTCTTAGTTTCATCTTCCACCCTCGTGGTACCAACGTCGATAATTACTACATTCTCCTTCACCATTTCCTTCGTAATCAAATTGGGTTTTCCCACAGCAACAATCAGAATATCAGCCTGACGAGTGTGTTTCGTAAGATCTACGGTATGCTCATGGCAGACCGTAACAGTGGCCAACCCATCTTGTAGCATCATTAGACTAACTGGAGCCCCAACCAGTCTACTCGCCCCAACAACGACACATTCCTTTCCCTTCGTTTCAATCTCATATCTATTCAAAAGTTCCATTATCCCAAAAGGGGTAGCAGGGAGTAAGAGATGATGTGTAGAAGTTATGCTACCAAAGTTCTGATTGGTGAAGCCGTCCACATCTTTCGCAGGAGAAATCATTTCATTCACACGCTCAACCGAAATGTGATCTGGTAATGGAATCTGAACGATGAAACCATCAATATCATCATCCTCATTCAGTTTTGTGATATGCTTAGCAAGCTTTTCTTCTGATATCGAATCTGCGAAGTGAAGCAGGGTATATTCAAATCCTACAGTTTTACACGCATTGATTTTACCCTTCACATAGGTATGGCTAGGAGCATCATCACCAACAATAATAATGGCCAAATGAGGAACCCTCTTGCCGTCATTTTTCAGAGCATTAACTTCTTGGGCTATTTCTGCCTTAATATCTTCTGAGATCTTACGTCCGTCAATAACTATTGGCATTCTACAGAATTTTAGATTTATAAGATTTTAGATTTCCAATTTGCAATGGTACGCGACGTTTTTCATTTGAGACTTCAAATCAAGCCATCAGTCTAGTTTAAGCACAGCCATGAAAGCTTCCTGCGGAATCTCCACATTGCCCACTTGCCTCATTCTTTTCTTTCCTTTTTTCTGCTTCTCTAACAATTTTCGCTTCCTTGTGATATCCCCTCCGTAGCACTTTGCTAGTACATTCTTCCTCATTGCTCTAACCGTTTCGCGAGCAATTATTTTAGTTCCTATCGCTGCTTGAACCGCTATTTCAAACATCTGCCTCGGAATCAACTCCCGTAATTTTTCACATAGCCGCTTACCCCATTCATACGCCTTATCTTTATGGACAATCGCTGACAAAGCATCTACCTTATCCCCGTTCAGCATAATATCAAGCTTCACCATATTAGACTGACGATAGCCAATCAACTCATAATCTAAGGAGGCGTATCCCCGGGATATTGTCTTGAGTTTATCAAAAAAGTCGAACACGATCTCTGCTAGTGGCAGCTCGAAGCTCAACTCCACCCGGTCTGAGGTGAGGTAAACTTGATTTTTTATCTCCCCTCTTTTATCCACACACAGCGCAATGATAGGTCCGATGTACTCCGCCTTAGATATGATTTGCGCTCTTATGTAGGGTTCTTCAATGTGGTCGATGAATGTGGGTTCTGGTAACTCTGATGGTGCGCTAACCTCAACCACATTGCCGCTATTTTCGATGGCATGAAACTGAACCGAAGGCACTGTTGTGATAACAGTCATCCCGAACTCCCGCTCCAGACGCTCTTGTACAATTTCCATGTGAAGCATTCCAAGGAATCCACATCTAAAACCAAATCCCAATGCCATTGAAGTTTCCGGTTCCCAGATGAGTGCCGCATCATTTAGCTGAAGCTTTTCCATCGACGCTCGAAGTTCTTCAAACTCGCTTGTGTCAACGGGGTAGATCCCTGCAAAAACCATCGGTTTTACGTCCTCAAAGCCCTTCACTTCCTTATCTGTCGGATTGTGTACATGCGTAATCGTGTCTCCAACTTTGACTTCCTTGGCTACCTTTATTCCCGAAATAAGATAGCCCACATTGCCTGCAGAAACCGTTTTTCTTGAGTCATGCTGCAGCTTTAAAACCCCAATCTCATCTGCATCGTAGGTCTTGCCCGTATTTACGAATTTCACCTTATCTCCGCGGTTCAAACTTCCGTTAAAGACCCGAAAAAAAACTTCAATACCTCGGTACGGGTTGAAGACGGAATCGAAGATCATAGCCTGTAACGGCTCATCTGGATTTCCGCTGGGAGATGGGACCTTTTCCACAATAGCCTCAAGGATATCATCAACTCCGATGCCTTCTTTGGCACTAGCGTGAATAATGTCTTCTTTTTCACAGCCAATCAAATCGATGATCTGATCTGAAACTTCATCAGGCATAGCGCCTGGAAGATCAATCTTATTTAATACAGGGATTACTTCCAGGTCATGCTCAAGTGCCAGGTATAGGTTGGAAATTGTCTGTGCTTCGATTCCCTGTGAGGCATCGACTACTAACAATGCTCCTTCACAAGCGGCGATTGATCTTGACACTTCATATGAAAAGTCAACGTGTCCGGGAGTATCAATCAAGTTGAGCGTATAGTCCTCTCCTCCCCGGTTATAATCCATCTGGATGGCGTGACTCTTGATCGTAATTCCCCGCTCTCTTTCCAAGTCCATATCATCGAGCAATTGTGCTTGCATGTCTCTGGATGATACTGTCTTAGTGCTTTCCAAAAGGCGATCAGCCAAGGTGCTCTTCCCATGATCAATGTGGGCGATGATACAGAAATTTCTTATGTTCTTCATAGGGTTTGCTGTTGGCAATTAGCCATTAGCTTTCTACAGATTCTCAATTATGCTTGAAAATGAGGCGCAAAGATAACTTTATTGGACTGGAAGATTAAGAGATTTGTTCGATTTAGAGATTGGTTTGATTTGGAGATTGATTCGAACCTGTGATTTATGGGATTGATTCGATTGGTCCTATTGCCTATTCTTTGTATCGATAAGAATAGTGACGGGTCCATCATTGATCAGTGAAATTTGCATATCAGCACCGAACTCGCCAGTTGCCACTTCTTTTGAAATTTCGTTTTGAATGCCTTCTACGAAAGAATTATACAAAGGAATGGCAATATCTGGTTTTGCAGCCTTAATGTAAGATGGTCGATTTCCTTTTTTCGTACTTGCGTGTAGAGTGAATTGGCTGACGACCAAAACCTCTCCATCAACATCCAATACGCTTTTATTCATGACACCGTGTTCATCAGCAAAAATCCTTAAGTTCGAGACTTTTTTTGAGAGCCAATCTATATCTGATTGATCATCGGCATCTTCGATTCCGACAAGAATGAGCAGACCATTTGCAATTTCAGATTTTAGAGACTTGTTGATTGAAACGGAAGCTGATGAAACGCGCTGGATGACAGCTACCATGTATAGATCATTTTCAACATATCGTTGGGTTTGTAGCGTTTGACCCCCGGTTCATTTTTCTTCGAAACCAAATACATGGATTCTGCAACTTCGTCTCCTCTAATAGACCATAACCTCTTCTTCGATCCCACAACGAAGAAGGAGAGCAGTGCGCTGAAGAATTTACCAATTTCCTCCATTAATCTGAATTCATCACGATATCCCAACAGGAGTGACGGTTGGAAGATGCTCAGCGATCTCATGTCAAGAGCTATGAGTGCCTCTTCCAATTTACCTTTTGTTTCATTGTAAAAAAGCGGTGATTCTGGATCTGCGCCTAGAGAAGTAACCATCAAAAATTGCTGAAAATTTGGCTGATCCATTGTCAGCTTTGCCAGCTCGATTGGATACTCATAGTCAATTTTGAGAAAGTTCTCCTTCGAACCTGCTTTTTTGCGGGTGGTGCCGATCGTGCAGTAGATATCCTGGACGTTCATTTGATCCTTGAATTCCGATAGCTTATCAAAATGGTCAATCATCACAATTTTGAGTCGGTTGTCTTTTATTGCCAACTCACGTCTCGTAAGGATCACTATTTCCTCATAGGAATCTTTTTCAAGAAGATGCCTTACCAACGCTTTGCCGACGAGCCCTGTTGCTCCGACGATCAGTGCTTTTTTTGATGACATAGGTTAATCAGGTGTTGCTATTCCGTGCAATATATCTTAAACAACTTAATCGACTCATTCCAATGCTTAAGGATTTTGATTTCCATCGCATTTGTCCTAATACTAGAAAATTTCCTGAATCTCTTCTTTGATGAACTTTATTGCTTGCTTAGGTGTGTCCATTTCTTCAGCGGCTCCATTTTCAAGGACAGCCCGCGCTAAGTCAAGGCCTTTGGCCTTGCTATCTAATCCAGTAGTCGAAGAATTGATTAGAGAAATGGTCTGTTCAACAGCCGTCATTACGTAAGTCCAGGCGCTCTCCGACATATATAGCTGTTGAGAAAGGTTATGATTCACCTCATTACGGATTTCATGAATTAAGATCTGTTGAAATTCCTCAGCGGAATAGTCAGCGTTTCCAAGTCTTGAAAGCAAGTTGCTAGGCGTGATCCGCTCTAGTAGGAGAATTACTCTTTCGTAGGCTTGCAGCCTGATTGGGATCACAGTCTCCTGAGATTTCTGTTTGATCCCAAAAGCAATCTCATCCAGTTGTTTTTGCAAAAATGATCTTACGAGCAAGTAGGCAACGTATAAAACAATTACCGCTGGCAAGGTGATTTTTAAAAGATCGTAAACCATTTCCATATAAAAAACTGTTAAGATTGATGAACGTCAAAAATAATACTTTTGGTACATGAAGTCACCAGTTGAAATAACGGAAGCAGCGTTGAGGGAGATAAAGAATATTCTCAAGAATAAGGGTATACCTAAGGATTACGGACTCAGAGTAGGTGTCAAGGGGGCAGGATGTGGTGTGGCCTTTAAATTGGGTTTTGATAAGAAGAAAGAGAGTGACGATGAATATATGATTGATGACGTTCAAGTATTGATTCAGAAAAAAGAGACCATGTTTTTGGTAGGTAAGAAAATTGAGTTTTATGATGAAGTAGACGGCAGAGGGTTCCTATTTGTTTGACTAACCCTTCATGGTAACAACAGCACGTTTGCAAAGCCCCTTGATCGGTGGATTGTATTTGCTTATGGTAACTTCAACAGCGTTGACTCTAGTGAAATTTTCCTTCAGTGCCTTAATCATTTTTCCGGCCAAATGTTCTAGTAGCTTTGCGTCAATACCCATCACCTCCTGGACAATCTCATAAACCCGCTCATAGTCGACCGTTCCTTCAAGTCGGTCATCCTGGGCAGCAAGATCAAAATCAAGATCAAGTGTTACATCAACACTATACTTATTGCCTATAACACGTTCTTCTTCGTAGTAGCCGTGCCGAGCATAGAACTCCATTCCTTCCAACGAAACCTTACCCATGTGCTTAGACTGCTTAAATTTTTTTATAATTAAATGCTTGAATTTAGACTGAAATGAGGATAAATCGCTTTAGACTGCGAGGGACTGCTACTCGTTATCGTCCAATTCATCAAAGAACGAAACGGTTCTCGAGATTCTTGGACCAGGCTTCTCCTCTTTTTCTTCCGGCAGCTCTTGCGAAATTTCTTCTTCTGCACTTGGTTCAGATTCTTTACTAGGTGCTGGCTCTTCGTTAGCCACTATGGCTTCTTCTGGTTCTGGTTCGGGCGTTTCCTCTATCTCAGGAACGATATTCTCAGGCTCCTCTGGAGCGGGATCAGGTTCCTCAACAGGAGGTGGAGCAGGTGGTGAAACCTGCACTTCAGCTGATGGCTCGGCGTCTGGCACCACTTCTTCAGGTGGAGCACCAGCTGGCTCAGCTTCTCCAGAATTCTCTTCCTCCTCAGCCTTTTCTTCCATTGAATCTTCTATCTGAGGAGTTTCCGGCATCTTCAAATCGGTGTTTTCAGACTTAATACGATCACCACTCTCTCTGGCTAGTTCTTTAACTCTCTTTACATAGTCCTCAAACCGAAATTCTTTTTGCTCCTTTGAGGTACGTTCCACCTTTTCAATGAGGTCGACCGATAAGTTTTTTAATTCAGCGATGGCGTTTTGGCGGTGATTCTCAATATCGCGATGATTTTGTTCGATGTTCTTGACAGCCTCCTGTAACTCTTCGATGATTTGCCGTGCCTCAACTTCCGCCTTTTCCATCATTGCTTTCGCTTTTGATTTAGCCTCGCTCATCAAAGCCTCGGCTCGCATTTGCGTTTCTTTCATGTGAAGCTCAGCTGCCTTGTTCGATTGGTCAATCAAATTGGCACCTGTGTCTTCAGCTGTCTTTAGGGTTTTGTATAGCGAACTTTCTACCTCACGAAGTTTACCCACTTCCTTTTCCGCATGCTTAAGTTTGATGGTTAACTCCTTATTCTCATCCAAAACACGTTCCCATTCATTGGATAGTGAAAGCAAAAAAGCACTGACCTCATCTTTGTCATAGCCCCTGAGTTTCTTCTCGAAATCCTTTTGACGTATTTCAAGCGGTGTGATCTTCATCCTTCAAATTTATGTCCCAAACAGAAATTGTGCGATCATCGCTACAAGATACTAACAAGTCTTGATATTTCATCCAGAGCAACTTATTAACGCTGTTTCCATGTCCAGCGTGTCTATGTTTATCTAACACCTTTAACAATTTAAAGTTGTGAGCATTCCAAAGCTTGATCGATTTATCCATACTGCAGGTCACAAAAAATCTCCCGTCTCCGCTAAAGGCCAGGTGATTTATTGTGTACAGATGAGCCGCCAATGATTGTCTCAATACATAGTCCACCGCTGAATCCCACACTTGCAATTGCGCATCTCTGCCCCCGGAAATCAGGTACTTGCCCGATGGATGGTATTTCACAACAAAAACAGAATTTCTGTGTGCCTTCAACTCTTGCATCAACTCCAAATTCTGTTCGTTAAGGATCTTCAGGGTGTTGTCGCTACATCCGACGACGATGTTGGAAGCAAGAAAATCCAAGCTCCTTGCCCTCTCAGATGCAATTTTTTTACGATTCAACATTCGAAGGGCTTTGGTCATTTGTACAACTTCGCCTGATTCCAGGGCCGCCCATATTGTCTCATTGTAGATTTTTAAATCAAAAATCTGATGATTGCCTAGTTGAATTGAGCCCACTTCCGCTTGGTTCTTCAAATCAATTTTGTGAATTCCCTGATGATTTTCCCCTATATATAGCACATCGTCAGCTTGGTCGTATGCCATAGCGTAGATGGAGCCATCGACCCTAGCAAAGACTTCCCCCTCATCGGGAGCTTTCAAATCCCATCGAACAACCATTCCTTCAGAACCAGCCGAAAAAAACTGGTGATCGTTGAGTGCTTCAAGGCTATACAGACTGTCGTTGTGTCCAAGAAAGGTGTGGAGCTTTTTTACCTGGATGTTGCTCATTTGGGCCACAAAATTATTACAATTGCCCAATGCCTCTATTACTTGACAAAAAGATCGATGAACATTCCGCATATGCCGTGTGGAATATTCAAGAAACCTTCCTTGAGATCCCGTACCTATCTCCCGAACCTTTCCCAGCAGAACTTAATCCGGTGCGACAGGCGGAATGGATTATAGGAAGAGTCTTGGTCAAAAGCCTCTGTGACACTTTTGGCATAGCGTACAAGGGCATTAGCAAACAGGACAACGGCAAGCCATATTTGATCGATAGCCATGCTCATATTTCTATCTCGCATTCCTTTCCCATTGCCGCTGCAATGATCCACCTGAAAAAGCCCTGTGGCATAGACATGGAGCGCCCTAGAGACAAGCACATAGCTGTTCAGGATAAATATCTTCATAATTCTGAGGAGCAATTCAGAGACAACCTGGAAAAGCTATGTACAATTTGGGGTGCGAAAGAGGTGGTTTACAAAATTTTTGGGCGACGCTTCCTGAGCCTAAAGGACGAAATAAAAACTGAGTTCAAATCAGACGAACTTATCATTGGCGAAATTTTGAAACCTGGTTATGAAGATACCTTTGAAATCCACTATGAATGGGTGAAGGAATATCTTCTCGCGTTTGGGACTTAGATACTCAGATTTATTTCAGTTGAACGTACCGAGGTGGTATCGAACTGTTGTTTGGATTAATGACTTATAGTTTTAACCTATTCCATCAAATTGTGCTTTTGGGGGCAGCTCATGGGATTGTGCTGGTCTTATACATCATTACCTCAAAAGTGCGCAACAAAAAAGCAAGGTTCTTTCTAAGCCTATTTGTTCTTGCCTTTTCTATCGATAATGTTCGGCAGGTCTTTTTAGAAAGTGGAGTTTATAACAGCTACCCCCAACTTGTTCTAATCCCGGGCACATGGGTTGCAACAGTTTCAATCTCTTTCTTCTTTTACATCTACTATCTCCTCAATCCGGCTGCTAAAACTAAACCGTGGCAGCTACTTTTATTGGCACTATTGGTCCTGGAAAGACTATTCTATACTACGGTCATTTTTTCACCCGCTCAGTTACGCTTAGCGTTTTACAAATCAACCTCCTATTACTTTCTGGATCTCGTAGAAACTTCAGTTGGGGTTATTCTAGCACTTTCGTTAACCTGGGGTGCATTTAGACTGCTTGGGAAAAACCTTAGGAACGACAATCTTAAAATCCAGTCAATCAAAGGCATCAATTACCTGAGATATCTTGCATTGGCTCTCTTCTTCCTGTCCGCAGTCTGGTTAATCACAGAAGTATCATTTATGAGTGCGGGAAAGCTGGAAGTCTTCTATCCCCTGTGGATCCTGATGACCATCACTGTTTATTGGATTGGCTATCTCGGATACAGGAATTCGGATGAACTAAAAGGTGACCTTAAACTGCGTGCAGCAATTGCTCTGGATAGAAAAACACTTTCTTACCACCTAAAAAAGATCAGGTCAGCTCTGGATCATGAAAAACTATATCGTAAGAGTGAGTTGAATTTATCATATTTCGCAAAACATATAGGAATAAACCAAACGTATCTGTCACAGCTTATTAACGATGGCATGGGGACTAACTTTATCGACCTTGTTAACCGTTATCGAGTTGAGGAAGTAAAAAGAAAACTCCTTGATCCAGCGAATGAACACATCAAGATCATTGCCCTGGCATATGAGTCTGGCTTCAATTCCAAATCCACATTCAACAAGGTATTTAAGGATTATACCAATCTTACTCCTAAGGGTTTTAGGGAAACTAGTATGACAAAAAGGAAGTCCTAATTTAAGTTTTAGGTCGTTTTTGATTTTCAGTAGTCTCAATTTTCCAAAAACGACAAAATGCACTCAATAACAAGGTTTCTGATACTTCAGATATTTCTTTTCACAGAAACGGTTGCATCTGGCCAAGATACTGTACGTGATCACCTGGATACATACCTAACTAATATCTCCAAATTGGGATTTTCAGGTTCAATTGTAGTTTCGGACAACAGCAAACTGGTTTTAAAGGCTGGTTATGGAAAATCACATTCCGAAACAGCAGATTCAATAGATGAACATTCCGCTTTTTACATAGCGTCACTAGGAAAACAATTCACAGGCACTCTTTTTATGAAACTAGAATTGGATGGGACTGTGAACCTATCTGATCCTATTCAGAAGTATCTAGACTTTCCTCTGGAGGGGCAAAAAAAAGAGATCACGATAGCAGAGTTGTTGAATCACAGTTCGGGCTTAGGTAATTTCTACCGAGATAACTATCCAGGGAAGGAGCCGCTAGCTTTCATCAAGAAAATGTTCAAAGAGGAACTTTTGAACGCTCCTGGCAAAAGGTATCGCTATTCTAATTTCGGTTACTACCTACTAAACTACATCGCCGTTGTTGCTAGCGGAATGGATTATTCCCCTGAAAACTTCGAGACATTGCTCAATAATAAGATGTTGGAATCTGCCGGTATGACTGAGACTGGGCTCCATATCCCCAAGTGGAGTGATACTCAGATCATATTTTCTCCAAAGACTTCCACGAAAGATCTAAAAAAACAAAGGGAGTTGATTTTGACATCAGTTGAGGATTTGCATAAATGGTACGAATACCTATTTAAGTCCAGAGAGTTTTCCGCTTTTTTCTTAGAAAACCTCTTTAAAGATCTAAAATTCAACTACAACTATGGTTGGAGGGTTCACACCAACGGTCAGGGAGAAAAGATCATCTTCCATGGAGGTTACGATGATCGTTTTCATTATACCAGTATCATGTATTATAATCTGGATCGGGATCGGTTGATCATTGCTTTGTCCAATACGATCGCAAATCGGCAATTCTTGGCCGAGTACCTTCTTGACCCAATAGTAAGAACCTTAGGTGGAAAACCGGTTTCAAGTTATTCAATTGGACCTGCGAAGAATTTTGACTTAACCATCGAAGGAACCTATGCATTCATGAATGAGTCTAAGTTTCGGATTAAAAAAAGCAAAGGATTCTACTCATTGTCCGCAGCGGATTCAAAAGCCGTCAGACTATTAAAGGTACCTGAATATGACAAGTCAACAAATCCACTTCCTGAGCAATCTGATATCTCACGAATCTTTAGTGGAATCAACGATGGGGATTATTCCCATTTTAATAACAGTTTACCGAATCTTGCCACCCAGGAAAATGACTCAGCGGAAATAAGAGCTTTTTGGAGAAGAACTAAGAGAGCCCTTGGCCCATATGTGGGGCTAGAGGTCTTGCACAATGTCAATCACATTTACCAGGGAAGCGATGAGGAGCAAATATTTATTAAACTGCTCTTTAAAAATGGGGATAGAAAAATTCGAATACTGAAGGACAAAAATGGAAAATTCCTCATTACCTCACACAGACCCACCTCTTTCTCACAGGTCCGTCTTTACCCGATCTCTAAATCTGAATTGGGATTTTGGGATTTCCATTTACAACGCTTGATTAGGTTGGATTTTAGTAATCCGAACTCAGTGAAAATCAGGGGTGGTACCGGAGAAACTACTGCTACCAAAAAGTAACCAGTGTCGCTAGCGTGCCGAAATGTGAAGGTATCGATTTTCAACTGACGATCATTATCTTACGATTACTTACAAAACAAAATCACAATGGTCAAGTCACGAACTCTGGTTGCAATCCTCATTCTTGCTCATACATCACTTTCTTCGCAAGAAAAAAGAGATCCATCATTTGAGGAAATCATTTCTATTCGGGGCATAAATAACCCTCGAATCTCTCCTGATGGCAACAATATACTATTCCAGCAGGGCTCTACTGATTGGGAAAACAATCGGTTCGATACTGAAATATGGATGTCTCGAGGTGGTGGAACGCCTTTTCAACTCACTAACAACCCAGACAAAAGTAGTAGCAACCCCAGGTGGTCACCTGATGGCAATTGGATTGCATATCTATCCGACCGTGGAAGCAAGACTCAAATCCAGATAATGAGAACTAATGGTGGAGAGCCGTTTGAATTGACGAATACGAAAGATGGAGTGTCTAACTTTCGATGGTCACCAGATGGAAGTCAAATAGCATTTACGCAGAGTGAAGATAGATCGAAGGTGAAGAAAGCACGAGAAGACAAATATGGAGCTTTTAGTGTAGAGGATAATGAGTACAGTCTGCGTCAGCTCTGGCTGATTGATTTTAAGCCGGAGTTGCTTGGACGCAACTGGACACCTCAAGAAAAGGACGACTCATTGCTCATGGCATCCCTTAAGCCAAAACTACTAATGGACAGTGTCGATTTCTCAATCAACAGTTTTGAGTGGAGTCCAGATGGTAAAATGATCGCATTTGGCCATCAGCCGGACCCAATTCTTATCTCTTTCATGAAAAGCGATATCTCGATTTACGACATTGAAAAAGGAGAATATCGTAGTCTTGTTTCGAATAGAAGTGTGGATGGTCTTGAAGCCTGGTCGCCCGACAGCAAATCGATTTTGTATTCAACCAATCTTGACGACTCTATTTCGAATTTCTACAAAAACGATAAGCTCTACCGAATCAACATTAATGGGAAAAGCAACACTCAGCTAGCAGCCAACTTTGATGAGAACATAGGTCAACTCACATGGAACGAAAAAGGAATTTTCGGAATTGCATGGCAAAAGACTTTACGTCCCTTTGTTCGGATAGACCCTAAGAGTGGCGAAGTGGAAACACTCACTGTTCGTCCTTATCGCATTTTCAATTACAGCTTCTCAAAGGACGCATCTAAGCTAGTATTGAGAGGTGCTGATGATGAAACCCTCAGTGAGTTATTTATGACAGACTATCCGCTCACCCCATTGAAGCAATTAACAAAAAGCTCGGATCAAATAAACTTATGGAAGACAGCTAAAAGTGAAGTGATCTCCTGGCCAAGTGAGGATGGTGCCATGATTGAGGGTGTCCTCCACAAACCAGAGGATTACGATCCTAATAGAAAATATCCCCTGCTAGTAGTAATTCACGGAGGTCCCACAGGAATTTCAACTCCGGCACCGACTCCAGCTTACGTCTACCCAATGGTTCAGTGGCTAAACAAGGGAGCTTTGATCCTTCGCCCAAACTATAGGGGATCAGCTGGCTATGGGGAGGCGTTCAGATCGTTGAATGTTGAAAACTTGGGTGTTGGTGATGCATGGGACGTGTTATCAGGAGTTAAATATTTAGAGGATGAAGGAATCATAGACGGCGAAAAAGTCGGCTCCATGGGTTGGAGTCAGGGAGGATATATCTCTGCTTTTCTGACCACGAACTCCGGTAAATTCAAGGCCATCTCGGTGGGAGCAGGTATTTCAAACTGGATGACTTACTATGTCAACACTGATATCCATCCTTTCACTCGTCAATATTTGAAAGCCACACCCTGGTCGGACAAGGAGATCTATGAAAAAACTTCTCCTATGACCAACATCAATAATGCTTCTACTCCTACGTTGATCCAACATGGAGAATTTGACCGAAGGGTCCCTACTCCCAATGGGTACGAACTTTTTCAAGGTTTGCAGGATGTAGGGGTGGAAACCAAATTGATCATTTATAAAGGCTTTGGGCATGGCATTACTAAACCAAAAGAACGTTTGGCCGCCATGTGGCACAATTGGCAGTGGTTTGGAAAATACATTTGGGACGAGGAAATAGAGATTCCGGAATAAGTTTTATCTATAGCTCAAAACAAACTCTTGGATTTCTTTCAGATCTGTCTCATTATGGAAAATTTACTTGTCATATAATAAAAGTTATGCAAGAGTTTCTACTTATTCTGAAGGGGGACGGCATGAATCACTTGTCTCCGGACGAGCTGCAGAATATTATGTCGGAGTACAGATCATGGGTAAACCAGCTCGGTGAAAAGTATCTTGGCGGCCAAAGACTTGAAGACAAAGGGGCCTTGTTAAAGAGCAAAACAGATGAGATAATAACAGATGGTCCCTTTCTTGAGCCGAAGGAAATTATTGCCGGATACTTCCTCATCCAGGCCAAAGATCAGCACGAGGCAAATCAGATTGCTATCTCATCACCGCATCTTGGATTATATCAAATCGAGGTTAGAGCCATTTCATTTCCTAAAATGAAATAGACCTTGGTCACCAATACGGAACAAATCATCGATAATCTGTTCCGAAAGGAATACGGTAAGCTGATAGCCAGTCTTACCCGATTCTTTGGACCAGCAAACATTCAACTAGCTGAGGATATTGTTCAGGAAACGCTTATTGCTGCCTGCGAAAACTGGGGGGCGGCTGGAATTCCTGAAAATCCGACGGGCTGGTTAATTCAGGTGGCAAAGAGAAAAGCCATTAATGAATTGAAGAGGAAAAAAGTGATCGAACGTCATAACAAAAAGGAAGTTCTATCATCGAAACCCGCAAACGAAATTGGATCGGTGTTACTTGAGGGAGAAATAGCCGATAACCTGCTACGAATGATTTTTACTTGCTGCCATCCCGCGATCAGCCCAAAGTCACAGGTAGCTCTGACTTTAAAAACACTTTGCGGGTTTGGAGTAAAAGAAGTTGCCAAAGCCCTCCTGACAACAGAATCGACTATAAACAAGCGTCTGTACCGTGCCAAATCAGAAATCCGTAAAGGCAAAGTAGTCTTTGATATCCCAAGTGGAAAAGAGCTTATGCAACGCTTAGATAGTGTGAATCTTACTCTTTATCTACTCTTCAACGAAGGTTACAATTCCTCCTCGGGAGAGATGGTCATTCAGAAAGAAATGTGCCTTGAAGCCATTCGATTGACAAGGCTTCTTTGCAAGCAGTTCGAGGATCATAAAAAATCATATGCCCTCCTTTCGCTTATGTATTTTCATGCGGCCAGATTTGAAGCGAGAATTGATGATCGGGGGACAATCATACTGTTTGAAGATCAGGATCGGGCCAAATGGGATAAAGATTTGATCAATCTCGGAATGCAGTTCTTGCAAAAATCTATGGACGATCTTCCGTCAAGCTTCCATATAGAAGCAGGAATAGCCGCCGAACATTGCTTAGCTAAAAACTTTAAGGAAACAGATTGGCAGAGTATCTACCGTCAGTACCAACTTCTGGAAGAATTAAAACCCAATCCGATCATCAAGTTGAATCTGGCGATTATTCAAAGTAAAATTGAAGGCTACCAGACTTCCCTTAAGGAGTTAGAAAACTTGAGCAACAATGAATCTTTAATCAACTATCACCTGCTTCCAGCCACTCAGGGGATCTTTCATATGAAACTGGGAGATTACGAGTCCGCCCTGATCTGCCTAGAAAGGGCGAAAAAGCTAAACCCTTCAGGTTCCGAGTATAAGTTCATTGATTCGAAAATCGAGGAATGCAAAAGAAACTCCTGATCGTTCGAACCAGGAGTAGTCAAAATTTTCACCACGGTTGGCCTTCGCCTTTCTCACAGTATGAGGTAAGGCTGCCTACAAAGTGATTCCATCCCTGCTTGATCATCTCAAAGGCTTCATCTCCTCCAAACTTATCATCAAAGTTGGCGTGAGAGAAAACAACCTTCGATCGATTCCCATCAGGAGTAATCGTTGTAACAAGTTGTGTGTCAATCCACATTGGGTTCGCATTTCCAATGCATTTCCACACTACTTTATGGCCTGAAATGAGCTCTTCAGTCTGAAAATCCATTTGAACGATTGTTCCTTCCTTGTTGAATTTCAGAAGGGATTTTTCACCGACTTTCTCCCCTACTGCGCAATCTTTTGACCACCATCCGGTAATACCTTCTTGAGTAGCAACCGCTTTGTAAACAGTTTCGGCAGTCGCATCGATTTCTAAATTGTGTGTAATGTCCATGTTTTTTTAATCAGGTTTAATAATTTATGACAGTGACAACTGACCCCTCATCAATAGGACATTATGATCAAAACTTGTTTTGATGTCGATCTTCGATCAATTCATTCGTCATCATGAAAAAGGAATGCTATGAGTTCACTGAGTAAAGATTTCATTCACTTTTTCATTGACTTGAAAAAGAACAACAACAAGGAGTGGTTTCATGCCAACAAAAAGAGCTATGAGGAACATGTAAAAACACCATTCCAACTCTTGGTAGAAAATATTTTAGATCGAATACGGGAAGTAGACTCGAACTTTACTATGCCAGCCAACAAGGCGATCATGCGTATCAATAGAGACATCCGTTTTTCGAAGGATAAAACCCCGTATAATCTTCGAATGGCAGCCATGCTTGTACCTGGCGACAAAAAGAGCAGTGGAGTTCCTGGGCTCTTTTTTCACGTAGACGCTAAAAATGTCGTGATTGGAGGGGGATGTCACAATCCGGAAAAAGAGCAACTTAAAAGGCTTCGAAAGCTCTTGGTTGATAATCATGATGAGGCGCTGGAGCTACTGACGACAAAGGAATTCAAGAAAACCTATGGTGGACTAGTAGATCAGAAGTACAAAAGATTGCCAGCAGATCTGGCTGGTCACGAGGACAAAGAGCTGTTGTATCAGAAAACGTTTCACTTCTATCATCAATACGAAGATCCGGCCAAGGTCATTGATCCCAAACTTGCAGACTTCATCTTTAAACATTACATGGTTGGAAAGCCATTTAACGATTTCCTTTCCAGATCCCTTTGAAAGTGGTTGTCACTGCTAAGTGGATGTTGTTTCCTGGTCCAAAAAGTCAATCTCTGCCCTAAATGGAAAACTCATCAAGTAGGCATGGGCTGCGTTGATTGTCATTTCACCATGAATGATCTTATGCAAAGTCTCAGTGATTGGACTTCTAACGCCATACGACTCTGCTAGCTGAGTTACAATATTTATGGTTTTTACTCCCTCAGCAACTTCGTCCATTGATTCGATGATTTGATCCAGGGTTTCTCCCTTGGCCAGCCGATAGCCGACAGTAAAATTGCGACTTAGATTCGAGGTGCATGTGGCTATCAAATCGCCAACACCCGCAAGACCCAAAAAGGCTTGCGCATTTCCACCAAGCGCTTTGCCCATATAAACCATTTCCACCAATCCACGACTGATGAATAGTGCTTTTGCATTTTCACCCAAGTCCATTCCACTGATCGTTCCCGCTCCCACGGCGATGATATTCTTTAGGATTCCACAAAGCTCAATACCTATCAGGTCACTGCTACCGTAGATCATGAACCTGTCATTTTTCAACAGACGTTGCCCGATTGAGATTACCTCATCAAAGTGAGATGCTACCACGGTTGCAGCTGGCTTTCGTTGATCCAGTTCCCTGGCCAGGTTTGGACCGGCAAGACAGCCAATCCGAAGGACAGATGTCTCTTCCTTTATCACTTCCGAGATGGTTTTTACATGCTCCCGTGTAACAGGATTTGCCCTTGTAATCTTCTCTTTCTCAGGTATGTGAAGGTCAAATCCCTTAGTGCCATGGATCAACACATGGTATGGTCTCAAATGTGGCGAAAGTGAAACAATCATGTCTCGAAAGTTTGCTGACGGGACCATCGGAAATATCACCTCACAGCTTTCAGCTACCTCTTGAAGATCCCGAGTAACACTGATGTTATCTGCAAGTTTTTGACCTGAGCTCGTTCTTGTTTTCTTGATGCTCTCCTCTTTCTCATCGGATCGAACATACAAAATGACATTCGCTGAGTTTTCCGCTAGAATATTTGAAATAGCGGTACCAAAACTCCCTGCACCGATTACGCCTATGGTTTCTTTATATGAATTTTTCGAGACCATAGCCATTCATTCTGTTGTGATAATAGTAGAGCGTATTTGTGTCGTTAATAATAATCTTGTCACCCTTCAACACCAAAGGCCGCTGATCATGATATAGGCCTAAATTCTTCAGACCATGCAAAATCGATTTATCTGCTTTCTCTTTCATGTGCAAGGCCATGTTCACTTTGCCTTCCGCATGCAACTTTTCCAGTTTTGTTCTCAGTAGCTTGTATTTTTTCTTAAACTCCGAGTACTCAAGGATCAAATCCTCATCGGGAAGTCTGAGCACATTGTACAAATCCAACTTGGGATGCATGCGCTCTAACATTTCGAATGCGGTAAATGCAACCAAATGGCTAGCGAAGACTCGATTATGCTTGTGATATTCCTCAATTATTCGGTTTGACAGCACACGCACATACTCATTTTCTCGCTGTTTGTCGACCGTAATTTCTTTTCCTCGAAGGAAATAATCCCGAGGATTGATTGAGTTTCCATTTTTGTCAAAACTGTCCCCATTGTCATCGACATAATTTCCGAGGATATCAATGCCACGCCCAATACTTACGGAGATATCCGACCCTTTTGTAAAGAACTTGAACATAAAGGTGCTAATCTTATAGGAGGTCGAGAATTCGTCTGCCTCAACATAGTATCGTTCACGTCCGGTCCTTTTCAAGTGCTCCTTGATGAGGGCCGGAGCTTCAAGCGTGAAGTGATAGTTGATAACTACAGGAACGATAAATACCTTCCTGGCTGGTTTCCCGTTGGCGGACTGGTACATTTCCCGCTGTGCTTCAATGGCGGTACTCAGCAATCCCATCTTCAGACGGGTTTCTATCTCGCCAGACCTTGACCGGGTACCGCCCGGAAAGAACAAACTGTGACACCCTCGTTGAATCGCCAGATTAGAATATGTCTTTAATGTTTCCAGGTAAATGGGATTCTTTTTCCGGCGATCAACCTTGTAGGCGCCAAGGCTGTTCATAAAATAAGCTAGGATCTTAATATTGAAGAGGTTCAACCCGGCACCATAGATGAAGGGAGGCAATCCAAGATACTGGATGGCCCATCCAATCAGGATTGAATCCAGGTTACTGAAATGCGTGGGCACCATCACAACCGTTCCAAGCTTTGCCAATTTCCGAAGATGTTCGGTTTCTCCAACCACGTGGAGTTTGTCATCCAAATCGAGTTGCTTACTAAATAGAGCTAACAAACCTTTTACCCGCGCGGCGTTCAGCAGTCGTGCAAAACCAAAAGTGACAAATCGCTGCGCAAAGCGGTAGGACGATTTCTTAAAATTCCCCGCAATTTCCTCGGAATACCTCCGCATGATATCCATTAGGATCTTCTTCTCCTCCTCCTTCGCTTTCTTCTTGTCGTCAATGTCAATATCCAGCAACCTTGACTGAATACCATTCCAGTAGGTCTTTTCATCCTGTGGATCGACCTTCCATGGATTAGCTTTCATTCTCATCTTCTCGCGATGAATGGTCATCTCGATCTCCTCACGAATAGTTCCGTTCTTTTCCGATAAAAATTTATCGTAGGCCTCCCTGGCTACTTCATCGATAAAGGCTTTGCGGTTTTTTGCGAGTTGAACGATAGGCCAATCCCTTTTTTTAGGGATAATTTCTGTATAGCGAACCTTTTTTCTTCCCATTTACCAGTTTAGAAATCAGCCGGAAAGATAAATCGATTTAATAAGTTTGAGCTTTGAAATTAACCACACAAGTGACCAGAGTTCTATTTAACCTTCTAATATTCCTACTTCTTAGCTTTTCTGTAAAAGCACAGCATTCGATTGCCCGACAGTGGAATGAAGTATTGCTCGAGGCTATCAGAAATGACCTGGCCCGACCCACCGTCCATGCTCGGAATTTATTCCATATATCGGCTGCCATGTACGACACATGGTCTACCTATCAGCAGGGCGGTTCCATTCCGTATTTTCTTGAAAACCCAGCACATGAAGTCACGTGCGAGCTTGGGGACTATCCTTTCACGGGTGATACACAAGCAGGCATTGAGGAGACGATGAGCTATGCTGTTTATAGTCTCATCATCCATCGATTTGAAGGTTCTCCTGGCGAGCAAACCACCTATTTTAAGGCCGATTCATTGATGGACAAGCTGGGGTACGTGACAAGTGTTACCTCGACCGATTATTCGACAGGCTCAGCTGCCGCACTGGGAAATTATATTGCGTCATGTATTATCAACTATGGATTAAGTGATGCTGCCAATGAAGAAAATGATTACGAGAATCTTTCTTACGAAAGTGTCAACGAGCCACTGATCGTAGATCTGCCTGGAAATCCGGATATCACCGATCCCAATCGGTGGCAACCACTCACGCTTGAAGTTTTCATCGACCAGGCTGGTAACATAATTCCCGGCTCAACGCCGGATTTTCTCAGCCCCGAATGGGGCAGTGTTGTCCCGTTCTCACTAGAGCAAGAAAGTATCACAACGTATATGCGAGATGATTTCGAGTATTACGTTCCCCATGACCCAGGAGACCCGCCTTACCTTAACGCGAACACCGATGAGCACTACAAGTGGGGATTTTCTTTAGTAAGCGCATGGTCTTCACATTTAGATCCGACAGACGGAATAATGTGGGACATTTCCCCAAATTCGATTGGGAATCTTGATGCATATCCCGAATCCTGGGAAGACTATCCTGATTTTTATGATTTTGAAAATGGAGGCGACGCAAGCCTGGGCAGAACCTTGAATCCGATCACCAATACACCATACGATCAACAAATGGTGCCCAGAGGAGATTATGCCCGAGTGTTGGCTGAGTTCTGGGCAGACGGCCCTGACTCCGAGACTCCTCCGGGTCACTGGTTCACGATTCTCAACTATGTTAGTGATCACGAATTGGTCGAGAAGAAACTGGAGGGAGCTGGTCAAGAGCTTGATGACCTGGAGTGGGATGTGAAAACTTACTTCGCATTAGGTGGAGCTATGCATGATGCTGCGATCACAGCCTGGGGAATCAAAGGTTGGTATGATTATATTCGACCGATTTCGGCAATTCGCTACATGGCCGATAAAGGTCAATCATCGGATACAGAGAAACCTAGCTATGACGAGGAAGGAATTCCATTATCTGAGGGTTTTATTGAGCTCGTGGAAGAGGGAGATCCTTTAGCTGGAACTGGAAACGAAAATGTCGGGAAGATAAAAGTGAAAGCATGGCGCGGACCTACTTTTATAAACAATGAGGAAACAGACGAAGCTGGAGTGGACTGGATACTGGCAGAAGATTGGGTTCCCTATCAGCGACCTTCTTTTGTGACACCGCCATTTGCCGGGTACGTTTCAGGACACTCAACCTATAGTGCTGCTGCAGCAACCGTTCTGACGGCTTTGACCGGAAGTGAATACTTCCCTGGTGGCCTGGGAGAATTCGAAGCAAAGGCTGACGAGTTTTTAGTATTTGAGGATGGTCCAAGTGTGGATGTGGTACTTCAATGGGCGACCTACCAAGATGCAGCCGATCAATGCAGTTTGTCCCGCATCTGGGGTGGAATTCACCCTCCAGCTGATGACATTCCCGGAAGAAAAATCGGCTTAGTCATTGGCCAGACAGCCTTTGACTATGCAACTACCTTCTTTGATGGAAAAGCCTTAAGTATCCAGGATGAAAGTTTTAATGTATTCCCGATTCCGGCCCAAGATCATATCACTGTTAGAACAACGTCACCTCTGAACTACTTACTTCGTGTTCACAACCTTCAGGGCAAAGAATTGATGAGCGAAAGCACAGACGCAAAGGAGTTCCAGCTGAATATACAAGGTCTTAATCCGGGAATTTATATTCTTGAAATTGTATCACATTCCTCGAAAGAAAGGTTCACATTTGTGAAACAATAGCATGCCGCTCAAATTAAAAGATATACAATCGCCTGTCGCAGCGGAGATGGTGGAATTTGAAAAAAAATTCCGGCAGTCTATGAAGAGCAAGGTGATGCTCCTGGACAAGATCATGGGCTACATCGTGAAGCGAAAGGGAAAGCAGATGCGTCCCCTATTCGTTTTTTTAAGTGCTGGAACTGTAGGGCAAATCTCCGAAGCTACCTACCGAGGTGCTTCGCTAATAGAACTGCTTCATACCGCCACGTTGGTGCATGATGATGTTGTCGACGACTCGCATTACAGACGGGGGTTTTTCTCCATAAATGCACTTTGGAAAAACAAGATTGCTGTTCTTGTTGGCGACTTTCTACTTTCCCGGGGGCTTATTCTATCCATGGATAATGGGGATCACGATCTACTCAGGATAACTACGGAAGCGGTAAAAGAAATGAGTGAGGGTGAGCTGCTTCAAATGGAAAAAGCACGGAAATTGGACATAAGTGAAGATGTTTACTACGAAGTTATTCGAGCCAAAACAGCAAGTTTAATTACATCCTGCTGTCGTGTGGGAGCGGCCTCCGTGGGGGCCAGTGATGAAACAGTCGCTAGAATGGGCGAGTTTGGGGAAAACGTTGGAATGGCATTTCAAATCAAAGACGACCTCTTTGATTACGGAGCTTTCGAGATTGGTAAACCGACTGGAATTGACATTCGAGAGAAGAAAATGACCTTGCCGCTCATCCACGCCTTGAGCAAGGCAACTAAAAGTGAGGTAAGAAGGATTAAAAAACTGGTGAAAAAGAGCGAGACCAAGCCAAAGGTTGTGAACGAGGTAATTTCATTTGTGAAAAACTCAGGAGGAATTGAGTATGCCACCTCCGTAATGGAAAAGTATCATCAAAAAGCAAAGGATATTCTGGCCTCATTTCCGGAATCCGCGCACCGAAATTCGCTTGAAGATCTTGTGCAATTCACCATCGAACGGACAAAATAGCAGTTGGCTAGCTGTTTGTTCTTAACTATCTGATTAAAAAAGTGAAACGCTAAGGGCAAATAGTCCGAGGCTATCTAAGTTTGCGGCTCCAAAATTATGATCAAATGAAAACCATCTCAGATTTCAATTTCGAAGGAAAAAAAGCGTTGATTCGTGTCGACTTCAATGTACCATTAAATGATCAACTTGACGTCACCGATGAAACCCGGATCAATGCAGCGATACCTACACTGAAAAAGATTTTGGATGATGGTGGATCAGTTATTTTGATGAGTCATCTCGGCCGTCCAAAAAATGGACCTGAGAACAAGTTTTCTCTAAAACACATTATCCCCAATCTTTCTGCAAAACTGGGAATTAAGGTAACATTCGCTGACGACTGCATTGGAGATTCGGCTAAGGAAGAGGCAGCAAATCTTCAGGCCGGAGGAGTCCTTTTGTTAGAAAACGTTCGCTTTTATAAGGAGGAAACAGCTGGAGATGAAAGTTTCGCAAAAGAATTAGCTTCTCTTGGAGATATCTATGTCAATGATGCATTTGGAACGGCTCATCGTGCACATGCCTCCACAACGATTGCAGCTCATTTTTTTTCGGAGAAATGCTGTGGTTTTGTGATGCAGCAAGAGTTGGAGAATGCGCAAAAAGTTTTAGAAAATGCAGACCGTCCCTTTACAGCGATCATGGGTGGAGCAAAGATTTCGGATAAAATCCTGATCATCGAGAAGTTATTAGACAAAGTTGATCACCTGATTATTGGTGGGGGTATGAGCTACACCTTCTTCAAAGCAATTGGTGGTCAAATAGGTAATTCGCTGGTCGAGGAGGACAAGTTGGAATTGGCTAAGGAGCTAATCACCAAGGCTAAAGAGAGGGGTGTGGACTTACAGTTGCCCAAAGACTCCATTCTTGCAGATGATTTCAACAACGAAGCAAACAAACTCACGGCGGACAACTACAACATTCCTGACGGTTGGATGGGTCTTGATATTGGGCCTGAAGCAGGTGAAGTATTTTCATCCGTTATCGAGACATCGAAGACCGTACTATGGAACGGTCCCATGGGTGTTTTCGAGATGAGCAATTTTGCCGAAGGCACCAATCAAATTGCAAAAGCCGTCGTGAAGGCCACCGAAAACGGAGGTTTTTCGCTGATCGGGGGTGGCGATTCTGCTGCTGCGGTTAACAACCTGGGCTACGGCGAAAAGGTCTCCTATGTATCAACTGGGGGTGGAGCACTTCTTGAATACATGGAAGGAAAAGTACTTCCGGGTGTTGCTGCTCTCATCACTTAAAACATTACCTACACGATCCCATTACTATCTTATTCAAAAAACAGTCATTATTTATACGATTAGGAAACTAATCGTTTTAACTCTCGTTTGACCCATCATGAAATACACACAGTTGGGTGAATTCGAGGAGCTAGTCCTTCTTGTAATTGGGTCCTTGGGAGACAATGCTTACAGCATTTCCATCAAAGAGGAATTGAAACGACACACGAAGAGGAACCCCAGTATAGGTGCACTTCATTCCGCTTTTAATCGGCTTGAAAAGAAAGGTTTTCTGGAATCTTATGAAGGTGGTGCTACAAACAAGCGCGGTGGCAGAAGTAAGCGATTTTACCTCATTACCACTTACGGTAGAAAAGCACTGGATGACTCTTTTGAATTAAGATCAACACTATATCATTCATTACCACAACTAGGGTTAAGTGAATGAATCAAAACAATATCGTCCACCAAAATGGCCTGACAAACTACTTGGATGGTTTTGTCACCCGAAGCATTTGGATATTTTCCGGGGGGATGTGTATGAATTGTATCAGGATCGACGAGAAAACGGGAGCAAGATCAGAGCTGACATCGGCTTTTTCTTTGACATCCTTGGTCTTTGCAGACCCTTCGCGATGAAGTCGCATAAAATTGAAAATTCAAATAATATACCCATGTTCAAGAATTATTTTAAGATCACATATCGAAACCTACTTCGCCAAAAAGTATACTCATTTCTTAATTTAAGTGGCCTGGCGATCGGTCTTGCATGCTCTATTCTTATTTTTCTCTATGTAAATGATGAGCTGAGTTACGACAGGTTTCACGAAAAATCAGATCGTATCTACAGAATGGTTGAACACTTCGAAGACGAAGGAAATGGGGAACATTCTGCGAGTCAACCCTTTCCTACGGGGCCCACGCTGCAAAGTGAATATCCGACAGAGGTTGTTCAGGCGGTTAGACTATTTAACTTCCAATCCCCTACTTTGGCGTTATCCAACAAGGAGGCTGACAAAGCTTTCAATGAATCAAGGGTATTTTTTGCGGATTCCACTTTTCTTGATGTTTTTGATTTCAACCTGATTTCCGGGAATCAGGAAACCGCTCTCGACAATCCGAATAGCATTTTGATCACAGCATCAATGGCAAGGAAATATTTTCCGGATGAAGATCCTATGGGGAAATTCCTTGAATTACAAGGTCGACAAAATCTGGAAGTAGTTGGTGTACTTGAAGATTCTCCTAAAAATGCCCATTTTCAATTTGACTTCATCATTTCGTTTTCAAGCTTAAAACCATGGTTTGGAGGAGGATACCCCGGAACCTGGTATTGGAATCCGTGCTGGACCTACGTGGTTTTGGGAGACAATGTCTCAAAAGAACAAGTGGAATCTCACTTTCCTGAATTTGTCGACAAATTTTTTCCAGGGTTTATAAAGGAGGATGTAACCCTTGAACTCCAGCCGCTTACGGATATTCACCTCCATTCCAAGCTTGACTATGAAATTGAAGCCAATAACAATGTTGAGAGTATTTACATATTCAGTGCCATTGCATTTTTCGTCCTGTTAATTGCTGCAATCAACTTCATTAATTTGAGCACAGCCAGGGCAACCAAGAGGGCCAGAGAAGTCGGAGTTCGTAAATCTCTGGGAAGCTCCAAGCCGCAGCTTATCAGGCAATATGTTTTTGAGTCGGTGTTCATGACGTTCTTGTCCATGATATTCTCCTTGATTATCGTAGCTATTTTTTTGCCAGCCTTCAATGGTCTCACGGAAAAAGCGGTATCATTCATTTTACTTTTGGAGCCAGCTCGACTGCTCACCTTGATCGGGATTACTCTAATTGTTGGATTGCTGTCGGGCTTCTATCCAGCGTTCGTACTCTCCTCTTTCAATACAGTTTCGGTTCTTAAAGGCGCCCACCAAAAAACCAGTGGACTGAATTTCAGAAAAATATTAGTTACAATACAGTTTGCCATATCTATTTGCCTGATTATTGGCACTATTGTGGCCATCAACCAACTACAATTTTTAATGAATAAAGATGTTGGTTTCGATCAGGAAAATGTGGTGATGGTGCCCGTCATCAGGTCTCCAATGGGACAGCACTATGAGAATTTCAAGAATGCGGCTCTCCAAAGTCCGCGAATAAGTTCGATAACCGCTGTTGAGGAAATTGTTGGTGCGAAACATCAAGTGGGAAACTACCAGTTCGAGGGCATGGAGCAATCCAAACCTTATGCCCGATTTAACATGCGCCATGATTTCGCAAAGACCTTTGATATTCCGATTGTGGCAGGAAGGGCTTATGACATCAATGTCCAGACTGACGACTCTCTTGCGCTGGTTGTCAATGAGACATTCGTGAAATCGATGAATTGGGGTTCCGCAGAGCAGGCAATTGGAAAGCGTTTCTACTTTAGAAGTGAACTGAGAGGAAAAGTAGTCGGTGTTGTAAAAGACTACAATTTTGTTTCAAAACATCGTCCTATTGCTCCACTTGTGCTTACACTGAATACGCGAAGAGGCGCTTTTAACCTGTTTATCAAGTATGTGGCAGTGAAAATCAATAGCCAGGATGTAGAAGCCTCCATTTTAGATATCGAGAATGCGTGGAAGTCGGTCATGCCCAGTATGCCATTTGACTATTTCTTTCTGGACGACAGACTTAACGATTCCTACAAAGTGGAAAGAAAACTCAGTAATGTGACCATTATTTTTTCCGTACTAACAATCCTGGTGGCATGTCTGGGTTTGTTTGGCCTGGCAACTTTCAGTGTGGAACAGCGAACCAAGGAGATTGGTGTGCGGAAAGTGTTGGGAATCTCGACCTCACAGATTTTAGTGCTACTATCTAAAGAATTCCTATTCCTTATTCTCATTGCATTTGTCGTTGCAATTCCTGTCTCCTATCTGCTGACCAAGGAATGGCTAAACGGATTCTCATACAGAATTGGAATAGAAATGTGGCCGTTCATGGTAGCCGGACTACTGACCTTTATGGTGGCTTTCTTGACTGTAGCATTTCATAGTCTGAAAGCATCGTCTATCAATCCTGTGGAAACCCTAAAATACGAGTAGTTAATAGTCTGTTTTAATCGATTTGTTAAGGGGTAGGCCAAGCTGATATCCGATGTTCTCATCCTTGGTTTCATCGAGAACGTCTAATCCGTATTGTATTTCCTTTGGATTCTCATAGACGAAAGTTCCAAACACTCGATCCCATATGGAAAATATATTACCGAAATTGGTATCCGTCCAGGGACGCTCAAAATGATGATGAAATTTATGCACATTGGGGGTGATAAACACTATACTTAATGTCTTGTCCAACCATTTGGGCAAGTAGATATTTGCATGCGTCCAATAGGTAAAAAAGATGGTACAAATTCGATAAAAAACGTAGTAGGCAACTGGAATACCAAAAACAACAACGGTGGCAATCGCAAAAACCTCTCTGAGTAGATAATCACCCGGATGATGTCTCGTTCCTGTAGTAGCATCCACTTTTGTGTCACTGTGATGTACCATGTGAAACTTCCACATCCACTTAACTCGATGTAGCATGTAATGAACCAGATACTGAGCCGCAAAATCCAAGGCCATAATAGCGATTAGCAGTTCCACCCATATCGGTAGGCTTATGAGGTTGAGTATACCAAAACTGCTTTGCTCAATCCAAACAAAAACACCCACAGTAGCAAGCCCGACTAAAACATTGATTACCAATGAAAATGAGAAAAAAACAAGGTTTATACCATCGTGTTTCCACTTGTTGTACTCGTGCCTTGCTAACGGAATCGCTGCTTCCAGGATCCAGACGAAGGCAAGACAAATGATGACCCAAGCCAGCTTCTGGACGGCCGGCATGCTTTCAAAAGGTTGTAAGAATTCTTCCATGACTTGCTAAAGGTGAAATAAAGATACAATCACGAGCGAGAAGTTTTGCCAGATCAGAACTCGCAATTTCCCGGCGTTCTCGGAAAAGGAATTACGTCACGAATGTTATTCATCCCAGTGACAAATTGAATCATTCTCTCAAACCCAAGTCCATATCCACTGTGCGGAACTGTGCCAAATCTCCTTGTATCAAGATACCACCAAAGTTCCTTTGGCGGTATTCCCATTTCACCCATCCGCTGCTCCAACTTTTCTTTCCTCTCCTCTCTCTGTGATCCTCCAACGATCTCCCCAATTCCCGGAAAAAGTACATCCATCGCTCCAACCGTCTTTCCATCATCATTTTGTCGCATGTAGAACGCCTTGATCTCTTTCGGATAGTCAAAGAGAATAACTGGTTTTTTGAAATGTTTCTCCACCAAAAACCGCTCATGCTCGGATTGCAAGTCTGCACCCCACTCATCAATTAGGTATTGGAATTTCTTCTTTTGATTTGGCTTAGATCTCTTAAGAATCTCAATCGCTTCGGTATATGTGAGGCGAACAAAATCATTCTCTTGAACAAACTTCAATCGCTCCACCAAACTCAATTCGTTCCGTTCGTTTTGAGGCTTGGTTTTTTCCTCGTCAAGCTCCCTTTTTTCCAAAAACTGCAGGTCTTCTTCACAATTTTCCAGTGCATAACCAACAAGGTACTTCAGCATGTCTTCTGCCAAGTCCATTGTATCCTCGAGGTCATAGAAAGCCATCTCAGGTTCAACCATCCAAAACTCGGCGAGATGTCTTGTGGTATTGCTGTTTTCTGCTCGAAAAGTTGGCCCAAATGTGTAGATCTCAGATACACCCATGGCAGCAAGTTCGCCCTCAAGTTGACCAGAAACCGTTAAGTTAGTTTCTTTTTCAAAGAAGTCCTTTTTGTAGTCAATCTCTCCATTTTCGTCTTTTGGGACATCGTTTAAATCCAAAGTTGTCACCTTGAAAGTTTCTCCAGCACCTTCTGCATCTGAAGAGGTTAAGACGGGAGTATGTAGATTTAAAAAACCTCTATCATGAAAAAAGGTGTGAAGTGCATACGTCATTGCATGCCGGACCCGAAAAACAGCGCCAAAGGTGTTGGTACGTGGTCTCAGATGAGCGATCTCACGCAGGAATTCCAGAGAGTGCTTCTTTGGCTGAAGCGGAAATTGCTCCACATCCGCTTCGCCCAGGATATCGACTTCTTCAGCAACTAATTCTACTTGCTGTCCGGCACCCTGGGATTCAACAAGTTTTCCAACTACAGATAGACTGGTTCCCGTGGTGATCTTTCGAACAAAATCTTCTTCAAAACTTTCCGTATCGAGAACCACTTGAACATTCCGGATAGTGGAGCCGTCATTCAGTGCGACAAAGGCTACATTTTTACTTGCCCTCTTCGTCCGCACCCAACCCATCACGCAGATTCCAGTATCAACTTTTCCTTCATCTAAAAGTTGCCTGATTTTTGTTCTCTTTAATTTATCCACTTCGCTCAAAATATATGGGTCGCAAAACTAACGAATGTGATAATTTTGGACCACTAGTAATTGTTCATGCAAAAACTATCTCTTACACAGTCACTACAGCAAAAACTGTCTCCACAGCAGATTCAGTTTATTAAGCTTTTGCAAGTGCCTACAGCTGAACTAGAAGCCAGAGTAGAGGAAGAGTTAGAAGCGAACCCAGCACTCGAAGAGGGAAAAGAAGAAAAGGAGGTTGAGGAGCAGCAAGAGGATTTTGATGAGGACTTTGACATTGATGAAAGAGATAGTATCGAGGAGTACCTTCAAGACGATTACGCCGGTTACAAAATGCAGGGAGACGGCAGAAATCCTGATGAAGAAGATCGAGAATCACCGCTGTCAGTGGGTAAGTCTCTTCATGAACAACTCCTCTCCCAGCTAGGTTACTTGAAGTTAGATGAACGCGAACAAATCCTGGCAAAACAGCTGATTGGCAGCATCGATTCGGATGGTTACATCAGAAGAGAACTTGAGGCCATTGTGAACGACCTTGCTTTCTCCCAGGGAGTCGAAACTGATGAAGAGGAATTGGAAAATATCTTGTTCAAAATTCAGGGCTTTGATCCTGCCGGTATTGGTGCCCGAAATTTACAAGAATGCCTCTCGCTTCAACTAGAAAGAAAAGATCCGGAACAAGAAGAAATTCAAATTGCGATCAGAATCATTGATACTTGTTTCAACGAGTTTTCGAAGAAGCATTATGAAAAGATCTCACGAAAGTTGGGAATCAGTGATGAGCAACTCCTCCGAGAATCCATCTACCAGATTACCAAACTCAACCCTAAGCCAGGAGGCACAGGAGAGGAGGTTGTGAAAACCCAATACATCATCCCGGACTTTATTCTTGCCAACAACAATGGTAAGCTCGAGCTATCTCTCAATTCACGAAATGCTCCGCAACTAAAGGTTAGCAGGTCTTATTCAGACATGCTTCAAGCGTATGACAAGAGCGACAAGAAAGATAAAAAACTGAAAGAGACGGTTTCTTTCATCAAACAGAAACTAGACTCAGCAAAGTGGTTTATCGACGCAATTCGACAGAGGCAGCAAACCTTACTAAATACGATGCAGGCTATCATCAATTTTCAAATTGACTACTTCCAGGAAGGGGATGAAAGCAAGCTTCGACCGATGATCTTAAAAGATATTGCAGATCGAATAAACATGGACATCTCCACTGTTTCAAGGGTTGCAAGTAGTAAATCCATTCAGACTGAGTTTGGTGTATTCCTGTTAAAATATTTTTTCTCTGAGGGAATTGCCACTGAATCGGGAGAGGACGTGAGTAGCCGCGAGGTTAAGAACAAATTAAAGGAGATTATCGATGGCGAAGAAAAAACCAAGCCGCTGTCAGACGAAAAGCTCGAAAAGCTCCTGAAGGAAAATGGATATAACATTGCCCGGAGAACCGTAGCCAAATACAGGGAACAACTAAATATTCCTGTTGCCAGATTAAGAAAGGAATTGTGAGATTTTTGATGAAATTAATTTCCGGCCTGTGTCATCCTCTACTGATGGCAACTTACTTAAGCTCCATCATACTCATTGGTGCACCCGAGCTTTTCACTTTCCCCGAAAGAACTGCCCGTATTCTGGTACTTGCAGTTTTTCTAACCACATGCGCGATCCCTGCTTTCAGCATTTACACACTGAAGCTGTTTTCACGTATTTCAAACCTTGAGATTACAAACAAAGAAGAGCGCCCTCTACCGTTTTCCTTTATCTTTATTTGGTACGGAGTTTCCTCCTTTTTATTTGTCTACCGCCTGGAATTAGGCCCCCCACTTTCGGCAATTCTAATAGCCGTAACGATCTTAATAGGAATTCTACTTATTATATCAAGGTGGTTTAAGATCAGTATTCACGCAACTGCTATCTGGAGTGCAGTAGGAATTATAATGGCCCTTATGATGGCGGGTGCCACTACTTTGTTAGGTGTACTGGTGAGCTCCATTTTGTTGGCTGGTCTCACCACTACTTCACGTCTTTATTTAGGTTATCACAACCCAAAAGAAGTATGGTACGGTGGCCTCTTGGGTTTTAGCTTCAGTTTTGCAGCTGTGTATTTGTTTGGCTAGAATCCGGTCACGTTGATCCCGATTGTTTTCATTGTTGGACTAGCTCCCTGAATGGGCTCTTTGAAGGCATCGGATAAATATTTCTTATAAAAGAGATGCACCCCTTTAAACCCAAATCTGACCTGGTAGCCATACCTGAAGTTTTCAAGATTGAATTTTCCGCTTTCCTTTATTCTCTTCACTCCATTACCTTCATCATATTTCCACTTAGTATGTGCACCCATTTTTATGCCTAGCATACCTCCAACAGAAACAAAAAGTCCTTCCCCGTCCTGTGTTCCCCATGGGTGATAGCGAAACTCCACTGGGACATCCAAATAAGTGAATGCTAACTTGTTCTTGGTAATTCCAAAGAATGGTAAATTCATGAAGTAGTCACCAGAATCGATAAGACTGACGGAACTTTCAAATCCCATTTTCTCCAGACCTAACCCAATACCCGGGTAGAAAGAAAACTTGTTGCTAATCTCATATCTTTTTGAGTAGTAAATGCCAATGGATTTAGATGCCCATCCTTTTCGATCCAATGTGTCTGGAGTTACTGACCAGCTATTGAACCCAACATCAACCATCACTTCTCCGGGGATATCCGGTCGACTAAAGCCTTCTTCTTGCGCTGATAAGAACAAGAAAGCGAAAGTCAACATTAATCCAATCAAATACTTCATAAAAATAAAATTTGCGCAAATATAGAATCCTGTGCCGCTAACGAAAATTTTGAAAGCAAATTGTTACTTTTGCGTCCGTTTTAGGACTCGTAGCACAACTGGATAATGCACCTGGTTACGGCCCAGGAGATTGGGGGTTCGAATCCCTCCGAGTTCACCATATAATTGTACAAAGTGCCCTTCTGACATATCGGAAGGGCATTTTTGTTATATGGCAAATATCCTTGGCGAGCAGGAGGTCAAGTTAGAAATACCTATCAAAATAGGCGCTCGTTAAATCATGTTAAAAGGACGCTGTTGTCAAAGTCACTGATCGATTTTGGATATTCGTTCTGCTTATGTGTACTCTGAACTCGCCAGCTTCTGAAGCTTTGCCGAATCTGTGATCCTAATAATTCTATTGTCTACCTCAATTAAGTTTTCCTCCCTGAATTCCTTCAAGAGCCTACCCAAACTTTCCCTTGCAGTACCTACCATATTGGCAAGATCCTCCCTAGGCAAGATGATTTCCGAGCTTTCGGATTGATATCTTTCTTCAAGGATTAAAAGATGCAGAGCTAGCCGCTCTCGCAATGGTTTTTGTGCTAATACGGTAATCGTATTTACCAGCACTCCAAACTCATGACTCATATTTTGTATAAGTAGCAATTTGAGATTTGGTATTTGATCCAGTAGTAAATCAAATTTTGACTTGCTAATAAAAAGTATTTCACACTCCTCCAGTGCTTCGCAAGAATCCTCATATTGCTCGTCACATAAAAGCGCATGATATCCCAATAGGTCACCCGCCTTGTACACATAAAAGATCTGATCCTTACCTGCCAATCCGGTCTTGTAGATTTTGGCTCGACCCTTTTGAATAAGAAAGACCCCGGTGGGAATGCCATTTTCATAGAAGATCAGTTTTCGCTTTTTAAATATCAATCGTTCGCCATTCTTAATAAGTAGCTCCTGATCCATCAACGGCAGTGAACTGAGGATCTTGTCACTTTGAAAGTCAAATTTCCTTACATCAATTTTCATTAGTTATCGTATAATCACATAAATATGTAACAATAATCACATTTTATAGCAACTATCATCATATTTTATTCTACCTATTCATACTTGATTTGTCCAAATTTTTAAGGAATGAATACAATACACAACAGAAAAGGCAACTTCCTAGTAATGCTACTCTTTGTTTTCGGTATAGCCCTGGTAGCTCTCCTAATGTGATCTCTCAATAAGTCAGTCTTAGAAGAATACCCAACTTTTTGGGTTCGGACGGGCTGAATGGCCTCTTCCCAAATGTATATGGGATGGTTTTCTGCAACTGATCCAAAAACGATGTAAATCAGGCAGATCGCTGTATTTTCATAAAATACTCGCGAGCACTTTTTATCCTGGTTTCAGAAAATTTTTCCTTCAAAACAAAAAACCCCATGAACGTGTGCGAGCTCACTCTGCGGATCATGTAGAAGTGGTTGGCGGAATCAGAATTATAGTAGTCCGCGGAGTCGAAAAGATTGTCGATTCCTTCAGTCTTGTCCAAAGAGACAATTTCATCAATCGCGAAAAGACAATCGGAAGACTTGTAGATGAAACTTCTGTCTGTGCTATCCATGACAAAAATGAAACTGTCTGGAATAATCGCATTCAAAGCGTTAATCTGTATTTGAAGACCCGCAAGCATATATTGACTATAGCTGAAATAAAAAGGGGGAAGACTTGCATGGGTCTGGTTGAAAAGTTCATAGCTGGTTGAACTATAATGCAAGAACTTCCCTCTTTCTAAAAGCAAATTTAGATTTCGCCACCTTTCGAAAAATGGTGACTTATACAGTAAAAGATGTAGTCAATTTTACTAGACGTGAAATTGCAACTCTGCTAGACGTTCTTAATAAGACCGAGCGTTATCGCTTTTTTAGTAAGTTCAGCCATGTTCTTGGCCTGTAGTTTCTTCATGATGTTGCCACGATGTGCTTCAACAGTCCGCTCGCTGATAAATAGTTTCTCAGCTATCTCCTGACTTTTGTATCCGTCAGAAATATGGTTAAGTACCTCAAGTTCCCTTTCCGTCAATTGAATAGCCTGCTTTGCCTTCTGCTCCTTCTTCATTCCCTTGTAAGAATTCAGTGCAGTATCAATAACCACCTTGCTGAAGAACTTGCCCCCGTTAACTACTTTTTCAATTGCCACAATAATTTCATCCGCCACACTATCCTTCACCACATAACCACATACATTATAGTTAAGGCTCTCCAAAACATATTCTTCCTCCTTGTGCATACTCAAAATGATGACCTTAATTCCCGGATACACCTTTTCAAGAATTTTGGATGCCTCCAAACCGTTCATTTCAGGCATTGAGATGTCCATTATTATAATGTCCGGGTTTAAACCAGATTTTAATGCATCAAAAGCTAATCTGGGTCGATCAAATTCCCCCAAAATTTCAAGAGAAGTGTCCATCTGGAGAATACTAAGAATACCCTTCCGCACTAATTCATGATCCTCAACAAGTATGAGCTTAGTTTTCTTCATTCGCAACTGGAATATTTAGACTGATAAAGGTACCTCTACCTTCCGAAGATTCAATATCACAATTACCTTTCATCACCTCTGATCTAAAAAAGATATTTTGCAAACCATGGTGTGAGGTATCATCACTATTTTTCTTGCTAAATCCCACGCCATCGTCCTCAATAGTCAATTGGATATGGTCACCAAAACCGTTAATTTGTATAAACGCGTTATCTGCCTTCGAATGTTTCAATATATTGCTTATCCCCTCTTGTGCCACACGATAGATATTTATTTTGTTATTCATCGAAACTTCTGGGACATCGTTTGCTGAAAAAGAAAACTCGATAGAGCTACTTTTGTTGACCTGCTCAACAAGACCATTCAAACACACATCCAAAGGAAAATCATTTAACCTCAGTGGCAGTAATCCGTCTGTTACTTTTCTCATTTCATCAAGAAAGTGGTCAATTGAGTCGGTCAGTTCCGAGCCTACTTCCAATTTTTTAGCGGTCATTTTGACCACATTTGCCAACTGACCCACACCATCATGTAGATCCCTGGCTATTCTTTCCCTTTCATTTTCCTGCCCCTCAATCAGGATGGAGACTCTCTTGGTTTTCAACTCCTCTTCAATTTTCCGATGCTTGACACGATCACTTATGTCCTTGAAGAAAAGGAATTTACATGGCTCTTTGATGAACACTTCCTTTATCTCACAATCCCCAAATACCAATGGAGAGCCTTCCATTTCAAATTCCGTCGGGATCGCAACTTCACTATTCAAAATCTTGCTAACAGGCTGATAGTAACTTTCTATTCTCATTTTCACAAAGTCATCAATTGGGTTATTTACCAAATTGTTGAAGGATGTTCCTAGATAGCTCTCGGCTACTTGATTTGTATATTTGATTCTATTCTCAATGTCAACCAGTATTATTGAATGATCAATGGAATTAATAATTTCCTGGAAAAGTTCCGAATTTTCTTTTATTGTCTTCTCAGCCTCTGCTTTGTAGAGTGCAACGTCGATATTCGAGAGTAATTCAGCTTCGTTAAATGGCTTTACCACATAGCCATAGGGTTGGCTGATCTTTGCCTTCTTGAGAGTAGGTTCATCAGTAAGAGCCGTGAGAAAGATGATTGGTATATCTATGGTTTCCTTTATTTCCATCGCTGCATCAATTCCATCAGAACTGCTTTCCATCATAATATCCATCAAAATCAAATCAGGATATTGATTGTTAGCTTCTGCAACTGCCTCAGCTCCAGAAAAGGCAGATATCACGCTGTGATTGCCAGATTCGAGCGCTCGACGAATATGCTGATTTACAATAAGAGAATCTTCTGCAACTAGAATTTTTCCCATAAGTTTACCATAAAGGTTGGATACTAATATAACTTCTAAATAGGCTATTTTTTGAGAATTAATAAAAAACCAATGAAGCCGCTGGATATTTTTGTTGTGTCAAAAAACTCCATTCTTCCTAACTACATTTATCTATTCTTGAAGGAATTTTCTATTGATCTGGAGTTCCGTCTAGCTATTGATTTAAACAAAAAGGTTGATCTGGTGATAGTCGACACTGGTACGGTTTCTCCTGATGAACTGTCTGAATATTCAGGACACTATCCAATCCTTTTGTTCACAAAAAATATCAGTCCATTCCTTATTAGTTATACTAATCAGTACGAAATAAATGGTGTTCTGTCTCTGGACATGGAGCAAGAAGGTATTGTCAAAACCTTAGATGAGTCGATCAAGGGTGAGATATATTTCAATGAAGAAATGATATCCATTTTATTCTCTCCCAAGATGAATGAACTGTCCGAAAAGGTCAGTTCCATCACGACCAGAGAATTAGACATTGTTAAGCTGATGCTTCAAGACATGACCAATGAGGAGATTGCAAATCATCTCAAGTTGAGTGTAAGAACAGTAAACGCCCATAAAGGAAATATCATGAGAAAGATCGGGGCGAAGACGACTTCAGGGATGATAAAAATGATCCTGGATTACTCTCCGTACCTAAGTCAAAATCGAATTTGAAAGCCGTTCTTCTCGCTCAAGGTCAGTTCCCCATTGAGCTGCTTAGTGAATGTTTTTATAAGTGAGATTCCCAAACCTGCTGATTTGGTCTTCAAAATATCCGCTGGCAGCACTATGCCATCGTTCAAGACAGATAGATAGTTCAGCTTTCTCTTTTTCTTAAAAACAATATGAACCTTTCCATTCTTCCTCTTTCTGAAGCTATGCTTGAAGGCATTAGAAACCAACTCACTCACGATTAGCCCAAAGAGCAAAACTTTATCAACATCGAATACCTTATCATCTGCGTCGACAATGATCTCCGTGTTTTCAGAGCCGAGCAGTATTCTAAGTTCCCTCGCAATGTGATTCAAATAGTCCGAGATATTGATTTCCGAGACGTTATAAAATTTATAAAGCTGATCGTGTATGACTGCCATTGACTTAATTCGATCATTGATTTCAGTAAAGAGCTTTTTAGCTCCCTTGTCACTCAACTCGTACGACTTCAAGGCTAGGATCGACGAAACCAGTTGCATGTTGTTTTTCACACGATGATGAACTTCTTTTAACAACACGTTCTTTTCTTCCAAAGAAGTTTCTAGTTTCAACTGGAGAGTCTTGTCCCTTGTATTATCGTATAAGACACCAATTAATCTCGTAACCTTGGCATTTGAATCCCTGATTATCCGTGTATAGGTTCGCACGTATTTGACCTGATCATTTATAGATAGCTTTATATCAGACTCAATGAATCGGGCTCCCTTTTCAATTTTTTTGACAACGCTTTTAATAACACTCTTATCTTCCTTAGTTACGTATTGTGATAGATCTTCAATGCTGCGAAGCGGTGTACTTGCCGTCTCAAAGATTTCGTGCATCTGCTTGTCCCAAAAAACTTCATCATTTTCAGAATTGTATTCCCAAACTGCAATTTCTGCTAATTCGGTTGCAAGTAGTATCCTGTCCGATAGTCTTCTTATCTTATCCTCAGCAACTTTTTGCTCAGAAATATCTTGCAAGGTTCCAATCATCTTAAAATTGACCCCATCTTCATTCTGTCTCACCGTACCCCTGGCGGAAATCCATCTCATCATACGATTCTTCTTGTGATGAATTCTATATATGTGAAAGAAATCTTCGCCGGTACGTTTAGAGTGCTTTAGCTTTTGAAGAAATTCTTCCCTGTCGCTGATATGGAGCATCTGCTCAAGTTGGCGCAAGTCCTTATCCCGCCTAGAAATGCCCAACATGGCCATAACCTCTGTGCTAGGGTTAAATCTATAATCAATCAGATCCAGCTCGTAATTGCCAATGCGGGAAATACGTTGCGCTTCCAGCAAATTCTGACGATTCTGAACTAACTCCCGCTCAGTTTTTTTCAGTTCTGTAACATCAACCATTCCGGCAAGTGATCTTTCGAAATTCCCATCTTCGTCGTATTCCGATGTTGCTGAAAGCAACACATCTAGAACTTCTCCTGATTTAGTTTTAAACTGGTAAGGCACATTCTTAGAGTATCCTTTCTGGAAAAAATCCTTAACCTTGTCAAGCGCTTCTTTCTTTGTTTCTTCTGTCAAAAAATCGATGGTTCTGCGACCAATGACTTCCTTTCTGTCATAACCCATTTTCTCCAGCCAGAAATCACTTACACTCATAATTTCGGCTTTTGAGTTAATGGAGTGCATCATCACCGGCGCCCGGTTGTATATGTTTCGATATTTCCTAAGGGATTTTTCAAGTGCAATTTCAATTTCCTTTCTCGTGTTAATGTTCTGCCATGAAATTACTGCGCCATAGGGTCGTTTGAGCTGCGTAACTCTCAAGTTGTACCATTTATTGTCGGCAAGCTTGGTTTCATAATCAAAGAAGGTAGCTGATCTGTTCAGAACTTTTTCAAAACCGGACTGTATCAACTCTTTTTCATCAAAGAAGTCAACAAATGAAAACACATTACCTCCAACCCTGACATCGTTGTATGGTGATTTCTTGAGGTAGATCTCCAACCTTTTATTTATGCTAATAATGATACCGTCCTTATCCACCACAAGAATTGCATCTTCAAGTGAATTGAGGATCTCTTGCTTTAACGCCTCGCTTTCCAGGAGTTTCTGAGAAGTTAACTTTTGTCGGGAAATATCGACCATTAGCCCTTTGAGAAGTACAGGCGTTCCATCTTCAAGAAAAACATCAATTATATCCTTTATCCAGATATATTTTCCATCTTTTTTTCGAAAGCGATACTCAAACTCATGACTCTTTCCGGTAGCAACCTGACTTTGGTGAAATGAAACAACCCACTCCTTATCGTCAGGATGGATTTTGTCCTCCCAAAACCCTTTCTTCGACCGTTCTTCAACAGAGTAGCCAAGCATTTCCGTAACTCTAGGCCCGACGAATACCATCCGGTCCTCCTTCAGTGACCATTCCCAAAAAACTGCGTGAACAGTCTCGCTAATATTCTTACTCTTGATCGTTTCGTCCTTATACCTTCGCTCGAGTTCGATCTTTTCTGTTACGTCAGTGAAGCTCAGCAATCCCCCACTCAACTCTCCGTCGGTATTATGTAGAGGAGCAGCATCTCCCGAAATCCAAATCAGTCTTCGGTTGATTCCAATCCCGTTTACAAAGTTCTTGACCGCAGTCTTTGTGCGCATGGCTACCGACAGAGGAAGATGCATTTCTTCCATTGGTGGGCCCTTTTCCATCGCTTCGTACAAATCAAAATCGAAATAGCTCTTGCCCTCCAACTCAGACTTTTGAAGTCCAAATATTCGAATGCTAGCCTCATTCGCAAAGGTGATGATTCCATCAAGATCCACCTGAAGTATTCCCATTGGGACTTGATCAAGTACCTCACTAATAGAGGTACTATGGTCAGAAAGTAGTGTGGTATTCAAAGTGGCTATTTTGGAGAATGTAATTAAAGATAACTCCAATTATCTGCATTCTGTTTTACCAGAAAACTTTTTTATGAATTAATACAGATGATGACCTAAGCATTTTGCTCAAATTGATTTCGACAGATTCCCGCACTTTTTCAGTAGCGGATATTCATTCAATTTGTAAACGTTATTCAACTAAGCACAGCTAGGAAATGAGAGAGACGGAACTTAAGATTGCACCTACTCCAATTACACCTTTTTTTCACTTTGATTTAAAATCCGGTATGATGGAATTCAAGGGACGATCACTGCCAAGCTCTCCACAAAAATTTTATCACCCGATACTTGAAGAAATTGATCTAGCATATAAAAAAGGCATTAACAATTTAACAGCAAACTTCGCGCTCGAATATTTCAATACCAGTAGCTCGAAGTGTCTGTTCAACATTTTGAAGAAATTGGCTTCCTATCAACGCGATGGTGGGAATGTCGTTATCAATTGGTTTTACGAAGAATGTGATGATGATATGAAAGAGACTGGGCAGGACTACGAGCAAATATTGGGTGTCTCTTTCAATCATATTCAATTGAACTAAAGAAATCTACTGCTGTCAAGAACAGCGTGTGATTAGGGTGATTAGGTACCTCGTGGCGGGGTACCTTTTTTTGACTCTAAAATCTTATTTAGATTAATTCTAAATAATTAGCTTTGCTCTACTATGAAAGTATTATCAAACCTACTAATAGCCTTACTGCTGGTGGCATGCGCTGGATCAGGCAACGAAAAAACCTCGGAATCGAAAGAATTGAATATTTATTCTACAAGGCATTATGAAGCTGACCGAATTCTTTCAGAGAAATTCACTCAGGAAACAGGCATCAAAGTAAACCTAGTAAAAGCAGGTGCTGATGAGTTGATTAGCAGGCTTGAGATCGAAGGCGAAAAATCGCCTGCCGACCTTTTAATCACTGTAGATGCCATGAAGCTAAATCGCGCCAAAGAGAAGGGCCTACTTCAACCTGCTGAGGCGAATACAAGCAATTCACCAAGATTTATCGAAGATGAAAAATACTGGTACGGAATTACCTATCGCGCGCGTGTCATTGCTTATGACAAGGATGATGTTGATGTGTCGGATCTAAGTACGTATGAAGATCTGGCTGATGAAAAATGGGCAGGAAAGATCTTGATTAGGTCATCCGGCAGTTCTTACAATCAATCTCTTTTATCTTCAATTATACACTCGAATGATCGAGAAAAAGCTAAATCATGGGCTGAAGGTATAGTCAGAAATATGGCAAGGGAACCTAAAGGTGGTGATCGTGATCAAATAAAAGCAATTGCTTCTGATGTTGGAGAAGTAGCTATAGTCAATACGTACTACGTTGGCCTTTTGCTCAACTCGGAAAATGAGGAAGAAGTACAAGCGGGTAAGAAGGTTGGCATATACTTTCCGAACCAGGCAGGGCGCGGAGGACATATTAACATCAGTGGTGCTGGAGTGACAAAGTATGCCCCCAATAAGGAAAATGCGATCAAGTTCATTGAGTTTATGACAAGTGACGAAAGTCAAAAATTCTATGCCTCCAATTCTTACGAGTATCCTGTAAACAGCAACGTTGCTCCTGACCCGACCATTGCGGAGTGGGGCGAATTCAAGATCGATAACCTCGACTACGCGAAGCAAACTGATCTAAACCAAGAAGCGGTCAAGATATTTGAAGAGGTTGGTTGGAATTAGTCTTCCATCTCATTTGGGATCGAGATTACTTGGCATAGCAACTATTGGATTAATTCTTATTCCAATAGTGTTTGTTGTAAGTAATTCTTTGTCCATAGACATCGAAAGCTTGCAAGAGTCTTTTCCCAGGCTACTGCCGCTTTATGTAAAAAACACTTCTCTACTACTCATCGGTGTGTGTGTGGTTTCACTCACGATTGGTGTTGGTACAGCATGGCTGGTCACCATTTACGACTTCCCCTTTAGAAATCAGTTTGAATGGATCCTTATCCTCCCTCTCTCGATTCCTACTTTTATCAATGCGATAGCATATGTAGGACTTACAGACTATGCAGGTCCAATCAGAATTATCCTAAGGTGGCTAGGCACTGACCTGTACATAGACATAATGGACCACTCAGGAGCTGTTTTTGTAATGGCCCTAGTCCTATATCCATACGTTTATGTCGCCGCACGGTCTGCCTTCATCTTGCAGTCGGCTTCTTTGATTGAAGTATCAAGATCGTTGGGGCAGTCCATGTCAAAGACTTTCGTTAGGATATGCATGCCACTTTCATGGCCAATTATTTTCTCCGGATTGATTCTGGTTGTCATGGAAGTCTTGAATGATTATGGTGTAGTACATTATTTTGGAATTCCAACCTTTACTACAGGGATATTCAGAGCCTGGCTAGCACTTGGAGATCTTCAGACTGCTATAATGCTCTCATTGGTGGTTCTTTTGTTCGTACTTTTCCTGGTTTTCCTTGATAGCATAATCCAGCGAAATAAAAAAATAAGCAATGAGAACGAAGATCGTATTTTGTCAAGAGTTCCATTCAAACTAAAATGGATACCTTTTTTTATTTGTCTCCTGCCTGTATTTTTCGGCTTCATTGTACCAGTAGGTCAAATGATCTGGTGGTCCATCCTTGCAAGTACGATAGAGATCTGGCTGCAATCTATTCGATTTATGGGCAATACATCCATTTTGGGATTGCTATCGGGAACAACAGTCGTATTACTCGCCATTGTTCTTTCTTATTCCAATAGGCTATCAAGTAAGCGCTGGTACTCCAAGTCGTTTCCAAAATTATCGATGATGGGATATGCAATGCCTGGCGCAGTCGTAGGTATCGGAATAGTTACATGCATTGTTTGGCTAAATCCCGATTGGATCTACTCGGGAATCATTGCTCTTGTTTTCGGCTACTCCGCAAGGTTCTTTGCTGTAGGGTATGGCCAAACAGATTCCGGATTTGAGAAAATCCCAAGTCAATTTGATGATGCCGCAAGTTCATTAGGTAAGAATTCCTTTACCAGCTTGATAAAGATTCATCTCCCAATTCTCAAACCGGTCCTAATGGGAGCATTCATCCTGGTATTTGTCGACATTGCCAAGGAACTTCCATTAACCTTGATTTTACGCCCTTTTAATTTCGAGACCCTTGCGACTAATGCATTTCAATACGCCAAAGACGAAATGGCTCCAAGAGCTGCCTCATCAAGTCTGCTTATTATTTTTGTCAGTTCGATTCCAGTTTATTTCCTAAATAGAATAATAAAATAATCGGTGCTAAAAGTTAAGAACGTCAGCAAATCGTATGGGGAGGTAAAAGCGGTTGACGATGTCTCATTTGAGATTAGTGAGGGAGAAATATTATCGCTTACCGGAGAAAGCGGATGTGGGAAAAGCACGATAATGAGAATCATTGCAGGACTGGAGAAATTAGATAAGGGCTCAATTTTTTTGAATGAACAGGACATTTCTTCGTGGAAGCCGGAAAAGAGAAAGTTTGGATTTGTCTTTCAAAATTTGTCACTCTTTCCTCATTTATCTGTTAGGGATAATGTCTTTTTTGCCATCTCTAAAAAAGATCGAACGAATAAAAGGCTAAGCGAGCTCCTCGGAATGACAGGAATGCAAGGATTAGAAAAAAGATATCCACATGAGCTCTCCGGGGGACAGCAACAGCGAATTGCTTTGGCAAGAGCATTGGCAATCAGTCCCAGACTTCTCCTCCTAGATGAACCGTTCAGTAGCCTGGATGAATTGGTCAAAGAAAAAATTAGAAAAGAAGTATTCGATCTCCTAAAAGAACTGAAGATAACAACCATCATGGTTAGTCACCAGGTGTATGATTCGTTCTTGATTGCCGATAAGTTAGTGATACTAAAAAATGGTAGCATTTTACAGGATGGAAACCCCATTGGCATCTATCAAAATCCGACTTCTGAATATGTCTCAAATTTTTTCGGTGCTAGCGTAATAATAAAAGGGACGAATAACCAACAAGTCGCACATACTCCATTTGGCGACATTGCACTACCTAATCTCCCGGACCAGTTCAGTCTTTGCATCCGTCCGGAGAATATATCCATAAACACTGCGGATGATTATGATATCACAGGTATTGTCAAGGAAAAGCTTTTCAAAGGGCCACACGATGTACTCACCGTGAGATCCTCGATGAAGGACGAGGAATTTAGCTTTGAGACAGAGAGATGCTCGCATAAAATTGGTGATCCAATATTTTTAAAAGTTCCAAAGGATAAGATTCTTGTTTTTGAATAGTGTCCAATCCAGATATCACATTGTTCATATCTGAACAGTACCTGATTGCATACTACTGTTAACTATTTAATAATCAGTTAAATAATTAGTTATGGCACAGAGTTTGTTTTCAAGATCGATGTGTCAGTTAACCGAACGCCTATATCACGAACGCGAACGCTTCTCATCATATTGGGTATTGTGCTAGCATTCATTCTCACATGGAATGCCAGTTCACTATTCTCTGCAGAGAACTCGTTAAAGATGAAGGACAGGAAGGAAAAACTGAATAGCCCTACTAAGCCAAGCGGCATGAATGGCAAAATTGAAAGTGCTGGATTGAGCTTTGTTCACATTTTAATGGAAAAATTCACAACTTTAAAGTAAAGAAATATGGCAATGGCAAAAAGACTGGTTAGATCCCAAGACAAAGTTTTAGGTGGTGTTTGTGCAGGTTTGGCTGAATACCTGGGGTTGGACACAACTCTGGTTAGAGCCGGATACCTTGTTGTTTCCATATTAAGCGCCGCTTTTCCCGGTGTTCTCGTTTACTTGATCCTCTGGATCATTATGCCAGAAGGATAATCACGACTTATTAAAGAAGTTCAGCCAGCGATCCGGGATATTGCCTCCCTGAGCGTCTTCATAATCCCCATAACTGCAAGCAATCATCCTACTTCGATTAAAGATCCCTTGATTTTCCAGGCTGGGCACTTCCATCCACCACTTTTCTGATTTTTTACTTTTATAAAACTTAATTGATTCCGGATCTCCCCCCAGATGCACTTCATACATCATGTAATCGTTGGAAAGGAAATTTTTATCTCCTTTTCGATTGTAAAAACCTTCCACGAAGTACCATATCATCGTAGATAACACAAAAGCGTTCTTTACGTTCTTCGAGTCAAGAGAAGCGTCATAATTGTACAACCCAATTGAGCTCAATTTCTCGTTTTGACCTGCATACCAGCAAAGCTGACAAGCCTCCTCACCTGTTAATCCGTAGGGTTTTGAATCAAAAGCAGCCGGTGCATAAGAAGATTGCAAAGCTGCAAGGTCAAATGACAGCATATCAGCATCTCTAACCAAAGGCTCCATTTCTCGAATATTCTCTTTTAAAGTCCCAAGTCGGGTAGCTTCAAAAGAAAGACGATCAATCAATTCCAGGTCCTTTTGGTTTGTGAGGTAGCTCTGATGGGCAAGATGTGAGTAGTTGAACAAATAGTTCGGTTCGTGGCTGAAAATCTTATTCAAGTAAGACTTTGATGGTATTTCGTCGTCCTGGAGATCAATGTTTTGATCTACATTCAACATGGAAATCAACTTCGAAGCGCTCTCATATGAGTAGTATTGACCCAGGACAAGATCATTTCCTCCCCCAAAAAGGATCGGGATCATTCCTTTGTCCATTAAATAGGCACAGACCTCCTTCAATCGTAAATAAGTATCTTCCAGTTGAGGACCATTCCTAAAGTTTCCCAGATCAACAATACCATAATCTCCATAGCCCTTTTTTAAAGCGTAAAGTTGACTCCTTACCACATCCGCTGACCTTTGGTCTGGCTCGCCATTTTCGCTTCCTCGATACTCCGACAAGCCAATCAGGGCTATGTCCATGCCCTCATGATCAGGCATTTTTTCATTGTTGACATAAATAGAAGACTGAAACGAGGATGCTGAGGTATCAACATCTACTGGTGTTGGATCGAAGAACATCTTTAGGTCCATACCTCTAAATTAATCGAGAATTCGCTATGGTGGACAGAAATCTGTAAGTCGGAATTTTGTTTTTGTAAGAGTGAAATCAATGTCTATATTTCACTCTCGAAACCACGCTTGAGACCCACTCCACTCTACTTATCGACATTGTTAAAATGAATGATCATCCAGGTTTTTGTGTCTTGACAATTCCTAGAAAATTAATTCAAATCGTTAAAAAAGATGGGCAAGCGAATTACTATAAAAAGTTTTGAGAAGGTAGATCTAGTAGGCTGTTACTTCGAGAATTCGAATGAAGATCTTCGAGGATCTATTCTCATGGGATGTGCAATGGGAATAACACAGAAGTACTATAGAAATATTGCCAAATTCTTTTCTGAAAATGGATACAATGTACTAACCTTCGACTTTCGTGGAACAGGACTTTCTAGTCCGAAAAACCTAAAGTATTCTCAAATTGACCTATTCGACTGGTCGGATGATATAAAGTACTGCATTGAACACTTGAAGATCGAGAAAGAAAGTTCAAATCTTATTTATGTGGGTCATAGCATCTCCAGTCAACTTCTTGGTTTCGCAGAGAACAATGTACTGGTGAATAAGGTGATTTTTCTTGCATCATCGACAGGTTTCTGGAGGGACTTGCCATTCACAGCCAAGTGGAAAAGCTACTTTCTGCTCTCTTCAATCATGACTCTTTCATTAGCCATCTGGGGATATACCAATGCACGATTTTTTGGACTGGGAGAGAACTACCCCAAGGGAGCTTCATTGCAATGGAGAAAATGGTGTATGAATCCTGAATATCTTGGAGTCGACTTGACGAAAGGCAATCGACATTTCGATAAGTATAAAAATCGAATTGTTTCCTATTGCTTTACAGACGACCCAATCGCGAATGATACCACTGTAAAAAAATTACTTGACTTCTATAGCAATGCGGATACCAAACTTGTCAAAGTGGATCCGAGAGAATACCGGCAACTTAAAATTGGTCACACTGGATTTTTATCAAGAAGATGGAAGTCAACACTCTGGGGAGAGTTGCTTGATGAGATCTCGGCTTGAGGTCCAATTATCCTCCGAAATCGTCGAATCGGATATTTTCGTCCGGAATACCATAATCTTCGCCCATTTTTTGTACTGCTTGATTCATCAGCGGTGGACCACAGAAATACAACTCAATGTCCTCGGGAGAGTCATGCTTGCTTAGGTAATTGTCAATCACAGCTTGGTGCACAAAGCCGAGAAAGCCATCACCTTTAGGATCGTCAAGGCTTGTCTTAGCAATCCACTTGTCTTCTTCAAGTGGTTCTGAGAGGACAATGTAAAACTTGAAGTTTGGAAAGTGTTTTTCCAACTCGTAAAAATGCTCAAGATAAAAGAGCTCTCTCTTGGACCTGCCTCCATACCAGTAGGTGACTTTTCTTCCCGTCTTTAAAGTTTTAAATAAGTGATACAGATGTGATCGCATGGGGGCCATTCCAGCACCACCTCCAACGTACAACATCTCGGCATCCGAAGGATTGATAAAGAACTCACCATAAGGTCCCGATATGGTAACCTTATCACCAGGTTTTAGATTGAATATGTAGGATGAGGCAATTCCGGGATTAACATCCATCCACCCGTTCTTGGCCCTGTCCCAAGGTGGAGTAGCAACCCTAACATTAAGCATGATCTCACGACCTTCTGCCGGATAGGAAGCCATAGAATAAGCACGCTCAATCGTTTCATCATTCTTCATCTTCAAATCCCAGAGCTGGAACTTGTCCCACTCCATTTGAAATTTATTCGGATCGTCATGTTCTTCCGGATGAGCTGTTATGTCAATATCTTTGAAATCCACCTCACATTTCGGTACCTCTATTTGAATGTATCCACCTGCCTGGTAATCCATCTCTTCAGGAATTTCAACAACAAATTCTTTGATGAAAGAGGCAACATTGTAGTTTCTAACTACAGTGGCTTCCCATTTTTTGATGCCAAAGATCTCCTCAGGGATCTCTATGTCCATGTCATTTCTAACCTTGACCTGACATGCTAGTCGAACGTGATTTTTTTGTTCTGTTCGGCTCAGGTGTCCAACCTCAGTAGGAAGGACTTCTCCGCCTCCATCGAGTACTTTGCACTTGCACATGGCACAAGTTCCTCCCCCCCC
>JANQOR010000042.1 GCA_028285685.1 Cyclobacteriaceae bacterium | reverse complement strand
CTAAAAGTGACCGTTTATTTTTTGCGATTACCTCCCACCTGCATTTGCCATAGGGCAGACATGCCTGGTCGCCTGTCTGGCACTTGTTGAGGCGTTTCTGCACTCTTCTTTTCCCAAAGCAATGGGAATGCTTCCACTTGCGGAATGTTTTCCATTTGTTCCAGTTCCGGGGCTTTTTCCAATGCCTTTTCAACAAAAACATCCAGGTCTTCTCGCTTGGTTATATCTCGCTTCTCATCTCTTTCCTTGAACTGCGGTAACACTTTTTCGGCAAACAACTCAAGTGACTCACAAATTTCCTCGTGCTTATAGTTTCCGCTTTGATGCAATAAAATAAGCTGATCTACACCGGCATCTTCCAAGGCTCTAAAATTGTTGATGATATTTTCCGGACTGCCAATTCCTCCCATTCCAGCCTTTTTGCGTTGACGTTCCATCGCATCCACAAAGGATTTCGGCTTCTTTTGAAACTCAGCCCACAAATTTGTCTGACCGGGAACATGAGTACCATCACGCCAATAATGGCCTAGTCCATAAGCAAAAAATTGAGATCCTTCCAACCCTCTTTCTACTGCGATGTCGTTGTCCCTATGGCACATAAAGCCCGAAAGCATCGCTACATTTGGATTGACTGCCTGACCAATAGGAGTACACTCGTTCTTGAAAGTGGAGTAATATTCGTCCACCCAAAATTTAGCTTCATCTGCATTGATAAATGCAAAGGTGAGTGCACCAATTCCAAGGCTGGCTGACATTTTGAGACTGTCCCGGTTAGAGCACGCAGCCCAAATAGGGGGATGTGGTTTCTGGGATGGCTTTGGCACCACATTCCGATGAGGCATCGAGAAATACTTCCCCTTATGGCCTGGATATGGAGTCATGCACATCATCTTTACTGATTCTTGCAATGCCTCGGCCCACATTGGCCGTTTGTCCAAAAAGTCAACACCAAATCCCTCGAGCTCCATCCGTGAACCAGACTCGCCCGTACCCCATTCCAAACGTCCCTCACTCAAGATATCCAGGGTTGCCAGGCGCTCAACAATACGGGCGGGGTGATTGAATTTAGGTGACATGGCAACAATACCATGTCCCAGCCGAATGTTCTTTGTTCGCTGGCTACATGCTGCAAGAAAAACCTCCGGAGCAGATGAGTGGCAGTATTCTTCCAGGAAATGGTGTTCCTGAGCCCAGACAAAATCTATGCCTAGCTTGTCGGCAAGTTCTACTTGCTCAAGCGCCTCATTGAAGAGCGTCGATTCATCTCCTTCGCTCCAGGGTTTAGGTAATTGTAAATCTATGAATATACCAAATTTCATATTTCAATGGTCTCGTTAAATTGTCCCTCCTCGTAGTGCTTCCTACAGAGAGAGCGCTTCAGTTTTCCACTCGAGGTTCGTCGGAGTTCTCCAAGCCGCAAAAATCGAATGTCAAAAACGTGGAGTTCGTGCTTTTCCGCCACGGAACTATTGATTGTCCTCATGAGCTCGTCGGTTTGTCCATTCAGCTTGTGATCAAGTTCGACAAGGATTACTAGTTTTTCCTCCTCTCCCCTGGTTGTGGAGAATGCAACGCATCCCATCGCCCGGATGGCGGAATGGCAATGTTCAACAGTCTTTTCAATATCTCCGGGGTAATGATTATTTCCCGCCGAAATAATTAGATCTTTTATTCGTCCTGTAACAAACAATTCTCCATCGGCAATGAAACCCATATCTCCAGTGCGCAGAAAGGAATCGTCTTCATGAGTTGACAAATAAGCGTCAAACGCCAGTCTCGTTTCTAATGGCTTGTTCCAATATCCATTGGTTTTGCTCTTCCCACTGACCCAAATTTCCCCAATCTCGTCATCAGCGCATGGGATCCCAGTATCCGGATTGACAATGAAGATTTTTTGATCGGTCGAAACTTGACCACAACCCACAGCTGTAACTGCATCAGCGTTTCCATTTTCTGCAATCCTGACCTTATTTTGAGCAAGTTCCGAAGCAACCAAATTTCGAGTAATTGGCAAATTGTCATGTTGAACCCCGGTCACCATAAGTGTCCCTTCGGCTAAACCATAGCAGGGCAAAAAAGCTCTTTTGCTGAACCCACAGGGTGCAAAATATTCAGCAAACTTTCTTAAGGTCTCGTAATGAACTTTCTCAGCTCCATTGAAAGCTACACGCCATCCACTCAGGTCAAGAGAATCTCGCTGCTCGGGTTTAATCTTTTTGACACAAAGATCGTAGGCGAAATTTGGTGCTCCGCTGGCGTACGCCCTAAACCTTGATACTGCCTCTAACCACCGATAGGGTTTTTGTAAAAATGAAAAATGCGAAAATATGTTGACCGGATAACCCGAGTACAACCCTTGAAAAATACCTCCTATGAGGCCCATGTCATGATAGGGTGGCAGCCAAAAAACAGTGTTGCAAGCGGGGGAAAGACCGAACACTCCTTCGATGTAACCAAGGTTATGTAAAATGTTACCATGACTCACCATTACCCCCTTTGGATCGCCAGTGGAGCCAGAGGTATATTGGATAAAAGCCAAATCCTGCGAATGATATTTAAGTGGTTCCCTGGTTTCACTCCATTGTTCCTTTAATGTATCGGTCGATTGCCAATTCATTTGAGGAAACTCACTGATAATTTCTGTTTTTGATTCCACCGCATCACGCAACACAGAGGTTACTAAAGCTACCTGCGGGCTAGCATCTGTAACTATGCCCCGAATCATCGGAAGGGTCCTTTCCAGCCGGGCAGGATGTGGAGGATAGGCAGGAATGGGGATTATCTTAGCATATAAACATCCAAAAAAAGCGAATATGAAGTCAAGCCCAGGTGGATAAAGAAGCAACGCTCGATCCCCAGGTTTGCTGATGGATTGGAGCATTTCGGCTATGGTACGTGCTTTTCGATCCAACTCACCGTAGCTGCACACTATTTCCTCGTCCTCTGCCTCATGAAGGAATCTATAAGCTAATCGGTGCGTCTGATTAATTGCACGCCAAATCAGAATATCAGCGAGAGATTTAGCATTGTCCATTTAAGAGTAGCTGATTCAGGTGGTTTAGATATAGAAATTTAACCAAATAATTTAACACTATTTAGTCATGACAGCGAATCGTCTAAAGTAACGGGTAGTCCCAGTATTTGATAAATGAACCCCATTTTTCAGAAACCCTCTCTATATCCCTTGAGTCTAATTTATGCTCTAATCTCGTAAAGACCGATTGCTGGCTGGCAAAAGAAGTCATTTGGGCTGAGCAGTGATCAAAATCATCGATTGCCAGCGTTTCGTAGATTCTTTTCATATTTTCCAACGGCTTATCGATAAAGTCAGCATAGGCAACTTCAGCTAGTTGACCTCTTGGGATGGCCGACTTTTCCAACAGATATCTATCCATTGTCTTGTAATAGGTATCCAGAATTATTGAATCAATATCTGCATTCTTCGTCTTACCGATGGTATAAATGTTATCTGCTACCTTCCAGAATCGCCGATTCGAAGCAAAAACTTCATACGGATTACGATGGATGAAAATGAACTTGGCTTGTGGAAATAGCGAGAGAAGAAGTTTTACCCTTGCCGTCTGCGGCGGACTTTTTAAAACCAGCTGTTTGCCATTATTGGCTATTGAGATCTTCTTTAAGAGATAGATAAATGAGTTAACCCAAGCCTCCTTTTTTACTTCTGACAAATTTTCAAAAAGTACATATTTATTGAAGTAATCCATCATTTTCGTCGGAAAGAAGTAGCCCCATTGTGCTCCCATTGGGTTCAGAGAGGTAGTCATGGTGGCATCTTCCTCACCCAGAAATCGCCATGAAAGAGGAATTCTGTGAACAGGATCTTGCATGTTGAACAAATTGGACATTCCCTGCATAATAGGGAGTAGCCATCTCTCACTACTGAGCATTATTTCCGGGAAAATCATCTGAAATACCGAATGATATCCCCTTCGATCATCTTGTGACAAAAACTCATGCATATAAGTTGTCCCGCTGCGATAAAACCCTAAAACAAAAATTGGATGATGCGTGATTGTGTGGCGCTCGATTTTTTTGCTCTGTGTGGCTAGTTCAATCCAGCGCAAAGGTTCAAAGGGAATTGTCTTTAACAACCATTGGGGCACATTCTTCAATCCACTAAGTCCCAATCCACCATTTTCAAATACTATTTTCGAAAAGGTATACAGCGGCAGTGGGAATAGTTTTTTCACGAAAGTCGATTTGAATGATCGATTGATTTGCTGGGAAGAAAGGTAAAGAAAGTACTGAGAAAAGATGTCAAGATCTTCCTCACTTCAATCTGTTAATTATGGTGTGTCTGCCGTATAGCAACAAAGGCAAGATGACTAAGTCACCAAATAATGCTGCCAAAATCGCTGAGAAAAGTAACGTACCAAGAAAAAGAACAGTCTTTAGACTTGCAAAAAGCATGACCACAAACCCGCATAAAAGCACTGTGCTGCTCAAAATAACTGCCTTGCCAATTTGAGCGTACACCCTCAGCAATCTAGTGTTAAATGGTTCATCCGACAGGGCTGTCTTCTTAAAAAAATAGAGGAAGTAAATCGTATTGTCCACCGCAATACCAATTGCAATTGCTCCAACGGTAGCAGTAGCCAGATCCAGTTTCATATCAGTGTAACCCATTATCCCGAAGATAACCAGCAACGGGAAAAGGTTCGGAATTATGGCTAGCAACGCTAATCTCAAATCCCTTATGAATATTGCCAGAGCAATTGATATCAGGATCACAGAAAAAATGATACTTGTTCTCATTGAGGTGAAAGCTGAATTCATCACTTCAATGTACAGTGCGGGAAATCCGACCATTTCAAGTTCCGCAAGCTTATCCAGATGCTTATCCGCAACTAATTGAATTGCGGCGAGTTTGGCTTCAAGTTCCTTATTGGATATCATTTTCCCTATGAGTGTGATCCTCATCCTTGTCCCACTACTGTCGATGAGTCTATTGGACGTTTCTCTTACACTTGCCGAAAATCTGCTCAAAAAAGTATTCGCTCCGATGGGTTGCTTGAGGATGGCCTTCAAATCTTTCCTATGGGCGACCTCCGCATATCTTTCCATTGCATTGATATAGGACAATGCCTGACTAGCAATCCCTTCGGAGACAAGCTCATCCTGAAAGTCAAGCAGTTTTTCAACAACAATTCGCTCATCGATAGTGAAGGGCGCTTTCACATTGACAACAATGTCAATAGGAGTGTAATCGCCCCAATTGTCCTCCATGAATTGGTGATCCTGGATGACTTTATGAGCGTCCGGAAGATAGTCCATGGGCTGCAGATCCGTTTGGAGATTATTTACACCTATAGAGGACACGCTGACAATAACCAATATCAGCGCTAAGATCCGGATCGGTCTTTTTGTAAGAATGATTGAAAGTTTTGGGAAGAATGCATAAGATGCATCGGTTGACTTGGTATCCGAAACAAGGGGTAAGAAAATAATTGAAAGTAGAATAGAAAAAATGAAAAGAAGAAGTATTCCAACCGATGATAGTATTCCAAATTCTTTGAGAACTTGAGCAGGCGATAAGACCAGCGAAACAAAACCCGCTATCGTGGTGAAAACGGCATAAAAAGTTGGTCTAAACATAGTACCGAGAGCTCTACGTGCGATTGTTTTAGAGTCTTCTGCTCCTTTATTTTTCAATAAAAGTTGATGTTCATTGATGATGTGAATGACAATAACAATTCCAAGAATAGTGATCAATAAAGGGCAGCTGACGGTGAACACATTGATTTTGAATCCTAGAATTCCATGAAAAGTAAGCGCACCTGCAACTGATAGCAAGCAAACGGCAGTCGTTAAGAGTACATAAGCAACTTTGCGATAAATCAACCCTATAATCAGAAACATCAGGACGAAACCTGAACCGGTGAAGAAGGAGAAGTCTTGTTTTGACAATCTATTCAATCCATGGGCGATAACATCGATTCCCAGGAGGTGAAATCCATTTGGTCTGAACGCTTCGGACGAAACTTTTTCAATCTCATCAACCAACTTTGTAATGTTTTCTCCAATGCGATCGATTGGGTCCAGATGAACCGCAATCATGGCGATTTGCGCTGTTGAATTAACATATCTATCAAGAACAAGTGGAGAGGTTAGTATCCGGTCTCTTAATCCGTCAGTTATCCGAAATGATCGATTTTTGTTGAAAATATTCTCGAATTCAACTCTCGTAATTCCTGCTTCTCTTATCCGGTAGAAATCCTTAGCATTTGTTAGAGAGACTGCCCTGGCTACCCCTGAAATTTTCTCAAGGTCCTTTCTAAGTCCTTCAATTTGGCCTAACACCTTAGAGTTTAGTATCCCACTTTTTTCAGAGTACGCAACAAAAAGAATACGGTCGTTTCCAAAGATTCTATGAAATTCATGATAGGACTTTAACACGGGGTCATCCTTATCAAACCAGATTTCAATCGTGTTGTCGGGAACCAAAGCACTTTTTAAATGTGGAAGGGACCAGATCAATATCAGAACGTAGACAATAACAAGAGCTACCGATATCTGCCTCACATGACGTATTGAATCAATGAATTTAGTCAACTTAATAACTATTATGACCTGCCTATTGCTCCTTCCAACAGCTTCGATCAACTAAAGTTAGAACATAAAGGGGTTATGTGTCAGTGACGAGAAATGGATGCTAAAGTGCCGAAAGCAAACTGGGATTTTTCTTAGATACGTACCTCCCTTTCCAAAGAATTTGAGCAGACAGAATTTGTTCGCAAAATTCCATACTCCCCCTAATGACAATTTTAAAATGTCATATGGCCCTACGTGATTATTCAGAATACGACCTTGATATGGCTAAAAAGGGCATAAATAGCTAAAAAAAGACCTCAGGCACCACGAAATTGCATTTAACTAAGGGAAAAGTCTGTTCATCTAGGAATCAATCACACTCACCGAATAACTAAATAGGTGGGCCATTATTTCACCTAATTTTTCACTTAATTATGAGATCACTACTCACCCTAGTAGCCCTAATTGCCACTATTTCCCTCCTCGCCCAAACCGGACCCGGTGGAGTAGAAAAAAACGATGGGGCATCTAAACTTCAAGTTTGGTTAAGACCAGATGGCTTCCGAGATAGTGGAGGTCAGCCCGCTTCCAATGGCGAGACTGTAGAAACCTGGTTGAACTTCAGTGGCTATGGAAACGATGCAACTGGCAGTACGCCGGGCAGTTTCGAAGGTGCACCACTGGACTCGACAATAACCTTCTTTAACGGTTATCCCGCCGTAGAATTTGATGGTGACTTTCCTGGAAATGATGGTTTTCAGCTTCAGGATATTGTTGATGACCCAAACGCTGCGACAGTAATTGTCGTGTTAGCTGGTGGTGACTTTGTGAATAATGTGGGAGTTTTTGTAGCCTATCCGGACGGCCAGGTAGGAAGTACTTCCGCAAGTCAGAAATCCATAGGTATCTGGGTAGATGATGATAGAAGTCTTTGGGGTAGGTTCATAGAGAGTGATAATGGAATTAGAAGTTTCAGCACCTCTGCTGGGATCGATCTTGTTTCCAATGATCCACTCATAATAATGAACCACGCAGACGGGGTTGGTACATTATCACAGTTTGGCAATGGCGCCTTAGCCAACAATACTCTTTCTTATGACGGAACAATCAAAGATTGGGAAGATCTTTTGATAGGAAGACAAGCAAATGAGGAATTTGATGGATGGATTACAGAGGTTATCGTGTTCAACAAGGCCCTTAATGAAGCAGAAAGAATTATAGTTGATAACTATTTAGCAGCAAAATTTGGGATTGATGACCTAACCAATGATTTCTACGCATTCGACAATACCCACCCTCATGAAGTTGCGGGTATTGGTCAAACAAATAGTGTTTCAGATACTTCGGCATACTCTTCCGAAATGTTAGGGATAGGCATCGATCCTGCTAACCTTGATGATGGAGATTTCATATTCTTTGGACACGATGGAGGTGACACGGCAGTTTGGGCCACAGAAGAACTGCCGCTAGCTGATACAAATTTTGTTCGTCTGGAAAGAGAGTGGATCATTGATACCACGGCCTCACCAGGTGCAGTTACTTTTGCAATCGACACCACACATCTTCCGACAAAAACCACTGATTTCGAATATTACTACTTATGGATTGATGGTGATGGAGATTTTACCGCAGGAGCTACTCCTTATGCATTAACACTCGTTGACAGTGTTTACCAGGTAGCAAACGTCACCTTAGATGATGGGCAGTACGCCACCATTGCGCTTTACAGGCCCGTAATCAACTTTTCTGATACAATATTTAGCGTGACAGAAGCTTCAAACGCTGATTTTCAAATTGAGATTCCATACACCGCGTATCGGGATATCACCGTCGATTATACTGTTGATGGTGCCTCCACTTCGGAGGATGTTCCAAGCGCGGGCACAATAACCATTGATTCTGCCCAAACCACGGGAACCTTATCGGTGGCTACAACAAATGATAGTTCTCCTGAATCTGATGAGACGATTATTATCGACTTGACCAGTTCGTCTGCCATGGGGGCTGTTGTTGGGAGCGACTCGGTGAATACAGCCTACATCAATGACGATGATAATGCGGAATCTCGCTCTATAGAGTTTCTGACACCATGTAATTATAGTTTTAGCAGAACCATTACCATCAAAGCGGACAGTGTCGAAGGAAATTCTGACCTGACGGATTATATACTTCTGGTTTCCTTTGACGATTCTACATTCTTACAAACTGCCTCAGGTAAAATTGAAAGTACCTCTGGATATGATATCAGGTTTGCCTACGCCGATTCATTGACCTTTTTAGAACATCAGATTGAGCGGTATGACGGAACAGACGGAGATTACATTGCGTGGGTTAAGGTGCCAACTTTGAGTACCTCGGTGGATACTGAACTTGTTATGTACTATGGTAACTCAGATATTACCGTCGACCCATCCACCACCAACGTATGGTCTGAATACACCGCAGTTTATCACTTTGACAACACAATTGCCAACGATCAGGGGAATGCCACTTTTGATGCCACTGCTGTCACAGCTAGTTCTGAGACATTTACGACAAGTGGCCTCATAGGGACCTCGCTGGACTTTCCGGGCACTGATGATGAGGTAATAGAAATCAGCAATACGGCCATTCCCACATCGGGAGAATTTTCTTTTACATTTTGGTTCAATCCTAGTTCTACACCCGGAGTCGTATTCGATGCTGTTGAAGACAGAGCACCACTAGGAACTGGGGAAGCGGCCGACAGGTATTTTTTCTATGACTTTAACGGGTCACGTCAACGCTACTTCTTTGAAGATGAGATTGATGACGATATGCAGCTAACACTGAACCAGGCGCCTAACACAAGTGCCTGGAATCTGGTCACTCTGACCGGAAGATGGGAATCTGCCAGCCATCAGCTATATGTAAACAACGAGAGTGCATTAAATATTACGCTTCTGGACGGCCCTTTCTCACCCACCTCACCAATTAGAATTGGTGGCCCAAACATTAATTACATCCATGAAAACACAAATCTGACTGGGTCGCTTGATGAACTAAGGATCATCAACAGGCAGATATCTCTCGCAGAGCACACTACCAATTTGCGGAATCAAGGTAATCCGGGCGAATTCTATACGTTGGGAGATGAGCAATCCGACAATTGCACACTCGATGAATCTGTTGCTTCCATAGACATCACAATAGGTGTTAGCAATGTGGATACCGATGCTGCGACGACGGTGAACTACCAGGTAACCGGCGGAACCGCTGTTGAAAACACGGACTACTCTGTTTCCGGGACTATGGTTTCAATTCCAGCTAATGATAGTACGGCAACATTCACTGTGAACATCACCAACGACTTGTTAAAGGAAGTCAATGAGACCTTTACTATTTCCCTATTCTCCCCGACCAACGCTAATCTGGGGTCCAACACTTCGTTTACGTACACGATTAATGATGATGACAATGATCCAATCATTGATTTGATCAACACATCCGCTGAAGTTAACGAGGGATCAGGATCTCTGGAGATTGGTGTTTCTCTTTCGGCGGTGGCTGGACAAGATATTAGCGTCGACTACTCTGTTTCAAGTAGTATTGCAAGTTCCGGAAGCGACTACATTCTTTCAGATGGTTCGGTGACTATAGGTCAGGGAAGTCTCAATGGATCTTTTTTACTTAATATCATAGATGACAGTGATATCGAATCACCGGAAACACTCCAGATTGACATTTCCAATCCGACAGCCGGGACTATCAACACAGATGCGGATTCTGTCGTTGTCACCATAAATGACAATGACAATGTGGGAATAGATGGACCAGGTGGTGTTGGCAATCTTGACGGATCTGGTTTCTTGGTTCAGTGGCTCATTGCGGACTCAGCCTCTGTTGATGGCTCAAATAACGTGACAAGCTGGCCAAACCAAGTAGCCATTTCTGAGTTGGACATGACACCTGGAGGCACAGCACCGGTTCGGAATGACAGTGTAGTAAATGACCATGCGGAAATAAGCTTTGCTCCAGCTGTCAACGACTACCTGGAATCCTCGGCCTTAAGTGCCAGTTATTTTCCATTCAATGAAACGACCATCTTCATTGTTAATAGACCTGATGATACTAACCAGGAGTCATTTGCTTTCACCACAGCAACTTCGGGAACGGCAGATGTGCCAACAGATCCCAGGGTCTCGGGTGCCATTCCGGACGATGGAAATGTAGTATTCGACATTGGAAGTACGGGGGCGCAACTCTCCTATTCCTTTGACGCCGGCTGGGCCAATGGAAATTTCCAAATCTTTAATTTCCTTGTTGATGCTGGCGCAAACACTATTGTTTCTCAGCGTAACAACAACATCCCAACCGGTGGTAGTGTTTCAGATGGGGATAACTTCAGAAACCATTCAAGCTACAATTTCTACCTAGGTCGTGAAGGGAATACCGATGACCCATTTAGGGGCGATATTACCGAGTACATCATGTATACCAGTCCTCTTAATGATGCTCAGGTCAATATTGTAAATAACTATTTAGCGGCCAAGTATGACATTTCCCTGGACGCGGACGATGATCTGTTTGGGTTCAACAGCACCCACGGCCTGGAGGTTGCGGGAATCGGTCGGGTCGATGCAACAAATACGCATGTTGCCGCTTCAGCAGGAGCCATCACTATTAGCAATGCAAGTGATTTAGGAAATAATGAATATGTTCTTTTCGGTCATGATGGGGGAGCTACAGATAGTTGGATTAACTCAAACGTCCCAGCTGACAGCATACGGCGGCTGGAAAGGCTTTGGAGGTTTGACACGACAGGAAGCCCTGGCTCAATCACAGTAACGATTGACACAACGCAATTGCCAAGCAAAACGTCTGGATACATCGATTACGTTGTAATTGTTGATGATGATGGAACCTTTGATTCTGATTCCGAAATTTTCAGTACGATTCTGTCTGATGGGTCTTACCAGGCCTCACTCGTAAATGTTGGTACTGGTGACTATGTGGCGATTGGTATCATCATCCGCACAATAAATTTTTCAAGCACTTCTTTTGAAGGCTTAGAGACCTCTTCTACCTCTCTTGAAGTTTCTCTCAATGTAGCGGCAGAGGAAAACATATCTCTGAACTATGCGGTCACCGACGGTACTGCTACACAGGGATCCGACTACTCCGTCGCAAATACTGGTTCGATAACCATCTTTGCAGGACAGACCTCTGCATTTCTCGATCCAGGCATTATTGATGAGTCCGAGCTGGAGGGTGACGAGACCATTGAATTCACCTTACGCGATGCCCCGAGTGGAACGGTGCTGGGAGCTGATTCCGTGTTTACCTATACAATTACTGACGACGATAATACACGAATCATTGAATTCAGGTCACTTACGGACTATGGCTATAAGAAAAGGATAACGATTCAATCCAGCGAGGTGAACGCAGATTTAACTGATTTCCCTTTCTATTTTACAATCACAAATGACAGTCTTAGATCAGTAGGTCAAGGAGGCAACATCGAACATCCAAATGGGTACGATATCGGCTTTACGTTAGGTGATTCGCTAGCATGGTTGGAGCATGACCTGGAGTATTTTGATTCCACAAGTGGGGAGTTTGTGGTCTGGGTGAAAATACCAACATTAAGTTCTTCAGTAGATACAGAACTTGACTTTTACTATGGCAACTCGAACATTGACATAGACTATTCGTCAACTTCAGTATGGTCCGACTACAATGGAGTTTGGCACTTTGACGATGGGGTTGACGACGCCTCTTCCAATAATTTCAACGGCACAGATAACCAGACGACTGATGTTGACGGATTGCTAGGACGCGGGAGGGACTTCGATGGCAACGACGATTTTATAGACTTGAATAGTGACGTAGTGCCTACCTCAGGAGAATTCACAATATCCTTTTGGTACAATCCAGATGGTGTCGATGCTAACAGGGAGATTATCTATGACATGGGCAACAGCTCAGGAGGTAAATATTTCTTCTTTGATTTTGCCTCCACGGGTCAAAGATGGTATTATGAATCAGCTAATGATGCAGATGTCCAGGCCTCTTATGGAACAGCTCCAACGAACGGCAATTGGACTTTTGTTACCGTCACAGGTGGATGGAACGACAACGAACATGTCATTTATGAGGGTGGATCAACTCGAGTTACAAATACGACAAGTGTTGATGGTGCCTTTTCCCCAAGAAATAATTTCAGACTGGGCGCCTGCTTCGCAGAATACACACAGGTCGGGTCTCTTCTTGACTGTATCGAATTTGATGGGCAGCTGGATGAGTTTAGAATCTATGCAGGTCGACGAACCCTCGAATTTCATCAGGCTGAATTTAGTAACCAAAATACTCCGGGTACTTTTTATTCAGTTGATACGCAAGACACCACCAATGCAAACCAGATTTTAGAGACAGCAGGAGTTATTGATGTGACCGTAGCGATAAGCCCGGTCGATTTGACTGGTCAAACTTCTGTCGAATATGACGTCTCAGGGGGAACGGCCACAATTGATGATGACTTCACATTTACAAGCGACTCGGTCAAGATTGCCGCTGGAGAGCAGAGTGCCAGCTTTTCATTTTCGGTAGTTAACGACCTGTTGGATGAAAACAATGAGACCCTCACCTTTTCCCTGTCCAAGCCGAGTACTAACGCCAAAGTAGGCACGAACTCTTCATCCACCTTCACGATCGAAGATGATGACGATGGACCAACCATCGCATTCATTGACACCCTTTCAACAGTGAATGAGGGATCAAGTGTTTTTGGTATTACTGTGGGGCTAAATGTGGAATCAGGAAATAATGCCTCAGTCGACTATGAAGTAAAATCCAGTACAGCAACAAGTGGCGACGATTTTGTGACACTTTCAGGTACACTGACAATAAACGCGGGATCATTGACAAAAAATATCTCCTTTCAGCCTATTGATGATCCCGATATTGAAGGTGAGGAAACTGTGGTTGTACGGCTATATAATCCAGTGAATGGATCACTTGGTGCAGATTCAATCCATACAATTACCCTTAAGGACAACGACGATTTGGGCTTCGAAGGGCCTGGAGGAGTTGGAGATGTAACAAATGATGGCGGTGAGGGCTTTCTGAAGCTATGGTTAATCGCCGATTCTGCTTCAGCTTCGGGGTCAACAATCACAAGTTGGTCAAATGAAGTCCAAAATATCAGCCTGGACTACACGATGACCACAACAACCACTGCGCCTAGCCTGGTAGATAATGCAGTAAATGGACACAAAGCCGTAAGTTTTGAAAATGTCGATGATGCACTGGTCACAACGGACAAATTGTCGGCTGTAAGTTTCCCTGGAAGTGAGCTTACCATCTTTGTCGTGACTGAGGCAGACAATATCAATCAAGCCTCCTATGCATATGCCACGGATGATGCGGAAACAGGCCTTGTCGATGGATCTAATAACATAAGTGCAAGCATTCCGAATGGCTCGGGAAATGCGGTATTTGACCTCTCGGGCTCAACAGGCTCAGCTACATACAACCTTGGATGGGTTGGCGATTTCAACATATTCTCCCACATGGCAGATGCTGACACCATCGTTATAAGAAGAAATAACCTCGAGATTGTAAACATTGATCCGCCAGCTGCCAACAACCTTACCAATCAAACAATCTATAATCTTTACCTGGGAAAAACTGGAACTGATGCTTTCCAGGGTGATATTGCCGAGTTCATCGTTTTTAGTAACTCGCTAAATTTTGCTCAGTTCAATATCATAAACAACTACCTCGCTGCCAAATACAACCTATCGATTGATACCGACCTTTACAATTTTAATGTAACTCACGGTACAGAAGTTGCGGGAATTGGAAGAGAAGATGCAAGTAATGAACACGTAGCTGCGAGCGCGGGAGTTTTGACAATAAGTAATGCTAGTCAATTGGGTGATGGAGATTACGTATTGTTTGGTCATGACAATGCAGACATAGGTACCTGGTCAGGAAGCGACATTCCAGGTACCGGAATATTGAGAACCACAAGAGAATGGAGAGTTGATACTACGGGAACACCAGGTACGATCACAGTCGCGATCGATACTACATTCCTTCCCGCTAAGCCCGTTGGAAATGAAGACTACATCGTAATCGTTGATTCGGACGGCGATTTCAGCTCGGGTGCTACTTCTTACTCCACTACTCTGGTTGATGGAGAATACAAGGCGTCAGATGTTAATGTCAATTCAGGTGACTATTTCACTATCGGGATTGTGACCCGATCAGTTGATTTCAACCAGGTAAGTGCAAGTGACTTTGAGAGCCAAGCTACGAACATACAGGTCGACTTGAGCCTGTCTTCCGATGAAAACATTGTAATTGATTACGTCATTACTGGAGGGACTGCATCGGGAAATAATGTGGATTACTCCCTTGATTCTCTGGGTACATTGACAATCATCGCCGGTCAAACAACCGCGAATATCCCACTAGGTATCATCAACGACTCAGCTATTGAGAGCGACGAGACCATCGAGATCACGCTTCGCAATCCACCCACTGGAGTAACGCTAGGCGCAGATTCTGTTCATACATATACGATTCAAGATGACGATAACTTCAGAAATGTCCAGTTTGCCATGGATTCAATCCTTAACGTCGAATCTGTTGATTCGGTCTACCTGGTGGTTCAACTAGACTCCATCGATGATACCAATGTAACAACAGTACTTATGAATGTCACTGGCGGTACTGCCGAGGCAAGCCCCGCACCGGATTTCACTTTTGCGACTGACACCATACAGATTCAAGCAAACGAAACCAGTGACAGTCTTTTGGTTGTGATATTAGATGATGTTCTTGACGAAGATCTGGAATCTATCATTTTTTCCTTATCGTCCCCAACAAATGCTGGATTGGGTGACACCACATCATTAGTGTATCAGATAACTGATAATGATACTGATGTGGTAGCCAGTCTTCAAGACACCACGATAACCATAGATGAGGGCGGAAGTATTGCAGCCGTAGTTGTTGAGTTGGACAATATTGCAGGAAAAGATGTAGTTGTTAATTACGCGGTAGATGGTACGAAGAGTACCGCGACAGGTGGAGGAACAGACTATACGTTGGCTGATGGTTCAGTGACTATTACTGCTGGAAATGAGTTCGCCACAATTAATGTGGCTCTTACCGATGATGATATAGAAGAATCTGCAGAAACGTTGACGATCGGAATTTCAGGAAGCAATGTGGTGCTGGATCAGGCAGATACCGTCGTAGTTACTATTTCAGATAATGATGCGTTATCTGGTTTTTATGGTCCCGGCGGAGTGGGAAACAATGAAAATAATCTGCTGTGGTTGGATGCCTTCAATATCAATGGCCGATCGGGCACTGATCCATCGGATGCATCATCCCTTTCTTCGTGGACTGACAACTCCGGGAACAGTTACGTTTTTACATCGACTGGCACCCAGCCGACTTATGATGCCGATGGGTTAAACAACCGGCCTACCATAAACATCAGCAACAGCCAACTTGGCTTTACAGCTCCTACTGGATTCAGCAACTCGCTAAGCAACTACACCATGATGGCAGTCAGCAATCAGACTTCCGGAGATTATCTACTGGAAAATAACACTGCTGGTAACGGTATATTTAGACTCAGCAACAGTGACGCAGGCTTGTACGCCTTCAATGACACGGACTATATCACTACTCAAGGTTCGACAGCCGATAACATATCCACCTGGATGTTTGACATACAGGAAAGTAATTCTGCAGAAGTCTACAGAGATGGAACTTCTGTCGGTTCTGACAACAACTTCTCAGTGATGTCCATTGCCAACAATCTGAGTATCGCGAACAGATATACCGGTGCTGCTGCCTCTGATTTTGCAGGTGACATTTCCGAAATTATCATCTACAATAATCCAATCAATGAAGCACAGCGCATTATTGTTGAGAATTACCTGGCTGCCAAATACGACCTTACAATTGCTAACGATCTATACAATTATCAGGGCATTTTCTATTATGATGTAGTTGGTGTGGGAGATGCTGGCAATCAAGGACAGCATCTGGAGGCAATGTCGGACAGTTTGCTTCTGATCAGCAACCCAAATGACCTTGACAGCGCCGAGTTTGTGTTCATTGGACACGATAACGGTGACAAGCTCTCCTGGACCACATTTGAAGCACCCCTATCCGGTGATAATGTACGGAGAATAGCTCGAGAGTGGAGAATCGACACAGTGGGTAATCCTGGGACTGTCACTTTCAAAGTCGATGTAAACAACTTGCCAACACCAGAGAATGGGTTTACTCAATATGCCATATATGTTGATTCTGATGGAGACTTCAATAACGGAGCCACTATAGGTCAATTGGATTTCTCGGCAACATCGGGATTGTATGTCTCCGATCCACTTGCTATTAACGAAGGAGACTATCTGACCATTGGAGTGCTCAAACCGGTAGTTGAGTTTACACTAACTGCCTCTGACAGTACAGAAGCATTTACGAATCCTAAAATAGAAGTCTCCCTGAATTTCACCAGAGATGAAATTGTGACTGTGGATTATGAGGCCACAGGGGGTACCGCAACGGGGGGTAATGTCGACTACCTTCTTGCCGATGGTACACTCAACATCGCGCCCGGCAATCTTTCTGCTGATATTGATCTGGGAGTTATCGACGATGTTTCTCTAGAAACTTCAGAGACAGTCGAAGTAACCCTGGCAAATCCATCTTCCAATGTATCATTGGGAACGAACGTGATGCACACTTATACGATCAATGATAACGACAGTGATCGGAAGATCAATTTTGCATATGCCGACTCCACTTTTGCTGAGAACGGTGTTGACGCGGACTCAGTAGCGGTACAACTTTTCCTACTCACGAATGATGGCATGGACACTGTTCAAAGTGACGGAACTACATATGCGATAATTAGCATCGGAGCATCCAGCACAGCTACTTTCACTGTTGATTACGATACGCTGGGAGCCTTTTCAGCTGACACTTTGTACATTCCGAATGGCGATTCCACAGTTACCTTCCAGTTACAAGTTACCGATGATGCAGCCTACGAATCTTCCGAGACAATTATATTCAGATTATCGGGAGCGAATGTGAATGTTGGAGAAATCAACGAAGTGACATACACAGTCACCAATGACGATACAGCACCTGTAATTCAGTTTGCTGAAACATCTGCTTTTGGTCAGGAATCAGTTTCTCCCGTCCAGATTGATGTGGAATTAAGCGCTGCCTCAGGTGACACAACCAAAGTCAACTATTCCGTTTCAAGTACCAATGCCACCCAAGGCACTGACTTTGACCTGGCGGATGGCTCTGTTACTCTGGACCCTGGTGAAACAGAAACATCCATATTGTTAACTGTCAATGACGATGGGCTGGCAGAAACAGGTGAAGTGGTGACAATCACGCTTGCAACTCCAACCAATGCTACTCTTGGCACTAATACACAATTTGACTATACCATTCTTGACAATGATGATTTAGGATCTACCGGACCTGGTGGAGTTGGGAACAATACCAGCAATCTGCTGTGGCTGAGAGCGGATAACTTTAACACCATTTGGGCAGATACCTCCGGGAACAATTATGACGCGACTGTCATCAATACACCGACATTGAATTCAAGCAATTCAAATTTCAACAATCAATCTACGGTAACATTTGACGGATCAACGGACGCGTTCGATATTGATCCTTTTGTTTCGGGTGTAAGCGACTATGATGTGTTTATGGTCTATGAAACATCAAGTACAAGTGCCCAGCAAGTGTTCTCTACGCAAGGCGGGTTGGTACTAGGCCACGAGCTAGGCTTTGGATATACCGATGACAGTGGGAATCAAGGAACGGAGTTTACCGGAACCAGTGCCGCAATTTATCAGTATTCATTGCAATCCGGATCCAGCAATGCCGAAATGAGAATCGATGGCTCTGATGACAACACCTCTACCTACACACAAACCGATATCGCAGCGAATAGCTTCATAGGTTCCTCTACCTCAGCTGGCTCCCATTTTAACGGAGATATAGCTGAAATCATCTTTTACAATTCAACGCTCAATTCTGCACAACGAAAAATCGTGGAGACATACCTGGGGGAAAGGTATGGTATTACTAATGCCAATGACCTCTATGATAATGCCGGCTTTACTGATGATGTGGCAGGAATAGGTAGAGATAGTGCAATCGCTATACATACGGCAGCCACAAGTGCAAATCAACTCACTGTAAAGGACGCCAACAGTATGTCTTCTGCGTCTGATAATGGCGACTTTATGCTATTTGGTCACGACAATGCAGCGACATCCAGCTGGAACTCAACTACTAATGCAGGTATCATCAAGTTGGCAAGAGAATGGCGATTTGATGTAGACGGTTCACCCGGTAGTGTGACTATCGAAGTAGATACCGTCGCCTTTGATACCACCGCGAGAGCGACCTTCCCAACGCTGGCATTACTTGTTAGCTCAACCGGCGATTTTGATACCGATTTGGACTCGATTTATTCACTAAGCCTGGTGTCCGGTTCAATCTTTCAAGCCAGTGGGGTTCAATTGTCTGATAACGACGTAGTGGCGATTGGTGCCTTGAGAAATATTTCCAACTCAGTCATGGGAGATTTCAGTAATTCAGGCACTTGGGTCACAGGTATTGTACCCGGAAATGGAGATGATGTCTTTATCGCAGGAACAGACAGCATTTACCTCACGGAGGATGTAGCAATTGGCGGCATAACCATTGAGGATGGTGGAGTACTTAACCTGGATGGCTATAAACTCGAATTAGACCAGGACTGCATCACGCTAAATGGAACTGGCAGGGTGGACGTATCGGGTGGAGAAGTGGAATATTCCAGAGCTGGGGATCAATGCGTCACTTGTCTCACATATGAAGATGTAACTTTTAGTTCATCAGGGCGAAAATTCATGTTAGACAGTATCGTCGTTCAAGGCAACCTTGTCATAGCTGATAATGTGGTGGAACTTGACACCGATGGCTTCCCGATATTCCTGGGAGGAAACTGGACAAATCAGGGAACTTTCACCGCAGACAATGGCTTGGTGGTGTTAAATGGCACAGTCAATCAAACCATAGAGGCTACCGGTGCTGGGGGAGAATCCTATCACAAGGTAGTTGTAAACAAGGCAAGCGGAAGAGTGTTGTTTGAAAGCAACGTTACCATAGCTGACTCCCTGGAGCTGACTTCAGGAGTGGTGAATCTTCAAACCAATGACTTAACTCTTGAAAATACGGAAGCAGATCACTTAAACGGAAGTTCTGCGAGTTACATCCAGGCTGATGGTGCCGGAGAGTTGTTTTTTGCGATAGCTTCAGGTGAGACATATGATCTCCCAATTGGAGATGATGATGAATATAGTCCTTCTTCGTTTGAGATTAACTCCCTGACAGGAACACTTCCAAGCATAAGTATCAATCTACGCGACAGCAAGTATCCGGATATTTCCACTGACTTTGCTTACATATCGAGGTATTGGACCTTTAATGATGTGAACATAACCAGCATCAGCTACAACTGGACGTTTACATATACCAATGCCGATGTGGCGGGCGGATCAGAAGGAACGATTGAGCCGATAAAATTTGATGGCTCCAATGTGGACGATATTCTTGACTTCCCTAGTTTCAGTAGAAATCTTGGCGCAAATCAGATCACCTGGAACAACTTAACCAGCTTCTCGAGCGGAACGGGGGGTGTTGAGGACGGAGGCTCACTTTTGCCAGTTGAATTGCTCCATTTTGATGTAGAACTTGTTGATAAAGAAGCTGTTGTAAGCTGGTCCACGGCTTCCGAACTTAACAACGATCACTTTGAAATTGAAGTCTCCTTAAATGGGGAGCAATACAGTTCAATAGCGTCTATTCAGGGACAAGGCAACTCAAGTGAAGTCGTTGAGTATTCGTACCGACATAGACGGCCTGCTCCTGGTGTAAGCTATTATCGATTGAAGCAGGTGGACTTTGATGGAACAGTGGATTATTCTGAGGTGGTGGCATTGGACAACTTCAATCCACTCAACAACCAGTTGGGCGTGTTTGTTTATCCAAATCCAACAACTCCAGATAACATAAATCTTCGTATTGAATCAAACGGCGAGGAAGGGCTTGATGTCAGGCTTGTAAATCTCACCGGACAGCTATTCTTCCAAACAAGCATATCTGAGGAGTATTTTGATGAGAAAATAACGCCAGTGAAAGGGATGTCATCTGGTATCTATCTACTAATTATTAATCAAGGTAGCACCAAGAAAATTCACAAGGTAGTCGTTAAATGACAAGGCCTGGATATTATTTTCAGACCCCTTGCAATTTGATAACTTAGGATTACACCCCACAGAAATACTGCCTGCGGACTCTGCAAGAACAGATTCTAACATTACTTTGGCATTCATTGAATCAGCTTACCGAAAATATCGCGAGAATTGTAAGGCTAGAAGATCATGAGTTGAAGGCTTTGAACTCTGTTATCACTTCTCGGGAAGTCGACAAGAAAGAATTCTTGTTAAGACCTGGTCAGGTATGCAAAGCAACAATCTTCGTTGTAAAAGGATGCCTTCGATCCTACTACCTCAAAGATGGTGAATATCAGATACTTGAATTTGCTGTAGACAATTGGTGGATTGGAGATCTAAAGAGTTTTTTGCGACAAACTCCTTCAGAACTATTTGTCGATGCCTTGGAACCAACCCAGGTACTAAGGATTAAATACAGTAAGCTTGAGTTGCTCTATGAGGAGATCCCGAAACTAGAGCGATTTTTCAGAATTCTGATGGAAAATGCGTTAGTAGCACACCAAGAGAGAATTATGCACACTCATACCCTATCGGCGAGGCAGAGATATGAAATGTTTACGGCAAAGTATCCAAACTTTTATCATTCGATTCCGCAAAAGGACATCGCCAATTACCTCGGCATCACCCCTGAATACCTGAGCACTATAAGAAATCCAAATTCACATTGATTTCTTAAGGTATCTTAATTTCTTCCGCAATTATCCCTCCTAAGTTTGTATTCCTAATTTTTCAAATACTTGAATAGAAGATGGAAAACAGCACGGTTAAAATTGGTGATTTAATGGGGAAAACCTTTGAATTCAGGTATGCATCTGAAATCTATCATATTACCATTCAGTCTGATGAGACCTTGCTCTGGGAATTGAAAAAGGGCGAATTTGAAGGGCCATCGAGTGGTACTGAATCATACATTCATAGCGAGCTTTACCCCGGAGTACATTTCATATCATGGACCGAAGCAACAGGTTTGGTTCTATGTAACGTGATTGATTTCAACACGATGGTCTTGACAACTCATGGAAATCACGATGGAGAGATGTTTGTGAATCCGGGAACCATCAGTAGAATAAGCAAACCATTCAACCAATCATAGAACAAAATTTTATAGTTATGTCAGCTTACTGTTTATTCCAAAATCTCGAAATCACTGAACCAAAAAAAATGCAAGAGTATGTGACCCAGGTCAAGCCGGTTACAGCCTCTTTTGGGGGCGAATACATTGTTAGTGGTGGTGAGGTCGAAGTGAAAGAAGGTGATTGGCAGCCTACCTGGCCTGTCATGATAAAGTTTCCAAGTTTAAAACAGGCACGAGACTGGTACGATTCAGAGGAGTACCAGCCACTTAAAAAGCTTAGGGAGTCCGCCGGGAGCTTTAGCGCAGTATTTATCGAAGGTATCTAGACGTTTGCATTGGAATGCTGAATCATCAGATTAAGCATCACTCATAGCTAATTGACTCGACTGGGTTCTTTCTGGCTGTTTTCCCTGATTGAATACTGACGGTAAGGAAAGTAATAAGAACGATCAACAGGCCTGCAACCGGAAAGATCAGAGGCTCAACGGATGTCCTGTAGGCAAATGCCTCCAGCCATTTGGCGATTGTGAAATAACCAACGGTTCCTGCTATGATTGTCGCTATTGAAATGAGTAAAACGAATTCTTTGTTAAGCAATAGTAGAATTTGTCTCGTGGATGCCCCCAAAACTTTTCGAATGCCTATTTCTTTGGTCCGCAGTTCTGACATGTATGAGGTGAGTCCGATCAAGCCCATCACAGCGAGAAGAATAGCTAAAATGGACAGTGAAACACTCAACTTGCCAGCTTTTTGTTCTTGAACGTAGGCCTTTTGAATGTCTTCATTCATAAACGCACATTCGATCGGGGAATTTGGCATGACGCTATACCACGCCTCTTCAATTGCCTCGAAAGACTGTCTGATGTTTTGCATGTCTATCTTAACCAAAATATTCTCAGAAGCACTCCGTCTCCTTTTTCTGGCAAAAATGAATTGTGGAACTATTTCATTATGCAGCGAAAGCGCATGGTAATTCCTGAATACGCCAGAGATAGAGTAGTCTCTTCCGTTATTTCCTGGAGACATGGTCACTTTTTTTCCAATGGGGTCTTCCCAGCCCATCAGCTCCACAAATTTTTCGTTTACGACCAGGGAGATGCTAGGCTGATCTTCTGGCTTTCTTTCAAAAAAATCTCCATAAAGGCCCTCCACTTCCATTACATCAAAATAATCCAGGTCAGTACCAAACGAAAGTGCATCGCTCCTCTCCTCGTGACCTTCGGCCTTGTAGGGGAACCCATAACTCTCTGTGCCCGGAGGAGATCCTGTGGTAAATCCGTGTATGTAGGGACTGGAAAGACTTATGTTTTTTATGGTATGATACTTATCTAACCCGTACAAAACATGAACATTTGAAACTTTTACAATATCTGTTTTATTGATGCCCAGGTCTTTTGTCCTAATGAATTGCAGCTGCTTGTTGATGAAAAATGCCCCTGTACCCAGGAAAAGCAGTAGTGTGAACTGAACAGTCAGTAGGACCTTTCTGAGATTCAGGCCATGCAAGTCTAGCAACTGTCCGCCTCTGAAAAGTTTCAGTGCTGAAAAATTCCTCATGGTCAAAATAGGTGAGATAGTCGCTAGTAAACTCGTAAGGATGACGATGAGCAAGAGTGAGCTGATCATAGAAGGTGAGGACAGGAATTTGTTCTGTAACGGAATTTCAACGAAGTTGCTGAATGCCGGAAGCACTAAGTGGATGATCAGCAGGACTGCCGGAATTGTCATCAACGATATCAGAAAGGACTCCAGTAAAAATTGAGTGGAAAGTCCTCTTTTAGAACTCCCTAATACTTTCCTAACTGCCATTTCCTTCGTTCGCCGTGCATAGATGGCCGATGAAAGATTCATGTAATTGGTTGTAGAAATAATTAGGATAAAGAGAGCGATCCCTGAGAAAAGGTACAAGTATTTTTTCTCCCCTGGTGGTTTTAACTCAAAAGTCAATGCAGGAGAAAAGTGTATGCTCTCAATCGGTTGAAGATCCACTTTGCTGACGTAGTAGCGATCATTTCCGATATCAATATCAGCAATTTTCTTTTCGAGTTCTTCAATGTTGGCTTTATCATTCAGATTTACGTAGGCAAATACACCAACAAGAGGGACATCATGAGCAATGAGTAAGTTGAACGCCAGGTGAGTATTTGAAGGAAGGTCCTCGATTATCCCTGTAACTTTTAGACTTAAGGTATCCCACTTAAAGATCTGACCAGTATAGGGTCCTTCACCAAAAATTCTTTCCGCCATGGAGTGAGTTAAAACCGCAGACCTCGGCTCGACTAGCATGTTTTGCTGATTCCCTTCGACGATGTTGAAGTTGAACATCTCGAAAAAGTAAGAACCCGGATTGGTGACAATCGCTCTTGTATCGATCCTCCTATTTTCGCTGATGGCAAAATTGCTAGGTGCTCGCCGAAATTTAACCGTCTGATTAATCTCAGGAAACTCGTCGGTCATTAACCTTTCGGCATATTCATTCATGATGGAAGGGAACCAGGTACGTTCACTCACCTCAGATGATACCCGATAGGTATTTTTCGGGTCATGATGGAATTGATCATAGCTCAATTCGTGATTGACATAAAGTAACACTAGTGAACAACTTGCAAAGCCCAATGTCAGCCCTACAAAGTTTATTAAGTGATAGCGCTTTTGCTTTCGAAGATTACGTAGCGCGACAATGAGATAATTGAAAAACATGGCTTTCGTACTTGATTGAGTATTCTTATTATATCTGGCAATGCCTACATGCATCAGCTTTATTCCATTGTAGACAAAAAGCAAGTTGGAAATGATTTCACCTCTTCTTGTAAGGTTAATTTCATACTGCTCCAAAAGATCTCCAATAATGCTGTCCTGCAGATCTTTAGGGCATACACGAGAGAGCAAATCAAGTATCCATTTATTTGGAAGGTTCATATGGAAATCAGGTCAACTTCAATTCAGCCACTTGATTCCAAAGTGAAATCCTGCCCGCTTTGGTCTGCTTGAGCATCTCCAATCCTGCATTGGTCATCTTGAATATTCTTTTCTTTCTACCGCCTCTCTGTGCAGTAGCTCCTCCCAGGTAAGACTCCATTAAACGCTTATCTTCCAACCGGTAAAGTGTCATATGAACAGCACTTAGACTCACCGTTCGGTTCATCTCTTCTTTGATTTCCTCAACGATGTTGATGCCATACGCTTCATCTTTCAACGCTGCGCAGACAAGCATTACTAATTCTTCGAATTCACCCAGGTAATTGCCCTTCATTAAGTATTAGTTTATTACTTACTATTTTGTTGTTATTGAAACTATACGGATTACTTACTATTTTGTTGTGAAAATAAAATTATTGTGATTTGGTGGCTAGTTTGGCTTTCCTTGCTAGCAGCAGGGCAATCATAATATGTGTCACAATCAGCATTGGTACATAAAAATTCAGGATGTACAGATTGAATCCCATGTCAATATTCAACAATCCTGCTCCAATCCCTTTTGCTGAAGCCAGAACCACATCCCCAAAACCTACGATGGTGAAAATCCAGACAGCAAGTCTGGCTCCGGCCACCTTGTTCCAAACCAGAATGGCTGCTATAATCGCAAGGATGCCCGAGGCTAAATCCCCATATGCTATAGTTTCCGAAACATCCATCGGTGCTTCGCTAGAAACTTGTCCAGGCATAAGCAACGTAAGTGGACCGTATCTGAAAGCATGAACCAAAAGCAACGGCACAATTGCTTTGTTCCACTCCATCGCCTTCAGCTTTGGGTGGACATACCATGTGGCAATCATGGTGTAGACAATAAGTGATAGGGTAAACTGGATGTTTCCAATAATGAAAGGTGTCATGACTTGAAGGTTATGATTTTGATTAGGTTAAACAACATGGTTACTCATTGAACCAATTTCGTATTTCTTCCATCGAATGAAAAGAGTCTGAGATCAAACCATTGTAATCCGCATGTCGTCTCGGAGCCTGCGGCGGATCAAAAAAGGCTTCTTTCCTGACACCACCTTGTTTGTATTTTGGGATAATGTTTTTAGCTCTCAGCCCCATGGTGGTTTCCACATCGGTAAATCGATGATGGAATTCGTGCGTGTCAATTAAGAGAAAAGGAGTTCTCTTTTCAATCACAAAATCTGAAAATACTTCCAGGGTATCCAAGAAGTCTTGATCCTGCATTTGTTTTGTTCCATCTAGCCATCTAAGCTCAAGTATGTTTTCAGGCTCATGGTAATTAATCTGGTATAAACGATCTTCTCTTAATGCTTCCATACAACAATATTTAGGTTATGTATGTAAGACAATCAACTAGCCGGAAATGATCGGATCAGTCCAAATCGTTTACTTTTTTCATGTGTTGCATCAGTGCATCATGCAAATCCATCCCTTTGCTGTCCATCGGGTTAATAGGATTGACGATCGCTTCTCTTAGTTGGAAAAGTTCGTCCTTCGAACTGTCTTTGGCATCTTTCACCATTTTGATTTTCATCGATTCACGGTAGGTATCCACGTTGGGGTCAAAAATTCCTTGCAGTTCTGTGCATTGGTGACAGGTCCCTTTTTTGTTGATCAACGCACAACGATGTTCAAAAACAGATGACATATTGTTCCGTGCATCTCTGAGGTAGTGCTTGACTTTACCCTCGGTCCGGTCCATGATTTCTGCTACTTCCTTCACTCTAAACTCATAAATACCGGTAAGCATTAATGCCAGTTGTTGTTCAATACTAAGTGTTTTTGAGATACAGGTAAAGCAGAAATCGATGTGTTCCTTTATTTCATATTGGTTGTAATTGCTCATCATCACTTTGCCCATAAATGAAGATTGAGCTTCGGGATCATTTACCAGGCTATCACGACAAACATCCTGAGCATCCATGTTCCAACGTTTCTTTTTCTCAAGGTGATTATAGCAGAGGTTTGTGGCAATGGTAAATATCCAGCTCTTGAATTGCCTTGTCTCGCCTTCGAATGAATCAATCTTGTCAAATGCTCTCACGAATGTGTTGTGGTAAAAATCCTCGACATCCTCACGGTTGGTAAGTAGTCGATATAGATAGGATTTTAATTGCTTTTCGAATGGCTCAAAGAGCTTATTGAAGGCCTTGATGTCTCCGGATTTGGCGAGATTTACCTGTTCTTTCTCCTTCATGCTCATGTAGGACAATTATCAGCAAGGAAATGATCAATCCTTAAGATAAGATTTTGAATTCAAAACCTGGCTCGGAGACTTACCTAAATTGCATAGAATAAGTAAAAATGAATCTTCTTTCTGTTTAGAGGAGATTTGCTTGTAAGATGATGGAAGTTCTCATTTTAAAAGCGAGTCGAAATCAATTAGTTGGTCAACATCATCATTCCAATAAGATTTGAGACCTACCGAAGCAACAAATTTTTTCCCCTTAAACTCTTGTGCTCTTGCCTTAGGAATTCCCATGTACAGGGCATTTTTAGCCATGTTATACTTGAAACTACAAATTCCTTTTTCATCTATCAGAAAATTGTATCCATAGTATTGATCTCCCTTCCGGTAGTATCCTGTAGAGATCATCCCCTTATACTTTAAATCCAATGTTCCATACCAATCCCTTCCTTCGTCACTATGCAAAGCAATTGAAACCATGGGAGCATTAATGTCAATATCATTGTGCAGGGAGTATGCTAACCATATGGTGTCAATTCCACGATAAACATGCAATGCTTTTACATCGGGCCAATTTAGAAGGTCCCCATCTCCAGCAGAATCCATAGCTAAAAGTTCCCAGGTCGAATTGACAAGAACTGAATCTAGCGGAAGAAATGAATATCGATCCGTTTGCTTATAAAGACCTGGATATCCCAAGGATTTCGTGGACCAGTGGGCATATTTAATGGCATACTTCGACGTAAATACAAGCCCTGCTACAAGGATTACTATAAGAGCAATTAACAGAATTCTTTTCATCTTGATTGTTTTCTAATTTGAATAATTAGAAAGCTATGATCACGGACTGAGAAGTAGGTTACCAAATGATTTTGTAACCTGTTTTTTAGACATTATGCTTCAAGCCAATTAGCATTTACTCACTTCTAAGTGATTCTATTGGATTTGTAGTAGCTACCTTCCATGATTGGACGGCAATGGCAAGAGCTGCTAAAACCAAAATAATTAGGCCAGGCACCACATAAGACCACCAAGGTATAAAAGTTCTGAATGCAAAACCGTCCAGCCAATTACTTGCAAAATACTTTGCAATGGGCACTGCTACCACAGCAATTAAAATCAAAATACCAAGGTAACTTTTTGACAAAATCAAAAGTATTTGCGTCAAGGAGGCACCCAGCGTTTTTCTTATGCCTATTTCTTTGGTGCGAGTCTGCACTATGAAAGCAAAGAGTCCAAATAGTCCGACGCAGGCCAGACCGATAATAATAGCAGAGAAAAACTGGAATATGGAAAACATATTGTTTTCAGATCGATAAGAGTGATCCATGTGTTCATCAACCAGTAGCGGTAGAATCGAGGCTCCCGGAGCAATACCTAAAAGAGTTTGTTCGATTGTCTTAATAGTTGAGGCTACATCGGTAGACTTAAGTCTTATGAGCAGGTAATTAATTGAATTTGTGTCATCATTAGAAAGCTGGATAATTAGAGGATCTACCTTACTGTGCAATGAAGCAAAGTGAAAGTCTTTTACTATACCAACTACCTCGCCTTCATTTTTTTGCCAGGTATTGTGCACGATCTCACCCTCGAGATCTCCAAGTTGTAACAAGTTTGCAGCCGTTTCATTTAGAAAGTACCTGCGCCCTTTAAAACCACGAGACTTAAGTCCACCTTTGACAACATCAATTCCCATAGTCTCCAAAAACATGGGATCTGCGACTAATACTCTCGAATCAAGTTCATCCTCAGGCCTACTTTTTAGAAAGCTTGGCTCAAGACTGAATCGACTGCCGATTAAATGAGAACTAAAAGAAATCTGCTCAATCGTCGAATGCTTTGTAAGTTCCGCTCTTAATTTTTCAGGATAAAGTATTGCCTCATCCAAAAGATTACGATGAAGCTTAATAGCAATCACCTCTTCGTTGGCAAAGCCCATATCTTTGCTTCCAATAAAATTCATTTGTTCACTCACGATCAAAGTAGCTGTGAGCAGGCAAATGGAAATTAGGAATTGAAATGCCACCATGGCAGAGCGAATAGGGAGTTTTTTACCGATCTTGAGTCCTTTGCCGCTCAGCCCTTCCTGGACCCTAAACTTAGATAAGTAAAAGGCAGGGTAACCGCCAGCAAGTACTCCTACTACGAAGATGAGAATAGCCAGTGCCCCAACTACACGGAGTGAGAATAAGCTGCTTGAGAAGATAGGGATACCTGCCAGATCATTGTAAACCGGAAGAACCAGGTATGACAAGCCAGTCGCTAAAATGCCGCTTAGCACAACCAGAAAAAATGCCTCTGACAAGAACTGCAAAGTAAGCATACGCCTGTGCGCTCCCAAAGCTTTCCTCAGACCTATTTCCTTAATGCGATTGAGTGACTGGGCCACATACAAGTTGATGAAGTTAATAACAACCACAAGCAGTATGAAGGCTGCAAGCGCAGAAAAGACATAGACAAACATGATATCACTGTTTGCTTCAATCTCTTTTTCACGATGTGAATGGAGGTGAATACCCGTGATTGGATGAAGCTCTAAAAACTCTCCCGATTCGGTTATATGTTTCGTAATTTCTTCTTCGGGAGCTAGTCCCTCGTAAAATCCAATGTGGAAATCCATGAGTTTCTCTTCCACCTTCATGACACCTTCCTCTGATTCAAACAAGGCATAAATTGACATTCCCGCCCAACTTCTCGAAGTACTTTCTGCAATCGAAGAACGCAAAGACGACGAGATGCAGTCAATTTTCAGATGAGTGTTTGGTGGGAAATCTTTAATGATCCCCTTTACGGTCTGCCTCCATCCATCACCAAACACTATCACCTCCCCAAGTCGATTTTCTCCGGGCTTAAAGAGACGATTTGCCAAAGATTCTGTCAACAGGACTGTGGAAGGTTCATTCAGTGCATCTTTTGTACCTTCTATCAATTCCAAATCAAAAACCTCAATGACGGAAGGGTCTCCCAAAAATGGCCGTTCTACTAGTTGCTCGTTTTTCTCATGCGAGAACACAGTCGGTTCAAAAGGAAATAGCCTTACCACCTCTTTTACTTCAGGCATTTTCTCCTTGAACTCAATACCCATGATAGGTGGACTTTTGGCCCAATTAGTAGATGCCAGACGATAGATTAATTTGTGCTTGGGGAATGATTTTTCATAGCTGAGCTCATTAAGAACATGTATCGTGATGAGTAGACTCATCGATAGCCCAATGGATAGTCCAATGACATTAACAGCTGAATAAAACTTGTACTTTAGTACGTTGCGATAAGCAATCTTCATGTAGTTTCTGAGCATATCCATTTGATTATTTTGAGGTTTGAAATTTCGTATTGAGGAAAAGCCAACCATTAAATGGAGGGCATCAATCCAGTACATAAAAGAGGCATATAGCTTTCCTCTCCTGGTCGATCGTTCATCATGAATCTCATGAAGATCTCCGAGAAACTCCTCCAGAACAGATGGGTCAACAATTTTGGAGAGTAACCACCGAGCTATCCGACGATGTCCATTTTTACGATAACTCATCGGATCGCTTGTTTAAATAGCGGAATAAATTGCCACATTTTCTGAGGCACTTTCCGGGCGGTCTTTAATTGCAGCTTCCTCACATTAGTAATTTGAAACAGCCTCTCCTCCATCTTCCTGCTTGTTGGTATTGTCACTTTGCTCTTCATAACAAGGCTTATTTCTTACAATAATGTATATATACAAAATTATAAGAAATATTGACTTAAAAAAATGCTCAAATATCGTTCCTCGATAGAAACGGACGATGATTTAATCAATCTTGTCAGGGTCTACTCTTAAAAAACTTCAATTAAAATAAAATAATTAACATATATTTACTTCAATTAGTAGTTAATCATATGAAGAAAACCAGGCTGGGAGAATTTCAGGAACTGATACTGATGACTGTCATCGTTTTAAAAGAGAAAGCATATGGGAATGAAATCCAACGAGAACTGGAAGAACGCCTCAATGAAAGACTAAGCGTGGGTGCTATTCAAACAGCGCTGAAAAGAATGGAAGAAAAAGGATTTCTTACTTCTAAATGGGGCGAAGCGACGCAGAAGAGAGGTGGCAAAAGAAAGCGTATCTATTCAGCTACGCCCTATGCACATCAAGTATTGCAAGAAATGAAAGATATCCGCGCCAGACTATGGGAGGCCATGCCTCAGCTTCATACTAATAATTTACAGTGAAGGATTCATTTGAGACATCACCACGCTGGCTGCTCAGACTCCTCCGATTCTTTGTTAGGAAAGATTACCTCGAGGAAATCGAAGGAGATATGGAAGAACGTTTTCATGACAACATTGAAAAATATAATCTCCGAAAAGCCAAGCGGCTCTATGCACTAGACTTAGTCAAGCTCTTGCGACCAGTCCTAATGCAAAATTCGGGCGGAGACCACAGATTAAATCACTATGGCATGTTATTGAATCACTTTAAGTTCACCTTTAGGCTGTTCGCTAAAAACAAATTTTACACTTCTTTAAATCTTATGGGACTTGTTGTAGGAACTACTTGCGGTTTAATAGGTATCCTTTATCTGCAAAGCGCATTTACTTACGACCTCCATCAAAAGCATCATGATCAAATCTTCCGGTTGACAAACAGGATACAGATGACCGGTTTTGATATCAATTATGCAAAAACGGCACAGGAACTGCCGCCTCTTATCGAGGAAAACCTTCCTGAACTACTATCTTATGTGCGCTTTGTTCCATTTGACGAAGAGGAACAGAAAGTCACCATTATCTATGAGTCAGAAAAAGGTGTAAGAAGACAGTTTTATGAAGAAAGGCTCATGAGAGCTGATTCGAATGTCTTTTCCTATTTCACTCATGAATTCACCTTAGGTGATCCTACAACTTGTTTGGTAGGACCTAACAAAATGGTTTTAACAGAATCTATGGCCAAGAAATACTTTGGCGATGATCTCCCGATCGGCAAGCTGCTGACGGTAAAATCTGTAAAAAAGGAAAATTACGTGGTATCTGCTGTTATAAAAGACTTGCCGGACAACACACATTTTAAATATGATTTTCTAGTGTCCGGAATTCCTTCTCGACCATGGATACCTTATGCTGGGTTTGGCCACACCATTTGGAATCCCAGTTCCTATAGCTACCTGATTTTCCCTAAAGCCTATGACATATCTGGCTTTGCAGACAAGTTTAAGCCCATTTTCCAACAGTATTTTGCATCAACGGCTGAAGAGCTAGGTGGCATCTATACTCCTACTTTAGAACCTTTAGCTGATTCGCATTTTAAGTCAACTACCCAATTTGATGAACCACAGGGTGACCTTTCTTTTGTTTACATATTTGGAGGTGTGATTTCACTCGTAGTTCTGATGGTTTGCATCAACTACGTAAACCTCTCAACGGCAAAATCATTGGCCAGGACAAGGGAAATGGGTATCCGTAAGGTATTTGGGTCGACACGAAAATCACTTCTATATGCGATACTTAGCGAAACCTTTGTTTTGATAACCATTGCATATTTATTGGCCGTTATATGCACCTATTTCCTTATTCATGCTACGCCATTAAATGAAATGATAGATAAGGAATTAGAATTCAATTTATTTAGCAATCCAACATTATTGATCTGCTCTTTGACAGTAGTGCTACTTATGGGGCTCCTGTCAGGAATTTATCCTGGTCTCTACATACCCTCGCATCCCACCGTGGACTCACTCAGAGGTCATGTCAAGAACAAAAGCTCAGACGGCTTTTTTAGAAAAGGATTAATTGCAGTTCAATTCTCAGTTTCATCATTGGTGATAATTAGCACTGTCATAATGGGAAAACAGCTGGAATATATGCGTAACAAGAACTTAGGATTCAACAAGGAAAACCTCTTGTTAATGCGAATACCGGATGGCTTATCAGGAGAAATGCTACGATCGTCCATGGACGCTTTTTTGCAATCACCGCACATTCTGTCTGCGACTTATGCGACTAATTTTCCAGGAAGCCAGTCCTCAAATGGGGTTTTCAAAATTGAGAGAGAAGACGAATTTGTACAGAAGGAAATCAAACAAAACTTTGTCGGTGATGATTACCTAAAGACATTGGAAATGTCACTGGTACAGGGTAGAGATTTTCATACTGATTCTGATGAGGACATAATGAATTCCTTCATTGTTAATGAAGCAGTGGTTCGAGCAATGAGGTGGAAAGATAGTCCTGTAGGTAAAGTAATCAAACGTTGGGATGGCAAAACGCTGGGACCTGTTATAGGGTTGGTCAAAGATTATAATTTTTTTTCCCTACACAATCAGGTAGAGCCAATGTTCATAAGATTATTCAGAGAACCAGAAGAGGATGAACCTGCAGGTTATTATCATTTCCGACTTAGTGGTGAAAATTTGCCCCAAACTTTATCATTTATTGAAGAAAAATGGAATGGTTTATTCGCAGAGCAAGTATTCGAATTCGAATTTCTTGATAGCACGTTCGACAGCCAATACAGGACTGACAGGCAACAAAACCAAATGTTCGCTGTACTATCGTCCGTGTCTATTTTCATTGCTATGTTGGGGTTAATTGGATTAGCCCTTTATTCAGCGACTCAGAGAACGAAGGAAATTGGTATTCGAAAGGTTCTTGGAGCCTCAATCAAGAACATTCTGGCACTCCTGGCAAAACAATATTTCTGGATTATTCTCTTATCATGTGTCTTCTCAATTCCACTATCCTACCTGTTTGTCAGGGAATGGCTCAACGAGTTTGCTTACCGTACCGACCTTTACTGGTTACATTTTGCCATACCTGCAGTATTGATTCTGGCCCTTACAATGGTCGTTATTAGCAGCCAATCGATTAAAGTTGCTCTTTCCAATCCTATTGATTCTTTAAGAGATGAATAGAACAACATTTAATTGAACTCAAAACATAACTAGGAAGTTGACCTAAATAGATTGGAATAGGAAAGACTGGGAAGAAATGAGAAAGAGAAACGTCCAGGAAAGCAATTCAGAGTCAGATTTCCTATTTTCTTATCAGAATTTCCCCATCTAAGTTCTCAGTTCCAGCAAAATCACGCATTCCACATGCTATGTTTGTGAGGCTTAAAATCTCCCTCTATTGAACGTACGGCATGTTTTTGAGGCTTTGGGTCTCTTGCGCGGACAAAGAACGGACAAACAAATATCAACTTCTCATCTTTTTCCTATTTCAAATTGGAGAAAGATGGGAAATGCTTCCTATTTGCTGATAAGATGGGAAATGGATAAGAAACATTCACGGATCAAACCAAAGCATTTTAGTAATATGAATAAATGCCGCTATCATTTTCGATTTATTTTGTCTGAACTTTTTCAAATATCAATCCCCTTACCCTTGGAGAGTTAAGTTTGAAACGTACCACTTGATTTTTAATATCTCTATCAAAAAAGAGTACTCCGAGCGAACTGTCATGGAACACATCTGAACTTAATGAAGAAACTTCTGAGAGTTGCTTACCATCAATATATATCTTCAGCTGGTGGTTGTGAACCTTTAACTCATAGGTTCTGTCAATATCAGCGCCATAGTACTTTCCTTCAAATTGTTCGAGTTCAGATTCCGTGTAAACATCTAGGTCAAATCTATGCATATCTGCTCTATGAATTTTATCTGAATAGTATGACATCACCATATTACCATTGACTGTCCTGAATTTCAATTCTGTTGGCCTCTCTTGATCAACCATTTTAAGCTCATACTCCTTAATCGCCTCTAACCTGTCTTGACTCGATTCTCTTCGATAGTAATACAGGGTCCCATTGCGATTAATAACCTTCCTGACATTTCCATTTTTTATATCCAAATAGTGACCAGTAAGGGCATCCATTTTTTCAGGACTTATATTAATGCTCTGAGTGTCTGATAGAGCCAGCTTATTGGTATCCACATTTTGATAAATATCTTTAAGGAAGAGGTCAGCAATTGAATAGCTCTTCGACTGCATGTCTGTGTCCGATCTATTGGCAAGAACTATTGTGGAAAAATCCTGTTCCGGAGACCGAAGAAGTTGAGCTTTGAACCCTCCATGTGATCCGGAATGAGAAATTGTTTTGAGACCATTGTAAGTACTATTGACAAGTCCAAATGAACGACCTGTTAGGCTGCCATCAATCAGGGAACCTTCTTCTTGCATTTTGTTAATTAATTTCTGGCCCTTTGTTCCTAGTTGATTGTCATAAAAGTTTTGATCCCAAAGGTAGAGGTCTTCAACAGTGGAATAGACACCTCCCGAGCCCACCAATTCAAACCTTCTTATTAAATTATTGAAGCCTTCACCATTCAATTTTTTGTCATATCCAAAGGCTCGATTCCTTATAAGATCCCTATTATCATCCAGGTAGGTGGTGTTGTACATTCCTAGTGGTTCAAAAATATTCTCCTGAGCAAATTCCTTGAGAGATTTACCTGATTGTTTTTCTACAATTTCAGCCATGAGAAAATAGCCGGAATTGCTGTAGGAATATTCTTCTCCAGGCTTGAAATTTAATGCACTCTGTTTCTTAATAAGCTCGTACGTCTCATCTGCAGTCATATGCTCATAGTAGCTCGTTCCTTGGAGATACCAAATTGATGAGTAATCACGAATACCGCTAGTATGATAGGCTAAATGCCTAACCGTAATTGGTGATGAGTATCTCGGAAAGTCTGGTAGATAAGTTTGTATTTCAGCATCAAGATCGATCTCGCCTTGTTCCTCCATCAACAACAGGCAAAAACTTGTAAACTGCTTTCCCGTGGAACCAATGTAGAACACGGTTGATGAAGTAATTGGGATGCCATGTTCCAGGTTTGCAACACCATAACCGCGAGAAAAAACCATGTTACCTTCCTTTACTATACCAATTGCACCTCCAGGGGTATCATCATTGTTCCATTCCAAAAAAATGTTGTTAATATCATTTGTCTTTTCAAGGTCTTGACAAGAAATGGTCAGTGTAAGAACTAGTAATGTTGAACATAATTGTTTCATAAATAGATCTATCCTTTTATCCAAGGATGGAAATCCCCTCGTAAGGTTGTATTGTTAGACTCTAATAAAGTAAGGCAGTTGAACTCAGTAAATACCGATAACTGATATTATTCCTTGACAGACCATGGCCTTCGCTTAGTTAAGCAATAAAGATTCTCATCTAATATTTGTGAAATAAGTTATAAATACATAACATTATGTTATAAATAGTTAACTTTTTCTATAAAAAGCAGGAATAGATTCAAATTTATGTTGTAGGGTCAATTAGATGCCCAAGAATTCTGGACAGATTTAACAAGTTCCCTTGCTTCAATAAAGTAATAGAAATAAAACATCAACATTATGAATGCGAAAACAATGGCCACCATAAAATTTATTGTGGCAGGTATACTTATTTCGATTACTGCCTTTTGGCTGATAAAGTCATCAAAACCATTTGAACTTCAGGATTATGGAGTGCTGATGGTTTTGATGATTGTTATCGCGATACCTATTTATTCCGGGATTCAAGCACTAAAAAATGCCAGGTTTGGCCTCAATCCTGTCGATGAACTTTCGAAAACCATTCATGTACATGCTGCTGCTAAAGCCTTCCGGATATCTATTTTTGTTTGGTTAATCATCTTATTCTCCTTGGACTTTTTCAATGTTGATACAGTCAACAAAGCCAGGCTGGTTGTCGCAATTGGGATGGTAACCACTTTCTTCATTTACATATTGATCCGACTGTATTTTTCAAAAGTTGGAATTTTCGATGAAGACAAGGATTAAAGAACTCCGTGCCAGAGACAATTTGACACAGGTGGAACTCGCTCGAAGAGTGGGCGTTCGCAGGGAAACAATTGTGTTTTTAGAGAAGGGAAAGTATAATCCTTCGCTGAAACTAGCACATGAAATTTCGAAAGTTTTCAATAGTAAAATTGAAGAAATCTTTCTGCTTGATTAAAATCAAGACTAAGTGACACAATCAAATTTTAGCAAGTGAATCGCAAAAAAAATCAAATATCGAAATACTGCTTCTCCTACTTTTGAAGATTGTCGTTAACAACTTCTCGAGACATTGTGAACATCGAACATCGGTAATTGAGTAAAAAGAATTATAAAATGAAATCAAAAGAATACATTCAAGCGCTTGGAGTCGCTATTGCGTCAATAGTGATAACTGTTATTATAAGCTTTCCAATGGTGACATTCTATGCATACTTTATAGAACCTGGTCATAATCAAGAATTTTACGATGATGCAGCACAATGGATCGCCCCATGGTCTTCATATATTTTAGGGCCAATATTATTTTTCTTGTTTAACTACTGGCTATCTAAGCGTTCTCAAAAACAAAGTGCTATAGTTTTTGCAACTGCTACAATTGCTTTTTATGTAATTCTAGAGTGTCTAATGTTATTTGCTATGCAAGTTGACATTCAAGATATATTGTTTAATACCAAAGGACTTTTTTGGTTATCAATTAAGCTAATTGGAGCTCTTTTAGGGGGATACTTTGGTCAAAAAAGGGCAAAACATAAACATTCTTCTGAAACAAATGGATTGCAGGGATCATCAATGAAATGAACAAATTAAGTGACTTAATACCAATTTGAGATCCGCTGATTTGGAAAATAAGAAGACAGCCTTAGCCGGACACATTAGAAGGGAAATCAAAAGCCTAGCAAAAGAGTTTACAGGTGCTAGAAAAGTAACAATAAATAAGCTTAGAGAGATTTCGGAGAAGGAAGTGTATAAATCAGCACTGCATCCCAGGTTGAAAACTTCGATGCGGACGATGGCCCTGTTTCTTTTTGAGCGGAACATGATGATCACCACCTTGCACAATTAAGAAACTAATTAAACAACTTTCACAAGAAAGATATACTTCAAACAAAAATGACTATTCACTATGGATCCAACTGGAAAAAATGTTAGCAACTTTCTTGAATCGATCGAGAATGAAGTAAGAAAAAAAGACGGGCATTTTATCATTGATATGATGCATCGAATTACAAAATTGGAACCTGCGGTATGGGGGCCATCAATTATTGGTTTCGGTCATTACCTACAAGTTTATGAAAGTGGTCATCAAAAGAAGCTTCCCTTATTGGCATTCTCACCGAGAAAACAGCACTTAGTACTATATGTGCTAAATAATTTTAAAGGCGAGCAGAAATTGCTAAGTAAACTAGGTAAACATAAAAGAGGAAACATTTGCCTGTATATCAATAAAATTGCTGATGTAGATACCTCGGTATTAGAAAAAATTATTACCTACTCCTATGAAAAGGTAAAAAAGAAGAATGATTGAACCAGGCTTGTGTTCTCCTCTGACAAGAGTCATTAGTAGTTCTGCCTCAAATCAATTTTAAGGCATAAATCAGCAAATTCCATCAAGTATAACTGTATCAATTCGTATACTCTTGTCAAGAGTAATCTTAACAAGATGTAAAATGGAAAGAGAAATGGTTATTAATGTAATAGGTCACGTACATATTAATGATGGAGCTTTCAATATCCAACTAAAGGAAGAATATCGTGCCGGTTTGATCAATATTAATGGCTTCTCTCATTTGCAAATGATCTGGTGGGCAAATAAGTGTGATACACCGAATGACCGAAACAGATTGATTAATCAAAGACCCTATACCACCGGGCCAGAAAAAATTGGAGTTTTCGCAACACGCTCTCAATTCAGACCTAATCCAATTTTACTTACTGTAATAAATGTGACTGAAATAGATTTTGAAAAGGGTATCATCTATACCCCATATTTGGATGCCGAAAACAAGACTCCCGTCTTAGACATCAAGCCCTATCATCGAAACGAGAGAGTTGAGGAGTGTGATACACCTCAATGGTGCAAACACTGGCCTTCTTCTTATGAGGAATCATCACGTTTTAACTGGTCGGAAGAGTTTAATTTTTGAGCATAAAAAGCGGTATTCAGTGATAAATAAAGAATCCATTCTTAAGGCGGTTCAGTTTATTGAATCGAACTTGAAGTCAGACATAAGTATTTTAGATATAGCCAGGGAAAGCTCATGCTCGCTATACCATTTCACCAGACTTTTTCAAAGTATTACAACTGTTTCTCCTAAAAAGTATCTCCTTCAAAGAAGATTAACTGAGAGCATCTATGAAATTAGAGATACCAAAGAAAGAATAGCGGATATAGCCTATAGCTACACATTTGGTAGTCATGAAGTATTTACTCGAAATTTTCAGAAAACCTTCGGAATGAGTCCCTCTAAAATAAGGCAGGGCGAAACGATACCAAATCACTTAAAAACTATAGCAATCACAAAAGACTACATATTTCAATCCAAAAAGGCCAGAAATGAGCTTCCTCATGTAATCGAGCTGAACGACAAGTTTCTAATTGGTGTATCCTTCTTTGTACCAGAGGATAATAAGACCAACGATTTATCAAAAGAGTGGAATAATTTCCTTCAAGAGGTTGGTAAAATCAACAATAAAACAAGCTCATTAAATTACTATCAAATCCAGTTTTGGTCTGAAACACAAGACATAAAAGGTATGCACTATTGTCTTGCAGTTGAAGTTGAAAGTTTGACAGATGTTGGTCCTCAATTCATCGCCAAAGTTATTCCCAAAGGAAAATACCTGCGATTTATACACAAAGGTTTATCAAGTAATGTCAGGTATACCTATCGATATATCTACAGTGAGTTTTTACCTGATACAAGTTATAAGCTGACCCAACCATTCAATTTTGAAGTGTATGGAGAGAAATATATCTCCCCCAACAGTGAAAAGTCTGAAAGTTATATTTTCATTCCTTTCGAAGATTAGAATTTTATTGGGTAGTCTAAGTTCTCAGTTCCAGCAAAATCACGCATTCCACATGCTGCGTATGCGGGAACATATCCACAGGTTGAATTTTCTTCACCTCATACGATTCTCCCATTATCTGAAGGTCCCTGGCCTGAGTTGCAGGATTGCAACTTACATAAACAATCCTATCCACTTTTAGGTCTGTCAAAACCTGAGTCACTCTGGGATGCATTCCAGCTCGTGGCGGGTCAGTGATAATCACATCAGGCTTTCCATGCTGGTTGATGAATTCGTTAGCTAACATATCCTTCATGTCCCCCGCAAAAAACTCTGTGTTTGTAATGCCATTAAGCTCAGAATTAAGCATTGCGTCCTCAATTGCTTCCTTCACTGATTCAATACCAATTACCTTCTTCGCATCTCGGGCCACGAAATTTGCAATAGTGCCAGTACCCGTATAAAGGTCATACACAAGTTCATCTCCCCGGAGATCTGCAAAATCGGCAGCAATTTTGTACAGTTCGTGAGCCTGTGTAGAATTGGTCTGATAAAAGGACTTGGGTCCTATCTTGAATTTGAGGTCATCCATTTGTTCAAGAATATGATCCTTCCCATCAAACAATTTTACCTGCAAATCATAAAAAGAGTCATTTCCCTTTTCATTAACTACATACATGAGCGAGCTGATTGCTGGAAAAGTATCCCTTAGAAAACCCATCACTAGATTTATCTTTTCCGGATCATTTTGAAAAACCTGAACGATGATCATCAAATCTCCTGTGGTCGATGTTCTGATGATCAGGTTTCGCAAAAACCCTGTCTGATTTTTCAGATCAAAAAATTCGATTCCATGATCATCAGCGAACTTCTTAAGAGCAAGACGAATTTCATTGGAACTGTCTGACTGAAGAAAACAGGTATTGATGTTAAGTATTTTATCAAATCTTCCCGGTATATGAAACCCAAGGCCCGTACGAACATGCTCGTCACCTGAATCAATTTCCGCTTTAGTCAACCATCGAAAATTGGAAAATGTGTACTCAAGCTTATTTCTATAATAGGTCTCCTTTTGTGATCCTAGAATTGGACGTGGATCTGGAAGCTGGAGTCCACTTAGTTTTCTTAGATTTTCCAGCACATGCTCCTGTTTGAATTTTAGTTGGGACTCATAGCGCATATGCTGCCACTTACAGCCACCACACAGTCCAAAATGTTCACAGAAAGGCTCCACTCTTTTGTTTGAGCGAGCTTTGATTTTTTCAGGAATGGCCTGCAAGAATTTCTTTTTCCTACCAATCACTCTGATGTCGACAACATCGCCAGGGACGGAATCTTTGATAAAAACCACTTGACCATCTACCCTCCCCACACCTTTTCCATCAGATGAAATACTGGTAATCTCAACATTTTCAAGAATCGTCCCTTTTTTCATTTCGCAAAAATAACTGAGTTATTAGCTCCATTAGGAGGGTTTTTTGTAGTTTCATTGTTTATATATAGATATGAAGAAGATACTCCTAACCGCCCTGTTAGGAATTTACCTGATTCCTTTAAGAGCCAACCATATAGTCGGTGGAGAAATTGAGTTCCTCTACGTGAGTGATGGAGTCTATCGTATCAATCTTATCCAATATTTTGATGAAGCTCAAATCATCAATCCGGGTCCAGAACCAGCCATAACTGTTGTCATTTTCAGAAATAGCGATGCAGCCCAAATGTCTAGTCATACCTTACTTCTTGCATCCCAGGAACTAGTGCCGTATACCAATGTAGAATGTTCGCGCGACGAACTGATAACCTCTCGAGTGGTGTGGTCTGCAGAGATCAATCTGGACCCAAATCAGTATTCGGACCCGGAAGGGTACTACGTTGTCTGGGAAAGGTGTTGTAGAAATCAAAATATAAAAAATATCGTCAATCCCATCACTGCTGGAATGACCTATGTTGTGGACATTCCTCCCCTGATGAAAGACGGAAAGATCTTTGTTAACTCATCTCCTCGCCTCTTTAGGCCTCTAAGTGATTACGCATGCATCAATCAGCTGTACTACATCGAATTCACAGGTGTTGATCCCGATGGTGATTCGTTGGTCTATTCCTTGACAACTCCATATAATAGTTCTGCAGCCGTGGCTGTGCCTACACCAACACCAAAACCCTATGGATTAGTGGCTTTTAATCCAGGGTTTTCTGAAACAAACATGATACCTGGCAGCAGACCGTTGGCGATCAGTGATCGAGGATTGCTAACGGTAACCCCAGCAGAAACAGGTCTGTACGTATTCTCCGTCTTAGTCGAAGAATATCGTGACAGTCAAAAAATCGGACAAGCACGGCGGGACTTTCAGATGTTGGTCATAGATGGTTGCGAGCCACCTGATCCACCAGTTGTAGACGTTGAAATACCAGGGGATCCGGACTTTGATCCGGAGGTGGATATCTTAAACTACACAGTCGTAGACGCAAAGTGTTTTGACTTTTTGGTCTCAAATATCACCGATGGTGAAACAATCACCTTTCGAGCGGAGGGTGTCAATTTCAATGATGCACTTGATGTTTTTACTGTGACGGACACTTTGGTTAATAGCAACCAATTGAGAGTAGAGGTGTGCATCCCCGACTGTCCTCCCATTCGTAACGAACCGTTTATTCTTGATCTGATTGCCGGAGATGACGCATGTCCGCTTCCTCAGTTGGACACAACCAGATTGACCATTAATATTCAACCTCCGCCAAACGTTTTTCCCGCTACTACTACACTTCATCCACCATTTGCTATACCGGAAGACAGTTCCCGTACAGAAGTGATTTCTGCCGTTGACGGAAATGATCACGAGATGGTAATGGGACTTTTTATCGATGGTGTTGAAGACCCGTTGACTAAGGGGTTTAGTCTGGTCGATACTATCAGCAGCGCTGGAAACATCACTGCGACGCTCAAGTGGGATACCAATTGCGAAGTTTTTGATTTTTCAGATAATCAAAATTTTAGAGTTGGAATCCTTGTGGAAGACCTTGATGAATGCGAGCTGGTCAACCCAGATACACTTTTTATTGATGCCAGTGTAATCCTACCTCCAAACACCAACCCGGTGGTTTCCTCTAGCGAGGTAATACCCAACATCGTTGAACTAGGAACCATTTTAAACTTCGATGTTTCCGTCTTTGACAGTGACAACGATGATGTATCCCTTCAGCTAGTTGGCGGTAATTTTAATCCGGATTTTTATAATGTGAATTTTGCTTCGGTTGCGGGAAACACCTCTGCCTCATCTTCCTTTTCCTGGGATCTTTCCTGTAATACATCTCTATTTAGTGATGGCGAACAATTTGAGTTGCTATTCATCGGTGACGATGAAGACAGATGCAAGGTGAAAAACTTCGACACCTTACGGGCTGTTATTCAGGTCAACTATCCGGAAAATTCAAAGCCTGATTTCGAAGATATTTCAAGAAATCAAGTAATACGTGTAAATGAAAATGTTCAGATAGAAATTGAGGCGTTCGATTTAGACGCAGATGAGATTACCTTGTCGTTTGCAACTGGCATACGTCAACCACCCTCCGACAATTTGTTCTTTGAGACCGTGACAGGCACAGGGAGAGTAAAAGGTGTCCTGGAATGGCAGCCAGAGTGTACACTTTTTCGATTTGGCGAGACCAGTACTTTCCAGGATGTCGTGCTACAGGTCGCCGACAACGCATGCCCCGTAAGCAAAATTGATACACTAAAAATCACATTTGAAATCATAGACGATCGTGAAAGGCAAAGCGAATTCCTTCCTCCTAATGTGTTCACTCCAAACAATGATGGTGTAAACGATACATTTTCCCTGAGCGGAAGTGAAGATCGAACGCAGAATCTTCCAGCGGATAACTGCGATAACTTTTTCGAATACATAGTAATAAACAACCGAGCTGGAAATACGGTCTTCAGAAGTGAAAATCGGGATTTTCGGTGGTCAGGAGGACAATTCCCTGAAGGTGTCTACTACTACTTGATCAAATACACCAACACAGAATTTAAGGGGTTTGTCCATCTACTTCGCTGATTAGAAGCCCACGCCTATTCTAAATCCGTTTGCCTCAGATTTCCCATCTCTGAAAGCCCAGTAGTAATCTACCCGCATGAACTTGAAGATATGTTCAATACCCGCACCAATCTCGACATAATTTCCGATAGCTTTCGTATTCAGATAATTCACTGATCCAACCGCCTGGAAATTCAATTTCTTGATAAGCGGGATTTTATTGAAAATAAACTCGTTGAAATGGTGCTCAAAATGTGCCTCAACGTAAGTGTCTTTGGTGCTAAATGTGTAGTATGGCAGCAATTCAAATTTGTACTGCTTATCAACTTGGCTCAAGCTGGTTTGGTTTCCTGAAAAATGCTTGAAATCCGCGAAAGTCATGGAATTAGAGCTTAAAAAACTCCCGGCTTCAACCGAGTAGGTACTGCTCCCAGACAAGCCCAGATTCATGTCATCTGTAACACGTAAACTCACAAAATCATAACTTACATCAGCAAAGCCTTTTTTAAGAGTCACAAACAACTCGGGATATTTGGAAGAGTACGTGAATTTCATATCTGGTCTGGTGGCATATCGCTGCTTGAATCTAATTCTAAAGACAACGCTCGCTGTTAGCGCCTTCGAAGTGGAGAATCCTGTGCCTATGGCGCCATCCGTTCCGCCGTTCAGCTCTTCATTGTAAGGCAGGTTTGACGTAAACGCCACGTTCTCATCTTTTGCCCAGGTGAAATCTGTAGTATTTGAAAGTGTGTCCCTCACTGCATATTCAAGTCTTGCGTTCATTCGAATACCGTTCACCAGCTCCTTTTGAAACCGTGTATATCCGTATGATTTCTGGTAAAGCTTCATGAAGTTGTCGCCGCTGAAAAGAGTCATGTAGCTGTTTATAAAGGGACTTATAGCTTCTTGACTATTGAACTGCGACACGTAGCTCCCGCCACCGACATATATCCTCGTAAATTGATCATCTAAAAAACGGTAACTGGCATCGAACTTGGCATAGAATTTTTCACTTGAAAATCCATATCTAAGTGATGGACGAACCCAGTATTTCGTTCGTTCGTCATTCTGAGACCAGATGGTCGGTTGGAATTCGGTTACCAGACCTTCAACTGTGTTGAACTGGAAAGTACTCTGTATAGACGGCAGTGCCCAGTACTTCTCAGCTATACTGTTGTAGTGTGTGTAGCCAGTCAATAGCACATTTCCCACACTGAGTTTATTTCTTACGTTATCCACAGAGTCCTTGTATGGGACACTCTCCTTCACAACCCTTATACTGTCCTTGACACGGTAATCATCCACTTCAACTGTGGTCAGGGGTATGGGTCGTATGTTTTGCCAATAGGTTGAATCCCGTTTGTTAGAACCTTCTTCGACATAGAGGACTTCTGCAGTAAAATCATCCTCCGAGAAGAGATCTTTTTCCTCTTCTCCTTCGAATGTGGATGCAAACAATTTTTCCTCTTTATAGAGGTCGTAGTTGGGTTCCACTTCGTAATTGGAGTAAACCCCCAGATAGTAACCGTCACCTTTAAATCCAAATGCCCCGAATTGAAATTCAAACTTCTGGGATAAAGGCATCCAGATATCGTTCTGCGTGGGAGCGAACACCTGGTGAATTCTAAGCGAATCTGTAAACTCTATTCCCCTTGCCTTCGTCGCCAGTAAATCTAAAGTGTGAAACCTCCACTCATCTTCAACGATGTAAACCACTCCCTCAAAGGCAGGGTCAGTAGACCTTTTTGGTATTATCTTAATTTTATTGATCAATTTTCCATTTTCCTCAAAAATTCCCAGCCACTCAAAATCATAAATGAGGAATGCTTGATTCGAAATTGGTGAAATGAAGACCCGTTCACCGAGAATATCATGTGAATAATTCTTCTCGTATGGATTAATGTTGAAATCAGACGCCTGGTTGAAACTAAACCCCTGTTCATTACCACTAACTTTCGACGAGATCATCCGCTCGCTTATTTTATCTGGTCTTTCAAAAGCAAATTTCGAAACAGATTCTGATAAGTAAACGATCCCTGTATCAATCGTAATTTTTTGACCAAGGATCTTATCTGGCCTCTTTCTTAGGCGGAACAGCCCTTTGATGTAAGCATCATTTTTGAATGCTCTGACCTCATTCTCATAAAATTTCCTCTTTTTGATGGCCTCCCTTATTACCCTATAAGCAGGATTTTCGTCACCTGCGGTGATTGTCACTGTTTTCAACTGCAATGCCTGCTCTTCCAGGGTAAAATGCATCTCAATGGTCTGACCATCTACGACATTTACCTCTCTCTCAAGAATAGCGTAACCTACATACTGGACAACAATTGTGTGCTTGCCTGGAGGTGTTCGCAAGAAGTAGTGCGCCTTTTCGTTGGCAGTAGTTCCATTGGTGGTCCCTTTGATGTAGATAGTAGAAAACGGCAATTCTTCACCAGTCGAACTTTTTATCGTCCCTCTAATACCAGTTTGCGCAATGGCGAGTGTGGATAAGAGACAAAGAAGGGTGACAAGGTACAGTCTCATTTAGGATAGGTGTTTATTTTGAAGTGTTTGACTTGGATATTTGAAGTGTTTGACTTGGATATAATGCTTTTAACCCTCCCAAGGTTGCACGCGCATTTAAAATTTTAACAATTGTTTTCAGTTGAACTATCTTGGCAAAAGTTATACCAGTAGGTGAGTTAGTATGCAAAAAGTAGCAATTATTACAGGCGGTTCCTCAGGAATTGGTAGATCCCTGGTCATGAAATATGCGGAAGAAGGTTATGCCATTGTTTTCACTGGGAGAGATGCAGATAGGATGAGTGATACAGAGCAGGAGCTTAAAAAAGGCAATCATCAATTTCTGTCTCTTGCACTTGACTCCGCCTCGGAAGAGGACAACAAAAAACTTATAGAGGAAGCAATCAGTACTTTCGGACGGATAGATGTTCTCATTTGCAATGCCGGAATTGGAATGCGCGCCCTGTTTGAGGACCTGCAGCTCGAGGTCTTTAAAAAGTTGATGGATATCAATTTCTATGGAGCTATCTACGCAGTGAAGGCCGCACTACCTCACTTGTTGAAAGTTAAGGGCTCGATCATCGCTATTTCGTCAATTAATGGGTGGCGCTCAACACCGGCACGTACAGCCTATTCATCGTCCAAATTTGCAATGCAAGGTTTTTTTGAAGCGCTCCGCACTGAGGTTATGTCCCGGGGTGTGCATGTTTTAGTCGTTTGTCCCGGATTCACCAGCTCGAATATTCGAAACACCGCGCTGGCCGCTGATGGAAAATCACAGAAAGAATCCCCCAGGGATGAGAAGAAAATGATGTCCTCAGATGAAGTAGCTAGGAGAACATTCAAAGCACATCAAAAAAAGAAGCGTGATCTGATCCTGACCTTTCAAGGTAAGATGGCAGTCTTACTTAACAAAATCATTCCTTCCAGACTTGACAAAATGGTTTACAATATGATGAAAAAAGAGGCTGATTCTCCTCTTAAATAATCTTGATTTTTCCATTTCGCAGATAGACTTCCTCTCCATCCCAGTTGATTTTCGTCCAAACTTCGGATCGGTCCAAGACGGTTACTTTATGACCTTGATCAATTATCTGCACTGGTTCGGCTCCAGCTGATGGCCCTGTTCTAAGCAAGGTGCTATTTTGACTGATAATTCCGTAAGTACTTTCGTAGGTCCCATTAGAAAGCAGCAGCAATGAGCTTAAGGTTAGAATTTGGAAGATAGTGGCCGTAATAGGCCTTTCTTTGAGCTGTCTTTTCTTGAAAACGTAAACAGTGAGGAATAGAGCTATGGAAACCAAAAGCAACTGGATTTGCACCCGATACTTACTCAGCAAGGCCATGAAAAAGTGTGAGTCATTGTAGCTATACCCTGCCAGCCCTTTTTCACTACTAATTTCTTCAATTTTTATAACCACTGATCTATCTGCGGAGGTTTTGTAGTATAGATCCAGGTAGTATAGCGCGTCAACAAAGTTTCCCAGTCCGTCTTTAATAAAAGCCATTTTAAGCAGCATCGATTCACTATATTGGCCTGCTTGGAAAATTCCTTCATAGACCTGAAAAGCTTCCGTGTATTTCTGCTGTGCAAAGAGAGAATCCCCCTCGAACTGCGATTTCTTGCTAGCCAAAGAGTGAAAAAATGAACCTAAAAAAATCAACACTACTATTAATCGTGAGATCATATGGTATTTTACTGTAAGGTTTCTATTTTTGCATCCGCAATTTAGAGAACGCCTTCTAAATTGCATTTATTTTTTAATACAAAAGGAGGATTCGTTAGCGCAGCTGGTAGAGCATCTCCCTTTTAAGGAGAGGGTCCTGGGTTCGAGCCCCAGACGAATCACATAGGCTTTGAGCAAATCAAAGCCTTTTTTGTTTGCGTCCTGGCGAGAAGTTTATCCCGGCTTCAGACGGGAAGCCCCAGACGAATCACGATAATCCCGCATTAGCGGGATTTTTTTGTTTTGCACCATTTAGCAGTCTCAAATTTATCCGGAGCGAAATTAAAAAGTTCGACCTCAGTCCAAACAATTATTCAGTTAAAGGCTGTTAAACTTTAACCTACAGATCATTTCCACTAATGCGACGCCTGGTCATCGCTATACCTACAAGCAACATGGTCGCAGCTATGCATAACCAGGCGAAAGTATTGCCGACATAATCGAATACTGTTGTAACGCCCTCTATCGGAACATGTGCATTGATAACCCTAACTTCATGATCGTAAGCGTCCAGCCTAGCCAATACTCTTCCATTAGGTCCAAAAACAATCGACTGACCAGTCCCAGTGGGCCTTACGATCGAAACACCATTCTCAATGGCTCTAAAAATCGCATTGTCACCATGATAAGGTGAAATTCCTAACCAGTCGTTAGAAGGAAGTAGTAGAATGTCTGCTTTTCCTGACTGTCTCATCAAATCAGGGAAATCTGCATCATAGCAAATAGCTGAAGTAAGTTTACCATGTTGAGTGCCTATAATAGCAAGCCGTCCGTCCCCGGGAAGCGATGAGTCAAGGAAAGGAACTGGTTTTGCTTTTTCATATCGATCTACGATTTCACCATCTTGAGTTACCAGCACCGATTTGTTTTCGTACATCGGGCCACCCTTAGTATATGGAAGCAATACTGCCATTGACGCCAGGATTGTCACTTCCTCTTCCAATGCAATCTTCTGAACTCGCTCCAACACGACCTCTTCATCATCCTTAAAGACCGCAAGATTAGTTTCGGACCAAACAATGATCTTGGAACCACTTTTGGCTTCCGTTATCGTGGTCTCCATCATATCATCTTCAAAGTTCTTTAATGCTTCAAACACCCCTTGATATCTTTCATCCTGCGGATTCTTCCGAAATTCTTCCAATGCACCAAACAATCTATCTAGCTCCGGGGACCCACCCGCACCGATCGTAAATTCAACTGGAATGTCAAAAAAGATTTCATACAATTCTTCATACAAGCGATGTTCTTCCAAAACGATGCCTGATACTTTCACCGTCTTTTCATATAGATCATTAGTTCGAATTTTGACGATACCAAATATGAGTACGAGACCCAGCACCACAGCACACGCTTTCAAATTGCCAATCCTTCCCTCTCTGTCCATAGTCCGCGAGACTATCGACGAAGCAAACCAATACATCACAAAAGAAATTCCGAAAACACCAGTTATGGAGGCAAGCTGAGCGAGTTCTTCAAATCTTGACTGTGTGGCACCGACTACTCCAATGGAACTAAGTGGGAACGAGATGAGATATTCATATGTAACAGCCAAAACAGGGAACAGAAAAACGGCGTGGCCAGGTTTAAGTTTTCGGTATAGGATACGATCAAACAGAAAAGGTATTCCGTCGAGAAAACCGGAAAGAATGGACGACACCAATGTGGCTACAATCGGTAATGGAGAACTCGCATGCGACGAAATAAAAATGAATGTTGACATGAACAGGACTGACCACAGGTAGCCTCTCCAGGTCCTACTGGAACGAACAAAATACAAGATACCAATTGGAATAACCCAACCCGTGATTCCGATTTGAAAAACGGGTCCGCTTAGTAGATATCCGCTTGCACCAATTGTCAGGAAAAGCCATTTGACTTGTACATCTTCATTAATGAGCATGATCTTTTTTCACCAAAACTTGGATTGATCCACTAGACAATCGACCGAGAACGCGTACTAATACTATTTATTTAGCAAGGACCTGCGATACTCGGTTGGGGTCTGTGAACTTTGTTTTTTAAACGCCGCATTGAAAGAGGATTTGGAGTTAAACCCTGATTGATAAAGCACCTCAAGTACAGTGATCTTGGGGTCCGACCCACTCATAATTTGTTTGGCATGATTGATCCGCTCTCTATTGATGTAATCATGAAATGACAAGTTCATTTCCTCATTGATTATTTGTGATACATCGCGCTTCTTCATACCCAACATTTCCGCTAATGCTTCCAAGGACAAATTTGGGTCAAGGTATGGCTTATCGTCAAGCATTAGTCTTTCTATGTCAGAGCGGCCTGCTTCTTTATCTATATCGGTTAAGCTCGATTTGTAATACTTCTTTGGTTCCTCGATGCCCGAGAACAGATCAGGCTGCTTGAGCGCCTTAAATACTATTTGATTAATAATAAAAAAAGTCAAGATGATGTCTGCTGCCAGCGCGTATCTCGACAATTGTTTGAATTCCGTATAGGGGAAAATACTCAGGAACATTGATATTAGAGTGATCGCAAAAAAGGATCTGATAAGAAAGATCAGCCAATCCATCGAGTAAGGCTTCAAGTCTGAGAAATCCTCCGAAATAACTCGCCTATAAACCTTGACCTGGCCGAATGACAAAACAATGTACACCAGAATATGAAGGTAGAATGGGAGCACCATCATTGCCTGCCCAAAAGACAGTTTGTGAGTGTAAATTTTTTGCAGTGCTTCTAATTTTTGCTCTTCGGAAACAGACATATAATTGATCGTAGATAGAATCGTCAGCACGATAAATGGTCCAAAATGCCAAAGTTGTCTCCGTTCAAAAGTGAAGTTCTTGTAGATGACGGACCTGCAGTAGAGGTAGATCAAGGGTCCATAAACAAGCATTAGGAGAAGGTCTGTAAAGGAGAAGAGCCCAACCAGATCATATCTCCCATTGATAGTGATCAACATTTCACTTAGGCTGATAGAAATGGTCATGCAAAAAATACCAAGCAGTAGATTGGATGATCTTTTTCCCATCTTATTGGTTAATAGGAAGAAACCCATAAAAAGGAATTGAAAAATGATGATAAGGAGAAGAATGGAATTGATGTCAAATGTCATGGACACTTTTCAATATTGCTTTGATCCGTTGAATTTACGCCTTTGCCACAAAAAATACTGGAAAGGCGCAGTCTATAACATAACATCAACTCCAAATCCTGTTAATGTAGTCAACGGCATTTTTGGCGGCAATCGAGTGGACAAGTTCCTGGTCAAGTCGTTTTGATAAATCATTCAAAATCCGGGGGTAGCAAGTCGCGTCTTCATGGTCTGGATGGTAGAAGGGTGTACGTGCTGGGTCCGGGTGACTTCCCGTGTGAAAGTAATCAGCTCCGAAACAAATGGCCTTCTCCCCACCGAGAGAAAAACCATGATCTATATGATCATAGATTGCGTTCGGATCCTCATTGTTTAGAAATGCTCGAACGAAATTGATTCCAATGAGTCCTTTTCGGTTAATGATTTCCCTTGCCACAGGATCTGTCAAATTGCGAGGGTGATCAAATATCTCTCGAAAATTCGAGTGACTTGCTATCACCGGAATGTCCAGGCTTTTTTCTGACAGGTAATCGAGAATACCGTTGGCGAGAGCGTCGCTTGTATGAGAAAAATCGATGGCAATTTTTCTTCCGTCCAGGTAGTCTAGCAGGGCTTTCCCATCGTCTTTGAGTCCCGCATTACTATAATTCCCTCCACCAAATCGGTTTTCCATGTGGTGAGTCATGGTGATATACAAAACTCTGGTGGTGTTCTGTATGATCTGCTCCAATTTCTCAAAGCCCCTTTCAAGTGGTTCATCTTCCTCGCAAAACCCAGAAGCGTTTTCAATGGCTGCTACAATGCCGATCTTGGAACCGAAATCCATTGCTATATTTTCATACTTTTCAATCTTGGTGAAATCATCAGCATGTTTCGTGAGAAGATCCTTGAATATTAAACTTTGATTTATGGCAGATTTAGTACTACCATTTTCAGTAGCCGTGTAAATGGCTAAAACCTGGAGACCCACATTTCCTGATCTCAAAGCAGGAACGGAACAGCCAATATCTTCTTCTGCAAAAGGATGGGCATTGGGTACTTCTTCCAGATAGCACAATAGATCACAATGAAGGTCAACAACCGGTAAATGCATGCATAAAATTATTAAATTGAATGGATGCTCATTTTATTCGTGCTTTTTCATTCATAAAAAAGATGAAAACGGTTCCGGTACACGTCTCTTTGTTGTTCACTCTCTGCCTTAATGCGCAGACAGAAAAAATTGAGATGAAAACTAGCCTAGGTTCAATCGTCGTTGAACTCTACTCCGACAAAGCGCCTATCACTTGCGAAAATTTTCTGAGGTATGTAAAGAATGAACAATTTGTCGGTGCACATTTTTATCGGACAGTGCGTCCAGACAATCAGCCCAATAATGATGTAAAAATTGAAGTCATTCAAGGCGGGTTAGGTTTCAGGAAAGATCGGCCTTATCCCCCAATCAGACATGAGACGACCGAGGAAACAGGTCTAACTCACGTGGATGGTACATTTTCGATGGCACGATCTAAACCAGGCACGGCTAGTTCGGAGTTTTTTATTTGTATTGGAGATCAACCCGAATTGGATTTTGGCGGGGCTCGAAATCCTGATGGAAAGGGCTTCGCTGCCTTTGGACGAGTCACTGATGGAATGGATATCGTTAGGGAGATTCAAAATCTGGCTGCTGATGGTCAAAGGCTTGTTGAGTCTGTACATATTTTGACCATCAAGATCCTAAAGTAACTGATTGGTATTTTTTTTATAGAGAGAATTTTAGTTACTTGAACTGACTAAAACAATTTTAAATATGAAAGCAAAAATTTCTATCCTCCTAATATTTGTGTTTATATCATTCGGAGCAGCTGCATCAAGTAGTAGCAATACCAATCCAACAGAAAACACCAATCAAAGAGTTACAGAACTGGTAGAACGAGTTAATGAGATCAAAGCAATGAATCTCAAAGAGATGGACAGGGCGGAGAAGAAGGCGATCAGAAAAGAACTCAAATCAATTAAGAAGGAATTAAAAGCTGAAGGACTTGACGATAAGGTGAGCATCTCCATAGGAGCGATCATTATTATTATCCTTGTTCTTATTCTTATATAAGTTTATCCACTCTCTAATCACTTGTGACCTTACGCGGATTAAACAAATTGTTTAATCCGCGTCTACTGGATCATTGATATCTGATTTCGGGATCCAAATCCTAAATGTCGATCCTTTTCCTATTTCGCTCTCAAGAGAGACGATACAGCCGTTTTTTTCCAACAAACCGAGACTTAGGCTCAAACCAAGGCCTGTACCTATTTCACCACTGGTTCCCACTGAGGATTTTTGAATCTCCTTGTTTAAGATAGAATCAACTACTTCCTGGGTCATTCCAGCACCTGAATCCATAATTTCTATAAGTACTGAATCGTCGTCCTGCGAAGTTTCTGCTGTAACCTCACCACCTGAATCAGTATACTTCAGAGCATTGTGTAGCAAATTGCGAATGGCAACCTGGAGATGATTTTCATCCATCCATCCGTCCATCTCACAATTGAGTCTCATTTTAAAATTGATCCCTTTTCCTTCAATCAATGTTTTGAAAAGATCTGCATTTTCCCTGACAACTTCGTTGGCGTCCACTTCGCTGGGGTATGCATTAATGCCTCCCATCTGCATCCTGGCCCAGTCCAAAAGTTCATCCAACCTCTCACGTAATGATGTCAGGCGCTCGTTGAGCTCACGCTGATAGATTAGGAATTGATCTTCCGAAATGGCTTTATCACCGCTGATATTTAGCAAGCTCTGGAAAAGATTCAAAGGGCTTCTGATATCGTGCGCAATGATCGAGAAGAGTTTATCTTTTGTTTCACTCGTTCTTCGTAGTGATTCTTCCGCTTCGACAAGCTCCGAGACATCGTCTACGTAGATACTTATCGCCTCAATATTTCCGCTATCATTTCTGACGGGCACATATGTTCCTCTTGAGTACATCGTCTTACCTGATGGTAAGGTGTCTTTTTCTAAGAAAGAGACTGATTCACCCTCGAGTGCTTTTTCAAAGAATGGCTGATGCGTCTCCAGTATATTTTCTGGCAAAATCCGCACCCTCTTTTTCCCAATTATTTCATCTTTTTCCAGGCCAAACAAATCGGAATAGTGATGATTTGCGATCTTGTAACTACCACTTTTGTCAACCAGTGCTAAATAAACCGGAACATTATCCAGCAAAGAGTAAAGCGTCTTTTCATGCTCATTTGTCTTCTCAACCGCACGCAACAAGACTCTTTTGAAGAAATTTAGAAATAGAAAGAAGAACCATGCAGCAAAGAACAGATTCAGAGCAATGATGACGAATTCCGTATCGTAGCTCCCTCCAGTGTACTCAATTCTGCCAAACTTAACGGCTATGAGAAGGAGGAATGTACTCCAGTAGCTGTAATTCTTAACTTTTCCTTCTAGCAGCAGGAGCGGAACGGCCATTAAGGGTAAATAGAGATATTCTGCTCCGGAATAAAGATCTGAGTAAATCGAAACTGATGATAATGCGAGTACGATGAGGTTCGAAAGGATGATAAAATACAGGCCAGCTGCACGGTACTTTCGATGATGATTTAGGTAGAAGGTAGTCAAGAAAAGAAAGGATCCCAGTAGGCAGATGGCCGCAATTCCGTAGAGTTGAACAAAAATTGTGACCAACCCCATAAATAACGCTCCACCAATACAGAAAAAAGTGAGATAGTTGGTGATTAAAATCTGGCGGTACTCCAAAATAGGAACAGTATTTTGAAGACCTATTTTTAAAATACGTCTAATGGGGTTAGAAACCATATTTTAAATACTCACCCTGCGAAAATTATGCCTCATTAATGCATTCGTATATTGCATTAACCAGTTGATCGGCACTTCTGAGGGGTTTTTGAATGAACTCAACAAACTCGATATCATAATTCTCCATTACCTCCTGTCCGTGGCTGGTAATTACAATGGTTTTTGGCTGATGATCTGTCATTTCCAGTATTTCAGGACCCTCCAGACCAGATATGTTTACATCAAGTAGCAGTATGTCCGGTTTATCCATCTCCAGCCTTTTGGCTGCATCTACCGTATTATCACAGACTCCTATCACCTCTACGGTCGGAACTTTTGCAACGATACTCTCCAAAATATCTGCGAAAGCCAGGTCGTCTTCGATGATTAGGCAGGTGAATTTGTTCATACTCTTTGGGTTCAAACCTAAGTTAATAAGAATTTTCTCTAGTCCACATTTCTACCAAACAAGTTTTTTAACCGATGAAAAAAGGGATCGCAATTTACATACGTCCTTTTTGAGACAAAAGGATTTTTGAATAGAGAATCAATTAAGAACAACTATTATTTTCAGATGCTGAAACGAGGTTGATTCTCCAAATTTTCAACAAAATCTTACATTTTCTCTTAGGTTTTTCTTGCAATAGCTTCAATTTCTATTGAGCACCCAAAATGGAGTTCAGAGACCGGAACAATAGCTCGCGCAGGTTTGTGATTGCCAAAAAAATCAGCATAGATTTCATTGACTTCACTCCACTTCTCGATCCCGACAATATAGACCCTTGATTGAAGTACATCGCTCCTTACACATCCATTCGCGATCAGTATAGCTTCAATCTTTCTTAGAACAGATCTTACCTCTTCGGCCAAAGTGGAAGGAACAATCCCGTCCTTAATAGGTAATTGGCCCGAGATGAAAACAAGATCACCGTGGCTGACAGACTGACTATAGTGCCCGTTTGCAGGCGGCACCTTTATTTCATTTTTATTCATATCTCAACGCAGTTTGTAGATCACTCGATGACCTCCTAATATTTTGTATCGGCTTGTCTTGCTGGCTATTATCATCACGGGTTCTTTGCGATAATTCGGATCCTATCTATCTATCAGGTCAACGTTGTCTGGTGTGCTTTGAAAATGCCTAAGAGCTTTTTCAAGTAGCATTCTCTTATAAGTCAAGTAATTATCTCTGGTTACAGGAATATATTCATCAACCATTGACGGGTTCCCTTCTGCTATCTGCCCATTTGGTCTGATCGTGTGGCCAATGTCCCACATAAAACTCACCACTTTCTTACCTGACCCGGGAAATTTCAAGACTTCTGTCCATTCCCAGGTGTTGCTATATCCACCGTCTTGCATACCCATCGTATGTCCGAGATCATTATCATTGATCATTGCGGCAAATTGAGTCAGATGCGAGCCTCCTCGCGGCCCAAACATGACCACCATTTTACCTGTGAAGTGTTTCTCGGCTGGTTGCATGATCCAATCCGAGTAGTATGGAAGGTGGGCGCATTTAAATGGGGTATTGTTACTGTATTCTTGCCCAGCCGCAAGGCCCTTCAGGACCGGTCCATTTAACCACTCAATTGCGTACGAACCATCATCTTCCGTTTCCTTGCTGTCGTGATCCATCTGTGCCTGTCTTTTAACATATCTGTCGGTATATCGAGAGATAAAGTCGTAAGTGATATCACTCAATTTTAGATTTCCTCCCGTCGTTTTAAAGGGTTTGGGGCTGAGACGGGAAAGTGCATAAGCACCTTGACTTCCGCCCCTGGAATCTATGGCATCAATGATCAGGTCATGCCCCAACGCATTGTTTTTCTCCGCCCATTCCACCAAAGCATCGGACGCTTCAGGAAGATCTCTCCTGAATCCATACCACCAAAGAACAAGTGTTTTATTGTCTGCATCGCTAGGCTTATAGAGCTTGAAACTTTCGTAATTAAAGGAGGTGACCTCCTCGTATCCCGGGTAATCCCTGATAAACACCCCATATTTCCAATCAACAGTATTGAGGTATGGGAGAGTAAGCGTATACTCTCTTCCCTTTCTGGGTTTCAGTGTCAAGGTCACCTTGTCTCCAAAAAATGAAGGCGGCAGGTCCTTATTCTTAATAGTAAGGCGTTGCGCCATATTCTTTAAGTAATTCTCGTTCGTTGAATGTCGGATGTAGACTTTAGCTCTTGCCAGATAGGACTCGATATCTTCGCCGTTAATTTCCAATAATTTATCCCCTATTGCGGGAATTCTGGATGAGTGATCCCCGATGCTTTCATCCATATCTGCAACGAAGAGAAAGGGGTCATTTTTATCGCTGAAATCAACGTCAAATCTAATGGGAGCAGTGCCATCCTCAATATCAGGCAATTTAAGGCCTCCTTCGACCTCTCTGACGGATAGATGTCTGTCACGTCTCGCAGCGCTCAGCTTGGTTAATGCGTAAAACAGTTTTTCATCGGTGTCAGCATTGACAAATTCACTTTTAATAGCCAACATCTCCCTCATTGGGCTGAAACGCAGCTTTTCCTCCTTAATTGGTGACCAGGCCTCCCTAATAGTCGTTTTTTCGATGATATAGTTGAACAAAGCCTCTCTGTCCTCTTTGGTTCCAGCATTTTGCGCGCTGACATCAACAACTGAAAGGAGAAATATAAAAGGTAATATCTTTCTCATTGGTCTTCTGAATTTTCCATTTCATAATTGGGTGACCATGCTTTTTCAAGTTTGGATACCACTGATGTGGCCACCATGTCTCCCATACAATTGACAGTGGTATTGCCCATGTCAATCAAGCGATAAATACCTCCAAGAACGGCCACTATTTCTAAGGGCAAATTGAACGCTTGTGCAAAAAGCATCGCAGCAACCAGCCCACCCCCTGGAGTTCCCGCTGAGCCCTCGGATATAAGCAATCCCACAATTACAATCTGAACCATCTGTGGGAAGGTGAATTCGAGCCCGATGGCTTGAGCTGTGAAGATCAGGATAGCCGCCAACATGATTGAGGTCCCATCCTTGTTGAACTGAGCGCCAAGGGGAAGTGTAAACGAGAAGATTTTCTTTGGCAGCTTGAGTCTTTTCTCTGCAATCTCCAGCGAAACTGCTAGGCTTGCGAGACTGCTGCACGTCGCAACAGTTGTGGCATAGAGTGGCGCTGTGTTTTTGAGAAACCAAAGGGGTCGAATTCTTCCTACCAGTCCAACTATTGACATATAGAACAAGACCATGATCAACAGTCCCAAATAAACACTACCAATAAATCCAGCGAGCGAACCAACAATACCACTCCCATATTCGCCGAATGTTGCAGCCATCAGTGCTCCGAGCCCTAATGGAGAAGCTTTCAAAATAAGTTCTACTAGTCTCCGCATCAGGTCAGCAATTTTCTCAAAACCATTCTGAAACCACTTCTTGCGTTCTTCGGGAAGATATAAAATCACGACACCTAGCAGCACTGCAAAAACCACAATTTGTATCAAATTCCCTTCAGCAAAAGACCGAAAAATATTCGTGGGTACCATTTGCATCAGCACTACTCCCAGATCCGGCATCTGACCAATGTCATCGGGTGTTTCTCCTGTTAGGGCCATGCCGACACCTGACTTTGTAAAGCTCATTATCGTGATACCAACAACAATGGCCATGGATGTGGAGAGCAGATAGTATACAAACACCTTGACACCAATTTTGCCAAATGCTCCTACCGTGCCAATCGAAGACAACCCTGAAACCAGGTTGAAAAAGACCAGTGGGATTGCTGCCATTACTAGGAGTTGCAGGAATATCTCACCAATGGGTTTAAGAAAAAGTACTTCCTCGCCAAACGTGAGACCGATCAAGCTACCAATCAACATCCAGATCAGTACCCTTGTTGCGAAAGATAATTTGAAGTAGTACCTAAGCATACGAGATCCTCATTTTAAAAACGCTGAACAAATTCACTAATCCGTTTCAGCCCTTCGTTTATTTCATCCCATGATTTGACACAAGTGACTCTCACGAAGTTTTCTCCATGTCTGCCAAATGATGCTCCCGGAACAAGAGCCACACTCTCATCCTCAAGCAACTGATCGCAAAATTTTCCTGAACTAACATTTAACTCTGAAATATCGACCCATCCGTAAAATCCACCCTCCGGGACATAACATTTTAAGCCCGCAATTTGATCTAGTGAGTTTGTAAAATGAACAACTTTTTTCTCCCACTGCTGCCAAAAATCCAATACTTCATCTCTTGGCGGCTGCCCAAACGCCACGATCGCCCCCGCTTGAACAAACGAGTTGACGCAGGTGATCAAATGCTGTTGAAGTTTGGTCATTTGTTCAATCTTATTAGAGCTTGCATATGCAAACCCAATTCTCCATCCGCCCATTGAAAAGCTTTTCGTGAGACTCATCAGGGTGATGGTGCGCTCGGCCATACCCGGCAAGGTTGCCAAATTAACATGCTTCCGACCGCCCCATGTCATTCTTTCGTATGGCTCATCTGTGATGACGGTAAGATTATGCTTGATTGCCACTTCAGCAACTTCTTCTAGGTCTTCTCTCGAATGAACAACACCTGTTGGGTTATGTGGGGTACACATAATGATCGCTCTAGTCTTTTCTGTTATTACTTCCTCCAACTGTTCACTTTCCCATCGAAAATTGTTTTTTGCAAATAGTGGCACAGAGACAGACACTCCACCGAGATATTGAATGGTTTGTTTGTAGCTGACAAAACAAGGATCCTCAATTATTACCTCGTCACCCGGGTTTAGCAGCGTCAATAAAGAGATAGTAAGTCCCTGCTTACAGCCCATGGTCGCAACAATTTCAGTCTCAGGGTTTGCCTCGATACCATTTTCTCGCAACAGTTTATTTGCGCATGCCTTCCGGTATTTTGTAGTTCCTTGTGCCATAGTTTGATGCGTATCGCCAGCGCTCATTGCCTGGAGCGCAGCATCAACAACGTAGCTTGGAGTGTGTTCAAAGGCTCGACCGGCTGAAAAATCATAAACCTCATGACCAGCTTCTCTTAAGAGTTTCGCCTTGTCCGCAATTCGAACAGTTGAAGATGGCTCTGACGAGATTACACGATCCGATAATGATAATTCGCTCATGTAAGAGATCTTTGGGGGCCCTTGTTTAAGTGATTGAATTGCGAGATTCAACCTCTCCCATTTAAGCTAACCAAATAAAAGTATAAAGAAAAAAGAGTTCAATGTTTTCGTAGCAACTCCAACCTTAGTCAAGGTTGTACGGTAATTTGTAAAAACCATAATGCGGCAAAGGAAATAGCTTGCGGAAAACACTATGCTACTTTGATCTTAAAATCATCCAGAGATGATCTTTATCGATACCTTTAGATAATCAAAATTTGACTAAAGAGTTTAGGTATGCTAAACCGAATCAAAGCTCATTGCCTGATCACCCGCACTCCGAAATTAACTGTTGCTCCTGCTCCCTGACCTTCACTGCCTTTCCAGAAATTAGTATAGAGAAATTCCAATTCAACCAGATTGGGAATTAGCTGATACTTTGTACCTAAACCTGATTGAACAAAATAGGAAAAGAACCCCTCTCCTTTTTGAAGTGCATCGTTGTAGTGTGTTGGGAAATACTCGGACATTCCGTACAAGGTCCATCTTTGGTTGGGAAACCAACTAAAAAACAGGCTCGTCTGAGTTTGTAAATAGTTATTGTCTCTAAATGAATTGTCAACCAGTTGGTACCAGAAAGCTTGCTGCATGAATAGTTGAAACTGATTACTTAAAGGAAGATCATAGAAAATCTGGTTCAACCACAGGCTGCCATCATTATGGAGAAAAACTTCATTTCTTCCTGGTCTTCCTTCCAGATCACTCGAAAGTGGAAATAGTAACGTGCTCTGAATTGACAACCTTTGGAGGTTTCGAAAAGGAGCGATCTTGATTTTTGGTCCAAAACCAACAATCGACGTCCTTGATGCTATACCTGATTGTTCATAATTCGCATTTTTTAACCAAACATCTGCTCCGATGTTAACTTTTGAACTTAGTCCATATAGGAATTGATTAATCGAGGTATACCATGTTTGCCTACCGGCAGTATTTTCTACTTTTCCTCCGTCAGAATCAAATGATTTCGTTTGAGTATAAACGTTTTGGAAGCTCTTGAACTCCCAATCGCCTTTATCAAAAAGGATCGAAGGTGTATAAGATTGTAAGTTTGATTCTTGCGCCAAAAGTCCAAGCGCGAGAAGAAATGTGAATCCAGAAAGAATGTTTCTCATCAAAATCTAAATTTTCCCAAAGAAACAAAGGCACACTGGAATGAAGTAGTCAAGAGGGAGACAAAAGCCTAGTCAACGCACGGACAATTAGGCTAGCTTCTCCATATCCCGGATCAATATCCTCCTTCTGTCAAAATTTATCAGGTTGTTTTCTCTTAACTCATTCATGACAGTCGTGACAGTCTGGCGCGAGGTGCCTGTGAGGCTGGCTATGTCCTTATGAGTCAAATGATTTTTGATCATCATTTCGAAGCCCACTTTTTGTCCCTTTTCTTCGGCCATTTCTCTCAGAAAATCTACTATCCTCGTCCGGGCATCCTTGAAAACCAAAGACTCAATCTTTCGTTCCATCTTTCTCAACCTGAATCCAACTATTTTTAAGATCTTAAGGCTAAGCTCCTTATTCTCCTTCATGAGGTTTTGTAAGTCGTCAATGGTCATAGCACAAACGTGAGTGCCATTATCCATAGCTTGCGCAAAATCTTCACGTTTCTCTTCCCCCGCCAGAGCAAGTTCTCCAAAAACCTCACCGCGAGTCAAAATCGCTTTGACAATCTCTTTCCCATCATCCGCATAGGTGCCGATTTTGACCCGACCTGAGGAAACCATGTACACATTTTCGGAAGATTGATCCTTAAAGTAGATATAATCATCTTTACTGTAGGTGCCGGGTGGGTGCCAGTCCTCTAAATACGGAGTCTTTTTGGGACAAAGAACTTCAAAAAGGTCTGTATCTTCAAAATACCAAATGTTTGAGGATTCACTCATTTCTAATTAGGGTTTGCATTTGGAATGATCTCTTTTCAACATCAAATTTGCCAACAATCATCGGTAACAACAAGTTCAATTAAAAAAGTCCGGTTAAATGGGATATTTATACTTGAAAGCACTCCATCTCATTTTCGTGATTACATGGTTTGCAGGACTTTTTTACATTGTACGACTATTCATTTATCATACTGAGGCGCTGGCTAAAGAAGAGCCCGATCGATCAATCTTAAGCAATCAACTGGCAAAAATGTCAAAAAGGCTTTGGTTCATCATCGCATGGCCCTCAGCTATCCTGACTATTCTATTTGGCACCAGCTTGATCATGCAACAACCAACATGGTTACAGCAACCCTTCATGCATGTGAAGCTTGGCTTTGTCTTTCTGCTGATCATCTACCACCTTGTTTCTCAAAAAATATTCTCACAACTCCAGCAAGGTATCTCAAAATACACCTCCACCCAGCTACGAATTTTTAATGAGATCGCTACCCTTCTATTGTTTGCAATCGTTTTCCTTATTGTGTTAAAAAATGAAATTGACTGGATATGGGGTACCCTCGGTCTTGTTAGTTTTGCGGTCGTACTGATGATCGCTATCAGGCTCTATAAAAAAATCAGGCAGAAATGACCAAAGCAAAGTATTTGTTTATCTCACTTGCGATTGTTGCAATTGGCTGTACTTCCACGTCGACATCAGGTAAGCTACCGATATATGGCAACAAAATTTTTGAGGAAAATGATACGATCTATCACACCATCGAAGATTTTAGATTGGTCGATCAGGACAGTAGCTGGGTAACGAACGCCACCTTTGAGGACCAAGTTTATGTGTCGGATTTCTTTTTCACCTCATGTCCGACAATTTGTCCAAAGATGAAACAGCAAATGTTGCGAGTCTACGAAAAATTCGAAGACAATGGTCAAGTTTCAATCCTGTCTCACACTATTGATCCAAAACATGATACCGTGGCGGTATTAAAAGACTATGCATCCAAGCTTGGTATCAAATCAAGCAAATGGAAATTTGTGACTGGGGATCAAGATTACATTTATGATTTGGGAGAAAAAAGCTACATGGTGATGGCGGACGAAGATCCTGAGGCTGCCGGTGGTTTTATACATAGTGGCGCTTTTCTGCTTGTAGACAAAGATCGGCGAATCAGAGGCGTATATGATGGTACCGTTGACGAGCAGGTAGATATACTTCTCACCGATATTGATAAACTTTTAAAGGAATATGAATCAACTAAATAAGATACTTACCGTCGTTGCCATTTTTCTGCTGATTTCCTGCGGAGGAAGTCAGGGTGAGCAGCAAAAAGAAGAAAACTCCGCAAGCTCAAGGGATGAAATTAGGTTAAGGCAGTACAAGGTACAAGGAGCCAAAATTTACTCTACGTATTGTGCTAACTGTCACCAGGACGATGGCAAAGGGTTGGCTGCTCTTTACCCTCCATTAGCAGGCTCGGACTATCTATTGGAGGACTTTGCAAGAGCGGCATGTATCATCAAAAATGGTCAGTCAAAAGAGATCGTGGTCAATGGAGTCACTTACAGCCAAATGATGCCTGGAAATCCCATATCTAACCTGGAAGTCGCAGAGGTGCTCACCTACATACTCAATGCCTGGGGAAATGAGGGTGGGTTAATCGGTGTCAAGGATGTTGACAAGTGGATTGACGAATGCGAAGAGGACTATTAGTTCTTCAGTAGTTCTTGTCCCTTTTTCAGCGACTCCTTCATGTTTTTATTCACCTCCTGAATTGAGGATTTCTGATCAGTGAGATATTTCAATGTCTCTTCATCAGTCCCTTCAAAATTCGGATCAAAGTTTCTCATCCAAACCATCATCCCCTCATTCGCAGCATTCAACTCATCGGAAACTGTGGTGAGAATTTCTGCTCTTTCACTATCAGTTTCCTTAATTGAATCAACCTGTAGCATTAAGCTTTTTCGCACTCTTCTTAGATCACCCATCAGAGGCATTACTTCGTCGTGTAGCTCAAAAACTTCATCCTTAAGGGCCTTAAGATCAACTTCTTCCTTTTTTGAAGACTGACAGGAAAGTAAAACAAGCAGTGGGAGTAGTAAGAACTTTTTCATTGCAGCAATCTATGAATATTCTATTTAACGAATCATCAATACACGATCATTAACCTATTGCTAACACTTATTAAGGAATCGATAACAGTTACTTGTTAGTCACTGACCACAACCTTGGCATCTTTGAGAATGTACATGAGCTGGTCGTAGTCTGTGTCGTTCAACTCTAGCCTACCTGTAACGGTCACAGGTTTTGCAGTGTACTTCACCTCTTCCAAAAGGTATGCTTCTGCCACTGTTTCAGGTCCACTCCCTCCACAAAAAAAACAAGCTGCGATGGGTAAAGATGATAGAATGATGTGCTTTGGTTCGAACATGCCTTCAAACGGAATAATAAATCCACTTAGTGAAACCGTTTTCCCGTTCATCTGCTTGACATTTTCGCCAAACTTGGGGACATAAATCTCACCATACTCATCTTTCGACTTTTCGTACTTGACATCAGCAAGTGCCTCCCAATTTTTTCCTGAATCAGAGAACTGGGCAGCAGTGGCAAATGCAATAAAAAAAGCCAGTATCGAAACTAATTTTCTCATTTTTACTCTTCAATAGACGCTATCCCCTGGCAAGGGTTTCAGAAATATCAGCTTTGTATGCTAAAATCGCTGGTATTAACGATGCAAAAATACCCACAATAAGACTGCCGCCAAATACATAGTACTCCTCAGTGACGACAAAAGATGCTGAAGTTTGTATTTGATCAATGGAAGATCCTAAAATTCCAAAGCCACCGTGGGCCAGAACAAATCCAAAAAGGCTTCCGATAATCGTCAAAATGAAGCCCTCTATCAAAATCATTACAAAGATCTTCGCTCTTCCCGCTCCCATTGATCGCATAATGGCAAGTTCGTATTTCCGTTCCTTTAGGGAATTAATAAGCGCTATGAACACACTAACGGCGCTCAAAATGATGATTACAATTCCGAGAATGTTGACCACCTCCACCCCTACACCAATGATATTAAACAGCCGCGCAGTTTCATATGGGGGAGATGCTGCTTGAAGGTTACTGGTGCCATTCACAATCCGTGGCAATTGAACAGCGGCCATCGGTGATCTATACTTTATAAAAAGAGCAGTGATGTCTTCTTCACTTAGTTGTTCATTCGTCACTGACAGTCCAAGCTTCTCCAGGAGGATTGATTCATGCAAATCACCGCCTTCCTCATGTTCGTGCTCTTCATCATGACCATGCACATGCCAAACACTTTGTACAGAAGTAACTATTAAATTATCTATGACGCTACCGGTCTGTTTAAGTATGCCAACCACCTGGAAAGGAAGCTCATCATGGGCTCCTCCACCTTCCGCAAGTCCATGATCACTGGCGATTTCATCACCCAATTTTAAATTGAGTGCCTTTGCTACATTAGCTCCGACAATGGCCGTCATCTCCTCACTAAACTGCTCACCTTCATCCAATTCCGCTTTATATAATTTCATGTACTCGTTGGTAGTCCCAACAATGCGATATCCTCTGTAACTGTCACCCAGCGACAGTGGGATAGCTGAAGCGACCAAGCGATTTCTTACCAGGTTATTTGCGTCAGCCAGAGATATGTTCCCCGTTGGAAAATCAATATGAAAAATACTAGCAAGGATTATTTGTAAGGGACTTCCCTTAGCTCCAACCACAAGGTCAATACCAGCAGCATTTTTGCTTATCTCATTTTTCATGAAGCTGCTGGTCAATAAAATGATCACGATGATCGAAACACCAAATCCAAACAACAAAACACTTAGCAGGGAACTCAAAGGCTTGGCTACTACATTTTTTACACTCAGTGAGAATACGTTCATAGTGCCAATGTGTTTTTTAGTTCACTTTTTACACGCTGATCATGAGTTGCCACAATCAGTGTACAATCATATGCTTCCGCCTGCGCCATCAATAATCGTATTACCTTTTCGCAATTTTCATCATCGAGACTTGCCGTAGGTTCGTCAGCCAAAAGCAATGTCGGTCGGTTGAGCAGTGCACGTCCAATAGCCACTCGCTGCGCCTGCCCTTGACTAATTTGATGTGTTTTCCTTGTTCTTAGCTCTTCAATTCCTAGCCGCTCCATGGTCTTAAGTACCTCTTGTCGCTCCACTGTCCCTTTTCCTAAATATTGCGATAGAGCAAGGTTTTCAAAAACGGTTAGAGAACCTACCAAATGTGGTTTTTGAAACACAATTCCAATATGTGATCCACGGAATCTATCTAGCGAAGATTGATTCATTGTGGAAATATCCGTTTCCTGAATTGTTACTGACCCACTGTGTGGTTTGAGTAGGCCACCGATGATATGTAGAAGGGTTGTTTTGCCGGATCCCGAGTTTCCGAGTATAACTGAATGTTCGCCTTTCCCAACCTCCCAATCAGGGTACTCGATCTTTGTCCCCTCATCATAGGAGTGAATTAGTGAATTAAGTGATAACATTAGATATTTAATTCCTTTCTGATACGTCTGATCTGGTGAACATGATGTCGTTGATGATAGATAAAAGAATCTATTGCTTGAATCAATGACAATCGGCCAGCCATTGGATGCTTGTAGACAGCTCTATTCAGCCACTCATCAGGGTAGTTATGTACATATTCATTGATCTTTGATCGAGTGGATTCCCATTCTGACCTGATTTCACCTAAGGAGTAATCACCTTTGGGATGAGCGATATAGGACGGAGCCTTCCACTTTAGTCCAGTCATCAAAAAACTGCATGTGACCCATAGCCGAGCTTTGTTTACAACATTCACCTTCTTCATTTTTTCACCAGCCTTCATCTTCTTTTTCATATAAGACAAGGACAATGTTTCCGCCATATTCAGATGACTCAACACCTGGACAATGGACCAACCTTTGCCATTTTTGGTTAGCGATAGGCCATCCAAATGCTCCAAACCTACGAAAATGTCATCGGTTTCCTTGGCAAGCAACGAAAGCCTTTTTTCAATCTCCTTTTTCACCTGATTGCAGTTTTTTGCTAAAAATTATAAAAAAAGTTATCTTCGAGTCTGTAAAATTGCCTTGATAAAAGGTATAACCCACCGCAAACCGTGATTCACCTAGGTGAATCGAGCATCCCAAAGTGGCTGCTCTGCCTGCTAAATTATGAGCTAAACTTAAAATGAGTTTAACAATACATCTTATATTTAGCTTCTCTCACACTCAATGCTACACAACAATTCGCCATATTGCTGGTTTTTATTAAAGTAATGACGTGGGTATAAACCCGCATAAATGGTAATAAAGTGAGTATTCTAGATATAATCGCCTTATTCATATTCCTTTCAGGAGCGTTTATTTTCATAAACACCTTCTACCTGAAATTGCCATCGTCCATCGGATTGATGATTTTGGCACTGGGATTGTCATTTTTGGTCCTCGTTGCAGGAAATCTTTTTCCCGAGCTTCACCTTGCAGAACATGTCAAGGAATACGAATTTGAAGAGGTCCTTTATCAGATCGTTTTGACGTTTATGCTCTTTTCCGGGGCATTAAACATCGATTTTAAGAAATTAAGTAACCAACGAAGGCCAGTATTGGTGCTGGCAATTGTTGGTGTGCTTATTTCCACTTTTGTAATTGGAACGCTGGTGTATTTCATGCTGCACCTCATGAACATTGAGTTGCACTACATGTATTGCCTTGTTTTTGGCGCTTTGATATCACCCACCGATCCGATAGCAGTTACAAAGACTATTCGAAGATTTAATCTCAAGGAAGATCTTGAAATAAAGATTGCTGGCGAATCATTGTTTAATGATGGCATAGCTGTAGTGCTTGCGCTTACAATTCTGGATGTTGCCCATGCTGGAGACGATCATACGCTCACATTTTTTGAAACCGTCTATATCGGAGTCGCCGACATTGGTGGTGGAATATTCATTGGATTGTTTCTTGGATATGTTGGATATAGGCTGTTGAAGTACGTGGATAATGATGCAGTGGAGGTTGAGGTACTCATCACGCTTGCTATTGTAATGGTCGGCTCTGCGTTGGCGGAGTTTATACATGTATCCGCAAAACAAGCTGCTGTCGTTATGGGCTTGGTTATAGGAAACGAAGGTAGAAGCACTCACGTCGCCAGTGCCGCTGGAGATTATGTTTTCAAGTTCTGGAATCTGCTCGAAGAAACCTTTAGTGCCATGCTGTTTGTACTAATTGGACTTGAGATGTTGGTTCTAGATCTCCGCTATGATTTCATCGCAGCTGGTTTCTTTGCAGTTTGCATAGTTCTCTTCGGTAGATGGACGAGTGTCTTTATTCCAATAAAAATGATGTCCATAAAAAGTCATTTCGAAAAAAACACAATTTCGGTACTCACCTGGGGTGCTCTAAGGGGTGGACTGCCTGTAGCTCTCTCCTTATCATTATCTGACTTTCATGGAAAAGAAATCATTGTGACCATGACGTATATCGTTGTTGTCTGCTCCGTTCTTTATCAGGGGCTTTCTGTGCCGACACTGATGCGGATGAGTCAAAGCGAAAGAAGAGTATAGGTCGCACGTTCAACAAAAATTCCTACCAATCGTACTAATTTTGGCGTATGTCAAAAACCAGTTTTGCAATCATTGCTATTCTCCTCATTTCTTGTGGAGAAAATGGAAAGAAAGAACAACCGGCGACACCGAGAATTAAGAAGGAGACCAAGGTCAATAGCCCCAAGCAAAACCAGAAACTTTCGGTCGGTGATGCAGTCCAATTTGAATTTGAGACCAGAAGTATAAACATAGACTCTATTCAAATCGAGTCCAATGGTGAGAAAACGACATTCTCAGAGCTTAAATTTCCTTTTAGCCTTGCCACTGAAAAAGTGGGGAGTCAACGAATTAAATCCACAGTCTACTTCGGAGGAAAAAAGGAAACTCACTACTCAAAGGTCATTGTACTACCAACGGAGGCTCCAGCGGAATATACATACGAAATAGTCAATACGTATCCTCACAATACGGATGACTATACCCAGGGACTGCTAATATCAGATGGATTCCTCTATGAGAGTACCGGGCAAAATGGCAGCTCTTCTCTCTTGAAGAAAAACATTAAGTCTGGTGAGACTCTGGAGCAGGTAAACCTTTCCGATGATCACTTCGGTGAAGGTCTCGCACTGGTCAATGATCAATTTTATCTTATAACCTACCACGCTGAACAGTGTTTTGTCTACAATAAAAACTTTGAGCGGGTCAATACTCTAAGTTATCAAGGTGAAGGTTGGGGGTTGGCGGAGTTTAAGGGGAATCTGTTGATGACCAATAGTACTAATAAGATTTTCGTCAGAGAGCCAGGCTCGTTCACTATCATTGATGAATTGGAGGCATACGACCCAGATGGAAAGGTGGACTCCATTAATGAACTGGAGATCATCAATGGCTTACTTTACGCTAACGTTTACCAGGAAGACTTCATTGTAGCTATCGAACCAGAAACGGGTAGGGTTGTTCGGAAGATTGATATGGCAGGGTTACTTACGTCAGCCGAAGCTGCAAGAGCAGATGTTTTAAATGGAATCGCCTATGACGAACAAAACGATCGCATATTTGTGACTGGGAAGTTATGGCCTAAACTATTCGAAGTAAAATTTACACCTAAAAACCAAGTACAATGACAATTGATGAAGTAACAGGTAAGATCAAGTCCCTTGCCGAAACTCACGCTGGAAAATTTCAAGGGACAGCAAATTTTCAATTTGAAGATGGTATCGTTTATCTCGATGACACCGTTTCACCGCCCGTCGTCTCAAATGAAGAGAAAGAAGCACCCTTCACGATTGTCATGACCGCAGCTGATTTTTCAGAGATCTTGTCAGGCGAGTTAAACGTTATGATGGCTTTTATGACAGGAAAGCTCAAGATCAAGGGTGACAAAGGTGCTGCAATGAAGCTCACTTCTCTTTTCTGAGGCTGCCGCTATCTATCAACTCTTTCTGAGGTCAGGTACTTTTCAAAAATTTTATAGACAACAACTGAGACAATCACTCCTATTAACGAACCGGCTGTGATATCCACGAGAAAATGTTGATTAAGATAAATCCTTGAAATTCCAACAAGGGCAGCCGCAAAGACTAGCACAACTGACCATTCTCTTTTGCCAATCATTAGGGCCAGAAACCCTGCCATTGCAAAAGCTGTCATCGTATGTCCTGAGGGAAAAGAATTGAAGTCCGTCACTTTAACACCCTCAACAAAATTCAAGACTTCTCTGCCCTCGAAAAACTTCTTAGGACGCGGGACATCATCAAAAAATAGCTGTTTCATGACCCACGAAATCAGCCCTTCCACAGCCCCAACGACTAGGAAAATGTACCCGAATTTCCTTTTCAGAATTAGTAGCGCAACGGCAATAACACCATAGATGATCTCATCTCCTCCGTATGTCCAGATCTTAAAAAAAAGATCCAGAAAATTTGTGTGATACCCATTCAACCAAAGCACCATTTCACCATGATGGTGGACCGAGAGATACATTAATGACAAAATGAGCAATAGCAAATAAGGTATGAAGAAATATCTGAATGTGTGGGTATGCATTATCTCAGAATGTACAGCTTACCAAACCCATTTTTAAAGGCTCCATCTGCATTCGTTGCTCTTCGATCTATTTCCTGTCCATTTGAATTTATGAAAACTCGGTAAAAGTATACGCCGTTGGCCAGTTGATCTCCGAATTCATCCCTACCATCCCACGCATAGTCGGTGATATTGTTACCAATACGAATTGGTCCAATTTCATCTTGCGTTATCTCTCTAACAACTCGTCCCGAAATGGTCAAGATCTGAATTTTGATTTGATCAGGGATTTCATTTCCAGTCAGTGTAAACACGAAGCGACAGTTGGTGGAAAATGGATTGGGATATGGATAAAAATGAGTAATCGTTGATTCATTGATCACCTCGAAGGACACCTCATACGGTTCTGTGCCAGAGTCGTTGCCAGATTCGTCCTCAGCTTGAATTCTTAAACTATATACCCCATCAGCCAACCGTCCCGGTTGATAGGTTATTTCAAAATCTTGAGATTCTGATGCAGATGAATACGTCAGAGTGGGCTCCGAAAAATTAATTCGTTGGAACTGACTTTCTTCTCCAGGCAATCTTAACCAGATGTTAATCCCAGCAGTATCGGTTTTGAACAGGAATTGATTTTCATCGCGAATCCTGGCAGATATGGTTGGGTCGGGGGAAACGATATCTCCGTCAAGAATATGTCTGCCATCAAAAGTTACATCCAATACGGGGTTTGTTTCATCCGCTTGAACCTCAATCAAACCAGCCAAAGTCAATCGATTATTGAAATCATAGACCTCATTTTCATTAGGTGAAACATTTACGAGGAGACTATTCAAACCGCTAAAACCTATAGACGGAAAATTTGTGGAAAAGACGGATGAATCACCAGCAAGAGGTGGCCCAATTCTTAAAGTGTCACTCTGATTATCCCCTGTATTTTGATTGATCAATGTTATTTCAACGTCGAGCGAATCACTAAAGTCCAAGGCAGAGTAGTTGTAAAAAGCCAGGTTAGTCACGATGTTTTCTCCTTCGTTAAAACTGATTGCCGATTTACTTTCTGAAACAACGATTCCCTCGGGAGGCTGAGAATAATTTACCTGCCAAAAATTCAATTGTGGTGGTGTGAGGTCAACTTCGTCACTAAATGAGAGCTCGATCTCTATTTCCGGATAGGTAAGTACATCAATGCTACTCACGTCAATTGTTTCGGCTCTTCCTCTCTCAAATTCAGGAAAAGGAGTTGATCCCCCATTTTCGTCTATACCAAAAACCTTCATAGAATAGCTGTCATTGGCATCCTCGCTGATATTAAACGAAAAGTCAAACCAATCAGAAACAGGCCCAATTCTTCCCGACCTAACTATCCCGCTTGTAAAACTACCCGATACGTTATCCTGAAACGTAATGGCCTGTTCTGTGATGGGATCAGTTGATCCGTTACTAACAATTTCCAGTGCGGTGCCTGGCGAGTCCCCTTTTTTACCAAAGAATATCACAGGCTGACCATCCACTAAGGAACTAATAGTTGTGGTACTAACTCCGAGGGAGTTTAATGTGCTCACAACAGAGGCGTCCCAATTGGAATATGTCACATTTCCGATGTTGAAAAGAAGAATTTGATCACCATCTCTCATGTTATCTACCAATACTTGCAACCTGCCGCTGGTAAGAATATCCGCCTCTCTAAAGTTGTATATCCGCTGAGGTAATCTTCCACACACCTCAGAGTTGGCCTGATCGGGAGCGCTAGTCGGAATCGGTCGGTAAGGATCACCACTTTCCTTGTTAAAAGCTATGGCGTTAAAAGAATCATCAAAGCAGACCTCCGATGTAGAAGTCACCATCAGATCGATCCCACCTACTATTGCTTCTATATCTTCATACTGGAGTTCACTATTCGCACTACCAAAAGTAGAAATGTCAATCGGTGTAATCGTCTGAACAAATTCCCAACGGTCGGAGGATTCATTGTATTCGACCCCTGTGACCAGTGAATTTCCTAGTTGATTGGGCTCAAATTGCCCCCATCCATCGGCCACATTGTTGATGATCGTAAACGTAGTTGTAACCCAATTATTTGTCTCACCGACTTCTGGGCTGGTAAGTCTTGTTCTCCAATAGATAGCTGAACTGTCGGGCAATCCAAATTGTGAAAAATCGAATTCACTAGTTAACAAAAGTTCACCGTTCACTGAGATTGATCTTCTGTTAGGGCTAGTAAAAGACTCCTCAGAATCAAATTCCAAATCGTAAGACCTTTCCTTCTCGAGAAGATTGCTGGATTGCCATACAAATTCAACCAGATTGGAACTCACGGTGGCATTGTTCTTGGGGAAGAGGTGCGTCGTATTTCCACTGAAAATTGGGAATTCTATAAATGCAATGTTGTTTGTTTCATCCAGTTCTGCTGTAGAATCCTGTGGATCGATTCGTATGTCAAACAAATTTTGACCGGTGATATTTTGCGTCGGATTGTTCGAGATAAAGAATTCCAAGGTATCCAGTCGCAACGGTCTTTCAAATTTGTCAAGGTAGCTAATTGATGTTCCATCTGGTAGTGTTCGATCAATTTGGACATCCAGAGAGTCCAAAACAGACCTTCCAAAATTTTTCACTACAATATTGATCTTGAATGAATCCTGCGATGATAGAATTTCCGAACCCTCAATAGCCTCAGCAAAAATTCTAGAATCCTCAATCTGATAGTCCGGCCCGTCAGCTCCAAAAATTCGGTAAGCTGGATCTCCTTCGTAGATCATTTGTTGCACTTGCGTCAAATTGAAACTGGAACTTCCAAACTGTTCCAAATATCTCTTTGAAACCTCGATTATTACGTTCCCAACAGACTCGCCTATAAATACATCATCCGCAAATCCAATATCATAAAACAAACTGCTCCACCGTCGCAACGTGGTGGCGGTAGCAAAATCAGCATGGGCTATGAAGCCAACCGCACCGAGATCAGGGGTAATCATCCAGTCTTCACCGAATGTAAACCCACTGCCGAAAATTTCCCCGGCCTTGCACCCATTTACCAGAAATATTGGATACTTCCCTTTATTGGCAAATCCAAACTCAGGGTCCGATACACGACCTATTTCAATGTCGGTTGTGCCGCCTCCTGAGTGACCAAAAAAAGTTACATATCCAACGCCTTGGTTAATCCGTCCTGTTACATCAACGAATTCTACTGCTTCACCTGTTTCCTTGCCCGTATTGAAGGCCCTGCCGCCAATAAAATCCTTTTCAAGAATTGTTGCGAAATGTTGGATATTGTCTGCAAAAGTGTCAAGCTCCTCGGGTGTATTTCCCCCACTCAATTGTATGAAGTCTTTGCGATTAAGATCCTTGAATGGAAGAGCCTCCATTTCAATCACTTTATTTAAATATGCGGTGATGTCTCCAGGCTCAAAAGCGTTTAGGCGGCCGATTGGTATTCCTGGGGTGTCCGCATCCGAATCGATGCCAAGGGTGAACATTAAATCGCCGCCAGGTAATCCAAATGTTGGGATATTGACCACCTGCTGATCGCCTCGGTAATAATCGGAATTTGGTGTGAAGCCTTTCCCAATTATGAAAACATACTCGATGTTGGATATCGACGTAGCGTACTGCAGGAACTTCCTAATCCCCAGAGGAGAAGGATTCCCATAATTAAAAAGATCATAGAGATCATCAATGTTTATGATGGAGACAGCATGACTGCCACCAGGAGCAGACTCTCTATAGTTTTTATAATCGTTAACCGGATCACCCAATGATCGTAGCAAGGAGTGTGTTATGATAAGATAGTTTTTGTCAGCAATTGCAGGTTCAGTCATTGTCGTCTCTTCAATGGCTAAAACATTTGATGGGCTTGTGACAGCCAGAACTTTGTGACCAGCATTTGTACCGGGAATCAGTGCATCGACTCTATCAGAAAAGTTTCCTGTTGCAATTCTTACCACATTTGCCGGGTCACTAATATCGAAAACGGTGGTACCAGCTGGATCACTGGAGCTAATCTGCAGATAAGCGGAATCACCAACGGATTCACGTAAAGTGAAAATTTTATTTTCATCAGGAAGGGAAATTAGGTTTTGCGCATACACAACACGAGCATATGCTACCGAGATAAAGTCAGTGGCCCCGTCGAACCCCTCCGTCAAGACCTGGACAGTAAGTTCGCCACCAGCACCAATGCTGGACTCAGGAACAACATAGGAATCAGAGGTGAAGCCCCAACCCTCGAAAGTCGTGGAACCTATCTCCACAAGGTTTGTTGAATTTGGCCCTGCACTTATCCTGGCATTGTGGTTTAGACTATTCCGCCCCGATAGGACAAAATCCAAGACTGGTGCCTCACCACTTACCCTATTTTCTAAAACAAAATCATGATTGGTAAAAGACCCCTTGCCTTGTAATGGCCCTGTCCAACCTTCTCCATTATCATATTTGCTGAGTGAGAATGCGGACTTAGCACCAAATCTAATCCCAGCTGCATAGTCACTGGTATATAGTAAAAGCTCTTCCGACAAATGGAATGGTTCCGGAGTTAGGCCAGCAGTGTTCTGCGCTGACGAAAATTCAATTCGTTTCCCTGTTTCATTTCCATATGTAAGAAAATAAATAGTTGTGTCAGAAAAGAGGTTGTAAAAAGTATGTGGCTGATCCGCAACCTCATACAAAGGTGAATCCTGAGTTCCGTCAATAGCCTCACCATAAAACTCCAAATAATTGAGTGTTCCGTCTGGATTTATATTCCTACTCACCGCAATTTCCTCCCCATCGTGGAACACTTGTACTCTGCTACCTGAAACACTTGAAAGCGGAAACCCAGCAGCTTGCAATTCTGCTCCCGTAACACGATAGAAATCAGTCTCTGTGATTTTCAGTTTATAGTAAGACTGATTGAAGTCAATCCACTCTATCCCAAATTGAGCTTTTGAGGAAAAAGTCAGGAGAAGAAAAAGTATAATTAGGTATCTAGTCATTTTCCTCATTGAAGTCAACTTTAATAGAGAAAACATGAGAAAATAGACCAGGAGCTAGATCACCAATATCGGTGAGCGCATAGTCGATCGCTAACTGTTTTATCCTCAAGCCAAGCCCAAAATTTGGTTGATAAGTCCATGACTTAGAGCCATCAAAATCCTTGACCTGCTGAAATTGGTTTATCCCAAGTCTGAAAAAAGCTATCTGCTTGAAATCCAGTTCCATTCCAAACCTCGGATCTATTGACAGAAAATCCGTACGGATCAACGTATTTCTCTTTCCATCAAAAGTCAGCTCAAAATCTGCAGATGGCAGAATCCCAAAATTCTCCGTAATGGAAAACGTACGTGAGAGTCCAGCAACAAGTCTAGGTAGCGTAATTTCAAGTGAGTTTATTGGAATGTCATTTCCAGTCAGGGCATACACATCTTCTACTTCCTCCGTGTTGTGTGTCCAGGCATTGAATGTGCCAAGTGCATCTCGGGCAACCAAGCCAAACTGCCATTTGGAAAGATCCTTTTGTACTCCAAAATCAAAACCAAAACCCCATGCCTTCGAAAAAGGACCGACCGTGCGATGAATGATCTTTAGATTCCCACCTGCATCAATACCTCCCAAGAGGTCCAACTTCCTAGCATATGACAACAGAAACCCATAGTCAGCAGAAGCAAAGAATTCGATGTTTTCGTAACGAATAGCTCCATTCGCATCAATTAGGAAACGCGTATCAGGGATCTTATCGACGGAAAATCTTATAATCGACAGTCCAATTTTACTATTCTCATCAATCGAGGTTGCAATTGCAGCGTAATCGTAATTGGCAAGGCCACCAAAGTATGATGAATGCATTAGAAATAATTGGTGATCCACATCCAGCTTATTCAAACCTGCCGGATTCCAAAAACCAGAAGTCACGTCATCAACAAATGACACTGCTGTGAACCCCATTCCAAACGATCTGGCACTTACTCCAATATTAAGAAATTCATTGCTGTACTTCGGTGTCGAGTCACGACTTGAACCATCATCTTGGGCCTGACCAAAACAGAATAACGAAACAAAAAGTACAAAAAATATTAGCTTCATTTCAACCAAGAAAACCGTGGGCAAGATAGCTACACCTAGCTACGATTTATTATCCCATTCTATGAAGTATATCAATTCTACGACAAAGTTCCGGAAATAGTATGAATATAATTAATTCAATTAAAAATATAATTATATAAAGAATATTGAAGTGAATGTATATTTTTTTGCTAAGTACTTGGCCATGCCAAGTACCTTTACGTATACACAACCAAAAGCGACTGAAGTAAGTAATGGTAAGCGTCAATAAAGGTAAAGGTTTTTGAGATGAACATAGAAAATACACAAGTGCAAATGAGAAAGGGAATCCTGGAATTTTGCATTATGCACATAATAGCCAGAGGTGAGGTCTATGCCTCGGATATGCTGGAGGAATTGACCTCAGCTAAAATTATGGTTGTGGAGGGAACCCTTTATCCACTTTTGACTCGCTTACGAAAATCCGGATTGGTTGACTACAAATGGGTGGAGTCGAGTTCCGGACCACCAAGAAAGTATTACACACTTACTGATGAGGGGGCCAATTTTCTCGGAGGGCTCGACCAAACCTGGGATGAGTTAGTATCATCGACCAAAAAAATCATCGCGAACAGAAAAAAAGCAAGTAAGAAATCATGAAGAAGAATATAAGTATAAACATTGGTGGCATCATTTTCCACATTGAGGAAGATGGTTACGAGAAGCTGAAAAACTACCTGGATTCCGTCAATAAATATTTTTCTTCTTTCGAGGACAGCAAAGAGATCATAGAAGACATTGAGGGCAGAATAGCGGAAATCTTTCTAGGGAGACTTGACGAGGGAAAACAGGTGATCAACCAGGAAGATGTAAACGACTTGGTTAGTATCATGGGAACCACGAAGGATTTCGATGCAGAAATTGAGACAGAACCAGTAGAAGAACCCAAGACAGAAAGTACTGAAAAGGAAGATGAGGGAGCGAAAAAGACTGAAGGTCAACCGCAAGAGAGAAAGTTCTATAGAGATTCGAAGAGGAGAGTACTTGGAGGTGTCGCCTCTGGACTTGCACATTACTTTGGAATCGATCCGATATGGGTGCGTCTTATTCTAATCGCCACCCTAATCCTGTGGTTCCTGGGAGGCTTTGTACTCATCACCTACATTGTTCTGTGGATTGCCGTACCTTCCAGCGATAAGCTGGAGGAAGACAAAACGATCAAAAAGCTTTATCGGGACACCGAAGATCGAGTATTAGGTGGTGTTAGCAGCGGAATAGCCTCCTACTTCGGGGTAGATATCGTGCTCGTACGAATACTCTTCGTCATATCAATATTCCTGGGTGGAGCTGGTCTTATCGCCTATATCATCCTGTGGATTATAACACCTGAGGCAAGGTCCATTACTGAGAAGATGCAAATGCAGGGCGAGCCTGTGACAATTACAAACATTGAAGAAAATGTGAAAAAAAGCTTGAAAGTGGAGGATGGTGAAGAAAACATTTTTGTCAAAATATTGCTCTTCCCTTTCAGACTGATAGCAATCATTGTCAAGGCTTTGGGCGAGGTTTTAGGGCCGCTCTTAAGATTTACAGTCGAAGCCCTACGTGTAGCAGTCGGAATATTCTTCGTTTTCCTCGGCTTTGTTTGTATGATCTCATTCTCGATCACGCTTGCTGTCCTCCTGGGAATAGGTGGAGCCATGGAGGGAATGGTTCACTTTGGTGAATTTCCAGTCCAGTATGTGGCAAATTCATTCAGTACCGTCTCGATCATATCCGCTTATATCGTTACAATGGTTCCGTCTCTTGGAATCGCCCTTCTGGGACTAACGATTATTATGCGACGGGCAGTTACCAAGGCCTTTGTGGGCTGGACCATGTTCGCCCTTTGGATCCTGGGAATGATCGGACTTGCCTTCACTATCCCAATGATGGTTAGAGAATTTACAGCCGAAGGAGATTACAAAGAAGAACGGGAATACCAGGTTACCGAGGCTACCCCAACCCTGAGGCTTAACGACCTGCTGTACGATCTGGACTACGACTACAGATATCAGGCGATTGATTTGCGATTGAGAGGTCACGAAGACAGTGTGTATTTGTTGGATCTTAGGATTGAGTCTAGAGGTTCTACACGTGCTGAAGCTAAGGAAAATGCCAAAGCAATCACGTATAATGTGACCCAGGATGGAGATGACATATTATTCGACTCCGATCTGACATTCGATGAAGGAGCTAAATTCCGATTCCAGAATGTAAATGCGACTTTTTACCTGCCATACGGCAAGGTCTTCCGAATGGATGAAGACCTGGAAGAGATTCTGATCAATACACTTCATCTTAATGGGTACAGATCTTATCAAATGGAAGGGAATGATTGGGTGTTTGAACGAGGTGGAATTAGGTGTCTGACTTGCGCGGAAAACCGGTCCGGTAATTCATCCTACCGGTTCAGAAACAGCCGTAGTGGATATGACTCTGAATCATATCGATTCTCGAATTTTGATGAGGTTCGATTGATCTCACTCTTCGACTTTGAAATAACACAGGGTGATAACTATTCAATAAATCTGGAAGGCGATGAAGATGATCTTCGAAAAGTAAAAGTTGAGAAGAGAGGTGATGAACTAAGAATCGAGTACCGAACCAATTGGAAATGGTGGAAGGACAAAAATTGGAAGAGGCGAATAAAAGTTTTCATTGTAATGCCAGAACTGGATCACCTGATGGTGGCGGGTGCGTGCGAAGGTGACGTTACTGGATTTGATGATGATGAAATAAGTTTTCGTATCGAAGGTGCATCAGATGTATTTGCTGATATTTCCTCTGAATACACCTATGTGGATTTGACCGGAGCCTCAGAGTTGACTCTGATCGGAAATTCTGAAAATCTGGAGGCAGATGTGATAGGCGCATCAAACTTGAGTGCCTTCAATTTTGACGTTGATGATGTTGACGTAAGAGCGCTGGGCGCATCAACTGTCAAAGTCAGTGCCAATAAAGACTTGGAAGCAAATGCAACAGGTGCTAGCACTATAAGATATCGAGGTAACCCAATCGTTTCATCTAGTAGTAGTGGATTAAGCTCAATTAAAAAGGATTAGTTAACTCAATGTAAGAAGGATCAATTTGGTCAATGGAAGTCAGCAACAACTGACTCCATTTTTTTAAGTGGCTATCACATAGTCATTTAGGTTTTGGTTTCCCCTGCTTTTGGTCGAGCAGGGGATTACTTTTTCTACAGTTTGTACAAGATGAAATTCGTCGTTCTGAAAATCTCTTCAAATTCCAATGAGATCTCCGATGGGAGAATCACATGGGATACTTCCGGATACTGTTCCTTGATGTTTACAATTTCAACATCTGTGAGTTTTTTGTAATTGCGAGCTACCACCTTCCTATGATCAATGTTCTTACTCATCAAATCTTCACCTTTGTTAAGCAATTGAATTCGCTTGTACCATTCCACAAGATCGTGAGCCCTTTGTGGAGCATGCTTCCATGAAACAAAAAGGGGTCTTTCTGCTTCCATGTAGAAAGTTTCCCAGTCAATCGGCACAATAAAAACAGAAGTGGCAGGTGTATTTGAGTTGATCCATTCTGACATTTCAAAATCGACGGAACTTCTTTTCTGGATTTCCGAAATCTTATAGGAATCTGTACTCATCAGTTTTTGGATATTTGGCACCTTCTTTATGACAAAAAAGACGGTAATTCCCAACAACAATATAGCTGGCAACCTCACGTTGAGCCTTTCAGGAATTTTTAATATTCTTCCAAGTTGCTCGAGTTTATCTGTTCCTAGTGATGCTAAAATCAGGATCGTTAAAAGCGGTTGAATGGCATCATTGAATCGAAAAAAGTAGTACCTAAGCAAAGCCTGATCTCCAAACCAATAGATAAGGACACCTAAACCAGAAATGGCTGTAGCTACAAGTATGTACGACGATAAGTATTTCAGCTCCTCTTTTTTTATATAAAAAACTGTGACCAGGTTAAAAAATGAAAATAAAAACGGAACGACCAGTGCTTCGAAATACAGCTTAGGAAGAACGTGATAAGGAACACGAACTTGGACATATACATCCCAGGCTAATTTGCTTATCTCCTGAGATACCGGATTGAATAAGTACGATGAGATTCCAATAATTCCCCAAAAGCCACCGATGAGAAAGAGATAGCTCTTGTTCAGCATGTCTCGGATCACTTGGCTGTCAAGAGCAGCCTGTAGGCGCAAAACAGCAAAAAGACACATTAGATGGTAACCACCAATAAGTAAATGAAGTGATAATGAGATACCGGAGTACAAAAAGGTGGGTCCGTACTTCTTTTCTAAAGCCGCACGAAGAGCCAGCAACGCGAATGAGTACGCAAATACTTTGGTCTCCAATCCGCCGATGATCCATTCGCCTGAATACATTCCATTTGGAAAGAACGTTAGGAAAACCATCAGCCACACACACCCAAGGACGAAATTAGTTTTTGTGGTTTTTATAAGACTTAAACAGGCATACGAGAAGAAGATGTATGAAATGATTCTTCCATAAAAAATGGTTGGGATGAAGCCAAACAACGCCACAAAAAATCCAGAAATATACCCGAAAGGAAATCGGTACAGGATCTCAAGGTTCAGATACCAGTCAGAGCTTAGCCAGTCTGGGTTGAAAAGAGCATAACCGTATGGAATTACGTCCATCTCGTTGTATTCCACTATTGGCATGAATTGACTGATGAAAATGATGGTCACCAGTGAAAGCACTTTCACAACATCGTTCATTGTCCTCTAATTTACGGTGTGGTGGCGAATGCGTCATTTTCACTTACTCTGTAACAATCAGGTTGTGGCCTCCACCCCAAATGTTTGTCGATTCGATCACGTTCCGCGATTTTATTTTTTGACCTGTATACCCGCTGTAGATGGTGAATCCAGCTTTATAAACTAGTAAGTTGTCATATTTAAGTGCAAAAAAATATTGTAATTATACAAAATATTAAGTTATGAAAAATAAAACTCAATGGCATGTCATTCTGCTGATTTCCATGATGGCATGCAAACAATCTAACGAGCTGGTTTTACAACCAATCGCGGTCCAAGCGACGGTTGACTTGAGCAAGATCAAGACAGGTGATGTTGATCTTGGAAGGATCGCGAACGACGACAACTCCTTTGACTATCTCTACATTGAACTGTACAACACAGGTCAGGTGTACTTTGAAAATGGTTTGACAGCCAGCGGTGTATATTCATATAATAATATCCCAGCGTTTTTGGAATTTGACGTTTTGCAAGATGAAGTTTATAGCCTTACTATGAAAACCATCGGCAAGGGT
>JANQOR010000022.1 GCA_028285685.1 Cyclobacteriaceae bacterium | reverse complement strand
ACCGACTGTTCAGCTCCGGGATCAACTTGTGCATCATATCCAATCGCAATCCCAAAGTCGGAGCCCACTTCCGGCCCATTCCCATTAGAGAATCCGCTGCCTATGGCAATAGATTGCGGGTTGTTAGCAAAAGCCAGGTTACCTATAGCTATTGCTTCATTAGCCCCTGTACCAACTTCCGCATCATAGCCTATGGAGACACCAAATTGAGCGTGTACCTCAGCGCCTTGTGTGTTTGTCATACCAGGCCCGATTGCCACCGCATTTTCGAAACTTGCGATCGCACCATTTCCTATAACCACAGAGGAATCCAAAGCAAAAGTGTTTCGACCAATGGCAACAGAGGTTCCTCCATCTGCTATCGCTGCATTACCAATTGCAATATTATTGTCTGTGTCATCAGTCACATCGGAGTTAAGGCCAATTGCAATATTCGAACTACCATTCGCTATGCTGGGCCCTGAATCACGTCCCATGAAGATATTGTCCGTTCCAGTATTTATACCTGAACCTGCGGAGGATCCGCTATAATGATTCGCAGAACCATCTTCGAAGAACGTGGTATCAATTAAATCAAACCATTGGCCAGACTGGTACCCTTGAAGAGTGTTTACTCCACCTTGATCAAATCGAATCATTCCTTCCAGCTCCTCACCAGGATCTACATCTCCAAAAACAACCCCACCATTAAAGCCTGCATTTCCATCCTTATGAAGTTCAAACCAGGGATATATATCAGAATTCAAATTGACTACGGACCCCGGTCCGCCCGCATCAGACACTGACATAAAGATCACTTCGCCATCATTCTGAAAAATAAAACTGGCTGAATCACCGGTTGTTCGTAGCAGTTGGTTGTCATTCGACATGCTATAATCAACATAGAGATTGTTCATCACAGCATCTCCATCAATTACATCAGGTCCTCCGGTCGTGTTGAGAAAATGTGTCAAGCCTAATGTGTTCCCAACTTGTAGTGTTGTTCTTGGATTCTGCACCCCAATACCAACCTCGAAATTGCTATTGACACCATCACTTAGAACAATCGTTCCCTGATCCGTAGCGACCGTTCCTGCCCCTATTGCTACTGCACTGTCTGCAGTCGCCTGAGCTCCATTACCAAAAGCGATTGCATCCAGAGAGGTAGCCTGGGCGCTGTGTCCTATTGCAACGGTACCATTGTTGTTTGCTGTTACATCTTTTCCGATGCCTATCGCATTTGATGTGCCCGTGTTGGTAATACCGCCAGAACCAATAAAAACGTTATCTATTCCTGTTGTTATCCCTATTGCGGCATTCCTTCCTATTAAAACATTATCATCTCCATCAGTCACGCCACTGCCAGCATTGTGACCAACAATTGTGTTTCCTTGGCCACTGGCTGTCAGAGCATTTCCAGCTGTCACTCCGGCAACCAGATTCTCTGTACCTGGATTGTCCACCAGGGTGCTAGTCATTTCAATCCAGCCTGTTGCAAGTCCATCCACGTTGCCTTCAAACGTGGTTCCATTGTAGCGGATGGCGCCGGCAATGTCTGAGGTTAAATTTCCTATAACAACTCCGTTGGTAGAGACAAGGCCAGGTTGAGCAGCTACCCCATGAGTGATTTGCACTGCAGCATCCGTACCATTTGCCGTAAACACAGCAGCTCGCCCAGTACCTGTATTAGAATTAGTTACACTAAGAAGATCCCCAGCGTTATTCTCAGTTGCAGAAATAGGAAAAGTGGGATCTATCAAATCGTACCACGTAGCTGAACCATCAATATTCGCCTCGAAACCGGTACCTGTGTACCGAATAGCACCTGCATGATCAGCTGTTAAATTCCCAATAACTATGCCGTTACTAGAGTTTAACCCAGGCTGACCCGCTGCTCCATGGGTGATTTGCACTGCTGGAGCAGTTCCATTCGCAGTAAAAGCAGCAGCCCGTCCTGTCCCTAAATCTGTGTTGGTAATGCTAAGAAGATCTCCAGCATTAGCTTCATTTGCCGATACTGGGAAAGTTGGATCTATCAAGTCGTACCAGGTCGCTGAACCATCAATATTGGCCTCAAAACCAGTCCCAGTATACCGAATTGCACCTGCATGGTCAGCGGTTAGATTACCAATAACAACTCCATTGCTAGAATTCAGTCCAGGCTGGCCCGCTGCTCCATGGGTGATTTGTACTGCTGGAGCAGTTCCATTCGCAGTAAAAGCAGCAGCCCGTCCGGTTCCTAGATCTGTGTTAGTTATGCTAAGAAGATCTCCAGCATTAGCTTCATTTGCCGATACCGGGAAAGTTGGATCTATCAAGTCGTACCAGGTCGCGGACCCATCGATGTTGGCCTCAAAACCGGTACCAGTGTACCGAATGGCACCTGCATGGTCAGCAGTCAAGTTACCGATAACCACTCCATTACTTGAATTTAATCCTGGCTGACCGGTTGCCCCATGGGTAATTTGAACTGCAGCAGCTGTGCCATTAGCTGTGAAGTTAGCTGCCCGGCCTGTGCCTGTGTTGGAATTGGTAATACTAAGAAGATCACCAGCATTATTCTCGGTGGCAGAAATGGGGAAAGTTGGATCTATCAAATCGTACCAGGTTGCTGAACCATCAATATTCGCCTCAAAGCCGGTACCAGTATACCGAATCGCACCTGCATGATCGGCTGTTAAATTACCGATGACTATCCCATTACTGGAAGACAGTGCCGGTTGACCCGCTGCTCCATGGTTGATCTGGACAGCTGCTACTGTACCATTACCGGTAAATATAGCAGCTCTGCCTCCGGCTGTATTTGTATTTTCTAAGCTAAAGAGGTCTCCAGCATTGTTTGAACTCGCCGAAGCAGATCCAGCAAAAACAACCATGTCACCCGCGTTGTTTCCAAGATTGATGGTGTTACTATTAATGTTAAATGGTGTGACATCATCAGCGCTTATGATTTGACCCGAACCATTTGTCATAGTTGCTACGTTATTTGTCAGTGCCCCGAGACTCAATACAATATCTCCATCAGCATCGGGGAAATCGATCGTTCGGGAAACTCCCGGATTCGGGATTGTAAACGTTACAGTGTTCCCATCCGTGATTCCTCCTTCAAAAACCAAAGGCGAAGCACCAAGGATGTTTCCCGCCACACTTAGATTCCCGGTAACTGAAACACTATTTCCAGCACCAGGAGTGAGACTGATTCCTTGTACGGAATTAAGGTTGATATTACCGGTTGTAAAGGTTTCCAGATTCAAGTCACCTCCTGTTACGGAAAAATTGGAGAGTCCATTTGCATCCAGGCTAATGGCTTCTGTTCCGCTTACATCAAACGCTGCGCCCCCAGATGTAGAAATCAAATTTCCATTATCATAGACAGCCTGCAACGTAAGTCCATTCGCAACACCATCTACATAACCTTTCGTAGCGGCATCTGCAGCCACCGAAGGTGTTCCAAGATTGTTTATCAGGTTGGCCCCCAAATTCAAAGCTCCGGACATTGTTCCACCAGCTAGGGCCAATTTTTCGTTGTCCAATTCGAGAATAGCAGCGTCAACGTTGGTGGCCACAACATTTGTGGTTGCCGTTGAAGTCACCTGAGCAGCGGTTTGATTGTCTACCGTTGATAAATCCACCGTCAGGTTTGCTACGCCATCGTCCTCAAGGGAGAGAGAAAGAATATCACCTCCTAAGGAGAAAACGTCGACTGTCTGATCATCGGTGTTGATAGTTGCAAGATCTACGGTCTGATCAGCTACTCCATCATCCTCAAGGGAAAGAGAGAGAATCGTACCGCCTAATGAAAAGGCATCGATCGTCTGGTCATCGGTATTGATCGTCGCAAGATCTACTGTCTGATCTGCTACTCCGTCATCTTCAAGGGACAGAGAGAGAATAGTACCTCCCAATGAAAAAGCATCGATCGTCTGATCATCAGTATCAGTATCTATTGTTGCGAGGTCTACTGTCTGATTTGGCACTCCATCATCCTCGAGAGAAAGAGAGAGAATAGTACCTCCTAGCGAAAAGGCATCGATCGTCTGGTCATCGGTGTTGATTGTGGCAAGATCTACGGTCTGATCTGCTACTCCATCATCCTCTAGCGAGAGAGAGAGAATAGTACCTCCCAATGAAAAAGCATCGATGGTTTGGTCATCGGTATTTATCGTCGCAAGATCTACTGTCTGATCAGCTACTCCATCATCCTCTAAGGAAAGGGAGAGAATAGTACCGCCTAGTGAAAAGGCGTCAATGGTCTGATCATCAGTATCTGTATCTATCGTTGCCAGGTCTACGGTCTGGTTTGGCACTCCATCGTCTTCAAGGGAAAGAGAGAGAATAGTACCTCCCAATGAAAAAGCATCGATGGTTTGGTCATCGGTGTTTATCGTCGCAAGGTCTACTGTCTGATCTGCTACTCCATCATCCTCCAGGGAAAGGGAGAGAATAGTACCGCCTAGTGAAAAGGCGTCGATGGTCTGATCATCCGTATCTGTATCTATCGTTGCCAGGTCTACGGTCTGGTTTGGTACTCCATCGTCTTCAAGGGAAAGAGAGAGAATAGTACCGCCTAATGAAAAAGCATCGATCGTTTGGTCATCAGTGTTTATCGTCGCAAGATCTACTGTCTGGTCAGCTACCCCATCATCCTCCAGAGACAGGGACAGAATAGTGCCTCCAAGTGAAAAGGCATCGATCGTCTGATCGTCCGTATCTGTATCTATCGTTGCCAGATCCACGGTTTGGTCCGCCACGCCATCATCCTCTAATGAAATAGAGAGGATGGTTCCTGACAATGAAAGATTGTCTATCGCCTGATCATCGGTGTCGGTATCTATTGATGCCAGATCCACTGTCTGATCGGCTACCCCATCGTCTTCTAAGGAAATGGAAAGGATGGTCCCTGACAAGGAAAGATTATCGATCGCCTGATCATCGGTATCGGTGTCGGTATCTATTGATGCCAGATCCACTGTTTGGTCTGCTACTCCGTCGTCTTCTAAGGAAATCGATAAGATGGTTCCTGACAAGGAAAGATTGTCGATCGTCTGATCATCGGTATCGGTGTCAGTGTCTATTGAAGCCAGATCTACCGTTTGGTCTGCTACTCCGTCGTCTTCTAAGGAAATCGAAAGGATGGTTCCTGACAAGGAAAGGTTGTCGATCGCCTGATCATCGGTATCGGTGTCGGTATCTATTGAAGCCAGATCAACCGTTTGGTCTGCTACTCCGTCGTCCTCTAAGGAAATTGAGAGGATGGTTCCAGACAATGAAAGATTGTCGATTGCTTGATCATCTGTGTCCGTGTCTATGGTTGCCAGGTCAACTGTTTGATCTGCTACCCCATCATCCTCAAGGGAAATAGACAATATCGTGCCAGCTAGAGAAAGGTTATCTATCGTCTGATCATCCGTGTCAGGTGATGCAATACTGGAAAGGTCAACGGTCTGATCTGCTACACCGTCATCTTCTAAGGAAAGAGAGAGTATTGTCCCGGCTAACGAAAAGTTGTCAATGGCCTGATCATCTGTGTCAGTATCGATAGTGGCAAGATCTACGGTCTGGTCCGCCACCCCATCATCCTCTAAGGAAACGGATAAAATAGTTCCGGCTAGAGAAAGGTTATCTATCGTCTGATCATCGGTATCTGTGTCTATGCTTGCCAGGTCCACGGTCTGATCTGCCACTCCATCATCTTCTAAAGAGATGGAGAGTATTGTTCCTGACAAAGAAAGATTATCAATTGTTTGATCGTCGGTGTCTGGTGCCGCTATGCTGGAAAGGTCGACCGTCTGGTCTGCAACCCCATCATCCTCTAAAGAAATGGATAGAATAGTACCTGCAAGTGAAAAATTGTCGATCGTTTGATCGTCCGTATCGGTATTAATTGATGCTAGATCAATTGTTTGGTCCGGAACTCCGTCGTCCTCTAGCGAGACTGACAATATTGTTCCTGCCAATGCGAGATTGTCGATTGTCTGGTCATCTGTGTCAGTATCGATGGAAGCCAAATCAACTGTTTGATCAACTGCTCCATCATCTTCCAACGACAGGGAAAGAATGGTTCCAGCCAGCGAAAAATTGTCAATCGTTTGATCATCGGTGTCCGTATCAATAGAAGCTAAATCTAATGTTTGATCTGGCACACCATCGTCCTCGAGGGAAAGAGATAAGGTGGTTCCGATTAGCGAGAATACATCTATGATCTGGTCGTCAGAATCAGCTTGGTTATCCACGTAATTTTTTGTGGCCGCATCTTGAGGATCTACAGGATCCAACACTTCGGTTATGCGATTGTCTCCTGCACTGGTTCCATTAGCTAGTATACTGGCCAATGTCTGTTCTTCTGCAATCTTAACCCAAGCTCCATTTCCCCAGAAATAAAACGCCTCTTCCTCGGAATCATATACCATTATTCCATTGTCAGCTGCCGGATCATTTTTGGCTTCAAGAACTAGGCGTAAGTTGTCCCTTTGCGCTGACGTGAGCTTAGGAATCAGCAATCCTTGATCGTTTTGAGGCGAGGCAAGGTGAAGCACCGCATTTGGGTTGGGGTTATCAATGTTGACTCCTGCTGAATGTTGTTGTGAAAAAGCTAGTTGAGATAGTGAGCTTAAGAACAGAACATATAATGTTCTCTTAATAATTGTCTGTGTGGCTTTCACGATTATTAGGATTTTGAGATTTAATTGGACTTTGTCCAACTTCAAAGATATTTATTTGATTTCCAAAGGAAATTAATTCAAAGCTTATTCGATCGACTTGTAAATAGCTAGGATTAACTGGCTGTTTTGGGATACCACTGGAGCTATTATTTGTCAAAAAACAGTGTTAAGTGACATTTGCAAGTCATTTGATCATTCTTAGCACCTAGCTAAATTGCTAACTACCTAACAATGAAATTATTTGTTCGATAAGCATTTGCTCATCTCGGTTGCTTCACTAGATTTGCCGCCGTAAATGCGAGCACGTAGAAGACATATTGTCAAAACAATTACCTGGAGGATCATTGCTTCCTCGACTACCTTCATTCTGACCTTTTTTTTCTTTCAGGATGACCCCGACGTAACCAAAAAAGCTACACATGTGGCAATAATCGAGGGTTCGCTAAAAATGATATTTTACTACTATCACGAGCGAATTTGGTACAACATAAAGGTTAAACTCAGAAGTACAGTAAGACATTTTACAAAGACAGTTACTTGGAGGTTAATTGCTTCCCTTACTACTTTTGTTGTAGCTTTTCTACTGTTTCAAGACGATCCTGATGCTGTAGGGAAAGCTTCCGGAGTCGCAGTTGTAGAGATATTTTTTAAGATGGTGTTTTACTATCTCCATGAAAGAGCCTGGTACAGGCAAGACTTGGGTCTGGAGAGCAGGCAGAAAAGTGATGATAAACTAGTCTCTAAAATTGATGATGAATAAATATTAGGTTATCCTTGAATTTGAATTGTTAGAACTACAAAAAACTATGAAAAAGCACTTATTGAATTCCTTATCGCTGGCAATCGTCGCTTCCATTCTTTTTTCCTGTAGTAGCGGAGGATCTTCGGAGGATGCAAATGCTGAGAAGAAGCAAGAGATTGAGGAATTCGTTGAAAAAGAATTCACCTACCCCATCCCAACTTCCTTTGAAGTTACTCGAATGCTAAATGAAGCAAATACCACCTTCAATGGAGAGGTGGTTAATGATCCGGCAAAAGCCGACCAGTACGTTACGACCTGGCAAAAAGCGGCAAACCTAGGTGTGTATGGAGCAGATTTGAGCTATGCTGCTACTTTTGATAAAACGCAGGAGACCATCGATTACCTCGAGGTTCTGAGAAAAATGATCGATGACTTGAACATCACATCTGCGTTCAACAATCAAATGGCTGAACGAATCGAGGGCAATCTTGAAAACATCGACTCACTAATTTTCATTGTAACCGAATCATTCTATGACACCTACAACTACCTAAATCAAAATGGCGAGGAAAAGACTTCCATTTTAGTAATTGCCGGAAGTGTCATCGAAGGACTTCACATCACTTGTGAGCTAATCAAGATGAGTGACAATAAAGGGGAGCTAATGAAAGTTCTGGCCGGACAAAAAGCGCAGGTCATGAAACTCGTTGAGTTGATGGAAAAATTTCAGGATGATACGAATGTCGCTAAAGTTCTCCCAGATCTTAGGTATATCAATTTAGTATTTGATCAGCTTGGTGAGGACACCGAGATGACGGATGGTCAATTTTCCGACGTTGCCAACAGCGTCAAGTCAATGAGAGATCATATTGTTAGCTAAATAATAACATTAAATATATTTTTAGAGCCTCATTCCAGAGCTGCTGGAATGAGGCTTTTTTGTAAAGCTGCATGACGGAATCTATAATAAATGCACTTGTTCACCTTTTCGCAATTATCGAAAGTGCGAAAGAAGATACGGATGTAGTCGATTCCGGCGAACTCGTTATCAAGCCCTACCTGCAGAAAAATTTCAACAACGATTCACTTACATCAGAATACATCAACCTTTTCTACGACTACCTCAATTTCTATAAAAACACAGCAAGTCCAGCTAAAGATACAGAGGTCAGCATCGATAGCACCAGCATTCTTCAAATTGCCAAAATCTGTAATCAGCTAAACAAAGAACTTCTGCAATCGGAACGGGTTATTGTCTTCATGCAGCTGATGGAGCTGATCAACGCCGATGAGAAAGTTGCAGAAAAAGAGGAAGAGTTCGCCTCGCTGGTAGCGTTGAATTTTAACCTAAACCAAGAGGATGTTAAGAATTTAAAATCGTTCATCATCCATTCAGATTTTAGGGAAGCGGACGAAAATAGCTTATTGTATATTGACAACAAGCAAACTGAGTGGCCCGAAGACGTTGCCTGGATCATAAGGAAAAAGAAAACCGATCAAAGCGAGCCAAGACATCTGTTTAAAGAAAATCTCTTCGGCAAAATTTCAGTTCTTTATCTAAAGAGTGTCGATAGTTACGTTTTCCGATATGATGGACCATTGAATCTCTATCTTGAGGGCAATAAGATTATACCTGCAAAAGCTTACATTCTTAGGCCCGGAGCAATTATAAAGGGTCCAAATATCAGTTCGATCTACGAATCTGAGATCACGAGGCAGTTCATCCAGGAGAAAGCCAGTTCGAGAGTTGTGATCGCTGGGGATGAATTGGAATTCAAGTTTAAGAACAGCAACAATGGGTTAAAACCCTTCACTTTTTCCGAAGACTCAGGTCGATTGATTGGCATAATGGGTGGAAGTGGGACTGGCAAATCGACGCTCATGAATCTCTTGAACGGAAAAATTGCTCCGACAGATGGTAGAGTACATATAAATGGTTTTCCACTAGAGAAAGCCTCTATGGAAGGTGTGATCGGTTACGTGCCTCAGGACGATCTTCTATTTGAGGAACTAACCGTGTATCAAAACCTCTATTTTAACGCTCAAACCTGCTTTAGTGACTTTTCAAAAGACCTACTCGAAAGGACTGTGGACAAGGTGTTAGATGATCTGGACTTGCTTGAGATCAAGGACCTGAAAGTGGGAGATCCACTCAATAAAACCATCAGCGGGGGCCAAAGGAAGCGACTGAACATTGCACTGGAATTGATGCGAGAACCATCTGTGCTATTTGTCGATGAGCCGACCTCGGGACTTTCTTCCATGGACTCTGAGACCATGATGTTGCTATTGAAGGACCTTGCAAGGAAGGGGAAATTGGTTATAGCCATTATTCACCAGCCTTCGTCAGACATCTTTAAACTGTTTGACAAGCTGTGGATCCTGGACAAAGGTGGCTATCCCATCTACAATGGAAATCCGGTTGATGCTGTAGTGTATTTCAAGACGATGAGTACGCAGGTAAATGCGGCAGAAAGTGAGTGTCCCAGATGTGGAAATGTGATACCCGAACAAATCCTGCAAATTATTGAGGCCCGGGAAATCAATGACGATGGCTCCACAACCCGCAAGAGAAGAGTGCAACCTCATATTTGGTATTCCAAGTACACTGAGAACATCGTTCCTAAAGTTAATCGACTCCGGTATGAAACCATCCTCCCTCCCACAAACTTCAACATTCCGGATATATGGAATCAGTTCAAAATTTTTAGCAAACGAAATCTATTATCCAAGGTATCAAACCGTCAGTACGTAATAATCAATCTCTTTGAAGCACCTCTACTTGCTTTCATTCTTGGCTATTTCTCCAAATATTCTCCAGAAGGGCAATATGCCTTCTCCGAAAACATTAATCTACCGGTTTATCTTTTCATGTCAGTAGTGGTAGCCCTTTTCACAGGCTTGACAGTCAGCGCTCAAGAAATTTATAAGGACCGACAGATCCTCGAACGAGAATCCTTTCTGAATCTTTCCCGCTTAAGCTATCTGAATTCAAAAATTGTCTATCTCTTCTCGCTCTCCGCAATTCAAAGTCTGAGCTTTGTGCTGATTGGCAATACCATTCTTGAAATCCACGGAATGACCATCTACTATTGGTTGGTTCTGTTTTCAACTTCATGCTTTGCTAATATGGTAGGACTCAATATCTCGTCCGCTCTAAACTCCGTAATCAATATTTACATACTTATACCCTTCATCCTTGTTCCACAGCTATTACTTGGCGGAGCGATGATCAAGTTTGACGAGCTTCATCATTCAATCAGTAATCAAAAAAATGTCCCGATCGTTGGTGACCTGATGGCTTCAAGATGGGCATACGAAGCGTTGGCAGTAGCACAATTTCGGTACAATGAATATGAAAAACCCTTCTTCGAGATCAACCAGGAGATAAGTAAGAATTCCGTTAATAGGTCATTTTTGATGCCTGAGCTGATCAGCATCAATAGAAGGTTACTGAACGATTCAACTACTTGGGATAGCTCACCGCAGAGTTTCAGAATACTTCAAACAGAAGTGAGAAGGCTCAACGAAGTCTACGGGCTGCGGCCATTCTCCAACTCTCTTAGCATCACAGCCGAGAGATACTCTCGGGCGATGGGAAACCGACTTGACGCCTACCTTAAAAATGCAAAAAATCACTTTGCAAGAGAGTATGTACTCTCAACAGCCATCAAAGATTCCATCTATAGTGAGTTAGTAGAAAGGATAGGAAGAGACAAATTCATTGAATTGGAAAAAAAATACAACAATGAATTCCTTGAAGATCTGCTGATGAACACTGCTCACCTGGATATGGTCTATCGTGGATATGATCAACTGATCCAGAAGAAAGATCCGATATTAATGAGACCTTATTCTCATATGGGACGAGCCCACTTTTATGCTCCTTATAAAATCATTGGGGATTGGGAAATTCCCACCTACATCTTCAATTTAGTTTTTATCTGGGCGATGTCGGCTTTTTTGTATGCAACTCTTCTAGACAATAGTCTGAAGAAGTTGATCAAATTTTTCGAATCCCCACCTGTTAGTCGAAATGAAGAGCAAAGCTTATCAGCTTTCGGTCGATTATTTGACACAGTCAAGGTCCTGCTCAACTATCCGAAGGTTTATAGAAGGGCTAGAAAAATGGCTAAACTTAGAAAAGCACAATAAATGAAAAAGGAAATATCATTAACATCTCTTGTTCTTCGAATATCTATAAGTGCCATGATGCTCACGCATGGATACGGAAAGTTTATAAGGTTGATCTCAGGTGAGACGAAGTTCGCAGATCCATTGGGTTTTGGAGAGTTCCCTACTCTTATTCTTGCTGTCTTCGCTGAATTCGTATGTTCGATCTTGCTGATCATTGGCTACAAAACACGGTTTGCAGCTATTCCGCCAGCGGCAGTTATGTTGGTCGCCGCATTCATCGTCCATTGGGAAGATCCATGGGGAAGGAAGGAATTTGCTCTGCTCTATCTAGTTGGATACGTCGTGATCTTCCTACTCGGATCTGGTAAATATTCCCTGGATTGGAGGCTAAAGAAGTCTTAATTTCCTGTAGAGGACGTTCTTACTTATCTGAGTAATTTCACCACTTTTCAAGGGGAAAACCTTCAATTCTTCAATCGCCACTCTGACCAGTCGAAGAGTTGGGTGGCCAATGGAAGCTGTCATTTTTCTCACTTGCCGGTTTTTACCTTCTGTCAAACGAATTTCCAGCCATGACCGCACTGGGTGCTTCAAGACATTGACTGGTGGTTCCCTATCCAATAGCTTAGGATCAATCAGTTTGACAGAAGCCTTTTTTGTAACATGTTTCTTACCCCTTACTTTGATTTCAAGTCTTTCGGAAAACCTTTTGAGAGCTTCAGAATTCGGAACTCCATCCACCTCGGCCCAATAGGTTCTGGAATGATTATTTTGAGGGTTTAATAACTTGTTATTTAATGATTTATCATTTGTCAGTATAAGTAACCCTTCACTATCTAAATCCAAACGCCCCACAGGGTAGATATCCTTTGGCAAATCATATAACGTTCCCAGCCCCAGTTTATCGTTCTCAGTGGAAAATTGACTCAGAATCTTGTATGGCTTGTGAATCAGGTAATAACTATGCTTTCTTTTTTTTGACACCTCTCCAAAGTCTAAATGTTAGGCTACCAATCAAGGCTCCAGAGACATTCGCGACTGCATCAAGCCATTCAAAGTACCTGTTTGGGAAAACTGAATACTGTAGATACTCAAGCAAGATTCCATATAAGGAGCAAAAAATGATGAGCAGGATCCAATTTGTGGTTCTCAGCAGTTCGTTTTTGTGAAATGCAAGCAGCAATGTGACGATAAGAACAAGATAGGCAAAGACATGCGACAATTTGTCCGAAAAGCTTATACCCTGGACCTGGATCGGAAGGGACAGCACGGTGGACAAAAGCAGTATCCCTATGAAGACAATCAGAGCTGGAATGAACCAGAGAATGGGACTTGTTCTCATTCAGAATTCAATTTTCATTCCGTCACTCAGTTTGTTAAAAACTAAGGAATCTTGACTTAAAACTTCATTTCCCATGTGGGACAACCAGATATTTTCACATGCTAACTGATCCCTCCTCTCAACCAATTCATCATAACAAAGATGTCCAAATGCCTGCTCATGTAAAAAATTACATTCACATACAAACAGGTCTGCTTGATCACACAATGGTACTAGATTGTTTGACCAGGAAGTGTCACCCGAAAAAGCAAATACTTTGTCTTTCCACTCCAGACGAATTCCATGTGGCAGAGATGGTGGACTATGTTCTACAGGAAGGGCAACAATTTTTTTATCACCCAATTTGATTGGCTCCTTCCCATATTCAATAAAAGTGATTTCCAATTGACCCAGCTTTTCTAATGTGCCAGTATACAGCGCCTCCAGTAACTCGCTTACCTTCGCTTCAATCGAAGGTGGTCCAATGATTGTGAGTGGACGCTGCCTAGGGTTTTCAAAAAGACTGCTGATTAAGAAAAAAGGTATACCACCGTAATGGTCTCCATGAAAATGGGAAATGAGAATGGTAGAGATTTCTTCAAGGACTACAGATTCATGCTTCAGCCGTATTAACGTCGATGCTCCGCAGTCGACCAGGATGTGCTCACCTGACTGGCTTAACAAAAAGGCTGAATTGTTTCTCCCGCCATTTCCAAAGGCATCTCCACAACCTAGGACAGTAAGTTTCATGCTTCTAAATTAAGGCAATACAGTCCTTCTTTTTGAAATCAGCCCAAATTAAGATTTCCTTTTCGTACCCGCACCAACAGCTTTCGAAGGGCGGATCTACTTTTTAAACAACGATTCATGTACGTTCATTGAGTGTCCAATCATACTCGTAGTACTCGATCTTATAGTTGGACGGAATCTTCTCAATTCTGTACTTGTTGATAAACTCAAGGATGGAGGCCCCTGCTTTATCAAAGTCTGATTTGTACCAATTGAATATTTGCGAGACCCTCACCGTTTTACTTGGATCATCCACGTAAATAAAGTCATTGTCACTAAGTGCAAACTGGGTTCGCTCTTCCATCAGTTGTTCAATATCCTCAGGTTTGTAAGCGAGATTGTACAGTTTTGGGCAACTGATAGCGCCACAGGCAAGTACAAAGTGAAAGCGTGGATCATTGTCAAAGGCTTTCAAAATCTTCTTGGACTCCAGCTCGTCCAGGTTCAATCGCTCACCTGCGACAGAGTGATAACTTCCATCAAAAAACCCTTCCTTGTCAAGAGGTCGAGCAAGCGGATAGGACGTGGTTATCTGATAAATGACCAGAATATTATATGCATTCACATAGAAAGCTTTTCTCTCATTTGTTGTGGCATTGCTAAGATCAACTTCCGTTATCGTCTTATGAAGCAACTGAATTTCTGCTGAGTTCTTTGAGGAATATTGGTAATTAACCAGGCCCTTATAGACATGCCTTTTCAAGAAATAGTCACTGAGCTTAAAAAACAACTCTAATTTCTCGCCGGACTGCGCATGTAGGGAGCCACTAGAAATTAAAAATGATAAGACAAATAGAAATCCAGCTATCTTCTTCATAATTGCGTCGTAAATTTTGGTGTGTGTTGTTTGACATATATGATACTATAGATAAGTATGCTTAGTTTTTCAAACAGGTGCTTTTGTAGGCTTGGCTACAAATTGAGAAATATCCGGATTTTTGCATAAGGGAGTTAAAAATCTCTTTGAAACGAACTAATTTCCTTAACATTAACAGATGGAACTTCAGTTGAATGAATCTCTTGGAAAAATAAGTCTAGAGGTGGACGAGGCTCGCTCGCCAATTGCAGTCATTATATTGGCGCATGGAGCCGGTGCTGGAATGCATCACCCTTTTATGGTTGGTATTTCGAATGCCCTTGCTAACAGTGGATTTCATGTTGTGCGGTTTAACTTCCCGTACATGGAACAAGGCCGGAAATCGCCTGGTTCACCAAAGAAGAACATCGAAACGTGGGCTCTGGTTATCGAACATATTCATCATAATCATCCGGAACTTCCCATTTTTATTTCGGGAAAGTCTTATGGTGGAAGAATGGCCTCACACCTCCTAGCCGAGGAAGCCATAGAAAGTATAAATGGAATCATATACTTTGGATTTCCCTTGCACGCTCCTGGCAGGGATTCGAAGGAGAGAGCAGAACATCTCGACCGGTTGCAAGTTCCGCAATTGTTTCTTCAAGGAACAAACGACAAACTGGCCAACATTGACCTAATGAAAGAAGTGGTAAGCGGTTTAGATAGAGGAACACTTGTGGAAATTGAGGGAGCGGACCACTCTTTCAACGTTCCAAAAAAGCTAGGTATCTCAAAAAGTCAAATGATCCAACAACTGTCTGACCTGGCTGCTGATTTCATCAAAAAAAATATTCAGTAAGCAACTTTAGATACCATATGTTGTCTTTTATTAAAACGGACCAATTTATGAAAGCGATTAAGATCTTCATTCTACTGTCAATTCTATCCTTTGGTGTAACAGCTCAAAAAAGGACGATCGATGTTTCGAGCTTCTCTGAACTTTCGTTTGCTGTCTCCGGGAATGTTTACCTCAAGCAAGGTTCCAATGAAAGTGTGGAAGTGGATTGCTCAGATGAAACCTTTGACAAAATTGAATTTGACTTGAGCGGAGATAGGCTTACGATCAAGAGAAGAGGGAAATGGAATTGGAGAGATGGAATTAGAAATTCAGATTTGGATGTATATATCACCATGAAGGACGTTGAGCGGCTCTCGGTAAGTGGTTCAGGGACCATCACAAGCGAGAATCAGATTGAAACAGATGAAATAAGACTATCGGTTAGCGGGTCAGGTGACCTGGAACTTGATCTTAACAGTACCAATACTGACATCCGTATTTCAGGCTCAGGCGATGTAAGATTAAACGGTACATCTGACAAGACGGAAGCCAGGATAAGTGGCTCAGGCAAAATCAAAGCAGAAGATATGGAATCTAGAACCTTTGAAGCTTCAATTAATGGATCAGGCAATTGCTACGTAACCGTTACTGAAGAAGTGGTTGCAAATATTTCAGGAAGTGGGAATGTGTACTACAATGGTCGACCGGATCGGGTAATAAGCAATTCGTCCGGAAGTGGGAAAATCCGAAAACTATAGCTTCAAGATTTGCTTCTCCTTTTTTTAAGTAGGAGCTGGCCTACGCTGTTTTCTAAAAAGGTTCCTTTTCCCAGGACCTCAACGCCGTTCAGGACAACGTGGTTAAATCCAGTGGCTAACTGGTAGGGCTGAAGATACGTGGCATTTTCCTTCACTTCCTCAGGATCAAAGACTAGTACGTCAGCGTAGTTCCCAGCCTTGAGTATTCCTCTTTTTTCAATGCCTACCGTAACTGCAGCCAGACCTGTCATTTTTCTCACAGCTTCTTCAATAGAAAGCTGACTCCTTTCATTTACGTATCGTTGAATGATTCTTGCAAACGTTCCATGCCCACGTGGATGTCTCATGGTAAGGCTCCCGTCACTGCAAATCATCGTAAGAGGGTCCCTGATTAAAGTGCTAACGAGGCTATCCTCCATAATGAAGTAAGCTCCGCTCCCACCCCTTGGTCCCATTCGCATCAGCAGTTCTACAAAAGAAATATCTTCTTCACTTGCAGCATTCGCTAATGTCTTACCTGCATATTGATTCCTAGCAAGCAATGTTGCCTCAGGACCATTTCTTAGATTGACTCGATCAAACAGATATTTCTCAAGCTCTACCCTCCTGTTCACCTTGGCTAATTCAAATTGATCTTGTGTCTTCGCCCATCCAGGGAATAGAATTCCGATAGTTGTGTAGCTGGCAAGGTATGGGTAGATATCAGCAGAAACATCAACTCCCTCTTTCCTCGCCGCCTCTAACTGGGCCAGAATTTCATTTGCTCGCTCGCTACCTTTTCCGTAAACCACCTTTAAGTGGGACACGTGAACTCTACAGTGCGATCCTAACGCCAGCAACTCACCGATGGACTGTTCTATCTGATTATCGTCTTCATTACGCATGTGACTCATCATAATACCATCATTCTCACCGACAATTTTCGCCAGATGTTTCAATTCCTGTTCTCTTGCGTTCATTCCCTCTACGTACTCTAGTCCGGTACTAATGCCATAACAGCCTCTTCGAAACGCTTCCGAAAGCATTTCACCCATTTCGCTAAGCTGATCTTCTGATGGGGTAGCGTCATAAGCGACTCCGGCGTTTCTGCGAATGGATGAATGACCAGCTAACATTGCTACGTTCAATTGGGGTCTCCTTTTTTGCAACGAATCCATCCAATCCGTAAGATCAAATAATCGATCATTAATCATTCTTGTCGGATGAAATCCGTCCTGACCAAGCACAATGGTCGTCACGCCCATAGATAAGAAGTTGCTCATATCGCCATGGAAGAGCGGATCACCATGTGCATGAGTATCGATAAATCCAGGAGTAACTACTTGACCTGTCGCATCGATCAGAGTTTGATAATTGATGAGGGAGGTATCAACCTTTCCCACATAAGCTATCGTATCCTCGCGGATAAGTATATCGGCCTGATATGAAGGTTGGCCAGTTCCATCAACAACGGAACCATTAACAATAAGCAGATCAAAATTATTTCCATTTGAAACAAGTTTAGAAAAATCGCTTTGCTTATTACAGCCGATACTTACAAAGAGCAAAAGAGCTAAATGAATTGCATGACACATGCTGATCTTAGTGGCTCTTCTGTACAATCTAATCTTGGTAAAATGGTTAGAATCCGAAAAGTGCAAGTTACATTGCCTGCCGATCCTGATCCTCTTTCTTTAGAGAGCCCATCGCTTTTTCCATTGGCTTCTTTGCCTTCATGATCATGAAATTAGCAGCCATATTCAACAGCTCATGATGGCCATTGTACGCATATCCAAGCTCCTTCAGCTCATCGATTATCTTGGCATACTCTTCTGCCTTCGACATAGAAAAATTATCACTATTCTGCAGATAGACAGCCTCAATTACACCCAATGAATGCTTAAGCATTCGGAATAGCTTTTGGTTTCTACTTTCACGTTCCTGCTTAAAGTGCTTGGCATATACTTCAGGAAGAAGTTCCTTTAGCTTTTCAAAATGCTCGTTTAGTACCGGGTTTTTTTCTTGTGTCATCGGGCTATTGCATTTAAAGTTTTTATTAATTCGTTGGCAATTTGATGTTCAGAACTTGGTGCCAATTCAACAAATTTGTTAATCTGCTGAATGGCTTGCTGATATTTTTTCAGTGAGATCAATACCAGCCCCAGGTTGTAAAAACTGTTGGGATACTCAGGCTCAATCTCCGTTGATAATTCGTAATGAACTTTCGCTAGCTCAAGGTTCCCAAGGTCCGAGTAGACATTGCCTAGGTTATAATGAGCTTCGAAATGTCGAGGGTTCTTTTTCAAACAGTTGGTTAGATAGTCGATCGCTTTTGTCAGGTCACCCTGACTTGATTTCAAAATCCCGAGGTTGCAAAAGGCGTCTTCGACAGATTCGTCGTTTTCGATAGCCAGCAGGTAGTACTTCTCAGCATCTGGACTATGTTTTTCGTCCAACCGAAGCGCCTCTTCAAAAAAAGAATCCGACATAGGCAGTGAAACAACCCTGGTGTTGTCATCAGACTGATTAAAGAGATTCAACTGTCCAAAATCCTCTAGGTTGAGCTTCCTTCGCTTGCGTACCTTTCTATGACCAAGTTTGGCCGGAGGACTCATTGGAAATTGAACAACCTTTCCCATGCTAGCTAGCCTTGCGTTTCAATGTTTCTTCTTTTTTCTCGCTCTTCTTGGTAGCCTTCTTCATTGGCTTCTTATCATCTTTTGCCTGCTCTATACTTGCCTTGAGTGCAGTCATGATATCAACCACTTCAGGCTCTTCTTCCACAAAGCTAACAATCTCATTGCCTTCAATCTTGCTGGTAATCATGTCTCTCAAAGCTTCGTTGTACTTGTCCTCCAGTGTGATGTCCGAGAATTTCTTTGACATGGTCTCGATCAGCATGTTGGCAAGCTTCAGTTGCTCCTCTTCTGCCTCTTCTTCCTCCTTCAGGTTGGGAACATCACCCATCTTCCGAACTTCGTTAGGAAATCTCAGTTTGTAAAGTAGTATCCCCTGCTCATGCGGAGTCAGCAGAACCACACTCTCCCTATCCCTTAGTACCACTTTACCAACTCCAACCTTCCCAGATTCCCTCAGGGCTTGGCTAAGCAGCGCGTAGGTTTTGCCAGCAACGTCTCCATCGGGTCCAGCAAAATACGGTGCATCGAATAGGGAATCATGAACCTCACTGGCATCAACAAACCCCTCAATTTCGATCACTTTGGTGCTCTTCAGTTTTAGTTTTTCAAAATCTTCAGGCTCTACAATTACATACTGCCCAGGTTCGTACTGGTATCCTTTGACAATGTCTTCTTGTCTCAATAAATCGCCCGTGACCTTGTCCCGCTTTTCGTACTTGACAGGGTTGTTGGTCTCTTTGGAAAGAAGATTGAACTGAACTTTTTGAGCGGTATCAATGGCATTGTATATCCGTATCGGGATGGTGACCATTGAGAACCGAATGTGACCTTTCCAGATTGCTCGCATACCTTAAAGTTACTGAATCAAGCAGAAAATTATCAATCTTTAATTTTTAATACAAGTAAGAGTATTTAATTATTTGATTACTAGATATTTATATAAATAAATTCAATGTTGCAAAATATTATTTGGTGAAATGAGTAAAACAAGTAAATAATTGAAAATCAGCGACTTACCAAACAAAACAACGCATACCCTACCCTATGATGTGAGCCGAGCTATGTTCGACCGCAAATGGCTATTTCGGGAATTGCGGATATCATTTCCAGTGATTCAAGTCGCACAGACTTCCAGTTGTCAATCTTAAAAGCATCACCTGAGATGGTGATCTCTTTTCCAACGTATCGAAGCAGATCTTCTTTAGGTATCATTCCTTCCATGTTTGTCAGGAAATAGAAATCAACAAACTCGTTGTTCTCGCGAATGGCAAGAACAGGAGGAATCTGACCAGAGATACACCGAATTGCGCATGAGCGATGGACTTTTCCATAGCCAGGTTTCATCACTCCAAAAAAGCATTTTGGATCCATGATTTCTCCTGTTATTTCCATAGCACCAATTGCGGTAGGATCATGGCTCATCTCATTGCTTGTTGTAGATGTAAGCACAGCCGCCTTACCATCTGTCAGTTCCAGGAATCGTTTGCCCTTATGTGAAATGAGCGTTCCTCTGAGCTTTACATGATAATTGCCAGCACCTAGTAGGTTTTCCAACGCTGCGTGGGGACCCATTTTACCATATCCTACAAGTGGTAGGATCTCAAAATTGTCTCCATCTTGAATTCGCAGGGCAATGACCGGTTCCTCAAGCAAGTAGCCCTCCAGTTCAACCTGATCGCCATAGGCAAATGTAGCTGTTGAAAAGGGACGCTCAAGCCAAACAAATAGGCTTAGTATCACAAACATCAGGACAAGGAAAGAATAGTAAAATCTGGAAGTGAACCTTCTGCTCGAATCCGACGCCCCGCTCCAGCCTACATAGAAATCACTCATAGTCTTTCAGGTTTAGTGGCTCAACCTCAACTCCTTCACCTTTGGATTCCGGATTTACCCATACATACCCATCCTGTATCTTCAATTCATAGGTAGCGACCTTTTCGTTAAAAGGAGGTGGTGACTGGCCATTCCCAGGTAAATATTGGTAGCCGTGCCAAGGACATGTGATACACCCGTCTACGATTTTGCCCTCACCGAGCGGGCCACCTTGATGCTTACATACATTGCTGACAGCAGACAGTTTCCCATCATACTTGAAAACAGCGATACGCTCTCCCCAGCGAATGATTTTAGCTCGGTTTTCTTCCAATTCCCTGGGTCGGCAAACCATCACAAATCCATTGTCCACAATCGGCTTTTCCTCATCTACCCTCTTCTCCATACGCCCTGCAACCAGGTGAAGCAGCGTGACAGACGTGAAGCCTCCTAGGACTATGGCAAAAAACGTGAGTGACTTCTCGTTTTGAATAGCTCCGAGAACCACATGCAAAATGATCAAAGCATATGCTACATAAACCAGCATGTGAAGAGACTTCCAAACCATCGGGCCCAGGTTTTTTAGCCAAAAGTCATGACTTGACACCGCCATCAAACCGAGAATGATCAATGCAAAAAAGCCTAAGGTCTGGAATGGAAACTGGTTCAAAGACAAGTATTCCATATTTGAGAGAAATATGGATCGCATCGGATTCATGTCCCCGAGATTATGAAATTGCTGAATGCTGAAAGCTCCATGAATCAAAGCAATGAAAAACATAGAAACACCCAGGTGTCTTCGATTGTAAAGTAACGGAAGAAAGGCAGCATTGAGCCTCGTTAAGGGGCCGATGACCAAAATCACATGGAGAAAGAAAAAAGCAAGAATCCCGAATGCACGGATCAGTAGGGTCTCAAAAGTAGCGTTTGGGTGAAGGATCGCGTGAAGTGCATAAAAGGCAACAAGATAAACGAGCACGAAGATCAAGATTCCACGGTCGTATCTCTTTTTCTCAGCATTCCACAATATGGATGTATATCCTACTGACATTTAACTTGGAATGTTTAGGTAAGCTAGAATGATAATAGGTAAAATGATGAGACCGACTATCAACCAATATTTGACATGCCTCTTCCGTAAATCCCTATTCATTTTCGAATCAGTTTGCGTAACAAAACAACCCATAGAAGAACAGCACCAGGCCAGATTATCAGTTTGAAATGCCAGGGAGAACCTTCCACATCTTCATCCATTTTGGAAGCTCCTTTTAGGATGAAGTAGAAAGAGAACAAGAATCCGAGGACGAGATAGGTTCCCATCAAAAGAAGTAATATGTCGACCGCAACCTCAATCATACATTAACAGCATCAAGCAAAGACCCTTCCTCCACAGTCGGATATAGATCTTCATATGTTCGAACTTCGGACAAGCTAATTCTTCGATGTATGTGACTCCGCGTGATTTCTCCAGGTGTTCTCAGTCCAGCGGCACCAATAATTTCATAGAAGGCCTTTACGGTCTCCTCCTGAAAGTTTGCAACACGCACAGATTTATCATTGGGATCTAGTCCTCCCATGAGCATTTTGTTTTGAGTTGCCACACCAGTTGGGCAGGTATTCGAATTGCATTGTAGTGCTTGAATACAACCCAACGCCAACATCATACCTCTTGCTGAATTTACAAAATCTGCGCCTAAAGCCATAGCCCTCACTATATGAAATGATGAAATAATTCTTCCAGAAGCGATTATTTTGATGTCTTTCCTCAAATCATAGCCTCTGAGTGTGTCGTGAACGAAAGAAAGTCCGTCGCGAAGAGGCATGCCCAGTGAGTTTGAAAATTCCACGGGAGCCGCTCCTGTCCCACCTTCTCCCCCATCAACGGTGATAAAGTCGGGTTTCTTACCTGTTCTCAACATAGCTTCACAAACTTTGATGAATTCGGGTTTTGAACCGACGCAGAGCTTGAATCCTATAGGTTTCCCACCTGACAACTCACGGAGCTTACCGACAAATTCAAGCAATCCTTCTTCATCCTGAAAGGCAGAATGTACAGGCGGCGAAAAAACCATCGTATGAGGCTTTACCCCTCGGATCTCTGCAATCTCTGGTGTATTTTTCGATGCAGGCAAGATGCCTCCGTGTCCGGGCTTAGCACCTTGCGACATTTTGATCTCAATCATTTTCACGTTATCCATCGTTGCCTTTTTCGCGAAGTTTTCTTCGCTGAACCGGCCATACTCATCTCTGCACCCAAAGTATCCGGTGCCAATTTGCCAAACCAAGTCACCTCCATGCTCCAAATGGAACGGACTGATGGCGCCTTCCCCTGTATTGTGGTAAAAACAACCTTCTTTAGCTCCGCGATTCAGAGCAAGCACTGCATTTTTACTAAGCGAGCCATAGCTCATGGCCGAAATGTTAAAAAGAGCTGCATCATATGGTTTTTTACAGTCAGGTCCGCCCACCCTTACCCGCTGATTGTGATCGAGATCTTTGTGGTTGATCGCATACATTGAATGTGCCATCCACTCATATCCTGCGCGATAAACTATTTCTTGCGTTCCAAACGGGGTGGTGTCATTCACTTTCTTGGCCCTCCTGTACACCATGGACCGGTAGATCCTGTTTAATGGTCTTCCCTCCGTGTCCGTTTCCACAAAGTATTGCATGATCTCCGGACGAATTTTCTCGAACAAGTACCGGAGATTTCCAAGGATTGGAAAATTTCTTCTAATCGCCTGCTTTTTATTCATCACATCATTCAGTCCCATCAAGGCAATTGGTCCAATTAGGATCAGCGACCATAAACCAGGTTTCCAGAAAAAAACAAACAGCACTTCAAGAGCAATGGCAACAATCAGGAACTTGTAAAAGACAATTCTCATAGGTTGTTATTTAACTGGTCTTTAAAGAAAGAGACCACGGACTGCATAAATAGTTTCACTTCTTGGTACTGATCGCTAGAGGAACTCAGTTCGACGGATTCTACAACCGCGCCTTGCCAATCACTTGTCACGATCCACCTCCCGATGTTGAGGTCAGGCACAGTTTCGTAGCTGGTCTCACCATTCCCATTCCATCCGTAGATGTACAAATATGGATTGTCACATAGGGTATCGGCAATTGCCCAGCCCGCTCCAATCGCCTTTTTATCTCCCAGTTCATAATAGGTGCCTGTATCAAAATGGTGTGGCCAGATCCTGATATCGGAGTCAATGCCAACAATTTCATTCAGATCAGTTAGGATTACGTTGGCATTTGCTCGCATATTCAGCCAAGTTGACACGAGATCGATATTCAAGTCCTGAAAGGGTTGACCCAGATCAACTTCATGCTGAGGTACCTCATAGTGATCGATGTACCGTAATTTTTTCTCGTCAAGTCCTGAAGATCTAATTTCGTTTTGAAGCCAATCAAAAACCTGACTTTTTAGAATTCCAGCTAGCTTCAATGTTTCCCTCACACTCCCATCCACTGAAACTTCCAATTGCCAGTTTGGGACATTTAAGTTTACGGCGAATCCTGAAGGTCCGATCACTTTTCTACCAAGTATGCTTGATAGATGAGGGTCGAATTCAAGGTTGGCATTGCTGTCGTCCGATTGGTCTTCCAGATAATTCTTGCCGATCATGGCCAGGAACTGAGAGGCATGATGGATGTATGCTTCCGTTGTATTGATAAGGGACTTTTCAAATGGAGCAATCGGTGAGTACATAGGGGGTTAGATTGGCAATTCTACAACAGATGCGTAAATAAGATCAAGGTTGGATCTCAATATAAGGAATAAAGAAATAAGATTGTCAGGTTCACGATCTTTATTGGTTCATCCTTCTATTTTTGCAGCCTTATCAATCCAATCGAATGAAAGACTTTGTAGAAGAATTGAAGTGGCGTGGCATGGTGCATGATGTGATGCCGGGAACCCAGGAGGAGTTGAACAGTGGCATGACCACCGCATACATTGGATTTGATCCTACAGCTGATTCCCTTCACATTGGTAACCTTGTCCAGATCATGACGCTTGTTCATCTGCAACGTTGCGGTCACAAGCCCATGGCCTTGGTAGGCGGAGCTACTGGAATGGTTGGAGATCCATCGGGAAAGTCGCAGGAAAGAAACTTGTTGGATGAAGAAACACTGAACCACAATCTATCATGCGTGAAGAAGCAGTTGGAGAAATTTCTTGATTTTTCCGGAGAGAATGCTGCCGAGGTGGTTAACAATTTCGATTGGTTCAAGTCTTTTGGTTTTCTTGATTTTATCCGAGATGTTGGCAAGCACATCACTGTCAACTATATGATGGCTAAAGACTCGGTCAAATCACGGCTTGAGTCAGGACTCTCCTTCACCGAATTCTCATACCAGCTGGTGCAAGGATATGACTTCTACTATTTGTGGAAAAACAATGGTGTCAAACTCCAGCTTGGTGGCTCAGATCAATGGGGAAACATCGTTACCGGAACCGAACTTATTCGTCGTAAGGACTCGGGCGAAGCATATGCAATGACCACTCCGCTGATCACGAAAGCAGATGGCTCAAAGTTTGGTAAGAGCGAAGGTGGAAACGTCTGGCTGGATCCCGAAAAAACATCTCCGTACAAATTTTATCAGTACTGGTTGAATGCGTCTGACGAGGATATAGAAACGTACATCAAGATCTTCAGTCTCAAAAGCAAGGAAGAAATTGATGCGCTTATTGAGAGCCATCAAGAAGCTCCGCACATGCGGCTTTTGCAAAAGACCTTAGCAGAAGAAATCACAGAACGGGTTCACTCTAAAGCGGATCTTGACGTTGCGATCAAGGCCTCCTCCATCCTGTTCGGAAAATCTACGACCTATGATCTTGCTTCCATCGATGAGAAGACGCTGCTTCAAGTTTTTGAAGGTGTACCACAAGCTTCAATAAGCAAAGAACAGTTGGCTTCTTGTGAGAATGTGACTGACTTGTTAAGTGAAGCCACGGGAGGAATCATATTCCCATCCAAAGGAGAAGCTCGACGTATGATCAAGGGTGGTGGAGTAAGTATTAACAAAACAAAGTTGGATTCCTCTGAACAAAGTGCATCTTTTGATCTACTTCAAGATAAATACTTACTTGCCCAGAAAGGGAAAAAGAACTACTTTCTGATCCTGGTGAACTAGGTTTTGGGGAGCGATTTTCGCTCCATTAGTCGAACCATCACCTTGGCATCCGAAACGTGTTCAATAATAACTTTAAAAAGGAAGGTAAGCGGAACTGCTAAGAGCATTCCAGCCGTGCCCCACATCCAGGCCCAAAAGACAAATCCAAAGAGTACAGAGACGGTATTTAAGGAAAATGTACTACCCATCAATCTTGGTTCTATCACATTTCCCATGATCAGTTGTATTCCTTCCAGACAGGTAAAGAGGAAGAGTACCTGTGGTACACTGTTAAACTCAATGATTCCCAAAACGATCGGTGGAATGATTGCAACAATTGACCCCAAGTAGGGAATATAGTTTAGTACAAAGGCAAGAAAGCCCCAAAGTAAGGCGTAATCTATACCAAAAAACCAGCAGATCAGTCCTACACAGACCCCCGTGATCAAGCTGACTAGCGTCTTAACTTTAATATAGGAACTGACAGAGTTCTTGATTCGATTGAAGGTTTTAAGTGTTTCCTCTTCCTCTTTCGCCGTGCCCGACACGATGTACGTAATGGTATTGTCGTACTGGGTAATTGCACCCAGCAAACCAGCGAAGTAAAGAATGGTCATTAACAGGGAAGCGGACATTCCGCTTATGGCATTTACAAAAGATCCTGAAGCTGACCAGAACGATCCAGACTGAAGAATCTCCGCCACGCCATCTCTCAGTTCCCCTTCTTGAAAAGTGATTCCAAAGTAGGAAGTATATGAATTAATGAAAGGGCGAAGATCATTTGAAATACTATCCAAAATGGTCTCACTATTTTGAATGAACGCCTGTACCACATTGTAGATCCCGTAACCTATAAAGAAGAACACGACCATGGTCGACAATGTCGTAAGAGCAATGCTCAGGTTGATCGAAAGGAATCTTCTGAACAAGTTGACTAAGGGCTGGAAAAGAACCGCAAAAAATAGCGCAAAGAACAGTGGAATCAGTAGATCAGATAATTCTCGCATTAGGTAAAGAACTGTGATGCCAAGAAATATTGACATGATGGCCTTAATGTGCCGTAAAGAACGATCCATTTCCTCCTGCTGACTCATGGCTGCAAAATAATCCATTTACACAGAAACCATTTATTTTTATAAAAAATCAATCATAGATGATGAAAAATCTCACATTACTCTCTCTATTACTTACATTCCTCCTCAGTTGTACTGGTCAGGAAATCCCTAATAAAGAGTTTCAAATCAAAACTGGTGTACTCGCTGCTCCCGAAGACAAGCGTGACGGTGCTTCTGTTATGGGGTTTAATAAAAACGGTGAAGTGGTACTCATTCGCGAGGGTCAAAATGAGATCATTTGTTTAGCGGACGATCCAAAGAAGGAAGGTTTTAGTGTAGCAGCCTACCATAAGGATTTAGAGCCATTTATGGCTCGTGGGCGCGAGCTGAGGAAACAAGGATTGAATGCGAAGGAAGTCTTTGATCAAAGAGAAGAAGATGTGAAGAGCGGGAGCCTTACTATGCCGGACAAAACCATTTTATACATTGCTCGTGGAGATCTTGATGACGAGTCCGGAGAAGTAGAGAATCTGTATACAAGGTATGTGGTCTATATTCCATATGCCACAGCAGAATCGACCGGTATGCCATTGGAACCAATTGGTCCCGGAAGTCCGTGGATCATGGATCCAGGTACTCATAGGGCTCATATTATGATAAGTCCGCCCAGGAATTGAATTAGCTAATTGGGTTGAATAGTGAAATAGTTCGGTGATAGAGCAGAGGGGTGGAAACTTATTACATTTAGAACTTACCACTAAAAGACAATCGGCCAAAAGATTATATCTACTCGTCGGTTTTTCCTCCTTCCCTCCCATGTACTATTGTCAAAGACCGGATTGAATTGTCCAAAATCCTTGATTTCAATCTGATTCATTTTAAATTCTGATAGCAGTAGTTCCTGAATAACTGATTCACTTCGCATTTGCGATAACCATTCGTTGTAGGCAGCTCCACCGATGTTATCCGTGTGACTATGAATCGTAATAGTGAAATCCCGAATATTGGGAATAGAATCTACCAGGTGATTTAGTTCCAGAACTTGTTCTTCATCGACATAGTAACTCCCACCTCCAAAGTAAATGCTCTTGAGGATGTATCCTTTCTCTTCTAAAGCTTCGTTCTGCGCCGAAGCAAAAAGGTTGATGCAAAGCAAGAGGCTGATCGTCAGGTAGCGCATCCTAAATAATTACGACAAAACCACGTCACGGTTTTTCACCATTCATCAAGATAATGACGAACCGTATCGTTTATCCTTTCTAATTTACGACACTTAATCAACTGAAACCCATTAGTATGAAGTTCAAATTACTGACACTATTACTTTCTGTATCCGTGATGACGTTTGCTCAAAAGCTCGACATGGATGCCCTCAAAAATCTTAAGCCACGCGGAATTGGTCCCGCCGGTATGTCTGGGAGAGTTACAGCTATCGATGTAGTTACTGCCGAGCCTGACGTTATGTATGTAGGTTCAGCATCAGGTGGAGTGTGGAAATCTACCAGCGGTGGCATCAAGTGGGATCCCATCTTTACTGATCAAAGCACCGCCTCTATTGGTGCGATAGCAATACAACAATCCAATCCCTCAGTGGTGTGGGTAGGCACCGGGGAAGGAAATCCCCGAAATTCATTAAACGGAGGTGACGGTGTCTACAGAACCTTGGATGGAGGAAAGACCTGGAAGAAAATGGGTCTTGAAAAGACTCGACATATACATAGAGTTATCATTGATCCTACAGATCCCAACACAGTCTACGTTGGTGCCATCGGATCCCCCTGGGGTGAGCACCAGGAAAGAGGTGTTTATAAAACGACTGATGGTGGACGAACCTGGAAGCAGATTCTTTTTAACAATATCCGGACTGGAGTCGCAGAAATGGTCATGGATCCCACCAACCCAAATAAGCTTGTTGTGGCCATGTGGGAGCACAAGAGAGATCCCTGGTTTTTCAAATCAGGTGGGTCGGGGTCAGGTATCTATGTTACCTTCGATGGCGGTGAAACCTGGGAGGAGCGCACGGACGAAGATGGGTTACCAAAAGGAGATCTTGGTCGTATTGGACTTGCTATCTCTCAGTCTAGACCAAATGTTATCTATGCCCTGGTTGAGGCCAAGAAGAACGCCTTGTATAAATCCACCGATGGTGGTTTCAAATGGAGCAAGGTCAGCGACAAAGCAGGAATTGGCAATCGACCTTTCTACTACCATGAAATCTACGTGGATCCCACCAATGAGAACCGGCTATATACCATTTTCACCTTTGTCAATGTCAGTGAGGATGGTGGGAAGTCCTGGAAACAATTAATGGGTGCTTATGGCGTAGATAATGGGGTTCACCCCGACCATCATGCCTGGTATATTCATCCCAATGATCCAAATTTCATGATGGATGGAAACGATGGCGGTTTGAATATCACACGAGATCGTGGAGAGACGTGGCAATTTGTAGAGAACCTACCTGTGGGACAGTTTTATCACATTGCGGTAGATAATGAAATCCCATACAATGTTTACGGTGGCATGCAGGACAACGGATCATGGGCAGGTCCTGCGTATGTGTGGAAGGCACAGGGTATCCGAAATCACTACTGGCAGGAGATCTCCTTCGGTGACGGCTTTGATGTCCTGCCTGACCCGAACAATTCACGATTTGGAATCTCTACTTCACAGCAAGGGTTTGCGGCAATCTATGACCGGGAGACTGGTTATAATGAAACGATTCGACCGACTTATCCCGACGGTGATGTCGAGTTAAGATTCAACTGGAATGTCGGAATGTCGCGAGATCCTTTCAACTCAAATACCATTTATTTTGGTTCTCAGTTTGTTCATAAAAGTACCGATGGCGGGCAAAATTGGGAGATCATTTCACCAGATCTGACGACCAATGATCCGGAAAAGCAAAAGCAGGGAGAAAGTGGCGGTCTGACCATGGATGCTACCGGAGCAGAAAACTATACGACCATTCTTGTGATCGAGCCTTCAAGCGTCACAGAAGGTTTGCTGTGGGTTGGAACTGACGACGGCAATGTCCAAATCAGTCGGGATGGAGGTGCCAGCTGGACGAATGTCGTTGGCAACATACCTGGCCTTCCAAGAGGAAGTTGGATCGCACAGATCAAGGCCTCCAACAAAAATGCAGGAGAGGCACTTTTGGTAGCGAATGATTACAGAAGATTCAACTACACTCCTTACGCCTATCGTACCAGAGACTATGGGCAGAGTTGGGAGCGAATTGTAGATGAGAATGATGCAATTAGCTATGCGCTTTCCATTGTAGAAGATCCCGAAGAAGCAAGATTATTATTCCTTGGAACGGATGATGGCTTGTATGTCAGCATTGATGCCGGCGCTAATTGGACTAAGTGGGGAAAAGAGTTCCCAACTACAAATGCGTATGACTTAGTGATCCATCCACGTGAGCATGATCTAGTGATTGGAACCTTTGGTCGGGCGATTTGGGTACTGGATGATATACGACCCCTACGAGAGCTTGCCAAAAATGGCAGAAACACCATAGACAGCAAGTTAAAGGTCTATGATCCCCCCACAGCTTATGTCACAGCGACACAGCAGCCTAAAGGATCACGATTTGGCGGTGATGCACTGTTCAACGCTGAAAACAGGTCAGGTGGGGCGATGATCACCTACTCTATTAATAAGCCAGAGAAGAAAAAAGAGCAGAAGGAAGAACCAGCGAAAGGTAAAAAGAAAAAGAAAGGAGCCAAAGAGGAACCTTCTCCGCAGGAAAAAAAGGAAGAGAAGAAGGTTAAGTATGATTCAGTCAAGATGGAAGTCCTCAGGGGAGACGATGTTATCCGAACGTTGAAGTGGAAGGCGCCAAAAGAAAACGGTATGCACAGAACTTCATGGTTTCTTGGAGAAAAGGGGGTTAACAGAATGATTCGTGGGAAACGTCGGGGCAATAATGAGCCGCGAGGTACGACAGTTGTTCCAGGAACTTACAAACTACGTTTCACTTTTGGTGATCAAAAAGACTCGACAAATATTGAAGTAAAATACGATCCAAGGATCGAGTTGTCTAATGCTGCCATTCAGGCTCGCTATAATGCTCTGAAAGGATTGGAAACCAAAGCCGATTTGGGTTACCAGGCAGTTCAACGACTGAAGGAGAGTATAAAGGTGGCAGAGCGAATTCAGAAAGAGCTGAAGGAGAAAGACAAAGAAGGGTTTGAAGAACAGATTAAGCTTTGTAAAGAGGCAGTTGATACCTTAAACACCATGTTGGATGTGTTTGTGGGTGAACAAGACGATCGTCAGGGCATTACCCGTCAGCAAAGCCTTAGCATCAATAACCACTACTTCGGTGCACGGCGTTACACGAACAATGCGCTGCATGCCCCCGGGGATACGGAAAACAAACTGATAAAGAAATTCGAAGACGAACTGGCTAAGGTGCTTGAATCGGTCAACGGGTACTTTAGAGATGAATGGCCAAAATTCCGGGAGGCTGTTGAGAACCTCGACACCTCTCCTTTTAAAGATTATGAGGAGATAAAGGAGTAGCTTCAAGACTAAGGCTTTAAGCTTCAAGAAATCTGAGATCAGATGAAGCCTAAAGCTTATGACTTGCAACCTAAACTGCATATTTTACAAAAAGCTGGATGGAATTGTCCAGCTTTTCTTTCTTTAGGACCTAAAATTATATCATGAATCTAAATCAACAAATAGCTGTTTTTACGATGAGGCTACTCCTTGGGCTCATCTTTTTGATGCAAGGGGTTGGGAAGGTTTTCAAATTTGGCGTGGAGAATGTGTATCAGAACTATTTCTATGGCACCTACAAAGAATTGCTTCCGGAATTCCTATTGAAGGCTACCGCTTACTATACCTCCTATGTTGAATTTTTCGGTGGCCTACTTTTGTGCCTTGGCCTATTCAGAAACTACGTACTTTATACATTTGCCTCTGTCCTGTTAATTGTGACCTTTGGTCATGGTTTGATTGAGCCTATATGGGACTTGTCTCATGTGATATATCGAGCCATTTTATTGCTAGCTCTACTCCTTCTACCGGATCATTGGGATCGCTTTTCTGTGGATCAGATCCTTAAGCAGAAAAAGAGTGATATTGGGTTTAAGTAAGTTGATTTGAACTGGTGGATTAGTGGGTTAGTCAATTAGTAATAATTTAAGTAGTGAATTGGTGAATTGGTGATTAGTTAATTAGTGATTAGTGGATTAGTGATTAGTGGATTAGTGGATTAGTGGATTGTGATTAGTGGATTGGTGATTGGTGATTGGTGATTGGTGATTAGTGGATTGGTAGATTGGCAGATTTAGTTGCTGTCCTCGGTTATTTCTCTTTCAGCTATCTCAGTAATTGAAATACCATCGATCATGACATCCAGCAAGACAAATTCCCCGTTTTTAACACTAACCACTGCATACGTTCTTTGGGTGGAATCTCGAAGAGATTCAAAATAGCTCCGCTCTGCTCGAGGAGCCTTAGATTCCTCCATGTAAAACCGATCAAAGGGATAGTTAATAGTAAGCCGATTTGTACCATTTGAGGTGACGTAACTTACCATGACTTCTAAATAATCACCTGTATCCGGTGGGTACTTACTGACACGTTGAGGTGTGGTGAATCCACTGCTGTCCGGAGCAATCTGCAAATATGCTGATTCTCCCCAACTCCATTCCGATTCGTCCTCAACCCCCACCATGTTGTCAGCGAAACTTAGTATTATATACTTTCCCCTAAAAGGATCATAGGGGTCTACTGGAGCTGTTCTAAAGAGGTGCACGCTACCCTCTTTGATAATATTTTCACGATCTAGGATCATTTTTGCAGGCACCGAAAGCTGCACCACCACGACTAGAACGAAAGTTGGCAATATCAATTTCTTTCTACTCATCCGTTTTTCTCTTTTTCAGCATCCAATAGTTTGTCATAAAAAACCCCACTCCGACAGCAACGAACAGAATACCTCTTAATATGAAACTGAGGTTGGTATCAAAAAAACGGCAGATAACCAAGGCTGTTATTACAAGCAGCCCATAATTCAAAACTCCTAAATGATCCATCCTGGCTCCTTCCCTAACAATCAAAATACCCAAAGCCAAGATATAGATGTTGATGAGCACTATTGCTATAGGGGAATACATCCCCACAACAAAAGTCAGCGCAAATAGCAAGAAGATTGTTGAGGCTGGCTTGATCTCGCTTAGCTGCATACCTTTCTGTTGCTTGTACAGTAGCGTTGACGCTAAAAGTGTCAGCAGCGCTGATGTTAAGAATTCCCGGGAAAGCAACATCCAGGTGGACATTTCCTTGTCAATCAAGTTTTTCCAAAATCCATCAAAACTTAGTGCTAGTAGAAGAACAACTGTTCCAAGTGAGCCTATCACCCGGTAGCCATTGCTTCTCAGTTTTAGGCCTGAAAAAAAAGGCAAATTCCCAACCAAGTAGAGCAACCCAAACAGACTGAAGTAAGCCACTAGCATAAGTTCAGGTACGCGGCCAGCTACCGTTCCTAAGACAATAACGACCGACGTAGGAACAAGCCAGTGGTGAAAACTCATGAAATTACTTTCTGGATTCCTTTTGTAGAGATTGTGGCAATGTGGAAAGATGAGCAACAGTAACAGCCAGAATATATGAGATTCGTCATTTGACCAATAATTCGTCTCTACAGCATAATAGGTTATTCCCACCAGGTAGAGCAAGGAGACAAGAGAAGATTCTAACAAGTAGACCAGTGGCAAACACAAAAGTGACCAAGTAAGTAAGAAGGAACTCACATTCCCGGGTATGTTATAAATCTGGCTTACTAGGGATATGCTCGCTCCGACTGCGAAAAATAGAAAGACGGCCGTGCTTTCCCGCCACGATATATTATCTCTCTTACGCATCAACACATAGCCACAGAAAATTTGTCCAACAACAAGTGGAAGGAAAGCAAAGATCGTCTTTGTCAACCTTGATAGATTATCCCAGTTGTGAGCAATGATGAGGATAATTCCTAATCCAACCAGGATAGATCCGAGTATTCCAAATACAATAAAAAGTTTGCTCGAGGGCCTGCCCTCTTTCTGCTGATAATATGCTCGGATTCGAGCCGCCGTTTCTTCCGAAATAATATCAGAGTCGATCAGTTCAGGTAGATCTTTAAGAATGTTCATGTTTTGAACATAGCGTTTAGACCACAAAATAGCATACCCCTGGTTTTTTCCCAAACGGGGTTTTCATGAATCTAATTTGCTATCGTGAACTCAAGACTTGGCGTAGACTCTATCCGCTATGATCTCATGACACTACCTTTTTCTCATTGTCGCAGCCTGGCTCAAGAAGCTTGCGGGATAGCTGGTGTGTCTATGCACTATCTGCCACCGGCCATGACGAAAGACGAAAATATCGGTGTTTAGAAAGTCAGCATTCCAGGGCTGACCCCGGTACTGACTTTTCCAATCAATTCTTGACTGAACAATGGCCATATCTTCATATTTCCTCATCCTGAAGTCATATACCCTGAATGAGTGGACGGTCAGAATCGCAGGAAGCATACATCCTCTCACGTAATCTTCTCGTCCGATCATTTCTCCGTTGGACTCCGAGCTCATGAGAGTAAACTCAGCAGCAAGTGCATTTGTCATTTGTAGTGAATCTCTTTCTTGCACTGCTTCGAAAAAATCATTAGAGGCATTTTTAAGGTCGAGGAAAACTTTGGAATCGCCCGAGAGAAAATCCACGGAGGAATTTTCCTGGGCGAATCCCAAGGTTGAAGTTACCATTAACAACAGGCTAACTATAAGTTGACATCGTATAGACCTATTATTATGGGCAAGCTGCATTTACAATGTGATAGTAAAACGCATCAAAGCTAAAGCGGGCGGTGCTCACTTCTGCCTCAATATTCCTCGAATAGGTTACAATGGGCCGGTTGCAAGCGATAGAACCGAATGTGATTGTTTGGCAGAAATCGAATCAGGAAAGTTACTTACTCATACCAAGTCGATCAATCGCAATGGCAGCATATATAACAGCTGCAAGTCCGACCGGGTCATTTTCGATAGGTCTCAAATTTTCGTATTCTTCATCAGAATAGAGTATGGCTGTTTCCGGTGATATTCCACTCACGTTTCCTTCGTCGTCAACTTGTTCCGTCAAAGCCACCCACCCTTTCAAGGTTGATTGTCTGAACTCTGCTTTGTTAAACAACCAGTCGTTTTTCAGTCCTTCGGCAAAGGCTGCTATAAACATGGCACTTGCAGAAGTTTCTAAGTAGGTAGTATCATTGTTGAGCACCTGATGCCATCGGCCATCCAAGGATTGCAGGTCGCGTAAACTTGCGGCATGAGAGCGATAAATTCTGAGTATAGATTCTCGTTCAGGATGAGATACTGGCATCGCTTTGAGCAGCTCCATGTTTGCCAAAAGTACCAGTCCATTCGCTCGCGCCCACTTTGCTGGACTTTGTTCAACATTTTCTGCAAAAAAGCCATGTGCATATATCCTGGATTTACGATCCTTCAAATGCCTGTTATATAGAATGGTTTGTTTGATTGCCTCCTGCAAATACTTAGGGCTTTGCGTGTTTTGATAGGCCCGCGACAGCAGCATTGTACTCATATACAGGTCTTCGGACCATAAAGAAAGTGAATCCGGCACGACGCGTGCATAAGCGCCATCGACGAGTCGAATTGACTTGTACAACAGTTTGCTTAGCCCTTTGGAGACAAACGGTTTGCTGGTCTCAAGTTCGAAGAGATTTAGAAAAGGGACTGTCTGCGGTCCGAAATCATCTAGTTGTTGATATCGGAAGTATCGATGAAAAGGGCTTTGAATTGCACCTTTGCTCTGCTTTTCCTCACTGACCTTGTTGAGATTCTCTACAAAAAAATCCGTATGTTGTCTTACGAACCCACTGAAGTCAATTGACGAGAAGTGGTTGGAGGCCTGCCACATGGCGTCAAGCATCATTCCCGTCGAATACTTCCAATCATTCAACTCTGATTCAAATTGTAATGCACTTGGTGGCTCTACTGGGAATTGCCAGTCAAGCTCATCGTTGCTAGTGCGGGACTTGAAACGATAGAGGAATGTGTCAATGAAATCCCAGTCGGTTCTAAACTCTCTGTCGTGTTGGATATTTCCCAATTCATCCGTCAGCCAAAGAAATATGGTTGTAGCAGCACCTTCCGGATAGTATTCGATCTGAATTTGATAGTCACCCGGAAATGGCGGAAGAGCCGCTCTGAACTCCGACTCGTAAACACCCTGATCAAGCATCTTAGGAGTTCCTTTTTTAGAGCGGCCATCAAAAACAAGCTCGCTGTTTATCAAAACCTTCATTCTTGCCGGGCTCGCCGAAATATTGACATATCGGGGACCAAGCTCGTTTACAGTGATGATCGTCTCTACATCCAAAGCATCCATTCGGGTCGGATACATGACAAGTATGCCTTGTTGAATATGATCCAAAGGCCTTTCAGTCAGCTCAAACTTGCTCCATTTCACAAAGTTAGAACCTACTTTTTGAACGATTTCCTCTGGCGACTGTGCCGATAGCCTTAAGTGAATAAATACAAGAATAAAAAGTTTTGAATACCTCATATCAAGTCGCAAATATCTCATGTTGTCCCAATTAGCAAAAAAGGGATCTCAGAATTACAAACTATGAAATTAAAATTTAGATTCATGTAAGAACAAAAAAAGCAGCACCTTCGAAAGGTGCTGCTCATAACGGGTGATTGATCAACAGAATGATGCCACAGTTAATTCCGTTTCTCAAATACCAGCTCAAACTCACAAGGAGTCAGGTCACAGCTAAATTCACAGTCATTTTATGAAGGGTTATTGTCGTTCTACCACAAGTTCAAATTCAAAGAGTATTCTCTCGCAATCAACGACACAATCTTCGTGTTCTCGAACAAACCCTGCTGCAAGTGTCAATCTTTCAGGCGGCCCTACGACTTGATCCTTAATATGGAAAAGTTGATTCTGAACCACCTCATCTTGTACTTCGATTGCCAATGAATTTCCATCAACCAATCGGTAGATGAGGTCAGTGACTCTTGTTCCATCAATAGATTGAGCCGTCATATCACTGTTGAATATGGTTGTTGATCCTAGTGGAGAATCCTCGTCATCCGGATCAGTTACGTCGACCCCATTTTCCCACTCTCTAAATTCTACTACCAACCATGAACCAACCATGTCATCCACAGTAATCTCTAATCCTGTCCCCTCATTTCTTTCCAGATGATATTCCCGGCGGTACATCAAGTTCCTCCCATCGTCGTCAAGGTCGTAGGAAAATATGACAAATCCAAGATCATCATCACTGGCCATCGAAGACAGGTGAATTAGTTTTTCACCAGTATTACCGTAGTTGTAGAAAATGTTGCTATCATCGAAGAGATTGAAACTTGACACTTCCCAGGTATTGGTATAATAGGTGTCTATAAACCAGAGATTTGGTCCTTCGCTAAAAGTCAAAGTGAATCGATCGTTTGGTAAAGTCATCAACGTATAGTCAGCTCTGAAAAGGAATTCTCCGGGATTAAGGCTGCTCTCCACAAATTCTTCTTCAAAAAGACTTGTCACGCTCCACTCACCCTCAAAAGCGTCAAGATCAATAACTGGAATTTCCGGACCGTTTTTTCTAAGTTCCAACCTTCGAACCTCAGTAATTACCTCAGTATCAATCGTTACGTCCTCGGTGATCACCAATTCTGCCACCTGATCATTTGCTGAGACGATCTCAATTTGCATGATCTCTGGTCGATTTCCCCTTCCATTGTTAACATCTATGGAAACAGTCGTATCAGAAGGGTTGGTCTGATAGTCTCCGGTTATCCACTCAACCTTTTCAAATTCCATTTGCCTGAAGGCTCCAGCATTGTCTGTCCCTTCAAATTCGACGGTATACCTATTTGTCAAAAACTCAACATTAGAATGTTCATTTAGCAACATTCCACTTTCATCAAAGGAACTGAATTCTTCTGTGAGGACGGTCCACTTGCCGGTTATCACATTGAAGTCATACGATTCTATTGTAAAGGAAATAGTCACTGCTGAAGTGGCGTTTCCATGCACATCGTGAACCGTTTCAAAGCTTAGAGAGTATCTCTCTGCCGGATTAAGTAAATCGACCGGATCTATGGTAATTCGCTCTCCTGTTACATCGATGGAAGCCTCATAAGGAACACTTTCTGCGTCTGCATCTTCAAAAAGAATCAAAGATTCCAAAGCGTCGTTGGCAATTGCAACTCCATTGGCATGATGAAGAGATTCACTAGCTGAAATAACGATCGTAATATCTCTTGGTATGCCCGTATCTCCGTTATTGATATTGATAGAAATAACCGGAGCGTCTGTATCATTATTATCAACACTATCGTCGTTGTTACAGCTAACCAAACACAATAATGTTAGCATACTCAAACCTAGTTTGAGTGATATTGAAAAATTCTCGGCACTCATAATATCTAACTTTAATTCACCCTAGTAAATATCAATAGCTATGCCAAAGAAGTGTGCGACGAATGTTTCAAAAAGGGAAAGCTATGTTACGCCTACTGATTTTCTTGTGCTCTTTCCTGGTATTCTGTGGGAGTCAAACCGAAGGTTTCTTTGAATCTCTTAGCAAAATAGGATGCATCAGTAAAGCCAACTTTATACGTGATTTCTGCTATCGTACCGCTGTTTTGATCGATCAGTTGTGCGGCGCGTTTTAATCGTATGTTCCTGACAAACTCTGTTACCGACAGATTAGTTAGCGCCTTCAATTTCCTGTATAGCTGCACTCTGCTCAAGCCAATCTCAGCACCGAAATTCTCCACGTCAAATTCAGCATCAGACATGTGTTCCTCCACGATCCGAATAGCATTTGTCAGGAACTGTTCGTCCATGCTAGTGACCGACACCTCCGCAGGACCAATCGTAACCTGCCTACTGAATTTCTCCCTTAGTTTTTGTCTTTGCTCGATGGTCTTTTCAATTCTCACTGTAAGTTCTTTGGAATCAAATGGCTTAGTAAGGTAGGCATCAGCCCCGGTCTCCAGTCCTTCAATCCTACTTTCTTGAGTTGCCCTGGCAGTTAGCAGAATTACCGGTATGTGGCTTGTTTTTTCATCCGTCTTGACTCGCCTACAAAATTCCAAACCATCCATTCTTGGCATCATGACGTCACTTATGATCATATCCGGAACATGGTCATTTGCCAACTCTAACCCTTGCTTTCCATTGTCTGTCTCGATGAGAGAATACTCGTCTTGCAGGCTACTTCGAAGATAGGTTCGCATATCGAGGTTGTCTTCCACAAGAAGTATGACAGGAAGATCTGTTTCCTCCTGAGGCTCCGATGGTTCAAAACTTTCTTTGATCAGTTTGTCATCCACCTGCGCTACAACTTCAATTGGTTCCTTCAAAATCTCATCTTCAGTGAAGTGTTCTGATCCTAGCGGAAAACTCAATTTGAAGGTCGTGCCCACAGCGATTGTACTATCTACTGATATAGAACCAGAGTGCAACTCAACAAAGTCTTTTACCAGTGCCAGCCCAATTCCGGTACCTGGATATTCCAGGCCTTCATTTTCCTTTCCCTGAAAAAATCGATCAAAGATTCTGGGAAGCTCTTCCTCTGGAATGCCTACCCCTGTATCTGAAATTGTAATGGAGGCCTGGTTGCTCTCCTCCTGTAGTTGAAGGCGGACCCGTCCCCCAGGTTTCGTAAACTTCAACGCATTTGACAAAAGGTTCATTAGGGTTTTCTCCATTTTATCCCAGTCGAAATAAACCTTTTTCAGCTTGTCGTCCGACTCCATCTCCCAGGCCACTTCCTTTTGCTCGGCTGCAGATTCGAACGAATAGAATACCTGTTTGCACAACTTAAGAAGATCGCCTTCAGAAGCCGACAGCTTGAGTTTTCCACCACGCAACTTGGCAACATCCAACAACTGATTGATAAGTGTCAAAAGTGTTTGCCCATTTCGATGCATCATCTTGAGCATTTCTGAATCACCGGATTTTCCATTTCTTGTAATGAGGTCTCTGAGAGGTCCTAATATTAGCGTGAGCGGTGTTCTTAGGTCGTGTGAAACATTCGTGAAAAACTGCGTCTTCAACGCATCAAGTTCTTTCATCTTCTCCACTTCCATCTTTTCTAGATTTAATGACGCATTTAACCGTTCCTGACGGACCAGGTTCCTCCTTAGGTACCAGATCAAGCTAACAAGGAAGATCAGATAGATGGAGTAGGCCCACCACGTCTTCCACCAAGGTGGTAAGACAGTTATTTTTAACGAGGCTCCTTTTTCATTCCATACGCCATCATTGTTAGTCCCTTTAATTCTGAACACATAATCCCCTGCATCCAAGTTTGTGTAAAAGGTCGATCTCCTTCCACCGCTTTGAACCCAGTTCTTATCAAATCCTTCCAACATGTAGGCGTACTGATTTTTCTCAGGATTCACATAGCTAAGGGCTGCAAACTCGATCGAAAAAACATTCTGTTGGTGAGTGAGCGTGATCTCTTTATCTACCACTACTGAGCGAAAATTGCTGGTCGCATCCTCCAACTCATTGATCACACTGAAATTTGTTACCACAATAGGTGGGATAGCATCATTGAAGCCAACCTCTTCCGGATGGAAAGACACTAGTCCTGCTCGATTTCCGAAATACAATTTCCCATCATTGTTCTTGAAAGAGGAATTTGCAGAAAAAGACTTGTCTGGGAGGCCATTAGAACTGTCAAAATTCCTAAATTCACCAGTGATATACTCGAACCGAGATAGGCCTCGATCTGTTCCAAGCCAATAGATTCCATCTCCCTCTTCCAACATACTCAGAATCTGATCACTTGCCAACCCATTCTTTGTCGTATAGTTTTTCAATTTGATTCCATCATAGCTTATCAAATCCAAACCACCCCTGGTCCCCACCCATAAATTTTCCCGAGAGTCTTCGAAAATAAATTGTATCTCCAGATTGGACACTCCAGGTTGATTGAGTTCACTAACCTGAAATCGGGAGAAAGTTTCATTTTCTGGATCAAACCTGGTCAACCCAGACAATGTGCCTACCCAGAAATTACTTTTCGAATCAATCAACATTGAGGTAACCCGATGATCCGGAATGCTGGTCTCATCCCCATCTACTGGCAGATACGTTTTAAACGTTCCGGTTTCTTTGTCCATACGGCTTACGCCACCTCCTCGAATCCCCACCCACATATCGCCCAAAGTGTTTTCAACGATAGAAGCTGGATTGACAAAACCTAAAGTTCCGTCCCGATTTGGGTCATGTTGGTAGTTTATGACTGATCTTTTTCTCAAATCGAGGCGATCTAGCCCATTTCGCTCAGTCCCTATCCAGTATGTTCCTTTGCTGTCTTGAAAAGTACAGAGCACTGATTGTCCACTTAGCACCACTCTGCTACCAGGATTTGAGGTTAGTTCTATGATATTGTCGGAATCCTGGCTGATAATAGCCAGACCGTTTCGGGTGGAGACAAGAAGTCGTTTTTGATCATCAATGGCTATGTTCTTGACATCGGCGGTACTTAGGTCTATTAATTTGGAATTTGGATGTTTTTCAATAGTAAAAGGCCTGCTATAAAGATTGCCTTTGCTAAACCCATTCAATCGGGTTGTTAACCAGACGGTACCATCTTTCTCGAAAAGAAAGTCGTAAGCATTATTGTCCTGGATGGCTCCAGGGCGTCCTGGGCTGGCGTAAAAGTTTCGTGACTCCCCAGCGGTCGGATCAAAATGGGCAAGGCCATTTTGAGTAGCAATCAAAAAACTACCGTCTTCCCTCTCATGTATACGAGAAATAAAATTGCTTGGAAGACTTGTTGGATCGTCTGGATTATGAGTGAAATGATCAGTATAAACACTTTTTTCCTTGTTAAATAAATTAAGTCCGCCTTCACTCCCAATCCACAAATTTCCATGTCTGTCCTCGTAAATGGTTTGGATTGCGTTGTTATCCACATTGTACTCTGTGAACCCGATATCATATACGAAGTGCTGGAACTTCCCTGTTGATGGATCAAACCGATTTAGTCCCCACCCAGCTAGTCCACACCAAATGATGTTGTCGCTATCGACATATATGGATAGAACATAGTTTTGCCTTAAGCTGGTCGAGTCCTCATCGCTGTATAGATAGGAAGTAAATATCTCTGTTGTCGGATCTAGTTTATTAAGTCCACCACCAAACGTCGCAATCCACAAATTGCCGTTTTGATCTTCATCAATACCTAATATAGTCCCTTGCCTTAAGGCCAGGGAGTCCTCCATATTTGCATTGAAGCGCCTGAATGTTTCAGTTCTCCTGTCGAAGAGATCTAGGCCATCTGCGGTACCAACCCATAGTCTTTTTTTCGAATCCTCGAATAGCCGAAAAATCCGATTATTGCTGAGGCTCGTTGAGTCCAGTGGGTCATGAAGCCAGGTTTTGAATTGATAGCCATCGAAGCGATTCAGACCAGATGCTGTGCCAATCCATACAAAGCCATACGAATCCTTAAGAAACCATGTAGTTGCATTGCTTGAAAGTCCTTCCTTAACCCCGTACTGCCGAAAGAATACCTTGTCAAGTTGCGAATACGAGCAATATGCATACATCAAGAGGGCTATAGTGAAGTAACGCATTGGCGACTAAGGATATGGCACTATTAAGATAGTGAAATCCTATGGAAAAATGAGTCGATACAGCAGTGCAGTGCTAGCTCATTTTCTTTTGAAGCAGACTGTCAACGGAGTATCTGCCACTTCCATTGATAAACACGATCAACCCTAAACCTATAGCCAGCAAGTGAAACTCGAAACCTTCTCCTCTTTGCTGTGAATACCAGTTCATGAAGAAAAAGTCGTTCACTACATAGTAGATTGCTCCCAACATCACAAGTATGATAGACCCTGCCATGAATCGTCCAAAAAGACCAAGTATCAAACCCAGCGATCCGAAAAATTCTGCGAATGCAACAAGCGCGGACACAATTGGATGAATGCCAAACCAGGCTTGAAACGAGTCCATCATCGCTTGCAGGCCGTGCCCTCCCCAGATTCCTAGGATCTTCTGCGCACCGTGAGGAAAAATGACAAGACCAAGAAAAATACGTGCAATGAATGATGGCCAGTCATTTTCCGTTTTCACTAACATTTTCAGCTTATCCATATCGGTGTGTTTTCGTGATGTTTCAAAAAATTAGTCTAAAGGAAAAGAAAGCGAAAGCTACGAATGACGAAAGGTAATCTGCCTTGACGAGGGGTTTTTGACAAAATGCTGAGATTTACACTATGAATGATATCACCTACAAGTCAGCCACCAACGATGATCTCTCAGCCCTTATTGAAGCCGGCGATGACCTGTTTGATAATCAAGTCAAACAGGAAAGAGCTCTTGAATTCCTGAGGGATCAACGGCATCATTTACTTCTCGCTTACAAAGATCAGAAAGTTGTTGGAATGGCCTCTGGCTTTCATTATGTACATCCGGACAAGGATCCGGCATTATTTATCAATGAAGTAGGTGTTATGGATGAATTTCAAAGTCAGGGTATTGGTAGGCAATTGATCGAACACCTCTGCGAGTTGGCAAAGAGTTTGGGATGTGTGGAAGCCTGGGTGGCGACAGAGCAGTCAAACATTGCCGCTAGAAAAGCCTACAAGGCAGCAGGTGGTATTGAGGAGGAAGAATCAATTGTCTTATATGAGTATAAATTGTAGCAGTCAAGGGAACTCAATTTCCAGGATACCATTCCTTTAGTCGGACCTCTACAACCGGGCTTAGCTTATTTACCAGCAGCTTAAAACCTTCTACATCACTCAACCTGCCGCTTCCCCTGTAGTGATACGGATAAATGATAGTAGGCTTGAACTCGCTAACCGCACTTGATGCCTGCTGAATATCCATGGTATACGGAAGATTCATACACACAAAGGCAACATCAATGTTCGTAAGTGCGCGCATTTCGGGAATATCTTCTGTATCTCCCGAGATATAAACTCTTTTTCCACCCAATGTCAAGACGTAACCATTACCTCGGCCTTTTTTATGTCGGGATGTTTCATCGTCGGGAAGATTGTACATTGGAATTGCAGCGATATTAATCTCTGAGTAATCTGTATCTTCTCCATTGTTAACAACCGTAGCCCTCGCCTGCATAGAGTCAGGTAGCTTGTCCATAACAGCTTGGGGTACAAAGAATTGAGCCTGGCTAGTATTGATCGCCTCTAAGGTCTTCATATTTAGATGATCTCCGTGGATATCAGTTATAAGGATGATATCAGGATCGTCCACACCAGCAAATGCTTGCGAGCCACCGTAGGGATCAACATATATGTTGATGTTGTTCCAGGTAAGGACCATGGTCCCATGTAAAATAGGTTGGACGATAAGGTCCCCTTTCTCGGTAGGTATTTTATCAGGTTCAGGTTGGTTTTGTGCGTATGAGCAGAAAAGAATACAGTAAAAGAAAAGGACCGGAGTAGCTTTCATGATTGTGTGCTTTTTGGATAAAGATAAAGGGAATAAGAACAGAAGTTTATCATTTTTCCAATTGATCAAAGTCATTTGAAAGTCATTTGAAATGGTTCATCTTCACAAGAAAATCACAAATGGCGCGCTATCAAGAAGTAGGTTTGTTTCTGTTGCTGCTTTTTACAGCAGCGCCAATTGTATTGGTGTTTCTTCCAATTGGATTGATCACATTGTTATCCGCAGGAGTGGCGATCGTGTACAGAAAATTGGCAAGAAATTAAGCTTTTTAGGAATCAGCCAAAACCTGCTGTGTAAAAAAGGTTCCCATCTTGAAATGAGTGACACAATAAACATAGGCATCACGATCTGACTCGAAGGATCCAACGACTTCCTCGTCATGTATCACAACAAATCTACCTTCATACTTTTCCAGCAGTTCTTCCTTGTTGTCCATGAAGAATTTGTATTGCCGATCAAGAAGCTCCCCCATGATGTGTATTGTCCCTTTTTACTCCTTTAGTTTAACACAAAATTAGTCGACTTGGTTTGATAAATAGCTAATCGACGAATTGCAGGGTTAATGTCTGCAGGCGCAGCCTGGATGGCTAAAGCCACGGGTCTCGTCGTGCCACTCAAAATTATCGTTGTATCCCTCAAGTTCCCAGTAAAACTTGGTACGTGATAAATCCCTATTGCCAATTTCGTTCATCGTAGAAGTATCATAAAGCCGCCCGTTGACCATGGTGTAGTTTACATACTGAGAGTTTTGGATGTCTTCAAGTGGGTCTTTCTCAAGGACAATCAGGTCTGCAAGCTTGCCCACCTCAATTGAGCCAAGATCATCTCCCATTCCGATGTATTGAGCACCGTGTATGGTAGCCGCACGTAATACTTCATGGTTTGTCATTCCGCCCTGGCCCAACATCCACATTTCCCAGTGAACTCCAAGTCCCTGTAACTGTCCATGACCGCCCACACACACTTTTACATCCTCATCAACTAACTTTTTTAGTGACCGGGAAGTGAGAATATGCCCATTCTCATACTCTTCCATGGGAACCATCGTCCGGTGTCTTGCCCTCGAATCAATAATTCCCCTCGGAGTGTATTTGAGCAGGTGTTCATTTTCCCAAACATTTGAGGTCTGGTACCAATAGTACTCACCACTCAGGCCTGCATAGTTCACGACCAAAGTAGGAGTATTCGCAGTCTTACTTGCCGACCAAAGGTCTACTACATCTTTATAGAGTGGTGCAACGGGAATATTATGTTCTATACTGGTATGTCCGTCCAGGATCATTGTCAGGTTATGAAAGAATGTGGACCCACCCTCAGGATACACCATTATCTCCAAGTCCTTGGCGGCCTTAATCACCTGTTGACGCTGCTCTCGTCTGGGTTGGTTGTAACTCTTGATACTAAAAGCTCCATAAGCCTTCGTTCTCTTGATTGCAAAGGCAGCGTCTTTTTCACTGTTGATCACAGCCTTGAAATCTCCATCGGCACCGTATAGTATGGTGCCGGTCGTATAGATTCTTGGACCAACCATTCCTCCTGATCGAACCATCTCAGACTGCGAAAGAGACATCTCAGAATTCGAGGAGGGATCGTGAGTAGCAGTAATTCCGTAAGCAAGATTTGCGTAGTAAGACCATTCCTTTTGTGGACTTAACCCATAGCGAAAAGCTCTCAGGTGTGCATGAGTATCAATAATCCCCGGCATGATTGTTTTCCCTGATGCGTCAATAACATGAGCGTTTCCAGGAACATCAATTCCAGCCCCTACAGCTTTAATACGATTGTCTTCCACGAGGACAGTACCACCTTCAATAATTTCATCTCCATTCATTGTGATGATTTTTGCATTTGTAAATGCAACGGTGCCTTTTGGACGGTCCGTGTCTAGTTCAAGATTGATAGCGTTGATCGTTTTGGGTATATCACCGATACTGTCAGGTGAACCTTCCAGGAAGGTGAACGCATTTTTCAAGTCTACTGTACTATGTGTATTTCCAAGTGTCCATTGAAGCTGCATCCCATCCGAAGACCACTGCAAATTGATACCGGCATCATCGGATACCTTGGCCATGGGCAACGCTTTCTGGGAAGCTGAAACTTCAAACACCTGACCATGTGCGGTAAAGGGCATGACATAGACATTGTATAGCTCACCAAAAGCCAGCCACCTGTTGTCCGGGCTAAGTGCGAATTGATTTGCGTACTTGGAGTGAAAATGCGTCTTTTCATCTTCGCCTTTAAGGTTGACACTTTTATAGCTCTTATCAAGGCTGCCAAAGAGAAACCCACCCTTTTGATAAAAAATACGATCACCAGCTAAATTGAAAGAGGGAAACTGGCCATCGTTCGTTACAAAATTAGAAGTTCCTCCGGCTGCATTTATCCAATAGATTCCTGGTTTGACCGTATATCCAAAGCCCATCGCACCGTTGCCTCCTTCTTTGTAGTAGACCACTTTGGTTCCATCAGAAGAATACGAAGGTTGTCGATATATTCCCTTTTCGGATGACAAAGTTTTTGAAGTACCACCTCTTATTCCTATTGATTTTATCGCTCCTTTTTTTTCATCATTCCAGGTTACGTAGACGATCGTCTTTCCATCGGGAGAAAAGTTAGGCTCAAATTCCAGGTCCGTTCCGGAAGTCAATCGTCTTGGATTTCCACGCTGAAAATCCATCGAATACAGGTACCCTGCTGCATTGAATACCAATGTCTTTCCATCGGGTGAACGCTTCACCCCACGTAGAACCTTGGCAGTGAATGAATCCGGGTCGGGGTCGACTTTGAATTGAACAGCGTCAGTAATTCGGTGTTTTGCTTCAGCTGAGAATGGGATGATGCTACTTTCGCCTGTTTCCGTATTGACCTTTCTGATTTTTCCCTTCGCCCAAATGATCACGTTTCGATTGTCAGGCATCCAATTATAGTTCGAATAGAGCCCAAATATCGCCCAGGCCTCTTGTTGGTCTTTTGAAAGGTCATCATATACAGGACGTTGAATACCTGATTCCAAATCCCGTACGTAAAGAACAGATTTAGTCCGTACTCGACGAATAAACGCGAGTTTTTTTCCATCTCGTGAGATTTGCGGACGAACCGCTCCACCAGGTCCCTGCACAACTGTTTCAGATTTTCCTTTCTCCCTATCATATCGCTTGATCACGTAGATCTGGCTGTTGGGGTCTTTATTGTACTGGAAAAAACCGCCCGGGTACATGTCCTCGCTGTAGTAAACATAGCGTCCATCTGGACTAACACTAGGCTCACCCAAATCTTGCTGATCGTTCTTTCTTTTGGTCAGTTGTACTCCTGATCCCCCTGTGCGGTGATACATCCAAAGTTCTCCAGCGCCCAACGATCTACCTGAAGTAAAGTGCTTGCGACCGATAAGAAACTGACCATCAGGTGTCCATATCGCGTTGTTTAGTAGTCTAAAGTTTTCCTTGGTGACCTGTCTTGCATTGGATCCGTCAAGATCCATGGTCCATATATTGTCACCTCCACCTGCATCACTGGTAAATGAAATGGATTTTCCGTCCGGACTAAATCTTGGTTGAACTTCAAAGGCGTGACCTTCCCTCAGGAGTTTAGCCTGACCACCATCGATTGGTAATAGATAGATATCCCCCAGCATGTCGAAAACGATCTGACTACCGTCTGGGCTCACATCAAGGTTCAGCCAGGTTCCCTCATCTGTCGAGATTGTAATTTCCTTAAAGGGTTCAATGGGCTTGGTAACATCCCACTTTTCACCCTTTTCTTGCGAGAAAAGCAAGAAAGAGCAGACAAGTGTTATAGACAGGGATCCGGAACGTTTCATGATTTTTAGTTTAAGGTTGAATCCCAAATCTACAGTTTTCGGCGAAACTCATCTCATTCAAGATCAATGCATCGAAAAGCATTCGAAAAATTCAACCTTATCTATAGGATATCCGTATCAATACATTCTAAAAAAGGAATAATGAAACGCATTCTTTCAATTTCTGCCATATTGCTAGGAGCATTAGTTTGCTACTCTATCGGTTTCACGCAAGGAGTAGGTGCGCTCATTTTCGGAGGCATAATTCTTGAAATAAGCTTCTGGGTAATGGCGTTTCGAGGTGTAAGAACTTCAGAATAGCATCAGCTAACCCCAAAACGCCTTTTTCCAAGAGTAATAACATGCATAAAAAGTAGGTCCTGAAAAAAGTCCAAGGATAATTAGTGCTACCACGTATCCGGAGAGTGTAAGAAATTCTCCAAGTTGAATGGACGCTCCATCTAAATCCAAGAGTATGCCAATAAAAACAGGTCCGGCTATGAGAATAGTCAAGGCAAGGTCCACCAGGAACGAGAATTTCCAAAGGCGCTCCATCTGATTAAGCCAGGCCTTGGAGACAATTGCCAGACATGCTATAACAATACTACCTACAACTAGAGGTACTAATGGACCTTGCGGCAAATCCAGTAACCCGAAGGAATACCCGGCGTAGTTCGGATCCATAATCCCACGAAACGGAGCTACAAGATTGATCAGCAAGTACGGCACATGAGCAATGCCGAATAAAAGTAAAGGCCTGGTGAATTTCTTTTTCAATAGAATGAAGCCAAACCAGACGACGTAAAGTCCGCATAAAATGTATGCAAAATGGAGCCAATTCATAATAGTGATTTTTTCCCCAAAGGATCGAAAATTCGAAGATTGACGTTGCAGCCAATGAAAGCAATGGGGCGAATTGCGCTCTATTTGGGGTGAATGAAAAGCTGATCAACCTGATCTTGATAGCTTTTCGAAACCGGCAGATCCTTTCTGTAACTTCCATGCAAAACTGTCAAAGATCCTTTCTTCCTCGCTTTCAGGACGTATTTTGTATTTACGAGAAAGGAACGGTGAATTCTTAGAAATTGAGGATGATCGTGTAACTGGCTTTGGAGATCCGTGAGAGTGGATCGCAGTACTTCCTTTTCATGATCACTGGAATTTTGTCCTACAAGGTATAGGTCCACGTAGTTGTCATCGGCTCGTAGGTACATAATGTTATTGATGGTGAGTGTCAATTGCTCTCTTCCATGTCCTTTCAAAACAATTAATCCTGTACTTTGATCGGGTAGGCCGAGCATTGAATGATAGTACATATATCTGGCGTAAAGCGTGAAGGGAACATAGGTGAACAAAAAGAGCAAACCGCTGGCAAGCCAGATTTCGCCGTACTCCTTGAGATCAATACAAGAACCTGGACATAGGTATTCTCTGATGGCATAAATTGCATGTGCAACAATCGCTATTTTGACAAACCAAATGGCCAGGTTTGTTCTCACCAATTTTGCATCCTGAACCCTCTTCATTACCGCCCAATCGATCAGGATGCCGACCAAAGGCCAGACGATTGCGAACACCAGCATAAACAAAAGCAGGCCTCCAAATCCAAGATTGGTATTATAAATACCAAAAGGTTGCGTTATTGAGAGAAATAACCAAATAAAAAGTCCCGAACCTAAATGATATTGACGTCTATATTTTCTTTTGTTGTACAGCCAGAGAAAATATGTATGGTTGCGTAGAATCACTGGATTTGATAAGATCAAATTGTATGGAGATGTAACTTACTCCATCGATCAGCATTTATTTAGTAGATAATAAAAGAAAAACATTCGTTGCATAACAATGATTGACCACCACGAATCAACCTACTCTCAATTGACAAGGCATGAGTTGTATCAATGGCAACAAGTCATGCGTAGGAAGCCATCTTTTTTGAATAGAACAACCAAGAAAGTTCAGCAGAGAATAAACAAGATCATTCCTGAAAAGGTACACGTCGTGATTACCAAGGCGATCAAAGAAATTACTCGAGCTGTCGTGTTCGGGGCGGGCTTCACCACATTGTCCCGAGAGGAAAAGGAGTCCTTGGAAGAAATAGAGAACATTGTTAAGGAGCGGATCAATTTCTATTCTTCGTCTGCTGCGGTAGAAGGTGCGGCTACCGGGTTCGGCGGCATTCTCCTGAGCCTGGCAGATTTCCCGCTATGGTTGACGCTAAAGATGAAGATGCTGTTTGAAATAGCTGCACGTTACGGTCATAATACCAAAGACTACAAGGAAAGGGTTTATATCCTGCACATTTTTCAGCTAACATTTTCAAGTCAGGAAAGGCGAAACGAGGTGTATGCGCTAATGGAAAACTGGCAGGCAACCAGTGAAGAACTACCTAATGATTTGAATGAGTTCGACTGGCGAACGTTCCAACTCGAATATAGAGACTACATTGATCTTGCAAAACTGCTCCAGTTGATTCCTGGAATAGGTGCTATTGCTGGGGCATTAGTAAACCACAAACTCACAAATAAGTTGGGGAAGACAGCTATCAATGCCTATCGAATGCGACGTGCCGAATTCAAAGATCCGAAACTGTTATCCTGAACTAATTCAATGCTGCTTTCTCCATCAATGACTGGCTGATCTTGATCCCTGTTTTTTCTATCTCCTTGGTATTCATTGCAATCTTAAGCTTATCATCCTCGGTATAAAACCCAATTTCCGCACCTCTGACTACGAGTGGTTTTTTATCTACAACTAAAAGGATCGGCAGATCAGCAATCTCCTTTTGAGCTAGGTAAAAATCACTGTTGCTAGCACCAGGTAAAAAAACAATATTGCATTCCCTGATGGAACTGAATTGATTTAAAGTTCTTATGAAGATCTTAGCATTCCGCTCTGCCAGTATTTCCAACTCATCCGTTACAAGAGATTCCCCAATAACACCAATCGTTATTTTGTCTCCGTCCCAATCCATGTTACGGACCAGGTTCACAAGATACATGGCCTGGTGCCGATCATGCACGCCATCCGTTTCAAAACCAATGGAGAGAGTTGCAGGAACGAAAAGTGCTGTTAAAAAAATTGAATTTAATATGTTCATCTAATAGCTGGTTTGCTTTGAAATTAAGATCAGACTACTAGTAAGAACAGGTGTGGCTTAGAGTGATTAGATAATCGTGATTATCTGCGGCGAATATACGAGAAGGAATCGAACTTAGATACCTATTTAGATAAGCGGTAATAATTCATAGACCAGTTCCATTTTTAAATAAATAAAAGTTGCCATAACAATCACCATTCCTGTGTAGTGAAGGGAATCACGTTTCTAACTGACCAATATCATTCCCTAAGCTTAAGCGGCAATCTAGCTTGGTCCTCAGAAACAAAGACAATTGCAATGAGTATCAAAAGAAAATTTAAAAGAGGCGATCAGGTCGTGTTAAAATCAGGAGGTCCTAAAATGACCGTTGATGGCTATGCCTGGCACGGCAACTACGAAAGCTACGATACAATTATCTGTATTTGGTTCCATGACAATGAGCGAAAAATCTCAGAGTTCAGCCAGGAATCTGTAAACCTTAGTGTTGACTAGGGTGTGGCTGTCACTTCTTCTTAGAAAAGCCGTAGATTTCCTGCCTTAGGAAGTCCTGTGGAAAACGCTCATCAGCTGGAAATCCAAGTTCAATGTCTCTCCCGTCTGATGGGATATAGTTTGTCCTAAACAGATAATCCCAAATGCTCAACGTCAGCCCAAAATTTACTCCAAGCTTCCTATCATTCGGAAGATTCTTTGCATGATGCCAGATGTGCATTTGGGGGTTATTGAAAATATATTTGAAGGGCCCCAGGCTGAGCTTGAAATTGGAATGATTAAAATGTCCGACCGCCAAGGTGAAAATGTGAATAATGAAAAAATCTCTCAGTCCGATTCCAATCAGCGCTAGTGGGATGTACTCCAAGCTTCGATAGACCACATTCTCCATCCAATGGTAACGCAAGTGAGCTGCAAAACCCATTTGCTTCACAGAATGATGGACTTTGTGAAACTCCCAAAGGAACGGAACCCGATGGAGAAGTCTGTGTATCCACCATTGTACAAAATCCCTGACAATAAATCCTACCAGCAGGTGGGCCCAGACAGGCCAACTCATCACCTCGAATGCCAGGAGATTTGCGATTCCTAGAGCCGCCATGGAATCGTTGAAGAATCGAACAACAACATCAGAAGCCGCATTAAAGACGATTAGCGAAAAAAGGAAAAAATTGAAAAACATGTAGAAGAAGTCCAGCCAAAAGTCCTTTCTAAACCTGGCTTGGTCTTTTCGCCATGGTGAAACCAATTCCAACAGAAAAAAGAATGCCGAGACACCAATCAGCCAGTAGAAGTAGTTAGACCATCCAGGGTTCAATATAGAGTCCCAGAGATATCGTGCATATCCATAGTAGCTATCTTTTATTGTGTGCCAATAATTCATAACTCAAATTATCCTATACATCAACCATGGTTTGAGATAGCAAGTTCTATCAGCTCATCAATAAGTTGAGAATATGTTACTCCTTCATTTTCCCAAAGCTTGGGATACATGCTGATGCTGGTAAAGCCAGGCATTGTATTTATCTCATTCACAATCGCATCTCCATTTGAGTCCAAAAACATATCGACTCTTGAAAGTCCTTTACACTCTAAAGCCTTGTAGGCCCTGAGTGCCGTAGACCTTAATGCTTCCAACTCCTGAACAGAAACATCAGCAGGAATAATAGTCTCGGCTGTTGAAGACGCGGAGTACTTCTCGTCATAAGAATAAACTTCACCGGACTTCACCTCTCCTACTCCACTCACCTTCGGACTTTGATTTCCCAAGACTGCGCATTCCATCTCACGCCCAACTAAACATTCCTCGACCAGAACCTTATCATCATGAACAAAAGCCTGATCAATTGCATTCATCCATTCCTTTCCGCTTGAGACTCTGGTCACCCCGACCGAAGATCCCATATTAGCAGGTTTTACAAAAACAACCCCACCAAGCTTTTTTACCACTTCATCAAAATTTGGAATCGAATCTCCGGTCCTCATCAGCAGCCATTTTGCGACCCTAATTCCTTCCGCTTGTAGCAATCGTTTGCTTATTTCTTTGTCCATGGAAATGGAGGAAGAAAGCACCCCCGGTCCCACAAATGGTACATCTAACACCTGAATCAGCCCTTGAATCGAACCGTCCTCTCCGTTGGGTCCGTGAAGAATGGGAAAAATAACATCTATTTCTCCCAAAGAAGAGTTGAGTGTGTGAAAGCATTCTCGACTCCCTGGCTTTACAAAAATGCTCTCCCCTTCGTCAGGAATAGTTGTTTCAAGCACATCTTCATTCATCAAGAACCATTTGCCGGTCTTAGAAATTCCAATCACTATGACTTCATATTGATTCTCATCAATGGCCTTAATTATATTTTTGACGGATCTCAAGGAGATTTCATGTTCGGGAGACACTCCTCCACATAAAAGGACTACTTTTTTCATTTCACCTTATTTACTGAAATAACTCTCTCAATTCAAAATCTTCGCCCCTGCCGAATGTAACAAGGTCGCTCATGTTATAAAGTTCAAGTGTATGAATATCCTGCAGCTTGTAATCGTTCTCGTTCAGCACTTCAACCAATTTAAATTCAGATACTTCGCCAAAATTGATCAATCGATAGCTTTCCCCCACCCTCATACTTGTAAATGCAAGACCTTTCATAAATACAATTTTATGACTGCATTTTGATATATTTTTGTTTTATGAAGATTAAATTTTTTACCTGCCTAGTGATTTTAGCTCTTCTGTTTAGTTGTGGAAAAGATGATGACACATCGGGCTCTTTTTTTGGCACCTGGGTCGCCACTAATATTGACATCACAGATTGTGAGAATTTCACATTAAATGATATGCGATCCGTTCAATGCACTGATAATTCGTGCTATCGTCTAGAGCTTAGAGATACATTGACATACTCATTTCAGACAGGTCAAGAATTCGAAAACGGAACTTGGTCGGCGGATGGAGCTGTCTTGACCTTTTGTTTTGAAGGGGAAGATGAAACAGTCTGTCGAACGGCCACAGGGATCCTCTCAACAAGCGGATTACGATTATCATTTGAGGAAGGTAATGCTGGGTGCATCACTTCCTATATCATGGTAAGAGAGGAAGAGGACGAAGTGGATCCTGGATGATATCTGGTTATTCCTGGACGAGTTGGCCCTCGTCATAGGTATACTCGATCGTCATGTTCCCTTCCTGGTCATACCATCGAGCAATGCCATGAATCTGTCCATTTGAGTAATTTGCTTCCTCCATCACAGTACCATTGGTATAGTACTTCAACTGCACGCCGTTTAGCACGCCGTTAGAATAGGTTTTGCGCTCTACAATGTTTCGGCGATTGTATAGAAGGTATTCTCCCTCTAACTGGTCGTTGTGATAGTAGCTTTTCGACTGCACATACCCCTGATTATCGAATAGCAGTTCTGCTCCCTGTTTTCGTCCATTCAGGTAAGTGGTAATTTGAGAGATCTTTCCCTGTGTGTCATAGGTTGTCCAACTGCCATGGTATTTTCCATTTAGAAAATCTCCCTCTCCAACTATTTTATCCTCTAATCTCACAATCGCTTTTTGCAGGCCAGGAATTGAGCCATAATCCTGCAGTGTAGCACCTGCGGGAATTTGGCTTCCTTGAATTTCTTCTAATTGAGTATCATTCTGGTTGGTTGCGCAAGCCGTCAGAAGTAAGACAGCCATTACGTATATCAGTCTCATTTTTTGCCTAGAATTTTGGGGATAATTTCTTCAAATATTGTATTTCTGTTGACAAAAATGACATAAACTGAGCAAACTAAAACAACTACGGCGAGGAAAAATAGATACCCCCCATCATCCATAACCTCAATCCCTAACTCGGTCAAATGAAGTCCGATCGCGCCTGTCATTAATCCAACACCTAAGACCCCTCCTAGCCAGGCCGTTGCAGGAACGATAAGAAGAATCGAAGCAATCAACTCACAGACTCCGACAGCCCATCTTCCTTCGGGTTCCATGCCACATTTTTCAAAAATATACATTGATTCCGGTGACCCTGTAAACTTAAAATAGAGCGTTTGGAGCATGATTACTGCCGCCAGAAACCTGGCAATGGTATAGGCGATATTTTTTGGCATGATAGTGTTATCTAGTGATGTTAATTTTAGGTTACTTAGCTAAGATGTGAAAAAAAATTGGTTGATATATGGTAGCCTGATGGGATTGCTGATGATTGTCCTAGAAGTGACTCATTACAAGGCAATAGTTAAGGACATACGAATCGAGCTGTTCGGCGCTCTCGTGGGGCTCCTCTTCATGGCATTGGGAATCTGGCTTGGTGTCACTTGGTTTCGTAAGAAAAACAAGCTCGAGAAATATGATGCTCGCAAACTTGGTTTGAGTAGACGTGAAGTGGAAGTTTTGCAGCTATTATCACAGGGATATTCAAATCAGGAAATTGCTGACAAGCTTTTTGTTTCCCTAAATACTATAAAAACACACATATCTAAGATCTATCAAAAACTAAATGCCAAAAGAAGAACACAGGCAATTCAGAAAGCGCGGGAATTGGCTTTAATTCCCCAAGTAGAAGAATAAGTGAATAAATCACCCGAAAGGATGAATGAAAAAATCGCCGTACTCTATTGCTTTGTTAAAAAAGAAAACCAATGAAGACAAAAACTGCAATTAAGTATGGATCGATCACTGGCCTGGTAATCATGGTCTCCTGGGTCGTAAGCTTTTTTATTTGGGGCGGTGTGCATTTTCCAGGTGGTGAACTGTTTGGTTACGCAGTAATGCTATTAGCATTTTCCACCGTCTTTATCGCTGTCAGAAATAAGAAGTTAGCTACGGAAGGTGGTATATCCTTTAAAGAAGGTTTCACCACTGGACTAGGAATCGTTGTGGTTGCCACGCTTATTTACTCACTCGGCTGGACGTTTGTTTACATGCCAAATTTTGAGCCAGACTTTGTGGATCGGTACGAAACCTTGCAAATAGAGAGAGTGAACTTGCAAGACATTTCTGAACAAGAAAAATCATCTCAGATAAGTGAAATAAGAAATTTCAATGAATCCTACAGAAAGCCATATATAATGGCTGCTTTCAACGTGTTGGAAATATTTCCTGTAGGACTACTGGTTGCTTTGATTTCAGCACTGATTCTAAAGCGCAAGAGGTAGTTTATAAATTACATCACATAAAAGGGTTGCTTATTGAGCGCACCTTTTTTTATTCATTCTGCTTTATCATTGCCGCGTAAAACCAAGCGAGAAGTCGTCTGACTGAAGCAAAAACCAACTCGCCGTTCCGCTTATGAGGCAAATGTTTTCAATTCTGATCGTCTTGTTGGCCATAGGCCTAGAGGAATCGTGTGCCCAAAATACTTCGGTAGATCTTGAGTATCGAATCAACCCCATCTATTCGCGAGGATTCAGGCAGCCATTGTATGATGGTGATAGGGCTGGTTTTTTTACGATGCATAGAACCAGGCTTATTTTGAACTACAACGATTCTGACAGCCTGCGAGCCGAGCTCATCCTACAAGATAGAAGAGCTTGGGGGGAAGTGAACGAGCGACAGGATGTTGCCGAAATTGCTATTTTCAGAGCGTGGGTGGAGAAAAAGCTAGGCTCCAATTTTTTTGTTAAGCTTGGAAGGCAGGGATTGGTCTATGATGATCAGCATCTCTTTGGCGGTCTTAATTGGGGTGGTACGTTAGCCCATGATCTCGCATTAGGCAAATATGAAACTCAGTCGTTCGAGGCGCACCTAGGGCTTGCATTCAATTCAAATCGAATAAATGAGCTAAAAAGAGAACTTTTCCTCCAGAATTTTTATAAGAATATGCAGTTCTTGCGCTTGCATAAGCGGTGGAAAAAAGCTAAGTCGACCATATGGTTTGTTAATCACGGACTTGAAAAAGCAGACACCACTGTTGCGTACACACAAACTTTTGGAACAAATACGTCTGTGCAACTTACTCCCAAAGTCAAGGTTACAGGCGTTTACCTAAAACAAGTTGGAAGGAACAGCTCCAACAGAAAGGTAAATGCAAGTTTTCTCTCCGCTTTGCTTTTGTATAAAGTCACCAACAAACTGAGCCTTTCCTTCGCATTAGACAGGATGTCAGGGTCAGACGTGAGATCATTGAATGACCCAGAAGCTAAAAGTTCGACGTATAGTATCCTATATGGGCTTAGGCATGGGCGATTCGGGTTTATTGACTATTTCTATCTTTTGATCGAGCCTGTATCAGGTTTGCAAGACTTCTATTTCCTATTGGATTTTTCACTCTCAAAGAAGATCAATATTAAAAATTATGTGCATTATTTCGCTACAGATGCTAACACCTATGCTACAACCGATCAAGCATTTTCAGACCCACTGGACTCATTTTTAGGCATCGAAAATGATTTCCAGGTTTCATACAATGTTTCAAAAGATTTTAAAGCAAGCTTGGTCCATGCAATTATGTTCGGCTCTGATACACTTGATGAGATGTTCGGAGGGACCCCAAGTCGTGAAAATCAGGCGTTTTACTTGGTAATTACCGCATCTCCTCGAATTTTTGAGAAAAATTCGAATTAAGTTTTCTATCTTATCATTTGACAATTCGAGTATACAAACAGTTACCTGTCTAGCAAAAGTGTCGTACTAATGACACCTTTTATGCATATTTGAGCCGTGAGATTAACCAGCCGAGCAAGCCACTATGAAATTCGATTTCTTTCTGAATCTTAAGGTTCGAGATAAGATACTTGTCACATTCCTCGTAATCACGGCATTGTATGTCGTAAATATCCTTTACAACATTACCAATCTTGACGCCATCAAGGCCAATGTGGACAGTATCTATAACAATCGTATGATCAGCATCAATTCGCTACTTGAGGCGGATCGTGATGGATACCAATCACGTTTAGAGATTGCCGAATCTATTGGCTCATTGCTAGATAGTGCTTCCTACGCCACAAGCAATTTTCAATCGAAAATTGATGCAATGAATGAAAATCTTCAGCAGATCGAAACCAGATTCAATACGTTTAGAGACGTTTACCTATCTACAGGAGGAGCTCATCACGAAGCATTTGACATCTTCGACCAGTACCTGACAAAAGTCAAAGCTCACACGCAAAACATTGAAACCCACATTGTCGCAAGAAGGACAGGTGAGTTGAAATCTGTTTATAGTGATTATGTTGTGGATTTCGAATTGATGAGGAACGCTATCGACCAGCTTACGGGGGTTAGCTACGAGCAAACCAAGGTGGAATATGAGGATAGTGTCTCGATGGCTGAACAAATGTCACAGCTCTCTATTTACTTTTTCGTCGGTGTATTTCTTGTGCTGGTGATTTCGGGAATTTTATTGACCAGAGCAATTGTCGGTCAGCTTGGATGTGAGCCGCAAGAGGCCGCACAGATTGCCAAAAGCCTTGCGAAAGGAGACCTTACGCTCCACATCTCAAAAACCTCGGAGAGAGGTCTGTATGCCGATCTGAAAAAGATGGTGAATAAACTGAAGGAAGTATTAGAGAATATAATTATCGTCTCTAACAATCTGGCCACATCATCAAGAGGTCTATCTTCGGTTTCGCAAGATGTAAGCCAAGGCGCCAGTCAACAGGCCGTCTCAGCCGAAGAACTCTCTGCTGCTATGGAAGAGATGGCATCATCGATCGAACAAAATGCAGCAAATGCCAAAGAAACTGAACACATCGGAAGGAAAGCTGCAACAGATATATCTGATGGAAATGAAGCGGTATCACATACTGTCTCAAGTATGAGATCAATTGCGGAAAAAATAAAGATCATTGGGGACATCGTTAGACAAACAAACATTTTGGCGTTGAACGCTGCTGTTGAAGCGGCAAGAGCTGGTGAGCATGGGAAAGGGTTTGCTGTAGTCGCTTCGGAGGTAAGGTCACTGGCTGAAAGAAGTCAGCAAGCAGCCGCCGAAATCGATGAACTTTCTCGATCGAGTGTTTCCGTCGCGGAAAACTCAGGTGAGTTGCTTACCCAAATTGTACCTGATATTCAGAAAACATCGGAGTTGGTCCAGGATATCGTCCGAACGTCTAGCGAGCAGAACGAATCTTCGCAACAGGTCAACAATTCCATACAGGAGCTTAATGAAATCGTTCAGCGAAATGCAGCCAACGCTGAAGAAATGGCTAGTAGCAGCGAAGAGCTGACGGCCCAAGCGGAGAGTCTGAAAGATCTTATTTCATTTTTTTCCTTCGACGGGGAAGTCCCGGAAAACAATCATAGTAAAAAGTAGCAATTCATGATCCCGATTCTTACAATCAATCTTCTGCTAAAAAATCAAGTGCCTCCTCCTTTGTTTCAAAAGATTTGAGTTCACGGTTGGCAATCTTGTTGTAGGCATTAAGTAGTATTCGCTTTGCACCAGCGACTCCTACTACTGCTGCTTTGGCAGTCTTCGGATAAAAGACTTCAGTCCGCATCCTCTTGGCTTCCTTCATAAATTCAAGTGTACCGAAAGCATTTGTAAAATCGCTAAGTGCTAACTCCCCGCCCTTTGAGTTTCGAAAATAGTCTGCAAATTCATTCAGCGATTTTAGCATTTCCGCTTCGCTTTTACATTTTGAATAGTCCATCAACACTATTCTCTTTCCATTGTGGAAAATATGACTTAAGGACATGACTGGGATAGTAGGCTCTCAAATCAATCAAAAACACTCATGTTTTTGAAGAATCGGAACACTACATAAGGTATACGAACAACATTAAGCGTGCTCACTCTGTCAGAATCAGGGTTTCCATTTCGTCTTCAAGGTTTACATACGCAAGCTTTTCCATTCTCTCCACCTCGAGTGAGCAAAAATCAAACTCCTCTACAACCTTACCTACCAGCTGATAAATTCCCCTTCCTCGAAAGGGATACTTGGCTGCCGAAGGAGGAAAATGAACAGTATCTATAAATTGACCTTCTCGATCAATGAAAGTCCCAAAATTCATTTTTTGTCCGTTGGATGTTCCGGTATTCTTTATAGCCACTAAGTATCCGTAGATAGTAACTGACTGATTTAAATAATCCTTTAGCTCTCGGCTTAATAGGCTCTTCTCAGTAGGTACGTCTAATAGCTCAAACGGACTGCAAAGTGGAAAACCCAGCAGGTCCATTTCGTCAAAGGCATCCTCACGAACATCATGGTAGAGCAGCGGAAGCGACCATTTCTTCATAGGTACTTCAAATAAGCCGTTATGATTGACTTTAGGCACCCCTGCACCCATCACGAAGTGAGCTTGCCAGAGTAACTCTTTTTTTGACATGTCTGTGAACCTCAATGCTCCAACTCTAACCAGAAGTTTTATCTGTTCTAGGGAGATTTTTACTCGGTTTATGAAATCGTTGAAGTCCAGAAATTGGCCAAAACGCATTCGCTCCGCTAAGACTGCGTCCACAGTGCGAGTGTCCAACTCCTTGACCATACCAAACCCCAGATATATTGTCCTTCCCGAAATAACAGTTTGGACGTCACTATGGTTAAGGCAGGGCGCCTGGATATCTCCGCCGTGCATTCGAGCCTCGTGAACGTAAAGTTCAGGACGGTAAAAACCACCGCCATTGTTGATCACAGCAACCATGTACTCAAGCGGGTAATAGGTCTTTAGAAATAACGCCTGGTAACTTTCAACAGCATAGGAAGCAGAGTGTCCCTTTGCAAAAGCATAGCCAGCGAAGCTCTCAATCTGTCTCCAGATATCAGCGGCCAGGTCTTCAGAATATCCCATATCTCTGCAGTTCGAGAAATACTTAGCTTTCACTTTCATAAACTCTTCACGCGAACGGTATTTCCCGGACATCCCGCGTCGAAGTACATCAGCTTCTCCTAATGTAAGTTTGGCAAAATAGTGTGCCACTTTGATTACATCTTCCTGGTACACCATTACGCCATAGGTATCGGGCATAATGTCAAGCAATACCGGATGTGCCTCTTTCTGACGCTCCGGAAACCGATAACGCAAGATGTATTCTCGCATCATTCCGGATTTAGCCACACCAGGCCGAATGATTGAGCTGGCAGCAACAAGTCCCATATATTCATCAACCTGCAATTTCTTCATCAACATTCTCATCGCAGGGGACTCAATATAAAAGCATCCTATCGCATCTGCTTCTCTCAACCGTGAAGCCACCAACGCATCTGATTTGAACCTTTTGAAATCGTGAATGTCAATTGACGGGTCGTCAGGACAATTTTTGGCAATCACCTCCAAAGAGTCCTTGATCTTCCCCAAACCGCGCTGGCTAAGAATGTCAAATTTGAACAGTCCTACATCCTCAGCAACGATCATGTCAAAATGAGTAACAGGATACCCTTTTGGAGGTAAAGACGTAGCGGTGAAGTAGTGGATGGGTCGATCTGAAATCAGTATTCCACCTGCGTGAATACTTAGGTGACTAGGAAAGCCCTTGATCCTCTCACTGTATCGGAGAATCAGCTGACCTATGTGGTCCAATTGTTCAATGGGTGTTTGACTGACTTTTTCAATTTCATGAGCAGGTAAACCAAACACCTTCCCCAGTTCCCTAATGGTGGACCGGTATTGGAAGGTGCTGTAGGTGGCTAACAGAGCGACTTTCTGACCTTGGTCAGATTGGCCGAATCGTTCAAAAATGTATTGGGTAATATCATCTCGATCTTTCCACGAAAAATCAATATCAAAGTCCGGCGGATTTTGCCGAAAAAGGTTAATAAATCTCTCAAAGTACAGATCCAGCTCAATGGGATCAACATCAGTGATTCTGAGAAGGTATGCTACAATACTATTTGCACCACTCCCTCTACCTACATAGTAGTAGCCTTTTTTACGCGCATATTTAAGGATATCCCAATTGACCAAAAAGTAGGAGATGAAACCCTTTGATTTGATGGTGTTTAGCTCTTTCTCAAGTCTTTTTTTGATCTCCTTTCCGGGACGGTCTCCATATCGATAAGGCAATCCCTCGTAACACAATTTGGTTATTAGTTTGATGTCCTCAGACTCGGAGCCCGTATAGGTCTTAATGTTCTGGTGGTGTTCTGGATCGTTAAATTGAAAGTCAACTGCGCAGCTCTCCAAAAGCTTTTTCGTATTTACTATGATCTCCGGCTGTTCCTTATAGCACTCCAACAACTCCCCCATCGAGAGCATTACATCGGTATGTTTGGCCTCTTCGCTTTTTGAAAGCTTACTCAGCAGAGTGTTTTTATCAATAGCACGAAGCAGCCGGTGCATATTAAAGTCGATCTTCGTTTTTTTTATGGAAACCGTCTGTAGCATTACGAGCTTGTCTTTTCGCTCATTCCACGGCGTCAGCGGGAGATTTATGATATCTTCTGGTTTTACTCCCAAAAACTCATTTTCGCCAAGCTCCAGGGAAAAAGAAGAATGAAAAGGATAGATGGCATAGGCGTGTTCAAACCGGGGAGCCTTCTCCGGAAATTTTGTCCCACCATGTAAATGCTCAGACAAGTACTTGTTCAGCTCTTGGTACCCAAGGTTATTCCGTGCAAGACCAACAAATCGCTGCTGAACCCCATTCCTAAAATCAATGCCTAGCAGCGGTCGGATGTCGTACTTGCTGGCAAGTCGCACAAAATTCAGACAACCTGAAGTGGAGTTGATATCTGTCAGGGCTACCTCACAAGCACAATTTTGCTGCGCAAACCCTAACAGCTCCTCAACAGAGAGAGTGCCATATTTAAAACTGTAATATGAATGTGTATTTAAATACATTCTTCATTAGGTCGTTAAGAAATTCTTACGGACTGTCAGATACCTTCCTCACCTGTCCAAAACATCGACAGACTAAACCGATCATCATCAAGTCGAACTAAATCACCTAGCCTGCTAGGCTACTTTGGAAACTCTCTGATCTCCTTTGAACGGATTGAATGTTCGCACCGCACTCACACCTAAGCCCTTCGCGCGGACCAGAATCTTATCACCATGCTTTTGTCGTATTTCATCCATTGCCTGATAAAGATTGATGATCTCACCTGTGTCTTCAAAAAGGTTGATTTGATAGTTTCCATGAACCAAATGGCTAAATCGGACACCGACCAACCTTACAAGCAAGCGCTTGTCAAAGAGTCGATCAAAGAGCTCAGAAATTTTGGGAATCAAAATGTGGTCCGCGGAGGTGTACGGAATCCGCATTTGCTGCGTGTAGGTATTGAAGTCTGAATACCTGATTTTTATCGCTATGCAGGCAGTCAACTGCCGATCAACTCGTAACTGGAATGCCAGATGTTCGGTCATCGCAAGGATAATTTGTTTGAGTTTGATCACATCGGTTGTGTCTTTGTCAAATGTCCGCTCCGTAGAGATCGATTTTCGTTCTGAATATGGAATCACAGGAGATTCGTCAATTCCGTTTGCCTTTTGCCACATCATCACGCCATTTTTTCCAAAAATTTGTCGAAGCATATCTTTTGGCATCTCTTGCAACGTCCTAACTTTTCTCACCCCTAGGCCCAACAAGGTTTGATGGGTTTTCTCCCCGATCATCGGAATTTTTTTCACCGAAAGCGGAGCCAAAAATCCTCTTTCCTTCCCCGATTCAATCCACAATTTGTTATTGGGCTTAGCCTCTCCAGTAGCAACTTTAGAAACAGTCTTGTTCTTCGAAAGGCCAAAAGAAATCGGCAATCCTGTTTCTTCAATAATTTTTTTCCTCAGTTCCGTAGCTAATTGGTAACATCCAAAAAAACGATCCATACCGGTGAGGTCGGCATAGAACTCGTCAATGGAGGTTTTTTCAAATACCGGAACCTCTTCTTTGATTATTCCCGAAACCACTTCCGAAAATCTTGAGTAATCTGCGTGACTCCCCTTGATTAAGACAGCCTCCGGACATAGTTGCAATGCTAGCTTCATCGGCATAGCTGAGTGAATGCCAAACTTTCGAGCCTCATAGCTACAAGCAGCCACCACGCCACGATCGCTCGTGCCTCCTATCAGTATTGGTTTCCCTTTCAAACGGCTATCTCGAAGACGCTCAACGGATACAAAAAACGTATCAAGATCCATGTGAACAATTGAAGATTCCGTCATTAGGTAAAAATAAGTTAATATTATTAGTATTACTAAAAATATTAGTAATAAATTTTAAAACTCATTCTCCTATTTTTATTCGCCTTAAAAAGCATTAAAATTGAATAACATTTAATGACATCAACCGGATGAAATCAATCAGTAAAGCACTCACCTTACTACTAGCGGTTTTTATATTTAGTTGCACAAGCACCTCAAACACCGAGGAAGGAAAATCTGCGGAGGAGCTTGCAGAAGAACAGACCATACATGACATTGATCAGCTACTAGAAGACCTGCCTCCTCCCTCATTGGTACCTTTTACCCTCAAGTCAATCGGAGCTGAATTTGATCGAAAATTGGTAAACGGAATTGACGATGTGGATTCCTACAGAAGCAATAGTGATAAAATGGCCTTGAATATGGGTGTCTACGCATCGGACATCAGTTACTTCGCAGCCTACGGACACGAAGAAGATTGCATTGATTATCTGAAGGTTTCTCATTCACTGGCCGAAAACCTGGGCGACTCCGCAATCTACGATCAGTCGCAGTTGGACGAGTTCAAAGGACATATAAAGGATCAAAATGAAGAAGAGATCGCAAATCTACTTAGTAAGCTATTCCTTAGTACCAGTGTACAGATGGAAGAAGACCACCATCTCACAATGGCAGGACTTGCGCTTACGGGAAGTTTTGTCGAGGGACTTTATCAGGCCCTCCTGACCATAGAGACTTTCCCAGACACTCGCGCCAACGAGAAACTCCTTGAGCCACTAGTTAAAATTGTCATTGAGGAAGAAAAAGCATTAGCTGACATAATAACTGTCCTAAAAGATCTACCCTTTGATGAAACAATAGCCGAGATGATCATAGAGCTATCGATCCTCGATAAAATCTATAAGGGAGATATGAAAGAAATCGAGGAAAAAATGAAGAACGATCCTAATTTTGTTCTTACTCGAGATGTTGTCCGAGATATCACGATCGAACTAAAGCGAATCCGAAAAAATATTGTTGAATAAAGTTTTTTTACCTGACCTAATCGAAGCATTGGATGAAAATTCAGTGCTTTTTTTATCAATTAACCAGACCCATGATAGATGAAGTAATGGTAAATCCATTTAGTTCTTCCTTGCGAAAAACGAAATGAAAAACTTCCTGCATTTAATGCTAATCGTATTCGTTGTACTAAGTTGCAGGGAAACAGCCTTCAAGAAGGTACCTGACTCACGTGTAGTTGGGGCTAGACTTGAAATAGCCAAACACTTAACCGAAGAAATTATGGGTGGTATGAGTGGCGGTAATTTCTACAAGCTAACCACAGCCGAAGCATCCCCAAGAATGGTGGATAAATTCACGAAAAGGGTACAAAAGCAGTCTTACAAACAAATTAGCAGTCTCTTTGGCGAGTACCACAGCCATGAATTTCAGGAATTATGGAAGCCCAAGGACGGATCGTTTAGCGAAATTTACAGGTTTAAAGGTCAATTTGCCTCTGGTGCTCCGGTGGAAATCCGGACAGTGCTTGATAGAAAAGGGAAGCTCATTGGTTTTTTCATAAAGCCCTGGTGAAATAGTATCTGAGTAACCGTGTCCTAAAATTCAACGATCGGCGTTGAATCATAAATTATTTATCTTGACCTGGAACTGGCACTTCCATGTTGGACAAAGGTTTATATGTACTATCCCTCCTCATTCTAAGTTCCTGCTCAAAGGGGAAAGTCCAGGATGACGTAAGATCAAATTTGCCGCGAACCGCTAGCCTACCCTATCATTTACATGAGATACCCAAAAACTGGAGTCCTGCTGAAAATAATTGGTTTGATTTTTACCTGCCGAGGAATTGGAAATCCCGCGACGGCTGGGGTCTTGATTCTAAAATAGGAGACATTGTTAGCCCCGACTCAAGCAGTGTTCTGTATTTCGATGATTTTGGTTTTGGCAGGCTAACAATCAAAAAGAGCGATTTCGACAGCACTTATTTCTTAACAAGAGATTCTCTTAAACGACAAGAAATCTACTTTAACACGTCGAAGAGAAGTGCCATTCTTGTTTCTCACGAAAGCTTTTGGCTGAGAACGCGAGATTCCCTGACGGCAGGCCAATACGAAATCGCTTGCAAAATCTTACAGACAGTAATCCTGAAACCACAAGCGTTTACCAACTGGTACTTCAAGGCGTATGATTCAGGGAGACTTTATACCGAAAAGCCTGATGTCTTTGGTCACAGGGTCAGTTTGCGGTCGAGAGAACTATCTCATTGGGGATTCACGCTTGAAACCAAAAAAGAACTTTTAACCATGTCAGACTTTGGGCGGCATTGGTGGTTAAAGATCTTTCAAGGTAGCAGAATCAGAAACCATAAACACCTACCGCAAGAAGAAGACTGGCAAAACATTAAGTCCATCCGCCAAGTTAGCTTCAAGAAAACCTGGAAATTCTTTATCGAGGAATGGGAATTCGAGAATGCAAAAGCCGCAAGAAGCTGGCTCAAGATCGCTGTAAAATCAAAGCGCCTAGATGACAGTAAGCCTCCACGGGCTTTCTGGCTCGAAGAAGGTCGGATGTATGTGGTGATGGCAAGTGCTGCTCAGGATTGGTTTGAGCATGGCAATGAGCTCACTGAATTGATGGCTGGAAAGAAGCGTGGGTTACTGGAAATATTCAACGAGCCTATTGATTTGATTGAGTACAAGAAAGGAAACTTATCGAATAGTGGAGCTGGAGCAAAAAGACCATACTATCATCAGCCAGATACGAGCGGCATCTATTATCGGTATTTTTGGTTTCATCATCTGAGAAGGAGGTTTTCGAATAGAGAAATTGAATCAAATTCCACTATCCTGCTGACGTACATTCATGGTGATAGCATTGGAAACTATCATCATGTGAGCGAAGAACTCATTGCGGTTAAATCCGGACTACCAGATTCTCGATTAAAACATCTAAACCTGGTCGGTCTCGACAAGGAAAGTGTCCAGAAATATTATGGATTCAAAAAGGGTTACAAGGACTTACTCTGGGAAAAGCATGACGGTGATTTGTTGATTGTACACTTTCGCAATGACACGGTGGATTGGTTCAACTTTGTCCGAACGAACTTTGGTGATCAGACACCCATCCTATTGCCTGAAGAATTGGAGTACTTCGATGAGCGAATTCCGAACCCATGACCAGGACGAAAATCCTAAGTCAAAAAAGTAACCTACTCTTCAAAAATGACAGTGATCTGTATAAAATCACCCGTTCCATCCCCTGCCTGTATTTCATGCACACGTATTAAGCCTCGTTTACTTCCACCCCCCTTGGATGTATTTGTTTCAAAGGCAATGATATCATCAACCGCCAGGTCTGTGCTTCTTTCTGCCCTGTCTCCAGCTGTGCCAGATTCGAAAGCGTTATAAATTTCCCGGAAGCCTGCATCATCAAATTCTGCAGTAGTTAGCGTAGTCTTTCGAAAAACAGTTCTATTCCGTGTTGACCAATTTTCCATCCCATCAAGGTTGACAATTGGATAATCAAAAATGGAAGCTAAGACTGCGCTATTTGTGGTCGCATCATAGTAGTAGCCAAAGTCAATGTCTGCTGAAACGTCCTCTGTCTCTGCATTTACTTGGGCTACTGTCCAGGAAGGCTGTTCGTTCGAGGAACTAAAGAAGGTCGTTGAATTGCTACCACTCCCCATGCCTGATTGTGGAGGTGTAAGACTAACTCCAGGTGCTATACGAGTGGCAGGAGCATTTATACCCACTCGGAATAACGCAACATCAGTCAGATCATCATCATCCAAAAGCAAAAACTCCACATCGATGACGCTAGCGGCGGCCATCATTCTTGTCGTCTCATCAAATAAATAAGGGAAAACCAATCCGGTCTGGCCATGAACCTGGGATATCCTGATCTCCGCGTTCACGTCGTCCCTCACGTCATCCACGATCGTCGTAATCGTTAGCGATTTGAAACCGTTAGGAGCTTCAATGTCAACAGATGTTGAAATAGTTCCTCCAATGTCAGCATTTCCAAAATTGGGAGTTAGGAGTATCCTTGGCGGGCCGCTGAATTCATCATTGGTGCAATTCGCAAATAAAAGAAGAAAGCTAAATGATAATACGACCGATATTTTTTTAATCACAATATGCTATTTCTTAAATACAAAAAACGAGTCCCATATTCCCTGCACCACTGCGTCCTTTAGCGTCCGCGCTCCCGTGGGATTGAAGCTATCATAGCCGCCTGAATTGTGGTATCTATTCATTGGAGCTGTGAGACCAATACTTCGATACACCGTTTTGCCATTGGCATCAATGAAGTATGTGTTGTCAAACATCATATTTGGCTGGGCAACGGATATCACATGAAGATCATGAATTTTGGTTGGATAATACCTCAATGAAGAATATCTAAACGGCTCGTTTTTGTTAAAACGAAAAAAGAAATCGGGAGTTTCTCTCAACAACATGCTGAAGCCGGGCTTAAGGTGTCGTGGTTCAAGCAACTGTCCGTAACCGAATTGCAAAAAAAAGATCATACATGTGAAGAACAAAAGGAGTTTGGATTTCAGTCGCATATCTTTCAGGTTTTCAATTAAGTTAATGAAATCCTCATGAACCCCCAATCCTAGACTTCAGAAATAAAAAAAGCCATCCGATTAGGAATGGCTTCTAACTCTTTTGAGCAATTATTATTTGTCTTCCTTTTTTGCTTTTGGGGCAGCTTTCTTCTTGGGTGCGGCCTTCGTTTCTTTCTTTTCTGCCTTCGGAGTTGCTGCTTTTTTGGCTGCGGGCTTGGTTTCCTTCTTCTCAGCTTTCGGGGCGGCCTTCTTCTTCTCAGCCTTCGGAGCAGCCTCTTTCTTCTCAGCTTTAGGAGTTGCTTCCTTTTCAACCTGCGCGGCCTCTTTTTTAGGTGCTTCGGCCTTTGCTTCCGCTGCCTTTGTCACTTCTTCTTTTTCAGCCTTTGGTTCGGTTTTCGCCTTACCCTTTTTCGCAAATTCAGCTTTTATCGCTTCGATATCAACATTCTTTATCGTAGGAAGAGAATTCAAACGCTTGATAGTGTTCACTCGTTTCTTAGCAACGTTCTTATTTTTTCTACCTTTTCGCTCTAGTCTGGTAACAGCCATTTTTTGTCTATGATTTTAAAATCGAGGTGCAAAATTAGGGGATTAAGTAGTTTTGTCCAAAATCAATTCTGAATGTCTAAGAGCAAGCCATCACTACCAAAAGGAACGAGAGATTTTGGTCCCGAAATTTCGGCTAAAAGAAACTACGTCATCGATGTAATCAAACGTAATTTCCGAAAATATGGCTTCAATCAACTGGAAACTCCCGCAATGGAAAATCTCGCTACATTGACGGGAAAGTACGGAGACGAAGGAGATCAGCTTTTGTTTAAAATTCTAAATTCAGGAGACTTCCTAAGCAATACCACAGCAATGGATTTTGAAGCAGGAAGCAAAAAAATGACCTCCAAGATTGCTGAAAAAGGACTGCGGTATGATTTGACAGTACCTTTCGCACGCTATGTCGTGATGCATCAAAATGAAATCGCATTTCCCTTCAAAAGATATCAGATCCAACCGGTCTGGAGGGCTGATCGTCCGCAAAAAGGTCGGTATCGCGAGTTTTATCAATGCGATGCTGACATCATAGGAAGCAGGTCCGTCTGGAATGAAGTCGAGCTCACGATGCTGATTCAAGATGTCTTCGGTGATTTAGGACTGGAAGAGTGCACGATTAAGATTAATCATAGGGAGGTTCTATTTGCATTGGCCAGGTTCGTTGGACTTGGTGGTAAGGAAATATCTTTTTGCGCCGAGCTTGATAAGCTTGATAAAATTGGGGACAACAAGGTTAGTGAGAATTTGCTTGCCCTTGGGGCAGATGAAAAAGGTCTCAGTCAGGTTTTGAGTTTGGTCACTGTCAAAATCAAAGATCAATCCGATGATCATGTTCAACAATTGAAAGATACACTAAATGATGAGTCTGCCTCTGGTGCAATCACTGAGGTAACAGAGTGTCTAACTAAGGTTAGAGATCTTCGACCAGGTAATTTTCCTGGTGTACAATTTGATCTTAGTCTTGCCAGAGGACTCTCCTACTATACTGGAATTATTTTTGAAGTGGTGCCGCCTGCTTCTGTGCAGATGGGCAGTATATGTGGAGGCGGAAGATACGATGATTTGACTGGGATATTTGGCTTGTCCGACATTTCTGGAGTAGGAATTTCCTTCGGGCTGGACCGGATCTATGACGTACTAGAAGAACTTGATCAATTCCCTGCTGAGATATCACAACCACTTCAGGTGTTACTGGTGCATCAAAGCAGTGGTTTAGATAATGCTAACTTCCATCACAGCCAGGAAATCGTGATTGAATTAAGAGGTAAAAACATCAATGCCGAACTGTATCCTGATGAGGTAAAGATCCAGAAACAATTCAAGTATGCAGATAAGATCAACGTCCCTTACGTGGTTGTTATTGGAGATGAAGAACGAGAAAGCAAATTGTATTCTCTGAAAAATATGCGAAGTGGCGAACAGCAAAAGCTCGCATTAAATGAATTGATAAAATCTCTTCAGGGTTAATTTTATGCTGATTGTTGCGTTATAGCATAATGTCCATCAGGATAATTACTTTTTTTCTACTAATGACTCCATTGTTGCTATTTGCGCAGGTGCTTAGTAACAATGGATTATTTTCTGTGGACTTTGACAATGGCTGCAATCCCTTCGAAGTAAACATAACTCCACTGGACACCTTTGGTTCGGGTGCACCACGGTTCTATTTCTATGGAGATGGGTCTCCTGAAACAACCTCCTCAAATTACACCTATTCATCATCAGGAACATTCGAGCTCATTTCAATTATCGGCACCGGAGCAACCACAGCGAAAGACACAACAATAGTGAATGTGTATGATCCCACGCAAACCAACTTCTCTGTTGAAAAGTGTAACACGAACGGAATTGTTGTCACCTCAGAAGAGCAAGTTTACGATTCTATCCGAGTGTATTTTACAGCGACAGATTCTGCCACCCTGGCTCTTGGTCAATCTGCCTCACATCACTACTCTTCCAATGCCAATCAATCCTTTCAAACAAAAGGTCTGTATAATGGTGGCAGGGAAAACTGTACGCTTTTTCAGCACAACATTGACCCCGTCCCAGCACTCACTACACCAACAATTAACACAGCATCCGTAAAGGAATCATGTCGTGATTTTTTTGTACTTGAGCTAGAGATATCAGGCTACGATTCCCTGATTGAATACCAAATTGAAATTGAACAAGCGTCTACCTCAATAGTCTTCACAGGTAAGATCAATAGCGCCCAGGTAGTCGTTGAAGACATCCCATATTCAAAGACAGAGGCTCAATACTGTGTTAGAATAAGTGCGCGAGATAACTGCACAACAAGCATCGTACAAGGTCAATCATTTTGCGTTGACATCAATGGGCTTTCGGCCACTCCCTTTTCCAACCTTTACTCAAGCTACACACCAAGTGCTGTTTTTATCAACCTCGATTCAGTACGCTCCGGCAGCCTGGAGATCTACAGAAAATTAGGCGAAGAGGGAACATACGAATTACGAAGATCTGTTCAAGCAGCTCACTCAGATCCTATTGGTTCCTTAGCTCGGGAGTATTTCTATCGGATCGATTATGTGGATTCGTGTGGCGAAGTGCTCTTTTCAGCAGAAACAAACCCGCCTCTACTCTCCTCTCGAACATTGGAGGAGAACAATTACAACATTTCCTACACTGATCCATCAAGTGTTTTTTCAGAAATCACCTCAGCAACTTATGAGTTAGGCAATGCAACTACTGTCGGTGGACCGGTAACGGGCTCTTCCTTTGACATCGCACTTGACCCGCTAAATGGAACTCGACAGTTTCTCCAAGCCAGCGTAGTGTATCAAGGTGGCCCCACGGTCTTATCAAACAGGATTACTTATAAGTACAAACCGATCATTCACGTACCCAGAGCCTTCACACCGAATGGTGACGATCTCAATGATACGTTGGAGCTCTTTGGACTACCCACAGAAATAGCCACCACAAAGATCTACACAAGATGGGGTCAACTAATTTACACTTCTACAGAACCCTCTCCAGGTTGGGACGGTTTAATCAGCGGTAGCCTTGCCCCTGAAGGAGTATATATGTACGAAGTAACATTTGAGGATTCTGATGGAGCAAAGGTGACACAAAGAGGTACTTTTGCACTAATTAAAAAATAGAGGACATGTTTGACATGATGAAAATGATGGGCAAAATGAAGGAGGTCCAACAAAAGATGAAGGAAGCCCAGGATCAGCTAAAAGACATCACCACTGTCGGAGAGTCAGGAGGCGGAATGGTAAAGGCCACGGCAAACGGCCAAAAAGAGATCGTGGGTTTGGAGATCGACGAGTCACTCATAAACCAGACGGACAAAGACATGATGCGAGACCTGATCATTGCTGCATCAAATAAAGCGCTCCAGGAAGCCGACGAAAAATCCAAAGAGCATATCAAGAAATCTACCGCCGGTCTGATCCCGAACATTCCGGGACTGGATCTTTCAGGACTTGGTTGATGACGAAAGTCGCTGTTGTCATACTTAATTATAATGGGAAGGGTTATCTCGAGCAATTCCTTCCATCTGTTATTGATAACACTCCGGAGGCAGAAGTCGTTGTTGCCGACAATGCTTCCAATGATGGTTCAATTGAATTTCTAAAAGAAAACTTTCCAAAAATCAGGCTAATCCAGCTAACCGAAAACTTAGGCTTTGCGGGCGGCTACAATCAGGCACTAAGTCAAATTCAGGCTGAGTATTTTGTGCTGTTGAACTCCGACGTTCAAGTATCTGAAAGTTGGTTAAACCCCATCATTCAGTTTTTAGATAACAATGAAACCTATGCAGCTTGTCAACCAAAAATTCTAGACTTTAACAAAAAGGATCACTTTGAATACGCGGGTGCTGCAGGTGGATTCATTGACGTCTTTGGTTACCCATTTTGTCGGGGAAGGATTTTCAATACTCTCGAAGAGGATAAAGGCCAGTATGATGACTCCATCGATATAAGTTGGGGCTCTGGTGCGTGTCTGGCCATTCGGTCTAAAACCTTTTTAATGGTTGAAGGATTTGACACGGATTTTTTTGCCCATATGGAAGAAATTGATCTATGTTGGAGAATCCAGAACTCAGGGTACAAAATAAAAAACGTACCCAATTCAGTTATTTACCATGTTGGAGGTGGCACGCTTTCAAAATCCAGTCCATTTAAAACCTACCTGAATTTCCGAAACGGCATGAACCTGATTATCAAAAATCTGCCCAGCGGGGGATTGGTCTGGAAGCTCCCTATTAGAATACTTCTTGATTGGATAGCTGCATTTAAGTTCTTACTTGATGGTGGTCCAAAGCATTGTTTTGCTGTACTGAAAGCACATGGCAAAGTGCTCTTTACATTTTTTCAAACAATCAAAAAGCGCACAGGCTCCAATTCGAGCATCACTAAGTCATACTCCATTGTGTTTAGATACTTCGTGAAAAAAGAAAATCGGTTTGTGGATCTTTAGTAATACCAGAGGGTATTATTTCTCCTCCTGAGCACCTTACGAAAGTTCATCACAAATGCTAGCGCCAAGTACAGGATAACCGGCGATCCGAAGGTTAAAAATGAACTGTAGATGAAAAAGAGACGGATGCTTGAAGTTGGGATTCTGAATTTCTCTCCTAGCCTGTTACACACTCCAAATGCGTATTTTTCAAAAAATTCCTGCATAATTCCGAATTGTTTCGCAAAGATAATGCATATCAAAATAGATATGTACCTGTTTATTACATCAGAAGGTAATTTTTCCTTTAATTTGCAACACTTTAACTTTAGATTAAAACTAATTATTGTTTGTACTAACTAAAAAATGAATCAAATGAGAAAACTAAACCTAGCCATAGCGGTAGCCGCGGGTGCTATCCTGCTTTCTGGCTGTAAGCTAGACCAGATGATAAAGCTGGCTCAGGAAAATGACCTTCAGGTAAACCCTAACCCTCTTGAAGTTCATGGTGGTAATGTACCTTTTGAACTGTCCTCGGTCCTTCCCCCAAAAATGCTTCCTGCGAGCACAAGCTTTACTCTAAATACAATTTATCAGTACGGAGACCAGGAAGTAAATGTAGGCTCTGTGGTATTTACCGCGTCTGATTTTCCTAATAGTGCAACTACTACTTCAAGGAAAACAGAAAATTTCTCATTTCCATATGTCGAAGGTATGAATCCTGGCACGCTTTACATTCAGGGTGTTGCAACCGACACAAGAAATGGAAAATCTAAATCTACTGAGAGACTAGCTGTAGCTCAAGGGTTGGTACTAACATCTCAATGGGTTCAGGATGTAGCGTTCGCCTCATACGCGGATCACGGGTACGATGATCGAGAAGAACTAATCCCGACAAACGTTGATTTCTATTTCGATCAGGGAAGATCAAACTTAAGAACTTCTCTAAGATATGACGGAACCTCTAACCGTTCCAAGACAGATGAACTTAGCGCTTTCATCGCCGAAAAGAACGTAACCAGAACTGTGACGATTACCGGTACTCACTCTCCGGAAGGTACAGAGACCATCAATACGGATCTTTCTGGTGATCGTGCTGCTACAATTGAAAAGTATTACAGAGGCAGAATGGATCGATACGACTATGCAGGCGCTGCTGACTCCATTGAGTTCATCCTCAAGCCTGTGGTACAAGATTGGGGTGCCTTTAGAAATGCATTGAATGCCTATGATGGTGTTGATGCAGCTCAGAAATCTCAATACGTAAACATTATCAATGGTTCTGGCTCTTTTGAAGAAAAAGAGAAAGAAATGAAGAAACTTTCTTCCTACAAAAAGGTCTTCAACGATGTATATCCAGGGTTAAGATCTGCTAAGACAGAAGTACTTACAGTGAAGCCCAAGAAATCAAATGCATTGATTGCAGTTTTGGCAAAAGCTATCACAACCGGTGATGCAATGGCCGATACACTGACTAACGAAGAGCTAATGTTCAGCGCAACTTTGACTCCTTCATTAGATGAGAAGGCTGCGATTTACAAAGCTGCAGCTGATAAAACCGGAGCCTGGGAAGCGCATAACAACCTCGGAGCTACGTATCTTGAAATGGGCAACCTGGACGATGCGACCACTCAGCTAGAAATCGCTGCGAACAAGAACTCTAGTTCCGCGATTGTTCAGTCAAACCTTGGTGCTGTTCAAGCGCTTCAGAATGACTATGAAAAAGCTTACTCGACTCTTGGTGGCGTAAGTGGTGGATCAAATGACGTTACTTCACGAGTGAATTCGATGAAGGGTGCCTTGGAGGTAAGAATGGCTGACTACGACAAGGCAAAAGCTTCATTCAATTCAGCTCAACTTGATGATGCTGCTAATATCGACAAAGGACTTGCTTATCTTCTTAGCGGAGAGTACAGCCAGGCAAGTGCAGCCTTTGGACAGGTTTCAGGCGATGATCTTAGTGGCACAGCTGCTTATCTATCTGCAGTTGCTGCTGCAAGAAGCAACGACGCTGCAGGTGTTGGGAGCAACCTGAAGAAAGCGGTTGATGCTGATCCTGATCTAAAAAACACTGCATTGAACGATCTAGAGTTTGCGAACTTCGCAACTGCTGTCAACGAAGCTGTTAAGTAATAGCCTCTGCAAAAGATTGAAAGTCCTGTTGACCAATGGTCGACAGGACTTTTTTTATTACCATTCGAAAAGTAATTTAGCACCCCTATTAATCAAACCAATCGATGAGAGAAATCCAGTTTAGAGAGGCTCTTGGAGAAGCCATGAGTGAAGAGATGAGAAGAGACGAAAATGTCTTCTTGATGGGCGAGGAAGTAGCAGAGTACAATGGTGCTTACAAGGTAAGCCAAGGAATGTTAGACGAATTTGGTCCTCAAAGGGTCATTGACACTCCTATAACAGAGCTAGGGTTCGCCGGAGTTGGTGTGGGTTCAGCAATGAACGGCCTCCGTCCTATCATCGAGTTCATGACTTTCAACTTCTCGCTTGTAGCCATCGATCAGGTAATAAACAGTGCGGCAAAGATGTTATCCATGTCCGCGGGTCAATATGGTGTTCCTATCGTTTTTCGTGGGCCAACCGGAAATGCTGGACAGCTTAGTCAACAGCATTCACAGAATTTTGAAAATTGGTACGCCAACACTGCCGGACTCAAGGTTGTTGTCCCCTCGAATCCATATGACGCAAAGGGTTTGTTGAAGACTGCAATCAGAGATGACAACCCAGTCATATTTATGGAGTCTGAGTTGATGTATGCAGACAAAGGAGAAGTCCCCGAAGAGGAATACTTGCTTGAGATTGGAAAAGCTAATGTTGTGCGAGAAGGTTCTGATGTCACCCTCCTATCTTTTGGAAAAATGATGAAGGTAGTGGATCAAGCTGCAGATGAACTTGCGAGAGAAGGGACGAATGCTGAAGTCATAGATCTTAGAAGCGTTCGACCAATCGACTATCAAACTATTGTCGACTCAGTCAAGAAAACAAATCGACTGGTGATCGTTGAGGAGGCCTGGCCTCTGGCTTCCATTTCCAGTGAGATTAGTCATCACATACAGAGAAATGCCTTCGATTATCTCGATGCTCCTATTCATAGAATCACAAACAAGGATGTTTCACTTCCTTATGCACCGACCTTGATTGAAGAAATTCTGCCAAATGTTGAAAGAACAATTGAGGCAGTGAAAGCTGTCACCTATCAATCATGAGGATTTGCCTGGTTTGCCTGACGTTTCTTGTATCTTCGACGGTCCTGTCCCAGGCGACCACCTACGACTTCCCCAACCCGGTCGATACCAACGACAAGAAAATTACTCTTCAGGAGAAGAAAACCTATGAACAGAATGGCCTGTTCGTTGATAATCAATTTGATGGAGCTCGACTGAATGCATTACGATTCGAAAACGATTCGACACTTACGATTCAAATCGACCCTGAAAATTTTCCTATAAATCGCAGTCCATGGTACGCCTTTCGAATGTGGACAACAACAGGCTTGTCAAAAAGGGTTTCGATCACAATAGATTACTTCGAGAATATCAAGCATCGATACTGGCCTAAGAAGAGCACTGATCGTAAAACTTGGACCAAACTTGAAGAAACGTCCGTGTCCGTTGCCAATGACACCTTGTCGGTTACATTTTCGGTCAATGTGGCATCTGACACAACCTGGATTTCTGCTCAGCCACTTGAGACTTCCGGGGATGTGAGGGCTTGGAGCATGGAAGTTGCAAAACACAGCCTTGGATCTTTTGAGGTTATTGGCAAGAGTCGCATGGATAGAGACTTGTTACATTTCAAACTAGGTAGAGGTCCGAAGACAGTAGTTTTGATCAGCAGGCAGCACCCACCTGAGGTGACCGGATACTATGCGCTCAAATCGTTTGTCTCGAGAATAGCCGATGATTCGAAACTCAGCAGATCGTTCCTTGATGAGTATACTGTCCTCATTTATCCCTTATTGAATCCAGATGGGGTTGATCTTGGTCACTGGCGACACAATACAGGAGGCGTAGATCTAAACAGAGACTGGGCTTATTACCGACAGTCTGAAATAAAGCAAATCGCTAATCATATTGTAAAAACAGTTAAGGAGAGTAATTCTGAGGTTGCTGCTGGATTGGATTTTCACAGCACTTATTATGATGTATACTACACCACCTCGAGATCGGTAGAAACGAAGTATCAGAATTTCACCGACGAATGGCTGAACTATGTCAAATCTAACATTGCAGATTATAAGATTAATGATCAACCTTCCGGCCTAGGATCTCCGGTTTCCAAAGGATGGTTTGTCACTCAATTCAACATTCCGGGCATTACCTATGAGATCGGTGATGATACTCCACCTGATTTCATCGAGAAGAAAGGAAAGATTTCCGCTGAAGCAATGATGAAAGTGCTGCTTGACTCAAATTAGCACCTATTTCATTCCACCCAACATATTTGCCAACGCCCGCTTCCCTCCGGATTTGTTCATCATCTTCATCATTTTGCGCATCTGGTCGAATTGTTTGATCAACTGATTCACTTCTTGGATAGATGTGCCGCTACCCTTTGCAATTCGTTGCTTCCTTGTTCCATTGAGTATTTCGGGAGTAGAGCGCTCTTTTGGTGTCATGGATTTGATTATTGCCTCAATGGGCTTTAAGGAATCGTCGTCAATATCAATGTCTTTCACCGCTTTGCCTATTCCAGGGATCATGCCTATCAAGTCTTTCATGCTTCCCATCTTCTTCATCTGCTCCATTTGCGATAGAAAATCATCGAACCCAAACTGATTCTTTCTGATCTTTTTGTTGATCTTCCTCGCCTCATCTTCATCATAAGCCTGTTGAGCACGCTCAACCAAGCTGATAACGTCACCCATCCCCAGAATCCTGTTTGCCATTCGATCCGGGTGAAACAGGTCAATGGCGTCCATCTTTTCCCCTGTCCCTATGTACTTAATAGGCTTGGTGACTTCCTTCCTGATTGACAAGGCTGCACCACCGCGAGTGTCACCGTCCAACTTAGTTAAAACAACTCCATCAAAGTCCAGTCGTTCGTTAAAGGCTGCTGCTGTATTTACTGCATCTTGCCCGGTCATGGAATCCACAACAAACAGTGTCTCAGCCGGTTGAACCTCCCTCTTTAATGTCTCAATTTCATTCATCATCTCTTCATCGATAGCCAGGCGACCTGCAGTATCTATGATGAGCGTTCTTTTTCCGTTTGATTTAGCGTGCTTGATAGCATTTTTCGCAATCTCAACAGCATTCTTGTTTTCGGGCTCCGCGTACACTTCCACCCCAACTTGTTCTCCAAGAACCTTTAACTGATCGATCGCAGCTGGCCTGTAAATATCACAGGCTGAAAGCAGGACGGTCCGACCTTGTTTCTTTAAAAGATTAGCAAGTTTAGCTGTGAAGGTTGTTTTACCAGATCCTTGCAGTCCCGAAACCAAAATGATGTTTGGGTTTCCCTCCAAATTGATGGGCACATTACTCTCACCCATCAGGGTAGTGAGTTCCTCAGCAACAATTTTTGTCAGCAATTGGCCAGGAGAAACTGATATTAGTACATCTCGACCAAGCGCCTCCTGCTTTATCTTATCCGTTACTTCCTTTGCGACTTTGAAGTTAACGTCAGCATCAATTAGCGCCCTTCTGATCTCCTTAACCGTTGAGGCTACATTGATCTCAGTTATCTGTCCCTGTCCTTTGAGCGTTTTAAAAGCCCTGTCAAGTTTTACACTTAAATTATCAAACATATTTTTTGTTCAAAATCGCTGCAAATTTACGATAGTTGGTATTAGTTGGTTGGTTAATTGGTTAAATAGTTAATTTGAACCAATCCACATTTTTAATTTTCAATCTCTTTCAAAACTGTACTAACTTACTACTCAACCATCAACTAATTAACTAGCTAACCAATTAACTTCTTTAACAGTTTGCAACCTTTGCCATTTAAACGAGTATAACTAGTACCTTGCATTACATAATAGAATATGAAACTCAAAGCACTAACCTTATTAAGTCTGACGCTACTGCTAGGTTTTAGCACTCAGGCGCAAAAAGTAGAGGAGAACGATGTACTTGGCACCTGGAAATTAGTCATTGATATAGAGGAAGAATTAGATGATGAGGCTGATGAAGCCGATACGATCCTTGAAGAGATTATTATTAAGTCAGTTTCCGGGCTTGTCTCAGGAGTAATGGAAAATATTGATATCTACTTTGAATTCAAGGAGCGAGGAGAGCTCATTGTCACCGTTAATGCCTATGATGATGTTGAAGAGGAAGAAGGATCCTGGTACATCAACAGAAAGGGGTATCTTGTCATCGAAGACATTGATGATGGCGATGACTTCCATATATCCGCTGATGATGATGAATGGAAACTGATCGATGGACTGCTAATTAGTGACGAGCATGAGGACGACCGCAATGTTTACATGACCAAGGTCGACTAAGAAAACACTTCGTAAATTCCTATAATGAGCAACTCAAATGAGTTGCTTTTTTACTTCATAGAAGGATCAATTATTTGCCACAAGCCAAGCACCTAGATTAGGAAACAGGTCTGGCGGGCTTTGTCCAGTCGTAAGATCAACTATCTCATGATCCGCATTCTGATAAATATGAGTTGTGAAATTTGGCTTATTGAGGTCCTCTAAAATTTGAATATCATAACGAGCCGGATGACTTCTATCCTCGAACCCGTAAATCCAAAGAACTGGTAAATTCATTGATGTTACTATTGGGAGGGGATCAAAGCCTGCCAAGCCATTGTAGTTGGAAAGTTGATCAATCGCCTCATCAATCGATACACTTGGATCCTCAGTCAGGCTGCAATAGAAGCCCTCCAATCTGATTGACGCTACTCCCCCACTTACCATTACTATATAAGCCAGGTCTGAAGATTTCTCAAAAACAGAAGAATTCACCCACGCTCCCTGACTCGAACCATATAGACCAATTCGAGATGGGTCCAGGTCACTATGTGTCTTAAGGAACTCGATGATCCCTATCACATCTTCAGCTCTGGCGTCAATGAAATCAGTATTTTCCAGTGACTCTGCGGGATAACTGCCTGTCGAACCACCAATGCCTCTTTTATCATAAATGTACAAGGCATAATTATTTTGGTTAAGTATAGTCGCAAAAGATGCTAACTCATCCCTTGTTTCGTCTCCCGAACCCGGGACTATGATCATGGTAGGAAATGGTCCATTACCGGTAGGAAGGAAAAGCTCACCTTCTATTACTGCATTTCCCGCATTGGTTGTAAAAACACCCTCCCCGGAAATAACTGTCGTTTCATCGCTTGAGCACGATAAGCCAAGAAGCGAAAGAGATAAAATCAAAGTCCATAAAAGATATTTGCTCATTTTAAATCGAGTTTATGAGTTCACAATTTTTATGGCCAAATAAGGGGAGTAACACTACGATATCGACTCACTCGATCAAATGAGACGCTGAATCAGTGACTTGGACGAAAGTAATTTGATGGTGTCTTTCCTGTAATGTTCTTGAACACACGATTTAAGGTTGCTTTGCTATTAAAACCAGATTTATATCCGATCGCAAGAATATTTCTATCCTGACCATCTGCCTCTTCCATTTGTTTGATGAATTCTTTGACCCTGTAATGATTGATGAAGTCATAGAAATTCTGCTCAAGTGTTTCATTTAATACTTGCGACAAATTGTGTCTGGAAATCTTCATGAGATCCGCCAGCTTATCCGAGGTAAGGTCCGGGTCTAAATATGGTTTTTGATCATCCATGTATTTGAGTAGCAAATTGGTGGATTTCTTCTTCTCTTCTTCTGTCAGCGATGAGGTTCGATATCTCTCACCATTCGTCTTATCGGCTTCCACGACCTCTGAGATTCTGGTGTAGACAATGGGATTTCCCAGTGCGGCATAACCTATCGAATATATCGCGATCATCATGATAAGGCTTGTAACATAATCGGGGTCGAATGCCAACTGATCCTGTGTTACTTCAAAGACAATAACTCCAGGAATAAGTACTAGCACTGTCAGCAGGATATACTTTACGAACACAGCCATCTTAATTTTGGCTGCAGCCTTGCCATTACCTTTTATTACGAATTTGTGAAGAATTATGATGGATGCGACTTGATAAACGACCTGGTAGCCGATTTTTAGAAAAACGAAAAATAGGTAAATATCCTCAAGCAGTGGATTGTTGATGACATGTTCCTGCCAGCCAACCATAAAATGATAAGGCAAATAGACTGTGTTCAGAAAGGCGGGAAGTGCTAGATGCTTCCAGATCCCGACTGGTTTGTCCCTATTTGAAAGGCTCGATGCGTAGATAAGTGTAAGTGGGCCCAGAAACAAGTCAATTAGAAAACTGAAGCCGGTTATTCTTTGGAGTGCTGAATGATAGCTCAGTAGTTCCAATGACTCCTCGACCAGAATGGCGGAAAAGAAGAACAGCAGGAGCCCCAGTATCTTATTCAGAAAAACCTCTCCTCTTTTGTTAAAAAAAAGAATGGCAGCCAAGGCGAATCCTTGAATAGCAGCAATCCCAAAAATCATAGGTCTCTCCCTTTTTCTGTTGTTGCTTTGAAACGGAGCTTATCCATCGCCAAAGCACCGCTACCGTTTAACAACAAGAAGACCGAACCTGATAGCATCACAATCGCCGGAAATGTGTTGGAATACGAATCTCCTAAATGGACAAGTACAATGGCAACTAAAAAATTGATGATCATAACGATCGCCGCAGTTCGAACCTTCCAACCAAGAACATAAAGAATGCCCGATATAAATTGTGCGTAAACGGATAGAATGGCAGAAAACAGAGGAAAAATCATTCCATTAGCTGCCAGAAATTTTTCAAATTCCAACATCCGATCCCCGGAGAAAACATTGTCCTGAGTACCAGCAATCAAGTGAATCCCCACCAATATTCTAATTGGAAGTGCAGCATATTCTTTATATCTAGAAAGTGCTTGCAAACTCATCAGGTGATGATCAATCCTCTAAAATTGACTCCAAATCAGCGGGTGAGTAGTTAATCGATTTGAGGGTTTTTTTATCTCCTTTTCTATAAATCAAATATTTGCCGTCTCGCTCGACGTAGTAGGCGTCTGTTCCTTTTTTGTCATGATAGAAGTTGACCGTAGAGAGAGCCTCGCCTTCCGTGCTGCATGCCTTGCTCATATTGGATCTTTGTACTTCATCAAATAACTCCTTAAACTTTTCACCAAGTCCGAATTCTAAGACAGCGCCCGAAAGCACATATTGAATGTCACAGAGCGCATCAGCAACTTCTACAATATCACCCTCTCCTATTGCTTCTTCGAGCTCCTTTAATTCTTCAGCTATCAGAGATACCCTAAGCTTGCAACGCTCCTCGGACGGAATTTGCGGAGACTCCAAAATTGGATGTCTAAATGTTTTGTGAAATTCGGCAACTTGGTTCAATGCATCAATCTTATCCATATTAGGTTTAGTATTAAAAATTAAGTCTGCTGGAGATCAGGGCTAGCTGAACCACTGTCAATCTCCCGTTTGTTTTTTTTCCTTTCTTAATGCCTTTGATAGAAAATAAGCGAACCCACCTACTATTATAGTCAGGATTACAGTCATACTTACAATGGTAGATGTAGTCATGGTTTTACAAAATTTTTATATAGGTACTTATTTAGCAATATTCCCAGCACGATAACCAACCCCCACTGCGTTACAATCGAAGCATTACTGTAGACATCAATCACATTCCAATTCCCATTTTCGTCGAACCATGGATTAGTACTAAATCCCTGAGACATCCACCAGTAGATAAGGAAGACCGCCATGGCAATGTTTCCAAAGATGGCTAATTTGAAAAACCTGGATGAGAATCTCATATCAGAGCTCACATCGATGCTTTCCTTCTTAAAAGCAACAGGTCCATTTTTAGCAACAGCTATTAAAATAAATAGGCCACTCAGTATCAGACCAACGCCCCAAACCCAATCCTGATTCGTAAAGAAATTCAATGACATTGCTGATGGAAAACCGAAAAGTATGAAACATATCAGCACGATGATCAGCGTGGTTCTCCTCGGCACATTTAGATCCGCGATGTTTTTCATGAAAAGCTCAATCATTGGAAGCAGCGAGCTGAAAGCGGCCACAAACAAAGCCAAAAAGAAAATGACTGAGAGAAACGCCCCACCAGGCACATTGGCAAAGAGCATCGGAATGATAGTAAAAGTCAGCGCCTGGTTGCCCGTTTGGAGGTAGGAAATAGCATCCGCATCCGATGCAGATAAGGCAAAGACGGCGGGAAGAATGGCCATGCCTGCCAATAGTGAAGCAGTGTTATTACCAAAGGCACCAATGAATGTATTTAATGTTACATCCTCATTGTCTCGTGAAAATGCTGAGATCGTCATCAACAGTCCCCACCCCGCTCCCGTGGACCATGCCGATTGTGAAAGTGCTTCAATCCAAATGGTTGAATTGGAAAAGTGGTTAAAATCAACGGCAAACATGTATTCCAAACCGCGTATACCACCCTCCATGTTCAGGGAGACGAAGACAATAATGATCAACAACACAAACAGGCTTGGGATCAGCAATTTGTTTGCTTTTTCCAATCCATTTTGCACACCTCTAATAAGAATAAAAGCACCAAGGAATATCACCACTATGTAAACGATAACTGTGGTCCAGTCTCCGTTAGAAATGCTGCTCCAAAAAATGTTGAGATATTCGGGATTTCCATTAAGTCTCTCTTGCAATGGAACAGAGGCAAAAATGTTAGTCGTCGAGAAGGTCAGGTATCGAAAAGCCCATGCAGTCACGATTGAATAGTAGAATGCGATCCCCAACGTACAGATTGTTATGAAGAATCCCATCCAGGTGTATTTCTGACCAATAAATTGGGCAAATGAACCTATGACTCCGCTCTTGTATTTTTTGCCAATGGCAAATTCTGAAAGCAATAGCGGTATCGACCAAATGAAGAGGAACAGTATCCAGAGCAAGATGAAAGAACCCCCGTATTGACCTGCTAATCGTGGAAATCTCCATAGGTTTCCGGCACCAATCGCCATCCCCAGCGAGGCAAGAACGATCCCCCATCTGCTACTAAACTGATCCTTACTCATATATGATGATTAGCATTTGCGAATTCATCAAATATATGTAAAGTTCCGATGTCCGCTTACTCGTCCTTCAAAGTTCTTGCAGGATTTAACATGGCTGTGGATATTGTCCTGTGACTTACCGTCAAGACTGCTACCAACAGCGTGGCAAGAAAAGCAATAATGAAGAACTGGAAGCCAATTTCAATTCGGAACATATAGTTATCAAGCCATTGATTCAAGATGAAATAAGCCAAGGGTGCTGCCACAGCAAATGCTACTCCAACAAGGATTAAGATCTCCCACGTGAATTTTTGGATGATGGCACCGACACTGGCTCCAAGCACTTTTCGGATCCCGACCTCCTTCGTTCTGTTGGCAGCTATGAAGGAAATAAGGCCATAGAGTCCCAAGCATCCAATCAGAATCGAAACAATCGTAAATGTGTTCATCAACGAGGCAATATTTTGCTCCTGCTCGTAGTTTTCAGCAAGTTCCTCATCGTAAAATTGCCAATCCACCACGTACTCTGGGTATACTTTTTCCCATGAATCTTCAAAGTGACTGATAGCTGATTTTACATTGGCGTTTTCAGCCGTTTTAAATGCAATTTCATAAAAGACGCTAGGTTGGTAAATTAGAAAAATGTAAGCCAGACCTTCACTTAAATCCTGTGAGTGAAAATCGTTCATTACACCAATGATCTTTTTATCCCCTCGCCATCCGGTGGTAAAGGTCTCGCCAACCGCACTCTCATAATCATCTCCAAAACCCATCAGACGAGCCGTACGCTCATTGATGATTAAATAATCACTGCTGTCGTTCTTGACGAAATTTCGACCTGCCAACAGTTCAAGTCCATAAACATCCATGTAACGTTCATCAGCACACTTGAAGCTCGCATCGTAATTGTCTTCAGAGTTAAGTGGAGCATAGTTGAAGTTGGAATGTGAGTTTGAATTTCCAGTTGGCGAGCTAAGCGCAAATGTGACATCCACGATCGAAGGGTCTGAAAGTAAGTACTGCTTAAATCGGTCTGTCTTGGTCACATCTTGCTCCGGTAAATAGGATTTTACGATCGCTTCCTTATCAAACCCAAGATCCTTCGTGGTGAAGTACTCCATCTGAGCTGAAATAATGACCGTGCCAATAATTAAGAACTGAGAAATCGTGAACTGCGTCACTACAAGTGCTTTTCGAAGATTCAAACCACCGGAATGAGTCTTGGCAGTAATCTTGTTCTTAAGTGCAAGCACTGTATTCATCCTGGAAAGTAGAATCGAAGGATAAAACCCGGACAAAAAGCTCACGCTGATAAACAGGATAAGTAGAAATCCTATTGTTTGTAGATCACTCAGGATATCTAGTTGAAGACGTGTCCCTATGATTTCTTCTAGCTGCACGAACATGAATTCCGCCACAGCAAGCGAGAGTAGGATAGCCAAAAAAGAAATCACTGTTATTTCAGAGAAAAATTGTAGTACTAGTTGACGAGTATATCCACCGATCGCCTTCCGGATCCCGATCTCCTTTGAACGATTGGCCGCCTGGGCAGTCGCCAGATTTATGAAATTGATGCATGCGGTCAGAACAAGGAATACAGCAATGAAAGTTAGAGCCAGAATCAGTTCCGGAGAAGTGGAGTATGTGTAATTTCCATATTCACTATCTGAGTGCAATGCCGAAAGTGGCTGAGATAAGTACTTTCTCCTCTTGGAAGCTCCTTCCTCCCAATGTTTGTCAACAAAGGCTATCATCTTCTCATCGAATGCTAGGGCATCAAACCCCTCATTGACAAGCATATATGTATTCGTATTGGAGCTGGTCGAATTCCATCTTTTACCATCACCGTAGTAGGGATTGTGAGCCTTTTGGCCCGAATACTCCATCAAAACCGTAAAGGGAAAAGTGGTGGCCTCCGGAGGGTCAACGATAACACCAACAATTTTGAGATCTATCTTGTTTCCAACATTGATCATTTTTCCCATCGCCTCCACCTCTGCTCCAATTCCGTAACCAAAAAACCTCCTGCTTTGAGACTCAGATATAACAGCTGTTCCAGGTTCCGTCAACGCGGTTTCAGGATTCCCTGCCTTAAATTCCACATTGAATATTCTGAAAAAGCTGTTTTCGGTAAAAGCCATGCCATCCTCGAGAAGGAACTTCTTCACGCGATCACCTTCCTTAATATTCACCTGGTCACCCCATATGTAATGTGTTCTAACTACACCAACGATCTCAGGAAACTCTTCAATGATCGCAGGAGCTACAGGATGAGGTGTACCCATGCCTTTGTCTACTTCATCCGGTCTTGTATACTCATTTACAATTCGATAAATACGATCGTAGTTAGCTTGATGCCTGTCGAAGCTCTTTTCGAAAACAATCACCTTGTAGATCACAAGCGAACATCCTATTCCAAGCGCCAATCCAATGATATTCAGGATGCTATATGCTTTCTTTCTGGAAAGGTTACGCAGGGCAGTTTTGAAATAATTCTTGAGCATGGGAATTTGGTTTGGTTTCATCCCTGAATGGTCAAAATCATGCCATTCTACCTAAATATCTGATTACTAAATATTTACCTCACTCACTACCTTAGTTAGTGATGAGTGTCGTACACATAACTTGTCCGTTTTCGGACAAGAAATTTATGATTCCTTCGAAGTCTTAATAACAGATCGATAAACAAACCAAATGATTGCAGTCATCACCACTAATCCTATGTTTTGATATATGGAAGTAAAGCCATGTGCTGAAAAAGGAGTAAATCCAACGAAAATAGCGATGGCAATACCCACTCCCATCAACGCCTCACCGGTAATTAGCCCGGAAGCCAACAGCATACCTGCGTTTGCAGCTTTCTCCTTGCCAGGGCTGTTTGCGGTAGCCTTATTGAGGAAATATGCGAGTAGTCCTCCAATAAAAATTGCGGAGTCAAGCTGGAATGGCAGGTAAATACCGACAGCCACAGCTAGAATCGGCATTCTGAAAGTCGATCCTTTAGCTTTCAAGTACTGATCTATGATGATAATTACGATACCAATAGCACCGCCGATGTAAACCATGGTCCATGGGAGATTTCCTCCAAAAATCCCCTGTGCCACACTTTGCATTAATGTCGCTTGAGGAGCCGTCAAGGAATTCGGCTGTTCAGCAGTTGGGGCACCCATTCCCCACGCCTCGAGCAAGACATTCAACACGAATGGAATAACTAACGCACCTGACACGACTCCAACCATCTGCATGATTTGCTGCTTGAAGGGTGTCGCACCCAGCACGTGCCCAGCCTTTAAATCCTGCATATTGTCACCAGCAATTGCAGCCGCACAAGCCACCACAGCTCCGACCAAAATTGCTCCAGCTGCTCCACTTAGCTCGTTGCTGGTTCCCATCAACGTGAGAAGAAGCAGTGAAGAAGCTAATATTGTTGCAATGGTAACTCCAGAAATGGGGTTGTTGGAGCTACCAACCAGCCCGGCCATATACCCAGCAACTGCTGAAAAAAGAAAGCCAGCCACAACCAATATTAAGGTCATCGTGACAGTGATCGTCACGTCTTGAATAGCTGTGAGATATATCATAAAGATAGGAACAACCAGAACTCCGATCCCGATCAACACCCATGACATTGGGGTATCCATCTCCGTTCTAATTTGATCTTTCATTTTCACCGAACCGCCTTTGAACGCCTGAATCCCCGACTTGAATGCCGTTCCTAGCGAATTTGCCAGGCTGATTAAAGCCCAAAGCCCTCCTACTACCATTGACCCCACACCAAGAAATCTTATTTGTGAATTCCAAATATTTCCGCCTAGCGTCACGGCGCTGACTCCTTCTTGACCACCATTAATTGCTACGTAAATAGGAATTGCCACGAACCAGCTGATCATACCACCCAGGAAAACCAAAAAGGCAATATTCAATCCAACGATGTAGCCCACTGCCACCAAGGCTGGCGACAAGTTGACGCCGAAGTACGCATAGATCTTCTCATTAAAGAGTCCTGCTTTTTGCCAGGTAGCATTCCATAAGCTCAGGGCGGTGTCAAACATTTTGACAAAACCACCAATTAACGATCCCCAGATCAGAAATTTAACTGCTTTACCTCCTTCTTCTCCTGTTTTAAGCACCTCCGCAGTTGCAACCCCTTCCGGAAATTTGAGTTTCTCTTTGACTATCAGTGCGTTTCTCAATGGAATGGTAAACAATACACCCAGGACTCCTCCACACATTGCAATTGCTACTGTTTCAAAATAGCTAAACTCACTCCAGTAGCCCATGATCACCAATGCGGGAATTGTAAAAATGACTCCCGCAGCTAAGGACTCACCAGCCGAAGCTGCAGTTTGCACCAGGTTATTTTCCAAGATATTGGAGTTCTTGAAAACCTTTAAAAGTGCCATTGAAATCACAGCCGCTGGAATAGAGGCTGAAACCGTAATGCCTGCAAAAAGTCCGAAATAAGCATTTGCTGCAGAGAGAACCACAGACAAGAGGGCTCCGAGAATGATTGCTTTGATCGTGATCTCCGGAAGACTGGTATTTGAGTCAATGTATGGTTTTTCCATTGTGCTTTAGGTTAGATGCTTAATTTTTAGGTTAGATGTTCAAGGATAACAAAAATGTCGATTCGAACCCTATAAAACAAAAGGTTTAGTTGTGAGGAGGGATTTTACGACTGAGAGATTAAGGGATTTCAGATTTGGAGAGTAGAGATTTTAGATTGAAGGATTTTGGTGGTTTTAGATTGGGAAAAAATTATTTTGTATACAAAAACGTAACTAATACAAATCAAATCAGTATATTGTATACAAAACCGACACAAATAACAAGTGAAAGGAACAAACCTAGGTGAATTTGAAGAGCTCGTACTCCTCATTGTAGTTGCCAAACCTGAAGAAGCATACAGCGTAGCGATCGCGAAAGAGTTAGAGAGAATCACCGGTAGAAAAGTGGTTCACAGCGTTGTTCATGCATCACTATCAAGGCTTTTGAAAAAGGGACTTGTGGATTCCAAAATGGGAGCCGCAACTGCCGAACGCGGGGGCCGTCGCAAAAGGATGTACACGATCTCTGCAGATGGTAGAAAAGCCTTAGAAATGGCCAAGTCTCACCGAGATGTACTATGGGCAATGATCAATCAGCAAACTGCCAACGCCTGATGAAACCAATCTTTTCGCCACCTAGATGGGCCAATCGGTTTTTGGAATGGTATTGCAAGCCAGAGATGCTCGAAGATCTTCAGGGAGCCTTTTTCGAGTATTACCATGAACGAATAGAAGCCGGCAATTACAAAAAGGCCAGGTGGATGTTCGTCCTTGATGTGTTTGCACATTTCCGACCACATACGATCAATCTTGAAAGTCAAAACTCACAAACTATGTTACTTACTCATTTCAAAGTCTCAATTCGAAATATTAGAAAACAAAGACTATCCTCTTTTTTGAACACCATAGGCCTTGGTTCAGGTCTTGCTTGTTTCATCTTGATTTTTCTCTGGGTAAATAAGGAAGTGAACTATGATACGCTTCACGAAAAAGGAGATCGTATCTACCGCATTTCCAATACCTTCAAAAGCGACAGTGAAACGTTTAGCCAAGCACCATCGGGTCCGGCACTTGGTGCGCAACTTGATGATGTTTTTTCTGAGGTAGAGGAATCTTCCCGATTCTTAAATATTTCTGAACGGGTCTCGGTCAACAATCGATACTTCTTCGAATCCGGTTTGGCACTTGTCGATCATAACTTTCTCCAAATCTTCGATTTCAATCTTATTGCTGGCAACAGAAATTCCGCACTGAGCAACCCACAATCTATCATCCTGACAGAATCTTTGGCAAAAAAGTATTTCGGTGATAAGAACCCTATTGGTGAATCTTTGAAGATTGATCAAATAGAATTAACCGTGACTGGGCTTGTTCAAGATCCTCCAGAAACCTCACAGATGCGCTTTAACGCATTAATTCCTACATTGATTGTTAAGCAACTGTGGAATTTTCCTAGCGTAGATGAGCGTTGGGGCGGTGGATCTTTTCAAACTTATCTGTTGGTGGCAGAAGGTGTGGATCCAACCAAATTGGGAAAAGACATTACCGCTTTTATCGGAGAAAAGCTGGCGGAATGGGCTGAGAGAGGAATGTTCTATGAATACTTTCTTCAACCACTTCAATCCATTCATTTGGAGTCTAATCTTCGTTACGATTACCAGAACGGAGATATCAGGATTGTCATGGTCTTCATTGCCGTGGCGATCGTCATTCTACTTCTTGCCTGTATCAATTACATCAACCTGGCCACTGCAAACGCTATCAATCGGTCAAAGGAGGTGGGAATCCGCAAAGTGATTGGTGCTGAGCGTCGGCAGCTTGTGCTGCAATATCTGGTCGAGTCCTTTCTAATTGTTTCGATAGCTGTCGTCATAGCGTTGGGATTAGTAGGACTCATGCTTCCCTCCTTCCAGGAAGTGACTGGGTATGAGCAATTTGAGTTACTTAGTTTAAATAACATTATCTACCTCTGCGGGATCATGTTGGTTTTGACACTTCTCGCAGGGTCATTACCCGCATTCCTTATCTCCAAGGTTTCGGCAATAAAGGTCATTAAGGGAAATCTCAAAAGCGGAGCACAGTACAGTCTGCTTCGTAAAGGTCTCGTCATCACACAATTTACTGCGACTGTGGCGCTACTTATTTCAGTTTTGGTCATGAACGATCAAATGTCTTTCATCGAAGACAAGGATCTGGGAATGGAGACTGATGGTGTAATCCACATCAACTTCCGGGGTTATGATGAGGTGCGAGAACAAGTAAATCCGCTTAGGCAAAGATTGCTGCAATTATCAGCGGTCAGTGGCGTGTCTTTCGTGAGCAACTCCTACCCCGTTTACGGTCTAAGCAACAGTACTACGGATGTCGAGACCGGAGACGGAGATATGGTCACATCAAGTATTTACACGCTTCAGGTCGATCCTGACTTTGCAGAAACACTAGGAATGAAAATGGTTGCGGGTCGTTTTTATTCAAGGGATTATAAGACTGATTCAGCTGAAGCAATTGTTATCAACGAAGCTTGTATCAAAAACTTTGGATGGAAGGACGCAAATGATGCGATCGGTAAAAAATTTGGTAGTGAACCGTATTTGAGAAAGGTCATCGGTGTGGTCCAGGATTTCAATTTTGAAGGATTGTACAACCAAATAGAACCCGCACGAATACTTCCGGTATGGAACAACCGGCACTCGTCTATGCTTGTGAAGGCTGATCTATCGGAAGTACGATCGCTGTACACCGAGCTGGAAGCGATCTGGGAGGAAATGATACCGACAGTTCCCTTTGATGCCACCTTCATGAACGAAGACCTGAAACAGCAGTACACCATTGTCTATAATTTTCAGTCCATTTTTCTAGTCTTCTCGTTCATCTCCATTGTAATAGGCTGTCTGGGACTCTTCGGACTTGCTACTGCGACCACCAATCGAAGAATCAGAGAGGTAGGAATCAGAAAAGTCTTGGGAGCTTCGGTTTATGAAATTCTAAGAATGATCAACAAGGACTTTCTGTACCTTATTGTAATAGCTGGTGTAGTGGCAAGTCCCGCCGCATACCTACTGATGAAGGAATGGCTCAAGATATTCACTTACCATGTTTCTTTTGATGTACTCTTCATTGTCTATGCACTTGCGGGTGCGCTTGTTCTTACGATTGTGACAGTAAGCGTTAAAGCGTACAAGACCGCAACTACGAATCCTGCCAATGTCCTGAAGGATGAGTAGATACTAAATCGGACCATTAACTATCAATAGGAATATTGTCAATTGCTAATTATTTTAGCAAAGTGAGATATTATGCAAATAGCAAGCCATCACATGGTGTGGCCTTCAGGCCTTGGGCGGAACGGGTAAAAGAGCTTTTGGAAGAAAATGAAATAGCACTACCAGAAAAAAATGAGCTTATTAAGTACTATCATAGCAATCTTTCATATGAGGATGTACTAAGGAAGGAGCAATTTAAAAGCTTTAAGACTGTGTGGATGGAAGTGAATGTGAAACATGAGCAAGGCATCTTCAATACTCGTTTCAATACCAGCGAGCAGGCTAAGGAATTTTTTAAGAAGTTTCCGGAATTGCGGCAGGAGTTAGATCGCACGTAAACCAGTCCCGATTTACTCAATCAACCGCAGCGCACTCCGGCCTAGGTAGAATGATACTATCTCACGATACTTTGCGCTTTTCAGGAAACCTGTCTCAAAAAATTCATCCAAAATTGGTTTCCAATCACTGTCTTTGGGCATAACAATACCAAATTCGTCACCCGCTTCATCGCCCACGTTGTGTCGCTTCACCGGATGGCCTTCCTTGAGAAAACTCAAATAATACAGCAGATCAATTATCGCGAAAGCCTCCTTATCTTTTGCCAACTCTTCCATGAGACCAAGACCAGAGTTGAAGAACTCAATTTCCATATCCGGATAGTAGTCTTTCTTTATTTTTTCTAAACGTGCCAGATATATAGAAGAGGTTACCGAAAAAGCCTTCATATTTTCAAATTGCTGTCCGATAAGACTCAGGTCTTGTAGATTGGAGACACTGTTGTGTGTCACTAGTACGGTAATATTCTTAATGAACGGTTGACTGAATTGTAAAACCTCCTTCCGTTTATCTGAGATACTGGCGTTACTCAATCCAAATACTCCACCCTCAGCATATTGTACAGTAGAAAGGAATTCAGCAAAGTTGGATTGATCTATTCGCTGATAGTCGACATCAATGGTGATGCCATATTTATTAGCAACAAAAGACTCAAATTCGTTCATCAAATCGACCAGAACTCCCTTTACTTCACCATCTTCAGTTTCTCGTGCAAAATCAGTTGCATTGTTGTAGACATAGACGAAGTTGGCCTGTCCGCTTTGACGTGCGGAAGCAAAGCTGTCTCCTTTTACTTGTGCACTGGAAAAACTGGAAAGAAGAAGCGCTGCTACTCCGAGGTGAATCTGAAGCTTTATTTGTGACATGGTTGATTAGATTTCAACCGAAGTTATATTATCAAATGATAATATTTAGTTAGCCATTGTCATTTTTCGACAGATAACCTATTTAACAAGTCAAGTTCTACTAGTCCATGCTTTGCAAGGTGAGTTTCACCTGGTTGTTGGACCTCGTCCGATCTATGTGAATCAAATTAGGGTCAATTCCAGCCTTAGCAGGTAGATCGTTCACCAGGATCTCAAGCTCGGTCCGTTCTGAGGTTATTTGATGCATCCCGGAATAAAGCACTTCGCCATTGACTCCCTCAACCTCGATAGGCAAGTAATCATTGATAGGGACCTCGACCTCATTGCCAATACCGTCAGAACGAAGTTTTGTCGAATTAAATGTCAAGCTCACAATGAATTTGCCGTTTTCATCTTTGACGTAGGTTCCTGCTTCCATCTTGTTTTCATATAAGATGATGTCCTCAAAGAGATCAGAAATCAGGTATTGGAGTGTGTCGGGGGTAACCTTCCTGAAAGCTTTGACCAAATCCGGTGTTGTTGGATAAGGAGCAGGCTTAAGGCCAAACTCACGGATCAACGACCTCAAAGCTGAATTGACAGAGTCTTCCGAGATGTACTCCTGCAGCGCGTACATCACCACAGATCCCTTTCTGTAGTTTAGGTATGCTTGATTTTCAGTTTCGAGCATCGGTTTTTCACCAATCAGATCACGCTTGCGGTTGAATAAGTAGTTGTCCATTTCCGAATTCAGGAACTCATATGTGGTCTCCCGGCCGTAGGCTTCGCGTAGGCACATCAGTCTAACATATTGTGCGAGAGTCTCTACCAATACAGCGACTCCTTGAGTTTGAGCGGGGCGAAGTATGTGTCCAAACCATTGATGTGCCATCTCGTGGGTAGTTGTGTTGAAGACCACGTCAAGTGACTCCTCACCTTCAAGGTTACTAATAAACCCACCGTTCTCTTGCCACGTAAAAATCGTCGGTTGGCTTGTAGCAGTACCATTGCCAGGATACCCTACCACCGTTGCCTCAACAATTCGTACATTCTTGTAGGGATACGGTGAAAAGTTCCTGCTGCAATATTGAAGAGATGCTTTCATCCCCGCCATCATCCGCTCAATGTTGAATGCATGATCCGGATGATAGAAGATTTCCAGGTCCACGTCCTGATATTTATCTCTTAAGACTTCAAACTCACCGGAAATCATGACTAGCGCGCTATTCATCACCGTATCTGTACTGTAACTGAAGTACTTTCGGTTCCCTTCTGACCAGCTTGACACCAGGTTTCCGTTAGTAATCGCATGTTGGTTTTCAGAAGTACTAAGAGTGGCATTGTACTTTACCATGTCTCCTATGGTCCTCCTTCTAGCCAGTGAATCATCCAGAGGTGAAAAAATGGATTTTTCTTCCAACCCCCTCCTTCTTCGTTCCGTATTGTCAGAAATTTCATAGTTGGAATTATACCCAATGGCGGGAAAGAGGTTTGGCATCTGGAACACCGAATTGTGCAGGTAAGACCCATTGAACGCCAGTTCATTCTTTGGATTGTTTTCACTGAAGCCCTTTGCCTGTACGTTGTAAGAGAAATTAAGCGACACGGAGTCTCCTGGTTTCAGTGGAGTTTCTAGCTCTAATCCATAAAAACCAAGTTCTGGTTCAGATGCCACCCTCCTACTCGGTCTTGACAGCTTTACATCGATCGGCGATGTAATTCGACGGTTTGTCAGATTGTAGTAGATCTCTCTAATGGCACTCCTATTTTTGTTCACCAAGGTATATGATCCATCGACTGAGGCGGATCGGTCTTCCGGATAAAAATCAAGGTCGAGATCAATGGCTACAACTTCCGGAGTTCCCTCTAATTCGAGATGCTTGTATTCTCTTTCATACTTCTCTCTTCTATCATTAAAAATGCCAGCATCGGAGTAGTCGTTGAGAGTGTAGGTGTTGTAGTAGATAAAGCTACCGGTGGAGATAAAACCTGACAGAAGAACAACAAGCAATATTCTTGTTTTGGGAGTTAAATAGTGCAGCGCAGCTCCTACTCTAAGCTTAAGTCGAGTCTCACTGCTTCTTCTCCACAGCAAGAAACTTAGACAGGCTAGTAGCAATCCGAAAAATAGCCAGTAGATCCTGTGCCAAAAAAGAAGTGGCACGAAATGCCCGAATCCTGTAATGTTAGAATATTGATACACTGGGAGAAACCCATAATGGGTCAGCCCGCTGCCCAGTCCCATGGCATTGAAGATAACAAGGTCTGCAACATAGTATAGTGCGCAAAGGAAGTATCCCATGTACTTGTTGCTAACCAGGTTGTGAATAAAGATGACCACTATGGCCATGTGGACATAGTTTATAAAATCAACCGCCACAAGCCTTTTGAAGTAGAGGTCAAATTCAAGGTTGAAATACCCGAAAATCAGCGTTTGGGCCAGAACTCCTCCCACTAATGCCGAAATAACGTAGAAGAACTGAATGGAAAGCAATGAGAACATTTTCGATGCATAGTTCATCCATGGAGCATTAGGGAAACTATCATACAGTTCATTGGTTCTCAAGTCTCGTTCGCGCCATACCAGTATTCCTCCAAAAACGATCGTAATTGGGATCATGTAGCCAAAAATGCTATCTACTTGCCGGAGGTAAAATGACGTAAAGGGATACACATCAGAACCATTGGGTCCGGCGTTGACTGTGAAGTTGTGATATGCCTGTCGCACGGCCATAAACGTCAATATCAGGAAAGCGGGGTGAAAGAGTATTCGCTTGGAATCTTTCCAGCTTAGCTTCAAACTATTTACAAGATCGAATCGCCATCCGAACCTAAGATTTGCTCTTGGAATAGGGGTTTGTATAGTGATTCCTTCCGATTCGAGACTCCCCTCTTGCTGGCGCTTGGATCGAGATTGAAGTTCTGCTACAAATCGAAATCGATAATAAGCGAACGTGAGGATTACTATGCTAACCAAAAGCCAAAGGACCCGATTGAAAATGAATAGCTCATTCACAGGTGCCGGATTGTTATTAATCTCAGCGACCGTCCAGTTGGTTGTTTCTAGTGAAAAATAGGAAATTAATGTAGGATCCAGTATACTCCTCAAGTTTGGATCTGCTGAATCAGGGATGGCTCCAGAAATCATCGTATATAGGAGTAAGAACCCAATAGCAGCCATGTAGGTCAAGAACATTTTTCGGGTCAAGGTTGCCAGGGAAAAGAAAATGCTTCCCATCAGTATGAGGTTCGGAACCAGAACGAATGCGAAACCAAAAAGTATGGGACCCAGGGAAATTGGCCCGGTAAACTTCGGATCAATCATCGCCCATCCCACCAGCAAGCCAAAAATGACACCTACATAGATCAATACGTTTGAGGTGAGACCTCCTAAAAAACGCCCAAACAGGTAGGAGAATTTATTGATTGGAGTAGTAAAGAAAAAGTGGTGAATTTTCGCATCAAAATCTTTGGCTACTGACCGTGCAACCAGCACAACCGTAAACAACACGCCTATTACGCTAAGAAGAGCGAAGGTCTGGCTGATGAAAAGTGGTGCATTGTGCCAGGCCTGACCAAAACGAGTCAATATATTCCGGGTTGGAATATCGTTCGATGCATCCTGGAAGGAGAAAAAAAACAGGATACCTGCAAAAATGAGAAAAGCAGGGCTTCTGATACTTTTGAAAAGCTCGGTTTTAAAGATTGAAAGAAACATGGCTAATTGAAGTATAAATGACTGAAGTAAACATCCTCCAGGTTCGGAGGTACACTTGAAAATACCTCTTGAGGCTTAGCCTCCGATAAGACTCGTATGTTCGTTTGGCCGGCGTGCAGCTTCACCGAAAGCACCTTATACTTTTCCTTACATTCAGGGAGATTTTCTTTAGAGATCTCCGATTGCCATACCTTTCCATTCAACCCGGTAATCGCCAAGGTGGGTTCTTCTGATGTCAGGATTTTCCCTTCATTGATGATGGCCATCTTGTTGCAGAGATCACTAACATCCTCGACAATGTGTGTAGAAAGAACCACCACTACATCGTCACCGATTTCACTCAACAAGCTATGGAACCGATTGCGCTCCTCAGGATCAAGTCCGGCGGTGGGTTCATCGACGATAATGAGCTTGGGATTTCCCAACAAAGCCTGAGCGATCCCGAATCGCTGCTTCATTCCGCCAGAAAAAGATCCTAACTTCCTTTTTTTTAATTCCCATAGGTTTACCCGTTTAAGAATTCCCTCAACGATTGTTTTTCGTTCCTTTTTGTCACCGATCCCTTTAAGCATAGCGAAATGAGAAAGCAAGTTCAGTGGCGTGTCTTTTGCGTAAAAGCCAAATTCCTGAGGTAAGTAACCAAGCGTTTGCTTGAGTCTAAGCTTTTGCGTCAAGATATCAATGTCACCAAGCCTGGCGCTGCCTGAATCTGCTTCTTGCAGGGTCGCTAATGTTCGCATCAGCGTGGATTTCCCTGCTCCATTTGGCCCTAGCAGTCCAAACATGCCATTCGGAATCGTGAGGCTTACGTGATCCAGTGCCTTCACTCCGTTAGAGTAGGTTTTGCATAAGTCGGTTATCTCTAAGTTCATAATCTCGTCCTTTGTAATCAAGGTTAGCCCGGCGAGGGGTACTTTGGCTAGCTTAATCACAGACACTCCATTTTAGGTCACAAAGGGCGTGTTAACGGAATCCACGCTGCGGATTCCATAAAGTGCTGGTAAGGGGCCAAAACTGCCTGTTTCGTACCAACAAGGCAATTTATATATCTGTGACACGTACCTTGCTTAGATGTCTGTGACAAAAAATAGTGTTTTGCTGAAATTGGAAATTGCCCTGATCGCGGTTGTTTACTTTTTTCCAATTGCCCTTGGGTTTATCGATATCGGCGACAACATCTTCTCCGGACCTTTCAACAGAAGAGATGGAAGCATCTATTGGGCGCTGTTGGTGGGTGGGATATTTAGCCTTTTCATATTTTATCTAAATGTTTTCTACCTCATTCCCACCTTTCTTTCACAGAGGAAATTCCTGCAGTACTGGAGCTGGATCCTGATTATGCTGCTGGGGAGTTCAGGGCTAGAGTATGGATTTGAGGAGTGGTTAAAAACCGCGTACAGCCTGCCTGAGAACCTTCCACAGTTATATCCGGAAGTTATGCGAGAGCGTAGAGACATTGGTGCTCCAGCCTTTGTTATAAACCTTTTTATCCTCGGATTGTCTTTCATTTATCGGTTCACAAAGGACTGGATGCGCCACGAATCGGACAAAAGAATGCTAAGACAGGAGAAGCAAAACGCCGAGCTAAGGTTTCTACATTCTCAGGTCAATCCACATTTTCTGTTCAACACCTTGAACAATATCTATGCAATCGCCAGGCGTCATCAGGACTTGGAAACATCCGATGCAATCGAGAAATTGTCAACGATCATGCGATTTATGCTATATGAGAGCAGTGCCAACATCATTACAATCGAACAGGAAGTTGAGCACATTCAGAGTATGATTGAGATCCAGCAACTCCGAGTTGGTGAGGGGGAGCTTGTGGTGAATTTCACGAAAAGAGGTGGAACAGATGGAGTTACGATCGCCCCGATGGTGTTGATACCCTTTGTTGAAAATGCTTTCAAGCACGGTATCGATCCAAAGAAGACGTCCATAATAAAAATAGAGCTTGATGTAGGGGACCTGCAATTGACATTCAGGGTCAAAAACAAAAAAACCACGATCACGGACACTGTTCCGGGTGAACCTTCCGGTATTGGTCTTGAAAATGTTCGCAAGAGGCTTGCGTTGATCTACCCACAAAAACACACGATGAATATTATCGAGGATGAAGATAACTTTGAAGTGGTGCTAACGATTGACCTCTCATGATATCTTGCGTTGCGATCGATGACGAGCCTTCTGCCTTGTCTATTCTTACGGAGTACGTTGACAAGACGTCTTTTCTTGAGTTGGTCGCCAGTTTCAGAGATCCGGTAGAGGCTCTCTCCTATTGCCAGACAGAAGAGGTCGAGTTGATCTTTCTTGACGTCAACATGCCTAACCTGAACGGGATGCAGTTCTACAGGGCCTTGAGCAATAAGCCACAGGTCGTCTTCACTACAGCCTATTCAGAATTTGCTGTTGAGAGTTATGACTTGAAAGCGACTGATTACTTACTTAAGCCCATAAGCTATGAGCGGTTCATTCGTGCAGTAAGTAAGGTGCTCGAAAAATCAGAAACCACGAAATCAGGCTCACAGAAAATGGTTCAACCAAAAGAGCAAGGAATCATCTATGTGAAAAGCGGGCATCAACTGCACCGACTAAACCTTTCAGATATTCTTTTCCTTGAGAAAGATGGTCACTATCTGACTTTCCATACAAAGGAGAAAAAGGTTCTATGCCGGATGAACATGAAGCAAGCGTTTGATATTGTACCGGAAGAGGATTTTGTTCAGGTTCACAAGTCTTTTATTGTTGCCTGGAGTCATCTAGATGTGGTGGAAGTTCATCAGGTCCACATAAATGGGCAAAAGATCCCAGTTGGCTTGGGTTATCGGGAGGAGTTTCAGAAGCGGTTGGGAAGTGGGTGATCAGTTGTAAGCTGTAAGCTGTAAGATGCAAGGTGTAAGGTGTAAGGTGTAAGCTGCAAATTGTAAGCTACAGGTTACCTTCCTGTGCTAAAATTTTGGAAGATAAGACCATATTTAATTAGGCACTAAGTCACTTTGAATCTGGACCTAGTGAGAGCGACCCGAACCAGGCCAAATACTTGATGCATGTTGGATCATTACCCTTTTCCGGGAGCGTTAGCTCTGTGCAATCCATATCTGGTAAAATGAGGCGCAAGTCCATTTCCAGACCTGAGCTCGGTGTAATTTGAAGGTCTTTCCATGGTAATGCTACTTCAATATGGAAAGTATCGTTGATCTCTTTGATGGAGCTCGTTGCTGCTGATATTTGTTCTCTAGTTGTAGGATCACTGCTCGGGCCAAGGCGCAGCAATTCCCACTGAATAGCATTGGAAACAATAGGTGCAAGCCAAACCCCATAGAAGTAATTTTCCATTGCCAGCCTAATTACCAGATTGTCATAAAAGTACATTCTGTCACGTCGGCCCCATCTCGCTGAATCAAATGGGATCACAGCAGTGTCCCAGGCATCGTCAGACCAGGATATTCCAGCATAAAGTGCTTCTTCGTCCCAGTAGAAATTGAGCTTTACCTCAAGATCATCTTGTCCGAATGTTCCATAGCTTCTTTCTCTTTCCTTTCCTTCAAGGTCCGGGTGTAAAATGATTTCACCTGCACCTTCCCACTCCTTGAGTTTGCCATCAACTTTTACCTTTCTATTGTATGGTATTTGAACAGGAGACTGAGAGAAGGTGGAAAATGAAATGAAGAAAATACAGGCTAGAGCAAAAAACTTCGGTATAGACATGAGAAGAGTGATGTGGTTTTTGGAAGATACTATTCCTGTCTTACGAAGTAGTTGGTGTAGCAGTTCGATGTCTGTAGTACAATCAATTGGGAACTGCAGCTGAACTACCACTCAAAAAAAGCCTGGGAAGCATTATTTCTTCCCAAGCTTTACCTAGCTAAGGTCTACCCTGCTTACTGCCCCTCAAATGCTTTTTCAAGCTCATCTGTTGTGTAAACGTGGCTCGATATCATCCTAAAATTCACAAGCGCCGCTGCATAGCCATCAAGACCTGCGTCTGGAATTTGTGCTGCAGCTGTGGCGTCAGACACTACAGCAACTCTGAATCCATCCTCCACAAGGTCTCTCATATGTGATTCTGTGCAAAGGTTGGCAGACATCCCGCCTAGAATTACATTATCAATCTTTCTTTTTCTCAACTGCAAGGCCAGGTCGTTTGTCTCCGGTCCGTACACTTTGTGAGGGCTCGCTACAATTACATTTTCCGAGTCAATATACTTCTTGTAAGGTTCTAACCAATCCGCACCGGAACCTTCAAAACCTGTGGTGGACAAGGCATCCGTTCGATCAAACATCTTGATGTTATGCATCAAAACCTCAAGTGCACCCTCTATTTTCCAATTGTGATCAGAAGGATAGTAATAGTGCGGGGATACAAACACAGGAATATCATATTTCTCTCCTAGCTTGAACAAGGTCTCGATGTTGTCTACCGTGTTGTTTGCCTCTACACTTTTACCTACGACCCCCCAGGTCACCCCATTGGGACTCAGAAAATCATTTTGCGGATCCGTAATAACGATTGCCGTGTTCTCATCAATTGTAAAGCCCGGGTCTGGCAGCTGTGCGAATGCACTTGAATATGCCATCGCTAGTCCAGCTATCAATATTAACTTTTTCATTTTCTACTAATTTAAGTTCAACATTTAGTCATCATGACTGTATAATCACAATCCAAATGTCAACTACTTAATTCCCGGAAAAAATGAAGATATGTTCGCAATACATATAGAAATGTTCCTTATTTCATTTCCACCGCTTTTTTGCGGAAGTCTGCGGGATATTGACCAGTCTTATTTTTAAAGAACGATGAGAAATGACCAGGCTCCTCAAAGCCCAGTTCATAGGCAATTTCCTTGACCTGTTTTGATGTGAAATAAAGCAATCTCTTGGCTTGAATGATAATCCGTTGATGAATGATCTTACTTGGTGATACACCCAGTTTGGAAAATTTCTTGGTAAAAGACGTTGGAGAAATACCAAATCTTTCCGCATACGGACTGATCTGGTGCCAGCTTGTGTAGTGATCCTCAACCAGCGCATTAAATCTCCGCAATACCTCCTGCCCTTCGTCTAAGACATTGTCCACAAGCACAATTTCTTTCTTTTTGTATTCCGTAAGTTCAATGAGTAAGATCTTCAAGTACGATTCTACCAATTCCTGCTTAGCAGTTATGTCTTGCCCCAAAGAAGTTGCGATGTTGGATAGCAGATCAGTGAACTTCGTCTTGTCTTCTTGCAAGACCTCCAGTTTTGGTGAGCCTAGCAAGTTGTTAAACAATAGGCCATTGCATCCGATCTCACCATCGTTGGTCTTTGGACAATAGAAGTCTTCTCCGAATGCAATCCTCGTACCCACGAGTTTCTTTTCTGAGGCAACTGAGAAGATCTGACCAGGGTTCAAAAAGAAGAAATTGCTTTCCCGGATGTCAGAGCTCGCAAAATCTATCGTGATCCTCGCCTCTCCCCTTTCGATCCAGAAGATGTTATAATCCGTAATCACATCTTCCTGATCGACCACGCACTCACAATCAAATTCTATAGAGCTCTGAGAGAACTGCTTTGATTCAAGTGTACTTAGTCGAATTTCCGTAAGAGACATGTGCAATCAACTGAATTGAATTTATCATTAAAACTCCTGAATGAGAAAACATTCGTTCCCTATTATCTGGTTCCGTCTGACGAGGGACCTATTTCAACTCATTGATCAAGTGCGTTGTTGATTGATCTGAAGGGGGCTGCTCTCTCTTTCTTCTTACATTCGTCCGTCTGACATTATGCTAAAAAACAACCTTAAGTATGGTATTGGCGAGAGGTACTCAGCTCTCTATGGGAGCTCACGACTGGAAGTAGGCTTATTGGTAGAGGCCACACATTCAATTTTCCATCCACCGTCACCTTTCCTGTAGATGGCCACCCAGGCGTAGTTCGTAGTGCTCTCGATGGTTTTTCCGTCATCTTCATGCTCAAGCACTACTTCCTTTTCAACTATTGAATAGGCTAACTTACCATCAGGAGAAAACCGAATGACAGGTTCGGAGGTGTCATCCCACTTTATGAATTCAACAGAAGAGAAATAGTTATTGTATCGCTGGATATTTTCCTCACGGGTGGGATATGATACACTGCCTCGATTAACAGAAATCATATCAGCCGCCTGTGATTCAGCAAATGCCACAGAATCTTTATTAAAATGATAGCTACGTTGCAACTGTTGAATCCGAAGAATTTCCTGTCTTTCCTTTTCAAGATCAAACACTGACTCTTTAGTATCACAAGCTGTTATCAGCATAATAGACACCAGCGTCAAGAACGATGTAATTCCATTATAAAAATTCATGTGGTTTATGTTTAAGGCCTTAAGTCGAATATTCACTGCTCCGTGTTTCATTCGACAAATACGGCTTTCGAGTGAGGAGGTTGCTTCAGCACCTTAACCACTTTCTCTCTCTCAGAGTCACTCAGAGGAGGCATTCAGCGATGGGAGTCCCTGAGATTTCCTTTAGTCTACCTATTTGACAGGTCTCCCGCCTACTGAGCGTGATGAATGGGCGATAACAATTTGTCGGCGGCCTCTGTACGGTTGTCGGTAAGAGCTATACTGTTGTCCGGATCTTCTGTACTCTTGTCGTTAGCGTCTATACTCTTGTGGGGATTGGTTGTACTGTTGCAGTCAGGATCAGTACAGTTGTGGGTAGCTACTATACGCCTGTCGACAACTCCTAGACATCTGCCGGTAGTGTCTGGACTCTTGTCGGTGGTACTTATACAGTTGTTGGCGTAGGCTAAACTATCGGGTTCGATACTTGTACAGTTGAATTTTGATGATTGTATTCGACTTCCGTGTCCTCTCAGACACTTTCTGGTGCGGAAGTTACCTCCGTGCCCGCTTAGCTGCCGCACGCTCGGTACTAGGGAATTCATCTTGCTTCATGTAACTTTACCCATACCGCAATGTTACGCCAACTCACTCTTTTCTTTCTGTTTGCAGCTTCCAGCTACTCAACCACTGCTTTGGCTCAAGTGCTACATTGGAAGATTTTTCTAAATGAGTTGCCTCAAAAGGGACAATCAACCGCTCCGGCAACGCAACAAACATCAAAAACCCCGGATTCAACCGCCTACTATCAGACGCTGAAAATCAAGGAGGAGATCAAAGAACTGAAAAGGAAGAATGCAGTCGGTCCGGTTGCCAGATTCATGGAATCTTTCGGTCCTTTCGTAACTGCCTTGGTTGCTGTATTGGGGGTGGCTTTCTCCATTTTCAAGTTCACCGGGGAAAAGCGGCTTGAATCCAATCAACGAGAACGAGACAAGTTTGATAAGCTCATCGCCAACTTGTACGCAGAACCACGAATAAATCAGTCAGCAGCAGCTGTGTCCCTCCTCTCATTTTTGGAGCCGGAAAAGAAAAAGTTCCATCGTCAAGCATACCTAGCCCTTCTTTCTCGCGTCAAAAGCTTGGAGGACAAAGATCATGTGGCGAAGACGATCATCAAGGTCTTTGAACGCGCGCTTAGGCTAAATATTGATGAAATTAGATCAGCTTACTCCATTGATCTGGGTACATCCAGTGAATCAGACTATCTGCTCGAGCTCGACTTTAGCAACGCTGTTCTTCATCGCATTGATCTAAGCAACCTGGATCTTTCGGGTGCAGATTTTGCTTTTGCCGATTTGACACAGGCGAACCTCCAAAATACAACCTTGTATCGAGCCAAAGGTTATCAAGCAAATTTCAACCGAGCCTCATTTTCCAAGGCTAAGATGAACGAGGGCCGATTCCAGGAAGCGAAGTTTGCAAAGGTCCATTTTAATGAAGTGGAGTTCAAAAACTCTTTTTTCCAAAAGAGCATCTTACCAGAGGCCAAATTCCAGCAAGCACAACTGCAGGGCAGTCACTTTGAAGACGCGAATCTGAAAGGCGCTGCATTCCAACAAGCAATGTTGACTGAAACATTCTTTAAAAGAGCTCAAGGCCTGCAGGGAGACGTGCTCAATACTATACTGCGATCTAAGGAGCAAAGTTGGAAAAAAGCCCATTTTGATTCCGATATCAGGGAAGAATTGGAAGGTAGTAAGGGACAATAAAAGAGCCGGTCTCCTTTCTTCTCCCCGACCCCCTTGCGAGCGTGGGGAAACCAACCGGCTCTAAACAACAAGTTAGTTACTCTAAACGAGACCTGCAATATTTTCAGAGCACCCTAGCTGCCGCAAGTTTGCAACTTGTAGATGTCACTCAATAAATCCAATTTCCAATAACCTCATGCTTTACAAGATGCAAACTAGTATCCACAGTCTTTACCAATCCGTCTCCAATGCAGACTGCCCACAAGTCATGCCTTGGCTAGAACCAACGCTGGAAGACTTGCGGTAGCTTGGGGCTAAACCAAATCAGGAAACCCTGGCCAAAACTGATCAGGATTTTTCATTTTCTATTGAGTTCGAGCTGAAAGCTCCAACTGGCATCATGCATAAACCTCGCGCCAGCTAAGTGTCGCCCGTCATACGTCGGCAAAGTTCACCTGCAGTGGCGTGGGAAGAGCTTCAGCACCCCTCTTGGTATACTTCCGGTATTCAGATTCTCAGAACAGTTGGGCTTGAAGGGCTCAAACCATAGTTTTAATTAATGAAATCAATACACCAGATCTCACTATCTAGTGCAGTGGCAGTCCTACTGCTTATTAGCATGCAATCCTTCGGCCAGGTCGGAATACCATCACCCGACTTTGGCCTGAAGGAAATTGCGCCTGCCACACCCAATGGATGGCCAGGCACTGAAGTTCCGAATTTTTACTATGTAGATAATACCAGCTCTAATGCGACAGACGCTAACAATGAATTTGGATTTCCAGATAAGCCCAGAGCAACGATACCAGAGATAACGTTCAGCGAGGGAGCATACGTTGAGATTCACGGGGGACCATATACAGGAGGCGGACAAATTATCTTCGTAGCTGAGGGGACAAAAGAAAATCCTGTCTGGGTGCGTGGCGAAAATGCCTCTGATAAGCCCATCATACGGGGTGAAACGATCGTAAAGGGGCAATACGTGATTCTGGAAAACCTACATTACGATACGGATCGGAAAAACATCGGACTACGAGTACATAACAATAGTCATCTCCATCACGCGGTGGTAAGAAGTTGCGAATTCGAAGGGTCAGGGACCGATGTCGGCTTTAGCGCGGCAGTTGGAATCACAGGTAGTGCGGGCAACAGGTTTCACGATATTGTGATTTACAACAATGAAATGCACCACCTGGGTGACTATCGTCCCGAAGCTGAGGAAAATGATTACCACGGGGTGATCACGGGTCGAAATGTGGATAGAGTTTGGGTCCTCAATAATCACAATCACCACCTCGGCGGTGATGGTGTTCAGGTCGGAACGGCATCAATACCTGATGCTGAACGACCAACACATATCTATGTCAGTCAGAATTATTTTCACGACAATCACGAAAATGCAGTGGACGTGAAGGAGGCGGATGACATTTTTATTACGGAAAATGAGCTAGCCGGGCATACGGAATCTGAAGTAGGGTCCGAGGCTGTGGTGGTTATACATAATGAGCCGAACCGTGTTTGGGTAGTTAACAATGAAATTTATGGAACCAGCGTGTATGGAGTAATCACTACTAGTGGATCTGATGTCTGGCTGGTTGGAAACGTGGTTTACGACATCCATACGAATGACCTGGTCAATTGGGATCCCAATAGTGGATATTCTACCGGTGCTGCTATTCATTTTAGGGGATCTTCAGGTGGAGTAGTCAATAACACTTTGTACAACTATGACACGGGCATACAGCTGACCACAAATGGTCCTTATGAAGTTTCAAACAACCTACTTTTCGGAAGAACACAAAGTTCCGGATATGATTTGCGGGTAGCAAATTCAAATGTGCGTGCAATGACACAATCAGATTTCAACCTATATGGTGACGCAAATATTGACTTTGGTTCAGGTGATGGAAATACACTTTCCGCTATTCAAGATTCTTTCTCGCAAGAGATGAATTCATGGGGCATAAGTGAACCGCTATTGAAAGACGTGTCTATGTACGATTTTCGACTGGAGAATGAAGAATCTCCACTCATTGACAAGGGAACAGTTCACTCAGTGTACGAAACGTACGAGGAATTGTACGGCCAATCTATAGCATCAGATCAGGATGGAACTTCCCGACCGCAAGGAGATATGTGGGATATTGGGGCATTCGAATTTAATGTACCGCCGGTGCTAGGCATCAGCAATAATACAGCTCTCATTCTCTATCCGAATCCAGCCTCGGATCATTTAGTAGTCGGATATCCACAGGTAGTAGGCTTCAGTATCTATGACCAACTAGGTGCCTTGATCCAAAAAGGACAAACAAGTCAAGAAAATCGTATTGACATAAGAGGCCTTTATCCAGGCATATACCTTGTCGTGCTTGAAATGGAAAATCGTTGGAAAACAGTGAAATTCGTAAAAAATTGAAGGTCAAGAGCAAAGTGAATCGTCGAAGTGTATGTTCACACGCTGGTGCGAGCTTGCATTATGTTTAAAGCTCGCACCAGCTAAGGACTCTGAGGGGTTTGAAAAAATGCGGGAACTCAGTTCGCTAGCTTTTTGAAGGGCCCGTCTGTTCGCTCTTTGTAGACCATTTCGATACTTGTCACTTCTCCGTCGTCATTTCGCAAAAACCGAATATTCGGTATTTCCATGGGTGCACGGACGTGACCAGGCACCACCATTTTGTAATAATCTTTCTCTAATTCGCTCATCTGCAATGCAATCGGAGCACCGGCCCTTTGATAACTCCATACACCTGAATCATCCTTGAATACCTTCCTGTCACCTTCATACGTTCCGCCGTAAGATGCTGACGGCTGTGCTGCTCGCTTGACTTTAGTCTTTCTGGGACCAGAAGACTTACCCTGCGCAAATCGGATCAAGCCATTTTTTCTGTCAATTGTGATTCGAAAGTTCTTTGCCACTTTAAAACCAAGGTTTGCATACTCGAATCCTTCAACCAGTAAGAGGTCAGGATTTCTAAAAACCATGTCTCCAACTTTGATATTCCCATCTAGCTGTGCATGCCAGGGCTGGTAGCCCGCCACTGGTGTTCGTATCTCACCACCTTTGGTTAGCCCATCTTTGAATTTCAGCTTGTCCTTAAGGGAATGGGGAAGGCTGAACCCTCCTGGGCTTCCTGTATCAAGGTGGGCCTCAACTTCCAGTCCATCAACTTCCAAGTTGTAGTTAATCGTTCTGGGATTCTGGATGATCGAACTAACTCCTTTTTCATTAGCGTCCAACTCTCCCAATGCCACATTGAGCACTGAATTTGGGTAGTCGATAGTTAGTAAAAATTCTTTAAAGAAAAGGCTTGACATCACCCCGTCGACGGGCAGCATTGAGCGTAAGTCGACAACATTCATTTCCACGTCTTTCGAAATGTTTGTTCCCGGGAAGCCAAGTCCGGAAACGGCTACACGCTGAGAAGTAAGACGTTGTGGTCCCTGAGTTTTAAGCTCATCAGACCCTACTACATCAAAACCAAGCTCATCGGCTAACTGTTTGTCCAGAACATTCGTTGCTGATCCGGTATCAAAAATGAACTTATAAGGCCCTTTGTCCCCTATCATCACCTCGACGATGGGGCGTGAGGTGGAAAGATCCATAGGTATATTGATTTCAGTACTTCTCCTCATTTGTCCCAGGCTGATTAGTGCGACAAGAAATAGGGACATTAGTAAGCTTATTTTTCTCATGGTTAAAGAATGTTAAAAATGTTTGTTCAATAGATTTTCTATCGTAATTAGAGAGGGCAAAGCTGGAAGTTTGGTGAGCTGGATACCTGAAAGAAAAGTGAAATTAAAGTCCTTAAAAAATGAAAATTGAAGCAATCGACGAGGTGAGCGATGGAATTGAAATCGGCCGATGGAAGCTGTCAGAGGAATATGGTATTCTGGACAGCCCACTAAACAAAGAACTGCTTTTGGAACCGCGTCTTTCCAAGCTATTGTACACTTTGGGTTCGAATGCTTGTGCTGTTGTATCGAGGAATTATCTGGTTTCCACTATTTGGAAAGACACGATTGTGAATGAAGAATCACTTACCCGTGCCGTGGCAGATCTAAGAAAAGTCCTCAAATACCATTTTGGTTCGGAGGTTAGTATCCTAACCATCCCAAAGCGAGGGTACAAGTTGATCTTTGCTGAGAGCCCGCAAAAAGGGAGAGGATGGCTGAAAGGAAAGTACTCGGTGAAGTACGCCATCTATGGATTCTTGCTATTCTTTATAACTGTGATGTGGCTTGCGGGATTTTTAAAGGTGATGGTTCATACTCCTTGATTTAAGGTCAATCAGTTTTTTTTAACTCAATTCTTCTGACGCTCATGATTTAATGGCCAATTGCTTTCGCTTTGTAGTTACTGCTCCCAAGCTGCCGCAAGTTTGCAACTTGTGGCTGTCACTCAAGAAATTCAATTTCCAACAGTCCCTTCATTCCTGTATAATCCCGAGCACTGGAGTAAAGATACTCTTCGGGATTCTCCACAATACCTGACTCCACTGGATTGTTATGAATATATTCCACTTTTTGATCCATCACCTCATTGCTTAACAATTCAATGGGCTTGTTATCCTGTCTCCAAAACTGATAATTCACATTGTTACTATTACCCATACCTGCTGTTCTAAAGATTGACGACATCCATTCTCTTCTACTTTCAGTTTCTTCATTCATAGCTTCCAGGCATTTCTTGGATGTGAATTTCTTTAGGTCCCTAATCGAGCCTGACAAATCTCCTGCTTCGGACCTTACAATCATATGAACATGATTACTCATGATACACCAACAATAGATGATTAAGCCCTTCTCTTTTTGGCAATACTTGATACTTGCTAAGAGAATATCACGATAAATCTGTCTGGTAAAGACATCTACCCAACCTACTGTAGCAAAAGTTATGAAATAGATACCGTCCTGGTTTTGAATCTTGTAGTTTCTGCTCATGCCATACAAGTTGCAAACTTGTATCCACAGTCATACCAATGCATATCCAATGTAGACTACCCACAAGTCATGCAACCGCTAGAACCAACGCTGGAAGACTTGCGGTAGCTTGGAGCCCTTATACTAACATGTCCATCTGATCTTTCAATTATTGTGAATCCTTGTTTTTTTAGATTATCAAGATCAAGAACCTGTGAAGTACCTCCTCTACCTTGAGTAGCTTTCTCATGTGTTCTAAAAGTAGACAATCCATCTAAATCTTTTAGACGAGGAGTCAGATTTATCCCAAAAACAAAAAACCCACCGTGATGGTGGGCTTCTTGAATGTTGAAATGTTATTGATTGTTATTCTATTTTTTCATCAACAGGAGTATGAAAAATATAATCTCCATCATACTCAACAATAAGTCCCTTAACTCTGCCATCTACAAGTTTTGACCTATGCATAATAAAACTGCCTAGATAGTAGGCTTCCATACTAAGACTCACAAAGGAATCTTCATAGTCATAATTGTCAATCTCCTCATCAGAGAATGCTCCAAGTGCAAACTTCCACTCTAGCTTAGGATCGGGTGACCTATGAGCCAGTTTGATCAAAATACTATCTGTTTCAAGATTGAGAAATCCTAGTCTATAGTCCAAGAAATATTCTAACAACTCTCCATCATGCATATCATACGCTTTGAAATACCTCGTGGAATCCAGTTCAAAATAGGCTGTTGCAATAGTATCTCCATTTTCAGTCATTTGAAATAATGGGCCATTTCTCAATTCTCCCTGTCTTCCTGCCACCACTTCAATGTTTCCATTGTCATGGTATTCTGTTGACCATATCACTGTATCTTCTTTAAATACTTCAACCATTTCGAGCCGTCCTAGACTATCGTAATATCTACCTTCTCCTTCTGCGTTTCCACCTACAAATTCAACTTCAAAACGCACTTGACCATTTTTATGGAAATGTTGATATAAGCCTTCCTTCAGCCCAAACTCCTTTGTGTACATAATTCGGGTTCCATCCTCTGCTATGGTATCGACTTTTTCATGAATAAAACCACAACTTGAAATGAATAGAGTTAATAGAATTGGCACTTTTCTTTTAGTTATCTCCACGCCTTATAATTTTAGGTTTAATTGTCGGGTCTTGCGAACCTATACGAACTGAATCTGGATCATTTCGATCACCCCAAATTACTTTGTAGCCAAGACCTAAAACAAGTCCTTGATTTTTATAAAGACTAAAATTGTACCGATTACATAGCAAGCAGATAAAATGTAGCCGATAAATGTATTGTTCAATTTCCTGGAGACTACACTTTTATAATCTTGAACCTTATAGAAAATCAATCCATTGGTAATAATGAATGAGACCAAAAAGAACCAAAATGAAAAGCTATTTTCAAGTAAACGGGGCCAAATTGACAAAACATTAAAAGTCAGAAACCCTGAAACAAAAACTATGCTTTCATTTGCCCTTGCTCCATCAGTTTGATTTGAAAAGCCTCCTTCAAGGTACTTAAGAAATGTATATATTGAAGTGAAGAGTGAGTTAAGTAGTATCATTTCTTTTCTTCAAAATATCAATGAACGCTTCAAGTAAGGGTTTGCATCCTTTGCTCTAAAAATTAAGTGGACATGACTTGGCATCAGACAATAAGAATAAATCTCCATATTCTTTTCTCTTCGACAATAATCTAAGCTCTTAATTATACAATTAAAATACTCTTCCCTCACAAATACGTCTATCCAGCAGACTGTTGCAAAACTTACAAAATATAGACCCTCTTTGTTATAAAACTTGTACTTTCTGCTCATGCAAGAAAGTTAGTGTTGGGTATATTCCTCCATGTGTTTTCGAATACTACATAACGTCTACGCTTGCCCGAGTCCTAGCTGCAAGCTCGAACGAGCATGAGTTGTTACTTCCAATTGGATACATCTGTAAAGTCATTGACTACTTCTCCGTTTTCCAAATGGTGTATCAAAATATCACCTTTAGACACATCTCTATCAAAATGTCTGAAAACAACCTTTCCAGATTTCATAAATTCATTGATGATATCGGTATTATCATCTAACCCATCAGGTCCTACAGAGTAAAGAATGAACGAATTATCGTTAATTAAGACATATTTGTAATTCATGCCACTAAATGGATCAGTAATATTTGACTTGATATTAGATTTGGTCACGCCTGAGTAATCTGTATCATCCTTAAATAGTTTGATTAATTGCTGTAAATCATTTGGGTACTCGCCAAAATCCTCCTTGTAATAGTTTAAGAAATCAAATAGTAAAGAACTCTCTTGATAAAATTCTATTTCTTCATACGAACTTTGCTTGTCCTGACTGCTACTACAATTAAGCAGCAATAAGACCGCCAACATGCCAATTCCCACTTTACCTATCATTTACTTTAATTTTAGTATCCATATTATTACGTTTCAAAATATAATTCGAATAAAAGATCTTTCTTTCTTCTTGGGTCTTAAATTTTACTAGAACTTGTACATCCCTGTTGCTATGAGCTCCATCCTCATTGACTCGTAATAGTCGAAGGCCATATTGGTGGCTACCTCCCCCTTGCTGCCGCAAGTTTGCAACTTGTGGCTGTCACTCAAGAACTTTGAATCTTGTAGTTACTGCTCATGCCATACAAGTTGCAAACTTGTATCCAC
>JANQOR010000001.1 GCA_028285685.1 Cyclobacteriaceae bacterium | reverse complement strand
AACTTTTTCAGGCATTTGAAATGCTAGGATAGACATATATCTTAAATTTTTAGAGTTTTACTTAGAATACAATTCAACAATTAATTGCTCCTTGATATTCTCTGGTATTTCTTCCCGACTAGGAGCATTTAAGTATTTTCCAGTCAGATCGGAAGAATTCCATTCTAACCAAGAATAACTGGATGCATTTGAAGTAATACTATTTGATATCACTTCCAATGACTTTGATTTTTCACGAACACCAATTACATCATTGTTCCTCAATGTAAAGCTTGGGATATTCACAATATCTCCATTAACTGTAATGTGTTTGTGTGAAATGAGTTGACGTGCAGCCCTTCTTGTTGGTGCTATGCCAAGTCTGAAAACGGTGTTATCCAATCTGGCCTCCAATAATTGAAGAAGCACCTCACCTGTAATTCCACCCTTCCTTGAAGCTTTATCAAACGTATTGGAGAATTGACGTTCAAGCACACCATAAGTGTATTTGGCCTTTTGCTTTTCAGCTAACTGAATAGCGTATTCCGACTGCTTTTTCCTTCGCCCTCTACCATGCTGACCTGGAGGATAATTCTTCTTCTGAAGCGCTTTGCTTGCACCGAAAATTGGCTCTCCAAATTTTCTTGAAATCTTAGTTTTAGGCCCTGTATATCTTGCCATTATTTAAATCTCTTTATTAACCTTAAACTCTTCTTCTTTTGGGAGGTCGACATCCATTGTGGGGTAGTGGAGTTACATCTTTGATCATAGTAACTTCGATACCTACGTTTTGGATTGTCCTGATAGCAGACTCTCTACCAGAACCCGGACCTTTCACATATACATCAACTTTTCTTAAGCCAAGATCATAGGCTGCTTGCGCGCACTCTTGTGCCGCAACCTGAGCTGCATATGGGGTGTTCTTTTTAGAACCACGAAAACCCATCTTCCCAGCTGATGCCCAACTGATGACTTGGCCACCATTATTGGTCATTGAGATGATAATGTTGTTAAATGAAGCCTTAATGTGAGCTTGCCCACTGGCTTCCACATTAACAACTCGTTTCTTCGCTTTGTCTTTTCTTTTCTGCGCCATCTACTTATTACTTAACAGCTTTTTTCTTATTCGCAACAGTCTTTCTCTTACCTTTTCTGGTTCGAGCATTGTTCTTGGTGTGTTGTCCCCTTACTGGTAGGCCTCTTCTATGACGAAGACCTCTGTAGCATCCAATGTCGAGCAACCTTTTGATACTTAGTTGGACTTCTCCTTTCAATACACCTTCCACCTTATAGGTTTCCCGGATAATAGTTCGGATCTTTCCTCCTTCGTCATCGTTCCAATCCTGAACCTTTTTATCCCAGTCTACTCCGGCTTCTGTGAGTATGTTCTGAGCGGACGTTTTTCCAATACCGTAGATATAGGTAAGGGCTATTTCTCCTCTCTTGTTATCGGGAATATCAACTCCTGCAATTCTTGCCATAATTATCCTTGTCTCTGTTTAAACTTTGGATTCTTTTTATTGATTACATAAAGCTTCCCCTTGCGTCGGATCACTTTGCAATCAACGCTTCGTTTCTTTATGGATGCTCGTACTTTCATTTTCTTCTAATTATTCAGTCTTTGACTGTTTACTTATAGCGATAGACTATTCTGCCTTTGGTCAGGTCGTATGGAGACATCTCCAACTTCACCTTATCTCCTGGCAAGATCTTGATGTAATGCATTCTCATTTTACCAGAGATATGCGCAATTACTTCATGACCGTTCTCCAATTCAACCCTAAACATTGCGTTTGACAGTGCTTCCGCTATTGTTCCATCTTGCTCTATGGATGCTTGCTTTGCCATTATGCTGCCTGGGTTCTTCCTTTTACTCTACCTGACTTCATCATGCCTTCATAGTGCCTCATGAGCAGGTAACTCTCAATCTGCTGAAGGGTATCAAGGATCACACCTACCATAATGAGCAATGAAGTGCCGCCGTAAAACTGAGCAAAGCCCTGGTTCATACCGGCTATCATAGCGAAGGCAGGAAGAATGGCAATAATTGCCAGGAATATCGAGCCCGGTAGGGTTATTCTTGATAAAATATTATCTAGAAAATCAGCCGTTTGCTTACCTGGTTTTACCCCAGGAACAAACCCGCCATTTCTTTTCATATCATCTGCAATCTGGTTCGGATTGATGGTGATCGCTGTGTAGAAAAATGTAAACACGATGATCATAATGGCAAATGTCAAATTGTATTGCCATGAAGTGAAATCCGAAAATGTAGTACCAATGTAGTTTGCAAAATCACTCTGCTCTCTCCACAGTCCTGCAAGCATTGCTGGCAAGAACATGATAGACTGAGCAAAGATGATTGGCATTACTCCAGAAGCATTTACTTTCAACGGAATATATTGTCTTTGACCACCATACACCTTATTTCCCACCACTTGCTTTGCATACTGAACGGGAACCCTTCGCACTGCCTGCACTAAGGCAACTGTAACTAGTACCACAAAGAACAATGCGACAAATTCAAGAATTAGAATCAATGCCTCGCTCAATCCCCTTGTCACAACTTCCGCCAGAATACTTCCTGGGAATTGTGATATAATGCCGATCATGATCAACATAGAGATACCATTCCCAATTCCTTTGTCTGTAATTTTTTCTCCCAACCACATACAAAAAATGGTGCCTGAGGTAAGGATCATTACTGAAGATATCTTGAAGAAAAAGGTATTGTTAATAATCGCCTGTGGTTCAATGGCTGCAGATACATAGCTAAATCCCTGAACCATACAAATACCGATAGTAAGGAATCGTGTCAGTTGATTGATCTTTTTCCTACCGCTATCACCTTCTTTCTGCAGTTTCTGGAAATAAGGAACCGCAACTGTCATTAACTGAAGTACAATAGAAGCTGAAATGTAAGGCATAATACCTAACGCAAAGATGGAAGCACGTGAAAATGCGCCGCCTAAAAAGGTATTGATGAAGCTAAAAATTCCAGATGCCTCACCTCCTAATTCGCTTAGGATCACAGGGTCGACTCCTGGTAGTACCACGAAGGAACCTATTCTGAAAATGATCAAAAATCCTATGGTGTTGAGGATTCTTGTTCTAAGCTCTTCAATAGAGAAAATGTTCTTTATAGTTTCTACGAACTTCTTCATTCTTGCACTGTGATTGAACCTCCAGCTTTTTCAATGGCCTCTTGAGCAGTCTTTGAAAATTTGTGCGCTGTTACTGTCAACTTTGCTTTTAATTCTCCTCGTCCTAAAATTTTAATTTCATCCTTCTTACCCGCAAGGCCATTGTCTCTCAAAATCTCGGGAGTAATCTCCTTCAACTTCTTAGCCTCGCTTAGTTTCTGAAGATCATCAAGGTTTATCACCTTATAGTAGATCTTATTCAAATTCTTGAATCCGAATTTGGGTATCCTTCGGTAGAGAGGCATTTGCCCTCCTTCGAAGCCAGCCTTCCTCGAATATCCGGACCTCGACTGAGCCCCCTTGTGTCCTCGTGTAGAAGTACCACCTCGGCCAGATCCCTGACCTCTACCTACTCTTTTCCTATTTTTTATGGAGCCTGATGCAGGCTTAAGTGACTCTAATCTCATTTTAAAGTTCTTTTACTTCTACTAAGTGACCTACCGTCTTGATCATTCCATCGATAGACGGGGTCAATTCTTTTTCTACAGACCTGTTGATCTTTCCAAGACCCAAAGCCTTAATCGTCCTTTTTTGATTTTCAGGCCTTTTAATCGTGCTTCGCTTCTGTGTTATTAATACTTTTCCCATCTTCTTATCCGTTGAAAACTTTGTCCAGGTCAACACCTCTTTGTTGTGCAACCGCAAAAGGATCCCGCATTTTATTCAAGGCATCAAAAGTTGCCTTCACCACATTGTGTGGATTTGATGAACCTTTTGATTTTGCCAAAACATCGTGTACTCCAGCACTCTCAAGCACTGCTCTCATTGCACCACCGGCAATTACTCCTGTACCCGGTGAAGCTGGCTTTAGTAGCACCAATCCACCACCAAATTTTCCTATCGCTTCGTGAGGAACTGTAGACTTGAAAACAGGTACTCGCACCAGATTTTTCTTCGCATCATCAATTCCTTTTGTAATCGCATCTGTCACTTCGTTGGCCTTTCCAAGACCATATCCTACCACTCCATTGCCATCCCCAACAACGACGATTGCAGAAAAGCTAAATCTTCTACCTCCTTTTACAACCTTTGCTACCCGCTTGATAGCAACCACCTTCTCCTGAAGGTCGATTTCGCTTGCTTTTACTGACTTTATATTGCTTTGTGACATAGTTGCTTTAGAATTTTAATCCTCCTTCTCTCGCTCCTTCAGCCAGGGCTTTTACTCTTCCATGATATGGATATCCACTTCGATCGAAAATAACTGATTCAATTCCAGCTTTCTTGGCATTTTCAGCCAACTTTTTTCCTACCTCCTTCGAGATCTCCACATTGATCGCATCTTTTCCAATCTCCTTAGTTGAAGCAGACGCAAGCGTAACTCCCTTTGTATCATCGATAAGCTGAGCATAAATTCCTTTATTACTCTTAAAAACCGAGATTCTTGGTCTTTCAGCAGTACCAGAAATCTTTCTTCTGATGCCCAGTCTTAGTCTTTTTCTTCTAGCCGTTTTAGTAATTGCCATGTCTTAGTTATTTAGCAGCAGTTTTACCAGCTTTTCTTCTAATATGCTCTCCAACAAATCGGATACCTTTTCCTTTGTAAGGCTCCACTTTTCGGAAAGATTTGATCTTCGCTGAAACCTGACCAACCAATTGCTTGTCAATTCCCTCGATTGTTACAAGTGGGTTCTTTCCCTTCTGTGTTTCGGCACTTACCTTAATCTCTTCAGGAACGGCAAAATAGATACTGTGCGAATAGCCAAGGTTGAGCTCAAGAACATTGCCTTGTACCGCGGCTTTGTAACCAACACCCACCAGTTCCATCTGCCTCTTGTATCCGTCACTAACCCCAACTACCATGTTACTGACCAATGATCTGTAAAGGCCATGAAGGGATTTGTGTCTCTTTTGCTCTGTAGGACGCTCCATAGATATAACTCCATCCTCCACCTTGCAGGTGATGTCCGGATCTATCTCCTGAGTCAATTCTCCTTTTGGTCCTTTTACACTTACCAGGTTCTTGTCAACGGTAACGCTAACTCCTTCTGGCAAACTGATTGGTGCATTTCCTATCCTTGACATTCCTAATCAATTAATACACGTAACATAAAACCTCTCCACCTACGTGCTCCTTTCGAGCTTCCTTGTCAGAAATCACTCCCTTAGAAGTTGAAAGGATCGCAATTCCCAATCCATTCAGCACCCTGGGAAGAGAGTCTGCGCCAGCATACTTTCTCAAGCCAGGAGTACTCGCTCTTTCGAGGCTAGTGATTGCGGGTTGTTTTGTTTGAGGATTGTACTTCAAAGCAATCTTAATCTTACCTTGTTTGTTGTCATCTTCAAACTTGAAATTTCTTATATAACCTTTGTCGTGAAGTACTTTGGTCATCTCTTTCTTCACGTTGGAAGCAGGGATTTCCACTACACGATGATTCGCATGTATTGCATTGCGAATCCTGGTTAAATAATCTGCTATCGGGTCTGTTACCATTCTTTAAAACACTTGTCCCCCTGAAAAAGGGGGTGCAAAAATAATAATTTATATCAAGAAAGAGGTCACATTTCGAGTGTAAAATTATTTCAAAGAGCTTATGCAAATACCAAATCTACACACGGTACTTGTTAATCTCTCTATGACCACATTTGCTATCAT
>JANQOR010000009.1 GCA_028285685.1 Cyclobacteriaceae bacterium | reverse complement strand
TCCATCTACACTCGTTCCGGTCTGTACTAAAGTATAGGTGACATTGTCAGGGTCCACACCTCCTACCCAGGTGCCTGTGAGATCCACGACACGAAAGTCAAGTGTTTGACTCACGCTTCCGGCCTGGGCCGTAACAGTTACTGTGCCACCACTAATCCCGGAGATCAAGCCCGCACTGCTAACCTCCAGAACATTGGGATCACTGGAGGTCCAAGTCACCATGGCACTGGTAACCTCATCGCCAAGCGCATTCGTAGCAGTCACTTGCAGCTGTAATTCCTGGCCCTTCGAGATTAGCGGTACATCGTTTGGCAATAGCTCGAGGTTGGAGACTACATTCGGATCAAATGTCGGATTGTCGGATGAACTGCATCCTACCGCGAAAACCAGGGTGAGAACCAAGGAACATTTCTGCAGGCATCTAATAAATCTAAAATCAAGCCATGTCACTGTATTGGCCATGACCAAATACCCAGTTACGAAATTCGGATTTTTCATTGCAAGTGACCTAAATAAAGTTGCGTTAAACAGTGTGTTAATAGGCAAGTAATTTCGACCTAATCAGGTACCGGGAAGGAACAATGTGTCAATTGAACCCTAATTTTCTCAACGTTTAGAATACAATGTCGCCGCTGATCCTTTCCTGTGAACCACTTAAAGGGTTCTCGTCGACTTCATTGTTAAAGACGTACCTTTAATAATCGAAAATTGTTCCATCTCTATGAGGTCGACCAAACAAGTCGTATTTTTCTTGTTTTTTGCTAATTGCACACTGCTGTTCCTAGGCTGTAGCTTAGATGATCCATCTACAGGGTTTGTACCTCCAACCGCTGTGGTACAGAAGGTTTGCGAGGTAGAGGATAGTGGATGGACTATTTCCACAGCTACATTGATAGACGGAGGGGTTGGGAAAGATGGTTTTCAATCAATGGAGAGTCCAATTTTTGTTCCGGTGGATCAGGTTGATCTAGTGCAAGATGATGAACTGGTAGTTGTCATGAAAAGAGGAGACATAGTCAGAGCCTACCCGCACAGATACCTGGGTCCGCATGAAGTAGTAAATGATCTCCTGGATGGTCTGCCCGTTTCCGTGACTTTGTGTCCGCTGACCGGCACAGCCATTGCTTTTGAAAGAGAAATTAACGGAGGCATAACCACGCTCGGAGTTTCGGGACTACTGTATAACAATAACCTAATTCTCTATGACAGGGAAACAGACACGAACTGGTCTCAGATGACTACTCAAGGCATAAATGGCCCATTGTCTTGTGAGAACCTAAACTATGTACCCGCTCTTGAAATGTCATGGAAGGGAGTCAAGACCTGGTTCCCGGAAGCAATGGTTTTGGTCGGCGATAATACTTTGGTCAGAACTTACGAAAGACCGCCGCAAAGCAGCCTTGTGTTTGAGGAAGGTAGACCCTTTTTTCCTTACAATCCGAAAGATACTAGACTGCCGAATTACCGAAGGAGTCATATCGTCATTGACTCAACAAAGACAACCATTTACACACTGGACCAATTTCTCGAACAGATAGATCTCGTTGTCGACAACACCACTATACTTATAACAGATCCATCTATTGATTTCATTACTTCTTATAAAACCGCATCGGTAAACCTTAGACTAGCGTCCGATCCAGATTCAGGTGTAGTGATGGTCGATTCTGACGGAAACAAATACAACCTATTCGGAGAAGTGATTTCCGGTGAAATCGGGAAACGGTTGGAACCGACGTTTTCATACATGGGCTATTGGTTTGCATTAGCAGCCATGTATCCTGATCCGCTCATCTTTGAGAACGGACAGGACTAGTATTTCTTTTTCGCGAATCTGTCTTACATTATGTTTATACGCGGAATCCATCATATGCTTACCTTTAACTACGTATCAAATCATTGCGACATGCGCGTTCATAGATTCTTTCAAATTGCCATTTTTTTTCTTCTTTTCTCATGTCAAAGTCCCCAAGTTCAAAAACAAGGTCTTGGTGTTTCAAGTGAGCGGCTTGAGCGATATGAAACATTTCTACAAAAGGAAATCGACGAAGGAAGACTACCTGGTGCTGTGTCTGTGATAGCTCGAAGAAATCAGATTGCTCATCAGGCAGCCTTTGGAAAAAGGAACTTGGAATCAGGCGAAAACATGGCAGTAGACGATATCTTCTATATTCAGTCTATGACCAAGCCTATCATCACGGTAGCATTGATGATGTTGTACGAAGAAGGGCACTTTTTTCTTAATGATCCGGTGTCCAAATACCTTCCTCAGTTTCAGAAACGCATGGTTGCTTTGGACAGGAACGCGGGTCTGGATAGTCCATTGGAACCCGCAAACAAAGAAATTACAATTGCCCACCTTCTTACGCATACAGCCGGACTATCGCATGGTCTGGGATCCGATCGACTGGATCGGCAGTACTTTGAAGCTATGTACGACGAGGAGCATGAAACAGTAGATGATCGTGTGACTCGTATGCTTGATCTGCCATTGGTCGGACATCCCGGAGAGCAGTGGTACTATAGTGCTGCTACCGATGTACTCTCGATACTTATTGCTCAGTTCTCTAATATAAGTACTGAAGAGTTCCTTCAAAATCGGTTGTTTGCTCCGCTTGGCATGACAAGTACAGGCTACAATGTACCGGAATCTCAACATCATCGTGTGGTTAAGGTTCACAAAGTGGATTCCCTCGGGGTCCTGGTAAAAATTGATGAGGGCTCTCTTGGCGGCAGTCAATTAACTGGAAATACTATTCATAGTGGAGTAAATGGACTGTTCTCGACTGCTGGGAATTATGCTACTTTCTGCCGGATGTTGGTCAATGGAGGTAAGTTGGATGGGCGACGATATCTAAGTCGTAAAACTGTGGAGCTAATGACAGTCAATCATGTTGGAGAACTTTTTTCGAGTAGCGGTGCATTTGGATTTGGGTTAGGATTCGATGTGGTTACAGACCTTGCCAATTCCAAGGCATTGCCGACCGAAGGTTCCTACTCTTGGGGAGGTGCCTACGGCACCTACTTTATCATCGATCCAAGGGAGGAACTAGTGGTGGTCTTAATGACCCAAGTTGATCCATTCTCGAGCTTTTACCATCAAAAAATGCGACAATTTGTTTACCAAGCAATTGATGACTAGCAATCCTGACAAGATGAGCTAGCAAAACAACCTAGTTAGCCTGGTGACACCTGTTTCGGACATTTCACTATCTCATGCTCACATTTTGTATACACCTTTTTGAAGAGACACTCTTGTGGATGGATTGTCTCCTTCCTAGTTTTAATGTGTCGTAGACCTGCTTAAAAGCTAATTGGATTTGATCGCACTGCTCGAATTACAAAATTTCAAGATGTAAAACCATGAATGATATCAAGTGGGCCTTTAGGAGAATAATTCGAAATAAATCAACCAGTTTGATTCATACGTGTAGTCTCGTAGCCGGAATCTGTGGTTTTTTGTTCATTTTCACTTATTGCTATCGTCAGCTCACCTACGATCAATATCATGGCGATCTCGCCAGTATGTTTAGAATCAACGCAGCATGGATAAGTGAGGACGAGGAAAGTCTGATGACAATCGCACCAGGCACGATCAGCAATGACCTGAAACAAAGACATCCATTTATAAAAGCAGCAGGCTACGTCAAACTAGTTGATCATAATCCCCTTATCAATAGTCAGAATCGCAATTTTGAAACAGAGGATTTTTATCCTGCTAATCAGGATCTCTTAAACGTTTTTAGGTTCGATTTCATCCATGGTAACAAGACATCTGCATTTTCTAGTTCTTCTCAACTGATCCTAAGTGAAAAGTATGCTACAAAAATTATGGGTCGCCTCGACTGTATTGGGGACTTTGTCAAAATAAAGGAGAAGACATACGAAGTGGTTGGAGTGTTTCGGAATTGGCCTTCTAACGTGGATTTTAACATCAATGGTCTTTATTCTACCGGTAGTACTCCATCTAAAAAGAGCGAGTTTGCGTATCGAACCTTTGTAAGGGTAGATAATGATGCAAAAGCCGCTGAATTACACCAAGCTTTAGAGGATCTTTCCAGGGCTTATTACCAAAACAATGATGAGGTAAAAACTAACATACTTTTCCGTCCGCAAAATTTCAAGGGCTTGCACTTTGAACCAAGCTTACTTGCCGACTCGCCTAAGGGCGACCTCAATTTTGTTTACCTCTACATGCTAACCGGTTTAGTCCTTTTCATCATTGTCTTAACTAACCAAATCAATCTCAATTTTGTAAGAAATGCAGACCTGATTAAAACATATGGTATTGCTCGAATTCTTGGGAGCAATAAGTGGAAAGTGAGGTATCAAAACCTGCTAGAGAATTTTTTAATATTCCTTTTTGCTGTCATCATATCTATTGCACTATTCAGGTTCATTCTGAGGACCAATATCAGAGTGGGTGATTTCTCGCTGGTAGATTTAGCCCAATACCCGCTGGTGATAGCAGCCATAATTATCTTCTATTTTGTAGTAACCTCTATTGTCTCATTTCTGTCGACATCGCTCTCGCTTAACAACAGTCCTGGTTTAGCACTGCGGAAGGAAATCATCAAAAACCTTCCGGTCGGCAAATTCAGAGACTACCTGGTCCTATTTCAATATACCGTGGGTATTGTCCTTGTTTCGACGCTGCTAATTCTGTATCTCCAGTGGGATTTTATCAAAAACAAAGATTTGGGACTCCAGACCGACAACATCCATGTTGTTGACATCATATCGGATAGTGAAAATGAAAAGCTGTACTACAAACTCACCGACTTGTTCGGATCAGAGAATGTAAGTACCACTCAAGTCGACGGAAAAGACGTTCAGTTCTCTACCCTTAGTTTTCCAAACAAAGAACACGGAGACCTAAAAGTGAATACTATTCAGGCGGACCCCACTTTCCTTAACATCGCCAACATTCAGTTGATCCAAGGAACCATGCCTTCGCATACGGATCAATTGAATTTCGAAAACGGCAACAGGATGCCTATACTAATTAACCAAGCGCTTGCTACCAGGATCGAAGGGCGCTTGGGCACAATCGTCAATGTCGATGGATGGTATCTTGGTCGAATCGTTGGGGTAGTAGAGGATTTTCACTACAAATCGCTTCACAATACAATCGAACCACTGATATTGTTTCCCACTTACTCAAGGTTTCATCCCGGTCCCGATAAAACCATCAGTTTCCTCATAAGAACAGAAGCAACAGAAAGCGATATCTTTAGTAGAATTAAAAGTCAGGTGGTACCGGCAGATCGATTTCAAGTACATTCCATGACAGATAAAGTTTTGGAAAATTATAGCCATGAAAATCAGGCAATAAACCTGCTAGCAATATTCTCCGGAATATCGGTCTTTGTTTCACTCCTTGGAATCGTTGGAATGATCAGCTATACCATGAAAAAAAGGAAATTCGAAATAGGAATTCGCAAAATATTAGGAGCACCTCTTTCGTCGTTATTGCTATTGTTTGGATCCAGAACCTTAAGAATGATTGTTGCTGCAATCGTCATTTCATATCCCATCATATTGTTTGCCAGAAGTAAGATTTTAACTCTGTATGCTTTTGATGCAGAGGTGGGCCTATTACAGTTATTTATTCCAGCTATCCTATTGACCTTAGTCACGTTCTTCCTGATCTATGCATTGGTTAGATCTTCGAACTCGGTCAATCCTACTGAGCTTATCAGAGAGGAATGAATTGACGCTGTATTGGCTTGATTCCATGCTGATATCAGCGTGTATCTTGTTGCATATGACAATCTTTGCATAGCTTAGGTTTTGATTACCAAAAAAGGTCCGATCCATAGTGTCAAAACCAAAGGGACGATGAAAAAATTTCATTTCCATACGTTGATATTAGGTGCATCACTTCTTTTGAGCTCATGTTCCGAAGAAGGCAACACTTCTACCGATTTGGGCGAAATACACTTGTCATTCATGTTGGACGGTATCAGACATGAACTAGGAGTTGACTCGGTTGTCGCTGTCCTTGAACCGTTTACAACAAATAAAGAAGGATACTGGGTCATGAACTCCTTGGGTCGTGGCAATCATGCTTTTATTGACTATGAATTTCACTTCAGTTCCGCCGATAATTATTCAGGGATGTTCGAATTCCGGAATCTATATGACACAACTTTGCTAACTGTAGAAAACTATGAAACTTCAAGGGATTGGTGGGAGTTCAGGGACATCAATGACTTTTATTCATCGTTCGAGGTAGGCAGTTACCGATTCCTTCCAGCACCAGATCCGCACCATTATCCAGGTATGATCCTTAGGTACAAAAGAGAGAATGAAAAAGAGTACCAGACGTTTCTGGACCAAAGCCATCTAAGAGACACGACCATTAATTATGAACAAGGTGGATTTTCAATTCTCCAAGCGCAACCTTACGATCATCCAAACTATGGTCACGGAATGAAAATAATGGGAGAATTTGAGTGTGAACTCTTCCAACGGGTAACCCACGATAATATATCACTGACAAATGGACAGTTCACATTGTTCTTCAAAAAACCATAATCTCGAGGAATCTTTAATCGCTATTGAAATGAAGAAAACCACTCTATCAATCTTTATCCTTCTCAGCCTCATCGGTTGCTCCATTGACGGTGATTTGGCTCAGATCCCAGCCGACACAGGTTCAGGGTTCCACCACCCATACTTCCTCTTCATACCAGAGGAAGCGCTAAAAGACGGCAGTAAGCACCTTATCGTCGAACCCAACAACACGGGCTTTACAAGTGATGATTTCGATGACCATCTAGGCAGTGCCGACAACCTGGCTACAAATCCTGACAATTTGGGCAACTTCCTTGCCCATGAATTGGGATATCCCCTTTTAATTCCTGTATTTCCACGGCCAGATGAGAATTGGAAAATCTACACCCATGCTTTAGATAGAGATGTTATGCTTCAAAAAGACGGCTCCCTGGAGAGGATTGACCTTCAACTCCTATCAATGATTGAAGACGCGCAGCGAAGACTCCGTAACCAGGGATTTGTAATCGAAGATCAGGTGCTAATGGCCGGCTTTTCCGCTTCAGCAACCTTTGCAAACAGGTTTACCGCCCTACACCCTACCAAAGTCAAGGCCTATGCGGCAGGAGGGTTAAACGCAATATTGATCCTACCTATTGGACAGGCCGACACCCTGAATCTTGACTATCCCCTTGGTATCAATGATTTTACTGAAATAACGGGTAAAGAATTTGACTCACTAGCGTTTCAAAACACTCCGCAATTTTTGTTCATGGGTGAATTGGATGACAATGACGCAGCTCAATATGGCGATGCCTACGAAAAAAATGAACGAGAACTCATCTTCAGTGTGCTAGGAACAGAATTGCCTGCCAGGTGGGTGAGCAGTCAGAATAGGTACAGAGAATATGGTGTCAATGCACAACTAAAAACATATTCCGGTATCGGTCACGAATTAACCAAAGAGATCCGGGATGATGTTTTAACTTTTTTCAGGGAGAACATCCGGGAATAAAGGCAGACTACCTCAAACTTACTGCCCAAGGATGCGTTTCAAAGCCTAAAAACCTCATGAAATCATTCGTTCTCCTGGTGGCAGTCCTCTCCACTCCCATTTTGAAAGCCCAAACATCCGATTCAACATTTGAGGATGTAAAGATCACCGTTAACAACTACTTTGTCGGATGGAAAAATAAGGATGCAGATCTGCTAAGGTCTATTTTTCATCCTGAGAGTAAACTCAAATACATCAATCGTGACAGCAAATACGAACATGTGGAAATAGAAAAGCACATTAATGACATCACCGCTGCGGATAACAAGTTCTTACCACCTCATATTAGAGATTTTACCACGATCAACGTCTTTGGAGACGGCGCTTATGCTCAGGTCCACTTAAGGTTTCGTACGTTTGAAGTTATGGACTTCTTCAACCTGCTGAGAATCGAGGGGGTATGGAAGATCGTAAACAAAGTGAGTGTTTCCAATGTGCTGCCTCCGGAGGTCACAGATAAGAACTAAACGTTTCAAAACGGATTCGAACTACCCTAAAGAGTCTCCTCCTTTTCCAAAGCTCGTGAAAAATAGCTGAAGTATATTCATAATATGACGAACGGTCATTATATTTGAGTTTGTGAGGCGTAAAATCCACAGAGAAGACATCATCGCGGCAGGCCGAAACCTGATGTTTACCCATGGCTACAACCATACTGGGATCAAAGACATCACTGATTTGATCGGCATCCCAAAGGGGTCTTTTTACAATCACTTTAAGAGCAAGGAAGAGTTTGGACTGGAGGTAATACGGGACTATATGAAAAAAGGACTAGAAAAGCATAAGAAAGGATTGTTTGACGAAGCAAAATCACCAAAACAGCGGATCATTGACTTTTATGAAGGAAACATCCGGGAATATAAGGAAGTCCTTGATTTTAAGATGGGCTGCATGATGAGCAATTTTTCAACAGAAATGGCAGATGTGAATGAAGCATTTCGTTCACTGCTGGACGATGGATTCAGAGAACAAGAACAGGTGATTATTGACTGTCTAACTGAAGCCCAATCGAGCGGAGAAATTGACAAACAAATAGATGTGGAATTGCTCGGAAGTTCGATCCTAAACGGTTGGCATGGTGCCTTGGTTCGGATGAAGACTACCGCAAATGCCAAACCTTTGGAGGATTTCAAAAAGCATTTTCTCTTGAACCTATAATTTTATTTTGAACAAAATATGACGAATGGTCATCTTTTTAGAGAAACTAACTATAAAACGCTAAAATCAAATAGAAATGGAAACAGTCAACAACGCTATCAGAAAACCAATTCAACTAAGAATCATCTTTATAATGAATGCTTTGATGATGATTTTGCCTTTCATCTTTTACTTTGTATTTACAACCAACAACATCACTATCGGCGATCTTGATCCGATGCACATGGTCTATACAGGTATTGGATATATATTGAGTTTTGTCCTCCTTGTAACGACCATTCTAAGAAAGAAATTGATCCTATTCAGATCTATTTTTCTCCTCAATGTGTTAATTGCTTTACCCACAGGAGCTTACATCGGAATAGCTGTTGCGATCATCTCAATGGCAATTTCTTTCAATCAGAAAATAAAAGCCTTCTTCGACCGGGCACAATAAGCATGGTCAACCTTGTGACGTGTACTAATCTTTGTTAGCTTCGTTTTGTTACCAAAGTAGAAGAGTCGAAACAACTTCACCTCAGTAAGCAAATGAAGCCATCCAAAGTACTAAGAAGACTTATTTTTCTCTGTTTACCAGTGTGGCTTCTGTCTCAGAATCACGTTTTTTCTCAAGGCTTTGAGCCAGGAACTACGTACTTCGATACGACCAACCTCGTGGAATATTTTGCGGGGAATTTGCCCCTCATCATTTCAGCTCCTCACGGTGGATACCTGGAACCTGACACCATACCAGATAGAGATTGCACTGGATGTGTTTACGTCCGAGATTCTTTTACACAGGAAATTGGACGAGACTTTATTAATTCCTTCCATGAGCTTACTGGTCACTATCCGCACGTGATAATTAATCTTCTGGATCGGGTGAAATTTGATGCGAACCGGGATCTGGGGGAAGCTACCGGTGGAAATGAGATCACTGAGCAAGTCTGGCATAACTATCACGCGTTCATCGATTCTGCCAAAAAGCAAGTCCTGGAGAGTTTTGGAAGCGGCCTATTCCTAGACCTGCATGGTCATGGTCATGAAATACAGCGTATTGAACTGGGCTATCTGCTAAGCAAAAGCGAATTACAATTGTCAAATACCGAGCTAAACGATCTTACATACATTAGTGAAAGCAGCATCAGAGGACTGGCAGGAGCTCAATCCGCAACGTGGACTCACTCTCAGCTTCTACGTGGAGAGTTTAGCTTCGGCTCCCTGATGAATCAAAGAGGTTTTCCATCAGTCCCAAGTTCGACTGATCAATCGCCAGCGGATAACGAGCCCTATTTTAGCGGTGGCTACAATACACAACGATATGGCTCACGCGAAGGCGGCACAATTGATGCCATCCAGTTGGAGTTCAACTCCTCTATTCGATTTGATACACAACAAAGAGCGCTGCTTGTGCAAGCTCTCACAGAAGTTTCCACTACCTTCCTAAATACATTTTATGATGGAAATTACGGCAATTTGCTTTCCTCAGACCATGAGGTTACTGACACCAAATTCGATCTATTTCCGAACCCAACAGATGGATGGATCAACATCCAAAGTGAGGCTTCAAATCTACATGTCGAGCTTCGGAATTTAGTCGGTCAAAGCCTTGGCCAATACGTGTGGCTGGGCCATCCGCTGGACTTCAGGTTCCTCAACAACGGGTACTATTTCTTGATAGTAATCGACGAAAAAAGCATGAAGAAATCCATTCCATTCGTGGTAAAGAAGAAATAGGCCAATTCTTGCTAATCGTGACACTTTGCAACAATTTCAACCTTTTGACGATCTAACCCAAACAAAACGATGAAGCACTCTCTGACTCTCCTATTGATACTACCATTAGTTCTATTCGGACAATCCACAATCATAAAAGACGTAACACTCCTCGATGTGGAAGCGAGAAAATTGGTAAGTGGAACATCCGTCAAGGTCACGGATGGCGAAATAGAAAGGATCGACAAATTCAAAAAAATCAAGACTGCTGCAGATGATCAGATCATAGATGGAAGTGGCAAATTTCTAATGCCTGGACTAATCGATGCACACATCCACTTTTTCCAGTCAGGGGGGATCTATACAAGACCTGACGCGATCGACTTGCGTTCGCAGAAACCATATTCTGAGGAAATTAAGTTCGGGAAGGACAATGCATCGGACTACCTAAGACGCTACCTGCGTCTCGGTATAACTACCGTAATGGATGTGGGTGGTCCAATGTGGAATTTCACCGTTCGAGACTCGATTGCTGAAAAGATGGTAGCTCCTAACGTACTAGTAACCGGGCCGCTCTTCTCCATCGTAGATCGCCCTCAAATGGATGAAGGTGATCCGCCTATCATTAAGGTGACTAGCACTGAGGATATCGATGAACTGTTTAACAAAATGCTGGCTTACAACCCGGACTTCATCAAGGTCTGGTACATCGCCAGCCGACAATATCCACCAGAAGATTCTTTTCCGCTTGTCAAGTACCTTGGCGAGCTTTGTCGAAGCAAAAATCTGTTGCTGGCCGTCCATGCTACGCAATTAAAAACCGCGCAACTAGCCGTGAAAGCTGGCGCAAACATTCTTGTTCACAGCGTAGACGACGAGGTAATTCCGGCGAGTTTTACAAAGCAATTAAAAGATCAAAGTGTAACCTACATCCCAACGCTTACAGTAGGCAACGGCTATGCAAGAACCTTCACGGGCAACTTGAATCACACACGTCAGGATCTGGATTGGGCTAATCCAACTGCTTACAATTCGCTTTCCGATCTGGAAAAAATTGATTCAGCAAGATGGCCGGTATTTATCAAAAGAGTTTACAAAAAAGGTGTGTCTTCATTTTTTGCTAAAGAAGATTCGATCATGAAAATCAACCTAAAGAACTTGACGATGGCGGGTGTAAACATAGCCACTGGCACTGACGCGGGTAACATAGGTACAATGCATGCATCCTCTTACATGGCAGAATTGGATGCCATGTCAGCTGCAGGATTAGACAATTGGGATTTGCTTGTCAGTAGTACTATAAACCCAGCAAAGGGTTTCGGAATCGATGATCGAACAGGTTCGGTAAGTGTCGGTAAACAAGCAGACCTTGTGATGCTGACCCAAAATCCATTGGATGATCTTAGAAACTTAAACGATATCGAACTTGTGGTTAAATCAGGTATTGTGCTTAGCAAGGACTCTATCCTGATGGAGTCACCTGAGCAAATCGTCCAACGTCAGGTCAATGCGTATAATGCACGCGATATTGAAGCTTTCCTGGCAACCTATACAGAGGACATTGAAGTCTATGATGAGGAGAACAAATTAATTGCTAAAGGACAAGAGCAAATGAGATCAACCTACGCTGGGATGTTTGAGACGGTGACAGACCTTTATTGTGAAATAGAAAACAGAATTGTGATCAACAACAAGGTAATTGATAAAGAGAAGGTCCGATTCAATGGTCGATACGTGAATGCAGTGGCTATCTATGAAGTATCGTCTGGAAAAATATCAAAGGTCAACTTTGTTGAATGAGGATTCAAAATAGAAAAAGCTTTAAATCGAAATCCTGAAAAAAAGAAATGAAGAGAGAGACAAAATTTATCCTATTCACGGTCTTTGGGTTCCTATTTTATGCGATCATTAGCTCGAAATACTTTGCAAGTTTATATGTCCATCTTGACGGATTTATCGATTCAGGAATCGTAAGTTACCTGTTGACATACTTGGTAGTTGGCATTCCAATTTTTGGTGCTCTTCTGCTCTTGTACTCATTGCGCGACATTCCAAGCAGTGTTGGATTGGAAAAAAACTTAAGCCAGGGAATGTTGGTTGCCTTCGTCTTTACTCTGCCAATGCTACTAGGCTATGCTCTTTCATTTAGCTTCAATTCTGAAATTACCTCTCACTCCATTTTTGTTGGTAGCATCTTTGCCGCATTTTTCGAGGAGCTTTACTTCCGTGGGTTCTTATTTGGTCTGATCTTTCGAAATACAAAACTTGGATTTATTCCATCGATCTTTTTTGGTGCTGTCATTTTTGGACTTGGACATTTGCATCAAAGTACTGATCTCATGACCTTGATTGGAATTTTCTTAGTTACCGGTCTTGGTGCCGCATTTTTTGCCTGGCTTTATGTAGAGTGGAACTATAATCTCTGGGTACCTATTGGACTGCATTTGTTCATGAATCTCCATTGGTCGCTTTTCTCAGCTGGAGACAATGCGTTAGGAGGTGCAACAGCTAACATTTATAGGTTAATAACCATTTTTTTAGCCATAAGCGGAACCATCGCCTACAAAAAAAGTAAGAAAATGAGTTTTGAAATTACGAAGAGAAATGTCTGGATGCGGGCTCATTCCTGATACCTTCTAAACGAGCAATGTCACCTGTTTCAGGATTCATGTGCTCACATTTTGTACACATCAATTCCACAGATAATCGCCTTTAAGACTTCAACTTTATTCTCATAAAGTAAATCCACATTTATGGCGCGCCTGAGGACCCTAACGTTGTGAATGCAATACATTTAATGTTAAAATAATCACTATGAAGATATTGGACCCCGCCTTTTATACTCCCCTATTCAATCTTTTGATGAAGATTCTCGCTTCGATACTTGTTTTCATTGGATTATTAGATCTCCTTCTCAAGGTAATTGAGGTACTAGAAATGAAACTCGGCTTTGAATACTCCTATTGGGAGCAGATGCCTGCGGTGGACAATTTTCTAGTCATTGTGGGCTTTATTGTTGGGATTTTGTGGCATTACTACGCGCAACAAAGGGGAAAAATTTCAGCTAATCTTAGCTACCTCAGTCAAGCACTTATTCGATTCTGGCTTGCATTCATGATTGCAGGTTACGGTTTCGCTAAAGTCCTGAAAACACAATTCCAGGTTCCTGAATACATCAAGGACATCCCGATGGGCGAACAACATCCTTTTTGGTTGACCTGGAACTATTTTGGCTTTTCCAGGGAATATGCTCTCCTACTTGCAGCTGTCGAAGTTGGCGGGTCTATCCTGCTGCTCTTTAGAAGAACACGCCTGTTGGGAGCCTCAATCCTGTTTCCTGCAATGGCAAACATTGTCCTTATAAATAAGTACTATTATATCAGTCCTGCTGCTTACACAGCTGCATTGTTCTTTACCCTGGGACTTGCCTACCTGCTATTGTTGGATTTTGAAAAGATAAAAACCTGTTTTTTCAGTCTCGGCCAGGAATTCACGCGGTACAATTTCACAGGATCGATCCTAAAAAATATTTTGAGGGTAGCAACTCTTTCCCTATCCTTTGGTTTAATCTGGCTTTATGCAAATGATCACACTCCTAATACCACCTTTCTAAAAGGGGTATGGTTGGTGGATTCCTTGAAATACAATAAAGAACCCGCTTTGCAGCCCAACGCAAGCGATTCGCTTCTGAGTAGACTTTACTTTGAACATAAAAGGGGAGGCGAAACAATTCTGGAATACAATAGCCACCACCGGCGGGAATACACGCACTATCGGCTGAGTGAAAACGAGGACAGCTTATACCTCAGAACCGATCAAAGGACTTTACCATTTAAAATTTACAAGTCAGAGGGAAAAAAATTGGAGCTGGGTGGAATCTACGGCGGAGATACCATCTCGATCCATTTGAAAAAGATCAGAGAACCTTCCTACTAATAGAAAAAAGTGGTCCGATTCAGGACCACTTTTCATTATCAAAACAATTCTTCCTTACATTAAACTCTTCTCGAAATCAGCTCAGATCAAAACGGTCAAGGTCCATTACTTTGGCCCATGCTGCAACAAAGTCCTGAACAAAACGGTCGCTGGAATCCGCTGATCCATACACCTCGGCAATCGCCCTAAGCTCCGAATTGGAACCAAAGATCAGATCTGCGCGGGTCCCTGTCCATTTGATTTCATCCGTCACTCGATCATGTCCCTCGAACAGATCCTGAGAATCTGAAGTCGCCCTCCAGGTAGTTCCAAGATCAAGCAGGTTTACGAAGAAGTCATTCGTAAGCGCCTCAGGACGCTCAGTGAAAACGCCATGCTTCGATTGATCATAGTTTGTATTGAGTACACGCATGCCACCAAGTAGAACAGTCATCTCAGGTGCTGTCAACGTCATTAATTGGGCTTTGTCAACTAACATTTCCTCAGCTGATGCTGCGTATTTGCTGTTTTTATAGTTTCTAAAACCGTCAGCCTTTGGCTCGAGGACTGCGAACGATTCTTCATCTGTTTGCTCCTGTGTCGCATCGCCTCGACCAGGTGAGAATGGCACCGTCACATCATGGCCTGCATTTCTTGCTGCTTGCTCAACTCCTGCGCATCCGCCCAAAACAATCAGGTCCGCAAGAGATACTTGCTTACCAAACGAACTTTGTATGCCACCAAGGGTTTCAAGCACCTTGGAGAGCTGAGACGGATTGTTAACTTCCCAGTCTTTTTGAGGTGCAAGACTAATTCGAGCACCATTTGCACCACCGCGTTTATCAGAGCCTCGGAATGTGGACGCTGAAGCCCAAGCTGTGGACACAAGTTCAGACACAGAAAGTCCTGACGCCAGAATGCTTTCCTTCAGTGCTGACACATCCTGATCATTGATCAACTCATGGTCTACAGCAGGGATAGGATCCTGCCAGATAAGCTCTTCTGATGGAACCTCCGGGCCAAGATAACGTGCACGCGGACCCATATCACGGTGTGTCAGCTTGTACCAGGCCCTTGCGAAGGCATCAGCAAACTGATCTGGATTCTCGTAGAAACGACGAGAAATTGGCTCATAGATCGGATCCATTCTCAAAGAGAGGTCTGTCGTAAGCATGAACGGTGCATGACTTCTTGACGAATCATGCGCATCTGGCACTGAACCTGCACCCCCACCATCTTTCGGGGTCCACTGATGAGCTCCGGCAGGACTTTTGGTTAATTCCCACTCATACCCAAACAAGTTCTCGAAGTAGTTGTTACTCCACTGAGTCGGAGTTGTAGTCCAAGCACCTTCAAGACCACTAGTAATCGTATCCACTCCCATTCCACTTCCAAACTCATTCTTCCATCCCATACTCTGTTCTTCGATTGTAGCAGCGGCCGGTTCACGACCGACATGGCTTTCAGCTGCGGCCCCATGTGCTTTACCAAAGGTGTGTCCACCAGCGATCAATGCCACGGTCTCTTCATCATTCATGGCCATACGTCCAAACGTCTCTCGAATATCAAGGGCAGCTGCAAGCGGATCTGGATTACCATTAGGACCTTGTGGATTTACATAGATCAGCCCCATTTGAACAGCACCTAGCGGGTTCTCAAGCTCTCGGTCTCCAGTATATCTTTTGTCCCCAAGCCACTCCGACTCCGAACCCCAGTAGACATCTTCCTCGGGTTCCCACACATCCTCACGTCCACCTGCGAAACCAAATGTCTTAAAACCCATGGACTCAAGCGCGCAATTTCCAGCAAGGATCATTAAATCAGCCCAGGAAATTTTGTTCCCGTACTTCTTCTTGACAGGCCATAGAAGTAAACGTGCTTTATCGAGATTGGCATTATCAGGCCAGCTGTTCAGCGGAGCAAAACGTTGGGTTCCCGAACCGCCGCCACCACGACCGTCGGAGATACGGTATGTTCCAGCACTATGCCAGGCCATTCGAATGAAAAGCGGACCATAATGACCGTAGTCAGCGGGCCACCAATCTTGTGAAGTAGTCATCAGGTCGAAAATTTCCTTTTTGACCGCATTTAGATCAAGTGACTTAAATTCTTCGGCATAGTTGAACGTTTCGTCCAAGGGATTGGACAGCGAAGAGTTTTGACGCAGAATGTTCAGTTTCAACTGGTCTGGCCACCAGTCGCGATTCGAAGTTCCACCACCAGCAGTATGCTTTAGAACTCCACCCATAAACGGGCACTTGCCTTGGCCGTTTGTGTTATTTTCCATGTTCGAGATTGATTTTTGAAAGGATTAAAAGATTAATTACACATTAAAGTTGCGATAATCTTTATTTATAAATTTTATATCCTTATAGGTTCCACTTATGATGCGAATTCCACATCCATTATACCTCTAATCAAGCGATACGAGCGCGTTAAAAACGGAAAATTGAAACTTCAATGAGTTATTTGCAAAAGATAATTGTGTTTACCTGTTCCATTCTACTCTCCTTTTAGAACTATGGCTGGATTCACTCTTGTTACTTTTCGGATTTGAGCAAAGACGGTTAAAACGATCGTCGAAATGGTGATTATTAAGCAGATGATAACCGGAGTGAGGCTAAAAGGCTTCGAAATAGTAAAAAAGGACTCAATGAATGTATTCATCAACCATATTCCTAGGGGCGCACCAGTACCTAGAGATATGGCAAGAATCCAAATAAATTCACGATTTGCCAACTTTATGATATTTAACCTCGAAGCCCCTAACACTTTCCGGATGCTAAACTCTCTAACCTTATTTTGAAGTGTGAATGCCAAAAGGCCATACAATCCTAAGCATGATAGAAATATCGTCAGCGCCGACAGTGACATCATGAACCAGGTGTTGGCATCCACATTAATATAAGATCGATCAAATAAATCTTCCTGGTAAACGCTGACATATGGATCAAAAGGAGCAACCGTATTCCATTTGCTTTCGAGGTATTCATTCACCTCGACTGTGTTGCGTACAGGTGTTTTGACAATCAAAAAATTAGGTTCTTTACCTTGTGATGTGAAAATCATGGGTCGCATGGGATCATCATCAAAAAAGGCATGATACACATCTGTTACAACACCCACTACCGTTTTTCTGCCCCCATCAAAATCGATCGATTGGCCCAGCGGACTTGACCAGCCCATGTTTTTAACAAACAGTTTATTGACAACTATGGAGTTTTGATCACCAGCATTTTCCTCAAAGAACCGACCCTCACTCAAATTCATGTTAATAGTCTCAAGATAGCCGGGCTCTACATCATAGCTTAACACCTTAAACTGGTATTCCAAATAGTCAAAAGGTACCAGGTTGTTGTTGACACCAAGATGATGCTTGGAGGTGGAAGTCAGGGTTACGCCTGGATGTTTGACTGCCTCATTTCGTAAAGCCTCCAATTGGCCCTGATCCGAAATTGGAAACGCTAAGATTCCGGCCGGATCATAGCCCCAACTCACCTGCTTTACATACTGTGCATTGTCAGCGAAAATGAAGCAACCAAGAATTGTAATGAATGCTAGTATGAACTGCCCGGTGAGCAAGATCCTACTGAAATAATTTCTACCACCCAGGCTCTTCTCTCCCTTAAAAATATCAAGCGTTTGAAATCGAGAAATATAGAAAGCAGGATAACTTCCCGACAACAAACCTAGCAGTAAGAACAATGCAAAGAAGTAAATAATCGCTGTACTGATGGATGAAAAAGAAAATGGAATGTCTACCGGTGCGAACTTGTTGAAGCCCGGAAGCAGGAGATAATAGCAGGCTGCTACACCAACGATCATCGCAAAAGCGCAGGTTAGAAAATTTTCGGTTAGAAATTGTTGTGCAATTCCAAGTCGGGATCCACCCATGACCTTCCTCACACCAATCTCCCTAAGCCGCGTGGTTGCTGAGGCTATCGCAATATTCACATAGTTCAGACAGGCAAATAGGATCAGAAAAATACCTGTGATCGCGATCCCGATCGTGCCACCTTTTTCATTGCCCGGAACGATGCTGTCCTGAACGACTCCTCCCATGCTGCTCATTTGTGTGAAAGAGATCAACTCAAAAGAACTCACCGGATTGGAGGGATTTGCCTCGTTCTGAATATGCTGATACTCTTCAAATAGATTAGTTAACTCAAGAGGCGAGACTGTTGGATCTAGAGAAACAAAGGTAGCCTTAGCTTCATCTATCCAATTGGTTTTTACTTTTTCAAGTGCGAAATAGTGATCTAAGAGGACAAGAATTCGCGGTCGAAAAGTAGTGTTGGGTGGAACTTTCCCAAAGATCCCACTAACCTCAAACGACTTGACCGTGCTTCCGAATTTTATATCAATTCGCTTGCCCAGGGGATCGAGGTCTCCAAAATATTTCTTAGCTATATCCGCACTAATCATAATAGAATTTGTCCCCAGAGAATTATTATCACCTGCCTTGATGGGAAAATCAAACATTTGGAGATAAGAAGGATCCGCAAAAAGGATAAGCTCCCGAAAAACATTCTTTCCGAACTTTACATTCCCTCTTTTGTATTGCACACGAACAGACTCCTCTAGTTTAGGAAAATCTTCCTTTAGCTTTTCTCCAATAATCATGGGCGAAGGCCCATACATTTCATCAGAATTATTTTCCTCGATGTGGCTTATAACCTGGTAGATATTCTCCCGGTTTTGGTGAATGGAATTGAGGTTGAAGAAAAAATCTGCAAACAGAAATGTCGTAATGGCACATCCTACTGATAATGATAGTCCTGAAATGTTGATTAAAGAGTTAGCCCAGTTTTTCTTTAGACTACGAAATCCGACCTTTAAATAGTTGCGAAGCATAAATGAGGGTTTAGTTAAATTCTTGGGTTCACGTATATTGGAAAGTCGAAAAAAACGTAAGACATCCCAGTAAAATGCGAGGTTAGCTCTCAGCTTCCCATCATGATTCCGACGTTGTCTATATAGCTCGTGCAGATCACCTCGTATGAATTCAACAAGATCTCCGCGGCAAAACCATTGTAAAAACTTGTCAGGCAAATTGGGAGGCATCCATATCATAACCCCGAAAAATTAAATCCGACTTGCGGTATTCGATTGTAAAGTCCATTTCGAAGTTCCCTGCTATGATCCAAAACCGCCTTGCCATCTGCTGTAAGATGGAAAAATTTCTTCCTCCGCCCTCCCCTTTCTTCAGTGGCACCACCCACTTTGGAACGAATGTATTCTTTCCTTTCAAGTCTCTTGAGGACCTCATGAATGGCACTAATGTTCACCTTCCTACCTGTCTCTTCAATGATGAAATTCCTCACAGATACACCGTAAGCATTTTCATTTAATGTTCCAACAACAAGCAAGACCAACTCTTCAAATTCTCCGATATTTCCACCTTTCGTGTTACCCATTTGATTAATTTAAGAAGTTATACAAACGTGAATGTAATTAATTAGTTTCAGTTTTGTATAAAAACTGAAAACTGCACACGAAAGCGCTAATAGATAGAAGTCAGAGAAAGAGTTTTACAGCTCAGTTACATTCACTTTTCGAAACCTGATCTTCCCGACAGAAGCAGCTTGTAGGCCAATGTAGCCTTCTTTAAAATCCATATCCTGAAGATCAGCGGTCTGTTCTCCATTCACCCATGCCTGGATTCGACCATCCTCGCACCTAACCCTGTAAGTATTCCATTTATTGAGTGTTTCAACGAAAGTCAGTGGTTCTGCTTTGAAAACAACTGCACCTGTTCGGTATTCCTGGTTAGGGTGCAAATCCCAGATGTTGATCTCGTAGCAATTATCGGGTGTGGTTCCGCCTCCAACACATCGTACATAAACCCCGGAGTTAATGGTACTGTCAGGATTAAACTCCAAGGTCAATTCGAAGTTCTTGAACGATGCTTTGCTTACCACAAAACCAGCTAGACTATCTGCAGTGCCGATAAGAACTCCATCTTCAAAGATCCAGCTAGCTTCTCCTTCTGTTGACCAGTTGTTGGAGTTCTCTCCGAACAACGTGGTTGAATTCTTACTTGAGAATTTTGGACTTGAACAGGAAAAGAGAAGAGTCAAGGTAAAAAAAGTGTAGATCAGCTTAGAGGTTTTCATGAGCATAGAATTACTTACTCTGCAAACTAGCAATCAATATTCAAACCAGCTAATGGGCAGAAAGCAGCAACTCGGGACTTACACTCTTGTTCCTGTAGTGTCGAGGGCATCCTGAAGGACTTTTTTAACATGTTTACATTTCGTTTACCTTCTCAATTTTCTAAAAAGACCTCTTATCTATAATTTCGCCTTATGTCAAAATTTAATGAGTTGATCAACGGGGAAGATCCAGTATTGGTGGATTTTCATGCAGAATGGTGTGGACCTTGCAAAACCATGGCACCTATATTGCAAGAGGTGAAATCAGATATGGGTGGTAAGGTCAGAATTGTAAAAATTGACATTGATCGTAATCCGAAAGCCGCTAACAAATTTCAGGTTCAAAGTGTGCCAACTTTAATTCTTTTCAAAGGAGGTAAGCAACGTTGGAGGCAGTCCGGAGTTGTTCCAAAACATGCATTATTGCAGGTCTTAGCCCAGAACTAGGGACCCCTAAGACACCATCAAGAAGGAGAATCCGTATCCAAAAATCACATAAAGTACCACGCTAAAAAGACCTAACAGCAGGTACTTAACTATTGCCAAAAATGATCTTGTTTGATGAAAGGACATTGCTGAATAGGCCAGGTAAATCACCAACAAGATAAGCGCGATTTGATTGGGAATTGATGTCACATACGCGTTAAAAACCATGTGAAGGGTCCCATAAATAGTGTAAATGCCCGTGGCATAAAAACCTATAGTCACATACTCGGCTAGATTATGACGTTTCCAGAAAAAGAACTTGTGGTTCAGGCCAATCGCGAACACCAGGAAGAGCATAATGTTATTGATGTTTGCCACCATGTAGTAGGCTGCCTTCTTTGCTCTTACCACAGCGTCTGGAGCATTCTCATCAATCTGCGGCATTCTCCCTTCCAGTGGATCATAGCCAATAAGTGCCCTAAGGATTAGGTAAGTTGCTGTTATCACCACAAAAAAGGAGACTGGCTTATAATATTTCTTTCTTTTTCCCCCTATAAATTCTCTGAAAAGAAGTCCAGGATTGACGATCAATAATCGAATGGTAGAAAGCAACGGCCCCTCCAAAGAAAAAGTCGAACTAAAGAACTCGCCGATGGTTTCATTGAAGGTGATGCGGTGAATAGAAGTAGACTGTCCACAAACGTGACAAAAATCGCCGTTCGTTCGTGCATGACAATTTGAGCATTCGGATTGTTTGTCCATGGAATCTTCCATTTACTTGCAATCTTAAGCAATTCTGTGAAGTAGGTATCTCCTGTTTGCATCGACAAGCGGCCGAAGGAACTTTATTCTTTATATTTTGGTGGTTTTTGCTCTAGTAAAAACAATGTTACGTTGCATCGAACGCAGTTTTTATCGAAATCAGAGGCAATAACCCATCACAAATGCCAAAAAACACAGAAATTGCCTAAGTAAATTTCTTTTCATAGAATTGCTCATACTAGAATTTAGCTGCCATGAAAAATAAAATTGTACTCTCACTTTCATTCCTTCTTTGTATTGCGGTTGCAGCGGTTGCACAGCATCATAATAAGAAGAGGTTCTCCCATACTGTCGGGACTTTCACCGACCCCAGAGATGGGCAGGTGTACAAGACAATCACTTTTATAAAAAAACATCACAATGGATACATTGAGCGTACATGGTTCGCAGAGAATGTGAAGTTCTTTGTAGAAGGATCTTATACTTACAATGACACCAAGGAGTACGCTGAAAAATATGGTCGTCTGTATAACTACGAACAAGCTAACAGGGCCTGTCCTGAAGGGTGGCATGTACCAACCATTCATGAGTGGAAATTCCTCTTCGATTTCTTTGGAGGGTGGCATCACTCGGGGAAGTTTTTGATCGAGGGAAAAGAAAGCGACATGCATATGTTGTATGGTGGTTTCGGGCAGCCAGGACATATATTCAAGGCGCTGGGAGAAAGTGGTAATTGGTGGGACAATGAATTGAAGGATAGCAATACCGCCGGCATTATCACCTTGAAGAAAAATGATGAAAACATTTATCACTCAAGAGTGGGCGATCAGCACATGCTCAGTTGTCGATGTGTTAAGTACCACAATTAGAAGAGTCGCAGGCTCCTAGCTTGAAGCCGTTAGCCACAGCTTCAAGTTTTTCTTTGACAATAAGCTTCGATCAGTTAGAGTAAGATCGGGAGTCGATTAGGATGTTGTTTCCATCCGCCATTTCCGCATAATTAAATCCCGGATGAATCGCGAATGCCCCAGTGTTTCCAGCTTTATCCATAGCTAGATAGCCCACTTGAAAGGATTTATAGTCGAGTTTATCAACAATCCGCTGAATAGCTGCCTCACATGCCTCTTGTGCTGTTGCTCCTTGCCGGATCAACTCTACCACTAGAAACGAACCAAGCGTCTTCAGCATCAACTCACCCATTCCGGTGGCGACTGCAGCACCGTGATCATTGTCCACGAAGAGTCCTGCACCAATTACCGGCGAATCTCCCACGCGACCGTACATTTTATAAGCAGCCCCGGAGGTGGTGCAGGATCCGGATAGATTTCCTTTACTGTCCTGGCAGATCATGCCAATAGTATCATGATTTTCTGAATTGATTATCGGTCGATACTTGGATTCTTCCTTCCACTTTTTCCACTGGTCCCTTGAGTCTTCTGTGAGTAATTGCTCTTTTTTAAAACCCTTACTCAATGCAAACTTCAGGGCCCCGTCCCCAACTAACATCACGTGTGGTGTCTCTTCCATCACTTTTCTGGCAACGGAAATCGGGTGCTTGATATGTTGGAGAAAACTAACTGATCCAGCGTTTCCCAAATGATCCATGATGCAGGCATCCAAAGTGACATTTCCATCACGATCGGGTAGGCCTCCCAAACCTACAGAAGTCGACTTAGGGTCCGCTTCAACTACCATGACACCCGTTTCAACAGCGTCTAGTGCTGAGCCACCATCCACAAGCGTCTTCCATGCTTCCTCATTTGCCGACAAACCATGATTCCAGGTGCTAATCGCCTTAGGCTTGGTGGATCGCTCTCTTTGAATCTCACTTTCACCCACACAGGAAGTTCCAGCTAAGCTTAGGCCTGCAGTGATGGCGACACCATTTTTTAAAAATGTCCTTCTTGATTTCATAATCGACGGTAGTTGGAACGTTTTAAGTTACCCCCAATTTCTTAATCGACTGCCATACCAACTGTACAGCTCACCATCTACCAACTGACACTCAGCACCTGGCCATAAGTTACTAGCTTCTTTGAGCTCATTCTCTTTGAATGGAAAGGGTTCCGAACTCAATAAGATCTTATCAGGAATTAACTCAGCTATTTTTTGCATTGTAAGATGAGGATATCGTTCATCTGAAATCAGGTTTTCGTATCCAAGAAATGTGAGCATATGATCAATGAAGGTGTTTTTACCTGCAGCCATCCAGGGATTTTTCCAGATTAGATACACCACTTTTCCTGAAAACTTCCCCTCAACCCTTTTCAGTGAAGCTTTACAATCAGAAACCACGTGCTCGGCTCTGAGCTCAAGATCGCAGATCTTTCCCAGGCTACTCATCATATCAAAAGAATCTTCCAAGGTAAAAATATCGCTCATCCAAACCGGAAAATCATGTGCTAGCTCTTCAATTCCTTCCTGGTAGTTTTCTTCTTTGTTTCCAATGATGAGATCTGGACTAAGGTTCTTGATTCTATCAAATCGAAATTTCTTAGTTCCACCAACAAGATCAATATTTTTCACCTCGCTCTCTGGATGAATACAAAATTTGGTTCGGCCTACTACAGAAGCACCGATATCAAGTAGAAACTCAGTTTGTGAAGGAACAAGGGAAACGATTCGGGTGGGCGGAAACGAAAAGGTAACCTCCCGATCCATCTGATCTGTGGCCGTCAGGAGGTTGTCCATCGCTTACTTCAGATATCGGAAATCCTGGTTGTTTTTCACCTGAATCACCGTCTCATAAATTAATCTGATCACGCTCTCAACATCATCCTGATGCACCATCTCGACAGTGGTGTGCATGTATTTTAACGGTAGTGAAATCAAGGCTGAAGCCACGCCTTTGTCGGAATAAGCGAAGGCGTCTGTATCAGTACCAGTAGTTCGTGATGCAGCAATGCGTTGAAACGGAATTTTGTTTTTTTCCGCCACCTTAATGATCATGTCCCGGACATTATTTTGAACAGCAGGGCCATACGTAACTGCAGCACCCTCTCCTGCCGTAACATCTCCGCTAGTAATCTTGTTGTACATAGGAGATTGCGTGTCATGGGTGACGTCCGTTACGATCGCCAGGTCTGGTTTTATGCGATGCGCCATCATCTCCGCTCCGCGTAGTCCGATTTCCTCCTGAACAGAATTCACTACATACAAGCCAAAAGGAAGTTTGATCTTATTCTCATGAATTCGTCTTGCAACCTCAGCAATCATAAATCCTCCTGCACGGTTGTCTAAGGCTCGTCCTACAATGTACTTTTTGTTAAGTTCCATCAGCTCGTCCTCAAAGGTCACAACCGTGCCCACATGGATGCCTAGTTTTTCAACTTCTTTCTTGCTGGACGCTCCGACATCAATGCAGATATTCTTCATGGTCGGGTTGTCCTCTTTTTCTTTCCGCACATGAATCGCAGGCCAGCCGAAAATTCCTTTTACCGGTCCCTTCTTCGTATGAAGATTCACCCGCATAGACGGAGCGATCTGATGATCCGATCCACCATTTCGCACGACGTAGATATATCCCTTTTCTGTGATGTAATTGACAAACCAGCTGATCTCGTCCGCATGTGCTTCGATGACAACTTTGTACTTGGCATCAGGATTAACCACACCGTACACACTACCATAGGTGTCAACCTCGTAGGAATCAACGTACGGCTTTAGGTAGTCCAACCATATTTTTTGACCCTCAACTTCAAAGCCCGTTGGAGCTGCGTTGTTAAGGTATTTATACAGAAAATCTTTACTCTTCTTATCCATTTTTACGTCGTAGAATTTTTTACAATTTTAGATTATCTCGATTGAATGATTGACTCGATTGAATGAAAATTTCTTGATCAGGAAGTCGACAATCGACTAAATCTACCAATCCTTAAATCGATTTTACTAGTCCACCGTCAATAAGGAAATCCTGTCCAGTGATATATGCCGACTTCTCTGACACCAAAAAGGAAACCAACTCGGCTACTTCTTCAGGAGTACCTTGTCGAAGCATCGGGATGGTGTCTATAGTTTCCTGGTCAGCTGGATAGCTATTTATAAAACCTGGTAAAACATTATTCATACGGATTTTGGAAGCTCCGAATTCCGTTGCAAAAAGCTTAGCGAAACTGCTTAGAGCGGCCCTTGCCACAGATGAGATCGGGAAATTCAATGATGGTTCCTTGGCGCCAAAAGTCGAGATGTTAACAATAGATCCGCCATCTTTCATCTTGGGAACCACGAACCTGGACATACGAACTACATTCATCAAGGCCAAGTTAAAGCCAGCTAACCAGTCTTCATCGGTCAATTCCAGCAGCTTACCCTTCGGAGGATGACCCGTGTTGCAGACTACGGCATCTACTCGTCCATACTTTATCAAAGTGGTTTCCACGAGGGATCGAAGATCTTCTGCGTTATCTGTAGATCCCTGCATAGAAAAAGCATCTAACTCATTTGACAACGAAACGATCCCTTCAGAGCGAGACATCAACGCTAAGTCGTATCCGTCGGAATGAAGTTTTCGCGCTATTGCGGCTCCCATTCCTTTGCTGGCTGCGGTTACTATTGCAACTTTCATAAGTGTCAAGTTTCAAGCCGCAAGCTACAAGATGAAAAAGAGATGTACCAGCCTGAAGCGTCTAAGATCCCAATTTTTTCAAAAACCCAGAAAGCATTTTTTGTTCATCAGTGATCAGTTGTAGCACTTCCTCTACGTGATCTTTTCTAAGAAGATTCAATCTTATGATACCAATAAAGAAGGTCTCTAACTCAAATGCTGAGCCCAACGCTATTTGGATAAACCTTGCATAGTCCTTCTGGCTTTTCCTACTACTTCCTTCCGCAATGTTTGCGGGAATCGAGGAAGATGCTCGATTGATTTGGCTTACCAATCCAAACCTTTCTTCTTTCGGGAGTGATTTTGTCAGCTTATAGGATAATAGCCATATTTCCATACCCTTCTTCCAAATCAGAAGTTCCTTGTAGTTTCTCATTTCCTTACTTCAAAGACGAAGCAGTGGCTTTAGCTTGTGGTTTACTACATAACCCTCCCTTATAGCTAGTGATTTAAGGCTTGCTGCTTTTCAGCTTAAGGCTTATCGCTCCCACCTACAAAGGTATATTCCCATGCTTCTTCCTTGGTAGCGAGTCCACCTTGTTTTCCAGCATCGAAAAGGCATGAATTAACTTGATTCGTGTATTCTTCGGCATAATAACCTCATCAACAAAACCCCTGGCAGCTGCAATGTAAGGGTTTGCAAATTTTTCGGTGTATTCGTTGATTTTCTCCTGATGCTTTTGATTCGGGTCATCGGAACTTTGGATCTCTTTTCTAAAAATGATCTCGGAGGCCCCCTGCGCTCCCATAACAGCAATTTCTGCAGTAGGCCAGGCATAGTTCATATCGGCTCCGATGTGTTTGGAATTCATTACATCATATGCACCCCCGTAGGCCTTTCTGGTGATTACGGAAATCCTCGGAACAGTCGCCTCACTGAACGCATACAGGAGTTTTGCACCATTTGTGATAATAGCGTTCCACTCCTGATCTGTACCAGGTAGGAAACCGGGAACATCCACAAGAACTAACAACGGTATATTAAAACTGTCGCAGAATCTCACAAAACGCCCCGCTTTCGTACTGGAATGGATATCCAACACTCCAGCCATTACCATTGGTTGGTTAGCAACAATGCCGATGCTCCTGCCAGCCAAGCGTGCAAAACCGCAAATGATATTTCCTGCAAAATCTTTATGGACCTCAAGAAAACTGTCCACATCAACAATCCCTTCAATGACCTCATGCATATCATAAGGCTGATTTGGATTGTCTGGTAATAATGTATCTAGTTGTTCTCTCGTTTCATCACCCAGCTCATAATCAAGTCTTGGTGGATCATCTTCGCAATTAGATGGAATGTAGCTCATCAGTTGCTTGATCTGCAGAATGCACTCAGCCTCATTCGAACATGCGAAGTGGGTAACTCCGCTTTTTGTAGCGTGCGCCTGTGCACCACCAAGTTCTTCACTTGTTACATCCTCTTGCGTTACCGTTTTTACCACATTTGGCCCAGTAACAAACATGTAACTGGAATTCTCCACCATAAAAATGAAGTCAGTAATCGCAGGAGAGTACACAGCTCCACCGGCACACGGTCCGAGGATCGCAGAAATCTGCGGAACAACTCCTGAAGCAAGCGTATTTCGGTAAAAAATATCTGCGTAGCCTCCCAGCGAAACCACACCTTCCTGAATACGCGCTCCTCCTGAATCATTCAACCCAATTACTGGGACACCGTTTTTCATTGCCAAATCCATCACCTTGACTATTTTCTCAGCGAAAGTTTCCGAAAGCGATCCACCAAAAACAGTGAAGTCCTGGCTGAAAACATAGACCAATCGACCATCAATTGTCCCATATCCTGTTACGACACCATCCCCCAATATCTTCTGCTTAGCCATACCAAAGTCGGTCGCCCTATGGGTTACAAATTTTCCAATCTCCTGGAATGAACCGGCATCCAGCAAAAGATCAATACGTTCTCTCGCAGTTAGTTTCCCTTTTTCGTGCTGCTTAGCAATTCTGTCTTCTCCACCACCCTTAAGGGCTTCTTCATTCATGGCTTCAAGCCTCTCGACCTTCTCCGAAATCGTCTGAATATTAGTCGCTGTCTTTGGTTTTTCTGAACTCATATTTTTTAGAAAGCGGTAAAGATAAGACGACTTAGCTATTGATTCGATTGCTAATTAGTCCGATTTAGCAGACCCGGTTTCGAGATGAAAAAAATTCATATTCGTTCATTGGAAAAAATAAGAAAATCGAAAAAATCACTAGTATATTGCGGCGGCTTATGAAGATAGCGATCATCGATATGGGTACCAATACCTTTCACCTTATGCTGGCTGAGGTGACCGCTAAATCGTATAGGGTTTTTTACAAGGAACGTGTGGCTGTCAAAATTGGTGAGAAGGGGATCAATGATAACAGAATTACCTCTGAAGCATGGGATCGAGCATTAAACACGATCACTCAATTCAAGAAAGAAATTGACAATACGGGGATCACACAAATTTTCTCGACTGCAACCAGCGCGATACGAAACGCTAATAACGGTGAAGAACTAATCCATGAAATAGCAAAGAAAACCAACATTTCAACACAAATTATTTCCGGAGAACAGGAGGCACAGTTGATCCTAAAGGGAACCCGAATGGCACTTGATCTGGGAGACAAAAAGAATTTGATAATGGACATCGGCGGTGGCAGTATTGAATTCATAATTGCTGACAAGGAAAAAACCTATTGGCTAAAAAGCTTCGAAGTAGGAGGTCAAAGGCTCGTTGAGAAGTTCCATCACCATGATCCTATTTCTGCTAATGAACTGACACAGTTGAATAATTATTTCTCTGAGGAATTAGGTGAGCTATTAGAACAATGCGCCATTCATCAGCCTGCTACACTGGTCGGTTGTTCCGGCACTTTTGATACACTCAGCGATATCTATTGTGCCAAAGAAAATTGTGAAATCGAAGAAGGCCAAACGGAATTACCTCTCCCAATAACATCATTTGATGTTATCTACCTGGATCTTATCAGGAAGACAAGAAGTCAGAGGTTGGCGATCAAAGGTATGATAGAAATGCGTGTAGACATGATTGTCGTGGCCTGCGCCTTAATTGACTATCTCATAAAAAAATTGAACATTCAAGCACTTAGAGTCTCGGCATACGCTCTTAAGGAAGGTGTACTTTTTGACACCATCGATTCCGTTAGAAATTCCATAACTCCCAATTGATTTAATTTGCTCCATGACAGAAGCAACTCTTTACTCAAAAGAAGGTCTGTTTCGATTTACATCACAGCTTCTACAAAAGATCGGATGTCCGGCAAGGGATGCTGAACAAGCGGCTCAAGTGCTTGTCAGTGCGGATTTGAGAGGTGTAGACTCACACGGTGTTGCTCGTCTATCAGGTTACGTACGGTTGCATGAAAAAGGAAGACTCAATGTTACCCCTTCCATAAAAACGGTGCACGAAACTCCTTCAACTGCTGTGGTCGATGGAGACCTTGGCCTAGGTCTTGTCGTTGGTCCACAGGCGATGAACCTCGCAATTAGGAAAGCTAAGGAGGTTGGATCCGGTTGGGTTTCAGTGAAAAATTCTAATCACTACGGTATCGCAGGGTATCATGCCATGATAGCGTTAGAACATGACTGCATTGGCATCTCGCTCACCAATGCGAGTCCATTAGTTTCCCCGACTTTTTCAAAGGAAAGATTGCTTGGAACGAACCCAATATCCATCGCAATCCCAACTAGTGACCAACCACCATTTGTGCTGGACATGGCCACCACTACCGCTGCAAATGGTAAGCTTGAGGTACTTCAACGCAAGGGGAAAGATGCCCCAGAAGGGTGGTTACAGGACAAGGAAGGTAACATTACAACAGATGCAAAAGGCCTCATAAATGGTGGTTCGATGCGTCCGCTCGGTGGAGACAGGGAGCATGGTTCCCATAAAGGATATGCGCTGGGAGCAGTAGTAGATATTCTGTCCGCGGTGCTTTCAGGAGCAAATTACGGTCCCTGGGTACCGCCGTTTGTTGCATTTATAGAGCCAAACCCAAACCCAGTTGGGGAAGGGTTAGGCCATTTTTTCGGGGCTATGAGAATTGACGCTTTCAGAGAGGCGGATGAATTCAAACATCACATGGACAACTGGATCGGGCGGTTCAGAAGCTCTGAGACAGCAGATGGAGAAGAAAAGGTGCTAATACCTGGTGATCCTGAAAGAGAAATGGAGGAAAAACGATCCAAAGAAGGGATTCCAGTTTTACCCCAGGTGGTGGAAGACTTAAAGGAAATGGGTGAAAAATTTGGGGTAATTTTAGAACAGACCTAGGATCATCTATAAATAGTACATGCATGGCCGAATTGAAAACGAAACCCACCGATGCCAGTGTCGAAGACTTTATCGACTCGGTAGAATCGGAGGTAAAAAGGGACGATAGCAGAACACTACTCAGCTTGATTGGTAAAGTCACGGGTGAAAAGCCGGTTATGTGGGGGAACTCCATTGTTGGTTTTGGAAGCTATCATTACAAGCATAAAACAGGCACAGAAGGGGACTGGTTTTTATCTGGATTTTCTCCAAGAAAACAGAGTATGACCATCTACATGATGGGAGGGTTTTCTGGGATGGATGACTTACTAGCCAAACTGGGAAAACACAAAAAAAGTGTTGGTTGCCTGTACATAAAAAAGCTCGTCGATGTTGACATAAAAACTCTTGAGAAACTGATTGTGAAATCGGTGGAGACATTGAAGGAAACCTATAAAGAGTACAACTAGATCTTAGTTCGAAACACCGTCCATTTTGTGTTAAATTTCACTTTTTAAGGAATTAATTGTCATAATGTAAGGTCGATTAGGGGCTAATCAGGCCATTTTTTGCATCCGACGAAACATTTTAAGTGCTCGTCTAACTTTTTTTTAAATTCTCCGTGAAGTAGTTAAACTTACTATCCACTAATTTAATTATCGCCCGAAATGATTTACCACAAGGATCCCACCAAAACAACACCGGGAATTGATCTGAATATGGATGAAGGATCAATCAAATTAGTGGGGAGATCGAGCCCTGAAAACAGCGTTCTTTTTTACTCTCCCCTATTGGATGCGCTCAAGGCAGATAATGTCACTACTACTGAGCTCAATGTCGACATCAAACTCGAGTATTTCAATACCAGTTCTTCCAAGTGTTTGTACGATCTGTTTAAGTTGCTCAAGCGGCTGGAGACATCCGGAACCGACATTCATGTCAATTGGTACTACGAACCAATGGACGAAGACATGTTTGAAGCTGGCGAAGATTACAGTGAACTGGTAGACCTGGAATTTAACTTCGTTGAGGAAGAAGATTTTGTTGACTACGAATAGTAGAAACTCACTAAAATATTCCGATTCCGACACCTGCCCGAACAACCCAGGGACTGTCATAGGGCTGAATTGGATCAGTAACATCGTAAAGCACATTATATAGTGCACTCACGCTGAAGGAAGCTCTACCAGCCAACGCCTCAGTGTAGCCACCTCCGATCAAAAGACTATTGTATCCAGCTCGGTCAGTACGCTCAGGTCGTAATGAGGTGAAAAATTCAAACTGGAGATTTTCATACTCTCCATAAGCAAAAAACTGACGAGTCAAGTTATAGCGATTAAAGACACTCCAACCGTAGTTATTAATGCTGGATTCAATGCCTTGGATCTTTGCGTATTGATACATGATTCCGATCCCAGCAGAGTATCTGGAGGTTATTTTATATCCAATCTGTGGTGAGAGACTGATATTAGTTCCATTTCCACCAGCGCTAAGCCCGAATCCTCCACCAAAATAGACCTTATCTGATAATTTGGCTTGAGCTGAAACACCGAGCACAGCTAGCAGAAGTATCGTTACGAGTCCTAGTCTCATGCCTAGTCAACGATTATATAAAGATCTTCGTTCTCTTTTTTCATTAAATACTTTTCCCGTGCGATTTTCTCCAAAAGCTCAGAATTGTTCAACAGGGCCTCACGGTCGTTTTTAACTTCAAGGATCTTCTCCTCATAAAATTTCTTCGCCTTGATCAGTTCAGTTTGTTTGGACCTAAGCTCATTTTGAAGAAATAGGTCGTTGCTGTCAAAAAAGGCTAGCCACAGCAAGAAAAATGCTAAGGAGAGGAAGTAGAAGCTCTTGGTAAATGTTGGTAAACGATCTAGTATTTTTTTCATCTGCCTGAATTTTGGGTGGTTTGCTATTTCAAGCGCTCAGCAGATAACTAGTGTAAATTTAACGAGATAATCTCCTAAAAGTACAATGTACAGCGAATTATGTGGTTTTATGAGCTGGAAACATTTCTAGCGATTCATAGCTCCCACTAGACTTCTTCTCCCAAATAAAATGCTTTAAGCCATTGCTTATGGCCAAGTATTTTGAGTCAAGGATCTTGTTGTACTGAGATAATTGCGAAACCACTTCCTGTGTCAGTTTCATTTTAAATGATTTGCATTCGACAAGCATAAACACACCACCGGAACGGTCCAAGATGGTGATGTCAGATCGTTTAATGTTTTTAAAATATTTTATTGAATGCTCTAGCTTAATTAGTCCTCTGGGATATGATAAATGCTCTATCAGCAAATTGAGAAAATGCTGCCTGACCCATTCTTCGGGCGTGAGGGCCACCCAACGCCTGCGAACCAAACAAAATATATCCTCGCCTTGAGTTCTAGGCGCATAATCAGGCAATTTGAGGGGATGCATCTTTAAGCTTAACCTGAGAGAGGAAGAGAATGCCAATTACAAAGAAAGACGCCAGCGCTAGTGCACTGTTTCTCATACTTCCTGTTACCATTTCTATGTAGCCGTAGACAAAGGTTCCGAAGACGATCGATAAATTGTATGTTACGTCGTAAAAGCTAAAGAATGAAGCGGTGTCAACGGTGTCTTTAGGCATGACTTTGGAAAATGTGGCCCGGGACAGAGACTGAATACCGCCCATGACCAAGCCAACAACAGCAGCAAGCACGAAAAATTCGATCTCTTGTTGAACAAAATAGGCATACAGACTGCAAATGATCCAAATAACTATCATTACCATGAGGGAACGAATATTGCCTTTCTTCTTGGATACGAAGGCAAAAAGATAAGAACCTGCCACTCCGACGAACTGAATCAACAAGATGGTCATGATCAGTTTTGACGTTTCCATCTTCAGTTCCTTGGCTCCGAAGGTAGCAGCCAGATACATGATCGTTTGGACGCCCATGTTGTAAAAAAAGAATGCAAGTAAGTATTTTCTCATCGAATTCATTCCCTTCATCTGTTTCCATACGTTGCCAAGTTCTCGATATCCGTTGGCAATGAAATTGCCTTCTGGCTTTCGTCCATGCACATTTTCTGGAAGCCTGGAAATAGCATATAATGAGAAGCCAATCCACCAAAATCCCACTGTCAGAAAAGCAATCCGCGAAGCAACTCCTTCGTTTGCCAGACCAAAAACATCATACATTTCGATGGTGACAAGATTGATAACCAGCAATATCACACCTCCAATGTAGCCGTATGAGTAGCCTTTAGCGCTTACAATGTCTCGTTTATCTTCAGTCACAATTTCGCTTAGGAAAGCATCATAAAAGACAAGACTTCCTGAATAGCCAACACTTGCAAACGCCGAGCAAAAAATCCCCCACTCCACATTTTTTCCCGTAAAAAAGTAAAGGCCAATGCAGGAGAGTGACCCAATCATCATAAACAACTTCAAAAAGAATTTCTTCTTACCAGCATAATCAGCAATACCTGACAGGATTGGTAATACGACAGCCACTAGTAGAAAGGATGCCGAAAGCGCATATGAATACAATACCGAGTTGACAACCTGAATTCCAAAAAAATCAACGGTATCTCCACCATTGGCATTGACGGTGACTGCCTGATAATAAATGGGAAAGATCGCTGATGTAATGGTAAGTGAGTAAACGGAGTTGGCCCAGTCATACATGCACCATGCATTGATGGTTTTTTTGTCGTTAAGCATAGGTTGGTTTTAGTACAGCCAATATAATCAATATGTAAGGTCAAAACTGCGCAGATGAATGAATAAACCTTTTTCCCTTTGGTTATTCTGGCCGCTCTTGACGATCTTGATGGTTATAATTCAACTGTCAGAATTAGCACTGATATGATAAAAAGATACACACTCACCGTTCTGATCACCTGCATATCGCTCTTATGCAGTCGTGCCCAAAATTTTAACAAAAATCGAATGGATAGCCTGATGACCATCTTACAAGAAGGTGACCGGTTTATGGGAAGTGTGGCAGTAGCAACAGACGGCAAGATCATTTACACTGCTGCGGTTGGTTTCGATGATTTAGAAGCACAAGATAATTCCACCACTAAAACAAAATATAGGATTGGTTCGATTACTAAAATGTTCACCTCTGCGCTGATTCTAAAAGCCGTCGAAGAAGGAAAACTCGATCTGGATCAGACGATTGAGGTTTACTTTCCTTCTATTCAAAATAGCGGTAAGATTACCGTCGCGATGTTATTAAAGCACCGAAGCGGAATTTTCAATTTTACCAATGCCTCGAACTATGAAGAGTGGAATACCGAGTCGAAAACAGAGGAAGAGATCATCCAGCTGATATCTGAATCTGAAAATGTATTTGAGCCAAATGACAAGGCGGAGTATAGCAACTCTAACTACGTTCTCCTCACATTTATCCTCCAAAGGGTCTATAAAGATTCTTACAGCAAAATACTCGACAGGAAAATCTTAAGACCTCTAGGTCTTAAGAACACCTATGTTGGTTCAACAATCGATGTTTCAAACGACGAATCTTATTCATACAAATTTTCCAAAGAGTGGATAAGGGAGAATGAAACGGATATGTCGATTCCACTAGGTGCGGGCAATATTGTTTCAACGCCAACCGACCTGACCATCTTCGCAGAAGCACTCTTTTCAGACAAAATCATCAGTAAGTCAAGTCTTGAGAAAATGACTACCATGCAAGATGGATTCGGTTTAGGCATTTTTCAATTTCCATACTACAACAAGGAACTTTATGGGCACACGGGCGGAATTGATGGGTTTAGTTCATTTCTTGTCTACCTTCCAGCTAATAGACTATCTGTTGCAATAACGTCAAATGGATCGAACTACAGTAACAACGACTTTTTAATTGGGGTGCTGAGTTGCTACTATAACAAACCTTATACTCTACCAGTGTTCGGTGCCATTGAACTAAAGTCAACTGACCTGACTAAATACCTTGGTACCTATTCCAGTACCCAATTTCCCTTAAAAATTACCATATCGACGGATGCAGATTCAACGGCACTGGTTGCCCGGGCCACCGGCCAATCCGCTTTTCAACTAGAAGCGACCGCTGTCGATCGATTCTCTTTCAACCCTGCCGGAATCGTGCTAGAATTTGAGCCATCCGAAAATAAAATGACTTTGAAACAGGCTGGACTTTCCTTTTTGTACACGAAAGACTGACCTGGAGATTAGCAAGATTTGTCATACAGCGATTCTCGTTGCATTCTTAGCTTTGAACCATCATGGATCTCCGAATTACGAAAACGTTGGATCACATCGAAGCTAACTTACACCAGCCATTGACCCTGGAGGAGTTGTCTGAAGTAGCATGTCTTTCCCCTTCACAGTTCCATCGAATTTTCAAAAAAGAGACCAGGAGAACACCTTTTATATTTATTGAAGAACTAAAGATGGCGAAGGCCTACGAGCTCATCAGTGCAGGTGAAGGCGTGGTACACGAACTAGCTTCCAAGCTGGGATACAAGGATTATGAAACCTTTACCAGGGCATTCAAGAAGCATTTTTTTATCTCCCCCGACGACCTGAAGTCCATTGCGAAGAAGGTGAAGAGTATACTAGGCGATGAAGAGGTGCTTATTGTGACCGTGGAAGATCCACAAGACCAAGAAGCGATACAGCAAAAGGTACGAGAGATCATGGAGAAAAAAGGGTTGCCCATGAGCTTCCTCAATTTCGCGAAAGCACTCATGATTGAAGAAAAATCTCCTACTACACCACCGGAGAGACTAATCAAGAACAAATACCAAGTGACTAGCAGTCATAAGATCTGGGAATCATTGATAAACCCAAATAAGTAAGTTATGGGCAACCTGGATTTTACGATAATAGCAGCCATAATTACAGGAGTACTCTTTCCTTTTCATACACTGCTAACAGGAAAAAAGACTATTCAACTCCTGGAGAAGGATCCAGATAAACTCGTTTGGGTTTACAAGATCACAAGTCGAGCTCTACTCATCATGATGATCATCGTTATGATTTCAGTGATCATAGAGACAGTCCCACTAAAAAGTATTGGTCTGCATTTTATTGACGATCCTATTTGGGTGGCATTGCTTATTGTGGCCTCTGCTGTTTCCTTTTGGATAATAAGCCAAATATCAATCCCTGAGTATAAAGTTGAAAGCATTGGAAGAGGCCTGGCAGGTGTTCAGCACATTTTGCCAAAAAACAAGACAGAATATAAATGGGCTCTTATAACCACATTTATTGCGGGCACCTGTGAGGAACTGATTTTTAGAGGATTTCTATTCTGGCAATTGAGCCAGGTGATGCACATTGCACTTGCTGTACTGGCAGTAAACCTACTTTTTGGTATTGCACATGCGGCCACTAAGCTGAACAATGCAATAAAAGCCTTTGGACTGGGTGTGATTTTTTCCTTAGCCTATCTTTTGACAGGATCTCTCTGGCTTTCCATGCTCTTACACATTATTGTTGATCTCTATGCAGCAACAGTTTCTTACAAATTTTCACAGTTGAAGCCTCAGCCGTGAAAAATTGTTAAAAGGGTGCCACCTACCAACGAAAAATTACCTCTGATCACAAAATGTGTAATAAACCATAACTTTCCAGCTACTAATGCATCAACAATCAAAAAGTAACGACTTTATGAATCTAACCATCCAGAATCTATCTAAGACTTATCCCAATGGAGTAAGGGCACTTAACAATGTGTCGTTGGACATTCCAACGGGCATGTTTGGCCTTTTAGGTCCCAACGGCGCAGGAAAATCGAGTCTGATGCGGACCATCGCAACACTACAGGAAGCAGATGAGGGAACCATTACTTTGGGAGATATTGATGTTTTACAGCAAAAGGAAGAGGTGAGAAAAATCTTAGGTTATTTACCGCAAGAATTTGGTGTTTACCCTAAAGTTTCGGCAGAAACCCTGTTAGATCATTTAGCGGTCCTAAAGGGAATCACAAATAGTAAGGAAAGAAAGAGTTTAGTAAAAGCACTCCTGCACAAAACGAATCTTTACCAGCATCGGAACAAGAATCTCGGTGGATATTCAGGTGGAATGAAGCAGCGTTTCGGAATTGCTCAAGCGCTCATTTCCAGCCCTAAACTCATTATCGTTGATGAGCCAACCGCTGGACTTGACCCCGCGGAACGTAATCGATTCCTGAATCTATTGAGTGAAATAGGTGAAAATACGGTCGTCATCCTCTCAACACACATTGTGGATGATGTTCGCGAACTGTGCACAAAAATGGCCATTATCCATCAAGGCTCCGTTTTGATGGAGGGGAATCCTGTAGACGCATTGAAATCGGCGGAAGGAAAAATTTGGAGCAAAGCCATTGAAAAAGAAGAACTCGAAGAGCACAAGAATGACTTTAACGTCATTTCGGAACGAAGAATAGCGGGCAAGCCCGTTATTCATGTTTATAGTGATAGTAAGCCGGACGGGTCGTTTGATTCAGAGCCCGTTGATTTAGAGGATGTGTATTTTACCTACATTCAGGAAAAAGAGAAGGAAGAAGAAGCTGTTCCAGCCTAAACCCTAGTATCATGTTAGAAGTAATAAAATTTGAGTTTAAGTACAGGCTGGGAAGACCTGCTACCTACATCTACTTTGCACTTTTATTCCTCATTGCTTTCCTCGCAGTTACTACGGATATGGTTCGTGCGGGAGGTAGTGGAGGAAAATTGATGGAAAACGCTCCTACGGTTATCATGACCATCATGTTGTTTGCCATGTTTCTGGGGACATTCATTGCCTCGGCAATCATGGGAGTACCCGTTTTGAGGGACTTTGAACACTCAACAGCCTCCATGATATTTACCACTCCATTGACCAAGAATCAATACCTGGCAGGTCGATTCATTGGATCTTTTATAGTACTGGTATTGATAACATCGGGGATTCTTTGGGGTATGATGGCAGGTCATGGGATTCCCTGGCCGTGGATGGATCAGGACAAGCTACAGGCGTTTAATTCATATCATTATTTCCAACCATTTCTACTGTTTGCGCTGCCAAACCTATTTTTCTTTAGCGCAATCTTCTTCACCGGGGGCACCCTAGGAAAGAAAATGGTAGTAGTATATGCGCAGGCAGTGATCCTCTTCATGGGCTATCTAATCGCTTCATCCTTCCTGGCAGAATTAGACAATCGAGATATGGGTGCGATACTCGATCCATTTGGGTTTGGTGCCAACGTGGTAATGACTCAATACTGGACGGTAGCTGAGCAAAACTCGCAAGTCATTCCATTGGAAGGAGTGGTTCTAATCAACAGACTGCTTTGGGTTGGGATTGGAATAGGATCACTGATCCTTACCTTCTTCAAGTTCAACTACAACATGGCAGGAAATGCCAAAAAACGGAAGAAAGAGCTTAAAGAAACCGAGCGGTCTACTTCATCAGGGTTTGATATTCCTAAGGCGGATCTCAACTATGGATTGAGTGCCTCCTTTGTACAAATTAGAAAACTGTCCTGGTTTTATTTCACCTGGATTGCCAAGCAGATACCTTTTCGGTTCATCGTATTGGCAGGGATCATTTTTGTTTTCATCGTGGCGATGGTCTCTAACTCCGGAGGATATGATATCTCTACCTACAGTACGACCAGTAATATGCTGACCGTGATCAGAGCGTTCCAGGTATTCTTTATCATCCTGATTGTCTTCTACTCAGGTGAACTCATCTGGAAAGAACGTGACACGAAGATCAACCTTATTTATGATGCCCTGCCCTACCGGGATATGGTTGGACTTACTGGAAAGTACTTTGGATTTGTAATGGTACATATGACGATTCTTTTGGTGCTCATCGTCTGTGGAATCATTATTCAATTGATCCAGGGATACCCAAAAATTGAGCTTGACCTGTACTTCAAAACGTTATTTACGGATACACTCTTGTTGATGGCGTTGTATACCTTTCTTGGATTCTTCATCCAAGTGGTCGTAAACCAAAAATTTCTTGGATTTGCCCTGATGATCCTGTTCTACATTTCTTTCATCGTCTTGGACGAGCTAGGTGTTGAACATAACATGTTTTACTTCGCCAGTGCCAACCTTGGTAATTACTCTGAAATGAACGCCTTTGGGCACTTTGTCACTCCATTCTCATGGTTTAATATTTATTGGATTGGCCTTTCCATGTTCTTCTTCGGGGTTTCGATCATGTTCTCAGTTAGGGGTACGGACGCAATCTTGAAGAACCGGTTGAAGGTGGGTAAAATGCGAATGGGTAGGAGTTTGTTGATTTTCCTTTTTGGATCAATCGCAGTGTTTCTCTTCTCGGGGGCATATATCTACTACAACACCAATGTTCAAAACAAATACACCAATTCGGATGATCAAAATGCTTTGCAGGCACGCTACGAAAAAGACTTGAAGAAGTATGAGTTCATGCATCAACCGAAGATCACTGAAACGAATGTCAATGTAGATATCTTTCCACAAGACAGGAATTTCACTGCCAAGGGATACTACATCTTGAAAAACAAAAAAGCCGAGCCAATCTCTGAGGTGCATATTCAGGATGGTGGCACGAGTGATTTTGTTACCCGACTGGATTTCGGAGATCAAGCATCTGTCAAAGAACGACTGGAAGATTTTGGCTACACGATTTTCACACTGACAAACCCTTTGGATTCAGGAGCCGAAATAAAAATGAACTTTGAGGTAGATTTCATAACGAAGGGATTTAAGGAAAGTGGCAGTAATACGAGGGTGGTTTATAACGGCACATTTTTCGATAATGGTTATTTCCCATCCATAGGCTACAATACCGGGTTTGAATTAGGTGATGACGATGACAGAAAGGACAATGATCTGGAAGAGAAAGAGCGCATGATGGAACGGGACGACCCCCGCGGGCTTAGTCAAAGCCTGTTTGGCGATGATGCCGACAAGATAAAGTTCGAGATTGTGGTAAGCACGGACTCATCACAAATCGCACTAGCACCTGGCTATTTGCAGAAAAAATGGTATGAGGACGATCGTGTCTTCTATCACTACAAGATGGACGTTCCCATGGTCAGTTTCTATTCCATCGTATCAGCGGACTATGCAGTGAAGAGAGATGTTTGGGAGCCTCCATCGGATACGTTGGATGACGTGAGTCTTGAAATCTACTATCACAAAGGTCACGAGTACAACCTGGATCGAATGATGCGCGGACTGAAGAAATCACTTGACTACTACACAGTCAATTTTTCTCCCTATCAATTCAGGCAGATGCGAATTATGGAATTCCCAAGGTACTCATCTTTTGCGCAGTCTTTCGCTAACACAGTTCCTTTTTCGGAGGCGATCGGCTTCATTCAGAAAATTGATGAAGATGATGTAGATCTTCCGTTTTACGTGACTGCACACGAGGTGGCACATCAATGGTGGGGACACCAGGTCACTGAAGCGGGAGTAAAAGGGAATGCGATGCTATCAGAAACCATGTCCCAATACTCCGCTTTGATGGTGATGAAGCAGGAATCCCCGGAAGAGATCATTCAGAAATACCTAAAACATGAATTGAATAGCTACTTGTTTGGAAGGACATTCGAACGTAAGAAAGAAATGACACTGGAGATGGTTGAAGGTCAAGGCTATATTCACTACAGAAAAGGGTCGCTGGTTATGTACGCCTTGCAAGACTACATTACTGAAGATAGTGTCAATATGGCGTTGAAGCGATTCCGAAGAGATTGGGGTTTCAAAGAAGGAAGGTATCCAACCTCTGCTGATTTGATTGGCTACTTCAGAGAAGTAACTCCGGACTCGCTTCAGTACATTATCGACGATATGTTTGAGAATATTACACTTTTCGAAAACAAGACGACCGATGCCTCCTACGTGGTAAATGCTGATAGTACCTACACGATTAATTTGGAAGTAGATGCAATCAAGTATCGTGCTGATAGTCTTGGTACTGAAACCGCAATCGCCATGAGTGACTACATTGACATTGGTGTGTATGGAAAAGATGAAGAAGGAGAAGACAAGCTACTTTACCTAAAAAAACACCTGATTGACGACCAGGTCAAAACGTTTGAAATTACGGTCGATGAGGAACCCTTAAAAGCTGGAATCGACCCTATACACAAGCTTATCGATCGAAATCCGGATGACAATGTGAAAGATCTCACACTGCAGGAAAGTACATAGTTATTTGACCAAATCACTGAAAACAAGAGGCCGTCTTTACTAGGACGGCTTTTTTGTTGCTTCAAGTTTTTTCACAGGCCTTGTCAGTTTCTGAGAATTTTCACGTCTTTTAGGTAAGCATGCGTAAGAGTGAATTTTTAAATGCCTTCCTTCCTAAGAAAAATCAATGGTACCGATACGCCATTTGGCTTTTGAAAGATTCGTGGGAAGCAGAGGAAGCGGTTCAGGATCTATACATGAAATTATGGGACCGCAGAGCTGACTTAAACTCTTACGAAAAAGTTGAGGCATATGCACTGAGCATACTTAAAAACCTGTGCATTGATCGAATACGGAAATCCAAAATGCAAATGGTCAGCCTCGATCAAATGGCAGAGGTGGGCAATAGCGAAATCGACCAGCTGGAACTTTCAGACACAAATGAACTATTGGTAGAAATCATTTCGCAATTGCCTGAACAGCAAAGATTGATACTTCAGCTAAGAAATGTTGAAGGTTTTACGATCGAAAAAATCGCAGAAACACTTGACCTCAAGAAAAACACTGTCGAGGTAAGCCTTTCAAGGGCACGAAGAAAAATAAGAAAGCAACTAGAGAAAATGTTTTGAGATGAAAAAGAAAGATACAGATGAACTACTAAAGAAGTACCTGGAGGGAAAAACGTCCGAGCAAGAGGAACAGTTGCTCAGAGATCACTCAGATGATTCGTATTTCCTGGAGGAGATCAGGTTTTATGATAAGAGCAATAAAAAGAAACTCTCGGATTCATTTGATGAGAGAATTAAGAAATCGATTGGAAGTGTCGACAAAAAGCTGCACATCAACACAGGAGTCTTGTTCAGGGTCGCTGCAGTCTTTTTGTTGATTTTTATCACGGTCTTGTTGATTCAAATGAATGCATCCTACCAACAAATGTCGGCAAGGATGGACACCATGCAGAGCGCACTTGCCATCACACTTATGGATCAGCAGTCTGTTCATGTCAAACTCAAGGCTCTGGAATTAGTGGGAGGACTACCAGCAATGCAGACGGAGCTGTCTACCTCTCTGATGGAACTGCTCAATACTGATGACAATGTAAATGTGAGAATGGCAGCAATTGAAACCATGGCTGGTTTTCCGAAAGATGAGCTCGTAAAAAAAGAACTCATCAAATCATTAGGACGACAAGAATCTTTCCTCGTCCGGGCCATCCTGGTTGAAAGCCTGATAAAAATGAATGATCCGGTGATTCTGGAAGAATTAAAACGAATGATCGATGATGACCGGACTGAACTTGAGTTAAAAAATCAAATTAAAGAGATATTGCTATGAAAATGCTTAGTTATTTTCTCCTATTCACCTGCTGCATTGAGGCTGGTCTAAAAGCACAGCAACTTGATCCAGCGCCGCCTATCAAGGTTATTGAAAATTATACAATCGAACTGACGCGACCATGGCGGTCTGGCCTGCTAAAGGTTGAAACACTTTACAGTAGGATCTCTGTCGAAGCTCATGATATCGATTTTGTCGATATAGAAATCCACGACCTTCAAGGATCGAATGAAAAATACAATTCATTAGATCCCAATCGGTGGAAAAATCAAGAATTGCCGTTTTCATTTTCAGAAAACGAAAATGATGTCATACTATCCGAGCATGCAGAAAGCGAAACTGGACTACTGCTTTTGATAAAAGTTCCCGAAAAATTTTCTGTTAAGCTAAAATCAACCGTCGAAGATGTATTTGTTCTCGACCTCAAAGGGCAGATAGAAGCGAATACCAAAGTAGGAAATATTTCATTGAACAGAATTTATGGATCGGTGGTTGCGAACTCTGTCCTGGGAAATATCGATGTCTACTATAAAGAGGTGACACCCCGATATCCCCATGCAGTAAGCACTCTGAAAGGTGATCTTAAACTCGTCCTGCCAGCCAACTCCTCTGCAAACGTTTTTATCGGATGCAACAATGGTAAGGTCAAGAGCGAATACCCAACCAAAACCTCTGGCAAATCCGATCAGAACGAGCGAATAAAAGTTATTAACATGGGAATGGGTGAGGCATCCATCGGGTTGCGGACGTACTTTGGAAACGTGAATGTCTATAAAAGTTGAAAGCCATCGAATGATGTTGTAAACCTTTAACTTTAGTCCTCTTGAATTCACGGACAGTTGAAGAGAGGAATCAATGATCTATCGGATGCTCACATATGGAAGGTTGGCAGATGACTTTGAAGCATTTATCAAAGTCAGCTTTCCTGAGATTGACATAGCTAAAGCGAATTCGAAAAGTGAGATTAGATCCGCCCTCCCCACTGTAAATGCCATTGCAGGATTCAATTTCCTGACGGATGAGGACCTGTCGGAAATTGAATGGATACATGCGTTTGGAGCAGGTGTCGATTCGTATTTAAGACTCCAATCACTAAGTCCTGAAACCATCATTACAAGGACAACAGGAAACCTGGGAAGGCAAATGGGTGAGTTTTGCCTGGCCTATATCCTTGCAGAAATAAAGTCGTTGTTTCCCATCTACGAAAATCAGAAGATAGCTAACTGGAATCAAATTTCAGCCACGAGTTTGTCAGCCCTCAATGTGCTAGTTCTAGGAACAGGTTCCGTCGGACAGGGAATTGGGTTTCAGCTGACTAAGCACGTAAGTAAGCTTATCGGACTCAATCAATCCGGTACTTCTGTTGATCCCTTCGATGAAATCATCAGTTGGGAATCTCTGTCAACAGTAAAGGACATTCATGTGGTGGTTAGTGCACTTCCCAGTACTGAGGAAACATCTTCAATACTGGATGAGTCATTTTTTGAATCATTTAAAAACATCATTTTCATCAATGTTGGCAGAGGGGACGCAGTAGAAGAAAATGCGCTAACAGAGGCCATTAGCTCAGGGTCGGTGCGTAAAGCTGTACTAGATGTCTTTCCTGAAGAACCCCTTGTCAAGGACTCCAACTTGTGGACCAATGAAAAAGTACTTGTCTCGCCTCATCAGTCAGGAATAACTACGATCGATGACGTGATTGCCAGCTTTAAGACGGCTTATGCTGCCATACAAAAAGGAGAAAGAAATCATTTATTCATAGACCAAACAAAGGGGTATTAGGAATGGAAAAGCAGATCAATAAGATTGCAAAATTCACTGCCATGAAAGACGGCTCGGTGGAGGATTATCACATTATTCGGAAAAATGATGAAGCCACGGCCAGGGAATTACCAGATCGTCTTATTGATCACCTAAAGGAAATGGCCAAAGACGACGGAGCGTACAAGATTAATCGGTTGGAGCATGTCTTGCAGTGCGCAACCCGAGCTGCAAGAGATGGTGCTGGTGATGATTGGGTTGTTGCTGCCCTTTTACATGATATTGGGGATGTACTGGCACCATACACTCACGGTCAGGTTGCTGCTGAGATCTTACGCCCTTTCCTCAGTGAGGAAGTTATATGGGTAGTGAGATATCACGGTACCTTTCAGATGTTCTACAACAAGAGTCTGAACTCAGAGTTGCGGAACAATCGCGATCGATTCAAAGATCATCCATACTACCATTCTGCAGTGGATTTTTGTGAAAAATGGGATCAATGTTCCTTTGATCCGGACTACGAATGGGAGGAGTTAGATTTTTTCATTCCCGTATTAAGGCGTGTATTTTCCAGAGAACCCTTTCAAAACTACTAGCATGTGGACCTGTCCCAAATGCCAGCAAAAGTTTGTAAATACCAATCAATGGCATTCCTGTGGTGCAAATACGATTGAAAACTTCCTACATGGAAATACAAAAGCCGCCATCGAGCTCTATGAACATTTGATAGCAGCATTTGAGAAAATCGGTGACTTTGAACTTCATCCTGCAAAAACACGGATAGCACTAAATCACAAAATGCGTTTTGCCTCTATCAATCGACTTGGAAAAGATTTTCTTGAAGGTCATCTTGTCTTTAGAGAAAAATACGAAGACTCCACATGCTTTCACAGGATCGAAGAAGTTACAAAGAGGGCTTATGTTCATCATTTCAGACTTCATTCTAAGAGTGATCTGACGTCAGAGTTGAGAAAATTTTTGAAAATGGCTTATCAAATAGGAACCAGAGAGGGCTTGAAAAAGTAAAGTACTATTTCCTCCATTTCAAAGCCGCAGAAACCGCGTCGAAGGCATTTACGAACCCATGACCTGATTGAAAATCAAAACCCGGGTCACCGATATCCTGGGCTGTTTTCACAAGTATCTCTTTCACTTCCCAAGGCAGCAGTTCCTGATTAGCTGAAAACATCAATGAGACAATTCCCGCCATATGGGGCCCGGCAAAAGAATTTCCACCTGCTGTGTTGGAGAGATTCCCCTCGGGATCCACACAAGAAATTCGGTAATTAAGTGTCGCAAAATCCGGTTTATTGACCCTACCATCCTTGTAATAGTGCGTATTCCATTCCACTGGTCCCTGACTGCTAAAGACTGGCCGAACTCCGTCCTCTCCTATCCCTGCGACTCCAAGAACTGCGTGTGGAATATCCTCCGGGTTGCGCATCTGAACCGGAATTGGAGCGGCGTTAGGACCAGCAGCAAAGTTTCCCGCTCCAGAAATGAACACTACTCCGCAAAGCGTGCCATGTTCCATCACTTTTCGCCAATGCGTTCGAAACTCACCCAGGTTTGGTTGGGAAAAGCTCATGCTATAAGTATCTGCACCTTGTTCAATAGCCCACTCTACCGCTTGTTCAATATTTGCAGAGCTAATCACTGGTGCCCATTTTGATCCTGGAGCTATCCCAATGGCCTGGCTGGTCTTCGTGGCGAATGTTCCTGAGATCATCGCTGCGCAGGCATTGCCGTGAATAACGGAGGCTCTTCGGATAAAAGGGTTGTTTACACTGGCTGTCTCTTTGTCAAAGTCATAACCGTGGTAGTCGTCGATATACCCATTGTTATCATCATCAACATTGTTTCCGGGTATTTCATCTTCATTCACATAGATCGTTTCAGCTAATGGAGGAATATCCAGCTTGAAGCCGAAATCATGCACCACGTTCAACGTACCTTCTCCCACTATTTTGTAAGAGTTCCACACTTCCGGAGCTCGGATTTTCTTGATGTTCCAGGGATAGCTTTCAACCTGCTCGATGGAAAACCTTGTCTCTGGAATCTCTTCTAAAAACTCAGGCCCCATGTCTGGATTGGAAACATTAGATGACAGCTGCTTGAGGAAGATCTTAGCTACTCCCTCTAATTCCATAATGCCCTTTAGTCCTTCTTCTGAGGCCACACAGCTAAACCCATTGATTATCCAATGACGCTTCACAGCTCGTACGTCATTTTGTTTCTCAAGAGCATTCAGCTGATCTTCAATTTTTCCGAAAGAAGCATCGCTAAGTGTTTTCAGAGCCATCAGCACTTCCTTCTTGACCACACTCCTCCTCTTTCCATCCAGTTCCCTTGTTTTTTCCAAAAAAGAATCGCCACTTCTCAAATACTGATTTTCAAACCAGACCACCACCGATTGAGATGAAGCACGAAGATCCAATGCCGGATCGAGCCAAACATTATCCGGGCTGCCGGATGGCTGAGAAGCACATGAAAAAACGACAAAAGAAGCGACAAGAACTTGATTGAGCTTAACCATAAGTGATATTACAGAAAAACTCAGGCAATAGTTGACTTTTGTCGATTAAGAAAATCTTAGGTTGAAAGACTTTTACTCGTCTTTCAACGACTCAGCTGGATTGGTCAAAGCAGCCTTCGCAGTGTGAGTCACGATCGTTACAATTGAGAGAAACGCAAGGATGAAAAGAGCCATTAAAAATGGCATAAATCCTATATCAATTCGATAGGAAAAACTCTGGAGCCATCTTTCTGTCATATAGTAAGCTACCGGACATGCCAAGATGAGTCCGATCATTACCAGAGACACAAACTTCTTTGAAAATAGCAAAACGACATTGAGTGCAGAAGCTCCCAGAACCTTGCGGATTCCAATCTCTTTAACCTTTTGATTAACGATGAGCATGCTTATTCCTAGAAGCCCTATACAGGCAATAAACATCGCGATGAAAGTCAGATAGTTGAAAAGTGTTGCAAAACGACCGTCTGCCTCATGCAATTGCTCGTAGCTATCGTCAATAAAAAAGCTGAAATATGCCCTTCCATCGTTGTGAGATTTCCACAAGTCCTCAATTCTTCGACTAAATGAAAGTAGATCATCTGTCTGGTATTTGAGCGAAACGAATTCCCTGTGCCAGCCCTTCCAATCTTCTCGTATGTTTTTAAACATGATCATTGGTGGAATTTTCTCATGTAAAGATTCCAGGTGATAGTCTTTAAAAACTCCAATCACCTTACCGGTCATCCCGTGCTCCGGGGACAAATAGATCTTTTTCCCCAGCGCATTTTCAGGAGTACCCCATTCGAACTCCTTAACGGCGCTCTCATTAATCAAATACTCCCATGTCCCCGCAGGTTCCTTAAAATGATTTCTTCCGGCAATTATTTCAATCCCATAGGTTTCAATGAAGTCCAGATCAATGACACAGCTCTGCGCAGAAACTGCTCTTTCCAATCCCTCCACACCAAATCCTCTGCCATCATAATTTAAAAGGTTGACTGGCAGTCGTTGTGAAATGCCGACACTGCTTATCTCTGGCATTGAATAAAGTTTTTGAAGAAATGCACCTTCCTGGTTACTGGTAGGAACAACCATTACCTGTTCTTTATCAATACCCAGAGGCTTACTAAAGATATACCTCTGCTGCTGATCGATAATTAGAACGCCTATTATCAACGTAGCTGAAACCAGGAACTGAAAAACCACCAATCCCTTGCGAATTCCGGCATTGTTGCCAACTTTATCACTAGCTCTTTTCACCACCAAATGATTACCAAGGCTAGCTATAGACTTTGCCGGGTAAAGGCCTGCCAGTAAAGTCGCAGCAACCAGTCCTAACAAAATGTAGGCTACGAACTCAATATCCAGTAAGTAAATCAGATCAATCTGTTTACCAGATAAGGCATTGTAAATTGGCAAAAACAGGGCTGTCAGTATAACGGAAACACCGAGAGCGAAAACAATGGTAATTCCTGATTCGGTAAGAAACTGTCGAATAAGTTGGGATCTGCCAGCGCCCATGACCTTTCTGATACCCACTTCCTTGAATCGGGCCAAAGAGTTGGCCATAGTAAGGTTGATGAAATTGATACATGCGATCAGCAGAATGCAAATTCCCACAGCTGCCAAAACGTAGATCGACTGAAGATTCCCAAGAGGCTTCATATTTCTTCGAGCCCTGGACTCCACATAAATGCTACTAACCGGCTCCAAATCAAATCCAAAACCAGCATATTCCACAACCCTGAATTTGGCATACTTTTTTGCAAAAGGGGGAAACTGGGTTCGTATATGATCCGGAGTGGTTCCATCTGTTAGTGTGATGTACGTCCAAATGGGCTTGTAAGAACCCCAGTTGGTTTGGTCATCCACTGTTGAAAAAGAGGCAAGCAGATCAAAAGAAAAATGTGTATTGTGTGGCAAATCATTCATTATCCCGGTCACCATCAATTGCTTAAGTCCCCGGCCGCCATCGTACTGCAAAGTCTTTCCCATTGGGTCTTCGGTCCCAAAGTATTTTTCTGCCAAACTATTAGTCAAAATCAAGGAATTAGGTTGGCTTAACGCAGTTTTCGGATCTCCTTGCTCAAGGGAAAATGAGAACATATTGAAGAAATTCTCATCAGCAAACAGGAATTCATTTTCTACAAAAACTTTCTCCTCGAGAGATATGGTGGGTTGATAGTCTCGCCACAATCTAACAGCATCTTCAACACCTGAGAACTCGCTTAATAAAGTTGGACCTAGAGGAATTGGTCCTCCGGCAGATGCAGGTTGGTCTCTTTCGGGATTGATGTTTAGGACCCGATAGATGCTATCTCCATCTTCCAGGAATGTGTCATACGAGAGCTCATCTTTGATGTGGAAAAAAATAATGATACAGCATGCAAGACCAATGGAGAGTCCTGTGGTATTGATTCCTGAAACAACTTTGCTTTTCCAAAAATTTCGAAGAGCGATTTTAAGATAGATTGCCCACATAGCAGTTTGATTTTGAGTTATAAGATTGATTGACCTTTTCTTTATGAAGTAGGGACGAATGTGCTTCAACACATCCAACCAATAAATTCTGTTTGCTTTCTTTCTTCCCAATGTCTCCAGGTTACTTTCAAATATTTCCTCAAGATCTCCCTGCACTTCTTCCAGGTATCTTTCATCACAAAGGTTCTTCAAGATCTTATTTGCAAGTCGTGGTACGCTGGGTCTCATTTATCAGCTAAGTTGATGGACAATGATGAGGCAGGAATCCGGCTCCAAAGACGATTACGCAGATCTTTGCTTGCTTTGAGCATTCGTTCTCCTAACGGACTCATTTTATAGAATTTCTTGCGTTTACCTCCTCTTTCCAGGGTCACCTCACCAAATTTAGAATCAAGAAACCCCTTGTCTTCCAATCGGTTAGTAGCCGCGTGAACCGCGCCAATGCTAATTTTTCTTCCGCTTTGTACTTCTAGTTCATCACGAATTGCCACGCCGTATGCCCCTTCTCCAAGAATTGCGATGATGAGCAGGACCAATTCCTCAAATTCCCCTAAATGCGTACCTTTCATTTATATATTTTTCATAAATGTATATAATATACGGCGTATGTCGATAAATAGTTGTAGTATATCTAAGCGGTCAACTGTGTAAACAGTGCATTCGTTTGAACGATCATGAGAAAAAATACCATTATAGGAATCATACTCCTATCATTGAGTTCCCTTTCTTGCCAGTCTCAGGATCGTGGAGCCAAACTAGTTGGTGGACCATGTGAGGGGTGCGAAGCGATCCATGAATTTGGCGATAAAAAGCTTCTCGCGGTTGATACATTGCCTGATTTTGCTGCGACTGAGCCAAAGCTGAAAATTTCTGGAACAGTCTTTCAAAAAGATGGAAAGACCCCAGCAGGAAACGTTATTCTTTACGTCTATCACACGGATCGAGGTGGCATCTATCCGACTAAAGGTGGTGAAAAAGGTTGGGCCCGAAGACATGGTTACATACGTGGTTGGGTAAAAACCGGAAGCGATGGGAAATATTCATTTTATACTTTCAGGCCTGGTGCATATCCAAATAGGAGAGCAGCTGAACACATTCACATCACTGTGAAGGAACCAGATAAAAACGAATACTATATCGATGACTTTCTTTTTGATGATGATCCCCTATTGACAAAAAATGAAAGAATTAGGAGACCCAACAGAGGTGGTTCTGGCATTTTTCTTCCTGTAAAGGATAAAGGCATTCTAGCCATCAAACGGGATATCATTCTTGGGCGAAACATTCCCAATTACTAGCATTATTTGAATACTACTTTCCTTGTGTCAGAGAACTGCTCGCAAGAGATCGTTATTAGATAGACCCCACTCACAGGTTTTTCTGAAAGTGAAACATCCACCCTGTTACTTTGGCTCGTTACGGACACTTCAGTCACCACTTTACCTGATACATCTTTCATTGAGACCGAGACATTATCACAAATAGGTTGAGTGAATTCAATTGAAAACCTGGCGGCGGTGACTGGATTCGGAACAATTTCTATCGAAGCTGAGAAGTCTATTTCGTAGGTTACTACTTCGATTGATGAGTAGGTTAAGTCTCCATTGTAGTCTGTTTGTTTCAACCGATAGTAAGAAACGCCGAAGAAAGGTTTGAAATCTATGACAGTATATTCGAGTGTTTGGCTACTATTTCCAGCTCCTTTAATCCTTTTGATTTCGAAAAAGTGCTGGCCGTCGACAGACTTCTCCAGTGTGAAATAGTCATTATTGGTTTCAGTGGCTGTCTGCCATTGTAACAACACTTGATCTCCATCGAGGACCGCATCAAAGAATATAAGTTCAATGGGTAAAGTAGCACAAGCAGCTTGGCTCAGGACGATAGCAGCGACACTTGAATGACCGCCAGCATCTCCACCAGAAAAGGCATTTAAGGTTATTGGTGAACAAACAGAGTTTGTTACATCTATGCTTGATCCACCATCTGAATTTCCTCCACTGAACGCATTAAGTGTAGTTACAGAACATACACTATTAGTTATTCCAACATCCGAATATCCATTTCCATCTCCCCCGCCAAAAGCATTGAGCGTAGTTACAGAACACACACTATTGGTAATACTCACGTTGGAATAGCCACTTGAGCTTCCCCCGCCGAAGGCATTAGGAGTCGCAGCAGAGCACACACTGTTGGTTATGTTAACACTTGAAAATCCGGATGAACTGCCTCCACCGAAGGCATTAGGTGTTGCAGCCGAACACACACTATTGGTTATGTTGATCATCGAGGCCCCACTCCCGCTACCTCCTCCAAAAAGATTCATCGTTGCAGCAGAGCAGGCACTATTTGTGATCGTAATACTGGAATTTCCACTTCCATTTCCACCATTAAACTGAGCCAAACATACGTGTAGACCCATGCCTGAAAAAGCACAAATTGAAAGCAACAATCTTTTGTTTAATGGTAATCCCACAGAGGAAGTTTGCGCGCTACTATTCCCTTACTCCCCTTCCGCCGGTTCTGCGAATCCTGGAAGTATTTTCAGAGGTAGAGTTTATGTACAGTCGATCGGAAATTTGAACTTGCTGTGCAGCATTCTCCCAATTTCCACCTCTGACCATCGAGTCTGAGACGGTACCCCAATTCGTTTCATTCGCATTCCCTGAAGCATCTAGCGCACCATCTCCCAAAACACCGGTAAATATTGAGGCATGTCGAGTTCCATTGTAGAAGCCTGCCCAATACACCTGTTCTGAAACATTTCCACCCAAATCCAGGATGCCGTAAAACGAGGCGCCAGCTCCAGTACGACCTGTGAGGGAGGTTGCAGCAAAACCTACTCTGAATGGTCCCAACGTAGTGCTAGATCCACCATTATGAGCTGATAGTCCGTCAGAAGTACTTGTGGATACCTCGCTCGCTTGTCCACTGTTCGTAATTGAGCTTGTGATAGCTTGATTGATTGTTGTGCTTCCCCAGGGATATTCGTTCAAAACAGCAGAGTTCGTCCCTCTGGCTGCTTTTTCGTATTCTAATTCGGTCATTGGGCGTAAGGCGGCCCAATCGAGGTAGGCAATTAAATCGTTCCAGGAAAGGAAGTTGCAGGCAACATCTCCGCCATCGTTTGATTCATCAAACGTGTTGTTTCCGCTGAGATCATTGCCATAAACCGCAGGAGTGGATATTGATCCAGTTGTTGCAACTTCAATTGAATTCCGGTTTGTGTTACTTGCGTCTGTTAATGCCAATGTTCCCACTGCAGATGCAGGAGATACAGCCGTCCTACTCGCTTGTTGATTGAAATCAAGAAGATTTAAAAATCCAACGTATTGTGATTGTGATACCTCGTACTTCATGCAGTAAAAAGCATCATATCCCTTAGGAAATGCAGCTGGAATCAACGCATGAGCAGTAATTGCACCATCACCGGATTTATCGACTCGAAGGTCATCCTGTGGGATTGAACCTTCACCCGAAATAGAGTAAGAACCAACTGCGCCATTGTTCCCAAAAGAGCTGTCCGATTGGGTATCTGCACTGGAGCCGTCTCCTACGGAAAAGGTTCCTTGAGCTACGTACACCATCTCGATTCCAAAAACCTCAAAATTAGTGTTGGCAGTCACATAGGTATTTTGGAAGGTGAGAACTACCGTAGCAGTGGAAATGTTACCAGCAGCACCTGCAGTAGATCGGCGAATAAAAATGCCCTTGCCATCAGACACCGCGTCGATTTGCAAGACTCCACCTGTGACGGTATGATTCCCGGAGGTGGTGGTAGCAACATCGGCATGGTCCCACGTGGTTGTACCAGCACAATCCTGAGCTTTGACAAAAACCCAAACCGCATCGTAACTAACACCGGTAATGTTCCAGCTATTATCCCAGGCAATATCAAACTGGATCGTTGTTGTGGAGGGAACACTGATGTTGTTGATCAGAAGGTTATTGGCACTCGTCTGAAATACAAATAGTATTAAGACCATAAAATGAATTGAAACTCGACTTTTCATCTGGTTAGTAGTTAAAGACTTAGAAAAATTGGCGATTTGATAGCGGATTGAACTGTAAGTTTAGCGAATTTCGATATGAGGCGAGTTATGACGTAAGATCTCTCCGTGTACCAGATAATGTTCTTCGTCGAAATATCACCTATTTTTCCTAGCTTAGAACTATGCTGGCAGATATCAAGGTCATTGCGTTCGATGCTGACGATACCCTTTGGGTAAATGAGCCACTTTTCCAGGATGTGGAGAAAAAATTCTGTGAGATGATGGAAGATTTCTTACCACATCACTCTGTTTCGAGGGAATTGTTGAAGACTGAAATTCAAAACCTCTCTGACTATGGGTATGGCATTAAGTCATTCTTGCTTTCTATGGTGGAAACAGCCATTAAAGTCTCTGCTGGCTCCATTAAATCTTCCGAAATCAACAGGATTATTGAATTAGGTAAGGAGATGCTGAATGCACCTGTTGAGGTCATCGATGGCGTTGAGGAAGTTCTAAAGGCCGTACAAGGCAAGTATCGTTTGGTGATGGCAACCAAAGGAGATTTATTGGATCAGGAAAGGAAGCTGGAAAAATCCGGGCTCGCGGACTTTTTCCACCACATCGAGATAGTGTCGGAAAAAAAAGAGCCTCAGTACGAAAAGTTGATCAAACACCTTGATATTGAGCCTGCACATTTTCTAATGATCGGAAACTCTATAAAATCAGATATCTTACCTGTGCTAAATATTGGTGCTCACGGCTTTCATGTCCCATTTCATACTACCTGGGAGCTTGAAGTTGTCGACAAGAAGGTAGAGCACGAGAATTTTCAGCAGCTCGAGAAAATCACAGATGTCTTAACCCATTTGAATTAATTGACTACTAGCATGAAACAACTATTGATTTTATCCCTTATTCTATTATCCAGTTCTGTTTTTTCCCAAGAAAAACTACCCTTTCAGGAGTTAGATGTTTTCCAGTTGGAATGGGTGGCAGATCCTCAGATTTCACCTGACGGCAAACAGGTTATCTACCGTCGAATGGGGATGAGCATCATGAAGGATCGGAAGGTTGGCAACCTCTGGATCATCAATGCAGATGGATCAGATCATCGAAAGCTTACCTCATACGATGGTAACGAATCTTCCGCAAGGTGGTCACCAGACGGTAAAAGAGTTGCGTATACCAGGTCAACAGATCAAGGATCGGAAATTCACATCTACTGGACAGAGAGCAAGCAGACTGCCAGAATAACACAGTTGGAAAAGTCACCAGGCAGCATTACCTGGTCAACTGATGGCAAGCAACTGGCTTTTACCATGACAGTGGCACAAAAGCCGCCGGTGTTGGTAAGGTCACCAAAAAAGCCAAAGGGCGCGCAGTGGGCAAAAGCACCCAGGGTAACGGATCGGATGCGACACGAGCGCGATGGTTCGGGATACATAGAGCCTGGGTTTTCACACATATTCGTCGTGCCTTCCGAAGGAGGCTCTCCGAGGCAGGTAACGTCAGGGAATTTTCACCACAGAAGTCCTACCTGGACGCCGGATGGCAGTACAATCTTATTCAATGGAAACAGAAGCGAGGATTGGGAGTATGACTACAGGAATTCTGAGATCTATTCAGTGAACGTGGTTTCCGGTGAAATTAAGACACTTACAGATCGAAATGGCCCTGACGGTTCACCAACCGTATCAACAAATGGAAGTTTTGTTGCTTACCTGGGATACGAGGATAAGGTCCAGACCTATCAATTGACGCGGCTTCAGATAATGAATCCGGATGGTAGCGGAAAGCGGACTCTTTTAGAAGACATGGATCGTAGCATCTCCAATCCGAAATGGGATTCGCAAAGTAAAGGACTCTACTTTCAGTACGACGAAAAAGGACGAACCAAGATCGGCTATGTAAGTCTAACGGGAAGTTTTAGGGAAATAGCAGATAATCTAGGTGGCGCCACCATCGGTAGGCCCTATGGAGGTGGTTCGTTCACTGTTTCGAGCAATGGAGTTGTGGCCTATAACTATACACGTCCGGAACATCCGGGCGATCTGGCGATTATTAGCAGAGGATTTCAGAAAATCACCAATCTGAATGCAGAACTCCTTGACTTCAGAGAGTTAGGTCGAGTAGAAGAAATTTGGTGGAAATCTTCCTTTGATCAGCGTGATGTCCAAGGCTGGATCGTGAAGCCACCAAATTTTGATCCCTCTAAAAAATATCCCATTCTCATCGAGAATCATGGCGGTCCGATCTCAAACTACGGCGAGCGTTTCTCGCCAGAGATTCAACTATATGCAGCAGCTGGTTACGTCGTTTTCTATCCAAACCCAAGGGGCAGCACGGGTTATGGAGAAGAATTCGGAAATCTCCTGTATCACAATTATCCGGGAAATGATTACGATGACGTGATGTCCGGTATGGATGCTGTCATTGCGAAAGGCTACATTGATGAAGAGAACTTATTTGTGACAGGGGGTAGCGCTGGCGGAATCATGAGTGCCTGGATGATTGGGAAATCGGATCGATTCCAGGCTGCAGCAGTGGTGAAGCCGGTTATGAACTGGTACAGCAAGACCTTGGTGGCAGACAATTGGTATGGCTACTTCAACAATCGATTTCCGGGGCTCCCATGGACCAACATGGAGGATTATATGAAGTTCTCTCCTATTTCACTGGTAGGAAATGTAGAATGCCCGACGCTGGTTATGGTCGGCATGGAAGATCTCAGAACGCCGACCTCAGAGGCCAAACAGCTGTATCACGCATTGAAGTATAGAAAAATTGAAACTGCGCTGGTGGAGATCCCGGGATCTTACCATAACATTTCGAACCGTCCGAGTCAGCTGATCACCAAAGTGGCACATGTGGTGGCATGGTTTAAGAAATATAAGAGTAAGTAGATCAACTTATAGGCAGGTGGGTTCTGACAAAACCACTTTAACATGGATCCGGGAAGGAGTCATGAAGTCTTCCGCAAAGCTTCTTTCTCCTTCCATGGAAACGATCGCTACCTATTTGAGGAAAAATAGTTTTTTTAGTCACAAAACAAGTGCTGAGTGGCAATCAGTTTCATACATATTTAATTATGATGTCAGTTTACACGATAACGTCAATATTTTCGATTCTAGTAAAAACAAAATTGGCAAGTATGAAGAATCGCTAGGATATGAGGCTGGTACCATTTCAGATCTCAAGGCGAATCGTAAATATGATTACTCAAGAACAGACCCATTCAAATACCACTACGAATTGAAATTTCGAGACAATTTGATGGCTGAGATCGAGATATTGGAACAAAAAGCTTCTTACTCGTCCGGAACTATGTTAATATATCTGGCCTGGGAAGAAATAGACATTCTCCCTCTGTGCACCAGTCTACATCTAGTGATGAATAATTGAGCAATATGAAACGAATCCTAACCACTCTAAAAGAAAAATGGCCTGAATATCTGCTTGAAATCATCGTGATCACTATGGGTATTCTAGGGGCTTTTACCTTAAACAACTGGAACGAAAGCAGAAAAACATCAAGGGAACGATACAACGTCTATTCAGATCTACTGGAAGAGTTGCAAAAAATCAAAGCCTACGCCGATCGTGGTGCTGAAGTTACTGCGGGTGTTGAGGAGCATTTCGAATACCTTGTCTCAAATTGGCAAACGGTTGACTTTGACAGTGCTTATTTGGTCAATGGTTTCAAGACACCTGGCGGAAATACACTACAGGCAAAAAACATCCGGAACATCTTCTTTCTGACTGGATTGGGTGGTGTTTTTAATCCACCAACCGAGCGGTTGCAGAGCTTGAGCTTCAGTGGAAAAATTAACTTTCTGGATCAAGAACTAGTCACTAGAATAAATCAGCTGAATAGCAGAGATGACTTCATAAACAGAAACACTGATATCTCCATTAACTACAGAAACAGTATGTTAGAGCATATTGCTCACAACTATTCCAACTACTTTAAGGATAGCGATGATAACTACTTAAGTACCATTCTCAATGCCTTAAATGACGATTTGAAAATGAAGACGTACGTATCCTATCGTAAAGAGTCAATTAGCTTAATGCTACTCCATTTAGAAGCGTACAAAAAGGCGGTGGCAGAACTTATAGATCTTGTTAACGGTGAACTGAACAAATGAAACGAATCCTCATAACTCTCAATCAAAAATGGTCTGAATACTTTATTGAAGTACTAGTGATCACGATCGGTATTCTCGGAGCTTTCACATTGAACAATTGGAATGAGACGCTTAAATCTGATGCTGACGAAAATCGATTTCTGAAGGAGATACTGGATAACCTCAAAGAAGATAGAGTTCAACTTCTGGAAGCCGAAAGCCAACTGGACAATTCCGTCCAAAGTATTTTATATATGATGAACAACGATCTGGCAAAAATGCCTGATGATACACTGAATCGTCACATGGCGCTTTTTATCAATTTCTATAAATACTACTCGATTGATAATGCGTATGAAACCTTAAAATCATCAAGCGTAAGTATCTCAAATGATGATCTGAGGAATTCGATCTCAAGGTATTACGAATACGAGCAAAATCGGACAGCATCAGGCCTAAAGGATATTGAGGTTCAATTCATAACCTACCTACTTCCTTTCGCCAGAATACATCTTCAGAGCTTTGAATGGCTAAAGGAAGGTGTACCTAAAAAAAGAGATGCTGCTTTTTATACCGCACTCCAGGCCGAACTGTTTGCGGCAAAAGATAACAACTCGCAATCACTAGCTGCCCTGAGAAGATTTATAAACAGCAATCAACTCCTGCAGGAAAAAATCCAAAAGGAATTAGATAAATGAAGTTTAACATAGTCTTTATAAATGAACTTCATCTCGACACTCGAACATTTTCATAACAAGCTTTGGAGCTACTACGTGCCCATTCCAAGAGAAATCGGCGATCGATTTATTGAAGGTGACAATCGGCGGGTCCTTTGCTCGATCAACGGGTGTAAGCCGATGCATAGTGCCTTGATGCACAAGGATGGAGCATACAGCATCTACGTAAATACTGAGCTCCAGAAGAAACTTGGAATTGAAGAAGGAGACACAGTCAGCGTCGCGTTGGAAAAAGATACTTCGGAATTTGGCATACCTATGCCTGAGTCATTTGAGGTCCTGTTAGCTCAAGATGATGAAGGAAGATCCTATTTTCAGTCACTCACCATGGGTAAGCAAAGAAGTCTCATTTACATTGTTCAAAAAGTCAAAAACGTAGATAGTCAGCTGGCAAAAGGGCTTGCGATCATGCATCATCTCAAGGAGGCAAAAGGCGAGCTGGATTTTAAAAGGCTAAACGAATTAATCAAAGAGTATAATAACCGGAGGTAGGGAACTCAGTTTTGTTATGATAATATGACAACTAAAATTGGTTTTGGAGGTGGCTGCCATTGGTGTACTGAGGCGGTTTTTACTGTTCTCACAGGTGTTGAAAAAGTCGAGCAAGGATGGATTGCATCCGAAGAACCTTACGATTCTCTTTCTGAGGGTGTCATCGTGCACTTTGATCCTGAGATCATACAGCTATCGGTTCTGATTGAGATCCATCTACTAACGCATGCCTCCACATCTAACCACTCAATGAGAAATAAGTATCGTTCAGCGATCTATACATTTTCAGATGATCAATCAATTCTTGTCGAGAATGAGCTCGTGAGGTTATCCAAAGAGTCGAATAGGAAATTCGTGACAAAAGTGCTTCGCTTTGTTCAATTCGAATCCTCATCAGAAAGGTACCAAGACTACTATTTGAAGCATTGGGAAAAACCATTCTGTAAGACTTATATTGATCCGAAACTAAAATTGCTGATCGATCGATTTAAGGGAAACGTTCGGACTTCTAGCAAGACAGTGGATCGGTTAGAAGGACTAGCATCTTAGACGCCAGCTTCCTGAAGGACGGATGACTCATCATGAAACCTAACGAGGAAATCAACAAGGTTTTCTTCGCGTTTCAGCTCGAACTTCCTCCTCAATCGATATCTAGCGGTTTTTACGCTGTTGGAAGATATACCAAGTATTTGAGCTGCTTCCTTTACGCTTAAATTCAATCTAAGTAGGGCGCACAATTTATATTCAGAATTTCCCAGACCAGGGTACTGACTTTTTAATTTTCCGAAAAAGTCGTCATGGATCTCTTCGAACATCAGCTTAAAATTTTCCCAGTCCTGATCGATTTTAAGGCTGTTATTCACAATCCGATTCATTTTATTTAATTCACGGGCTGTCGAATCGTCCGATCGCTCCTTTATTTCGTTGATCTTGGCATTCAGATCTGCGATTAGCTCATTTTTCTGAATGAAGTTCAGCGCATATGAAGTTACCTGCTTCGTCTTAAGGTCCAGTTCGCGCTGGAGTTCACTTTCTTTCAAGCGACTGTTTTCTAGTTGTGTTTTGGTCAGAGAGTTTCTAGCGATCAACCAGCGAACAAAGACAAAACCCACGATCACTATGAAGATTATTGTGGCAATAAGTAGGTTTCTGCGCTGAGCGGCTAGTGCTGCCCTAGCCTCGGAAAGCTCCAATTCTTGCCTAGCCTGGGAAAGCTCATTTGTTTTTTGATCTAATTCATGTTTCAATTCCAACTTGGCAATTTCATCGCTGTTGGATTCGTTCAGTTCTTCAATCCTGGCATTATAGTACTTCTTCAGAAGTGAAATTGCCTTATCAAATTGTTTTAGATCACTTGCTATCTCATACAACCGATAAGCATGATATCGTAAGAGGCGCTTAGATCCAACCGAATCCGCCAGCGAAATCCCCTTTTCTGCCAATGTTTGGGCTTCCTGCAAATTCCCCGCTTCGTAATGGATATTGACAAGATTCAGATAGGTGTTGCTTAGTCCATACAGGTCGTTTAGCTCCTCCTTGATCTTAAGCGCCTTACTATAGTAATCGATAGCAAGCGCAGGGTTATCAAAGTGTCGGTAATGAATCAGGGCGATGTTGTTATAGCTGGCTGAGATCCCTTTCTGATCATTGATCTTTCGACGGATATTCAATGATTTGTTATAGTAGATAAGTGAGCTGTCAGGCTTATCTAGCTGTCGATAGGTTACTCCGATGTTGTTTAGGGTGGCCGCCAAGTTTTTATCATCACTGATGTTTTCATAAATTGAAAGCGCCTCATTAAAATAAGAAAGTGCCTTTTCTAACTGCCCCAATCGATTATAAACAATGCCGATGTTATTATTCACCTTAGCTATTCCATGGTTGTCTTCGATACTCTCATACGAGTTGTATGCAGAAAATAAAGCTTCCAACGCAGGCTCATAATTGGATTGAATCCAGTGAGATAACCCAGTGATCTTTTTCGCCTCTGCAATCCCCTTTACATAATCTAAGCGCTCTGAGGCCTCCAAGGTCTTTTCAGCAAAACGCAGCGTCAATTCCGGAAAAGTGGTATGAATCTCATTACCCACTTCAATATACCGGTTAACAGAAGCCGTATCCTCAAGAGACGGTACAGATAAAAGTTGAAGCAGGCTATCAAGAGATTGTCCCTTTGAACCAAAAGTGAAAACGGATAACAATGCTACATACCAGCAAGATCTAAGACATTTAACCATGCAGTTTCACATTAAGCTGTATCAATTGATAAAATTAAAAAACGTCACAGTCGAATTAGTGGTATACTCCACTGATTTTATAGACGCTACATTTTCAGAATGTTGCTTAGAAAACTAAAATTAGTGCAGCGCAGGTCCAGCAAAATGAGCTATGATCCTCTATTTTAGTAAAAATCAATTCATATAAAATGAAACAATTCCTTCTCCTAGCAATCACGATCACCTCTGTGCAATTGCATGCACAAAATCAAGATCAGCTATATAAAGTATCCTTACTTCGTGCAAAGCCAGGCAGCCTGCTTGAACTCATCGATGTGATAAAGTCTGACAATTCTAACTATCAGAACTATCAAGATCAGAAACCTTACTTGCTACGACATAGCCAGGGAGATCACTGGGACCTAATGGTCATCACACCTATTTCGTCGCTAAGCGAATATTTCTCAAGTGAAGAAATGAGTAGAAGGTCCGGATCAAATTCAATTGAAAAGCCGTACGGTGATTCGTTTTTCGATTTGGTCTCTTTTCAGGAGGAAGCGATTGTCACCGGGCCATCTTTGAGCCAATTCACTCCTGCAATGGAGAATTTCAATTTATTCCATATTGAAATTTTCACAGCGCTGGCAGGGAAGCAGGCGGAATTGCTGAAGCAACGGGAAATGGAAAACGTTTTCTATTCCAAGTTCGATCACCGTCCAAATTTCATTTTCAAGAGAGTTTTCGGACCTTCCTGGGATATTTTCACACTAGGGTGGTATGAAGACATGCATGACTTTGCAGGTCCGGACACCCCCTTTGAAGTGGAAGATCAGGCCGCCAAGGATGCCGGATTCGAGGGAGTGAACTTTATCGGGAGCTATTTGCGTTCCTTGCTTTTAGAACATCATGATACGCTGGCGGGGAAGGTGGAGTGAACTCTCCCCTAACCCCTCTCTTAAAAGAGAGGGGGAAGTTCCGATGGCAATCGGAACGGGGTGAGTTAAACCCAAATGCTATGCAATACAAACAGATTCTCAACTACGCTCGTGAACTCAGAAAGAATCAAACTAAGGCTGAAAAATTCTTTTGGATGCAAGTCCGCAATAGAAGGTTCTCGGGACTAAAGTTCAACAGACAGTTCATCATTGAACATGAAAGTCGATCATACTTCATTGCTGACTTTTATTGCCATCAACACAAACTCATTATCGAAATCGACGGTGAAATTCACCAACAACAGGTTGAATATGATCGAATAAGAGAAAGCATTCTTATTGAAATGGGCTTTACTATTATCCGGATTAAAAATCACGAAATTTTAAACAATTGGAATGATGTTGAGAAAAAATTGGTTGATGTACTCTCCCCTTAAGCTGCACTTAAAAGAGAAATGAAATTTCCGAAAGGAATTGAGGGTGAGTTAACTTTACCATATGAAAGTAGAATTATCATACAAAGGAGACGAAGAGTTCACGACCGTCAATGAAACAGGAAATACGGTCGAAATTGACATGTTGCCGGCGGATCAGAAGCAACATCAATCCCCTACACAGCTATTGCTCTCAGCACTCTCAGCATGTGCAGCAGTCGACATTGTTTCTATGGTGAAGAAGCGACGCAAAACTTTTGTTGACCTCAAAGCAGAGACAACTGGAGAACGACGGGATGAGCATCCACGTGGATTCACCAAAATCCATATGAAGTACATCATCACCTCACCCGATCTCACCCAAGAAGAGGCAGACAGGATCGTAGATTTGGCGACAACGAAATATTGTTCAGTTGCCGCCTCTATCAGCGCCGATCAAACACATTCGGTCGAGATCATAAGAGAATAAAAATGTCTAAGGATCAGTTAACCATAGCGCTTGCACAAATAGCCCCCGTTTGGTTGAATCGAGAAAAGACACTCGAGAAAGTGCAGGATTATGTTACAAAAGCAGCAGGAGAAAACGCGAAGCTTGTCGTTTTTGGAGAAGCCCTTTTACCGGGCTATCCATTCTGGATAGACCGAACCAACGGCGCAGAGTTCAATTCGAGCACACAAAAAGAAATCCATGCTCACTACATGGATCAAGCCATTTCGATTGAGGAAGGACACCTGGATTCCCTGCGCAAACTCGCTGCTGATAAAGAAATTTCTATTTACCTGGGTACGATCGAACGTCCATCGGATCGTGGCGGGCATAGCTTGTACTGTTCGATGGTTTATGTCGACCAAAAAGGTGAAATCAAATCGGTACATCGAAAACTAATGCCTACCTACGAAGAACGTCTGTCCTGGAGTCCAGGTGATGGAAATGGGCTTGTGACGCATCCGCTTCCCCCATTCACGATTGGTGGGCTAAACTGCTGGGAAAATTGGATGCCTTTGGCCAGGGCAGCGATGTATGCTCAAGGAGAAGATCTTCATGTCTCCATTTGGCCAGGAAACAAACGAAACACTGAAAGGCTAATCCCAATGATCGCACAAGAATCTCGGTCGTATGTGATTGGAGTCTCAGGCCTGTTCCGGCCGGAGGACATTCCGGAAGATTTTCCACACCAGGATCTAATGAAACAAAACACGAACGAAACTCTGGCCAACGGAGGAACATGTCTGGCAGCACCGGATGGTAGCTGGGTGGTTGAGCCATTCGTGGACGAGGAAAAGTTAATAACGGCTGTAATAGAACATAAAAAAGTTCGCGAAGAAAGGCAAAATTTTGATCCCTCAGGTCACTACTCACGACCGGATGTGCTAAAATTACATGTCAATAAAGAGCGGCAGTCCGTTATTAAAGATGAATAAACTCACCATAATTCTCCTTATGCTGCTACCTACGATCTTAGCAGCACAATCAGCCAGCGATGATGAAAGTACAGTCCAAGAAGCAGTAGAGTGGCTTAACACAAAACTTAATTATACCTATCATGATGGGCACGCTCAAAAATGGTGGATAAACAAGTTCTATGTAAATGAACAGAAGGAAGTGACCATCAAAAACACCCTCACCGGCAACCCACGATCTGCGAGCATTAGAGAAAAAACCTTTCACACACGGACTTTCAAACTTCAGGATATAAATCCCTATCAAATTAAAATCAGCGAAATTGAAAAGGATCAAGGACGCATTGTGAAGGGAAAGTTGATCGACATGAGGACCTTTGGACGCAAACGGAACATACATCACAAAATCAATGACAGAGCAGGCACAGATGTTTCGTTTGTTCAAATCTCCTTGCCCACTTTCCTGATTGACAGCATTGCAGACTACGCAGAATCAGTACAAGCCAAACTACAGGAAGCGATCATTGCCTCCACCAGGGTTTACGCATCCGAAAACATCCAAGAGAACAAAGTCAAAATCTTCGAAACTATGAGTGGGTCTTTCATGAATGACGAAGGTGACGAGATTCAAACCACTCCAAAGTTTGAAAATGTAATCTCACTAAGCTCCAATGATTCCGAGAACTACTTTGTCTACTCCCCTGCGGATAATCTTTTTTACCTGACAAGCATTTCAAATGAAGGAGTCATGTCCAAAAAGTATCAACTAGCTACTGGTGACCGGATCATTCTTCAAAATGTTGAAAATGCCGAGGATGTTATTGGCCTTGAAACGGCAAACTCCTTTACATTCAGTGGTAAACTATTTTATAGAAAGTAGTTCACGACTCAAAAATTTCTACTACCTGCTTTTTGTACTTTCTACCTATTGGAAGCATAGTTTTATTCAATTCAACTATTTCACGATTATAGGACTTTATGTAATCCCTGTTAACGATAAAGGAGCGATGAATCCGAATAAATCGGCCTGGCAGTAACTTTTCTATAGCGCTAATTTTCTCTTTCGTAACCTGTACATCATCCTTAGTGTGAACCTTAACGTAATCGCTGAGGCTTTCAATGAAGACAACCTCATCAATCTTGATTTGGGCATTTCTGCGATCAATTCGAACTTGGAGATACTCCGTCTGCTCTTTTTCTTGAGCTTCCTCCAATTGTGAAATCCTTACCTGGCTTAGTCTTAAACTTTTAGTGATTTTCACCAGGCCATTTGCAAACACCACGAGATACAGGATGATGGCCATTAGATAGATATCCCCAACAATTTTTCCCAGATTCTCTATTCGATAGTCAGCCAGGATGATAAAAGCCAAAATCATTACCAGCATTTCAAGGTAAACAGACACAATCAGCAAGTAGGCGAAGTAGAGCGCGAACTTCCAGCGAAAGCCCTTGAGCAAAAATCTAGGCACCAGGTACTCGTTGAAGAAGTAGGAGGTGCCTACAACCACCGGTAGCAGGAAACAAACGAAATAGAATGAGATCACGAGCCCGTTCAGTGAGGTGCTGAAAAGCAGCATTAATACTACTATGACGATAATCCAAAAACCTGCCTGTTGCTTTGTATTCAAATCTTTTTCCTGTGAATTTCCATCAATCGTCAAAGAATATAAAAGAAAATAGACGAACGACCAGTTGCTCGGCGGATACGACCTTTCATGAATCCCTTCTGAAAAGTTGCTTTGCTCCTATGTTTAATTTAAAATATAAATTCAAATGATGGAATTATTCAAAATGGGGGGTCCGCTCTTCATGGGCATTCTTACACTGCAATTAATTGGTGTCGCCTTCTTCGCAATTCGATATTACTTCCGGGATTCGCCAACCAAAAGAGATCTGGACCTTATCAAATCGATGGGGGTTTTCGCAATGGTTACGGGTATTTTCGGGCAGTTACTAGGTCTGTTTAGTGCGTTCAACGCAATTGAGGCTGTCGGAGCTGTTTCCCCTTCCATCCTAGCCGCTGGCATAAAGGTCTCTATGATCTCCACGATTTATGGTGTGATCATCTTTTTGATATCCTACTTGATTTGGCTCGTGTTTGCGGCTCGCAGGATCGAAGAGCCCCGGACTTAAGTTTAGAGTTTTCACTCGGTTTGCAATGTTGTGGCTAATCGGTAACTTTAAAATCATAGCTGCCTATCATGAGAAGTTATTTAGCCACAATTCCTCTTGCACTTGCGTGCTGTTTTGTTAGTTATGGTCAAACTGATCGGGAAACCCTAGATCTTTACTCCAGAAAAGGAGCTAATCTGATCATGTCATTTCAGATTGACAGTGGCACCTTCTATCTAAACAAAGCAATTGAAGGACATAGAGCAAATCAAGACTGGGAGAAATTTTTTCAAAGTCAATACTATCTGTGTGTTTCCTATTTCCTGAAAACGAGAGATGTTGAGCTGGCGGAGGACAGCCTGAATAGCAATCTTGATCTTGCCAAGACGAAGATGGGTGAGGCTGGCAGTGGAGTTGGAGAGATGTATTTTGGGCTAGGATGGTTAAATGATAATGCCAGGAGAGATCGTCAAACAGCTACCGAATACTACTACAAGGCGCTTGAGACCTGGGAAGGCTTTTATGGAAGAAATCACGAAAAAACTGGCAAGGCCTACGCAAATTATATTTTGTCTCTGATCAATACACAGCAACTGGCGAAGGCTGAGGAATACTTATTAAAAGCTCTTGACATCTACGAAGAAATTTACCCCCCATATCACACCGAATGGGGAAGACTGTACAATTCAGCATTCTACTACTACAACGGACTGAGACAACTTGAAAAAGCGTCCACTTATGCGAACGCGATGTATCAACTCGCCACGAACAACGATGCTGCAAGGCGGTGGTATACAAGAGCCTGCCGCAACCTCTCGATGACCTACTACAATCTACAAGAGTATGATCTTGCTGCTCAGTATGCGATCGAAGAACTGGATGCTGGAAAGGACATTTTGAATGAGAATCAGATAGCAGAGATTTATAATAACCTGGGTAGAATATACTTGTTTTCAGATGGAGACAAGGCGATCGACTTCACCGCCAAGGCTTGGGAGCTGAAAAAGTCAGCACTGGGATCAGATCATCCATCCACCGTCAGCTCTGCAATAAACTATGCCAGTGCTCAGGCAGACCTCGGCGAGCCAGCCAAAGCAGTCAAGGCATTCGTTGAACTCATCGACCTGGAAGCTACAAAAGCTTCAAGTGAAAACGAACTTCGTACATGGAACCTTCTAGCAAAAGCCTACTATTTGAATAGACAGTGGAGCGAATGCGTTGAGACGTTTGAAGCCACCGAGAATCTATATACGAAGGTTACCAACGGAAACACTGCTCCTGATTTGCTGTTCAACTTCTACGTCAACGCGGCAACTTCTGCTATTTCAAGTTTAGTTGCTCAATTCAATGAGACCGGGGAAGTAGAATCTCTGGAGCAGGGGAATGAGTTGTTCGAACGTGTTGATTTACTTATGAGTGAAAATTGGAACAATCTGGAGTACAATTCCGATCAGCAATCATTTTTAAACCTCAACACCGAATTTTACATAGCAGCTGCAGACCTCTTTTTCTATCTATTTGAATCAACAGGTGAAATCTCCTACGCAGATCGATTTCTGTATACTTCTGAAAAAAGTAAAGCTTCCATTTCCTTTCCTGCCTTTGTGTTAGCTCTCAAGAAGGATCAAATAAAAGTACCTGGTGAGATCCTTGATTTTAAGAAAAATCTGGAAATTGAGATAGCACAGCTTGAAAACGATCAAGAACAGGAAGCAAGCATTTTGGTGTCAAAAAAATCAAGTCGTGATAGTCTGATTGCCATTATAAAAAGTGAATACCCTTCCTACTATTCCGAACGAATTGCAGATTTGCAAATCTCAGCCAATGAAATTCAGACACGTCTCGATGAAGATGAAGCAACGATAATTTACATGACCAATGTGACCAATTATGCACAGCCAGAATCGGTTGTAATCTCACTCTTGATCACAAAAGACAAACTCAAAATGTTGCGAGGTAGTTCTATTGAGCTGAGTTCAAAAGTCCAGACCTTCATTAATGGTGTTAAATCACGAGCAGATGTGGATCAGGAATCAAGGGAGCTTTATCAAATCCTTGGACTCAGTTCTATGGAGAATGAAATCGCGGGCCAGAAGATTGCGATCGTTCCAAACAACGAGCTATTTTCATTACCTTTTGAATTGCTGAAAAACGAACAGGGAATCTCAATGATAGAAGGTTATAACATTAGGTATTATCCTTCCGCCTCTATGATGTTGAGCAAGCGAGAATCCGGAAAAGTGCAAGCTGCTTCTCTCTTCGCGCCAGAACTCAGCCCTGAAGACCAACTGGTGGCATCCGCAAGCCGTGAAAAAAAGAATTTAGTGCCTCTGTACAGCTCGATAAAAGAAGTGAGCCAGATTGGGGAGATCATCGGTGGCGAGAACATCAATACACTTTCAAAAGCTTCAATGCTGAAAAAAATGAGCCAGGCAGATATAATACACCTCGCCACTCATGCTGAGGTAAGTCACAGTTCACCCGGGAGTTCCGAATTGTATTTATCGAATGATAGAGACAGTTCTATCTATGCATATGAGCTTTATAACCAGAATTTCAAGGCTCAGTTGGTCACTTTGAGTGCCTGCAACACGGGAGTTGGCAAACTCCAAAAGGGAGAGGGAATTCAGAGTCTTGCGAAGGCTTTCACCTTCGCCGGATGTCAAAACATCGTCATGAGTTTATGGCCGGTCAACGATGAGTCGACCGCTGAGCTAATGACTCAGTTTTATAAAAATCTCAAAAGCGGGATGAGAAAGGATGAGGCGCTTAGAGAAGCAAAGCTGAGCTATGTCAGAAATGCTGATCCGGTCAAGGCACACCCGTACTATTGGGCCGGATTTGTTTTTTCTGGGAATCCTGAACCATTGGAGTTTGAGTCAAAGTGGTTTGGAAATTGGCTCTGGTTAGCTGTACTGATTTTTATAATCATTGGATTCCTACGTCGCAAAAAGAATCAGAGCTGATCAAGCAACTGAGTTGCTCTATTTCCTAGTCCTCCGGATTCCTTACTCAAAGCAGAAAGCACTTCTCTGCATTCCTCAATTCTTTCCTGGTTCAATAGCGACAGAGCCTTATACCATTGTCCAATTTGATAATAATTTGATCCTTCCGCTATTCTATCTACTTTGGTAACGACCTCTTTTGCTCGATCCAACTCGATAAGACATACTGCCTGATAGAGCAAATATCCATCCTTTCCGTATTTGTCATAAAGCTTCTCAAGTTCATCAAACGCTTTTTGAAATTGTCCATTTTTGTACGCGCCAAACGCTGAAATTTCTAGCTCATCTGAATCTTCCCCTCCCCTTTCCTGACCAAATTCGTAGACGCCATACACCTCGTAATTATCTGCGTAAAGTTGTTTGTAGTCTTTATCTGTCTTAATAAACAGGTAGCTTAAAATCAAGAGCGGCACAATAGCTGCTGCAGCATACCAATAGCTTTTGTTCCCCCTTTCTTTTTTAAGTGATTGCTTCAATCGTTCACGTTCAGCTAAGCCAATTCCGACTGTCACTATTCTTTCTTCCTCTAGCAATGTTTTAAAGGAGTTGTCTGACTCGAGACGCTTCTGCACTTGCTGTCGCTCGTCATCAGAACATTGGTTTCTGATGTACTTTCTGATTAGCTCTTCGTCTTCCATAACTTTTCTTTTAAATACCCAAGACATCTAGATTTCTGTACCTTCACCACATTCTTGTTCGAATATCCAAGTGAAGCAGCAATCTCGTCAATGCTTCGGCCATCGTAGTAGAATAGCGTCAGAATCGATCTGCACGGCTCCTCAGTCTCCTGAATGGTCATCTTAACCAACTCTACGCTCTCCTGATCAGACTCTTCAGGCTCCAGCCACTCTCGCTGGTAAACAGCAACTTCTTCCACCTTTTCATCCTGCCGTTTTTGTAGTCTGAATTGTCGTAGCATTTGGTTTCGACAAATTGCAAACAGGTATGTTTTCAACGAGCAGGATAAATGATCCAGCTTACCATCGAGTGCTGCTTCGTAAAGAACAATCATTGAGTCCTGATAGACATCCTCAAATCTGTCGCTATCAGCGTCAAAGTGGTTTCTTACCCACTGTCTGCAAGACTTGTAGAAAAGATTGTAGAGCTTTCTAAAAGCATTTTCATTTCCTTCCTTCAGTCTCGAAATCAACTCATGTTCCTTGTCCTCACTCACTGCTTAGTGTTTGTTCATCCAAAATAGTTAACAACAGATCCAAAAAAAATTTTCATGCACTGTTAACCATTCCCGGTTCATCTCTACTAAGAGTCGAACAAAAAAATCGCAAAGCCATGAACACACGCTACCCTAAGGATTATGAACACAGACAGTTGAGGAAAAGGTTATGGTTTATAGAAGCTATCATCTTTATGCTTGCTATGTTGTTGGCAGGGGTCAGTCAAGCACAGGACGTGACACCTCCTTCAGTAGTAACCTTAAACCCCGCTGATGATGCCATTCAGATACCCGCTGATCAATGGACCTTCGAAATCACGTTCGATGAAGACGTTCAGGTAGATCTCACCGTCACACACCCAATTGCTATTTGGGATAACATGGGTTTTGATCAAGCTTCATTGTTTGTTGGCTCATCGGGAATTTCCATCAGTGGTGCTACTGTAACCATAGATTTCAATCATGACGGCTCCCTTAATGGGACACCTTTAGAGGATGACTCTGAATATGAAATCACCATTCCCACTGGTTTTTTTGAAGATCCAAGTGGGAACGGTTTCGCCGGTTTTAGTTTAGGCAGTGGATTCTGGACGATCACCACCGAGGACACCATTGAGCCGGAAATTACCTCGAGAACTCCTTCAATAAGTGCAACAGGAGTCTTGGTAAACGTGGAATTTGTTATGCAATTTGACGAAGATATTATCAAGGGAACCGGCTCCATCAGCTTGTATGATGATACCGGTTTGGTGGAAAGTGTGGATGTTGATGACGCTTCAATTACTGTAAATGGCAATGAACTTGTATGGACTAGAAGTTCCTTTTTAAATGCTGGGACAGACTACTATCTAACTGTCCCCGAAGGCATGGTCACTGACATTTTTGGAAATGAGCACGAAGGATTTACAGCCCCTACTGCCTGGCCCTTCACAACTCAGGACGACGAGTCTGATCCACCGGTAATCACGAGCACGGGACCGGCAGACGATGCAACTAATGTCTCGCTAGGCGATATTGAAGAGGACGGCTTATACTTTTCCTTTGACGAATCTGTCGTGCTGGGAACCGGTAACATTGAAATTAGAGCAACAGCAGATGATGCGTTGATTCAATCCATTTCTGTGACGGGAGGAGATGTTCAAGCAGATGGTGAGGAGGGTACAACAGAAGATATCCAGATAAACAACATCAGCATTCCATATGGCACGGAAATGTATGTGTTAATCTGCAATACCTGTTTTGCTGACCTTCTGGGAAATGTATTTCCCGGTAACGGCTCGGGAGACTGGAGCTTCACCACTGAAATAGTCCCTTTTGAGTTGATTTCTCTGGATCCTGCTGATAAGGCATTGGATGCTTCCAAAGATTCCCAAGTCACGTTAACATTCTCACATGATGCGGATATTGGCGCAGGTAACATTCAGGTTTTTAGGGCCAGTGACGATAACATAATTGCGCAGCTTAACAATTTCAATGGGTCTTTCATGACCATTGATGGCCCCAATATCACATTCGATTTCACATCGGATTTCCCTCAAGGTGAAGAACTTTACATCAATGTATCAGATGGTTACCTTAGGAGTGATCTAACCTCCGACGATTGGGCAGGTATTCAAGATAACACAAGCTGGCGGTTTACGGTTGAAGATAACAGGCCACAAATTGTATCCTTCACACCCACGACCAGCGATTTGGCTCCTGCTTTCATATCACTTGAAGTAACTTTTGATAGAGACATCGCTCTAACAACCTCAACGATACCTGCTTTACGAGTCTACAATTCATTGGATCAGCAAGTAGCCTTCTTCAATAAGAACAGCACAATTAGCATCAATGGAGCTACTGCCGAATTCACCATCAACTACTTGCTGGATTCTGATGAATCGTACTACGTTCAAATGGTTGAGGGCCTGTTTGTTGACATTGCGGATGCTTCTAATGGATCTGAGCCAATTGATGACAATACCACCTGGACATTCGCTACTCGAGCAAATGATGCGAATGGACCTGACTTGGTTTCCCTATCACCGGCCAACAGCGAAACACATGTACCTAGAGGTGGACTTGATGTTGACTTCACCATGACATTCGACGAGCCCGTTTACCTTGGAAACACCAATGACAGAATTTCACTGTATCGAGATGAGCCTACCGGTGATCAGCTCGTCTATGATATCGGGGATCCAGGGGTAATCTCCATTAGTTCAGATAATCTGACGGTGACATTGGATATTCTCAATCACATGACCTTGCAAAGTGAAAAGGAACATTACATTCTTATTGACAACCTTGATGCTTCCGATAACCCAATCATCTTCGATGCAGATGGAAATGGGATAGCGGCTATTTCGGATGAAAATGAATGGCGCTTCACGACAATTGGACCCTTAGCCATCACTGAATTTACGCCTGTAAATGGTGCCACAGATGTACCAGTCGACCAGGTTTTCACATTCAAGACCAACAATGAATTAATACTCAGCTCGAGCGGAACAATCCGGTTACGGAATTATGAGACGGGGCAAATTAGAACAACCATTCTCTTGCCCTCTGATGACGTGACCGTAAATGACAATGAGGGAAGCATAAGCTTTGCAAATGTAGGTGGACTCGATGAAGGACAGCATTCGTATATTGACATTGCTAATGCAGTTTTTCAGGACGCACAAAACAGCACCTTTTCTACCTCTCACAAAGACACGTGGAATTTTGTAACAGAGGATATAACCGCACCTAGTATTACCACACTTTTTCCTCCCGATGACAATGACAATGTTTTGCTCACAACAAACATCGTTGTCGATTTTGATGAAAGCATCGAATTGGGAAGCGGAAATATCACATTGTATAATGAAAATGATGAGGTAGTTGAAACGTATTCTGCTACGGAAAATTTCTCCAGAATAACGGTTGGTTTTAACGATATCACTATTGATCCTACTAATGATTTGCTGGATGGAGCCAACTACTACATTCAGATCGATGCTGATGCAGTCAAAGACGATGATGGCTTTGACAACTTCTTCGCAGGTATTGCTGACAACACGACTTGGAATTTTTCAACACCAGATAACACAGGGCCTGCATTCGTCTCCTCCTCTCCCGATGATGAGGAAACAGGTGTTGCCATCGACACAGATATAGTTCTGACATTTGATGAGGATATCATCGGTAACGTTTCGGGGAGTAACCAGATAAGGTTATTAACCTCAGCGGGAAGTCTTGTTGAGGTGTTTTCAGATATGTCGAGAATAGTGGTGAGTGGAAACACCATGACGGTTGATCCCACAAATGATCTTGTATCTGAAACAGAATATGACGTTTTCTTTTGGCATGGAGCGGCGATCGATGCAGCCGCTAACAGTGCGCCAGCTTTTGATTTCACCTTCACCACAGAAGACATAACCGCGCCCACAATCTCGATCCTGAACCCGAACGATGATGCAACAGAAATTTCAACTACAAACTGGGTATATACCGTCGATTTCAATGAAGATGTTCAGGCAGGTAGTGGCTTTATTAACCTCAGACGCTATGATAATGATGTAAAGCAAACGGCAGCTAATTTGGGACAACATGTGACAATCGTTGATAATACAGCCACGATCGATTTCAATGCTCTTAGTAGTCTCGGGTCGTTTGAGCTCGATGAATTGACACAGTACTACATAGAAATAGAGGATGGGGTTTTTGAAGATCTTTCAGGAAATGCTTACACCGGACATTCCAAGGATGATTGGAATTTCATTACCGTTCCTCCGCCAGATGTGACACCTCCTACGGTCGTCACTTTAAGCCCTGAAGATGATGCGACTGATGCAGAAGTTGACGAATTATTGGTAATCACCTTCGATGAGGATGTCAAGCTGGCGATTGGTGGAACAACCAAGCATATATGGATTCGAAGGGTGAGTGACGATGTAATTGAAGAAGAGGTGTTCCTCACATCTGATATGATCTCAGGAAATCAAATCACGATTCCACATCCATCGCTAAGTGAAAGTACGGAATACTGGATTTGGATGCCAAATGGTGCACTTTCGGACCTTTCCGACAACTTGTTTGCAGGGTTTGCTTCCAATACGGAGTGGAATTTCACAACTGGCGACTTCACACCACCTTCTGTTCTCTCATTGAACCCAACAAACAACGCAACGGATGTATCCATCGATGCAGATCTCGTAATGACATTCGATGAAGATGTGCAGCTTACTGGTAGCGGTGACTTCACCATGTTCAACAAAACCACCGGAGAGCAGATTGGAGCCGTTTGGTTCTTTCCGGCGGGAGCAACAGTCGATGGGAATGAGGTGACTTATGACATACCTATGGACCTTCCTTATGGTACAGAAATCTATTTCAGAATCCAAGGCGCAATTGAAGATCTAGCTGGGAACAATGCAGAAAACATCACCGGTACGGATTCGTGGGTCATCAACACGGAAGGTGAGTTGGTTCCTCCTGGTGTTACATCCCTAAGTCCAGCCAGTGGATCAGTCGATGTGGACATAACCACGGATCTCGTGCTCGCTTATGATGAAGATGTAGTATTGACAGGTGGTGGCACATTTAAAATGTTCAACAAGTCTAACGACGAGCAAATCGGGATCAACTGGTTTTTCCCCACTTTAGCATCAGTTAGTGATAATATGGTCACATTCGATATTCCAATCGATCTGCCCTACGGCACCGAAATCTATTTTGAAATAACAGGAGCGATCGAAGATGTCTGGGGGAACCCTGCAGTTGATATCATCGGAAATTCCGATTGGTTTATAACGACCGAAGGGGAATTGATTCCTCCAAACGTCACTTCACTAAACCCCGCCAGCGGCTCGGTGGATGTGGACATAACTACTGATCTCATCCTCACTTACGATGAGGACGTGGTACTGACAGGCGGTGGAACGTTTAAAATGTTCAATAAGTCTACTGACGAGCAAATTGGACCAAACTGGTTCTTCCCAGGTGGTGCTTCTGTTAGTGGCAATATTGTTACCTATGATATTCCAATTGATCTGCCGGTTACTACTGAGATCTATTTTGAAATAACGAATGCGATAGAAGACGTGTGGGGAAATGCTGCACAGGATGTCACTGGGAACACCAACTGGTTTATCACAACCGAAAAAGAAAAGATTCCGCCCTCAATCACCTCCTTGAGTCCTTCCAGTGGTTCTGTGGATGTTGATGTCACCGCAGACTTACTACTGACCTATGATGAAGATGTTCAACTGACTGGAGCCGGAACATTCAAAATGTTCAATAAGTCTACTGGTGAGCAAATTGGGCCAAACTGGTTTTTTCCTGGTGGCGCTTCTGTTAGCGGCAATGTGGTTACGTATGATATACCAATTGATCTCCCGTACGAAACAGAAATTTATTTCGAAATTACCAACGCAGTTGAGGACCTGGTGGAAAATGCTGCTGCTGATATTGTTGGCGACTCCGAATGGGTCATAACAACAATGGAGGAACCCGATACTACACCACCCTCAATCGTATCTTTGAGCCCGCCTGACAATGCTACGGATGTAGATGTGACTACCAATCTCGTCATCACTTTTGATGAACCTGTTCATGTTCGCAGTGGTGGAAACATTCTTCTAAGAACCTACGATCTTCCCGGACTTGCACCGTACGAAACGATCGAAGTAACTTCTGGTCAGGTTAGTGGTTCAGGAACAACCACGATTACAATCGATCCGGCCAGCAATTTTGATTTTGATTTTCATGCCTTCGTTCAAATCGAGGACGATGCGTTCGAAGATGCCGCCGGAAATCTGTTTGGTGGTCTCTTTTCATTGGATGACTGGGATTTCACCACGCAACAAGAGCCAGATGTCACTCCCCCTTCAATCGTTTCACTGGTACCAGCAGACGACCAAACAGACGTAGCTGTAGACACTGATTTTATGCTGACATTTGACGAGGATATTCAAATAGGAAGTGGCTCAATCGGGTTCCACTTCTACAGTAACAACAGCCAAAATCAATCCGTCGATGTAAATGATCCCGTGGTGCAGGTAAGTGGAAATACACTCACCATTAACGCACCGCTTAACTTGATGACAAGTGTCCAATACTGGATAAGCATACCTTCAAGCGCCATCAAGGATTTGGCAGGAAATTCTTTTGCAGGAATATCCTCAGCCAACAAAGACGATTGGAACTTCACCACCAGCGCCACAGCTCCAGACCCTCCGCTTGTAACGCTACGATCTCCCGAGGATCAGGCAACAGATGTGGCTTTGGATGTAGAATTGTCGCTCACATTTGACGAAGAAATAATGCTGGCTGTAAGCGGCGCCACAAAGCAGATGATAATCCAACGTGTGACTACACCAGGTGGCAACTTTGAGGTCGTTCCAATAACAAGTGATCTGATAGGTGGAAACAAGCTGACTGTCCCACACAATGAGTTTGAATCAGGCACGACTTATCGTATTTTCCTCGCAGACGCAATAATAGCTGACCTTGACAACAACTTCTTCACCGGATTTTCAGATCCTTCGGACTGGACTTTCACTACGATTGTTCATGATACCGAGGCGCCGCAGATTGTAACGTTGACACCAGCAGACAACGCCACCAATGTTTCCAGGACCAATTGGTCGTTTACCATAGACTTTAACGAGGATGTTCAAATAGGGAGCGGTACCGCAAGGTTGATGGTTTATGACACTGACGGCATAACAGCGAACGCTCCGCATAGTACACACATAACCACTTCGGGAAATGCTGCAACCATCGATTTCAATTCGACCGGCACATTAAACAATAGTACACTTAATGCCTCCACCCGCTTTTATCTCGAAATCCCTGATGGGTTATTTGAAGACCTAAGCGGAAATCCCTACGTGGGTCACACAAAAGACGACTGGGATTTTACGACCGAGGCTGAAGGGAAATCTGATCAAACAATTACTTTCGACGCAATTACAGATAAGGTTTTCGGTGATGAGTCCTTTGATTTAACTGTCTCAGCATCGTCCGGGTTGGCAGTAGCTCTTACTGTAGTAGAGGGGCCAATCTCGATTGACGGTACCACCGTTACAATTACGGGAGCTGGTACAGCCACAATCGCTGCTAATCAAGCGGGAGATAACGATTTCAATGCTGCGGAAGAAGTAACCCAGAGTTTCGACATAGCAAAAGCAGACCAACAAATTACGATTGATCCGATCGCAGACAAACTCACCACTGATAACTCATTCGATGTATCAGCTACTGTGAATTCTGGATTGGAACTCACGTATGACCTGTCAGGACCGGCTTCAATCTTAGGAACTACCATCACTCTTGATGGCACATCGGGAACTGTGACAGTGACCGTTAGCCAATCAGGCAACGATAATTACAACGCGGCTTCTGCTAGTACATCCTTTATTGTTTCAGACCCCGCAAAATCTGATCAAACCATTACGTTTGAAACGGTTGAAGACAGAACTTTTGGTGATGCTCCTTTCGATCTGGTTGCGTCTTCCTCTTCAGGTCTGACCGTCCGGTTTACAGTAGTGAGTGGACCAGTTTCCCTGGATGGCACTACTGTCACAATCAATGGAGCCGGTTCAGTAACTATCGCAGCTAACCAGTCTGGAGATAATGATTTCAATCCGGCAGCCGAGGTGACACAAAGTTTTGACATTGCGAAAGCTGATCAATCGATTACGATTGAAGCAATTGATGACAAATTGACAACCAACAATCCTTTTGACATTGTTGCTACCACAAGTTCCGGGCTGGAGCTTACATATGAAGTGAGTGGACCTGCTTCAATCAACGGAACGCTGCTGTCCCTGGATGGTACGGCAGGAACTGTAACAGTAACAGTAAGTCAGGAAGGAAATGAGAACTATAACTCAGCAAGTGCCTCAACCACTTTTGAAGTTGCTGAGGAATCTGCGCTAGCAGTTAGAGACGATTTGATAGAGGTGAAATTCTATCCAAATCCGGTCAAAGACTTCTTAATCATCGAAAGTAACAGCTCGATTTCAGTACGCCTATTCGATTCACAAGGAAAATTAATTACACAAGATCTTTCTCCAGCGGGAAAATTGGACCTTAGAAGCGTCATTAATGGTATATACCTATTGGAAGTACTTGGTAATGGTCAAAAGATCCACAAAAGAATTGTAAAGGCAAACTAAGGCGGCTTCCCGATCCAGGCTAGAGACGGGAACAATTCAAGGGCAGCTCAAGGAGTTGCCCTTTTCTTTTTTCACTCTTTCTTGGCATAAGCGATGAACTCTTCAAGAACCTTCCTTAAGTCTCGCTCAATGTTCATCATGTCCTGGAGCATCAAATCGCACACTCTTTTTAGTTCCGGGTCATTGAAAAAAGCTGGCTGATAGAACATGTCCAGCACTTTTTCATTGTGCCTGTTAATCAGCATCTCATACTTTTCAATCTCCGCAAGCCTATTGATGAATTCGTAATCTACCAGCGTGTGCTTAGAATCCTGAACTAAAAATTTCCATGTGGTGGATTTTAGGTCGGGTGTGTTGAGACCTTTCGCCTGCTGAACAATATCATAAAGTGAGTAGTCGTCGGTATTATACTTTCTCAATGTGTCGAGAAATCCTCTTTGTCTATTTAGCGAATTGCTTAACTCGGCAATGTTGGATTGATTCTCTTTGATTATCGCTTGAATAGAGTTGTTTATGTAGTCTTCCTCAGATTTAGACTGCTGCCAATTGCTAATGAAGAGTGCCAACAAAATACCAACGAGCACAGGAACAATATCTACCAGGACTTTTTTCATGATAGAAAATTAATGAACCTGCCTTCGTTTTCGTGTCTTGGAATTAAAAAGAAACAGGGGCGGCTACAAAACTCATACAACTAAGCCGCACCCTGTAAACAACAATTATGAGATTATATTTCTGACTATCTCACTTTTAACCCTTTGCTATCAGCAAACCTCCCTGTGATTAACCAACCTCCGAAATCTTCCGAGACCGCCATGAGTAGAGTGTTGTCGCCTTTTTTTAAATTGAGATAGATGGAGTCAAACAAGCCTATGGTTCCCAAGTAGCGATAGTCCCTTGATCTCCACCTATTGTTTCCGCGATAGATCGCTTGTCCGTTCAGAATGGCAACTACTCGGTCACTATAACCAAAGTCAAAAAGCTTGACTTGATCCCTATTCGAGTTAATTATGATTTTGGCAAAAACGGTATTTCCAGGTTCTTCGCCAAATAATTGCTGCTGTCTTGAAATATTTGCTGCGACTCCTTCCTCAACCTGTATTTTTCTACCCCATTTTCTACCTTCTATTATGGGTTTAAGCTTGTTAGGATCCACTAAGGCTTCCTCCTCAAACATGTCCGAAATTTCCCATTCAGAAATTACACCTTCGATTGGCTCTCTTTCAATCGGCTCAAAGTCCATAAGTTCATATGAATCTTTATCAATCCGAACCTCCGCAATATGCATCGCACTTGCACCTCCTCCACTTAAGACCACATCACCCTCCACTGGCTCATGAAAAAGATTCCAGGAGAGGTTTGGCTTCTCAGAATAGTCCAGGTAAACCTGTGCTTTATCATTGTTTACCACGATTTTCACATGCGTCCAATCATCATATTGATATTTATATGGGAAAGAATACCTCGGTCCAAAATAGAGTTGCCATGGGCTAATACCATTTATCCTGGGAGCTGCCTGATTCGCGTCGGGATTGCCAGATTGATGCGGCCTGACATAGAATTGCTCTGCATTTTGTCCGTCTACCCTGAAATATACGCCAGGAAAAGCCGGCGTCTCTTTGAGGAAGATATCGTATTCGATGGTGCCATTCAGGAACTTTGTGTCTTTAAGGGTCATACTTCCAGCCTTGAGGTAGATCGCATCCTTTCCCTTGTAATTCTCAAATAGGTAGGATCCGCGGATTTCCCAATTGTTAGTATCAATTGGAATGATTTCCTGTGCCTGCAGACTGATGATAGACCCTATAGCATTTATATAGATTAGTAGTTTTTTCATTTTTGTGTCTTAAGTTTTTTCGTTTCCGGCGCTCGCTGTCAACTTTGCATACTTACGAGCATTGTGCTCAACATGAAGCTCGGACTTTACAACATGTTGATTCAAATTCGTTCAACATTGTTCACCATTCGATAATTGAGCACCTTTGATGTATCATGTCTTCGAAAGATTCAACTGAAAGTAAAGAGGTTCTAAGATTGCGGGAGCACCTGGAGAAGCACCTGGGTTGGGGCAAAGCATCCGGATGGCACAGCTCGATGTACACAGAGCTAAGCGATCAAATATTTCAAAAGTGTAATGTGATGCTTAGTGCCGCCACTTTGAAGCGCTTTTGGGGCGCTGTGAACCACGAGGGAGCTCCAAGCATCAGTACATTGGACACGCTAGCTCAATTCATCGATTATGAGAACTGGCGAGAATTCAAGCTTAAATCAAAAAAAAGAAAACCGCGACTACCAACAAACATTCCAAGAAAATCGCTCTACGTTACTGCGGGATTCTTTATCGCGTTGATAATGATTGTGTTGGTTGGCAACAAGCGAGTGGACGATCCCGAAGTTCTTGCTGCGATTCCATTTTCAAGTCGACCGGTTACTAACACCTTCCCGAACTCCGTGGTTTTCAATTTTGACCTCAAAAATGTGAGGTCTGACAGCCTACGTATCCAACAATACTGGGATCCTACCAAGACCTTTAAAATTAGGAGAGACCAAACGCAAGCGACAGGGATTTACTATTTCCCGGGGTATTTTAAAGCCAAATTATTGATTGACGGTCAATCTGTGAAGGAACATGATCTCTATCTCCAAAGTGATGGTTGGATTGGCACCGTCGACTATCGGCCTGTTCCCAAATACTTTTCACCTGAAAGTCCAGATCAGGATCAACTGACTTGTTCCGAAGCGTTGATAAAAGAAATCAGTGAGCTTAAGGAGCCCATATCATCAACTTATCATTACGTAAGTGATTTGGGCAGTATCTCTGGAGACAACTTTACGTTGAACTCCACCATCAAGATATCCTGGAGCGAGAAGTGGGCAGTATGCCAAGCAGCTAGGATTTACATTTTAGCCACGGACGGTGCTATGATTGTTCCATTTTCAAACATTGGATGTAGCTCAGACAATAACCTGATGCTTAATGACCTCTACTTCAGCGGGAAAGAACATGATCTGACTGCATTTGGAACAGATCTTTCCAAGTATACTGATTTGGAAATCAAAGTTCGTAACAAAAAAATCGCCGTGTCGATAAACTCGAACCTAGTGTATGAGGGTGAATATTTCGAAACAATGGGTCGCCTTGTTGGACTGAGATATCGATTCGTTGGTGCTGGTGAAGTGGCATCATTCTCCTTACAAGATCAAGCTAGTACAAGTATTCTCGAGTTGCTGTAATACCTAGAGAGGATTGTTCTCGTCAGGTCATGCTGAATTTATTTCAGTATCTTCCAGTTGGACAATAATCAAAGAATCTGAAGTAATTCAGAATTTTCCAACGTAGCATTTTCGGCAGTGGCTGGGACATCACGGCAAATTGTACTCACGTACAAATTTGACATTATCATTACCATCTTGGAAGATTAGGGTGAAGTATTAGCTTAAATCAAAAAGAGGTAATTTAGTCGCACTTACCTTAAGATCATTCCATGAAAAAGTTGATCGCGTTCACCTCCCTTGTTTGCTTTTGGTTTTCCTCTCTGTGCCAAGATCCGGAATTTGGAAACGTGTCTCTAGAGCTTTTTTCCAAGAAAAATGAAAAGTTTCCTGATGCTGAGGCCATCGTCCTCTTTGATCGAGGTGTGACCGCTTTTTACGAAGATGGAGGTTACAACATTCGCTTCACAAGAACCAAGCGAATCAAAATTTTAAAAAAATCGGGTTATGAATGGGCAAATGTATCAATCCCTTACTACACAGATGGATATGGCAAAACTGAACGTGTTTATAATATACAAGCTTATAGTTACAACCTTGAAGATGGTAAAATTATAAAGACCAAATTGGATCCTGCCGATGTGTTCAAGGAAAAGGTAACTGATTTGTGGTCGCAGCTGAAATTTGCATTCCCAAAAGTGAAAGAAGGAACTATCGTTGAATTTCAATACATTCATGAAACACCGTTTCTCACAAATCTGCCAGATTGGGAGTTTCAGAGCAGAATACCAACATTATCCAGCGAATATGAGGTGGCAATTATCCCGTTTTATGATTATGTCTTTATAGCACAAGGCATGTCGCGATTTGGGAAGAGTAAGAACTTTCAAAGGAAATTTACCACTCTCGGCTCAAGTCATTCTCAAATCGAGCTAAAGGAAAATGTCTTCCAATACGGTATGTACAATGTTCCAGCTTTTGAGAGCGAGGACTTCATCACCTCAATTGATGATTACATCATGAAGATTGATTTTCAGCTTTCGCAGGTCAATTCTTTGAACGGAAGCACGCAGCAAATTCTAACCACTTACCCAAAACTGATAGACGATCTCCTTAAATATCAGTCCTATGGAAAATTTTTAAAACAAGTCACGAAGCAGTCTGGTGCAATGGTACAGGGACTAAATCTGGGAGGCCAGGCACCCGTGGAGAAAATCAAAAAAATCACCGATTTTGTAAAAAAGGAATTCACATGGAATGGGTATCAACTGCGATTTACCAGGCAAAATGCGAAGAGCCTACTCACAACCAAATCGGGGAATACCACGGAAATAAATCTTCTACTAGTTGGAATGTTAAGGAACGCAGGGATAGAAGCTTTTCCGGTCTTCTTAAGCACACGAGATCATGGAAAAATAAAGCGGGACTACCCCTTCGAACAATTTTTTAACTACACCATTGGTTACGCAAAAGTGGGCCAGGCTGGTGTTCTTCTGGACGCCACTGAAGATTTGCTGCCCTTTGACAGAATACCCACCCGGTGTTTCAATGACCAAGGGTTAATCATTAAAGATAATGATGAACAATGGGTGGATTTATCACACTCCGTCATTTCCAATGAAATCAATAATATCACGATCAAATTAGAAGATGAAAATGCGACCGGATCTTTGCTTAGGATTACAACAGACTACAAAGCCTTTCATTTAAGAAAGAAATACAAAGACAACCAAAGCTCACTTGCTCAACTATTGGGAACTTCTTTCGATGAAATCACTTCGATTAAAACACGTAACTACGATAATCCAGACAAGCAATATATCGTGGGAATCGATGGAACATTAGAATTGGAAGATGTCGGGGAACAAATTCTCGTTCAGCCTTTCATCGGAATTGCTCAGAACACCAATCTTCTGACTGCAAAAAAAAGAAATTATCCTGTTGACATGGTATACCGGTCAAATACGGAGTACAATTCAACCTTAACCATCGACGATACCTATAAGGTGACTGTCGTTCCTGAAGCTTATAGTCTAAACAACGACCTGGCAGAAATCAAATTCAGCGCCACGACCAAAGACAACACGGTGACTTGTAAAGGAAAAATCACCTTTAAAAAGGACATCTACCAACCCGGCGAGTATTCCAGAATCAAGTACTACTTCGATCAAATTGTCAAATACTTCAACTCTCCGATTGTTTTAGAAAAGGTCCAGTAGTCGACCATGAACGTGCTTGAACGGTATTGAATTTCGTTTAAGAGGGCTGCCGATATAATTCTTTCCAGATTTATTGCATTGATAATTCAAAACATTAAGGCAAATGATCTCAAAGAAAATCTTATTCGCACTTCTCTCAATTCCAGCATTTTTCTCACTAAGAGCTCAGGATGTGGGAGCAGCCACACTAGTTAGTCAAAAAAGAGTGACCACCGCAAACATTGGCAACTCAGATATCACCATAACTTATCACAGTCCCTCTGTTCAAGGTCGAAAGATCTTCGGAGGAATTGTACCATTTGATTTCGTAGTTGATGGAAAAGAATACCCGTGGCGAGCTGGTGCCAATCGGCGAACTACAATTGAATTTTCCCACGATGTTGAAATCGAAGGAAAATCCCTTCCAGCTGGCTCCTATGGCTTTGTAGTGCTTGTATCAGAAAAGGAATGGACAATGGTATTCTCTTCCGGGAAGACCTGGGGCAGCTTCAACTATGATCCAGACAATGACGTCTTAAGAATCACCGTACCAGTCGAATCAATGCCACATCAGGAATGGCTCAGTTACAGCTTCACAAATCCCAAGAATGAATCAGTAGATGTCGAGCTTCGGTGGGAGACCTCAGGAGCTAGCTTCAATGTAAATACAGATGCTGCTGGCAACAAAATTGAAACTCTGGTCGCGAAAGAGGAAAAAACCTCAAATGACTACCAGTCACTGGCCATAAGCACCATACAAAAAGACTCCGCAAATGTTGACGAAGCGCTGAAGTGGATCGATAAGTCTATTGAAGCAGAGGCCACCTTCTATAATAAAATGGCAAAAGCTCAACTGCTACTCCTAAAGGGTGATAAAAAGAACGGTAATACACTCAAAAAAGAAGCACTTGATTCTGCAGCTGGTTTTAACGTTTACTATTATGGTCTTCGACCTATCCTGCTTTATGGAGATCAAAAAGAGTCTCTTAAAATTTTGACAAAAAGAACGAAGGATAAGCCTGAGGAATGGCAGACCTACCTGGCCCTCGGTGAGTACTATCTCAAAGTTGGAGATCAGCAAAAGGCCACTGAAAACTTTAAAAAGTCCTTTGAGTTATCCTCAGAAAGGTGGAGAAACTATGCCAGGTATCTCTATTTGCAAAACAAACTGGTCTTGGAACGAACTGAAAATTGAAAGTGGTGATTGTCTCATTCTATGACCAGGCCGTCTGATAAGACACCCTGGAAAAAGATGAGTAGCATCACGAGAAGAACTAAGGGCCAAAATTCAAGTTTGGAGGAGGGTGCCTCAAGGGGTCTAACATTTCTTTGGGGCTCCATCCAACCAAATGCTAGCACCCAAGGCAGGTAAATAATCAGCAGAATAACTGGGAGAACCACTTGATGCCAGGGAAAGATACGGAACGGAATAATCAGCACGATACCAACTAGGGCTGGCATCGCCACCGATCTCAGGAGAGTCTTAAATCTGGCAGCACCATTTTTACCTTCAACTTCAAAAATGAGTCTTGCGCTAGCGTAGCGAAGGAAGAGGATCAAAAGCAAACTCACAGATACAGATATGAAAAATCCTGTAGTGCTCTCAACTCCAAGGTACACCAGTGCTTGACCGGTATCTGTGTCTTTTGCCAGCATGGCTATCTGGAACTGGGTGAGGGACATAACCATGCCCTGAAACCCTAGCCAAAAAATAAATTGTCGCCACCAAGAAGGTCCCTGTTTCAATTTCCAGTCCAGAAAAAACATTATTAAACCTAACAGCAGGATCGCCATCGCGCCGGATCCCTGCAAGAGAGCGGTCAACTCATGATCTCCTTGCCACCCGTGATTGTTGTGATACAAATACGCTTTAAGTCCAAGCCATTTTTTACCCAGGGCCAGGAAGAGTTCCTGCCAAAAAAAAATCACATTAAAAGAAAGCGCATAAAGAACCGAAACATTTAGTACCTGAACTCGGTCAAATGGACTACGAAATTTTTTAATTGAGGTAAAAGATCGGGAAACTTTATAAAGACAAAAAATCACCGGAAATACCAAAACCGATATAAAAAGTACATGATACGCCTGTTCCATTGGATTGACATGTTTACAATTGCAATGGTCCGGATTTTTGGATATGAAAACCTGAAGAAAACATGAACTCTCATAAGAATGACCGCAAAAAAACTTTTTTGATAAATGAAAGATTTGAATTTCATGTCAACAGAGACCAGTTGGTAGATCTCCAGACGAAAAGAAGAATCAAACTAGAACCCTTGATCAGCAACACACTTTTGTTTCTCATCCGAAATCGATCCGAGGTAATTCGAAGAGCCGAAATAATTAATCGCTTTTGGAGCATCGACACATATGCAGATGAGGCACTAACAAAGGCCATTTCAAAACTTAGGAAGGAATTAAAGGATGATCCTGCTCAACCTAAGTGCATTAGAACCATCAGTAAGGTGGGCTATGAGTGGATTGGTGAGATACAATTGAAAGAACATTATGCCAAGGAAGTAATTCGAAAAATACCTGTCTTGAACTTTAGCAGGAGAACCGTAACTGGCCTGTTGCTAATCTTGATGATCCTGTTCGTAATCAAATCCATCTTTCTTCCACATCACTAGATTCCTTTAATCTAAAGATTCTATCTTCTCTGAGGCCCTGTCCATTTCATTCTGATTGTTGTTCTTTGTTGCATAATCAAGCGCCTTTTGATAGTGCTTTCTTGCCTGCGGCCTGTTATCCTGCTCAAAATAAATATCTCCAATTTGAATGTTTGGGTAGATCTGGTACCGAACAAAACCAATTTCTTCAGCTAATTCGCAAGATACTTTGTAAGCTTCAATGGCATTTTCATGATCGTTCATAGCTAGAAAGACATCTCCAATAGAGGAGTAGGAAGCAGGTATGAGGGGTTTGAATCCAATCTCCTGTCGTAGTTCCAACGATTGTTGAAAGAGCTTCAGTGACTCCACAAGGTTTCCGGTTTGCCTACGGTGGATCTGTGCCAAATGTCTGGTATTGTAGGCAAGTGCATATTTACTGTGATTCGAAGAAAAACTGATTTCTTCCATATACTCTGGGATAAGGGAAAGGATCTTCTCCGTTTCCCCGGCATTTAGGAAAGCAATATGACGCCTGGATATCTGTCCAGCTCGTATCTCAGCTACCCTCTTGTGGTCCTTTGCCTCATGAAACAATTCCAGCGATCTTTCCTCAAAAACCAAACTTGAGTCACTTCTTCCGGCAGCTCGAAGTGCCGATGACATAGAGAGATAATACTCAGCAGCAACATCCTTGCGATCCAGGGAACCTGCGGCAGCAGTCAAGGCATACAAATCTTGGAGCTGTCTTTCACGATCTGACGAAAGTTGAAAAAGTAAGTTCCTAAATCCCTCCACACGATGAATTTGAACGGTAAGCTGAATTTTATGACCTTCCCTAAAAGATTCAAATTGCTCAAAATAGGAAACATCAACGAATCGCAGCGCATCTTCAAATTTAGCATCGTACAATGCACGTTCGGATAGCGAAACAGCAGTGTCTATGAGCTGATCAAAATCACTTGCTGTTTGTCCCAGACCAGCTTCCGGTCGTAAGAGAAGTATAAGAGTTACGGAAACGACCTGCCTGACCATTTTTAATCTAACCATCGAAACATACGTTTTGGGTGACGTTATGACTACTTTAACATTTACCAACGAAAAATATCTGATATGAACCGTCAAATCGAAGAAATTATTCAAAAGCTGGACCTCAAACCGCACCCGGAAGGCGGCTATTTCAAGGAGACGTACAGGAGCCCAGGAGAGATCGAGCTTGGAAATCTTCCAGACAAATATTCAGGCAATCGTAACTACTCAACCTGCATCTACTTTCTATTGATCTCAGGAAATTTTTCGGCTTTTCACAAAATCAACCAAGATGAGATCTGGCATTTTTATGACGGTTCTCCGGTTGAATTACACACTATTTCGCAGCATGGGGAACACCAAGCGTACATTATCGGAAGAGACTTTGACCAAGGTCAAACTCCTCAGCTTGCCGTGCCTGGCAATCACTACTTTGCATCGAAAGTAACTGAACCGAACAACTTTTCGCTTGTCGGTTGTACCGTTGCCCCTGGGTTTGACTTTGACGATTTTGTCCTTGCCCGGCGTGGTGATCTCCTTCAAAAATTCCCGCAACACCAACAGTTGGTCATAGACTTCACGCACGATGATTGAAGGACTCTTTGAAACCCATATAAAAGTATCATCGGTTGAAAGATCAATGAAGTTCTACCAGGACCTTTTAGGTCTTGAGCTAGGCGAATATGAAAAAGAGAGAAAGGCAGCATTCTTCTGGATCGGTAAGAGAGGAGAAGCAATGCTTGGAATCTGGGAAAGTTCTGGGAAAATTGAACCACAGCATTTTGCGTTTCGATGTTCCGTGGAAAATGTGCTTAATCACTCCACAGAATATCTTGAGCAAAGGGGGTTAGATCACTATAATTTCCTGGCAACGCCAAGTCGGGAACCCATGGTTTTTGCCTGGATGCCCGCTATTTCGATCTATTTTAAGGATCCCGACGGTCACGAACTTGAGTTCATCGCTATGCTTCCCCATGATCCAGAACCAGAATTGGGTGTTGTTACTTTTGAGGCCTGGATGAGACGCAAGTCTGGTTAATGAAAAGACTTATTCTCAAATTCTAATCCATCACTCACCCTAAAGTATGATTTTCATTAACTAATATCAGGAACCTTGAAAAAACCTGGTAAGAAATACATTACTTGCCCTTGCCTTCGGCAGTTAATTCACCAAACGACTAAAAATCATGAAGAGTCTAAAACAATCATTTTTTTTCACGATGTGCCTGTTTTGCTGGAATATCGGTACTTCTCGGCAAGTAATGACAGAAGATATTTCAGGACCAGGACCCGAGCTCGAACGACTGAGCAAATACGTTGACAGTTGGGATGTAGAACTACAGATGGGCGGACAGACCTATTCAGGAACCTCCAGCACTAAGCTCATTGTTGGAGATCGCTTTCTACAGGCGGATTTTGCGGTCGAAAATGCCTCCGGAAACATCGAAGGGATTTACATTATCGGCTTTGACCGCCGCAATGAAGTTTACCAGGTGTTGGGCATGGACAGCTTCGGAACATACTTTGTTTCTGCTACCGGACCTGCCTCAGAGGAATACACGGCAAAAACGTATGGTAAAGACAATGATCCGATGATGAAAAAAATGGGCTTTGAGAAAGAATTTGGCTATAACCTGTTATTTAAAGAGGACGACAAATTTGTAATTGAGGTCTTTTGGATCGATAACCGCACAGAAGCCAGAACAGAAATTAAGGCATTAGAATATGTGTTCACCCGGACGAGTTAGAACTGTTAACAATAAACGTCTTTCCCATTTTTCCACATTTCGATCGTTTTTGAAATAAAGCGATCGATTTGTGTTTGGGAAAGATCAGTAGATTTCTTGAACCGAAGACACCCCTTACCTCTATCGATCCCGGCGAGTAAACTACCATCTGTATCGACTTTCGAGGCATTTCCGATGTACAGGCTCACATAGTTTTTTTGCGCATTGAGGTGAAAAATCACACCCTGTGTATCTCGATAACACAGCATTTTGTAGTTGATCCCCTCCTGGATATCCGGTGACTTGGAGCGTATCATCTCCCTGACTTCCTGCACCTTTTCTTTTCTCCAGTCATCATCGAGACCATCCATGTATTCTTGGGGTGTACTCGCATCATATAGCATTGCTCTAATTTAGAGATTATCCCTAACTTGTATTCCCTAACCCTACAGCTCTATGAAACGATCAGCATTAATTCTTTCTTTTTTTTCGGTTTTACTTGTTTCTGCCCAAAACACGCAAAAACCGGTTTTACATGGTAAACACTGGATGGCTATTACCGGTAAACCACTGGGCGCCACTGCCGGAGCAATGATTTTTAGTCAAGGCGGAAATGCAGTTGACGCGGCATGCGCCATGCTTGCAGCAACGAGCACGATGTGGGATGTTCTTAGCTGGGGCGGAGAAACTCAGGCACTCATCTATAATCCTAAAACCGGCAAGGTCATTGGTATCAATGCGCTAGGTGTAGCTCCATCAGGCGCAACAGCTGAATTCTATAAAGAAGAGGGCTATAAGTATCCACCACAATATGGCCCACTTGCCGCAGTAACACCAGGAACACCTGGCGGACTTATGACCATGCTCGCAGAATATGGAAAAATGAGTCTAAAAGATGTACTGGCTCCTGCGATGGAAATGGCCCAAGGCTATCCTATGGAAGCTCAAACTGCCAATCGGATTGAAGGCAGCAAAGAACACATAAAGAAATGGGAACCTTCGGCAAAAGTGTTTTTAACAAACGCTGGTGAAGAGTTTGAAGCACCAAATCCAGGTGAAATATTCGTTCAGACAGATCTGTACAACACACTATCAAAACTGGTAGAAGCAGAGCAAAACGCTTTGAAGAAAGGAAAGAGCAGAAAAGATGCTATTTATGCCGCATATGATCGCTTTTATAAAGGAGATATCGCAGATGATTTTGTGAAAGGTGTAAAAGCACAAGGTGGTTTGATCACAAAAAAAGACCTGGCCAATTGGCAAGTGTACATTGAAGAGCCGGTCAAAGCAAACTACAAGGGTATTGATGTGTACAAGCTCACTTCATGGGTACAAAGCCCGGTGATGTTGCAATCTCTGAACATGGTCGAAAAGCTGGACGTCAAGTCCATGGGCTACAATTCGGTCAACTATATCCATGCATTGTACCAGGTGATGAACCTGGCATTTGCCGACCGTGATTTCTACTACGGAGATCCATACTATCCACCTGTTGAGCCAATGGACGGCCTATTGTCAAAAGAATACGCCGAACAGCGATTGAAGGAAATAGACTGGGAGAAGAATAATCCGGATGTGAAACCTGGTGATCCTTACAAATTCCAGGAGGGAGAAAACCCTTTCCTCAAATACATCGACGGCTGGTCCAATGAGGAGAACATGAAAAAAGTAGGTTACGTACCTGAAATACAGACTCCTTCTGAGTTCCCCTCCGAAACCGCTATTTACTCTGGCACCACGTCCATTCAAGCGGCCGATGAGGAAGGCTGGGTTGTTTCAATTACGCCGAGCGGTGGCTGGGTTCCAGCTGTGATAGCAGGAAATACAGGCATCGGCTTAAGTCAGCGGGCACAAAGCTTCGTTCTGGATGAAAGTGAAAACCCTTACAACGTGATCGAGCCAGGCAAACGGCCTAGAGCAACCTTGACACCAACGTTGGCACTGAAGGATGGGAAACCATTCATTTCGTTCGCTGTTCAGGGAGGTGACTCTCAAGATCAGAACCTGTTGCAATTTTTTCTTAACATGGTCGAATTCGACATGAACGTGCAGGAAGCTGCTGAAGCTGCCAACATCAATAGCTATCAAATGCGCGGCTCCTTTGATCAGCATGTGATTGAACCCGGTCGACTACTTATTCGGGAAGATACACCTGATTACGTGCGCAAGAAACTTCGAGCAATGGGTTACAGGCTGCAAGTCCGAGAGCGTACCTCCGGTCCGATAAACGCTATTTTCTTTGATTGGGAAAATAAAAGCTTTTGGGGTGGCAGCAGCAACTTCGGTGAAGATTACGGAGTTGGATGGTAAGAGCCTTTTATAGCCAATCGTAAGGTATTGGTTGCGTACTCTTGGTGTAACGCTGGTATGTTCAATACCATTAGAATAAATCAAACAGCTTTTTTATGTGTCAAATAACACTCAAATTATGAAACTACTCATCACTTCACTTCTTGTCTTATTCAGTTTAAGCTCATACAGTCAAATCAATGCGAAACTGATGCGCTATGTCGATGTATCGGAAACGCAAATTTGCTTCGTTTATGGTGGCGATATCTGGGTGGTCGACAAAAATGGCGGTACGGCTACTCAACTCACCAATTCTCCTGGTGAGGAATCCTATCCAAAGTTCTCTCCGGATGGCCAAGAAATTGCGTTTACGGCAAGATATCGAGGGAATCCCGATGTGTACGTAATGCCTGTCACAGGGGGAGTTCCCGTTCGATTGACCTATGGCTCTCATGCAGATCGGATGGTGGAATGGCATCCTTCCGGTGACAAAATTCTGTTTGCTTCCCGAAGAGAGACCGGTATACCATCCGGACGTGTGAACCAACTTTTTCTAATTCCTAAAACTGGCGGAATGCCGGAGAAATTACCGATCCCTTATGGCGAGATCGCCACCTATTCAGCGGATGGGAAGCAACTGGCCTACATTACCAAAATCACAGAGACCTACCCTTTTAAGAGATACCGTGGAGGATTAACCTCTGAGGTTATCTTATTTGATTTGGAAACTAATACGGCAAAAAACATCACAAACAATGAGGCAAATGATGGCAAGCCCACGTGGGGAGGTGATAAAATTTATTTCCTATCTGATCGTGCCGATGATTTGCGGTTGAACGTATGGAGTTATGATCTCGGATCAGAATCGATTAATCAGGTTACACAATTCAAAGACTTTGATATCACCTACTTGTCTGCTGGTCCAAAAGATCTGGTCTTTGAAGTAGGTGGTGCCCTCCATCTTATGGATCTCGCTACGGAGGAATCGAAGGAGATAGAAGTAGCTGTCATCAGTGATTTGACGCTGGAAATGTCCAGAAGACTTGAGGTAGACAAGCAAATAAGAGGCATGACAGCCTCCCCCGGCGCGAGTCGGATTGTGTTTGAGGCGCGTGGTGAATTGTTTAATGTGCCAGTAAAAGAAGGATTTGTCCAAAATATTACCAGCACTTCCGGAGCATACGATCATAGTCCAACGTGGTCTCCAAATGGCGATCATGTTGCTTACTGGAGCGATAGATCAGGCGAGTATGAGATCCATGTCCAATCCATGCGAACAGAACAAGCAGCCAGAAAAATCACTTCCAGGAACAAGGGCTATGGATACACGCTCTATTGGTCGCCAGACAGTAAAAAGTTAGCCTTTATTGATGAGAAAAACGACATCAGTATTGTAGATGTGGCAACAGGTACCGTTGAAGTAGCTGACAACTATGAATGGAATTATGGTCATGGTGGCCGCTATGGTTTTCCTATTAGCTGGTCTCATGATTCGAAACTCCTGGCGTACTCCATCGGAGCTGAAAATGGCAATGAAGCTATTTTCATCTATGACCTGAACAGTAAACAGGCAAGACAAGTCACCAGTGGATTTTACAATGATAGCAGTCCGATTTTCAGTGCAGATGGCAAATACTTATTTTTTCTTACCGATAGAAATTTCAGTGCCGTGTATAGTGACATGCAGGATGGGACCTGGATCTATCCGAATGCCACACAACTTGCGGCCATAAGCTTGAGCCAGGAATCCCCATACCTGCTACGGGCAAAAAATGATGAGTTAAAGGCAGCAGAAAAGGAAAAGCCAGCAGAAGATAATGACAAGAAAAAGGGGAAAAAAGATGATTCGAAAGAAGAAGCTCCAAAGCCAATTAAAGTGGAATGGAACGGCTTGGAAAGCAGGTTGGTCATACTACCCGCAAAGCCCGGTAACCTGGCTAACCTGATGGCCTTCGAAGGCAAGGTTGTGTACCGTCGTTTTCCCAATTCAGGTTCAGGTGGTGGTGCGCCCGAACTGTCTTTCTATGACCTGAAGGAACGGGAAGAAAAATCCATCATGGCAAAAGTAAATGGAGTGGTTAAAACGGCTGATGGAGAATCTTTGTTGGTAAGGAGTGGCCCACGATTTGGCATTATTAAACCAGCACCCGATCAAAAAATTAAGGATGCCATTCCTACCAGTGGGCTAGTAATGGAACTAAATCCTCGGGAAGAATGGCGTCAAATCTTTCAGGATACCTGGAGAAGACACCGCGACTTCTTTTATGACGAAGGTATGCAACAAGTCGACTGGAATGCACTTCGCACCCAGTACGGAGAGCTAGTCGAGGACGCTCGATCACGTTGGGATGTTAGTTTTCTCCAGTCCAATCTTGCTGCAGAACTGAGCGCCGGACATACCTACACATTTGGCGGAGATAATGAAACCGTAGAAAATGTCAGCACCGGTTACCTGGGGATTGATTGGGCCATGGATGACAAAGGCTATAAGATCAAACGAATTGTCAAGCCTGCTGACTGGGATGCCGAAAACAGGTCTCCTTTCGATCGTCCTGGTGTTGGGGTTTCAGAGGGTGACTACATCCATTCGGTAAATGGAATTTCACTTCCGCTAAATAAAGAGCCATATGCGGCTTTCGAAGGACTGAATGGCAAAACGGTCGTGCTGAAGGTCAGCAAGAACGGTAATACAAGTGACGCAAAAGATGTGGTGGTCACTTGTCTGACAGGAGCACAGGAAGGAAATATTCGCTACTTGGATTGGATTGAGAAAAACCGGTTAAGAGTGGAAGAACTCTCCGGAGGCAAACTGGGATATGTTTACATGACCAACACCGGAGGCAGAGGACAACTTGACCTGGTGAAAATGTACTATGGCCAGCTTGACAAGGAAGGGTTTATTATCGATGAGCGCTTCAATGGTGGTGGACAACTCGCTGACCGGTTTTTGGAGCTGATGACACGACCTGTTATTTACAACCTTTACTGGCGCCATGGCAAGTCCCACACGTTCCCGGTGAGGACAAATACAGGTCCCATGGGTATGCTCATCAATGGGTGGGCAGGATCCGGTGGTGACGGACTCCCCTGGGCGTTTAGGGAGTTGAATGCCGGACCAATTGTAGGTGAGCGAACCATCGGAATTTTGGTCGGTCCGGCCACAGGACATCAACTGATTGACGGTGGAGGAATTACTGTTCCAGGTGCACGACTTTACTTCAATGATGGTACCTGGTTCGATGAAGGTGTTGGGGTGAGGCCGGACATTGCTGTCTGGGATGATCCAAACATATTGCTGCAAGGACGCGATCCTCAGATGGAGAGAGTTGTGGAAGAAGTACTGAAGCTGTTAGAGGGCAATGTGGGTCCTACCCCACCTCCAGCCAAGGAAGATCGTACCGCAGAAGGCTTAGGTAAAAATTAGTTTTAAGCCCTTTAGCCCCTGCTGGTGTTATCACCACCAGGGGTTACCTGTACAAGTGCAAGGTCCGTGGCTGGTCATAAAATCGATAATGGCGAATCGTATAATTAACTAACCGGAATTATGTCTATAAAAAAAACAGGATTAACAATTGTAGTCTTTTTACTATTGCTTCAAATTCAAGCACAAGACAGTTTGAATAAAAATTTTGGAATCGGCCTTCAGGTGGGTCAACATCAAAACGATTTTGGAATTGGCCTTAATGTCAGTAGTCCTTACTTTTCTAACCAAAAAATGACAGTTCGCCTAAAGGCAAACCTAGTCTGGAATGAACACCCTGATAACAATTCCGAGGCAACTTGGACTCCATATTCTAACCTCTCGATAGGATTTGTTCAGTCGGTTGGTGAGATAAACAACTTCGTTCGAGTGTATGGGGAGGGCGGGGCGATCTTGCTGTTTCCATCGAGTGAATTTTCATCAGAATCTACCAATTTTGGAGGTTACGGCTTATTCGGTTTCGAATTTTATTTTGATGAGCACTACAACTACTTTTTCGAAGCTGGTGGTGTAGGAACCGGGGCAAGAGAAGATAAAATCACAGGGAATCCCATCTATTCAAATGGTTTTTTGGTTAACGTTGGATTTCGCGCTCAGTTTTAACCAATACCTTGAAATTCATAGAATCCATAAAGCGACTCAAACTATCCAGGCTCTTAATTGAAGCCGTTTTAATTTTTAGTTCAGTCTATGCCGCATTCTTGCTAGAAGATAAGAGGTCCAAAAGATTCGAGAGAGAACTCCTTCAGCAAAAGCTGCAATCTCATTTAAAAATTATGCAGATTGATAGCATTACGTTTGAATCAAGACTTCTTGGGAACATCAATTCAAAAACAAATGAAGGACTAAAGGAGAGTATTATCAATCATAGAAAAGCCTTGGATTTGCTCGAAACGCAGACGAACAGTGGTTATCGGCAAGTTTACGACCTGCATAAAAGCGGAAAGCTCCTCTGGAGAATAATACAAGGTGCTACAAAGTCACAACACCAGCTAGATGTTACAAGTGAGAATTACGATCATCTGATAATCATCGATTCCACCCGGCACTTTATTGAAAGATATACTTATCACACCTGGGTTATAAATCAATTTGTGGAGAATTCAGATCAATACATTGACGATCTATCACTCTTTGCACGAGAAAACTATTTTGTGTTTTCCCAGCTCGAAAACGAGAGAGATATTATTGAATACGTCTCTCATCCATATTACTATAATAGCATAAAATCGCACCTGAATACTATTGAAATTCTGCTAGGCATGAGACAAGATTTTTTCGAAGATTTTTCATCTATAAAGCAAGGGTTCGTAAAGGAGTTGGAGCAGCAAGAAGCACACCTGTAATTCAACCTGGTATTCCAGTGGACTAAATGCCTCTAAATGTAACTTGAAAGTGCACTTCAAATCCGCTAGCTTAGAAGGTTAAACGTACAGTCACATGTTGTACCTGGGCGCTGGCATTGATTTGGTCCACCTAAAAATGGTCTTGACTACTATACTGGTATTTGTGTTGCTGAACGCACCTCAAGCACAATACCGAATTACAGCAAGTCCTCTTCCGGAAAAAATCAACAGCCCCGAGGTAAAAAGGAATTACTATGCTTTTGTTTCCCCGGATGGATCGACGCTCGTTTACTCCAGCGGTCTATATTATTTGACTAAAAGAACCGCTGGGCAATGGTCTGACCCTATCACGATACCAATGTTAAACAACATCGGTCATGAATCTGGTCGTAATAACATTAAGGGGTTTAACGGAAAAACACTCTATTTCAATCAAGAAGATGCTTCCATCATCTACAAAAGTGACTTTATAAATAATGAATTTACTGCTCCAATACCTTGGGACTATAGAGACATTTCAAAGACTGAGATGTTCTGGTATAACCTTGGGAATCCTAATAAATTTTTCTATTCAGACAGAGTATCAAATGGTAGTGTTTACGAAGTGTATTTTAACAATACCACTATCAAGAACAAGGTACCCGATAGAATTACAAGAAAAGGGATTGGAATCTTTAATTGCGTTCCCATAGGAAACAATGGATTATTATACAGGAACACAAAACAACGTGAATTTAACATAGTCACGAGGAACACTTCAGAATGGAGTATCCCATTTCGTATCAAAGTCGACATTCCGGAAGAAAAGAACAAAAACATTTGGGTTACAAGTTATAGCGAAGAGACTCATGAAGTTTTCTTTAGTATTGGCCATGTTACTAGTAAAATTTATTCAGCGACACTGCCAGAAGATGTTATTAAGCTGATAAATACTGACTACCCATCTAACAGTCCCACTGTTGCTCAAGTAGAAACCGAAAGGAATCCCGAAACGATAGATGAGGCAAAACCAAAATACTACGCACTACTGATAGGTATAGAAGACTATCAAAACAATCAGGCCAACTTGGTTGACCTAAGTAAACCTATTAGTGATGCCATAAGTCTCAAGACAGAGCTTACCGAAAATTACACCTTCAAAGATGAAAACATCACCATTCTGCAAAATCCGAAGCGGGCGGATATCATCAATTCGTTCGAAAAAATTTCTAATCAGCTAACAGAAAAAGATAACCTTCTCATCTTCTATGCAGGACATGGTATATGGGATGAAAAACTGAACATCGGCTATTGGTTGTCCTCTGATGCAACGATTCAAAGCAAAGCAAATTGGATCAGCAACAGTACAATCCGTGATTATATAGCTGGACTGAGTACAAAGCATACATTACTAATCTCAGATGCGTGTTTTAGTGGGAGTATCTTCAAGACTCGAGAAGTAACGAAATCGATTGATGATTATGGTTATTACCGATTGAATAAACTACCAAGTCGAAAGGCTATGACTTCAGGAACTCTTAACACCGTCCCTGATGAAAGTAAGTTCATGAAGTATCTTCTTAAGGCACTCTCGACGAATGAGAAAGAATACTTCCCGTCTAAACAGTTGTTCCACGAAATTGAAATAGCTATCATCAATAACACCACGAACATACCCCAATTCGGAACAATACAGAACACAGGGGATGAGGGTGGCGACTTTATTTTCATCAAGCGAGAAAAAGAGTAGCTGAATTCTAATCGAGGAAATGTTTGGGTGTTTGAAATCGTAAATTGATATACCTTTTGACCCTAGTGCCAACTAATTCGTGCTTCTGAAGCTCATTTTTCCAGCGATTGTCGGTTTTGGCACCAACAGCCTTGGATATACTATTTTCCTACCAAATGAGAATTGCTTAACCAATTCAAGAACGTGACATTATTTCTCCTGAATAAAGGAAATGAAGGAGTAGAAGAATAGAAATAGTGACTCTAATTGTCTAACACATTTCCTCCAGCCTGCCACCTTAGCGTACTAACGCCGATCACAGCGGGTATATTTAAAATAGGGGGAAAAGGCGAATCATCCGCCGGGTATTTGATCACTCCAGATGAATTGGACATTCCACTTACACCAAAACTGCCTGAGATATTTCCAGCCTCCGATTCAGTATACTCAGCGTTGACTTTGACCTCCACGCCTTCTGCTTGAGAGTAAATTAAAAGAGCCGAGTTAACTTTAAATACCTGGTAAACACATTGTTGCAGTAGTTTATACTTATGCGGATCAGCCTTCCATATTTCTTCGCCAAAGGCACCATACCCTACTGAAACAATTTCTGTCCACATGTATGGTGAGTAAATGTAGTAGCTACCACTTGAATTAAAAGTGATCGTAGCATCAGTAGTAAGTCCACCTTCTGGTAATTTAGCCTCACCACTTAAACCCACATCTCCTTCCAGATTACAATCAAAATTGTGTGTAAATTCTTCACCTGGATTTTTTGTTATTTTGGGAACAGGAATCGGTAGTTGACTGCTAGAATATTTTTGCGTGAATATTACTCCGTCTGATATATCTCCAACATCACCAATACTAATGTCGTTCGAAAACAAAACGTTAGGTAACTGATGCAGTCCGGGAATGATTTTCTTAAGTGATTCACCTAAATCCGATATTTCGCTCATTTTTCTTTTGTTTTAGTTTAATGACAAGTATTTCCAATACATTGACTGCCTAGACTGGAGCCACTTTTTGAAGTTTCCAGAAAGTATCAATCCACTTACCCCTCGATCTTTGCCCGTAGTGGCCATTAATTAAGTCAGCGTAATCATATGTGACTGTAGGTGCTTTATCATCTGCTGGATCCCTGATTAAAACCTCTTGCAATGTCTTGTAGTTTGTGTTGTAGCCAAATACCAATATGGCATGCATAGCACCATCCGCCCATTTTATGCCAATTTCAACAGGCCTTGTATTTAATTCATTTATTAGATCCTCATAGCTCAGCACTCCAGTCGAATATTCATATGAAACTGAATATTCATCAAATACGTCCATTATCTCAGACACACTGGCAGGTCTATTGCAATCCGGATTTTTCACAGATACACTTTTAACAGGTACGCCGTACATCGTAGCTACGATTTGCTCTTGAGTCAGCTGGTTATTGTTCGTGAACCCTATGATCATTTGTGCGCACGCCGCCCAGCACCATTCAGTTGTTTCTTGCTTAATTGCACTAATATCTAATTCCTTTCTCACAAATAATGAATACCGTTATTTAGCAAAATACTAACAATAACCATAACAACCAAACATCCTCTTTGTAATTGAAAATATCTTCAGCTGCCGTACCATCATAATCGAATACCAAGCGCTCGGCATTTTTGTCCCAGCTTATACTTCTTTCTCTTGTTGTCACAACACCGATCTTTCTTGGGTTTGTTATTTGACGACTAATCGATCATGCTGTAGGCGGGAAACAGAACAAGCTGCCAACTCTCATTTCTGAACTGGCTTTAGGAAGTACTAACCTCTTTCATTACAAAGCGCACTAGTCTGGTTAGTCTAGGCAATTGTTTCTGTAACGATAGCTGGAAAAAATATAGTATTGCTTCAGAGCAAATACCTCTTCGAAATTAGTCCTAAAGTTCTCGCAGATTACAATACATTAGTGTAACTATAAATCCAATGCGACTTTTATTCAATGGATCAAGTAGTGACCTAAAGATTTACCAATGGAACGTATAGCTCAGCTAATTGGTGAGAACGCAAGTTTTTTCGATCAATATGGGAATTATGTATTGATTCCGGTTTTCGTACTGATATTCATCATGGACTGGAGGATTTCAAAATCCAATTTTTCAAACCGAGGAAAGAAAATCGTAAGACCAGGTTTAACTGTTTTGGCAGTCTTTTTAGGTATGTTGATCTACCTGATCAATTTCTCCTTTAAACCAATGGTTGCTGCTTTGTCCACTGTGGATGGCTCTATTGGTTCTGAAATGGTTCACTTCGAGTATTTGAATATTGCTACGGGTGAAATTGAAGCTCTGAAAAACTATGATGAAAAGATCGTTCTCCTAAACTTTTGGGGCACCTACTGTCCTCCATGTATCAGGGAATTTCCAGATCTGCAAAAGTTGGAGGAAGAATTTTCAGAAGATTTGGTGGTTATAGCGGTTAGCGATGAAGACCCTTCGAAAATTGAACCTTTTCTTTCTAGAGTGGAAAGTCCTTCTATCGTTGGCTCGCAGCCCAACTATTCATGGATTAACCCTGAAAAATTCCTACCACTGACGATCATTATTGATAAAGGTGAGGTTAGAAGTCGATTTTTTGGAAGTAGAACATACGAAGAGTTCGTAGAGATAATAGGGCAGGTTAAATCCAAACAATAGAGATTATTCTTCGTAGGGTTAGTGCTGATAGCTTATACCAGCATCACACTACATATGAAAACAACTACCCAACTATTATTTCCAGCAATCTTGTTATTTACTTCATGCAAGAGCAACGACAAGGCAATTTCGATCGACTACTTTGGTCTAGAAATTCCAATCGAAAAGGCTGACATATTTGCTCCCGGAATTATCTCTCTCGAGAATAGATGGGAGGGAAATGCAAATTTTTCAGTTGATGGCCAGGAGTTTTACTTCAATGTATTTACAGACTCGATGCGAGATAAAGCCGTTTACCAAAGCAAGTACGCAAATGGGAAATGGAATCTGCCAGCAAAGCTTGAAATCCTGGGAAGCTACGGAAATTGGGAACCGTTTATCAGTTATTCAGGAAAAGAGCTGTTCTTTGTTTCATCAAGGCCACCCGGGAATGAACTGTGGAATGGAAGGATATGGAAATCAATAAGGGATGAAGAAAACAACTGGATGTCTCCGGAAATAGTTGATATTGGTTACCCGACCGACAATGGCTTTTGGTTTCCTAACCACTCACGATCAAATAGCAACGTCCTATATTTTGGCGGGAACATCGAAGAGATTGGAAGTGTGGGAAAAGGTGATTTACACACCTATTTTATTGAACAAGATTCAGTAGTTAACATTCGGACACTGAACTCCGAATATGAGGATTGGGATCCCTTCATCTCACCTGATGAGTCATACTTAATGTGGGCTTCCGATCGCGAAGGTGGTTATGGAGGTACTGATATTTATGTGAGTTTTAAGGTAGAAGGAAAGTGGGGGGAACCGAAAAACTTGGGAAGCAAGGTTAATTCCTCCAAATATGAGGTTGCACCGAGGATCAGTTCGGATGGAAGAGTGCTTTTCTTTGATCGGCCAGTAGATGGTACGCAAGATATATTTTGGATCTCAAGTTCAGTAATAGAAGAATTAAGACAGTAAAATCCAAGCGGAGGGGGATAGAGCACATCTCTTGAGCATTTGCCAAGCATAGGTCACGTTGGTTTTGTCATCGAACGGTAACCATCAAGGGCTGGCGACCTCAATTGCCTGAAAACTTACCTCGTTTTGTTATCTGAGTCATTTTTCCCTTATTGATGTTAAGAGTATACACTTCTCTTTCTCCACTGGCGTCACTGATCAAAGTGATAATATTCCGATTTTCTACTGAAAAAAAAGGATAGAATTCGTTGCCCTCAGTCTGGACAAGCACATTTACATTGCCACCATTCTCATCCATTATGAATATATCTTCATTCCCATTTTTGTCGGAAGAGAAAGCAATGCGATCATCTGGTGCGGCCATGGCAATTCTTTCATTTGATGGCCAATCGACTAGAACTTTGACGTCTGTTCCATCTTTGTCCATTACATAAATATCTCTGGAACCTGCTCTATCGGAATCAAAAAGGATTTTTTCTCCGTCCCATGACCAGGAACGCACTAGATCTGATGCGGAGTTATTGCTAACGTTGACCTGATTAGTCCCATCTAAATCCATTGTATAAATTTCCCAATTTCCGTCCCTGGTACTATTAAAGGCAATCTTTTTACCGTCTTTAGACCAGACTGGAACTAAATTTCTACTGCTATCGAAAGTCAGCTGCCTTAGATCAGAGCCATCAAGGTTCATCGTGTATATCTCCATAGCTCCAGATCTGTCACTATCAAACGCAACTTTTTGACCATCTGGAGAAAAAGATTTGTGAATCTCCGTTGATTGCGAATTGGTTAGGTTTATTAGATCCCGGTCTGGTCCTATTACAAGAATTTCACCCTTATAAGTGAAACTGATTTGATCAGTGCTTGGTACCCATGCTGGCTGGGCATGAGACTTATGAAGAGCAAACAAACCTGATAGATAGATACAAAAAAATAATCGCATGAATCGAGGATAAAAACGATTTTCCAATTAGAAATGTTCTCAGTTTTAATCCTGAGGTGTCTTTATACAGGAGTAGCTTTGCATAGCGTTTTTTTCACACTCAGTTGGGAATCAAGCAATAATCAAAAAGTAGATCATCACGACGAAGGAAAAAACGCTAAGAAAGGCAGCCAGTTTTAGATTTCTGAAAATGATGAATGCAGCCCAAAGGAGAATGAAAACTAGATGAGGACCGTAACTCATAAAGCTCCCGCTCCCTACATGGGTAAGATTACGGTACAACGTGTAACCGACGATTATGATAACCGATAGTCCAACCGGCAGTCGAAATTTCATTAGGTGTTCTCTAAAGTCGGTTCCAGCCATCGATTTTGGAAAAAGAATAAAAGCTGTAACGAACCCGGCTGCTGGTGGTAGCAACAGGACAATCGTGAAAGACAAAGAGTTGGTGATGTCTACAAAATGAGACATATTTCTAAAGGAATAATACCTCTGAACCATGAAAAGTAAAAAATCGACTGACATCAGAAAATGAACCCAATAGAATCTGTAGGTTCCTTTTTCAACGATCATTTTACTCCATCCAACCAGCATCTGCGTAACGATCGCGGCATATAGGATGCTCTCAAAAACATGAAAGTACTCCTCTGTAGACATTGGATTAAGATACTAAAACTCTGTCTTATCGGTTACCCGCTGCTTGGTTGTGTCGTCACCAACAACTTATTATCCTTAAACAATGCCACGAAGTTCGATCTTTCTGAAACCCATATGTATACCCACATTCTTCCAAACTAATCTACCGCTTAAGTAGCTTCGTGTAATAGATTGCCAGACCACAGACTATCCAAGACACTATGAATAGATTCACAAACAAACTACCCTTTCAATTTTTTGTTTTATCTCTCTTGCTTTTGACCTCTTGTCAAAACCCTCAACAAAAGGAAGAATTTGGCAAGGCAACAAAAGAGCTGATCTCACTAGTAGAAAGTGATCCCGAATTAAAAACGATGCTGATGGCATCAATTGAGAAAGCTCGTCAGGTCAACCCTGATCGAAACACAAATCCAGCACAGAACCTTCAAGAATACTACGAATTTGTTTCGTGGTCTGAAACGTCCATGCCATGGGCACTGCTAAAGAAGGAGGATTATCCGGAGATCTTCGATAATATCTTCCAGAGTATTTGTTACTTCTATTTTTTGGTGGATCAGCCACTCCCTGAATTGGAAAACCTGGGACTGGTAAATAACTCTCTACAATATGCGGAACCGTTTGCTTCCTGGTTAACCACATTCAGTAAAACATGGGGCGAATTTCTAGACTCTGAAGTTTCATGGAATGATAAGTATTTTCAAATGGCCTTGAACGATCCCAATTTTGGCCTTCAAAATAGATGGTATGAGGATCCCTCAAATTGGTCGTCCTTCAATGAGTTCTTTGCTCGATACCTAATTTCTCCAGAGGTGCGACCAATCAGCTCACCAGAGGATAACTCCGTGGTGACGTCATTTGCGGACTCCGAACCACAGGGAGTTTGGGCCATTGACGGCAATTCTAATTTGATACATCCGGACGGTGTACCTGTTAAATCTGCAACATTGAATTCTATTGCATATTTAATTGGAGACGATAGTGAATACAAAGACGCCTTTGGCAACGGTACATTTACACATTCCTTTTTGAATGTAAACGACTACCACCGATACCATTTCCCAGTCGGCGGAACGGTTAAAGAAGTTCGAATTATCCAAGGCATCAATCCGACCGGTGGCATACTCCAGTGGGATGCTGAAAACAACAGATATGCATTCAATCCTACCGCTAAGACCGGATGGCAATCGGTAGAGACTCGAGGTTGTGTGATCCTTGAAACGAAGGAATACGGACTGGTCGCGCTTCTACCTATTGGAATGGTGACTGTCGGCTCGGTGAATTTTGAGGAAAATGTCAAACCAGGAGCAGAGGTACAAAAAGGAGATATGCTTGGCCATTTCGCTTTTGGGGGCTCCGATTTCATCATGATTTTCCAAGAGCAGGTTTCCTTTACTCTCGACGCTCCAAAGCAAGAAAACAGCGACTCCTACAAGCATCTTTTGATGGGTGTACGACTTGGTTATTTGAGTAAGAGGTAGTGCCGGTATTAGACTCCTCTGTATTCTAAAAGTTATGATGTAAGCTAAACTGCGCCTGGTTTTTGGCCCAGTTCGCTGTAGTTTGCCTCATCCAACCCAGTTGCGCTCGCAAATTTTTTCGCAAGCCGTAGCCTACCCCCACATACGTTCGGTTACGATCGAACAATTGCACTGATCTTCCATCACCAATGTCCGTTTGACCATTGATAAAAATCTCATTGTAGAGCGCCAAGTACGCGACCCCTTTGTCCAGCTTTGTATCATTGAATGGCACATTCAGAAAAAGATTAAATCTGAACCTTGTTCGTAAATCCTGACCTTCCACCCACCGTTGCTCAAAGCGTATCCTGTGGGTCAGCAAAAATCGGGATCCGATCTTTTTGGGATAAAGTGCTTCCTGGTAGATTCTGCTTTCATGGGTTGTACTTTTACTTTCCCCGAAAGAGCCGGTAGTGATGTTTCCATAACCGAAGGTAAAAAGAATGTCAGTATCCTTCGGGCGATAAGTTACACCTGTTCGGAGTAGTATCTGTTCAAGGTCACCACCAAAGTCCCAGAAACGAAACTGGTAGTCTCCCTGGATACCAAATTGGCTTTCGTTAAACCGTTTGTTAAAAAAATACATGTACCATGCCCCAAGTTGATCCTCATCTGGCCCTTGACCATAAGCTTTGATAATTCCCAAACAGAGAAATGGTGCTATCAAATATTTTCTAATTTTCATAATTGTATCGGAAAATCACTGAATTCCTTCAGCTTACTTGCGCAAAAGTATCAGTAGGCTATCAGGTGGACAAATCTGGAAGGCTGTCATGGTCTAGAATGAAGTCTGCATGACCCTCCGTTGAACATATAATCACAGGGACAATCAAATCTTTCACTGCTATCGAACCATCGGTTTAGCCATCAATAGTCCTGGACACAGCGGACCAGATTGTATAGTTCCTTACCCCCTCTCCATCGCTGAAGCTTTACCCAGGGAATATTGACCGTCCAATCTAGAACGGCATCTGCATCTAACTCATTGGAGGACCAAAAGATGGATGGCTTCATGACATTAAACAAGCTTTTACTCGTCCCTCTGATCGCCTCGCTTTCCGCCATTTAGATAAGCCGTGTGAGGATCGTAATTGATGATTTAAACCTGTTCAGTTATGTAATAGTCTCATTGAATTAGTTCCAACCAGTCTATAGAAATAAATTTTAAAAATGATGGTCCAATAACTCTCTCGCATTCTTCCCTATTTTTCGTCTGTTGTAAACCGAAATCAAAATGGTCTGAACTGCTATAATGACCACAACCACTAGACCAATAATATAGAAATCGTTCAGGAACGCCACTGGATGTCTGATGATCGTTTCAGCAATAATATCGATCAAGGCGGTTGCAACAGGTATAGCAATCAGCACTCCGAACACTAAAGCAATCAAACTGAGTAGGGCGAATTCTTGCTTGAACATCCATGAAATTTTCCCAAACGGGGAACCGATCGATTTCATGATGCCAATCTCCCGGGTTCGCTCCTGGATTGTTAAGTTCAGTACGATCATCAAGCCAAACAACCCCAAGACAATGGTGAAAATTCCGGTAACCTTAATGACCAAAAAAGTGGGATCGAGATGACCGATAATACCCGCCATCCTTCTGGCTATGCTGCCAAGTGCCAACACATTAATCTCGTTTTCAATAAACAGATCATCAATTTCATTAGATACCTTCAAGACTTCCTGGTCGGATAGTCCTGCTTCAAGTACAAAGGCTAATCCGTTGAATGTACTCCCAGCTTTTTCATTAAAAGCAATGAATGGAGCTCCAACCACAATCAAGTCTTGCAGAATTCCAGAAAAGCGATAGGTAATCTCTTCTCCGGTAACGCTGGTAAATGTAATCGGCGTACCTAGATCCACACTTTCGAAACGTTTTCTCATTTCTACACCACTTACATAAATACAAGTTGTGCAGGTTTTGTCAATACTTCCAGCAAGAACCAGTGAGGCTTCAATATCAAATTCAGTTGAAAGGGTTCTGATAAGCGTGAATTCAGCATTTCCTTGTTGAGGTGGAACATATGTTGCGCGACTTGAACTCCAGGGACAAATTTGTTCAACAAGCGGAAGCTGATCAAGAAATGCTACATCTGCTCGCTTCATTTTCTCTGGCAAGGCAACTGTAATCTCATAAGGAGATGTTCCAGCAAACCTCTCCAAGTCGGTCCTAATAGAATGATCAACATTGGAAGCAGTGAAATACAAGGCCAGTCCGACAGCAAGCAAAAGCATGGTGAGAAATGTGCGCTGACTTTGCCTAAACAAATTGTTCAATCCATACTTAAGCCTTGTGCTTGAAATCAGTTGTTGAGAGATTCGAAAAATTCCCTTATGCGGGAAATAAAAGATTTTATTCAATGCCTCATTGACGCTGGTCTTTGCACTCTTAAATAGAGGAATAATCCCGAAAAGCATAGGAATAATCAGGCATATCAAAACAACCAATACATGAACAGGAGGTGGCAACAGTGTAGTAACCACCTCGAAGTTCTGGAAAAAAGCAACAGCTCTGTTGTACATGAAAGCAGTTTGATACCCTAAGGGTAAGCCAATCAGCATTCCACTGAATATGATTCCCGCTAAAACAGTGATGTAGCTCATAAAAATATTACTGGTTGATGCACCAATGGCCTTCATTACACCGATGTCGGTGATTTGAGGAAAAATCCATGTTAGCAGGATCAACGACAATAGAATAATTCCCATCATAGCCAGAATCAGTCCTCCGGACCTTTGTAAAAACTCGATCCCGTCAACGATACCTTGATGAATGTGCTCTCCGGGATTGGGGATATTCACGCCGACAACCTTCGCTTCGTGTTGAGCACAAAGGTTTTTCAATCGTTCACCGACCTCTTTCAATCGTTCCTTATCCGAACTAACATTCGTCTTGATCAGCAGACGTCTTTGACCTTCTTTGAGGAACGGCTCGACTACATCAATGGAAGTGGTGTAAGCATATACCAGACCTTCCATTCGAGCTGGTGCCTGTCGTGCATCATGTATTTTTCCATCCAGTTGCCAGGTAACGATATCCCCATTTTCTCTAAAGAGCAGTTCGATTTTCTCCTGATCCTCTTGAAGGAAAAAGAAGGCATTCTTTTCTATTAGAACCTTACCTGGTTGTCGATCTTCCTCTTCTAAAATATTAATCTTATCATACCGCATCCTGTCCAGATCATCCACCGCATGGATTATCACAGGCATCCAACTGTCCCTACTACTCCTGATCCTGGCGCTGATCATCTCCCTCCTTTCTATATCTACGACCGCCGGATCTTCTAACAACTTCTCCTCAAGACCTTGCTGGTAGTTGTCAATGACAAGAGCCATATCCGCAGGAAACGTCTTTTTGAAATTTTCCTCAAAATCTCGTTCGGTCATGAAGTAGCTATACACAACACCACTAATGCCCCAGCCTGACAAACTCGCCGCAATAACCAGTAGCAAGAGCTTAGCCTTAGCATGTCTGAAGTCCTGGATCAATTTCCTGAGAATCACTTTCATACCAACTGCTGGTTTAGATTAAATGCTTGATCCGATAAGGTTCCATCTTCAATGTGCACAACTCTGTCAAAGATCTTATCGTCAATATTGGCATGGGTTACTCTCAAAAGTGTGGTTCCGTTTTCATTGAGTTTTTTGAAGAGTTCATCAATTTGAGCTCCAGTTTTGCTGTCAAGGTTTCCTGTCGGCTCGTCAGCAATAATCAAAGTAGGGCTGTTGGCCAACGAGCGTGCAATTGCAACTCGCTGACGTTCACCTCCAGAAAGTTCGTTTGGGAATTTTTTCATTTTGTCTGACAATCCCACCTCATCAAGGTGAAGTCTTGCCTTTTCTGATCGTTCCTTTTTAGAAATTTTATCCACGAGGTTCATCGCGAACAGTACATTATCAAGCGCCGACAATGTTGGAAGAAGCTGATAGAACTGAAAGACAATTCCAACATTTTCACCTCTCCAAAGTGCCAACTCATTTTCCTTAAGGGCGTTCAGATCTTGATTATTGACTTGAACCTCCCCGGAGCTTGGTCGATCTATTCCCGAGATAATATTGAGAAGTGTAGATTTTCCACTCCCTGATTTTCCCACTATCACCACATTTTCTCCCTTAGAAATTGTCAGGTTCGAACTCCTAAGTGCATGAACATCACCTCCTGCACTGGAATAAATTTTATCTATGTTTTTCAGTTGAATCATGGGATTAGTTAGCTTGTTTTTCTTCGTATGTGCCAAGATTTTTGAAAAATTCAACGCGATCAAAGCCATAGTCATTTACTTCGGTGATTTTGTTCTCATTCCTTGAAAGCTTTATAATTGAATAGCCGCTGATTGAAAGTAGCTGCGCCAGTTCGCTGTCCATATCAATTAGGATTGTACTTCCCTTTTTGTACCTTATCGACAGAGCATCTTGCAGGTGGTCTTTCTTGGTGTCATAGCTCATCGAATTCATCATCTCTTTAAAACCTCCAACAAGCACGACATTGCCAATTGTTTTTGCAGCCTTGCGTTTGTTATAGATCTTTTCAAATGGATTGTTTGTCCCAGGAATATAAATCAGGGTCAGTTTATCAGTGACCTTGGTATCATACAGATTGTCAAACTGGTCAGGCATTTTACCCAACTTCTCGAACACATCCGAAGCTTTTACCTGAGCATAGCCGGACTGGATCAAAAAACCACACAAGAGGATTAGGATCAATTTTTTCATTTTCGTTCGGTTAAATTTCGAACTCTAACGAACAGGATCCCATGATGATAGTCTTAACCTACCCATTTGGACAAGTAAACACACAAGTATCTGTTTTACAGATGATTAATGATGTCCGTCTCGGTACTCGGACGGAGTTAGACCTGTCATTTTCTTGAAAATATTATTGAAGGAAGACTTGGAGTTGAAACCTGCATCATTGGCCAACGACATGATCTTGTACTGCCTTGAGGGATCCTCCTTGATCAGCTTTTTGACCTCCTCCACCCGAAACTTATTAATGAAGTTGTAGAAATTATCTCCTATTCCAAGGTTGATTACCTGCGACAATTGGTTCCTACTCATGTCTATCTGCTTAGCCAAGTCTGTCAGCGTTAGTTCAGGATTAAGGTATGGCTTATTTACTTCTAAATGCGTCAGCAGTTTTTCTTTGTGCCTCTGAATGGTAGCATCATCAGCAACTGTAGTGTTGCCATTACTTGGAATTTCCACATCTACAGGCACTCGCTGATTAAGTCCCTTGTATGAAATGAAAAAGCAAATCGCAGAGTAGAAAATAGCACTTGTGGTTTTGTACGTGGTAAACCCAATACCATGGATCAAAGAAGGAACTGCAACGGTAATGAAAGCCAATATGATCACGAAAATCCACAAGATTAACTTCAACCAGGAGGCATCCATTCCTTCCACATTTGAGAACTTCTCCGTCAGGTTTCTTTTGTGCTGTCGTATCAGTTTGTTGGTGGCTACCAGGTAATAGCCAAACTGCAAAACCAAGAAGAACCACGGTGATCCAACGATCCGTTCGAGGAAAACTGCATAGTCGCTGTCTTTGCCAAAAAGATAGATGGTGATCATAAGAAGAACATAAACTAAGAAGACAACAAAATGAGAAAAGTCTCTTCGGGTGATAGTGCTACCGGGATGCACAATAGCACGGAGATAAAAAAATAGAAATGGCCCTAAAAGCAAGAGGAATGGCCCTGTAAGAAAAAATTGTGTCCCTACAAGTTCAAATATTCCATAGATCAAATAGTGAATCCGAAAAACAATCAGGGAAAGGTCTATCAGCAGCAACGATAACAGGAAATGAGTACTCCTGGTTTTCCCCAAACCAAAAATGATAGCTATCAGGAATCCGTGTGCAATTCCAGCATTGATGATAATCTCTGAAAATGTGTGTAAAACGTTCATTGATGCCACCGGCACTAAAAGAAGAGTGAAAGATAGAGGCAAATGGGTAAATGTGCCTAGCATACCAACTTTGGAATTTGCACCAGACCCTTTTGAATGTCATTTGTAAATCTGCTAGCTTAGAAGACAGTATTTTACCAATCAACCTCTAACAACAACCGGTCATTCATCATGAAAAACATCATCTCAATATCCCTTCTTCTCTCAATCACTACTATTCTTGCCCAGGACTTTTCTGCACTGGAGTACCGAAACCTTGGCCCTTATCGTGGTGGTCGTGTAACCGCAGTTGCGGGAATAGCTTCACAACCAGCTACTTTCTATCTCGGAGCAACTGGAGGTGGTGTCTGGAAAACAGATGACTATGGAACCACCTGGAAAAATGTATCAGACGGTTTCTTCTCTACGCCTTCAATAGGTGCTATTGCTGTGGCTCAGAACGATCCCAATGTCGTCTATGTGGGTACCGGGTCCGACGGAATCCGTAGCAACATTATTGAAGGAAGAGGCATGTACAAATCGATTGATGGAGGCGAAAATTGGGAAGCGGTTGGGTTAGAAAAAGTTGGTCAAATTGGTGCGGTGCGAATACATCCACTTAATCACAATATCGTTTATGTTGCCGCTGTCGGAAATGCATTCAAGGCTAATCCGGAGCGAGGAATCTACAAGAGCACAAATGGAGGAAAAAGCTGGAGCAAAGTATTGTTTATATCAGATAAGGTAGGTTTCTCGGATATTGAATTTTTACCATCCAATCCTGAAACACTGTTCGCATCTGCTTGGAAGGTGGAACGTAAACCCTGGACAATTATAAGTGGTGGCAAGCCGGAAGAAGGTGGCATTTACAAATCGCTGGATGGTGGAGCCACCTGGGAAAAAACCATGAAAGGATTGCCAACCTCCCTTATTGGGAAAATTGATGTAGGTGTAACTCCGGCTGACTCTAGAATTGTGTATGCGTTGGTCGAGGCTCCAGGTAAAGAAGGAGGTCTTTTCAAGTCGACGGATCAGGGCAATTCCTACAAATTAGTCTCAAGCGCTAATGTCATTCGAACACGGCCCTTCTACTACAACAATATTCGCATTGATCCTAAAAACCCGGACGTGGTATACGCCTTGGCAACACGCTATTCTAAATCGACTGACGGTGGGAAAACCTGGAAACCCTTAAGACCTCCACATGGTGATAATCACGACATGTGGATTAACCCGGACAATCCGGATCTATTCATTCAGGCCAACGACGGGGGCGCAAATGTGACCCATAATGGAGGGAAGACTTGGTCCACACAGTTCAACCAACCTACAGCTGAAATCTACCAGGTTGAGGTCGACGACCAATATCCTTACTGGCTGTATGGAGGCCAGCAAGACAATTTTTCTACAGTGGCCGTACCAAGCAGGCCGCCTTACAGTATCCAGAGATCGGGCATCGGATACATCATCAATGCAGGTGGATGTGAGACTGGTCCGGCGGTTCCAAAGCCAGGTAATGCGAACATCGTTTACTCCAACTGCAAAGGGCGATTTGGGGTATTCAACAAAGAGACAGGCACAGAAATGCAGTTTTATGTAGGCGCGTCGAACATATATGGACACAACCCGAAGGACCTGCGATATCGATTCCAGCGGGTCTCACCTATTCACGTCTCACCACATAATCCCGATGTAGTGTACCATTGCTCGCAGTATGTGCACAAAACAATAAATGACGGAAAAACCTGGGAAACTATTTCTCCGGATCTTACCGCCTTTGAAGCTGACAAACAAGTCATTTCCGGATCGCCAATTACGAGAGATATCACTGGCGAAGAGTTTTACAGTACGATCTATGCAATCCGTGAATCTCCGATCACCGAAGGATTGATTTGGGTGGGTGCCAACGACGGTCCTGTACATGTTACGCAAGATGGTGGTAAGAACTGGCAAAAAGTAACACCTTCGAAATTGCCTCCTGGCGGAAGAGTGGATGCTGTAGAACCTTCTCCACACAATCCTGCGAAGGCCTATGTCAGTGTTTTAAGATATCAGCTAGGTGATCCCAAACCTTACATTTATAAGACGACTAACTACGGTAAGTCATGGCAATTAATTACAAATGGAATTCCATCTGATTTTCCAACCCGTGTTGTTAGAGAAGATCCAGTTAAGGAAGGTTTGCTATTTGCTGGGACGGAATACGGGATTTTTGTCTCTTTTGACGATGGTGCCAATTGGAAACCTTTTCAGCAAAATTTACCAGTCACACCGATCACTGATTTTAAGATCCATAGGGGTGATATCGCTATTTCCACTATGGGACGAGGGTTTTGGTTGCTGGATGATATCGATGCTTTGCGTCAGAACAATTTTTCAAATATCACAGCAGCAACCTTGTTTAAGCCATCAAATACTATCAGATATCGACTTAGCGCAAGAGGCTCCAATCCATCCTATCCAAGAGCTGCGGTTTTGATTGACTACTATCTACCTGAAGCAGGAGTACCTATAAAGATGGAAATCAAAGATGCCGATGGGAACGTGGTGACCACTTTTGTTAGCGACACCACCAAAAATAAATTCGCCAGTGAGGTCCTCACCGATATGAGCACGAATAACGTGGAATATTTTGTGAATAGATCATTGAAAACCAAGAAGGGACTCAATCGGTTTAGATGGGACATGACGATGACCGGGCCTTGGCATAAGCAAAAGAACAGGAGATATCAGGGCGGTCCTATGGTTAAGCCTGGCACCTACCAGGTGAGCCTTGATGTTGGTGGCACCGCACTTTCTCAGTCATTTGATATTCAAATGGATCCACGCAACAATCCTGATCTCGTTGACGAAGCAGATATCAGCAAACAAGTGGACCTTCAATTAAAAGTGAGAGATCTGCTTACGCAAGGAAGAAAACTGGAGAATGACCTTTCTAAAAGGAAGAAAAAAGCTTCTTCAGATGAAAAAGGAGAAATCGAAGCTGTTCTGTCTAAACTGAATACGGAAGAAGGAATCTATATGCAGCCGATGATACTCGATCAGATCTCCTATCTATATTTCATGCTAAATCGAGCAGATCAGGTGCCTGGAAAAGATGCGTATGATAGGTATGAAGAACTCAAAAATCTACTCAGCGATGTGAAAAGCTCGTCCGATTGATGCTTTCTTCGCAGCTATGAATATCATTCCCCATTTATATCTGTTAGGAACATTTCAGGGAATTTTTTTGGCGGTTTCGCTTTCAGGAAGAACCCATAGAGCAGGAAATTTTCTGATAGCCCTGCTCCTTATATCATCCGGCTATTTCCTTTTCGAGTACTTGGTCCATGAGCGGTATCTTGACAGATACCCGCATTTGATCGGCATCTACCTACCCGTACTTTTTCTGGTCCCACCCTTGCTTTACTTGATGGTAAGGTCTGAAGTCTATCGCACTGACGGTTTTGGAAAGGAGAGTTTTTTCCATTTTGCCCCGTTCCTGGTAAGCCTCGGGATGATGCTTCCCTATTATCAAAAATCCGCAGATGAAAAGCAGCAAATCTTGTTCACGCACACGGAGGCATACAGCTTGTATCCTTTCAGTCAGGAACTTGCGATCTCGTTATGGTTACTTGCTCTTGGTTATGTGGTAGTCGCTCTTCGGCTTTTTAAAAAAGCGAACCTCAAAAAAGTGAAATGGTTAAAAAACTACATCTTCCTGTTCTTAGCACTACTCCTTGTCTTTCTAATCTCAGAAGTTGTTGTTCGCCTAGGTATATTCCATCACTACTACTTTATGACTCACACAATAGCCGTCTTTTCCCTGGCGATACATTTTGTTGGCTATTCTGCTCTGAAGGAGACACGATTTATGAAGGGAGCCTCTAGCCACAATATTCCCTTGTCACCTAAGCAAAAGCAAGATCTAAAGCTGGATCTCATCCGAATATTGGAAGAGGAGAAGGCCTTTACAAGCCAAAGTCTGAGCAGCGTAGAATTATGTGAAAAGCTCAATACCAACAGCAAGTACCTATCTGCTGTGGTTAATGAGGAATTTAAATGCAGCATCACCTCACTCATTAATTCTTACAGGGTGAATGAAGCAAAACGAATGCTGGAGGACTCAAGCTACAAACACCTCAACTTCCTTGGCATCGCGTTATCAGTCGGTTTCAGCAACAAAAATTCCTTTACACGCGCTTTCCGAAGACACACAGGGACGAATCCATCTGCTTTTCGTGGCAGTACAAGCTAAAAAAGATCAACAATTCAAGAATTGAGGCCACATTCTCCATCTTAAGATCTTCCTTTCGCCCTGGGCTAAAACTATAAATTCGATGCGAATTTTAATTTCTATTTTCTTACTGCTATCCATCATTCACTCTTATTCTCAGAAACTAATCAGAAAAATTGCGCTTAATCAAACAGCCTACGGAATAAAACTTTCTGACAAAAACAAGCTGCTATTTGTAGCAGGAAAAGACTCTACCTGTACTGTCTGGACGGTGGGAGGGCAATTGTTGACAACCTTACAGGGTCACGAAAGTTCTGTTTCCTCCATTTCTTTTGATGAGGAAAAATCAACAATCCTTACAGGTTCTTATGATAACAGCGCAATACTTTGGGACCTGGCTGGAAATGTTCTCGCCCGATTTCAAGGACATTCAAATGGAGTTATCAATATTGACCAAACAGGTGAACTTGTAGCCACCGCCAGTCGCGACAAAACTGCGGCAATTTGGAACCGTCAGGGACAACTTCAACATAGGCTATTACACGAGCAACAGGTTAATGTTATAAAATTCGTCGAGAGAAACAATTGGCTTGTAACTGCAAGTTTTGACAAAACGGTAAAGATTTGGAGTTACGAAGGCGAGTTGCTTAATACTTTCAAAGCTCACGAATCCGGAATTCGTTCCGTCGAAATTTCGCTTCAAGAAAACTTGATTGTAGCTGGACATCGTGACGGTAAAATTTCCATATTGGATCTTCAAGGAAATGTGATCAACATCCTTGATGGACATTCAGGAACCTATGCTATGGTCAATGATCTACAGTTTGTCAATGACGACAGTCATTTTCTATCCTCCGGGTCAGATGGTTTTATAAGAATATGGGAGTTAGATGGCTCGTTGCTACATGAATTCAAGGCTGCTGAAGGAGAGTTCGCATACGTATCAGGCATCTCGCACTACAACGGAACATTGGTTTCATCGCAGGGAGTAGATAACTCCTTTAAGGTATGGGATCTTACTGATTTGCAGTTAGCCGACTATTCATGCACGAATCCCAATTACAAAATACTAAATAGTCTGATCGGAACTTGGCAGGTTACTACTAGGGATCGGACCTCGCCCGGAATCTATGAAGACAACACCGGAGAGGCAAATATTGAAAAGGCCATCGATGGTTGCGGCGTCTTCATTTCATTCAGAGGCAGGTACAGAAACAAGCCTTATGCACGAGCAGCTATTGTTGCATGTCTGGATTCAACACAGATACAGATGGTGGCAATGGATTCCGAACACGGCGGGTTTTCAACCTATGATGGATCAATCGATAAAGATGAAATTATCCTCTATTGGTATAGAGATAAGGAACGAAGGAGACTTCAATCAAAATATGTCATGACGATAAATGACACGAACAACTTTGAGTTTTCTTCCTATCTCTCAACCGATTTCGGTGAGACTTGGGCCTTGACTCATGGTCGTTTGTACAGAAGGAAAAAGCGCTGATTTACAATTAGAACAATTTCAAGATAGAAAAGAGCTAACTTAGGGTACCATGTGATGAAAATTTCATCTGATAGATGAGCGACAGACTGTTGACCATAGCTCTTATCGTCTTACCCCTTTTTCGCATAAGCGCTCAAGAGACGTCAAACCCTTGTCCAAGAAATCAGCCTGCTGTGGTGTACCATACTAAGCTTGAATCTTTCTTATTGTTTGGTGGTTTTTGCTCGGAGACAAAAAAAAGACTTAATGATCTTTGGAGCTATAAGGATGGAGAGTGGGCACAAGTAGAAACAATTCTAGCTCCCTATGCCAGAAGTGGTCATGCCTTAGTGTATGATGAAAGGGGAAATCGTCTGATTGTTTTTGGCGGTAAGGATGACAATGGTTCTTTTCTCAGCGACACATGGAGCTGGAATGGTGAAGAATGGTCATTACTGAACCGGACAGGACCTGAAGCTCGTCAGTCGCATCGGATGGTTGATACAAACCAGGGCGTTTTGCTATTTGGCGGCTCAAACAAGGATGGTGTATCCCTTGCTGATACTTGGTTATTAAAGGGGAATTCCTGGCAAGAAATTGGAGTAACCAAAGGACCCCCGGCCAGAAGACAACACACCCTTTCCTATGATAAGAAACGAGGGCGCACTGTTCTCTTTGGTGGATTTGATCGGAAAGGAGGAGAAAAGATCGTTCACGGAGATACGTGGGAATTCAATGGAATCAAGTGGGCTCAGATGGGTACCAATCCCGAATTGGCCAGAGACCATCATGCTACAGCATTCGATTCTCAATCTGGATCAGTCATTTTGTTTGGTGGATACAATGAGGGATACCTGGGTGATACCTGGGCATGGAACGGAGGAACATGGACTGAGCTGAACCAAGACGGTCCTGCTCGAGCCGGGAAACCGGGAATGATGTATGATTCCAGTGCTAATGCCATTGTCCTTTTCGGTGGTGGAGATGCTGAACAGATGCATCTGATGGACTTTTGGATATTCGATCAGCAAACCGTAAGTTGGAAAGCAAAGTAGCCTAATAACTTTTCCTATGATGTTCCTTCTCATCGAATGGAACGAAGTAAATATTACTCAAGCCTTTACTAGTGTTATTTTCCCTCCAACTGGAGAATAATAAAAATCTATTATCCCCGGTCAAAATGGGACTGTCTTCATACGAATTGGAGTTAATCTGTAAATTGAGCAAAACCGGATCTCCCCATAATTCTCCTGATTTCTTGCTAAAGTAGATATCATCTCCTCCCAACCCTGATTTTCTAATGGAACTAAAAAATAACATGTTGCCGTCTTCATTAATGAACCCAGGCCATTCGTCATATTCAGAATTAACAAATCCTTCGATTTTTCTAACGTCAACAAATCCATCGTCAACGAACCGAGCCTCATAGATATCCCATGAACCGTCCCTGTCAGAAGAAAAAAAGGTCTGCCCTTTCCCGTTCATGGTTAAGCAGCATTCATGCCCCTCAGAGTTTAATCGAGCATCCAAAACTTTCGGCTCACTCCAATTACCCACTTTATCACAACTCACCTTCCAAATGTTCCATTCTGCGCTCAACCCTGGAAGATTCGGTGTCCGTTTAGAAGTAAAAAAAGCAAGATTTCTGTTCGGTGCAAATGAAAATCCTGCATCGTAATCAGAGGTTGAAAAAGGCAGCTTTGAACCAACTTGCCATTCACCCTTCTCATAGTAAGAAACATAAATTACGGAACTATCAAATTGTCTATCACTTCTCGTGAAGTAGATGGCTATATTATCCTCGTCAATGTAGTTGATAGATTCATGAAATTCAGTTGAAGAAATGGTTCCAAAGCCAACGATTTCAGGCGCTGCTGAATTCTTATCAAATAGGTCGCTAGAATCAGATACAGAGCTACAGGAAACCAAAACGAACAAATACAAACTGAGATTTTTCACAAGGTTTTTTTAATAAAGTAACTAACTCCTATATAGGTCTACCTCCAATTAATTAATTCGTTATTAATAAAATGCAAAAAGCCCTGTCAAAACAGGGCTAATCGCAGGTTATAAATAGAAAACTTACTAGTTAATCACATTCCCTTTTTGAAGTCATCACCAGGTGTCCCTGAAATACATCTCGGAATTACTGGAAACTCTTCTGTAATGACATAATAATAATCAAATGTTTCATTGCCTAGGATTACAGTTCGAGCAATCCCGTTGCACTCATCCAGGTCTCCTGCTCCCTGAGAAAACTCGTAATCGTTCGTATACTTTCCACTGTATTCGCCACAAGGCTCTGAAACACCATCTCCAGGACGTTCACCGGTTTTCAGAACGTAGCTTGATGTCATTCTTTTGATTGTTCCTGCTTGATCAGGGCCAAACTTGTAAAGAATCGGAAATCCATCTGCACCCCAACCAATCTGGAGAACCTGAGTTGGAATATTCCCGGAATTTATGTTCGGATCCAGGTCCTCCGCATAGTCCATCATATCCCCATGATAATGGATGAGACCTGTTCCAGTCATCATATTTGGCTGAAGATGTGACGTGTTGCAATCAAGACCCACGGCTGTTCTGTTATTATTCGGCTCAAAAACCCAGTCCCAATTGAACTCGCCAGTACTGCTGTTTTCGAAGATAAAAGGCTCCCCTGGTGCCGGATCTATTGGCACGCCATTAAGCGCAATTCCCATATCGTAGGCTGGCCTGAACTCAGAGTCAACTATACTGGTAGACGAAGAAGCAAGTGCAGGGGTGGCATCTAAATCAAAGGTCTCCGTAGTACTTGTGAGTCCATTTGTTACAAAATTGGGTACTTGATTTCCATACGTGTGATTTGGCACACGATTCGTAACAATGGTTCGAACATCTCCTGAGACTGTCTCGGTATAAGAATTAGCTACTGAAGGTGTATCCGTGCAGGCGGTGTTTGTTGTATTCACAGAGTTGTCATTTGGGCATGTGCCCCCAGTGCCCGGATCATCGTCATCTGTGATAGTGAATGTTGCCGAGTTTTGTGAACTGGCTGTCACCTCGTCATTAGACTCGAGGGTCACAATGATCGTCTCATCCTGTTCGTCTTCTGAATCGTCCGTGATAATTACATTAACATTGAGCTCCTGCATTCCATCGGCAATAGAAACTGATCCGCTCAACGCCTGATAATCCGTTCCTGCTGTTGCTGTTCCCCCAACCGTGTAATCAACTGTAACACTAGATCCCGTATTGTTCACCTGGTCAAGTGAAACATTGAACCCAGTCATACCATTTGCTTCGTTGACCGTGGGATTAGTGACCGTAATTGCTGCTAAAAATCCATTTGTTCCTGAGGCAGGATCGTCTTCACTGCAGGAGGAAATATATAGTGAGAAGGCAGCTACCACCGCCAGCTGGCTAAATTTTCTCATGGTGTTGTTGTTAATGTGGTTGGTTAGATATCAAAGGTGTGAAAATCTTTCGATTTTCTCCTCAAATAATGAACGATTAAAAAGAAGAAAAAGAAATGACAGATTAATTAATTAAACAACCAGTCAGGTACGTGGCGGTTAACATTGAGCTTAAAAGAATAAAAATATATGATGCTTAAGTGTATAAAATTCCAAGCTAAACCAATCGCCACCCTATCAATGCTACTTATTTCGGCAATAGCGCTTGGGCAAGCAACAGAAGATCTCTCTTTCCTGGTGGGAAAATGGGCAGTGGAAAGAGTAAACAGCCCCGAAAACAATCCTCGAACTATGCGGGGGGTACTTCAATGCGAATGGACCATGGATAGCACATTCATAAAATGTCAATATATCATGGACAGACCTGGTAAGATCCGGGGAATTGACGTTGTGTACTTTAATTACAATTCAATATACAAGAAATACGAGCACCTATGGCTGAGCTCTACATGGCCCATTAAGGTACTGATGCAAGGAGACTTGGAAGAGAATGCAGGATCCAAAGTTCTTAGCACCTCTGCTGAATTTCCGATCCAGGATCAGGCGACGGAATATGTGAAAAGTGCGCTTACATTTCGAGATTCGATGTTTACTCGCAGAACGCATATCAGGACTTCCAAGGACGAAAGCCCGGACTGGAAACTGCATATGATTGAGACTGTGACTCCTATCGAAGAAATGCCTAAAAAAGGGAACTAAGAAACATCGAAAAATGAAAATATCTATTGCTATTCTGTTGATAATTGCGATGGTGTCAGCGAAGGCCCAGGTGACTAAAACTGACCCGAGTGAGGCAAAACAGCTATTCAGAGATCAGATCCAGCAGTTCCTTCCATATCCCGAGCGACATAGAAGATTTGTCCAAAGCATAGGGTTTTCTCCAGATGGTAACACGCTTTACTTTACTCTCCCCCATCGAGAATACCTGGAGGCACAGGGCATCGAAATTGACGAGAACACACCACGACTAGCCATCTATACTGCCCAGAAAACACAAAAGGGTTGGAGCAATCCAACGTTAGTCCCATTTGCCGGAAGGTATAAGGAGTACGAACCTACCCTTTCACCAGATGGAAAAATCATGTTGTTTAATTCAGACAGACCTAAGTCAGGTACCGACCCCGTGGAACTAAACAATTTATGGTATTCCAGGATGAAGAATGGTGTGTGGCAGGAACCTCAGCACTTACCAGGTATCTATGCGGAATCCAAAGAAGTTTCGTATGCGACCATTACAAAAAAGAATGACTTATACTTTGTGACTGAGCGAGAAATTGAGGGAAAAAAGAGATACAGTGTTTTCTACACAAAATTTAAAGGGGAAAAAACACCTCCAGAGCAGAAAATCCTAGAGTTGCCTTTTGGAATAGGCGATCCTTGGGTGGCACCAGACGGCCGCTATCTGATCTGCACAAAATTTGACAATGATAGATGGAGGGAGACTTGTGACCTTTATTACTCGATCCGAAAGGACAAGAAGTGGACGGAACCAAAAGAGCTGCCTTTCCTTAACGGAGAAGGTGCCGATTTCGCGGTTGCTATTTCTCCTGATGAAAAATGGCTGTACTACCGTAGGGAAAGAAAAATTTGGAAAGTTCCCTTTGTTCCTATTTTGGAAAAAATGATGGAGAATAAGTGATTTAACTGCAGCTTCGTCCACACGGACACAAGATCCCTCGCTTCATCTGGATAGGCGGCATTTCGACCGTCCTTACATATTTCGTCTATACTGGCCGCCTACCTCGAACATGGCGTGGGTAATCTGACCTAAAGAGCAATACTTCGATGCCTCCATGAGTGCTTCAAAAGTGTTTTCATTGTGAAGTGCTGTCTCCTGCAATTTTTTGAGAATTTCAGATGCTTTGTAGTCATTCCCCTTATGCATTTCTTCCAGGTTATGGATCTGCAATTCCTTCTCTTCTTTTGTTGCTCGGATTACTTCATCAGGAATAATTGTTGGCGAGCCCTTGGATGACAGAAAGGTGTTCACTCCGACAATTGGCAGCTCACCGGTGTGTTTTTTAGTCTCGTAGTAGAGTGATTCTTCCTGGATCTTTCCACGTTGATACATACTTTCCATAGCACCAAGCACTCCACCTCTTTCCGTGATCCGGTCGAACTCTGCCATAACAGCTTCTTCTACCAGGTCAGTCAACTCTTCGATAATAAAGGAGCCCTGTATTGGATTTTCATTTTTTGCCAATCCAAGTTCCTTATTAATGATCAACTGGATCGCCATCGCTCGTCTAACCGATTCTTCAGTTGGTGTCGTTATCGCCTCATCATACGCATTGGTATGTAGAGAATTGCAGTTGTCGTAAATCGCGTACAGAGCTTGCAGTGTTGTTCGAATATCATTGAAGTCAATTTCCTGGGCGTGCAATGATCTCCCGGAAGTTTGTATGTGGTATTTCAATTTCTGTGATCGCTCATTCGCTCCATATTTCAACTTCATCGCTTTCGCCCAAATTCTTCTGGCGACGCGACCGATCACGGCATATTCAGGATCTACACCATTTGAAAAGAAAAAAGACAAGTTTGGTGCAAAGGCATTAACATCCATGCCACGAGATAAATAGTACTCTACGAACGTGAAACCATTTGCAAGCGTGAAGGCCAGCTGTGAGATGGGGTTTGCACCAGCTTCTGCAATGTGGTAACCTGAAATGGAAACGGAATAGAAATTCCTGACATTCTGATCAATGAAATATTGCTGTACATCGCCCATCAGTCGCAGCGAAAACTCAGTAGAAAAAATGCACGTATTCTGTGCCTGGTCCTCTTTTAGAATATCCGCCTGCACCGTTCCCCTAACTGATGAAAGAGTCTTGGCTTTTAGTTCGTCATAGATCTTTTTATCCAAAACCTGGTCGCCAGATACGCCTAGCAACATTAACCCCAGACCGTCATTTCCTTCAGGTAATTCTCCTTCATAGGTTGGGCGCTTCACTTTAGCCTCCTTGTAAAGCTTTTCTATTTTAGCCTCTACCTCTTTTTCCAGTCCGTTTTCTTTGATGTACTTCTCACATTGTTGATCAATGGCTGCATTCATAAAGAATGCACATATGGTTGCCGCAGGACCATTTATCGTCATCGAAACAGAGGTCGTTGGATCACAAAGATCAAAGCCGGAATACAACTTCTTGGCATCATCAAGACAGCAAATACTAACACCTGAATTTCCGATTTTTCCATAAATATCAGGACGATAGTCTGGGTCCTCTCCATACAAGGTTACGGAATCGAACGCTGTGGAAAGTCGTGCAGCAGGAAGGCCTTTGGACACGTAGTGAAACCGACGGTTTGTCCGTTCCGGTCCGCCTTCTCCGGCAAACATTCGAGTGGGATCTTCGCCTTGACGCTTGAATGGATAAACGCCAGCAGTGTAAGGAAACTCGCCAGGCACGTTTTCCTGTAAACTCCATTTCAGAATGTCTCCCCATGCCTCGTATCGCGGAAGAATAACCTTTGGAATTTCCGTATGAGATAAGGACTCAGTGGTTGTTTCAACCTTGATTTCCTTGCCTCGTACTTCGTACGCGTAATACTCTCCTTCATAGTTTGCTCGCTTGTTCTTCCAATCTTCTAAAATTTTCAGATTGTATGGATCCAAGTCAAGCTTCAACTCTTCCTTTGCTGCTTCGATTGCTTTCAACACGTCCTCTTTGTCTTTGAGCACTTCAGCTGATTTTTCCAATCCGTAAAGCTTTTGAGCGATTTCCCTTTGCTGCTCCGTCTTTTCGTTGTAGCCTCGAATGGTCTCAGTAATCTCTGATAAATATCGAGTTCGCTTGGGTGGAATAATGAATACCTTTTCACTCATCTCCTCCGTACTCTGGAAGGAGGATTTTAATTCAGCGCCCGTTTTCTCTGACATCAGATTCATCAGTGCTAAGTAGAGCTGATTCATTCCAGGATCATTGAATTGTGAGGCAATGGTCCCATAAACAGGTAGATCCTCACTATCCGAATCCCACAACTGATGATTTCTTTGGTACTGTTTCTTGACATCACGAAGCGCATCCAAAGCTCCGAGCTTATCAAACTTGTTAAGCGCAATGATGTCCGCAAAATCCAACATGTCAATTTTTTCGAGTTGGGTTGCAGCTCCGTATTCGGGTGTCATCACATATAGTGAGGCATCCGAATGATCAGTGATCTCTGTATCTGATTGACCTATTCCCGAGGTCTCCAAAATGATAAGATCAAAACCGGCCGATTTTACTATATCAATAGCATCCTGCACATATTTGGAAAGCGCCAAGTTGGATTGTCGGGTTGCCAGTGAACGCATGTAGACACGATCATTAAAAATGGCGTTCATTCGTATTCGATCTCCAAGCAAAGCCCCACCCGTCTTTCGCTTAGATGGATCTACGGAGATAACAGCAACGTTCTTTTCTTTGAAATCAATTAAGAATCTTCTAACCAACTCATCTACCAACGAAGATTTACCAGCTCCGCCTGTTCCTGTGATTCCAAGAACGGGTGTCTCTTGAGCCAACTTTCGAACGGCTTCAATCTCCACTTTGTGTTCTTCAGGATAGTTTTCCGCTGCTGAGATCAATCGGGCAATAGCACTATGATCCTTGGGACTCACACGCTTCACTTGCCCATTCAAATTTTCACCGACTGGGAAATCACTGGTTTTCACAAGATCGTTGATCATACCTTGCAAACCCATAGCTCGACCGTCATCTGGGGAATAAATTCTTGTAATTCCGTATTTGTGCAGTTCTTCGATCTCCTCAGGAAGAATAGTTCCCCCTCCGCCTCCAAACAGCTTGATTTGATGAGCACCCCGCTCTTTCAGCAAATCGTACATGTATTTGAAATATTCCACATGACCGCCCTGGTAGCTGGTGATCGCAATGGCCTGCGCATCTTCCTGAATGGCACAATCGACAATTTCCTGCACCGCTCGATTATGACCCAAATGAATCACCTCACAGCCGGTAGACTGGATAATCCTGCGCATAATATTGATAGCAGCATCATGTCCATCAAATAGGGACGCCGCAGTTACAATACGGATGTGATTTTTCGGCTTGTATATCTCAACAGCTTGGGTCATATCGGTTCACTCGTTTTGAGAATGCAAAGTTATTGAAAATGGGAGTCAAATCAGAGTCAGAAAGAATACAATGGGATATAACTCCGATACCCAAAATTTTTCGTATTTTTTAATTCTTTAAAAAAACCTAAACCATGAAGTACGTTGTCTTAATTGCCAGAATTCTCTTCGGCCTTCCACTAGTTGCATTCAGTATTATGGGCCTTGTTAACGTAATGCCAGACCCACAAGCTGCCTGGGCTGACCAACCATTTCACCCGAAAGCAAAAGAAATTATACTAATGATGTGGGACTCGGGCTACCTAATGCTGTGTGTGATTGCCGTTCACCTTGTGAGTGGCATTCTTGCAATGATCAATCGTTATGTCCCCTTTGCACTAGCTATCCACCTTCCGGTAAGTATCCAAATGCTCTTGCTGCATCTTGTCTATGACCCGGGCACCGGAGGATTCGCATACCTTGTTGTTGTGCTTAACTTTTACCTACTTTATAAGTATCGAGGTCCTTACAAAGAGCTATTAGCAGCAAAAGCGACTCCAGATTGATTAGCTGTCCCCTTTCCAAGGGAGGCTCCGTAAAGCACAAAAACAACAACTGTCCAATTTAAATTTGGAAAATAAAAATTTGCCCTATCTGATATGACCCTCGACAAAATACGAGCAGACATTCCCTATCTGGAAAACAAAATTTTTCTGAACAGCGCAGGGGCTTCCCTCATGCCCCATCAGGTGGTTGAAAAAATCAATGCCTACCTTCAAAGGGAAGAAGAACTGGGAGGCTATTTTGCTGCAGATAAAAGTCAGGTTGAAATTCAGGAATTCTATGAAGAAACTGCCCGTCTGCTCCATTGTCAACCACGCAACATTGCTTTTACTCATGATGCTACGGACGCCTACGTCAAAGCACTTTCTTCCATTCCATTGCAGTCCGGTGACGTGATCATTACCTCCAACGATGACTACTCTTCCAATCAAATCCAGTTTATCTCATTAAAGAAGAGGTTAGGAATTCAAATTCATCATATCAAGAATCTTGAAAATGGAGATCTGGATATTGACAACTTCATTGAGCTGATTGAAAAACATGATCCAAAGCTTGTTGCTATCACACATATTCCCACGAATTCGGGACTGATCCAGGATGTTGAGGCTGTCGGAAAGATCTGTCGCGAAAAATCGGTACCCTTCCTGGTAGACGCCTGTCAGTCTGTTGGACAACTCAATGTGAATGTTCAGGACATCCAATGCGATTTTCTCTCTGCCACGGGCAGGAAGTTCCTAAGAGGACCCAGAGGCACTGGATTCCTGTATGTATCAGACCGCATCCTTGAAACAGACTATGCTCCACTTTTACTCGACGCCAAGGGTGCAAAATGGAACAGACAGGACAACTATGTCTTGTCTGAAACTGCTATCCGCTTCCAGACATGGGAAGCGCCTTATGCCTTGATCATCGGATTGACAGAGGCAATGAAGTACTTGCAAAGCTTCGGTATCGATAAAATCGAAGAGTACAACCACAAACTTATCGGAAAGTTTAGAGCCAATCTGTCCTCGATTTCAGGTGTCCAAACCTATGACCGAGGTTCGAGAACCTGCAACATTGTGACCTTCAGAAAAAAGGATAAATCGCTTGAACAGATAAAGGAAGTCTTTGATTCCAATAGACTATTCTTTAGTGTAAGTGAAATAGAATGGGGATTGATTGATTTTAGTAAAAAAGGGGTTGATTGGGTAATTCGGCTTTCTCCCCATTATTTCAATTCCGTAGATGACATTGACAGAGCATCACAGATTATAGAAGATTTGTAGATGCCTGTCGTTCTGTCTTCAATGTTTCGATTAGAGTAGTAAATTTGTCCCAGTTCGGGATGTGGCGCAGCCCGGTTAGCGCACCACTTTAGGGTAGTGGGGGCCGCTGGTTCGAATCCAGTCATCCCGACTTTTACTTTTATTAAGGCTTTATCGACTGGATAAGAAGCATATCCCGATCACTATCGGGAAATCCGGTCATTCCAACTTTTACTTTTATTAGAGACTTTTACCAGCTGGAGGAGAAACCTGTACGGATCTCTATCGGGGGGAATCCAGTCATCCTCATATTACCCACCTTCAGGATCACGGGTCCAGGTCCAATTGCCTCTTTCAATCCAATTCCCCTGTTCATCCTTTCCGAAGGAAGTATTTCTATGCACGTTTTCGCTCACAATAAAATTCTCATCCCTATGATCATAGGTTGCTCCATCCGGGCGGAAGACTTTCATGGTGGAGATAAATGAGGTTTCATTCGGGAAGGTGGAGATTCCATCGGAATACCCGTTCCCTACATCTGACATTACGTGGATAACTTGCTTCTCAATCGGATGCCATGAAAAAACCCCTTGAGAACTAACCCTGACTGTGTCGCCCATGTAGGCCACAATTCTGAGGGTCATCAAGGTTGGCATCGGACGTTCGAACCAGAGACCAAAAGCCTCCGGAGAACTGTCATTCGACGGGTCATGGTTCTTGTTTAGGCCTGTCCATTTGCCACTGCCATCTGACAGGTACTCCGCCATGATTTCGAAGTTTCTCCACTCCGGATCTTCAACAAAAGACTTAGCGTTCTGTGCTTCACTTTGGAAAAAAAGTACCAGCGCTAGTGAAAAACTAAATAGCTTCATAAATGATCTTTTATAGTAAAAATGAAACCATTGCAACCGACCTGAGGAAAAAAAGACACATTGTGTCCTAATTATTAGCAAAGTACTCTATTTCATAGATTCACTTCAAGTTCCCATTTTTTCACATCTTTATTTGAAAAGATCCTAATGATGAATCAGGAAAGGCAAGATGAACCAAACGTTCAGTTTAGTAACAAAGCAGCTGTTCAGACCAACTTTGTTCGAGTAAACAAGGCAATCAATTTCATTGAAAGAAACCTGGATAAAGATCTTTCTCTTCGTGTACTCGCTGAAACTACCAACTACTCTCCTTTCCATTTTCACCGGATCTTCAAAACGATCTGCGGAGAAACTCCCCATGATTTCGTGATCAGGAAGCGAGTCGAGAAAATTGCATGGGTCATGATGAAACAGAAAAATCTGCCTATTAAACAATTGGCCTATTCCTATGGCTTTGACAGTGCGGTCTCTTTTTCCAAGGCTTTTAAAAAATACTATGGCACTAGTGCATCATCCCTAAGAAAAAAATCTCAAAGCGATTTCAACGTACTTGTAAAGCAGAATAGCAAGATTGGAAAAGAACCTGTTTCCGTCGAGAAATACTTTAGCAACACTGATAAAGTAAGAAAGTGGATGTTCGCTAATGCACAAGTATCAACGGAAAATCTCGAACCCAGGCGACTCGCATATGTAAGAAGTCGAGGCAGTTTTGATCTGGTAGATATCTCCTTTGCGAAACTGAGAAAATGGGCAGCAAAAAGGAACCTCTTGGATGATGATAGCGAGAAATGGCTTCTGATCATTCATGACAATCCTGCAATCACAGATCCCGATCAAGTTGGCCATAGTGCCTGTCTGGAATTGAAAGATGGGATGGCCTTCGGTGAGGAAATTGGTCAGCAGACTATTCCGGCAGGGAGGTTTCTAGTGGGTTGCTTTGAGATCATGGATCATGAGTTTCAATTGGCATGGAGTGGGATGAGCATATGGCTGTTGGAAAATGGCTTCAGCTACAGAGATGGTGACTATTTTGAGGAGTTTGAGACGAACAGTGTATTCGAGGAAGGTGCAAAACATAAGGTGAAAATCCACATTCCAATCGAGTAAATAGTACCATTATATGAATACACAATCAAAGTTTCCCTGGCTTAGAATTATCCTCTGGGCCGTACTCATCCATGTGATCCTGATTTCCATCTCCATTTTTGAAGTTTTTCTTTATTCGCTTCTTAATCCGGGGTTGGACAATAGCTTATATGAGGAGCATGCCAAATTCTCTGCACCTTATGTTTCAATCATATTTGGCTTGTTTATATTCATTTTAGTTCTCAGGCATCTGGGCAAAAAGAGAATTCAACAAAGGTTCAAGATCGCACTGGTCCTACCGATCATTTACACCATTAAGGACTTTGCAATCGTGCACATGTCCGGAGTCAACTGGGATGAACACCTTATCATTTTTCTTATCTCTTTTCTGGTAAAAATGGCTGGAGCTTTCATTGGAGCATTCACATTAAACAAGTCATCGCATGCTAATTAAAAAGACAATAAAAATCGATTGCAATAGAGAACAACTTTGGGTCTGGTTGACGGATTTTGAGAAAATCAAAGCCTGGAATAAGGACATACTTGAAGAGGAATTAGCTCCTGTTGACGAAGTAACAGAAGGGTTCAAGTCCCGAATTTTGATCAAAGAAGGCAAGCAGAAAAACTGGTATAATAATGAAATTTTAACCTTTCAGAAAGGTGTCCATTTATCTACTTCACTCACCGGTGGTAACCTGGGTAAAAGTCCTATGGTAGTCGATTATCACATCAAAGAACTTGAAAATGGGATTGAATTATCCTATCAAAGCAGTTGGAAGCCGATTGGGTTCTTTTTGAACTTCTTGTATCCTGTCATTCGGGTAATGGCCAACAAAAACGCCGATTCCTGCTTAAGGAATCTCAAGTCTGACATTGAGAACTCGTAGTGTTTCATTAGATTAGGTACTACCTAACAAATGGTTAAAATCACTCGGAATAAAAATAATAAGCAAATGAATCGAAATCTTACAGTCTCCAAGAGCATTGATATCAATTCTCGACCGGAGAAAGTCTGGGATGCGCTGACAAATCCGGAAAAAATTGCGGTTTATCTTTTTGGAACTGAAACCATCACTGATTGGCAAGTTGGTAGTACCATTACATTTCAGGGAGAATACGACGGATATAAGTACCAGGACAAAGGGAATGTGCTTGAAAACAAGCCTAATGAACTCTTAAGGTATAACTATTGGGCTCAATACTCGAACCTGGAGGATAAGCTTGAAAACTATTCCATCGTCACCTATGAAATCAAGCAAATAGCGGATGATCAGGTCACCTTTACCTGGACGCAGGAAGGTTTTGCGAACGAGCAGGGTCACGAGCATACGGATAAAACCTTGTATGGAATGCTTGAACAAATCAAGAAATTGGTGGAAGAGAGTTGATCGCTGACTTACAATAGCAATAAGAAGACAATTAAGCCAACAACTAGACTAATCAAAACGGCGAGCATGAGCCTAGACCCTTGCTGTCGGTTTCTACGATCGTAGAGCGCCTTAAAGTGATCGAAATCCCGGCGTTTTTGTATCTGACCTTTAAACAAGTCCCGGCGTGCTCTAAAATCTCTCTTCGTCATGACTGTTTCAATTGTGTTCTTAATTTACTCAAGAGGCGGTAAACCCGCATCTTCACTGCTGACTCCCCGATTTCCAGCAGCCTACTGATTTCCTTGAAGCTCTGGTCTTCGAAGTACTTTAACTCCAATATTCTGAGTTCCGTTTCGGGCAACCCATCAAGCAATTCGATAAGTTGCTCAATTTCATCTTGGCTCGTGAGTTCGATTTTTTCATCGGTACAATTCAGCTTATCGGTCTCGATGACGTAAATGGGCTTCTTGTCCCTGAAATGCTTGTTCAACTCGTTCGTTCCGATCCTGAAAAGCCAGGCTCCGAACGGCTTACCTTGCCACTTAAACTTTGACAAGCCGTCTAATGCTTTGAAAAACGTAAGTGAACACAACTCGTCGGCAAGTGAGGCATCATCCGTCCTTCGCATAAAAAAGCGATAAAGCGGCTCATAATACCGGTTGTAGAGCGGTTCGAAAAGACGTTTATCTTGTTTGGATTCCTCTATCCATTTCTTTTCGTCTTCCAGTTCCTGGGATGAACCAAACATTGTTAGGCTTTAGGTTTTCAGAGACAATCCAAAAACTCTGCCATAGTCACATGTGACTTTTTAATAGTTCGGGATTATTAGAGAAAAAACAATGATAAAATTCAAGAAAACGAGGCTTCAACCCCAGGTATCTGCCGGCTCCATGGCGGACATTGCCTTCCTGTTGTTGATTTTTTTCCTCGTTGCTACAAAGTTTATTGAGGACAGGGGTTTGTTGACGCAGCTACCCCCGGACGTTCCACCGACGGACATTCAGATCAAGGAGCGAAACCTCTTCAAGATCAGGATTAACTCTAAAAATCAATTTTTGGTGGAAAACGAAATCAAACAAAATCTGGATGATCTCTCTGCAGAAATCAAAGAATTTGTGTTGAATCCAAACAATGATCCACAGCTTGCTGAGACGCCTCAGAAAGCCATTATTTCAATAAAAGCACAACGAGGCGCAAAATATTCGCACTTCATCGAGGTGCTGGATCACTCTAAAGAGGCATACTACCAGATCTACGGATCAAGGGTCGGTCTCTCATCAGCTGAATATCGAAGGCTAAACCGAGAAAATCCGATTGAAAATGCAAAATACCTTGAAGGCAAAGAGGGATTACCAATGAAGATCTCCATCGCCGAACCAGATAAAGTGAGTCAACCATGAGATTTAGAAAAAAACAAACGCAAAAACCAGAGATTTCAACCGCTTCAATGCCCGATATCGTCTTTCTCCTGCTTTTCTTTTTTATGGTCACGGCCACTATTGACAAAAGTCAGGATCAGCTCAAAGTGGAAATTCCACAAGCTCAGGCCATTACCAAGATCCAGAAAAAATTCCTTATTCGGGAGATACACGTTGGGTTTCCCAAAAACACAAACCTTGGAACAGCTCCAAGAATCTCTGCCGGCGAACGAATCATTGATATTTCTGAATTAGGTAATTGGGTCAACGAGCAAAAGACTGATCTGGGAGAAGCTTACAAAGATCAGATGATTGTAATGTTGAAGGCAGACATTGATGTGGACATGGGGTTGATCGGAGACATCCAGGTTGAACTCAGGAAGCACAATGCGAGGAAAGTGCTATTTCGAACGTTAGAGGATATCTAGCATTGTAGTAGCAACATTTCTACGTGAAATGATGTCTAATGAGAATGCAGCCAAAACTAAAAACAACATTCTCAATTCTGGCAATAATCCTGGCAAGCACGGTTTTCTCCCAAACCGCACAGGAAATCTTACTAAGTTCTTACAGATATCACGATCCTGACGAAGGCTGGCTAAAAGCTAACTTCACTGGCCAAATTCTGACTGAATTAAGCTCTCTAATGGAACAGCAAGTTGGTCAGAAATCACTGACAACCGAGATAGCGATCAATAATGCAGCAGGAAACTTCAGCATCGAGACAAGCATTAAAGATGATAACATAGAAATATCCTATGATGAAAGTAATTGCGAAATCCTGGTCAATCAATCTGACCCTGGTGCAGAAATGATTCAAAAACAAATGGCAATGGTCAATCTTTCTAACTGCGAAACGGCCAGACCAGCCATTAACTATCACATCTACCTCATGGGATTACCCATGAAATTGATCTTAGATGAAGCTGCAATAACTGAACTTGATGCGAATAAGGATTTTTTTGGGAATGATCATTATGCCATCACAGTAGACTATCCCGAAAATGTGTGGTCGTTCTACTTCGATAAAACAACGTATGCTCTAAAAGGATGTGAATTCAAGTACAAGAGCAATGGTTTCGGAGAAAAGATTGTCTTTGACAATGAAACAGAAGTTGATGGCATGAAGATGTTTGGGAAGAGGATGTGGTATGCACTCGATGGGGAAACCTGGTTAGCAACCGACAATATTAAGTTCGATTAGCAAACTGGCACAGTAATGGTAATACCAGAAGATGTAATACCATGCTATGAAAAACAGTTTACTTCTTTTTATTATCACTCTTACCAGTTGTGCTGGACCTTACAAAATCGCCAAACTGGAACCCATCGAGTCGAACATTTACTGGAATTGGGGAAGGCAATACGTTGTAAAGTCCTCAGAGGAAATTGAAGTTCGAATTGCTTACGAAAACAATTCAAGGGCACAACTTCTCTTCAATATAGAAATTGAGAATTTAGGCGATGATACGCTTCTGGTGGCCCCTGAACGTTTTTACGCTGATTACTTCAAGCTGGTAACAGATACAATCGCATTCATAACCAAAAAGGTGGTCGATCCCGAATCCATGGTTACCCAATTGGAAAAGGATCAGGCGCAACAAGATGCCAACCAGAGAAATACTGCCACAAGTCAATTGTTTGAGGTCACGCTTGAGGCTGCACAGGATATCACGGCACTAGGCAGTCAGGAGTCGCATGAAGAGTATCTACTGCGACAAGAAGATCATGAAAGATCAAGAGCTCTTCGTGATAGTGAAAACTTTGACCTAAGAATGAACCAAATGTCGCTTGATGAGCGAAGGCAGTATTATGATGAAACTCTACTGCGAAAAACATCCTTACCACCGAATAGTTACATGACTGGGCAGACGTATTTTTGGTTTGACAAAACCATGGCCTGGTATCGCGTCTATTTCCCGTTAGGGAGAGATACGCTATCATTTGATTTCAGGCAAAACATACTTCCCGACTAGTCCTTCCTTAGAATAACCTATCTTCAGGAACATTTTCTATGCAATGTCTCAAGAAGGAACATCCAATATGCCAGCTTCCAATGCCCTCGCGCAGGTCGTTCTTCCAAGTACAGATTTAACAGCAGATATTGACTTCTTTTCTGAGCTCGGCTTTAGATTGGAAAATATTTTTCCATCCGATGATCCTGCTGTGGCATTTATGCACGGGAATGGAATGAGTTTGCGGCTAGATCGAGATTCTAAAAATAACCCAGGTGTCATTCATTTGCTGACCGATGAGTCGGAGACGACTGCAGATGGGAAGAAGGAGCTGCAATCGCCAGGTGGAACGGAAATCAAAATTTTTCCTAAAACTTATCAACTTCATATTCCAGAAACCAGGCATGCATTTGAAGTTCGAGAGTTGAAAGACAATGATTCCTGGGTCATAGGGAGAGCCGGAATGCTATATCGGGATCTGATCACGGATAGACTAGGAGGCAGTATCATCGCCTCGCACATCAACATTCCAAAAGGTGGACCAGTACCAGATGTGGTTCACTATCATACGATCGGTTTTCAGCTCATATTTTGCTATAAAGGTTGGGTCAAATTAGTTTACGAGGATCAGGGGCCGCCATTCATTTTGGAAGCCGGGGATTGCGTTACCCAGCCGCCGGAAATAAGGCATCGGGTACTTGAGGCCTCTGATCAATTGGAGGTCATTGAAATTGGTGTTCCATCGGATCACATGACAACCATCGATCATGAAATGGAGTTGCCCACCAAACAGTACCTCCCAGATCGAGAATTTCAAGGCCAAACCTTTTGCCATCACATTTCCAAAAATGCTGCTTGGTCATCCTGGCGAATTCCTTCTTTCCAATTTCGTGAAACTGGGATCAACAAAGCCACAAAAGGGATGGCTTCCGTACAAGTGATCAAGACGATATCAACGGATTATCAAAGAAAAGTCGCTAGTCATGATTCAGACATCCTGTTCACTTTTATAATGAGTGGAACATTGGCAATGAAGGTTGAAAATCAAGGAACCTATCAGCTAAAAGCCAGAGACGCATTTGTGATGCCACCAAACCTTAAGTACGAGTTCCTTGAGAGATCAAATGATTTGGAATTACTAGAAGTCTCCTTACCAGGTGATTTCAAAACAACGATCAACTAGTATTTGATATCATCCCTTCCTACAGATTTACCTATGTAACCCACCTTTTCTCCCATGGTATAGAATTCGCCACTTCCTGCCGTCATGCCAAAAAAATCAACATTTTCCACAATCAGTCTTCCATTTTCATCACAAACGTTAGGTAATACGGTTGTTGCGACGACATCAGCAATAAACACTGTTCGCTTGGGAGGAACCCGAAGTTCATGGCTGACTTTGCACTCCACATGGATGGGTGCCTCTTCAACCACTGGAGCGTTAACCGAATTTGCTCTTCCTTGAGTGAGTCCGGACAATTTAAACTTATCGTCAACCCTGGAAGAACTCATATCTACTTTGTCAAAATGCTCCACGATAGATGTGTCAGGTACATTCAAAACAAACTCTCCATGACGCTTGATCATGCCCATTGCAACATGTTCACCCCCAACACTAATTCCGATTTGTGGTGGATTCCCATTCACCACAAAGGTCCAGACCACCGATATTTCAGCTGGATTTTGATCAAGGCCATTGACCGTAAGCAAAGTGGCGGGGACAGGAGGTAACATTGGACCTGCTTCTTTGAGTTTCTCCCTTTTTCCTTGCAAAAAGCTTGTTCCTCCGTCCGATCCAAGCATGCCGACCGGCAAAGACAGAAGTGGTAGAACACCTAGCTGCCGAATGAAAACACGTCTATTCGTCATAACTTATCTAATTAGAAATCTTAAGTTAATCCTGCTTTGCCAATTAAATGGCCCAAACCAGAGGCAAAATGTCTTCAGCATCTTCTTGTATCCTCCTCATTGTTACGCTCTTGAAGATCCTGAAAGCAAGTTCAAGGTGACTTCTACGGTAGTTGGTAGGCCTCACCAACAGCAAGTCATACTGAATTTATTTCAACATCTTCCACCATTATTATCTTAAGACAGTCACATCGATAAGGACCCGGAAACAAGTTTCTGGTGACTTCTATGGTAGTTGGCAGGATTCGTCAACAGCAGTCATGCTGAATTTATTTCAGCATCTTCCTTTCTATTTAACTTCTTAAAATCATGGAACAACTGACTGAACGTAAACTAACCTTCGATGTGCAACTATTAAACATAGAAGTTCATCCTTGAGTCATACATCGTATTTTAGTACTACTGTGACAACACTATCACTTTCACCGTTTCGATCAGAAGCAAAATTCAGGTTGGATTTTCGGAATCCTTTTCTCTTTCTACTCCATGTAGCTGCTGCAACCACATTCGTGTTTTTGATTCTATTCGTCATTCAATTTCTTTTCGTGGATGAGTCTTTTTTCTCGTTCCCACCATCCATTTCTATATCGATGCTAATTAGTGGGGTAGTAGCATTCCTGGCAGCACTCTATTTGTTTTCCCTGCTTACCGGGAAGAATATTGGTCTTCGAAGAAATTTTCTAAGAGAAGGACTATTTGCCTTTGTTATCACTCTTATTCTATATGTCTATGGTGAGCAAGATCGCTTCATGCTCAATGACAATCCTCAAGAGGATCTCGCAGACTTTAGTTTTATTTTACTATTGGTCGTTAGCTTCTGGACGATTACATCTTTCGTTCTACATTTTTTCAAGGACAACTTAAACCACCTCAATAAGTCTGTCTTCCTGTTTTTGAGAGGAACTGTGTTGCTTCTGACTATCATTCCATTGGACGTTTTATTCAACTTCCTTTATTTGAAAATTGCCTATGGATTGCCATTGTATGAAGACTATTGGGTTTTTGAGATCCCGCTGAAGGTTAGCCTTATACTACTTATCAATTTCCTTGATGAGATACTGCTGATGACACGACCACCCGCAAACAAAGCGACATCAATCAAAATTAGGAGTGGTGGTCAACATCGATTCATCGAATCTGAGGCGATAGCGTATTTCTTAGTGGAAAACCAGATTTCTTATCTCTACACAATTGACGGGGAGAAATTTATGGTTGATCAACCACTGAGCAAACTCGAAAAAGACTTCAACGACAACAACTTCTTTAGAGCTAGTCGACAACTCCTGGTAGCCCGTAAGGCAATCAAGGGATACAAGTCTGCCCCTGGTAAGAAGATTGAGCTTAGCCTGGCTGATTTAAAGGGAGATTCTAGTAAATACCATATCAGCAGATTAAATGCTCCTGATTTTAGGAAATGGATCAATTCTGATTCGGGTACAATTCAACTATAAAAAAGGGTCAGTTCACTGATTTGACCCTTAAAACTCCTATCCAGATCGGATACAGTTCGTAACCTGCATTACGAAAAAAATCAGATGCTCAAAAAATCATACATTCTAATTGGCCTGATACTATTTGCAGGCTGCAATGGCAAAGTTGAAAATTCAACTAATAGTCGTGGCAAGTTGGATGCAAAGCTGGACGACTTTGTGGAGAATATGATCACAGACTACACAATCGGAGGTGCGATCGGGATCGGAGTTGTGAAAGATGGAGAAGTTCTTGTCGAAAAAGCTCTTGGTTATAGTGACTATAATGAGAAAATACCTGCCACCACGGCAACACCTTTCTATATCGCTTCGATCACAAAATCATTCATGGGTACACTCGCTACAATTCTGCATGAAAATGGTGAGATCGACATAGAAGAATCGCTTGATGCACTTCTCCCATTTGAGCTCTCTAAGGAAATAGATATCAGTGAAAAATTGTTAGAAGACCTCTTCACACATACTGCAGGCATTGGAAATTCTGCTGTTGCCATTAAAACCGCATATACGGGAAATTTCACGAAGGCCGAAATCATTGATGATCTCGAAAAACTAAGCTATCCGGTCACTCCCGGATACCGGTACACCAACCTCGGCTATCTCCTGGCTGCTATCATTTTCGAAGAAAAGTTAGGCTCCAGTTGGAAAGACCTGCTTCAAACTCGAATTTTTGATCCAATAGAAATGACCAATTCTTCGGCCAATGTCTCAACCTATGCAGATGATGAAATTGCCAAGCCACATACGCTGTTCAATGGAAAAATCAAGGTCGGTTCTTTCTTGAAAAAAGACGACACCATGCATGCTGCTGGAGGTTTGTTCACCACTGTTGAGGATATGAACAAATGGATGATTTTTCATCTACTCCGAAACAACTCCCTGCTATCCGAAGAATCATTTCAGTACATTCATTCCGATCTTGTCGGATACTATGGGAAATCTGGCTCATTCAACAATTATGGTTATGGAATGGGATGGAACCAGGCAGACTGGAACGAATACGAAATTTCCTGGCATGGCGGTGGTTATCCTGGCTACCGATCACTCTGCATTCTTGTTCCTGAGGAGAACTTAGGCATCACCATCTTAATGAACCAGGCAACACCAGCAATGAATTTACTAACGGATTTTCTGCTTGGAAACTTTCTGGAAGTACCGGATTTTGACTCGTATTTCGCTTCAAGGAAAAGTCAAGTTGCGGATCGATGGAATAGGTATCAATTTATTCGAGACAGCACACTTGAGGCCGGCACCAAAAAAGTAGACTCTACCCGTGAACTTGAGGACTATGAGGGTGCCTATCTTAATGAGGAGTTTGGCGAACTCCTTGTCAAGCCGGACGGAAACACCTTAAACATCTTCATGGGAAATCTTAGCTTCATCACGAATTATATTGGCGACGATAGATTCTTCTTCTTTAATGATGCGGATCAACTATATGGTTCGGTCGACTTTTACTTTCATCATCCGAGCAATCAACAGGCTAGTTCATTGGATTTTTCAGGTGTCGAATACAAAAAGGTTAGTAAAACAGATCTAAAAAGATAATCATGATTAAAAAAATCAGAACATTAATTACAGTAATCACGCTTTCAATTTGCTACTTAAGCTATAGTCAAACTCATATCAAATTATATGGAGAGGTTGTCACTGCCTCTGGAGACCCAGCATCATTCGCCCATGTTTTTATCAAAGAAAAAAACATGGGCGGGATCACAGATATCGATGGCATTTTCAAATACTTCATCTCCGAGGATTACTATGATGACCAGTTACTCATCTCTCTAATAGGATATAAATCATTGGAAATTCCTGTAAAGGACCTGGTAGATAACCCTGGTCAAACACTCACATTAGAAGAGAATATCATCCAGCTGGAAAATGTGACCGTTTATGCTCCTCATAAAATCATGAAGGAAGCTTTGAAAGAAACTTTTAAGGATCATAATCCTACTCAGTACTACTCCAAATCTGGCGTTATCACAATTGTACGACAAGAGGGTGAAGAGTTCACGCTCTTTGAAGAAATTGGGTTCAATTCGTTCTACAGAGGTTTGGAGGAAAAGCGTCCTTTGATCGGCTATGAACCTATAGCCCAGCGTCGTTCCGTTGATTATTCTGCTTTCCCATACATTGTGTCAAGAGGCAGCAAACGGTCATCGAGCCTTAGATATTTTTTGGGAGCATCGCTTGAATTCTCATTGGCTGATGCCATCAAAGAACTAGATAGTTTGGAATTGGAAATCACAGATATTGTTGAAGAAAAGGGTCAAAAGCTATACGTTGTTACCAGGGTTCGCGAAAACGGGGGACTGATGAACTACTACATCGATATTGAGGAGAGTTTGCTAAAAAAGGTCGAATTCATTGCTAATCAGAATCAGGTTTCGACCTTCGTTGGTGGGTCACCTTTCAACAGTTCGAAATACAATCGCTTCCGTTATCTCTTTACTGATACCTATTATTTTGATGAGATTGAAGGTAAGCTCACCATCACAGAAGCTGTACATGAGATAAGAACTCAATACATTGAACGATTGACAGGATACATTTATAAAGTGTACAAAGATCAGAGAAAAGTTCAATTTTTCTCCTACATCCCACTTTCTGAGCAGCCAAAAAAATACAAAGAAGACTTTGTATTACCGGTCACGGTGGCCTACGAAGCAGATTTTTGGAAAAACTTTGAACTGGAAAACAAGCATGAGATCGGCGAAGAGATCGTCACTTCTTTAAGTAAGAGTAAGCCATTGTCGAGTCAATTTGAGGAAACAGACGGCAAGGTCGTACGAGGGCTTACATCCACAAAATCTTCCTTTACCAAGAAGGATCAAAAAAGACAAGCTAAGGTGGATGATATAGATCTATTCATCGAACAATTGATTGCCAATAACTATAAGGCAGATTATCCACCAGATCTGGGTTGGGAAGATATTCCCAGGCTCCTGGAAATTGCTAATTCTAGTGTGATCATTGATCGGTTTCCCAGAAACATTCTCAGCAGACTTTACTTACAAGATTGTCAGGCTGGAATTATCGCCATGTGGCTCATCGATTCTATTCGCAAAAATCATGGCAAAAGAGCTCGGAAGGCATGGTACGTATCCCCCATGGCACTTTTACAAGATGAAGAGGACAGACAAACCTCCAAAGAACGCGGTCAGGGAAATGAGTACATTCCTGTAAACAGCGATGAAAAACTTGAGCGGGCATACACGGCCTTCAAATCCTGGTGGGAAAATACGCAAGACATAAGCGCAAGCAAATCCAAAAGAGTTAACCCTTTGAATGGATCGGGATTGAATTGGTTATGGAGGTAGTCCTTATTTATCACAATTCTATATAACCCTCTTTTTGAAATAATATTTGGTTTTAATAAATCGTAGTTTTATACTTGCATCCAGAAAATTAAAAGAGAAATGAATCAGTGCTTTCAACATAGTAATAAACAAACAATAGCCATAGAGGGTCTATTGGAAGATTATTATGGACATTGGTCTGGGATGAATTGATTATCTATACATATAATTAAAAAACCCGGGCCAAAAAGTCCGGGTTTTTTGTTGTGTAACAGATTTTAAAATATGATATATAAACGAAATATTATTTGGTTTTTTGACTCAAGTCAACAAGAGAAGTACGCCCTTACGAATCGGGAAAAGGGGGGACTCACATGGAAGGACATGGTTTAACCTAACACCTATAGGTAATCAAACCCTGTCCTCAAGACAGGGTTTTTTTATGCTCGTCGGGTTCGTCTAAGTGGATAGGACACCATTCTTTCAAGATGGAGACAAGGGTTCAAGCCCCTTACCCGATACCAGGGAATGCTTCGAAGACTGGAGAATCGAGCTCGTCTGTAAAACGGGTGCCAAGGCTGAGTAGGTTCGAATCCTACCATTCCCACATAGCCGATTGGTCCAATGGCAGGATATTGGGATTTGACCCCAAAGAAGATGGTTCGATTCCATCATCGGCAACTCTGAGTCAATTTTCGGTACTGTAGTTCAGTGGAAGAACAAAGCATTGTTAATGCTGGGGTTGGGAGTTCGATTCTCTCCGGTACCGCTACTCTGGGCAGAGGCAAGACGGGTCTCACCTACCTGGAGAGTGGTTGAAGGCCACAAGCCAGCGCTCCGTTTGCGCGGTGATGTCTTGAAAAAGCTCCAGGGCCAGGGTAGTCGCCACAACTTCTTGGGCCAAAGAGGAAATGGCGACCTAAGGAAGATCAGTCCCGATAGCTATTGGGAGTAGGAGCAGTGGATCGAAAATCCATGAGTGCTGGTTCGAATCCAGCTTCTTCCGCAAATGTATGTAGCTCTCCCAATAAGTTATCGGGATGGCGAGCATCACATTTTTAGTGTGAGCGATGAAAGACGGTTCGCCGCTGCGATCGAGTCCCTTCGAGCACACAGTTCTTTGACATGTTACTCCCTCTAGCATAAAAGGAAGTGCTGCGGTAAAAGTACTGACGCCACCGTGTAATGCTGGGAAGAAGTCACCTGGAGCGCACTTTCGGGTGAATAGAATTTGCAGAAGCACCAAACAACCGCTCTAAAGAAGTTAAGTAGGGAAGCGCATTTAGAGCCTGGCTAATCCCATCGAGGAAGTCCCAGTTCGAATCTGGGGAGGGAGACAAAAAATTAAAAAACTGCCAATAAGGCAAGAGATACGAATATATCAAGGGTAAAAGACCTGATGAGCGTTTCTGTATGACGCCATAGTGTCCACTATTTGGATATGCTGCTTTTCCTGGAAATATACTCGTGCCCAGTCGCTGTGGGACGAAGGTTCGAATCCTTCTTCCGGTTTTTCCGGAATAGTTCAGTTGGCCAGAACAGCAGCTCGTTGGAAGTCGCGGGTTCGATTCCCGCCTTTATCTCCCCAGAAATGGGATTTCGGATAATGTAGCTCAGTGGTTAGAGCACCATCCTTTTAAGATGGAAATGGACTCAAAATCCATGAAAGTGAAGATGCCAACTTCTATAAAAAATACGGCACAGATCTAAGAGTGTGACCAGGTGTGCTTTTTCTCGTCTTTGACAAGATCAAAAAAATTGAAAGAAGCCTGAACAATGGGGATACCGACAGGTGCCTGTTAGTACTTCCTGTATTGGATGTGATTGAGATGAGTGATTTGAGCGGATACGGAAAATACTGGAACTGCTATTTTGAAATCTGACTTAACCTGTGTTCCGCTGATTTGAATAGCAATACCTGGTTGCGCTCTTTTATATAGAAAGAAAATATGGCGCGCGCATATTGTAATAAATGTTTAACTAAAAATGATGACCGATGAAAAGGATCAGAATTAATGCCGGACGAGTAGGACTCGTCTTCAGGCACGGTGATTACAACAGAGTACTCACCGAAGGAGTCTATTGGGTCTTCCCTTTTGACAGGGTCGTCCAATATGACCTTGCTAAACCTTTCTACTCAAGCATTGAACTGAATGTTCTCTTGAGAGATGAGAGGTTGAAAGAAATGCTGGAAGTTATTGAAGTCAAGGATGGTGAAATCGTCCTTCAATACGAAACCGGTGTTTTCAAGAATGTTTTGACAGCCGGTAGATATGCCTACTGGAAAGATGTGATCGATTACACCTTCAGTCGTGTAGATCTAAGCAAGATCGAGATCATGAAGGATGTCGATTTAGCAGTTCTTGAAAACCGGGAAGTGATTCCATATGTAAGGATCTATGCTGTCGAATCTTACGAAAAAGGAATGTTGTTTGTCGATGGGGAATATGTCAAAGTCCTTGAAAAAGGAACTTACTACTTCTGGAAGAATGCAACACCTATCAAGGTCGACAAAGTAGATATCAGGCAACTACAGTTGGAGGTGTCTGGTCAGGAGATCCTTACCAGGGATAAAGCAGCCTTGCGAGTCAATTTCATGGCACAATATCGAGTAGTCGATATTGAAAAAGCCTTGATTGACAACAAGGATTACGAAAAGCAATTGTATGTCTTGATGCAGCTTGTTTTGAGAGAATTTATCGGTTCGCTTACTCTAGATGAAATTTTGGAGAAAAAAGAGGCAATCTCTGCTTACGTGATGAAAGCAATCAAAGAAAAAGCTGATGCATTGGGTGTGGAAATCAAAGACAGTGGTGTTCGTGATATCATCTTGCCAGGCGAGGTGAAAGAAATCATGAATCAGGTCTTGGTTGCTCAAAAACAAGCCCAGGCAAATGTCATCATGCGTAGAGAAGAGACCGCTTCTACAAGAAGCTTGCTCAATACTGCAAAATTGATGGAAGACAACAATATGTTGTTCAAGCTAAAGGAGATGGAGTATGTAGAAAAGATTGCTGATAAGATTGGTGAGATTACTGTAGCTGGTAATGGCCAGGTAATCGATCAATTGAAAGGCATCTTTACTCCTGGCAAATAATGAAAGGCCGCTCGCCAGGCGGGATGGCCTTTCTAACTTTTTTCAACAATGAAACTATATGATGAACAAATTGAACAATTGATCTACCTGGCTGAAGATTCGATATTCGAAGGTGATTACGAGAATGCAAAAAGGATGTTGATGTCCGCCATATATGATGAGCCTGGCCATCACAAGCTCCACTATACATTGGCTTGGATGTATCATTACTACCAAATAAATGAGCCGTTAGCGGAGCGTCATTACCTTGCAACTGTACACTTTGATCCCTCCTACTTCAATGCTTATCGGGAATTGACAGGGCTATACTTTCGAAAACGGAAATATCCTGAACTACAAAACCTGATGGAAGGCGCCATGAGTTGCGAAGACATTCCGAGAGAATTTGTCTATGAAACACTCGGACGCGTTGATGAGCGAAGGGGACATTTTAAAGGTGCTTTAGCTAATTACAAAAAAGCCTTAATGTACTACATGGACAACGATGATCTTTCCGAAACAAGGAAGACCATTAAGCGTGTACGTTGGAAGCGCTTAAGGAGTAGATTCAAGTAAAAGAATCGTTTGGCAACAGGCGATTCTTTTTTTTGGTTAAATAATGCAACCCAGATCAGGATTGGTAGGTTTACTCTGATGACCAAAGAAACCTACCTATGAAATTCTTAGCATCAATATTCCTTGTGACACTGTCACTTGCCTCAGCTGGCCAAATTGATTTCACAAAGCTTGATGGTATCATATCTGAAAGTGAGAATTCACAGCTTAGTAAACTAGGGGAAAACGGGTCTAGCAAGATTTCTGCAGCTGTTGTTGGTGATTACATAAAAGTCAACATCCTGTCTGATGCTATGTATGTGGCAAGTCTCTGTTTTTGCTCTGATGACTCAAAAACATTGGTAGTACACGCTTCGGCTGCCCTAGGTCAGGTTAGCTATTCAGCTCGCGGTGACAGTTGGAGGTCGGACGAAACATTTGATTGGAAAGTTCGAGAGACTGATATGAGTAAAAAAACGATTGAGAAGAGAAGGGATTACTTAGATACATATGGTTGGGTTGCAAATACCCTATCAATGGGACGCAGAGGAGAAGTGGAATTTGTTATAAAAAAGAGTTTATTCTCAGGAAATGAGGTATTCCTGGCAGCCGGGCTAATGCCGGAGTCAAACCCCGAAGAAATCGTTCCATTACCGACTGAAACTTCAGGTGATTGCGCCGCCTATTCCCTGGTTGCAGGCGATCCTCAAAAAAGCTACCGATTTGAGCCGAAGACCTGGTTCAAGATTTCTCTATAGCTCTCACGAGACTCTACTCCTCTCGTAAGGTGACTGCAGGGTTCGTTTTAGATACATTTAGCGACTTTACACTCACTGTAAGCAGTGCAACCACAATCACGGAGAAACCACCTAGAACAAAGATTTCAACACCAATGCTCGTCTGGTACGCAAAGTCTTCCAACCATTTGGTCATCAGCCAGAATGACAATGGAAAAGCAATCAGCATGGATCCTAAGATCAGTTTTGCATAATCCCTAGCCAGTAATAACATAATCCTCGAAACCGAAGCTCCAAGCACCTTACGTATGCCTATCTCCTTCCTGGCTTGCTCGACGGTGAATGAAACAAGGCCAAAAAGCCCAAGGCAGGCGACAAAAATGGCCAGGCCTGCAAACGAAATAAATACAGCATTAAATTGAATGTCACTTTTGTACTGTTGGTTAAAAAACTCATCCAGAAAAAAGAAATCAAACGGATTGTCTGGATAGATCTCATCCCATTGTGCTTCAATCGCTGACACAACACGTGGATAGTCGTCGGTATTTAATTTTAGTGAGAGAAAATTGTTGGAACTAGTACTGAGAAAGAAAGCCATTGGATCAAGTTCTTCACGCAAGCTGGCTTGATGGTAATTTTCCACTACCCCCACAATTTTCCATTCTCTCCTTCTCCCCGGGTTCAAAACCTCACCAATTGCCGCTTCAGGTGACGCAAATCCAAATAACTTCACTGCTTCCTTATTTAATACAACACTTGCAGTATCTGTCTGGAGATCTCTGCTCACGTTTCTTCCGGCTACAAGTTCAATCTCATATTGACTAAAAAAGTTATCGTCGACGGAAACGATGTAACATGAGGACAAAGCACCATCACTCTGTCTAGTCGAGAAACCCGAGATCCAGAAATTCTCCTCTCCGGGAATATTGCTTGAAAACGTAAATCCCTTAACAGCTGAATTCTGCTCAAATTTTGCTCGAAACAATTCTTGCCTATTGTCAAGGTCATCACCACCGGCAGAGGAAGATGGACCTCTCAGAACAAGCGTCTGATCAACATTAAGCCCTAAGCTTTGGTTTTGCATGAATCGTAATTGTTTCACCACCAGGATCGTTCCAAGGATCAAAACAATTGAAACGGTGAATTGAAAAATGACAAGTAGTTGTCTGAATCCAAAGGAAACTTTTCGACTGTAGAAATTTCCTTTCAAAACACTTACTGGCTTGAAAGAAGTGAGAACAAAAGCCGGATACAACCCGGATAGAATAGTACCTCCAAATATGAGAACAATCACTCCAATCAGAATCTCTTTTCTCAAGAGAAGATAAGGATCAATGGATAGATCAATTGCATTGGATATGAACGGAATAGCAAGCAGAACTAGGCCGATTGCCAGGATCACCCCAAAGAGATTGTATAAAAAAGCTTCAGTCAAAAATTGAGCAATAAGCTGTCGTTTCTCAACTCCCACTACTTTGCGTATACCTACTTCCTTCGACCGCTTCACTGCTCTGGCTGTAGACAAATTGACAAAATTGACCCACGCGATGATTAGGATCAGGAAAGCAATGGCGCTTAAAAAATAAACTTGAGCTGAGCCACCATTTTCTCCCATATCCCAACTCATGCCTTCGGAATACAAGTGAATATCTGGAACTTGCTGCAACCATAGATGCTCCCTTGATCCAAACCGTTCATTGATCTCCTTTTTCTTATCCAGAAGAAATCCATGAAGTTTCTCTGACAGACCATCAATATCAGCCTGCTGATCTACTCGAATGTAGGTGTAGAAATCATACCAACCCCAGTTTTGTGGCCATTCGTCAAAGTTGTCGTACGACCTCAGTGAGGTAATCATGTCGAACTGCAGGTGGGAGTTCTTGGGATAATCCTGCATAACACCTGAAACCAACAGCGTATGCTCACCACGAAAGCTGATATTCTTCCCTACGGGATCGCCTTCACCAAAATATCTTTTTGCTGCCGATTCTGACAACACGATATGATCCGGTTGACTTAGAACTTCATCTGGATTTCCCTTGATCAGTTCAAAACCAAACATGCTGAAAAAATTCTCATCTGCATAAACCCCCTTGTCCTCATTGAATCGGATCAGCTGACCATTCTCCTTTTTCACACTATACACACCTCCACCAAATGGCAGTATTCGCGTGAAATCCTGAACCTCAGGAAAGTCTTCTTTGATAGCAATTCCAACCGCTGGATAGACAGGTGTACTTCGTGCAGAAAGTTCATTTTTCTTGTACATGTCCATCACAACACGGTAGGTGTTCTCCGGATGAAAATTATCATAGGACAACTCCCCAATCACGTGAAGTGATATTAACAAACAGCAAGCAATGCCTAATACAAGTCCTGACAAATTGATGGAACTGTAAATCTTGTTTCTTCGAAAAATTCGAAATCCTAGTTTTATGTAGTCCTTAAACATTTTGAGTTGATTTGAGTGTACTTGATACTTTGAAAAAGATGAAGGTCTGAAAAAGCGGAACACATCCCACACGAACCACCAGGCAGCCTTGGTCACCCCAAACTCTTTTTGACGATGAAAGTGAGCTTCATGTAGATCACCTTGAATTTCATCAATAAGATGACTGGCACAATACCATTCAAGAAACCGATTAGCCCAATTTGGAGGTGGCTTGGGCATCTTACGAAACGTTGTATTTTGGCATCATTCCCCAAAGCTTCATTCTAGCCTCCTGGATCGATTCCAGTGTCGTGAAGCCAAGTTTGGTCACCTTAAAGATTCGTTTCTTTCGACCTCCACGTTCCTTGGTAGCTCCGCCCATCTCAGAATGGATATAGCCTTTTTTCTCCAACCGCTTAAGCACAGTGTGTATTGCACTGATTGAAATTCGTTGACCAATATTTTTATGATACTCCTCGGACACAGTATATCCATAAGCATCCGATTCGAGCACTGCCACTATTAGCAGCACAGTCTCCTCTAGTGTTCCTAAGTTTTTAGCCATATTTCTACAACTTTTGTAGAACAAACGTAAACAACAATTTTTAGTTTCTACAACTTTTGTAGATCAAATCGGTTAAAAGAAAGAACTGCTTAGAACATGATCCTCAGAATATCAATAGTCATAGCATTTGCTCACCTCTGGCTTAGCCAGAGCATAGGCCAGCCACTCAGCCGAGAACAAGTGCTTGAAGATTTAAATGAGTTGCAAACGGAATTAGAAAAGTTTCATGCCGGATATACACGATATACCTACAAGCAGCAATTGGATGATCTTTTTGAAAAACTTAAGAGTGAAACAGCTGAAACTTCAGTACTTGATTTCTATAAGAATGTAACGCTCATCACAAGTAAAATCCGCTGCGGTCATACTAGAGCCTCTTTACCTAATGAAGCAACTCGTGAGTTGGAAATCTCAAACACATTCCTCCCTTTCACTGTTAGCATTTTGAATGGCAAATTGTATGTATATCGTTCACTCGACCCAACATTACAACCAGGAAATGAGATCATCTCGATCAACAACTTGTCGATACCAGACATCCTGGACATGATTTTTGAACATCATTCTTCTGATGGATTTATCAAATCTGGCAAAACCCGTATCACCGAATTCTATTTCCACTACTACTTCCATCTCTATTTGGCTAATGGCGCATCGTCTTTCAGGATAGTTCTGACCAATCCACATGAAACAACGGTCACAGTTTCTGGCAAAAGCTGGGATGAAATGGAAAAGATCAGGCATCAATTTCCTTCGCGAGCAACAATGGAGCTTGAACATTTTGAGGATTACAGTTACTTTAAAATCGGGACTTTCGGAGCTTCCTCATTGAAAAGAAATGGATTCAATTACAAATCTTTTTTAGCAGACAGTTTCCGCCAGTTGAAGGATCAAAATGTAAAAAATCTGATCCTGGATCTACGTGGGAACGGTGGCGGAACAGATGAATTTGGTGCATTGTTGGTCTCTTACCTTCTCAGTGAATCTTTCGGTTACTTCGAAAGAATAGAAGTAACGGACGACTACAAAAGCTACGGTAGGATCAGAAAAACGGAAAAATTCAATCTAATGACCTCTCACTCAGGACTGTCAGAACGATACGTTCAAAGAAACAACTTTGGAGGCAAGCTCTATCTTTTAGTTGACGGGTGGACTTTTTCAACGGCAGCAGATGTTGTCTCGGTCATAGACAATGCCAACCGTGCCTTAATCGTTGGAGAAGAAACTGCCGGTGGCAGATTCGGAAATACGAGCGGGGTGTCAGAGTCACTTGTACTGTCCAATTCTAAGATTAGGATCAATCTCCCCATGTGGAAATACACAACTGCCTTAAGCGAAGAAGTGGATGATGGCAGAGGTGTAATCCCGGATGTTCAAATTATCCCAACCATTCAGCAAGTGCTTCATGGGGAGGACATTGCATTAAAATATTGTCTTGACACAATTCGGAATCTAGGACGATAGCTACTAAACCAATAGATTTGAGATAGCAGCAATTGCGATCAAATCATGAAAAGGCGAACGTTTGTCAAAAAAACGGCACTTTCATCTATAGCTGGACTGGTTGGTACACCAATCGTATTTGGTAAAAAAATGCCACCAAATTATTTGCCAGTCGTTTTTCAAGATGCCGATCCCTATCAACTTTTTGGGTTAAACCAGGAAATGGTGGTTCTAAACGACCGTCCGTGGAATATAGAAGCTAAAGCTCACCTACTTAATGAAAATATCACGTCTGCCCAAAACATGTTTATTCGAAACAATGGAATCATTCCAAAAGACATTGACATTGAGAATTGGTCACTAACCATTGATGGCGAGTCGGTCAAAGCACAAAAGACCTACTCGCTTAAAGAACTAAAAAGCAGATTCCCACACTACACCTATCAGGTAACGCTAGAGTGCGGCGGTAATGGTAGAAGTGAGTTTGACCCACCTGCAAAAGGAAATCAGTGGACCGTCGGGGCTGTTTCTTGCGCTGAATGGACAGGTGTTAGGTTAAGAGATCTTCTGGAGGATGTTGGAATTGAAAGTGATGCCGTTTACATCGGGTATCACGCTGCTGATACTCATCTGAGTGGAGATCCTGAAAAGGAGCCGATCTCAAGAGGAGTTCCGATGGCGAAAGCACTTCAGAATGAAACATTGCTTGCTTTCCAAATGAATGGCAAAGATATTCCTTTAGCTCATGGTCATCCATTAAGACTAATTGCAGGTGGCTGGCCTGCATCCGCATCTGGAAAATGGGTCAACCGAATAAGCGTCCGTGACAAGATTCATGACGGAGCAAAAATGACAGGAAGTTCTTACCGTGTGCCCTGTGAGCCAGTAGCCCCGGGAGAAAATGTGGAAGATGAGAACATGTGCATCATTGAATCTATGCCGGTAAAATCGCTCATCACCTATCCTAAATCCGGAGCTATCATTAAGTTAGGAAGAAAACTCGATTTCCGTGGGCATGCCTGGGCAGGTGAACTTGAAGTAAGTCAAATGGAGTATTCCATAGATTTTGGAGCTACCTGGCAACGCGCAAAGCTGGACAAACCAGTGAATCGACTTGCCTGGCAGCATTTTTCAGCTTCAGCTGAATTCGATCAAAAAGGCTACTATGAAATATGGGCGAAGGCTACTGATTCCAATGGAAACAGCCAACCGATGGTGTTACCCGGATGGAACCCTAAGGGATATCTAAATAATGCATGTCATAGGATCGCTGTGAAGGTCGAATAATGGATGAACAAGAAGAGATAAGGAAAATCATTCGAGTCATTTCAAGGTTGACATTGATCATACTTGGAGTCACCGGGTTGATGATTACACTACTTGTTTATTACATGAAAGATCCAACAGTTCCAGCTCTAACTGCTTGGATAGATGTCACAACATCCCGTGGTAATGAAAATCCGCATAAAATAGAAAATGGCATACATGTCCGCACGGGTTTGATAGAAGCTGAAGGATTAATGGCGGTAGTGAACAATTGCACCAATTGCCATTCTTCACAATTGGTTATTCAAAATAGAATGAACAAAGAACGATGGATCTCGACCATCCGATGGATGCAGCGTACCCAGAACCTTTGGGAACTTGGAGATCAGGAGGAAGTTATTGTCAATTATTTGGTTAACAACTATCCGCCGCCTAAGAAAGGGCGCAGGCAAGCGTTAACCCAGATCGAGTGGTATAAACTGGAGGAATAATGACTCTATCTTCTTCCACCTAAAGACATCAATCCTTGCGTATGTTTACCTTCCTGTGGCGATTTCCCGGAAGATGGTTTTCTGCCATACAATTCATCCAATTGATCTAGTGATGGATAAGGTGCTCTACCTGTCTTGCTATGTGCTACCTTCATCCCGTTTAATATGCTATAATCAGGATTATCTTCTTCACTATACCTAGGATCTGGAATCATGGGCATTTTTTCCATTTTGCTTATTTCAATACTCGGAAAATCAAAATCGATAACCACTTTTCCTAGCAACAAATAGCACCCGAGTCCCTTGAAGGGATATTTCTTAAGTGTTGGAGGAAAATGAGTGGTATCAAAATACCCACCCTCCACATCGATCCATGTACCGAAATTCATTTTCAGCTTTCCATCCCGCTTTTTGATAGGGACATCTTTGATTGAAACGAGGTAACCCAACATCTTGACCTCTTTGTTTTCATGTTTCAGAAGATCCTTCACTAAAACGTCGCCCCGGTAAGAAGTTTTCAGTAAATCGAACGGTGAAGTAGAAACGGGAAATCCCAAGCCTTCCAATTCATCAAAAGCATCCTCCATCCGATCTCTGTCAATATTTGGTATTTTCAACGGTTTGGAAGCAATATGGAAAAGTCGATCATTTGTTGGCTGAACCATATGATGATTAAAATACCTTCTACATTGAATAATTAGTTCACCTTTTGGCAGGTTCAAGCTTCGAAGTGCTCCAACATAGATGAGGTGTTCAAGATCATCCTGGGTAATACCGGTCCGTTCGATCAAACTCTCAAGACTATTATATGGCCCATTTCTATGTCGCTCGTCAGGAATACGCTGCTTCGTTTTACTCTTCACATGAATGACATGCCTCAACCCAAGGTGAATGGTCATTCCTACTATATGTGTTAAATGTTCACTATTGTTGATTTCAGGTGGCTCAATTTTAGCTCCCAGCACTCTTCCTTCATTGATATAGACTTCAGGCCGATAAAAGCCGCCATTATTATTGATGACCGCAGTGATAAACTCTAATGGATAATAGGCTTTGAGAAACAAACTCTGATAGCTCTCAACAGCATAGGATGCACTGTGGCTTTTACAAAAACTATAGCCCGCAAACGATGAAATTTGTCTGTATACTTCATTCGTCAGTTCATCCGGATAGCCCAACATTTTACAATTGTTGAAAAATTTTGCTCTTACTTGCTCAATTTCTTTTTTGGACCTGGTTTTTCCTGACATACCTCTCCGCAATACATCAGCTTCATCCATTCCCATATTGGCAAAGTGATGCGCAATCTTGATCACGTCTTCCTGGTACACCATGACGCCATAGGTATCCTTTAATTGCTCTTCAAAAACAGGATGAAAGTATACGATCTTGTTTGGGTCTCTGTGTCTCTCTACGTATTCCCGCATCATGCCACTTTGTGCAACTCCCGGTCGAATGATTGAGCTTGCTGCAACCAGTGTCTCATAACTATTACATTTTAGCCTTCGGAGTAAGCCGCGCATGGCTGGACTTTCGATATAAAAGCATCCAAGTGTTTTCCCCCTGGCCAACATTTCATTGCACTTAGCATCTTTTTTGAAATTATCTGTAGCTGTAATGTCGATTTCCTCATCCTTGTTTTCCTTAATTAATTCTACGGCATCCTTGATATGGCCTAAACCTCGTTGACTTAAAATATCAAGCTTTTCCAGGTTAATTGATTCCGCGATATACATGTCTATCTCACAGGTGGGAACTCCTTTTTGATAAACATTCATTGTCGTATAGTAAGCGATTGGCAGTTCCGAAATAAAAATACCACAGGCATGCATGGAATACTGGTTCGGAAAGCCATCGAGCATTTCACCATATTTATGAATGCCATTTACAATATCACTTGAGTCATGATGTGCCACTGGAGTTCGGGTCAAAACATCCAGTTCTTCCTTAGGCAATCCAAATACTTTTCCAAGCTCCCTGGTAACCGATCGGTACTGAAAGTCTGTGACCGTTCCGCAAAATCCAGTGTAATCCCGACCGAACCTTTTGAAAATGTAATCAATGATGTCATCACGGTCTTTCCAACTCCAGTCAATATCAAAATCTGGAGGACTACTGCGTTTTGTATTTAAAAATCGGGCAAAATAGAGGTTCAGCTCAATTGGGTCCACTTCGGTGATCTTTAGGCAATAGGCTACTATGGAATTCGCACCACTACCCCGCCCTACATGAAAATATCCATGATCCATGCTATGCCTGACGATATCCCAGGTAGTAAGGAAATAGCAGCCAAACTGAAGTTTGTCTATAATTTCTAGTTCACTAATTAGCCTATCCCAGGCTACTTTATCGGAAAGAGAGTAACGATCTCGAAATCCACCTTTGGCAAGGGTTTCCAGTAGCATTTTATCTTCATAATAGCTTCCTGTAAATGTTTTCTTGTTCTTGGCAGTCTTAGGATCAAAGTCGAAGGAACAGCTCCTGGCAATTGCATGTGTATTGTGAATAATACCAGGAATCCTTTCGTACAGTTTTTCTATCTCACCCATATGAACCATCGCTTCCATGTCCCCCGCAAACTGCTCAGATTGGAGCCTGGTTAGTAAAATATTGTGGTCAATACATCGCAAAAGCTTATGGAGATTGAATTCTGTTTTATCACGATAGGTCACAGGAAATAGACATACCAACTTCTCTGGCTGTCCAAACAAAGGGTTGTTAAACTGTCGAAGATCGTTCGGTCGCATCCCAATAAATTCATTTTCCCTCAGTCGCTTTGGCACATTGCTGGTCGGATAGATTACATACGCATTTTGAAAATCGGGCGAAGCATGGGGCAAGTCAATTTCTCCCAGATTTGCTCTGGTTATCAATTCATTTAACTCCCGAAACCCCTCAAAATTCTTGGCAATACCAATGTATAGCAATCTATCTCCAACCCGATACTCCATTCCTGCAATCGGCTGGATCCCACTTTCCTTACATGCTTTGACAAAATCAAACATGCCAGTGGAGCAGTTGATGTCTGTCAAGGCCAGGTATTCTATATTACACCGTTTTGCTTCCTCTATCAGTCCATCGATGGGGATCGTTCCATACCGAAGCGAGTAGTACGAGTGGCAGTTTAGGTACATCAGCCTCTTTTTATTAGTGTATTTTCATGAGCTGAAAAACCAACTGCTCTGCGGATAAGGGTCGGATTGTCAAATCGTTTCTTCATTCTGTCCATTGCACTATAGAGGTTAATCATCTTGGTAGTGTCCTGGAACATATTAATTTGATGGCTTCCATAAACGAAGTTGGACAGCTTCACTCCTATCAGTCGTAGAAGCATTCGACGATTATATAGTTTGTCAAATAGCTCTAATGATTTTTCCAGTAAAACATCGTCGTTGGAGGTGAAGGGAATTTTAGCTTGCTTAGTTTCCGTATCTCGATTTGAGTATCGAATGCGCACCGATATTGTTGAACAAAGCATGTTTGCATCGCGCATCTGAAAGGCGACCTTTTCTACCATCGAAATAAGCAAAGCCTTTAGTTCCGGTAGGTTTTGTGTGTCTTTATCAAAGGTTCTTTCCGTAGAAATAGACTTTCGCTCCGAAAATGGAATCACTGGTGTTTTATCTATACCATTCGCTTTTTTCCAAAGTGTAACACCATTTTTACCAAGCAATTCCTGCATCGATTCTATAGGTAGTTGTCTCAGGGTCTTGATCTGTCGTATACTGATCCTTCGAAGAAGTTTGTAGGTCACTTCACCAATAGATGGAATTTTTCTTACTGATTGAGGGTCTAAAAATGGCTGAACCTCCGGCTTGGAAATCCTAAGGTTCCCATTAGGCTTAGAATAATTAGTCGCCATTTTTGCCACCGTTTTGTTGACGCTCAAGCCAAAAGACATGCGAAGGCCTGTTTCTTTTAACACTTTCTGTGTCAACTCAGAGGTAAATTGATGACATCCAAAAAATCGATCCATCCCGCTCACGTCCATGTAGAACTCATCAATAGATGCACGCTCAAGGACTGGGGCTTTCTCGCCGATTATTTCATTGACAAGATTTGAATAATCAGTGAACATGTCAAAATCACCTAGGATGACGATCGCATCGGGACATAGCTGCTTTGCAAACCTTGTGGGCATGGTAGTTTGGACACCGTATTTCCTGGCTTCATATGATGAAGAAATGACCACTCCCCGGTTGCTTGTTCCGCCTATAATAACTGGCCTTCCAACCAACTCCGGCATCTTGAGAAGTGTGCAATTCACATAAAAAGCATCCAAATCCAGATGAACGATCTGTCTATCCATTAATTACTAATTATATTAGTTAATTATACTTTAAGCTAAAATAATTAGTATTTTATTGTTTAACAATTGATAAACAATGGAATGGTTTTTTAAAAAAGTTTGCAACTATCCCAAGATCATGAAGTAAAGGTTATGAGAGGTCTGTAATTCTGTTGGACAACCTAAAAGAATACAATCTCGTAATTAACTTTCTACATTAGTCTTACATATACAACACTAATAAAATGAAAGGGACTCATTTAGGCGAATTTGAAGAATTGGTTTTGCTTACAACTGCAGTTACTGATGGTAATGCTTACACCGTTACCATTGTTGCTGAAATTGAGAAAAACACTGGCAGAAAACTCACTTTGAGTACAGTGCATACCGCACTTGTTAGACTAGAAAAAAAGGGGTTCGTCAATTCGTATATGGGAGGTACCACCAAAGAACGTGGTGGAAGGCGTCGCAGACTTTATAAGATCACTGCACCAGGCTATACAGCATTGAATCAGGCTCGAGAAACGCGCACCAAAATGTGGGAGAAGATGCCTGAGCTAAGCTTCGATTTCAAAGGTCTTACATGAAGGAAAAGTATCCACCGAAATGGGCAGATCGAATACTTGAATGGTATTGCCTGGAATATTACCTGGAAGAAGTTCAGGGTGATCTTCGTGAATGGTATTTTGAAAAACTGAAGCATTCACCCAGGTTTTTAAACCTTAGATACTTCATTCTTGTGCTGCGCTACTTCTCCCTCACCCGATCAAAATCTTTTCAAAAACTCATTAATAACCCCAATTATCTATCCATGAAAAAGATCTTACTCATCACGTATCGAAACCTTAAGAAGGACAAAATTTCAGGTTTCATGAGATTAACAAATCTGGCTTTTGGCATCAGTGTATTTCTACTTGCATTGGTATATGCCAACTACGAATTGAACTACGACCGATTCCACAAAAAAGGTAGTGATATTTATCGTCTTGGTCAAGATGGAGGCGGAACAAGGGCCTGGGCCGCCGGGCCTATTGGAGCTGGGCCTTTTGCTCTTGAAAATATTCCTGATGTTAAAAGCATGGCTCGCTTTATTCCCGTCAGAGAAACATGGGTGAAGGCCGGAGAAGAAAAGCTGAACGAAAAAGGAGTCTTTTTTGCTGATTCATCAGCTCTTACTCTGTTTTCCTACGAAATGATCCAAGGCGACAAAAGGACCGCCCTCACCGATCCCTGGTCCATCGTGCTTACGGAAAGTATGGCAAAAAAGTACTTTGGAGATGAGGATCCGATGGGAAAATCAATGCAGCTACTGATAGACAGAGGCAACAGCAGAAAAGTCACGGGAGTGATCAAAGATGTTCCTGCTCAGTCCCATCTACAGTTTGATTTTCTATGTTCGCTCTACTCCTATGGTGATGAAGACTATCAGCGAAGCTGGAGAAACTACTTTGTCTATACGTACATTGAAGCTGATGGGGAAAACTTAAGTAACATTAGCAAGCAACTCAGAAATGAATTTCTCAAAAGATACAATGGAGCCGAAGAGGATTACTTCGTTGCTGTTCTTACCCCTCTTCACAAAATTCACCTGTTTACCAACCAGGAAAAAGACAATGCAGATCACGGGAATGCATATTATGTCTATATTCTATTTTCCATAGGTGTTTTCGTATTGATTATTTCATGTATCAACTTCATCAACCTGACTGTAATAAAAGGCCTTGATCGTGCGAAAGAAGTAGGATTGCGGAAAACAGTGGGTGCTTTTCGACCACAACTGATTGCGCAGTTTATGAGTGAAAACATGGTACTCCTTCTTTTTGCAGGTTTGTGTAGTCTACTTCTGCTGCTAATCGTAGAACCATTTTTCAAAGAATTGTCTGGGTTGGATCTCCCACTGAATTTTGTCTCTAATCCACAAGTATTACTAACGCTAGCACTTATACTATTGGGATTGGAGTTGGTGAGTGGAATTTATCCAGCGGTCGTTCTTTCAAATTTTAAGCCGGCAGAGATCATCAAACCGATTGGATCCACCTCTATGAAATTGAAGAAAATAGGTATTATCAGAAAAATTCTTATTGTCACTCAATTCAGTCTTTCTGTGATCCTGGTTATCGGATCAATCATAGTTTATAGCCAGCTTTCCTACATTAAAGAACAAGATCTCGGTTTCGAAAAAGATCAAATCCTGCTTGTCAAACTCAATTGGTCTCTAAGTCAAAAGTTGGAAGCCCTGAAAGATGAGCTCGCCAAAATCCCTGGAATTAATAACGTGACACTCTCCGAAGATGTGCCTGGTTACAGGATCAGCATGGAAGGTGTGCAAAAGCCAGGAGATCAGGAGGCTACAATGAGTCGAATAACTGCATCTGATGAAAAATTCCTTGATACCTATAACATGGAATTGTCCGCAGGTGCAGATTTCTCTTCATCGAGCCCGAATCAGCTACAATATCTCATAAATGAAACCATGGCCACCTTAATCTTTGGTGATCGAGATCCCATTGGGCAAAAATTGATCTGGAGGGATACAGGACAGGTGGTTGGTGTGGTCAAGGATTTTAATTTTCAATCCTTACATTCAGAGGTGGAGCCATTGACCATTGTTAGAAATCTTGATATTGGTTGGGGTTACATATCCATTCAATTTGATCCAAGTTCAGTGGACAATGTCCTGTCCCGCATTGACCAAGCTAGTCAAGAGATCTATCCGGATCTGCCACGAATCGAAACTGAATTCCTGGATGATCGATTTGGGCAACTATATCTTTCTGAAAACAGACTCCAAGCAATTGTTTGGGCTTTTTGTCTCATTACCATCGTATTGACGATTTCCGGAATTTTTGGTGTTGCCAGTTATAATGCTCATAAACGCCAAAAGGAGATTGCAATTCGAAAGGTCTTAGGTGCAGGTGCATCTGAAATGATCTGGCAACTCCTAAAAGGATTTGTAGTATTGCTTGGATCTGCGCTTGTTGTTGGCTTACCAGGTGCCTACTTCCTTGCCACTTGGTGGCTTCAGGATTTTGCATACCAAGTGACGATAAGTCCATTCATATTTGTTGGCGCCGCAATCATCATGCTTCTACTGATTTTTATGAGTTCGGGATTAGTGACGTTCAAAGCTAGTAACACAAATCCGGCAACAATTCTTAAGAATGAGTAGGTAAAAGATAATAGATGATTTTTTTCACCTACTGTCTTCAGTGAATAACACTTGTAGTATAATTTCGTTTGTTGTACAATTTACCAACATATGAAATGTGGTCAGCTGCTTTTTTTGGTGGTCCTTCTGAGTTCAATCAATTGCGTTGGTCAGGAACTTGATGATCAGAAACTCTCGGAAGCTATTGATCAGCTAATACTTGCGGAGAAGAAACTGGATTTTAAAGGCTCGATCCTGGTCGAAAAAGATGATCGGATCATATATCATAAAAACTATGGGTTGGACCAAAGACAGAACTATTCTTTCTGGATTGGATCGTTGTCCAAACAATTTTGCGCTGCTGCCATACTGATGCTTCAGGATGATGGTCTTTTATCTGTAAACGATCCGCTCTCCAAATTCATTAAGATTCCAGTTCAAATGGAAAGTATCACGCTTCATCAGCTACTGACCCATACTTCTGGTTTGCCAGACAATTATGCTGCTGATGACATCTCTGACCAAAAGGAAGCATTGAATGCCATCCTGGCAAACAAAATTGAAACTGACAAAAGTTATAGTTACTCCAATGACGGCTATCAACTGCTAGCTATCCTGGTTGAAGTGATAAGTGGAAAATCGTATGAAGAATATTTGAGCGAGACTTTTTTTCAACCCCTAGGGATGACAAACACCGGAAATTCAGGTGATTCTAAAGAATGGATGGCGCTTAATATCCCGTCTTCCAGAAAGCTAAAAAATGGCAATCCTCAAGATTGGCCCGTCAACTATGGATACAAAGGCTCAACTGGAATTCTTACTTCCACGGGAGATCTGATGAAATGGAAAACAGCACTTTTTAATAACCAGGTATTAAGTAAAGAATCCACCCAACTCTTGCTCGAAAGACATGTCCAAAAAACGGAGGAAATTTTCTATGGATATGGTTGGAATGTATTTGACACTTCCGATGGTGAAGTGATCGTTCATTCCGGGGCTGATGATTTTATTGCTCACAACTCAACTTTTCGACACTATAAAGACAAGAATGTGACCATTTTTGTTCTATCCAACGATGGCAACTACAAAGGCACGGAAAAGGCTCGAGCCGTTGCGTCAAGAATAATTCCTATCCTCTTTGCCAATTAGAGTATCCTGCTTTCCTGCTAACAAAACAGCAATTTTTCCCGTTTTTACCAGGAATAAAGCCTCTAACCATGAAAAAAACCACACTGTTTCTCCTCACATTATTCTTGTTTTCCAAAATTTCAGCGTCAGACCTCTCAATAAAAAATGTTAGATCGGTAGATCGAAACGGAATGGCTGGATATCCTATCAGTGTGATCTTCGATATTGAATGGAAAAATGCATGGAACAATAGAAAAAACAGGGATGCAGTTTGGGTATTCATGAAATTCAATGGTTTTTGGAACAATCATGTCAAACTTGTTCCAAATGGTCATAAAGTACTTCAGACCAGAAGTGGAGTCTCACCAACCATAGAGGTCTCACCAGATAGCCTCGGTTTTTTCATCTATGCATCTGAACCGTATCGCGGAGATGTGAATTTCAAGCTTCAGATCATGATCGATACCGCGAATCAACGGATAAGCAGAAATCGATTGAGAGGAATGACCGTGCACGGAGTTGAAATGGTCTATATCCCGGAAGGAGGCTTCTCGGTCGGGAGTCCCGACAAGGACGCGATTAAAAGAGCGGCTTTGTACCAAAGTGATGCTAACGGTGAATCAAAAGGTACCTATCCAATTGCAAGTGAAGCTGAAATAGTGGTTGCCCCAGAAAACAATGCACTCTACTATTGGAGTGAAACAGATCTGTACAATGGTGATCAGAAAGGCCCGATTCCTGCAGAATTTCCAAAAGGATACAATGCCTTTTACATTATGAAATATGAGCTTACTCAAGGACAATATGCTGCTTTTCTCAACACCTTACCTGGAGGATGGACCTATACAAGATCACCTATCGCAGGACGAGACTATTACAAGAAAAGAGGTGGCATCCGTCTCGAAAAGGAAAAATATGTAGCAGATAATCCTAACCGGCCCATGAATTTCGTGAGTTTCACCGATGGGCTAGCATTCACCGACTGGGCAGCTCTCAGGCCCATCACGGAGCTTGAATATGAAAAAGCAGCTCGTGGTCCATCAAAGCCGATACCAGCTGAGTTTGTCTGGGGAACCAACAACTACGATCAATTGGAGAGGTACATCACGCCTGATTCTGAAATCTTCTTTGCAAATGGGTACGACGAACGTCAACTATCAGATGATACACGGCCTATTTTTGGAGCTTCCTACTACTGGGTGATGGATCTAAGTGGAAGTGTTTGGGAAAAAGTGATTACCGTGGGAAATCCTATCGGTCGTGCCTTCAAAGGTACTCACGGCGATGGTCAACTATCTTTTGGCAATGCGACGAACGAAGATTGGCCCTCCAGCGATGATGAGGTTGGCGGTTTTGGCTATAGAGGTGGTGGATACTACGAGATCGGAACCGGCTACTCAGACTTCAATCCACATTCACCAATTGGCTATCGCTATTACGGCGCGTGGTCAGGTGGGCCAAGATCCATCGCCTATGGATATCGTGCAGGTAGAACAGCGGAATAACCTATTTTAGGATATGCAAGTTGCAGCCCTCTATGATATTCATGGCAATCTGCCAGCGCTAGAAGCTGTTCTTCGTGAAATCAATGATTTAAATGTGGACCAAATTGTCGTTGGCGGAGATGTGATTGTCGGGCCAATGTCAAGGGAATGTCTTGACCTTTTGCTGGATTTATCAGTGCCTACTCATTTTATCAAAGGAAATTGTGAGGTTGCTGTTTTAAACCAACTAGAATCAAAACCAGTGGGTGCGCTACCGGAATCCGTCCTGGAAGATATCAGCTGGACTGCTGATCAAGTGTTGCCTGAGCACAAGGCCGTCATGAAAGAATGGCCTATGGATTTTATACTTGATGTGCCAGAGTTGGGCAGGGTTTTCTTCTGTCACGCTACACCTCGTAATGAAAATGAGATTTTTACTCGATTAACACCAGAAGAAAAACTTCAACCACTTTTTGAAACGGTTGATTGCACTGCAGTTGTTTGCGGACATACACACATGCAATTCGATCGAATGGTTGGTGATGTGAGGGTCATTAATGCCGGAAGTGTCGGAATGCCTTTCGGAAAAACGGGCGCATTTTGGTTATTGCTTCGTTCAAGCGTTGAACTCCGTCACACGATGTACGATTTGTCAAATGCTGCACAACTCATCACTGAAACCACCTATCCACATGCGGAGGATTTTGCCGAGAACAATGTGATGAAGACGCCCTCAGAGGAAGCCATGTTGGAACTATTTCAAAAAGCAGAGCTGAGTTAGAAGTCATCCTGAATTTATTTCAAGGTCTTCATCAAATACAACTGTCTCAAGGGCACAAGAATGGAAGATGCTGAAATGAATTCAGCATGACTTAAGGTAAGCAGTTCGTTTTTGTCGTTGAAATAAGTTCAAATGACACGAGGTTGTACTTGCCGCCCACCACAACGAAAGTCACCCTGAATTTATTTCAAGGTCTTCATCAAATACAACTGTCTCAAGGGCACAAGAATGGAAGATGCTGAAATGAACTCATCATGACTTAAGGTAAGCAGTTCGTTTTTGTCGTTGAAATAAGTTCAAATGACACGAGGTTGTACTTGCCGCTCACCACCACAGAAGTCACCCTGAATTTATTTCAGGGTCTTCATTAAATACAACTGTCCAAGGGTACATGATGGAAGATGCTGAAACAAGTTCAGCATGACTTACGACAAACGGTTTATCAGTTATGAAAAAGGTTACCCGTTCGAAAAAGTTCTCTTAGACGGGTTCTACATGACTTAACCGAGCATTAATCCTGATGGTAGTCGTCGCGCTTCATCAGCTCCTGGTGCAACTCATCCCAAAGCATCATGAAGATCACAAACTCATTGTTAGCACTAAGTTTTTCTTTGATCAGCAAGTCAAAAACAATCGTCTGCATGTTGGTCAGCTTGGCCCTGAGATCAATAGTGGAATAGGTTTTTAATTTCTCCTTTATCTGCAGCAATTCATAATAGTACTCATCCATCCGATCTTTCTTCCGCTGGTTGATGTTTGCTTTGATGCTAGCTCCCAATCCGAAAATCACGATAAAGGCAGATAAAACAAATCCCATAAATTCCGAATATCGCTCAATAAAGGACGGCTTATCACGGTTTACATAGTTAATAGTGCCATCGTGAAATGGAAAACTCAAATTGATATCCTGGTGGTTGACTTCAAAAGTGTAACTGTTCGATGATTCGAAAATAGGCACTACGTGGTGCTGATGTATAGTTTCGATGAGATCGTAGACGACCTTATTGGGCGCGTCAGTATGTGCCACCAGGAGTTCATGAACCGCCAATGTGTAAATAGGATCGTCAAGTGTTGTTCCAAACGCATATCTTGAAATAATGTATGGAGTGGTCTTTTTATAAGACTGACAGAATCCCTCAATGAAAGAACCCTGACCAAACGTATCCTGATGATCCATTGAATAAATGTTAGCTTTTCCGCTAAAAAGAAGCTTACCCAATTCATAATTTTCTAGTGCTGAAAAGAACAGTAGCAGATCATTCTCAGCCAGATCCTTTTCCAAATTGAAATGCGGTTCCAATCGGTAGTTGATAGTAGAATCGCCGGTAAAATTGGGAATCAAGCGTCTGAAAAACTCTAACTCATCTATTTCCTTTGTCAAAACCACATAATCACCACTCTTGATCAAAGAATCAATCTCGAATTGGGTCAACTCAAATCGTGAAATAACGACCAATACCTCATGAAAAAATGGAATTACCGTTCGAAGGTTTTTCTTACTTCTCTGATAATCAATCGTGTTGTCAACAGTCGTAATATCAAACTCGTCATTCAGTATGCCATCTATCGCAGCTACTTCTGTCAAAGAGTCCTTCGAAACGATTTCTATCTCAAACCTTGAATGCGTATTAATGTCCTCCGCTATTTGGGTCATCACCACTTGATCCTCCTCCGCAACAAGCATCCTCAGCTTATAATTGCGGTTACAACTTGATAAAACCGTTATTGCAAAAAAGAGTACACTGATTCTAGTGATGGCATTTTTCATATGGCTTACATTAATCTGTGGATTCTAAAGATACTAAGGAATTGCTCCTTTCTGGTCTACTTCAGCAACTTCCCATTCTCTACCCATAAATCTTCACCTACCCTAACTGAGGCATCTGTAAAGAAATTCCACCGTACAAATCCCCCCGTCACATTCCCTCCCAGCTCAGAATTATCTCCTAAGGAAAGGCGGACTACTCCCGCTCCATACCCGTAGTATGGAATCCATGGATTGTCGTCCGGAATAGCAATTTTTGGATTCATTCCAAGTGCAAATTCACGAAAAGACCTTGCAGGCTCACCTGCGCGATCCATCACTTGCCGGACCGCTTCAATCCCACTAACGGCCGTCATATCTGTGACTTTTCCCTCTTCAAAGGTTAAGACTAATCCGCTAACCATGGTCGTATCCCATATAGCGTCCGGAAAAGCGATCTTCCCGTTCACAGAGGTTTCGATTGGAGCAACTCGTATTGCACCTGAAGGTAGTTCCATTTCACGATCGATCAGATTTCTTGCTAAGGCAGCCGTCCTAGCTGATGCGTCTCCGCTTTGCTTTGTCACAGGCCTATCACCAATGCTAAAAGAAATATTAGTACCTCCTGGAGTAGTCACACTAATAGTAGCATTTCGCATCGCTTCTTCGAATCTTTTTTGGTCACTGGCTAGCTGTCCATAGTCTGTGCTGAGAAGTGTTTCTTGGTAGAATCCATCAATCTCGGGGCTTATTTCCAGTTCTTGTCCATTCAATCCATAAGCACCAGCCCAGTGAAAGTGGATGGTCCTGCCAATACCCTCGTCCAGGTTGTCCTGGATCATTCCATACACTTTGTCATCAGGTGTCGCTCCTGGCAACATAATGCCAATATCTACCTGCTTCAGATAGTCTCTTAGTTCTTCATCGCTTAAACCCATACTCGCCTCCACAAATCCGGTTGACCATTCTTCTGGTTGAGTATCTGTCACACTGATTGCCCCCAGATACTCCCCTGGTGAACTACCAATACGGTCCTTTAAAAGTGAGATAAGTGGATCAAAACGACCAGGCGTACCTACAAGCAAAACCTTCTCACCCGATTGAAGGTCCATCCGCTCCGTTAATAAGTCAGCAAGTGCACCAAAATCAAGCCTGTTTGAGGGTTCATCACTCTTTTGATCTGTTGAGACATTACATCCTGAAAGGATCAGAAAGAATGCACAAATAGCAATTTGAAGAAGTTTAGATTTCATGGTCAGGTTTTTTAAGGGGATGAAAAGATATAAAAATCAGCAATAACCCCTTTACCTGTCCTTATACCAAACACGATGGCTGGAAATTTACCTTTCCAGGCGTGATGTCATGTAAAGCATCGAAATCATGAAAAAAGCAATGTAGCTAGCATCCCCCCAGCCTACTCCATGGATGGATCTTGTTACAAGGGCGCCAAGCATTACGACAGCTAAGACAATTCCACCATAATGCCTAATCTTAGGAACCAGGATCGCAAAACCACCAAAGGTCTCCAATACACCGATAAAGATCATAAACCAGGCAGGATAACCCCAACGCTCAAAAGAGCTGCTCCAAAATCCATCAACATCAAATTTTCGGATGCCGTTTCTAAGAAAGCTCTGGGCAAAATAGGCACACATCAGCCATAGCAATATGGGTTGGATCTTAGTGAGTTTCGATCTGAAAACTTCAAATTGTTTGTACATCTTAAATCGTTTTTTCGATCAAATAGAGAGGGGAGTTTCTCGTTGAGCAAAAGAAAGTGGTAAACAGACTTATTTTCGTGGCGAAGTGACCTATCAAAGGGAGGCTCTTAGCCTAGATCGATACGTTTTACTGACACTCAAAACGCGCCCATTTGAAACTTCTATTTCGGTACTACCAGTCTCGTTGACTTTGATTGAAGAAACCTCACTTAGATTCACTATGAACTTCCTGTGAATTCGCTGAAAACTCACGGGGTCCAGCTGTTTCTCAAGTTCACCCATAGATCTCCGGACTAGTTGATATGTCCCATCTTGGAAATGGATAGACACATAATTATCATTCGACTCGAAATAGATGATATCAGCCACATCGACCAAAAAAGTTTCGTTTCTAAGCTTGTAACTAATACGATCAAGATAAGGAGCGTCAATTGTAGAATGATCCGTAACGACAAACAAGCGCAACAACAGGGATATCACGCTGTAACCAAGCAGAACAATTAAACCAGAGTGGTAAATAGAGAAAAGATACCCACTCAAAAGGTTGTATTCCTTAAATCTAAAAAGCCATTCAAGAAAGTTCAGAACGAAGATATAAGCTAGCACAAATACAAGACCGCCGGCAATCACAGCAACAACTCTTTTTCGAGGATTATGGGAAAGGTTCCAGCTGTACGGGAAAGCAAAAGCAATCAGTGCGTAAGCAGTATATTGAAAGAAAGTAGGATAGGGAATAATTGGAGGCGGATCTTTATACCCTTTAAAAATTAAATAAGTCTGGAACAGTTTGAATGACCAGATCAGAAAGCCCAAGATCAATAAGAATAGAAAAGCCTTTTTCTGAGATAATTTTTTTCCTTTCAAAAACACTAACTAAAAATACCTCACTCCTGGCAGTTTGGTTCAATCATAGCCTCTCAGATCAATGTCGGTGTGAATATTTTTATATATTTAGTTCATGGCAATGTTCCACATTTTAATTGCTTTTGGTGCCTTCCAGGCACTTTTTCTGGCATCTGTTTTCCTAACACATGCCAAAGACAACCTTCCGAAAAAATTGTTTGCGTTCTTTCTCATTATCGAAGGCTTCACTTTAGTGGAAAGGGTCTTGGTCGAGAGTGGTATGATCGGAAGTGTGCCGCACATATTGGGCATCAGCTATCCTATTAATTTCATCAAGCCACCAGTCCTGTTTTTCATCGCACTGGCGATCGTAAACCCGAAGTTTAAGATTCGGCAAATACACGCACTTCATCTTATTCCCTTTTTTCTGATCCTTCTTATGAACATTCCATTTTACATGGAAACCGGGGCAAAAAAAATAGAGATGGTCAACGAGTTTGTCAACTACATTCCTTCCTACACGGACTTCAACTTTTATTTCTTTCTCTCTTTCTTCGTTTACATCGGCATCTACATATTTCTGACGGTTCGAACATTACGAGGATACCAGGTCCACGTAAAAAACAACAAGCTATCAAATTGGTACTTGTGGATTCTATACATGTATGGGGTAACGTTGCTAATCAGCTTGATCCACTTCTCACTCGAACCTTCCGGCATCATTGAAATCAGGCACTTCGGTATTACCAGCATGTTGATCATGACGTTTTTAATTCAGTCAATCGCCTACAGTTTTTTTGTAAAATCAAATGTCTTCCACCATCGACCTACTTCCATAAATAATGTCGACCAGGTCATGAAAGATGAAAAAATCATCAGAGAAAAGCTTGAACTAGAGAAGGCTTATTTAAATGATGACCTTAACCTTGGTGAGTTTGCAGAAGCTCTGGGTTTTACCAAAAAATATGTTTCGGATGTGATCAACCAGCGGTTTGGAAACTCCTTTAAAGAAGTAATCAACCAGTACCGGGTCGAAGAAGCAAAAAATTTAATGCAACAAGAAATTGATACAAATCCACAACTGATTTCTATAGGTTACCAGTCTGGTTTCAACAATAAAGTCAGCTTCTATCGAACATTCAAAAGACACACTGGCAAATCTCCGTCCGATTATTATCGATTTCTCACAGCCTCTAAATAGCCGAAGTATAGCTCGGATTTCGAGCCAGGCAACATTTAACCAAAACACCTTGATCGCTGGAAATATTTTTTAGGTTACAAAATGATTCCGTAACCTCGATTTTGATCTTCAGGCCTATCCTTGGTGAAATTTTACTGATTAGAACTTACTTTTTAAAAAATGAAATTCACAGGATCAATAGAGATCAACAAGCCATTAGAGCTCGTTGCAAAATTATTCGCAGACCCTAACCACTTGGGAGAGTATCAAGAAGGTTTCGAAAAGAAAGAGTTAGTCTCAGGAAATGCGGGCGAAGAGGGAGCTGTTTCCAAAATGTATTACAAACAAGGAAAACACGAAATGGAGTTAACGGAAACAATTCTCTCCAACCACCTTCCGAACTCTTTCGAAGCATTTTACCATCACAAGCACATGGACAATACCATGAAATGCACTTTTACAGATCTTGGTGGTAAAACCCGATACGAAACCGAAGTAGAATACACCAGGATAAATTGGGTGATGCCTCGGCTTATTGCCATATTATTTCCATCTATGTATCGGAAACCAGCCAGGAGATGGATGCATAACTTCAAATTATTTGTAGAAAAACAAACAACAGAACAATGAACTGGGACGAAGCACTTGAATTTTACGACCGATTAGTTGCCACAAACTCAAAATTTGAGCGATTGGGAAAAACAGTACCATACACTGCAGCTAACACCCATATGTTTTCTCTACTTAACAAGGACGGTGAAATTGGCATTCGACTGTCTAAAGAATCCGGGGAAGAGTTTATGGAGAAATACAACACTACTCGATTCAGATCACATGGCGCCTTTATGAATGGGTATGTACTTATACCTGAAGAACTCTATGATAACATGGATCTCTTAGCTTCCACTTTGGAGGCAGGATACCAGTTTGTTATGTCTCTAAAAGCACAAAAACGCAAAAAATAATATGAAAGTCATCCCCTATCTCGTCTTCCCTGGCACTTGCAAAAAGGCCATGGAACATTACGCAACTATATTCAATGGTGAAATCACTGTAATGACAACTTTTGGTGAATCACCGATGGACGTTCCATCAGAGTCGGAAGATCGAATTTTTAATTCCGAAATGAAAGCCGGTAACCTCGTCATTAAAGCTTCAGACGACATGCCAGGATACGAGGTGAAGATCGGCACAAGCATTTCATTGTATGCTGTTTTTCAGGACAAGAAATCCAAAGAAGCGGCATTTAATAAACTCGCTGACGAAGGCAAAATACTGTTCCCTTTGAATGAAAACTTTGGAATGCTAAAAGACAAATACGATGTCCAGTGGATGTTCGTGAACGAGACTAGCTAAGTTCCCATTTTGTGCTCTCAGTTAGATTAGTGAAATTTAGTTACCCGCTACATCATTAACCTAACTAAAGCACAACCATGAGATTTACTTTCATTGCCCTTCTCTCGTCTATCCTATTTGCATGCAGCAACGGATCATCCGACCAACAAGTTGTTGATGGATTGGCCGAGCCTGTTGAGATTCTCCGGGACGAATGGGGCATCAATCATATTTATGCCCAAAACCAAAGAGACCTATTTTTGGCACAAGGATATGCGGCAGCTAAAGATCGTCTCTTCCAATTTGAGGTTTGGAGACGACAAGCTACCGGCACAGTAGCGGAAATACTAGGAGAGCGGGAACTTAAACGAGATATTGGTACACGTCTTTTCATGTTTCGTGGCGACATGACGGAGGAGATGAATTACTATCATGAGGATGGTGTAGAGATTATTGAAGCCTACACAGATGGAGTCAACGCATACATTGAAGAGATTTTATCACAGCCAGATAGGCTCCCCATTGAATTTAAGTTGCTCGACATCCTTCCGCAAAAGTGGACACCAGAAGTTGTCATTTCCAGGCATCAGGGATTGCTGGGGAACATTGGGCAGGAACTGCAAATTGGCAGAGCTGTAGCTAAGATCGGGGCAAAAAAAGTAAAAGAATTGCTTTGGCTGCACCCCAAGGAACCATTCATCGACCTTGATCCTGCAATCAACAAAGAATTGCTTAGTGATAATATCCTGGAACTATACAATGCGTTCCGAAGGCGTGTTCGCTTTCAAAAAGAAGACATTGTTCCCGAATATCAGGCTACAATCGAATCTGATATACTCTTGGCAACGAATGATGTTGGTGACGATCCCTTCTCCATTGGAAGTAACAATTGGGTAGTCAGTGGAGATCGCATGGCTGATGGCAACACGTACATGGCAAATGATCCGCATAGGACCATTGCAGTCCCTTCACTCAGATACATGGCTCACCTTGTAGCTCCCGGATGGAACGTGATCGGTGGAGGTGAACCCGAAATTCCTGGCATATCCATTGGACACAATGAATATGGCGCCTGGGGTCTCACCGTTTTCCGCACCGATGGAGAAGATCTTTATGTGTATGATGTAAACCCCACTAACCCGAACCAGTATCGATATCAGGGAAAATGGGAAGACATGAAAGTGATCACAGAAACGATCAAGGTGAAGGGCAAGGAAGACGAAACAGTTGACCTTAAATACACGAGACATGGTCCGGTCGCTTATGTCGATCTCGACAACAACAAAGCATATGCCGTACGATGTGCCTGGCTCGAAGTAGGAGGATCGCCCTACCTCGCCTCGTTGCGAATGGACCAGGCGAAAACATGGGAGGAATTTCAAAAGGCTTGCAATTACAGCCACATTCCCGGAGAAAACATGATTTGGGCGGACAAGGATGGGAACATTGGCTGGCAAGCTGTAGGTATTGCTCCTATCCGGCGAAATTTTAGTGGCTTAGTACCTGTTCCTGGTGACGGTCGGTATGAGTGGGACGGATATCTGCCAATCATTCAAAAACCAAACACTTACAACCCTGAGGAAGGTTTTTTTGCCACAGCAAACCAAAACGTGACACCTGAAGATTATGAACGTTGGGATGCTATCGGATACTCCTGGTCGGATCCGTACCGAGGAGATCGTGTCGAAGAGGTACTTAAGTCGAAAGAGAAGTTGACAATGAAAGATATGAAAAACCTGCAAGTCGATTATCTCTCAATTCCGGCGAGGATGCTTGTTCCACTACTTCAAGATCTTGAATTGGAAGGGAAAAATGATGCGGCCAAAAACAAACTCAATGGTTGGAATTACAGGCTCGAGGCAACTTCCATTGAAGCTGCGATTTACGTTGCCTGGGAAAACCAGCTAAGAGCACTGGCACGAGATCAATTTATCCCTGAAGCGGCTAGAGGCTTGATCAACAGTATCCAAATGAAGAAAATGATGGACTGGATAGTGGAACCAAAAGCAAAATTTGGGACATCTACAGCCAGGGATCAATTTCTTGCTCAAGCCTTTGAAGCAGCCATTATTCAACTTGAAGAAACTTTAGGTGAAAACATGGACAACTGGCAATACGGCCAGGAAAAATTCAAGCATTCATTTATCACACATGCACTCGGAAATGTGACCAACGATGCGACATCAAAAAAACTAAACGTAGGCCCACTGCCAAAAGGTGGCAACTCATATACTCCAGGCTCTACCGGAGGAAACTTGAGGCAAAGTAGCGGAGCCTCGTTTCGAATGATCGTAAATACTGGTGACTGGGATGCTGCCATTGGCACGAACAGTCCAGGACAGTCCGGGGATCCTGAAAGCCCCTTTTACAAAAACCTGTTCGAGTCCTGGGCTAACGATCAATATTTCCCTGTTTACTACAGTAGGCAAAAAATTGAATCCGTAGCAGTCGAGAAATTAGTTCTATCACCAGAATGACAATTGGATTTTAAATCCTCGTGTCATCCGTTGAAACCACCAATTTCGCCATTGGTAAATAGAACGGTTAATGTAGATTGGATCTCACATTACCTTTAACATCTACATTCAGCTTAAAATCATGAAAAACCTATTCACATTGTTCCTGCTGGCGATCTTGTTTCACGCTCAAGCACAAGATCTTCCACCCTATACTGGAAAATTCAATGCCATTGATCGTCTTTTAGAACCACCAAGTCCTTACCGGACCGCATCCGGAGCTCCAGGGGCTGAGTATTGGCAACAGCGAGCCAACTATGTAATTAAAGCTGAGATTGATGAAGAAAACAACGTCCTTACCGGTGAAGAGACCATTGAATACTTCAACAATTCCCCTGATGAACTAAAAATTCTCTGGGTTCAGTTGGATCAAAATGTCAATAGGAAAGGCAACGAGGATTTTGGAGATGTGGGAGGTGGCGTTGAAGATAATATGAGTTCACTCAAAATGCAGCGTCTGGTTCGTCCCATTGATTTCCCCGCCGGAACCGATATTGAATATGTGAAGGGTTCTAATGGCAAGGACATTCCGTACATTGTAAACAATACCCAAATGCGGGTTGAGTTGCCTGAACCGCTCAAACCCGGCCAGAAAATCACCTTTTCTATCAAGTGGAAAAATTACATTACTGACAGAGCAAAATTCCGTCTTTCAAGGGAAGGTTATGAGTATTTCCCGAAAGACGACAACAAAGTCTTCCTTCTCGGCCATTGGTTCCCACGAATGGCAGTTTACAATGACACGGAAGGATGGCAAAACAAGCAGTTCCTGCGACTTGGTGAGTTTGCGCTCGAGTTTGGAGATTATGAAGTTTCATTGACCGTCCCTGCAGATCACATCGTGGCGGGAACCGGTGAACTGATGAATGCGGAAGATGTTCTTACCGATGCACAAATCGACCGACTGGTCGAAGCAGGAAAGAACTTTGAGAAGCCGCTAATGATTGTTACGCCGGAAGAAGCCAAGAAAAATGAGCAGTCAAAAACAAAGCGGAAAAAGACCTGGGTATTTCGGGCTCAAAACGTGAGAGATGTAGCTTTTGCCAGTTCACGAAAGTTCATCTGGGATGCTCAAGCAGTAAAACTCCCAACCAACACGGTAATGGCCATGTCCTTTTACCCAAATGAAGGAATGCCTGTATGGTCTGAAGAATCCACCAGGGGAGTTATGCACGCACTGGAGGTATACTCTGAAGCTACTTTCGATTATCCATATCCTGTTGCGATTTCAGTGAACACCTCAAACATTGGCATGGAATTCCCCATGATCTCCTTCAACGGGGGACGACCGATCAATGGGACAATCACCGAAGAAGCAAGGCGAGGAATGACCAGTACGATTATTCATGAAGTGGGCCACAACTGGTTCCCAATGATCGTCAGCTCAGATGAAAGAAAATGGATGTGGATGGATGAGGGACTGAACACCTTCCTGCATCAGCGAACCATCAAAGAGCGATATCCGCAATGGAGCTACACCACACCGGAGAGCATCGTTCCATTCATGTCAGGAGACAAACGTATTTTGAGACCGACCATGACTAACTCAGACAATGATCTCCTCTCCCAGATGGGCAACAATTACTACAGAAAACCAACCGTTGGTTTCCAAATGCTGAGAAATTCGATTGTTGGACAGGAGCTTTTTGACAAAGCATTTAAAGAATATGCAAACCGCTGGAAGTACAAGCATCCAAACCCCTCAGATTTTTTTCGCACAATAGAGGATCAAACCGCCGTAGATCTGGATTGGTTTTGGAAAGGTTGGTTTTTCACGACGGACAATGTGGATATTGAACTAGCAGATGTGAGGTGGTTCCAGGTAAAACAAGAAGATGTCACCATTGAAAATCAGGTCAAAAAAGGCGGTACTGCAAAAATTTCAGGATCCGGAAAAAGTGGCGATTTGAAAGACTTCAGTGATGGGCCCGAAGAAATAACGATGCTTCCTGCTGGAGATGAGGAGTATCGACAGTTTTTAAGCCGAATTGATGAGGACGAGATCCGGGCAAGGCTTGCGGGCAAAAACCTCTATGAGTTAACCTTCAAGAACAGAGGTGGTCTGGTCATGCCTGTGATTATCGAATGGACGTATGCAGACGGAACCAAAGAAATCGAACGATTACCTGCGGAGATCTGGAGGCTGAATGAGGCAGAAGTGAAAAAGACATTTCTGAAGGACAAAGAAGTGGTGAGCATTCAGCTTGATCCCAATCTTGAGCTTGCAGATGTCAACATGGAAAACAACTCATTCCCAAAAACAGACGAGAAATCCAGGTTCGACAAATTCAGTGAAAACAAAAATTAGATCTGGTTGGTGAGTTAACTCGAAAAGTAAATAGAGATCATACTGATGGTGTCGATAAATCCATGAACTAGGATATTGATCCAAAGGTTTTGCTTTCCATTTCGAATAAATACTATTCCTAGAAATAAGCCGGCAACTCCGGTTTTTATCATTCCTGCTGGTCCCTGGTAGAAATGGAGTACACCAAACAAAAATGAGGTGAAGATCAAGCTGATGATCCAGGATTTCTTAGTATCACCTAAAAATCCGGCAATGTTTTTCATGATGTAGCCTCTCCATATGATCTCCTCTCCGAATCCCGCAGAAAACCAAACGGCAACTAATGCTCCAAGTAACATCCATATGTTGTCCTTTATGAAATCGAACCTGCTGATATCTGCTGGTTGATCGATAAACATCTTAATGGTGATCTCCATAATCACGGCTATCGCCATCATCAAGGCAGTTAGACCCAAACTGACTAGTATCGTTCTGATCCAGGATTTTGGCCTGGTAAGTCCCCATTCATGCAACGTACTCTTCCTAAGTATGTGAATTACAGCCATCACACCAAGTGAAATGTAGAATGTCACCTGATTGATCATTCCAAGTGTTATCAATATGGCCATGCTCGTGATAATGGCAAGTTTGTTCGTTCTTAGTAGTTCTTTCATTCGTCTTGCTTAATTTGGTTTTTGAAACAAGACTAGAAAGTCAGCGCAAGTATTTCGGCCTGGCGTATAGGACAGGACTTCTACTTTTCTCTGAATGCGGTAGGAGTTGTATTCGTCACTTTCTTAAAGAAGGAGTTAAAAACCGACTTTGAGCTGAATCCGGAATCGTAGGCGATGGCCAGGATTTTATAATGCTTGTACTTGTCATCCCTAAGCCGGCTCTTCACTTCTTCCGCTCGGTATTCGTTTACGAATTCGTAAAAACTTTTTCCTTCAGTTTGGTTAATTGCTTGTGACAAATGATTCGTTGAGATTCCGATTAACTCAGCCAACTGCATCAAGCTAAGATCACTTTTCAAATACGGTTTCTCACTATGCATATAATTCTTGATCTGAGTGATCTGGGTTTTTGCATCCTCCTTGGACAGACCTGATTTCTCGTACCTCTCGGTTTTCTCATTGTTTGCAATTTCAATTCCCCGAAACTCAGTGGTCCTGCTGATGCCATAATATCCAAGGACAAGTAGTAAGAAGCTAAAAATGATGACATTCAACCTTCCCAGCAGCGAGATTGAAAAGATATCCATGTAAAACAAGAGGTTGATGGTCAGATTGATCGCTACCACCAGACCCAGCATGATCAGTAGCTTCTTTAGCCACCTTAGGTTGACCTTCTTAATAGAAGAGTATCTTTCCTTGATTCGAATTTCATATCGCCTGATCAAAGAAAGTGACCATACAAAGTAGATCACACCTTGAAAAGTCATAAGTACATCGGTAATAGAAATTCGAGGATCAGCTAATGCATTTTGATAGATATTGATTTTCTGCTCAGCAGTCAAAAAATAGAAGGTAAAGACAAGAATTGCATTGATCGTTAGGAATGGTGCTGCGTGCAACAAGTAATGCAATTTTCTTATTGAGCTTTCGCCAACTTGTGCTTGAATATATAAGAAAAGAAGTGGAGCGTGCAGCAAGCCGAAGGTGGTATCCAGTGCCAGAAAATGTGGATAACTCCAATGCAGGCCCGAGTAGCGGATGTACAAAAACACGAAGTGAACGATCAAATTGATCTGCCAGAAACCAAAGATCAAATCAGGCCGATCCTTTTCTTTTTTGCTCAGGACAAGGAGGCAAAGCAAAAAGGATATCGTTATGCCAACGATTAAAAAATTCTCCATCTCAAAGGTCTACGCAATATAGAGGTGATTGGTGAGACTCATAAAAAGGAGTCTCCTTTAGGATTTAATATGCAAATGGGTAGAGATCTTTTTAACTTAATAAAAATTAACCTGACCATGAGAACCTTTAGCTACTTATTTCTTGCTTTTGCAACAATGATGGCTTGTCAGCCCCCCGCACCAAGCTTTAGCATTGACGTCACATTTTCAGAGGAAATTTCATCTGATACCTATGATGGACGGCTTCTCTTGCTCCTATCAACCGATGATAGCCAAGAACCCAGATTTCAAATTTCAGATAATGTCAATACGCAATTGGTATATGGGAAAAATGTAGAATCACTGGCGCCGAACCAGGCAATCAGCTTCGATGGCTCGGAGTTCGGCTATCCCATAGAAAGCTTGATGGAGGTAAAGCCGGGAGAATATTGGGTCCAGGCGTTGCTCCACACGTACGAAACATTTGAATTGTCCACCGGGCACACCGTTAAGCTCCCAATGGATAACGGTGAAGGACAACGATGGAATCGCTCACCTGGGAATCTTTATAGCAAACCCGTCAAAGTAAAAATTGACCCAAAAAGCAATTCCAGCATTTCAGTGACGATGGACCAGGTAATTCCTCCAATAGAACCTCCGGAAGACACCGAATGGATCAAGCACATAAAAATGAAGAGTGATCTACTTAGTGATTTCTGG
>JANQOR010000040.1 GCA_028285685.1 Cyclobacteriaceae bacterium | reverse complement strand
GTCGCTCCCGATAGTTATCGGGACTAAACAACGACCTACTGATTGAGGAAAAAGCAGTAGGCATAAAAAAAGCACTTCACTAAGTGCAAAGTGCTTGATTCTTAAGAGCCCCCAGTCGGTCCCGATAGTTATCGGGACTAAACAACGACCTACTGATTGTGAAAAAAGAGTAGGCATAAAAAAAAGCACTTCACTAAGTGTAAAGTGCTTGATTCTTAAGAGCCCCCAGTCGGTCCCGATAGTTATCGGGACAAAACAACGACCTACTGATTGAGAAAAAAGCAGTAGGCATAAAAAAAGCACTTCACTAAGTGCAAAGTGCTTGATTCTTAAGAGCCCCCAGTCGGTCCCGATAGTTATCGGGACGAAACAACGACCTACTGATTGAGGAAAAGGCAGTAGGCATAAAAAAAGCACTTCACTAAGTGTAAAGTGCTTGATTCTTAAGAGCCCCCAGTCGGATTCGAACCAACGACCTACTGATTACAAGTCAGTTGCTCTGGCCAGCTGAGCTATGGAGGCCTAGTCCCGATCGGTATCGAGAGCCTGAAAAACGGATGCAAAAATAGTCGTAGGTGACTACTTCGCAAACATTAATATTCAATTTTATTCATTTATCGAAACAAGCAGCGACTTGAGGCTTTCAAGCTCGCCTCTTGCATCATTGATCTTCCGCTGTAAGTCTTCTTTCAGTTTATCAGCTGTAGCGGAAGCAGCGAAGAATTCCATGTTGGTATTCCAGGTATTGATATCACTTTCCAATTCTGAAATTTTCCTCCGAATCGAGTGCTCTTTCCGCTGAATTTTACGATCTCCTCCTGGTGAATTCTTCATCCTGCTGAGCTGAATGTGATTTTTCAAATCCGCCTTGTCTCCCTGCTGTAAATCTTCTAAGGAAAGGATCTTCTCCATTGCTTCATCAAACCGTGCACGATCCTTCTTGATAGCATTTCTCGGCACAAATCCTAATTGAACGTGATTGTCGATCAGGTCATACACGTCATCTAGGTTGATCTCGTCTTTCTCGGCAATCGCTTCAATCTGATCACAGATCTGAAGCTTTAATTTCAAATTCTCCTCGTACTGCTTGTTTTGTTCTGCATTCCTTTCTCTGCGTCGCTCAAAAAAATGATCACAAGCGGCCTTGAAACTCTGGTAGATCTCATTTCTAACTTTCTCAGGTACCGGTCCTATGTCTTTCCACCTAGCCTGGAGATCCTTATATTTTTGAGTGGTCCCATCCCAGTCTGTGCTTTCCTTTAGTCCTTCTGCTTGCAGCACTAGCTCCTCCTTTTTCTTAAGGTTCTCGTCCCGAGCTCCTTCCAACTTCTTGAAGAACTGATTCTTGTGATTAAAGAACTTTTTGAATGCTCCCCAAAATTGCTTGTTTACGGATTTAGCCTTGTCCCTTGGCAACCCACCGATCGCCTCCCACTGCTTCTGTAGTTCCTGGATCTCCTTGGTTTTCTTGTTCCACTCAGATATGCTATCGGAGTCAAACGAGACAAAGGACTCCGCAACATTGGCAAGCTCCAGCTTCTTCACGTAGTTCTTCTCAAACTCCTCCTTCAGGTTTTCGAAATAGTCTTTTCGTCTTGCATATACTTCATCAGATGCAGTCTTAAAGCGTTGCCACAGCGCCTCCTGATCTTCCCTTGGAACAGAACCCGCATGCTTGTATTCTTCGTGGAGTTCATTCAATTGGATGATAGCTGACTTCAGGTCTTCGTGATCGGCTAACGCCTCAGCTCTCTCGCACAGCTCCTCTTTGACTTTGAGGTTTTTCTTGCGGTCGAGGTCTTTCAGTTCAAAGTAGATACTTCGTTGATCATAAAACCGGTCAAGGAGCGCATTGTAGTTAGCCCAAAGTGTTTTATTGTGAGCGCCTGGTACTGGCCCCACTTTTTTCCACTCAGTCTGAATCTCCTTAACGCTGCTAAAACTAGAGTTGGATTCCTCGCCATCAACGATCTTCCGGAGTTGCTCAAGAAGTTGTTGTTTCTTCTTTAAGTTTTCGTCCTTCTGATGTTCCAGGTCCTTGTAAAATCGATTCCTTTTCGACCTTAGGGTGGAATATAGCGTGTCGAATTCCTTGTCTACCTCGTCACCCTGGTACTCAAAGGCATTAGGGTCATTTCCATCAAGCTCAAACTTATTTAACGCACTTAGACGCTCACCTTCATACAACTCATCAAAGCGAGGTTTTATGGCTTTAAGCACACGATCAAGACGCGGAATTCGGTCCTCTCTGTCGATTTCCTTTATTTTCTTAAGCAAATCTTCTTTTGTAGCATCTGAAAAATCCAGATCTTCTTCCTCTTCTACTTCCTCATCCTCTTGCTTCTCAGACTCGGTCACCTTGGCATCAGTTGGATGCTCATCTTTCTGCGCCTCCATTTCCGATTCCTCAGCTTGAACCTCCGTTTGGCTCTCAGCGTCGACTTTTGCTCCTTTAGGAGCCTCCACAGTTGACACCTCCTCTTGTGCTGGTTCCTCCTCTACTCCCTGTTCCTTCTTGGGCTCGTCCGCTTCCGAATCAGTTGGATTCTCGTCTTTCTTCACTTCCATTTCCGGCTCTTCAACTTGAACTTCTGATTGGATCTCAGCGTCGACTTTTGCTTCTTCAGGAGATTCCTCAGTTGTGATCTCCTCCTTTTTTGGTTCCTCCTCTACTATTTCCTCCCCAGAGCTATCGGGATTGACCGACACTTCGGGTACGGTATTTTCTTTTGGATTTTCTTCGGCCGATGGGTTCTGTTCAGCCGCATTTTCGGACTGATCATTCACAGGTTGGGACTCCTCTCCATCTGCATTTTGCCCCTCAGAAGGGGTTTCTTCACTCTTATTTGTCTGCGATTCAGCCTCTTGCTGAACTTCTTCAGGAGCCTCCACCTTGTCAGTAGAAACATCCTGAACTTTTTCTGCATTTTCCATTATTGGAACCGATTTCTAACTAGGAACACAAAACTAACCAAATACCCTAATTCAATCTGGGATCTTTTGGGTAGTTGGATATGAGCTTAAACTTTCCGCCCATGCTATTTAGACACGCTTTCCATAGGTCTTGGTTGTCCCAATCGAATATCATTTCTGAGGTAACGTTCTTCAAAACGATCCATGACTTTACTTTCAGCTCGTCCATTAGCTGACCAGGAGACCATCCTGAATAACCGATAAAAAATCGGATGTCGCCCTTAGATAGTGATTTCATATTGATCTGCGTAAGTACATCGTCATAGTTTCCGCCCCAGTAAACGCTGCTCATTAGCTCATTAGCTTTTTCAGTGAGAAGATCAGATCGATGAATAAAATGAAGCGTATCCTGCTGTACTGGTCCACCAATAAGCAACTCAGCATCAAAATCTCCCACATCTTCCATCACGTCAGCCAACTTGACATTTGCCGTACGGTTGAGAACAAAGCCTATACTTCCATTCTCGTCGTGCTCGCAGATGAGTATGACTGTTCGCTCAAAGTTTGGATCAGGCAGGTAAGGTTCGGAGATCAGCAAATCTCCTTTTGCCGGCTCAATAATTTTATCGGTAGAAAAGTAATCCATCTAGTGCAGTGCGGGTCGAATCGGCAAATTATCTAAAATATTTCCTTCTTCAGCATTCATTTCATTTAAACGATCGTATACGTGTGGTTCATCGAAGTAGTTCAGCGCCATCTTTACAAAAATTTCTCCGTGTCTTGCTTCTGACGCCCACAGCCGATGGTAAAAGTCCTTCAGTTCTCCTTCCTCGAGCGCTTCATACAAAAGCTTGAACCGCTCCGCGCCCCTTGTTTCAACCAACGAAGCTAGAAGTAGCCGATCCATGAAACGTTCTTCCCTTCCACTTCTACAGGTTTCGAGAAGTTTTTTCATATAAAGGTCTTGAGGTATTTCATGACTTAACCGGATACCACGTCTTTGCATTATTTCATACACATCTCTAAAGTGCTCTAACTCCTCTACTGAAGTATCAATCAACTCCGGAATTATTTCCAATCGATTCGGATACTTTGCGACAAAGCTCAGTGCCATCGCCGAAGCTTTCCGCTCACAATCAGCATGATCTTGCAGAAAGGCATTGAAATCTGCTAGTACCGCTTCAACCCATTCCCGCTTCGTTTGCACTTTAAGTTTTATTCGAAACTGCATGAAGATTTAAACTTGTAATGATTTTTAGAATGGTCAAATCTAATAGAAATTGCAAGCATGATATGTAGCAAGCAATAGTCGCATGCAAACTTGATTGGTTAGGCTGTAATGATTGTTAGAATTGATTGATCTTTACAAAATCTTAGACATGAACTCAGATATTTCCTCACTAAGAACTGAATATTCGAAATCTCAAATCTCAGAATCAGAAATGAGCGCAGATCCTCTCGTTCAATTTTCTAAGTGGTTTGAAGAGGCGTTAAATTCTGACCAGTTAGAGCCCAACGCCATGATTGTGGGAACGGCAGACCAGCAAGGACAACCCAGCCAACGAACGGTTCTTTTAAAAGGGTATGATAACAATGGATTCGTGTTCTACACCAACTACAAAAGTCGCAAAGGGCTTCAGCTGGAAAAAAATCCAAAAATCAGTTTGCTATTCCCGTGGTATCATCTGCAGCGTCAAATTATCATTTGCGGACATGTCTCAAAACTATCGAAGCAGCAATCCGAAGAATATTTCCATTCAAGGCCCAGAGGCAGCCAGCTTAGCGCTTATGTCTCGAATCAAAGCCAAGAGATATCTTCCCGCCGAGAACTTGAGTCAAAGTTGAGTGAAGCTGAGTCAACGTTTGAAAATCAAGAAATTCCCCTGCCTGAAAACTGGGGTGGTTACCTGGTGACACCTACATCATTGGAGTTTTGGCAAGGTAGGGAAAACCGATTGCATGACCGATTTTTCTATGAACGCGAAGAAGACAGTTGGAAAACATCTCGACTCGCTCCATGAGTCGGAGCATTTATCTGCAACGATATGCATGGAAAGAGCGGCTTTTTCCTGACTATCAACCTAACCCTGACCTGGCATTAATAATTGTAATTCCCTCCTTTAAGGAGTCACAACTATTAGCTGCTCTGGATTCGCTCAACCAATGCGAAGAACCAAAAGGAGGTGTATTAGTGCTGGTGGTGGTGAACGAGGACGAACAAGCAGCGCAAGAGGTCATAACGGCTAACGATAAATGTCTAGAATCGCTGCATAAATACTCATCCAGATATGAATTGCTCTTTTCACACCAAAGACTGCCTTCCAAAAAAGCCGGAGTAGGCTTGGCGAGGAAAATTGGTATGGACGAAGCGGTTAAGATATTTGACTGCATTGGTACGGATGGGATTATCGTCTGCTTTGATGCCGACTGCTTGTGTGAAAAAAATTATTTAGTCGAGATCGAAAGACACTATTTAAATGCGAAGACCAAAGCAGGAATCGTTTTTTACGAGCATCAACTTGATGGTGGGAATAAAGAAGAGATCATTCAATACGAGACCTATCTTCGATATTACATCGATGCGCTGCGGTACGCGGGCTATCCATATGCTCACCAAACACTTGGTTCGTGTATCACTGTGAGATCCTCCGCCTACGAATCACATGGTGGTATGAATACACGTAAAGCCGGCGAAGACTTTTACTTTTTAAACAAGGTAATCCCACATGGTGGATTTGTAGAAATCAACACTACAACAGTTTATCCATCAAGTCGGATATCAGACCGGGTACCATTTGGAACTGGCAAAGCCGTGGGAGAATTAACAAACACAGAATTACCGTATCTGGTTTATAATCCAAAGTCATTTGAAGACCTTAAAGTATTCTTCTCACAAGCAAAGCTCTTTTGGAAGAGTGAACCGACGGAAATTCCGGCTTCCGTTTCTGAATTCCTGGACGGAAATGCTGACGCGGAAATTGGCCTTATCAGAAATCAAACCAATTCGCTATCTTCTTTTGTTAAGCGTTTCTTCCATTGGTTTGATGCCTTTAAGATTCTGAAGTATATACATTTCTGTCGAGATCACAGGTATGAAAACATTGAACTGAAGGACGCAATCATCTGGCTTCAAAAAGAGCATCCGAACATCGCCTCAACCAATATGGAGATTCAGCTTGGTAAACTTAGGTCACTTGATAGAAAAGGACTTACACCAAATCAAAGAGATTTCTGACTCCGATAAAGTGCTTCACATTAAATCCCTCGGCATGCGACACACCGATGCGATGACCGAATTCGCGAGAACGAGCCTCTATCATTTCCATAAAGCCGCTCGAGCTTATGTAGGTCTCAGGTTCCTGACTATTGGGATCAAAAAATTGTGACTTATAGGCTCTGATAGCATCCATTCGTTCGGACTGTACCTCAGAAATATCCACGAACAGATCTGGTTCTCGGGTGATACTCTGGATTGAGTAGTACAATTTTGCGGGTCGGAAAGCTTCCTGATCGGCACCATTGATCGCAGTCTTGACCTTTGGCAGTCCAGCAAGAAAACATGCCGTTTCTACGAGCGCTGCGGATCTGGGGTGATCAGGATGTCGATCATAAACAGCATTGGTGATCACAATCTTGGGTCTATACCGTCTTATCTTCTCCACTACTCGCATTTGATATTCCCTGGTGTTTTCAAAAAACCCATCAGGTACTCCGAGGTTTTCCCGTACAGAAAGCCCTAAGATCTTCGAAGCATCTTCCGATTCCTGCGCTCTTATCTCCGGAGTCCCTCTTGTTCCAAGTTCCCCTTTGGTCAAATCTATGATGCCTGTTTTATACCCTCTCTTTTGATGAGCAAGCAGGGTTCCTCCAAAGGAGAGCTCAACATCATCAGGATGTGCAACGATTCCCAGTATGTCTAATTCCATATTTCAATTAGTTGACAAGCAAATAAAACACCACTTGGCTAAATATGGTTTTCTATATGATGAATTTCCCTTAACACTACCTTCGAAAATGTAATAGATCTAAATTTAGAACTGGTCAATTGAATAGAATGGTGAAATTTCGAAGATGAATTATTATTTATGTAGTTGTATACCTTTATTTATGTAGTCATCTACCTTTAATTTGATGGATAGCGAAATAACAATAAGAGAAGCCCAGCAAACAGATGAGAGTCACATCTGGGAAATTGCGAAGAAAGTGCTAAAAGGTGGGGACACTTACGTTTTTGATCCTTCGTCCCCTAAACACAAAATCATCGACTATTGGCTGTTCGAAGAGAACCACGTTTATGTAGCAATTTTAGACAACAGGATCTGCGGCACATATCTCCTCAAAAACAATCAGCCGGATCTGGGATCGCACATAGCAAATGGCTCTTATATGGTGCATCCGGACTTTCGGGGAAAAGGCATTGGAAAGCTAATGGGCGAACACTCGATCGAGGAAGCCAGAAAGCTGGGCTATCGCGGCATGCAGTTTAATATCGTCGTCAAGACCAATGAGTCAGCTGTCAGATTATGGAAGAAATTAGGATTCCAAATAGTTGGTGAGGTACCTGATGCATTTCAACACCAGCAATTTGGACTAACGAACGCCTACATTATGTACAGAAAAATCTAGGATCAACTCGTTCCAAAGGCCAGCAGCTTATATTCATCCATTATCCTTATCACCGCAGACCTCATGATTCGCTCATTTTTGTCACTGTCCTCACCAAAAACACCGGACGCATAGCCCTGCCAAACGGTCTTGCGTTTTCTTCTATCAACAAATGAGACCATTATGGTCCCCTCCTTCATAGCATAATTCTGTTGGTTATAATACTCCTTATAGTACCTCCTTGAACTGCCGGCATAGGCCTCCTCTATGCTTCCGTCTGGTAATGTGTCCTTCTTAAAAACCACCTCTTTGTCTGTGTAGTTGGATCTTAACCATGCTTGAAATTCTGGTTGGTTAAACCCTTTAAAGTTAAAATCCTCGTAGAAGACTGTGTAAAAGACAATAAGACCGGGTCTTCGACTTTCTTGTTTATACCCCCACGCAACCAGTGTGCTCTTTACATACTTTTCAATAAGTTCTTTTTCATTTTTTGTACCAGGAAAGCCCTCAATGTTGGCAAAGCCAAAGGACCTATACTTATCAAAATCACCACGATAGCTGTAGTCTGATTCGACCACATAGTCATACGATGAGCAGGCTGAAAGTACTGTGATAATTACTAAGGCGGATAGAGTTCTCATAGCAAAATGTTTTAAAATTTAGTTAAACTAAAATTTCAAGTATCTCATAAAAAGCAAATAACCCATGCTCTGTCATTCCCGAGACGCTTGACGTTCGTAGATTCCACTTAGGTTAAAGTTTCTTGTCGAATCCTGCTTATTTATCGCTACCCAATCCTGAATCTCCCAAGCATCATCCTGATAGGAAAACTTAAACTGTAGATCCTGCAATCCATTTCCACCCTGATCCACAGGAAGGTCCTTGAATATGAATGTCACAGAATTGTCGTCGAAGGTCTCCAGCGAAGCACTATTGAATACCGACAATTGAGATTCTTCGGCGATCGCATCTATTTGAAAGTCAATGGCCTCATCTACGGATGATTCAGATTTCTTGACCGTCAAGGTGGCATTTGGAAGTATAAAAGTCCCCGAATAGGACATGTCATCACCTGAGCCCTGATCGGACTCTTTGTTTGTGGGTCCAGAGCATGCGGAGAGCAAAATTCCAATGATGAATAGGTTTCGCATGAAGAATTTGTTGCGGTTGTATATTGAAGTTAGTGAAAATGAAACTTGAAACGCATACAATAGTGCTAATCTTCCCTTCAAAAAACTCCGAGATTATCCGGGGCGGTAGTAAATTACCTGAGTATCATTCTTAGAGGAATTGTCACCACAGAAAAGCTTCAGTGAAAAGGACTTTGAATTGATCTTCAAAGAGTACTACCCTTTTTTGTGCTCCTTTGCAAAAAAGTATGTGCACGACATTGATGCATGCAAGGACATTGTCCATAACGTATTTTTAAACTTGTGGCAGAAGCAGGATTCGATCGACCTGGATCAACCGATAAAACCTTATCTCTTTAAATCTGTACACAACAGATGTCTGAATTACCTAAGAGATCAAAAAAAGATTGTAAGGCATGACCTAGTTACCAATTCTGAGGAGGTGCCTGCATACATCGAGTCACGGGATTTCCTGGAAGAATCTGAGTTGCAAAGTCGAATTCTTCAAGCGCTGGAAAACTTGCCTGAAAAATGCCGTAAGATTTTCCACAAGAACAGATTTGAGGGGAAAAAATACAGTGAAATTGCGGAATTGGAGGGTATCTCCGTAAAGACCGTAGAAGCTCAAATGTCCAAGGCTCTGAAGCTGTTGCGTGAAGAACTAAGTGATTACTTGATCATATTCTATTTTTTTATGCACTTAATTCAAGGGTTATGATGCATTCATGTGTGACGATAATGAGATCATGAAAAAAGGGGATAACGATAGCGAACTAATTCACTTAACAGTACAGAAACTGACTGGTGAAGGTTCAAGGGAAGAGCTTGCAAAGCTTGAAGAGCTGCTGACAAAGAACGAGACTAACAAGCAGCTACACGATGAGATAGTCAAAGCCTGGGGTGGAACAGAAAAAGTAGCAGGAGTCACAGCAGAAGAAGCAGCAGCAGAATGGACTCGATTGCGAGACGCAATGCGTGAAACTCCCAGTGAAAAGTCTTCTTTTCCCCTGCTGAAAATAGCAGCGTCTGTGGTGCTTATTATGGCTGTAGGGTTGGTTTTCTTTTTTTCAACCAAAGAAAATCAGACAATTATCCTGGCACAACAGATTCAAACAGAAATGCTTGCGGATGGATCATCTGTCACGTTAAATGCTGACGCGGAGCTCCGATACGAACCTAATTTTGGTGAGCAATCGCGAGAGGTAAACCTCTCAGGTGAAGCTTTCTTTGAGGTTGAACGTGATAGTGAACGCCCTTTTATTATCCGAACAACTTCTTTGGAGATAAAAGTACTGGGAACTTCTTTCAATGTTCGAGCTATCGAAGATGAACCGTCTGTGGAAGTAGTTGTGGTGTCAGGTTCGGTGGAGATCAGTTCAGAAACGAGAACTATCCAGTTGGGGGCTGGCGAAAGGGGCATCTTGAATCAAAAAACAGGGCAATTGTTTAAAACGGTGAACGATGATGTAAACTTTATGTCATGGAAAACCAAGCAGTTTACCTTTGAAGATATGGCGCTGGAGCAGGTTATTGGTATCCTTAACAACGCCTTTCAACTCTCCATTTATCTAAAAAACCCTGAAATCCGAGAATGTCCGGTTACCGTTTCTTTTGAAAATCAATCGCTAGAATCCATTTTAGAGGTTCTTAAAATCACATTAGATCTTGCTGTCCAGGAAACATCCAAGGGAATTGAAATCAGCGGAAACGGTTGCTGATACATCTATGGTCTTTTCTAGACTGGCACTTTTTCTTGCTTTTACCCTGCTGTGTGTCGTCTCCGCTAATGGACAAGATGTTCTTGACAAAAAGATTTCAGTGGAATTCCGAAAAACTGCTCTCGCCGAAGTTCTGGAACATATTGCGGATCAAGCTGGCATTTCTTTTTCCTACAGTACCAGAAATATTCCAATCAATGAAAAAATCACGCTAAGCCTGGAAGATGAAACCCTGGGCACGGTTCTGGACGAGGTTTTCCTGGGAAGAAAAATAGAGTACCTCTGGACAGAGAATAAGATGATACTAAGAAAAGCGAGAGGATCATCTGAACAGGAAGAACGAACATTCACAATCAGCGGGTACTTACGCGACTCGACTGATGGTGAAACGTTAATCGGAGCTACGGTTCTTGTCGATGAGCTGGAGGCCGGCACTATCACCAACGCCTATGGGTTCTATTCCATATCACTGCCTGTTGGGAGATACACGTTGAAGTATTCATACATAGGATACCAGGAGTCTGTAAAAAATGTCAGTTTAAATACAGACATCAACCTTGATCAGAATCTTACTACAAGTACTTCTCTTCTCCAGGAAATCGTCATAACACCAAATGATTCGGTGCAAGTTGTGGAAAACATCCACGCTAATGTCACGCTGCTTGATAACAATACTATTATTCAAAAACCATCAGCTCTGGGCGAACCTGACGTTATTAAGTCACTGGACATTTTTCCTGGCATCCAGCTCTTCAGAGATGGATCTACCTTCTTCAACGTCCGAGGTGGCGGACGCGACCAAAACCAGATGCTGGTGGACGAGGCTCCAATCTACAATCCGGCACATCTCCTGGGCCTGTTCAGCTCGTTTATACCCGAAGCGATTAAGGACATTAAATTGTATAAGGGGAACGCTACGGCAGATTTCGGTGGAAGGATCTCATCCGTCATGGACATTCACACCCGCGACGGAAATCTTAAGGAAACCAGCCTATACGGTCGATTGGGTCTGGTGTCTACCAGGTTCGCAGTTGAGGGGCCCTTAAAAAAGGATGTCAGCTCTTTCTTTCTTTCCGGCAGGCGTTCACATATAAAAAGCTTGTTAGGCAGTGAAGACCTCGAAGAATTTGTTTTCTCAGATCTAACTGGAAAAATAAACATGGGCATCAATGACAAAAACCGGCTTTTTCTATCCTTTTTTTCAAGCAATGACGAGTACCTACAAGACGAGGGACTGACCTGGCAAAATATAGCCGGTACCTTTAGGTGGAATCATGTGTTCAGTGATCGACTATTTTCAAACACTACTTTTTATTCAAGCAAATATGAATATAAGTTGATCACCAGCCCGGAAACAACCTGGGCAAATCACATCGTAAATGCGAGCCTCAAGACCGATTTCACACTATACAGAAATCCGTCGAGTACCTTAAAATTTGGATTCAAGTTGAGTGGGCATAATTTCAATCCTGGGAACCTTGAGGGTGCCCAGGACAATAACACTGTGTTCGTCCCAAAGCGGAACGCAAGCGAGTTTTCACTTTACTATAGCAATGAAAAACAACTATCAGAAAAATGGCTCCTGACGTATGGTTTGCGACTAAGCACCTGGACTAACTACGGTAAAACCATTGAGTACGGGATTAATGAACAATACCAGGTTACCGACACAACCATCTACGAAACGAGAGATCCGTACAATGAGTACTCCAATTTAGAACCGAGGTTAAAGCTCACTCACATCGCTAATGAGCACAATTTTTTCAACTTCAACTACACACGTTCCGCTCAATATCTCAATTTGATCAGTAACTCCATCAGCCCTTTTAACAACCTCGAAGTATGGCTGCCTGCAAGTATCAATATTGAACCTCAGCTTGCCGACCAGGTCTCGCTAGGCTGGACGCACGATCAAGATCAGTGGCAATTCACCCTCGAAGGCTACTACAAAGCCATGCAGAACCAATTGGATTATGCCAATCAAGCCCAACTACTTCTCAACCCTCATTTCGAAGCAGAATTGAGGGCAGGTGATGGCGTGGCCTATGGCGTTGAAGGAATGCTTACCAAAAAGTCAGGGAAGTTAACCGGAAGCGTTTCGTATGCGTATTCCAGATCTAAGCGGAAGATAGAAGGAATTAATGGGGGACGCACCTACCCTGCAGTTTCAGACCGACCCAGTCAATTTACACTCAATGCGATATTGAAAAAATCTCCAAGGACAAGTTATTCAACCACACTTCTGATCAGTTCAGGAGCCCCTGTTACAACACCCACCTCCTTTTACCAATACTCAGGCCGGACCGTTCCTATTTACGCCGAAATAAACAACAGTCGGTTTCCGACCTATCACAGGCTTGATCTTAGTTGGCAACACCGGCTCAACAAAATAGAAGGAAGATTTAATCATTATCTATCGATCTCGATCTTTAATTTTTATAGCCAGAAAAATTCAATTCTAAGAAGCTTTAACAAGATCACTTTAGACAACGGTGATTTCCGGGTCCCTACCGAAAGCAACAATGCAGAGCGTCTTACTCCTACGCATCGCTTTGTCTATCAGGCCATTCCGTCCATCTCATACTTTTTTAAGCTATGAAAAAATTTCTACCATCACTATTAATCGCAGTCGCTATTCTCAGTTGTGAGGAGGTTTCGGATCAAGGATTGAATCCGAAAGATGAGGTATTGCTGGTCGTAGATGGCAAGCTGACAAGCGAACGAGTTCGGCAGGAGATTAAACTCAGTTTGACATTTGATGGCCTAAATGATGAGGCTCCGCCGGTGACTGATGCTCTTGTTGTAATTAATGATGAGAGGACTAATTTTTTTCTAAGCCACGACGACACCAGACCTGGCGTTTATCAGACCGACACGCTCCAGGCACTATTCGACGTATTGTACACACTCTACATCTTGCATGAGGGTAACGAGTACTTTGCTTTTGCTACATCCGCCATTGGGACACCATTGCCACCATTGACAGTTAATGAAATCGACACCGGCCTTTTCGAATACGTACATAGCGAAACCATTCCTTCTATGACTGAGGTACGTGTCACCTGGGATGAAAACGATGCTCTGGGAGTTCCGTCCACACAGGAGGTGGAAGCCTTTTTTTATACACTAAATGTGATAGACATAACTAAAACCTTTGCTCCGGATAAGGAATTACTGACATTTCCGGAAGGAGCTGTGGTTCATAGAAGGAAGTTCTCCCTTACCGAGGGTCATCAGAATTTTCTCAGGTCTTTCCTGGCTGAAGTAGATTGGCGAGGCGGCGGTTTTGATGTGGCGGCCGGAAACGTTCTAACCAATCTCTCAGAGGGAGCCGTTGGATACTTTTCCGTTTCGATGGTAGTTTCGGATTCAATAGTTGTGAATTAGCATACTTAAGTGACTTATAATCAATATGTTATCAATTAATACCTATTTTTTATTTTTTTTTATAGGGTAAAAGGAAGGTTTCGTGTGATAGGATCAAATGAAGATTAAAATGAAAAATACCATGAAGAAGATAAATTTCTTAACACTTATTGTCCTTGTCACGCTGCTGTTGTTCGCAGCGTCATGCGATGATTCAATAGATACTCCTTCACCTGGGGCAAGTATCCTACCAGAACGATTTTCTGTGGATGTTCCTCAATCTATTGCGAATCCAGATGCTCTGAGCGGACGAACCGCAGGTCGCACCGAAGATGACCTAAATGGTAATGAGATCTACGAACTACTTTCTTTGTTCATCCATGTTGGCGAAGAATCCGGAAAACTGGCCGAGGCGATTATTGGCGGCATATCTGTTCACGTAGATCAAGCATTTTTTCTTTCCTATCAAAGCGACGACGATGGACGGGTAAAAAATCTGACCGTAGTAGAAGGTGCATCGTACGAAGGTGTTGACTATGAATTCTCACTTACCATCACAGATGCCGAGTCCGAGGACAACGCAGACGGAGGTAAGGCTATGCAAGTCTTTTGGGATAACACATTGATCAAAGGTGTTGCGATTATCAAACCTTACAATGTGGATAGAATTAAAGAAGTAAGCGCTGGAGATGCCATTTATCGAATCGAATATTCTGAGGATTCTGAAAATTATGATGCTCAAATGATTGTGACGATTGATAACCTTCCATTGGCTAATCCTCTCGACGACCCCTACTCGATAAGTACTTTGAAAATGTTCGTAGGAAGATCTGGCGAAGTGGTTGATGTTTTTGGAAATTCGCACCATCCAAATGCAGCTTTCTTTACAGACACCAAAGGGTTCAATTGGGCATTCGTAGCTTCCGGGATTCATGACGGGAACATCGGTGTTGCAGAAGTCGGACTTCCTCCGGGAAATCTGGATTCGAACGACCGTACTATTCTTTTGGTGGAACACTCTCTGAAGAATGTCTTCACAGACCAAATACTAACTGCATTTCCTGACATTGATCAGAGCCTGATTGATCAGTACTTGCATAACACGGAGGCACCTGGCTATTTCAACTCGAACGGATTCATCCAGGGTGGAACTTCGCCGGATGCCATCTTTGACCCGTTAGTAGATCGAATCGGAGATCTGGTACCGTACAATCCTGCTGATATTGCAGCCTTAGAGATCGTATTTGAATAAGCCTTTTCATAGCTGGTTGACAATAAGGCCTCGTAACAATCGTTCGAGGCCTTTGTTTTACCGCATAAAAAAACCGGGCTAGTCCCGGTTTTTAAATTCGTGGGTATCACAAACAATTATGCCTCAGCCAACTCCACTTCCTTTTCTGCTATGAATTTCTCAGCATCCAAAGCTCCCATACAGCCACTACCTGCTGCCGTCACCGCTTGCCTATATATTTTGTCCTGCGCATCACCGGTGGCAAAAACACCAGGAATATTCGTTTTGGCAGTACCCGGAATGGTTTTGATATAACCCGTATCATCTAGCTCCAACCAGTCCTTGAAGATTGCTGTATTAGGCTCATGTCCAATTGCGACAAAGAAGCCCTGAGCTTCGATTTCCCTCTTCTCTCCCGTCTGATTGTTAACAACTCGAACGCCACTAACCTCCTGATCACCTAGTACTTCATCGGTTTCAGTGTTCCACAGAACCTCTATATTCGGGGCATTTAATACTCGCTGCTGCATGATCTTGGAAGCTCGCATCTCATCCCTTCTTACGATCATGTAGACTTTATTCACAATCTTTGACAAATAACTAGCCTCCTCAGCTGCGGTATCTCCTCCACCAACCAAAACAACATCCTGTCCCCTGAAGAAGAATCCGTCGCATACCGCGCATGCCGAAACGCCTTTCCCATTTAGTCGCTCTTCACTCTCCAAGCCAAGCCATTTGGCTGATGCTCCCGTAGAAATGATGACCGCTTCCGCCTCAATCTCAGTTTTCTCGTCGATAACAGCCTTGTGCGGCCATCCAGAGAAATCGACTGAAGTAACCATTCCGCTTCGAACCTCTGTTCCGAAACGTTCCGCTTGTTTTTGAAAGTCAATCATCATCTGTGGTCCTATCACACCATCGGGATAGCCTGGGTAGTTCTCCACGTCATTGGTGATTGTCAACTGTCCTCCCGGTTGTCCACCCTGGTAAAGCACTGGCTTTAAGCCTGCACGAGCGGCATATACCGCAGCAGTAAAACCTGCAGGTCCAGATCCGATGATTAAAACTTTTACTTTCTCTATTGACATTGGTTTAATATTCTTAATTAAATAAAAAAATTGATGTCCAAGGTGAACACCAATTTAAGTGATTTTGTGCCCAAAAAAGGCCAGATACTTTCTATTTGTCTTAGGCCTTACTCTTCTGTTTTCTCAGCAGGCTTCTCCTCCCGTTTAGGCCTTGGTAAAAGAACTTTTCTGGAAAGTTTGAACTTGCCCGTTCTCTTATCTATGTCGATCAATTTTACTTTGATCTCTTCGCCCTCTTCCATCACATCTGACACGTTTTCTACCCGCTCCCACTTGATCTCCGAGATATGAAGTAGCCCGTCTTTTCCTGGTAAAAACTCCACAAATGCACCAAATGGCATAATACTCTTCACTTTTCCATCGTACACCTCACCTACCTCTGGTTGGGCAACGATTGCTTTGATACGTCCCAACGCCTCATCAAGAGCAGCTCTATCGCTGGCAAAAATGCTAACCTTCCCACCTTGCTCGTCTTCTTCGATGTTCACAGTAGCACCTGACTCTTTCTGGATCTCCTGGATGATCTTTCCACCTGGCCCGATTACAGCACCTATCAGCTCTCTGTCGATACGCATCATCTCCATCCTTGGCGTGTGTGGCTTAAGCTCAGCTCTTGGCTGGGAAATAGTCTTAGCCATTTCACCGAGAATGTGTAATCTTCCCTGCTTAGCCTGTTCCAAAGCTTCAGCCAAAACTTCGTACGAGAGACCGTCTACTTTGATGTCCATCTGGCATGCGGTGATCCCTTCAGTGGTTCCTGTCACCTTAAAATCCATATCACCCAGGTGATCTTCGTCACCCAAAATATCCGACAGGATTGCATACTTTCCAGACTCAGAGTCGGAGATCATTCCCATTGCAATACCAGAGACTGGTTTCTTTAGTTGTATCCCAGCATCCATCAGTGCCATTGTACCGGCACAAACAGTCGCCATGGAAGAAGATCCGTTCGATTCCAGGATATCTGATACCACTCGGATCGTGTAAGGATTTCCTTCGTCTTCAGAAGGGATCATTGGTTTCAACGCTCGCATCGCAAGGTTTCCGTGTCCTACTTCTCGACGTCCCGGGCCACGATTTGGTCTAACCTCACCAGTTGAAAAACCAGGGAAGTTATAGTGTAAAATGAATTTGTTATAGCCGGAAATCATTGCTCCATCTATCATCTGCTCATCCAGCTTCGTACCCAGGGTTACAGACGTAATCGACTGAGTTTCGCCTCGCGTAAACACCGCAGATCCGTGTGCAGAAGGCAAATAATCAGCTTCTGTCCAAATAGGTCTGATCTGGTCCAGATTTCTACCGTCTAATCTAAGCCTGGTATCAAGGACACAGTTTCTTACCGCTTCCTTCTCAATGTCGTGGAAGTACTTTCCAAGCAAGAAATCGTCCATTTCTTCCAACTGTTCCTCACTAAACTGAGAAGTGTACTCCTCATAGATCGCTTTGAAGGCTTCTTTTCGCTCTGACTTACTAGGATTTCCAGCTTCAGCTACTTTATAGAGTTTGTCATAAACCTGTGCTTTCATTGAAGCTTTCAACTCTTCATCCTTAGGCTCATGATCAAATTCCCTTTTCTCTTTCACCCCAACTTCTTCAGCTAGCTCCAACTGGGCCTTACACTGGATTTTAATTTCATTGTGAGCAATCTTGATAGCTTCTAGCATTTCAGCCTCCGAAACCTCTTTTGACTCACCTTCCACCATCATGATGTTTTCATCTGTACCAGCGACGATCAAATCCAATGTTGCTGATTCCATTTCTGTAAGGGTCGGATTCACCTTGTAGTTGTCATCCACCTTCACGACTCTTACCTCGGAGATAGGGCCATGGAAAGGAATATCCGAAACGGCGAGTGCCGAAGAAGCTGCAAGAGCGGCTAATGCATCGGGCATCACATCACTATCTGCCGAGATAAGCTGTATAAAAACTTGGGTGTCTGCATGATAGTCGTCGGGGAATAGCGGGCGAAGTGCCCGGTCTACCAGTCTACAAATCAATACCTCATAGTCAGAGAGTCTTCCCTCTCTTTTTAGAAAGCCGCCTGGTATCTTCCCTGCAGCTGCAAATTTTTCTTGATAATCTACTGAAAGTGGAAGAAAGTCCACTCCCTCTTTCGCCTCCGGTGAGGAAACGACTGTCGCCAATAGCATGGCGTCACCCATTCTAACCACGACGGATCCATCGGCTTGCTTCGCAAGTTTTCCTGTTTCGATGGACACTTCTCTGCCGTCCGTAAGTTTGAAGGTCTTTGTAACGTGTTTAATCATAATAAATAATGTAACAAGAGCCCGTTTGGCCCTTGGGTTGATAAAATAAAAAAGGGAATCAGATGTGTGATCCCCTCTTTAAGTTTCTTATTTCCTGATATTCAGCTTTGCAATAATGCTACGATATCTCTCGATATCATTTGTGTAAAGATAATCCAGGAGTCTTCTTCGCTTTCCCACCAATTTCAAAAGACCGAGCCTCGATGAATGGTCTTTTTTCTGCGTTTTCAGGTGATCTGTTAAGTGGTTTATTCGATGTGTGAAAAGCGCAATCTGTGCTTCTGTGGAACCCGTGTCAGCTTCGGATTTACCGTGTTCCTTAAAAAATTCTATCTTTTTTTCTTTCGTAAGATACATTCTAAATTTCTACCTCTTTTATTTGAAGCGCAAATTTAGACTTCTTTGGTGTTCTTAGCAAATCTTGTTCGCAGGTTTTCCAGCCAGATATTGTAGAAATCAACATCAAACAATCTGGCATCAATCCGGGCCTGTCTCAAGAAAAAGAGTCCGAAGGGTAAAAGAACCATATCCGACAACCAAACGGCCAGATAAGGATCCATTGCCCCTGCTTTGGCTGACTTCTCACCGATACTAGTGAAGACGTAGTAAATAATAAAGAACAAGATGGCAATGATTGTCGGCATACCCAATCCGCCCTTCTTTATAATAGCTCCCAAAGGGGCTCCTATCATAAACATAAGGACACAAGCAACCGCCTGAGAGTATTTTTTGTATTTTTCGATGGTGTACAAGTTTTTGTCTCTTCTGGCCCGGTAGGTCCGTTGTTCGGTGGCATTTACTGTAACCTTGATATTTCTTGCCTGATTCAATGCTGAAGTTGTGATGGTTGTTCTCTTCCTCTTATCCTTGGTCTTATACAGCTGGGCATCCAAATAATCCCAACCAAGCGTATCAAGGAGTAAAGTTTCCTCCTTCTTCGCTTCCACTGCAAGCGTCTCTTCCTTCAAAAGTCGGACGACCGAAGTATCTTTCATTAGGGTACGCTCTTGCTCGGCATAAAGTGTGGGGTTTGTTTGTTTTTTAACCGAATCCTGTTCTGATCTTCGTTTCCTTTTTACCTCTGGCGGCTTGATAAACAGATCAAGTGGCAAGAACGAAGACTTTAGATAACCTCCGCTTTCTTTTGTGAGCGTATCTCCTTTAAATTTGTTTTTCTCAAGTATCTTCTGCTTGTTCTTTATATGATACTCAAACGCATGATCGGCATTAAGAACCAAGTTCGATTTTGATCTGAGTATCATATTTGCAAATGAATCTATATCAACGGTGAGCTCCTTGATATTTTTCATCTGACGATTGTTTTGAAACAACTCCTCCTTCCTTCTTTTAAGGTCAAATGAAGCAAGGCTGAAGACCATGTCCATTTTCTGATAATTCGTTCTGTAAAAACGATTGATCTTACTCTCCTTTTTATCCTTTTCCGAGTAGTAATTACCATTGTACAGTTCCAGTTTCAAGTAACGGTCATCCAAAATGGTGTACATGAGACTAGAATCTGCTAAAATCACGGTCTTGTTGCCCCTACCAGCTGTGTGGTCGTAGATAATCACATCCAGGAGTGTTTTACCATCCGGTAGTTTATGTTTTGCCTTGATGCTATAGTCGGGAATTCCGTTGTAAAAAGCCCCGGCCTTTATATCCAATGCCGGTTTTGTGTGTTTGATATCATAAAGAAGGCTGTAAGCTTTCAAGTTGGCAGCCGGTATCGCGTAATTGTTAAAGAAGAAAGCTCCAACACCCAGGAACAAGACGAATACGAAAATGGGTCGCAACACACGTAGAAGCGAGATGCCCGACCCTTTAATTGCTGTCAGTTCAAAATTCTCTCCCAGATTTCCGAAGGTCATTAATGAAGCAACCAAAATTCCTAGCGGCAATGCTATCTGAAGCATGTTCATTGAGAAATAGAACAGCAACTCTGCAAAGACGGTTACACCTAGATTTTTTCCAACGAAATCGTCGAAGTATTTTAAAAGGTATTGGATCAGCAGGATAAAATTGGACACAGTTGTAGTTAGAAGAAATGGTCCAATAAAAGATTTGAGCATTAAAATATCCAGCCTTCGCATATGAGGAACAAAATTAGAGAAGCTTCCGAAAGGACTGGCAAGAAAAATGCCAATTATTACCCGCCGACTATTTCTTTTAGATCACTGGTTAAGCTCTCCCACAATTCCTGCGCCTCTTCCACATCCATATCGGAGTAGTCGGTGATTTGAACGTAAACCGATTGAGTGAGCTCATTCATATCCAGCTTAAATTCGAAATAGTTGGGATCATCATCGTTCTCGTCAACTACGTCGAACCTGACATGATGATTGGTTCTGTTGGACGTTAGCTTGGCAACTGTTTCATCTCCATCCCATATAAATGTGTATTCTTTGCTTGAATTATTGATGTTAACATCGTCGGCAAACCACTGCGCCAAACCAGAAGCTGTACTAAAATATGGAAAGAGCATCTTCTTAGATGCATTGAACTCAAACTCTCCTACGTATTCTGTCTTTGCCATACCCCAAATTTTTGATAAGGTATAAAAAAAAACCATTTATCCAATAGCAGAAATGAAAAGAAATCTTTCTTAGATTTGCGTTCCTTTTTTCAGGCTGAGATGAGGATAATTGGCGAGGTAGCTCAGATGGTTAGAGCGTCGGATTCATAACCCGGAGGTCGGGGGTTCAATTCCCCCCTTCGCTACACCAGCCAACATCCATTCTCTTAATATTCAGATCTGTTCTTCCCAAATTTCTTTTGAAAGATCAAATGAAAATAACCTGGTTATTCGCAGTTATTTCTTTTTCTTCTTTTCCTTCTTTTTCTTCAGATTGTAGAAGCCCTCATCAAAATGTTTTGCATCCGGAAAAATGTATTGCCCGCATCGGATCGTTTCTTCATCCTTTCTGAAATCCTTTTTCATTTTGTGGACTAAAGTAAGATGTCGATGGTCTTGGGGTGTAGTACACTCACCCGTGGTGGCGTTCCTTTTGACTATGAGTGAATCTTGCCAATTACCGGTATTAACGTAGAGGAGATCCGCGCCTAATGGCTTAATTTCAGGCTTGTGATTATGCCCCATCATAACACACTGCACATTTCCCTTAAGCCGCGATTTCGCATCACTTAGCAAAGGATGATCTTTTCGCTCCTTTTTTAACTTCTCTAGAACATTCCTGATCTTTTCCAGTGGGTTCATCCACCAGAATGCCTGATTTAATTTCAGCAAATCGGCCAGGAAGTCACCTTTGTAGTCTTCGATAACCGGCAATAGCCGTTTACTGATCTCCTTCACCACCTCATCTTCTGAGGCGATGATTTTCTGATCTACCAGGCAGTTTAGGAATTTCAGATAGTCATCGACTGAATCGAATGCATTAAAGGGGTGTCTCGCAACATACCTGTCTTGACCTAGCGACAATACCCTGTTAAAGAACTCTATGCCTTCCAGGTAAGAAGATATGTTCTCAACCGTCAGCCGCCCACTTGGTATGTCTCCAAAACGTTTGGCATAGTTGAAATCATCAAAAACATGGCCGTGCTCTGCGTGAATATTAAAGTCTTTGAACTGGTGGTTTCCAGAGAAATGCTTAATCTTTATTTTGCTAAGCTTAAGAAAGTGTTTGCGAATATCGATATCCAGAAAATCATCATCGTGATTTCCCCAAACATAGTAGACATCATGCTTTTCTGAGAAGGCCCTTAATCTTTCAAACAGCTTTTTGTGAAAGTGATAAACCCTGCTAACCTTGTATTTAGCTACTTTGATCTTCTGAGCTAAGGAGTCCGACTCTTTAAAATGGTCCGTCACTTTTCCCTTGCTTACAATGTCTGCCTTCGCCTCCCATAGTTCCAACACGTCTCCCAGTAAGATCAATTGAAATTCCTTCGGTTTGGTTTCGTTGATGACTTTCTCCAACCAATCCAGCATTTGAATGAAACAGGCATCGTCATGGGCTCGAAAATCATCGCGCGCACTTCCATCACCAATGTGAACATCACTGACAACGGCAATTATTGGGCTATGGTCTTTGTTATCGAGAATTTCGCGAGGTACAGCCAGCTCGTGTGGCTCGCGGATCTTAATCGGAGGACCTTCCACAAGAAGGGTCATAAAAAAGGTAAGATCCGCTATTCGCCCTTTGTCTCCAATTTTATCACCAACTACGACAACATTATGAATAACACCATATTCAGATGCACGCATTGGAAAATCATACTTTGCCCCTTTTGCCCCGTAATCGTGATAATCTTTGCTAGTGTCAAGCTCAGTGACCCCTATATTGATTGGCAGGTTGAAACGCTTTTTGTTGGTGATATCAACTTCCTTAACAAGTAAAATTGGTTTTTTAAAATCCCTTCCCTTTTTCTTAAAACTAATTTTCTTATTAAGTGTAATTGTTTGTGCCGAAGGCTTTGCTCCGATTGTAAAAGAAATCTCAAAGTCGCTTCCGATAGACCTGATCTTACCTTCTTCATTAGGTCTTACAGTGTAGTCAATTCTGTTTAGATAAAGTGAATAATTTAATTTTCTCGCCATGATTGAACATTAGGGTGGAACAATGCTCCATAGTGATTGCGAAAGTGGTGTCTTTGATGGAATGACCTTGTGAAGGCCGACGGTGATGTTAGACACTACGTTTACTACCAATTTATCTAAAATCTCTGTTAATGGAAAATAACTTAATCAGTTTCAAGAGAAAAGATGAATTTGCTCCTTGTTCTCGCGTCTTAGCGGACCATACATTGTCCCATCATCATTGTCAGTCAAAAATCTTTATCTTCTAGCAGCCGTTAGAAATCATTATCTTAGTTAGATCATTCCAGAAAGAGCAATGAAGAATTTGATGATAAAAGTGGTATTCCCCTTGGTACTTGTGGTAGCTTTTTTCAGCTCATCCTCCCAAACAAAGTCTGATTTGAAGGCCAATTTCTTAAAAGAGGATGCATTTAAGACATTCGATTCCAACGAAATGATAGGCAACGGCTATGTAGTAGCTATGAGAAACAAAGGATACTATATAAAAGGAACAACCTATTTTATTGACGACCTGCTACCAGGTAAGGTTCGAATGTTCAAAAAGGATGATTATATGGAAGGGCTTGAGCTGCGATACAACATCTTCTTTGACAGGTTAGAGGTCCAGGCTCATGATGTGTTGTTTGCTGCTATAAACAAGCAAATCGCAGAATTTGTTATAGAGTCAAGGAGGTTCGACTACCACTTCTACAACTCGACTTCCTTTCTGGGGAGCGACGCTTCGCTTGGGTATCTTCGGGCTGTTCACAAAGGTGAAAAGTTTTCAATTTTTGCTAAGGATGTGAAATTGAAAAATATGAAGGAGTCTCGTGGTGCCTACAGCAACAGTGGAAATAGCAGCACTCTAGAATTTGTTGATCGAGTCGACTACTATGTCTATGATGAGACAACCAAGGAGCTCTCAGAGGTGAAGTCTTCAAAGAAGTTAGTAAGCCGTTTCCCCGTCCTTAGGGAGTACGGTAGTATCACAAAAAGTGACCTCAAGGACGAATATTTCTTAGCCGAAATGGGCTCGTTCATGAATCAACCAGACTAGTAAGAAAGAAAAAGTCGGATAATTGATCGGAAGAGATAGGAAATCACAATTCTACCTTGTTATTTAGTTGATCACTTAAATTTTCAAAAATGAAGTTAGTTGCTACTCTTCTCCTATTCATCGTACTTCTAAATGCTCACTCTCAGCAGCAAGCCACACTGCTGTCTGAAAATGGGCTTCAAAGGAACCTTGGGGAATCGCCTGCCTTTTCGCATGTTCAGGTTAAGAAGACAACATCATTTAACATAGAGGGAACAACCTATTTTCAGGAAGACCTGAATCCAGGCAAAATTAGAATTGTTAAAAACGATGAATATATTGAAGGCGTGGATCTTAGATACGATATCTTCTACGATCAGCTTGAGGTACGAGCCAATGGCGTTTTTTTTGCTGCAGAGAATGAACTCATCTCAGACTTTGTCATGAATGTCGGTGATGTGGAACACTGGTTTCACAATTCCATCACCTATGCACCAGATCTTGGGTTGGGATACATTCGTTCCCTTTACCTGGGGGATAAGGTTTCTGTATTTGCGAAGGATTCGAAAAGAGAAAGAAAAAGTGATTCATCCGAACCCTACTCCTCTGCAAGAAATACGATTGAATACCTCGACCAGGTTGATTATTACATTTACAACAAGTCGAACAATGGATTTACGGAAATAAAGTCGAAGAAGAAATTACTTGAGCGCTTTCCTGCCCTGAAAGACTTTGGAAGTATCTCCAAAGGCGATTTGAAGAATGAGGACTTCCTTCCCAAACTAGCAATGTTTTTAGATAAATCGAAGTAGCCTATCCCTGAAACCCAATGTTCTTGTGACTCCCATCACAATAGGGTTTATTTCCAGAAGCACCGCATCTGCAAAAGGCCGTTACTCTGTGTTTGGATGTTTCTGAGCCGTCATGGTTTTTAACTTTGATGTTACCATAGACCATCAGCGGACCGTCCTTGGCAACCTCAACAATCTGCTCGTCTTCTATTTCAGCACTCATAAGTTCTTGATTTTTTAGTTTATAGGACAAAGCTCCCGAAGGACATAGATCAATTTGATCCTTAATTTCCTTAGATGTAGCACCGTCAATTGTCACCCATGGCCGATTAGCAGGATTGAAAACTGCGGGTAAACCTTTGAAGCATTTCTCAGAATGTATGCAAGTGCCTGGCTTCCAGACAACAGTCAAATCTTCATTGTCATATTCTTTGATCACTTCATCCATACCTACAATTTACTGCCTTCTTCAATCATTTCTCTGTAATCATCTAAGTTTTCCTTGAGATACGCACGGACAAAAGGACATAAGGGAACTATTTTGATTCCATTCTTTTCCACCCATTCCAGCGATTCCCTGACTAGCTTATGCCCTATCCCCTTTCCTTCAAGCACCCCAGGGACCTCCGTATGGACCAGGTAGAGTTGACCTTTGCTTCCTTCCTTGAAGTCGATCTTTGCAACGCTGCCCTCAACTAGCAGTTCGAATCGATTTTCTTCCTGGTTTACCTGAGTTTTAAGCTGTGCCAGATCCATGAATCAATTCTTCAATGTATGATGGAAGTTTCAAGTCTTCCGGTAGTTGATTGTCTTTTTCGGGAGATCCATATCCTGTGGTGATAGGAATGACACCACACCACGAGGTTTCATTCTCCATATTCATGTTCACGTCCCCAGTGCGGACTTTTGCCGCAGCATTCTCAAGAGAAAGCCTTGCAATCTTTGTGATTGAAACTTGCTCGGGTGTTGGATCTCCTACATCCTCAATCCTTCCCGGGCAGTATCGTTCGGTGAAGAGTTTGAAAAACTTCAATTTTTCATTCGGATCGGTAAGTTCCACAGCGGTGGCAAAACCTATCACCGACCGGTAGTTGAAGGAAGAGTCGAATGCCGACGGTGACAGCACCAGCCCATCCATGTGAGTCACTGAAAAACTAATTTCCTGATCAATGATGGCATCCATGAATCCACTTTTAGAGGAAGCGTGGATGTATATCTCATCATCGACCCGGCAGAAACCTGTGGGAATCTGATGGGCACGACCATCCCTCACAAAGGCCACAGTGCAGAACAACCCCTCATCGATGATTTGATAGATCGTTACTTTCTCTTCGGTCCCGCGACTGGGATATCTAGACGGTTTTGTCTTAACCATGAATTTTTACAAGTTAGAAATGCCTCCGATCAATTGTCTCCCAGGCATAAGTTTTAAAAAAATTGATATTGCAGATAAAGCTAATACAAGCTTTCAATCCTTGTGTAGCCACGTCTGACTTTTCCGTGGAATTTCAATAAAATTTTATTCGGATATGAGAGAATTATCAGTCGAATTTCTACATTTGCGTTCCGTTTTGAAAGACCTGATATTTTTGATGGTTTTTGAAGGCGCAATTCACCTTAGATCGGGGCATGGCGCAGTCCGGTTAGCGCACCTGGTTTGGGACCAGGGGGTCGCAGGTTCGAATCCTGCTGCCCCGACTAGAAAGCAAGGTCCAGAGAGCAATCTCTGGACTTTTTTATTTCATTGTGTCTATAGAAATGAAACAACCTGTGGGGTCGCAGAACTGGACGTCCGCGTTGAATCCTGCTGCCTCGACAGAATCAACCCTCTTTTGCAAATAGTGGAGAGGGTTTTTTCATTTTAAGTGTTGTTTTTGCGGATTTTTTGTCGAGGTTTTCGTCATCCGAGTAGCTTTTTGTTTCCGAGTTCCTTAATCATCTCCTCTTCTTTCCCATAGTTCTCAAGACTGGTTTTGAAGGAATCGTGCGCACCTAAATACCTTCATACTGCGGGCCAAACCTTTTTAGCATAAGCGTAATATGGGTATCCTTCAGATCATAGCATGTTGCTTTGTACTCAGTATCTATTTGCGACCAGTAGTGACTGAATGCTTTGCTGGCATGCCGGCTCAACTTCATTCTATTTTCTTCACCGGGTGCTATCAAAAACATTTCGGGGCTCAACTGATATTTTTTCTCAAGTTCTGCCAATAATTCATTGAACTCCTGGGTCCGAATTTTCAGACGCACTTGATCGATTTTCTTCTTCTGGGACACCTTAAAGTCGTACAGTTGAACAAAGTGCTCCTATGCATGTGATGCAGAGATATTTTATTGCCAATGAGTTTAAGTTGTCTGTCAAAACGATCAGGAATGCCGTGAAATTTTTTGATGTAAATTAAACTACAGACATGTGACCCGTCTTGTGGTGATAAGGCCATTCCTAAATCTTAGTACTATTAAGTAGTCACCGGATTCAAAGACTTCTATTACCGTTTCTTCACTAGGTTGAAGTGGGGAGACAAGTTTGTAAAAACCGTTAGGTCCACGAACTGAAATTTGATCAGGAATTTCCATACTTATATTTCGAATCAGCAAACTGTTTGACTCAGACGTTCCATTGAAGCAAGTAGCATCTACCCCATAATCGTCGATGTTAGTTGTGAACCAATTAAATGGGTCAAGGTATGCTAGGGCAATTACAAGCGACACCACTGCAACCACCTGGGAAATCCAGTAAATGAACTTGTTATTTCTTTTCTTGACAGTAACAATCGAAACATCCGGAATTCTTGAACCTGAAAAATCGAAAGTCGGCTCTGATCTGGTGATCAACTTTATTTTGAACTTTTCATTCCTTTTCAGCAGACCACATTGAAGTTGAACCTCTCTTGCATTTCCTGAGGACTGATCCCCGTCAATCGAGTAGAAAAAGTCCTTTCTCTTAGAGACTCGAGTGACACTAAAAATACCGGAGCCAGTATCAATGACTAGCGGGTGTTGGTTGAGGTTTACAATATCACGATTCCCTGAATTTGTTATTTCAATCTCGGAAACATAGAGGTCAGTTATTTCCTCGTCCTGGTAGAGAATCTTGAGATTTGGCACCTCAGAATTTACCTGAATCACTGGGGTTGTGTGTAAAACATCGATCCCAATCTTCCTGATCACTCTATTCTTCAGAAAGACGAAAATTGCAACTCCAATTGCTAGAACCGCAACAATAGCATTGAATAAATCTAGCGACATGGCCTTAAGTTAAGAACTTTTGGCAAAAACCGTTATCAAAAATCTTGATGAGTCTTGTCCAACTTTGGCGGCATGGACATCGGCAGCTTTTTGGTGATATGACGAATGAAGATAACAATTCAGCGCCCAAATTGATAAAGTTCTTACCTTAGAAGCATGTCTTGGAGGGAAATAATCAAGCGCACCCTGATAATTCTGACCGTCATCCTTGTAATGGCAGCTTTAACGTACTACCTGCATCTGTATGACAAGCCTGGCCTCAAGATACTCTGGATCCCATTCGCTACAGCATTATTTGCATACTGGCTTTCTTATAAGCATAGACAACTTCAGCTTAAAAAAGAGTTTCGCGATCCACTGGTCAAATTCGCGGAAGATGCAATTAGGCAAATGACTCAATCATCAATATTGATAAAAAAAGATTGGGCGGGTGAGAAAGATTTTGAAGAGTTCAGGATTCCCCTGCAGTCAGAACTCTCTTCGCTGATTGCAATCGGAAGACTTTACCTTCCAAACGAAGAAAAAGATAGATATGGTGTGGGCAAACTCTCCACTGCAAGAGGTTATAGGCCATTGCCTCTTGACACCATTTTCGTAGTCTTTGAATTCGTAAACAGGATAAGATTTTCTGATCTTAACAATCAAAACAAACTTCAAAATCTACTAGATGGATCGCTTAAAAAATTACACAGTGACCATTACAAGGCGGCTATTAGAGCTGATGTCAAGAATTTCGACTATCCCACCTACCTACAGAATATCATTAGAGTTTTTATTGAAGAAATTAACCTGCTGATCGATGTTGATTCCTGGAATAAGTATTTTAAGAAGTTAGTCAAGAAAAGAGCTAGGCACATTGATCGGTACTAAATCTGATCGAAAGATCTCAGAAACGGCAGATTCTGAATTCTACATACTGAGTGTAGAAAATACGCGTTGTTTTTGCTAATCCAGCTGCAATTAGCAACACTTAAATCCTGTAAGTGGTTGATTATCAAAGGGCAATAAAGAGTAGAAATAAGTTCGAATCCTGCTGCCCCGACATGTAGAGCTACTTTTTGAAGTGACTTTTTTATTTTGGTGTTAAGTTGTCCGGATTGAAAGTTATTCAGAGAAAATAAAATAATGGAAAAGGAAAATATCACTAAACGTAAGCAGCTGAAACTCAGTCGTTGGCTTTTAGTCTTTTCTTCTGTAACAATTCTTGTAGCTGTGTTAAATCCAGCATACGGCCAAGAAGAAAAAATTGCTGAGTTAGAAGAAAAAGTCGCTTTTTATAAAGAAATGGCAAATAAGGAACGCTTGATGGCAGAAGAGGCTATGAATATAGCGAATAGGGCGATATACCAGGGAGTCGCACAATCCATGGCGATCAAGGCAAAAACGATTCTTGCAGAGGATAGTCTTACCGCACAGCTGAAAGGCCTCGTGGCGAGACAAGCTTATTTGTTCTATGAGGAATTTAAAGAAGAAGGTAAAGACTACAATGGAGATATCTATTCTGCGGTTTACAATGCACTGCAGGGATTATATGAAATTGAGGCAGCAGCGAATTTTACTGCCGATGCGAGATACATTGGTGACTCTACATTGAATTACTATCACAAACCAGTTCCGCAAGATGCATCTAATACAGAAATTGGTGTTAGATCAGTTGTGTATTCTCAGAATGGCAAGAGTTTCTATTCAGCAGGAAGTAATGGAGAGGTACTGAAATGGGATATAGAGACAAGGGTACCAAGTCAATTCTTTAAGCGACCTGATGTAGAAATTGCAAGGTTAGTGAATATCAGCGCGGATGAGCGTTACTTAGCTCTGGGGACACAAGATGATCATATTTTCCTTTTCAATGCTCAAAACCCAGGAGAACCAAAGATTTTGGATGGTCACTCTGGAGGCACCATTTACGACTTAGTCTTCCTACCAGATAATTCCGGTTTCATATCCGTTGGTGGGGATAATAGAATACTAAGAAGTGATTTCAGAAAGTCCGATGAAATAACAACTGTACCGGCTCGAGTTAAAACGTTGGCCATATCACCAGATGCGAAAACATTGATTGGTGGTTCTGATGATGGACGTGTTTATAAGTGGAACCTAGTAGATATGTCACAAGAACCTTCTGTATTAAATCGAAAAACATATGCCCCTGTTACTGCTGTAAAATTTAGCAACGATGGTAAATTTCTAGCAATAGGAGATGAAATGGGAATCATCATCGTGTACAGTATTCAGTTTGCTACTCAGGTTGGTCCAAACTTAACAGGATTCAGAGCTCCAATAACCGATATTGAGTTCAGTCCAAACAATCGACTGATGCTAGCAACCTCTAAGAACAAGCAGGCTAGAGTGTGGGATATCAAAAACATTTTTGACCTCCCTATAGTGTTAAGTGATTACCCTGGAGAGAACGAGTCAGGATGGGTATATGATGGAAGCTTTAGTCCTGATGGAAATTACTTTTTAACGGCAGCTGGAGATGGCAACATTAGAAGATATCCAACTAACATTCATGAAATGGCAGAAGAAATTTGTGAGCATATTACACTTGGTAACATGTCCGTTAGTGAGTGGAGACAGTATGTTGGAGATCCAGTGAAACTACCTTACGTTTATACGTGTGACTCGATGTATAAGAGAATCGAGTAAGGTTAAATAAACCCGTCTCATAAGATGTGAGAATCTTAGGTAGTGTTAAACAAAAGTGTCAAGCACATATCTACAAACATGAACATCAATGAACAGTTAGCGAATCCTAACTAATTGATTGTCAGCCAATATTGTTAAATAAAATTCACTTTGAACTGGTTTGGGACCAGGGGGTCGCAGCCCTAGGCGGGCCCGTTGAATCCTGCTGCCCCGACATGTAGAGTACCAAAACTCAACAAAACCCTCTAAATAATATGTTTAGAGGGTTTTTTCTTTTTTAGGCAATCAAAAGATTCATTTTTTCACATAACTCTGGTGAACAATCCGGTGAACAGATTATGGCGACCTAGTAACTCACTAAATAATTGATTATCAAATAGTTAAAGTTTATTTTTAGTTGTTTTCTAAGCTTATTTGATGTAGTTAGGGTATCACTAAGACATGTAGACCTTGATTTTACGATTTCGGATTCATCAAAATCCATGGTCAATTACAAATACGCTTAAGCCATTTCCTTTCTGTATCGATAAATTCGACTGAGAACTTTTTTCCTTTTCCTGATTGGATTCTCATATCGTGCCCGAGATTCTTTAGCATCACTATCTCCAATTCCTCTATTCCTGACTCTTGCCATAAGTCTCGAACCACGCTGGACGGTACGGTTTTGTCGTTTTCTCCAAGCACTACTAAGGTAGGACATTTCATTTGCAGCTGATTCGACAATGGATCAAAAATCAATTCATCGTGAAAAGCTAGGAGATCTTCTGGAGGATCATCCCAAGTAGGAATTGCAGTCATTCTAGGCAAATCCATGAGATCAAACCAGGGCTTTTGCTGTGCCTCTAAAAACTGTTTTTCCAGGGCCGATTTATCTGATGATTTATTGATGACGTACTGATGGATGGCACGAAGCATTGAAAGTGCCTCGTTGATCTCCTCCTGGCCATATCCCGCGCTAACCATGTCGTTAGTTTTATCATAGATCGACTGATCTCCCGGAGAGATACTTCCTCCATTGACTATAATCGTGAAATCTGGATCTGCTCCCATGGCAATAGCCAAAGGAATAATGTAACCTGCCTGACTATGTCCTTGAAAGCCTATTTTTTCAAAACTATCAAGGTGCTCTATCATCTTTAATGTTTCGATCACGTCCTTCGCCAATAAATCAAAATCATCCCCCCTACTTGAACCGGACGAGGTGCCTGACCCACGCTTATCATATACAAAGGCAGCATAGCCCATTGCTGTGAACTGTATTGCCGCTTCAACAAATGCTGTTCTATAAATTGGGCCCGACCCATGCACTAGAATTAGTATGGTTTTAGATTCGCCATTGACTGGAGAAAAAAGAGTCCCTTCCAGTTCTGCATTAAACCCATTGTACTTGATAACTCGCTGATTAATCAATGGCAATTTCCTACCAAATAATTGTTGATTCCCATTATCACTGAGTAAGCCAATAACTTTTTTGCCTTTGTCTTTTGGGAATCTATATACTACTACAGGAGTGCCTTTATCAAGAAGCAGCTTCCTTGTAGTGAAATGACCTTCCCGAATCTCCAATAAGGTCTCGGAGATTCCATTAGTCATATTTATTTTACGCAAACCACCGTATTCTCTTTTTGTGATCAGGCACGTATCATCCTCTAAAGCATACAACCCATAATACCGATCTAAATTTTGATTGTTCCGTTCAGCACGGTACATACGCATTTCTGAAATCCCCTTACCAGAGATGAATGATCCGACCATGACATCTCCATAAAGGAGCCCACCAAATGAAAATATTTGGTCATTCCAAAGAAAAGTGAAATTGATTGAATCTTTGTTCAGCTCAACAGTCTGGAAAGCTTTCTTTCTAAGGATGGCTACATCATAAGAACGAACGGTCTCTCCGTATATTGATATGGAACCAGATTCGTTTTCTTCTTCAAGATAGACTTCAACCAAGGCGGGGCGACCTAATAAATCTGTCTGACCGATCCATAATACATAACCTGAGTCTTTCTGTGCTTGACAAGCAAAGAGGTAGGAAAGTAACGGTATACAATGAAGTAATCGCATGAGAATAAACTTTTTTTGATTTCGTGCAATACTACCGGCATGAGGTCTTGAGAATGGACGTGCCGACCGGGAAGGGCCTATTTCTTAATCAGCTAGAGAAGACATCCTTACGATAAGCAGTAATTGTCTTACCTGTTTTCTTTTTGAATGCTTTAATGAAAGCCGACTTGGAATTGTAACCAACATGATAGGCTATCCTTTCAACAGTCCAAGTATTGACCTCTGGATGTATGAGCAAACGGCAAGCTTCTTTCACCCGATAGTCGGACAAGAATTCATAGAAGCTTTTTCCGAAAGACTCATTAATCACTTGCGAAAGGTAATGGCGCTTGACACCAATGGTATCTGCCATTTGTACTAAACTTAAGTCATTCTGGGTAAAAATTTTGTCCTCCTCTATGACCTTAATAACTTTCGACCTGATGCTACCGCATAAGTCTTTCGAGAGTGCAGATTTGTTGTATTTTCTTTTCTCCTTAAATGGGTTTCTTCTGAATATTTCCGATCGGGTAATCAGTATCACGCTTGTCAAATAAACTATGCCGTTCAGGAACAGTATTGGCAGAAAATCACCTAAATCACGCGCAAAAAAATACCGTGAAAGTAGATACAGAAGAATTAACAAAGCGTAAATGGCCAACACAACAACTACGAAATGTTTTCTCATCCCTAACTCAGGACCCCTGATCGTCGAATAAGCAGTACGACAGCTTAGCAACCAATAGATGGTAAGAGATAATGCACCAATGATTACAAAGTATTCACTAATACCCAGGGGGTCCGGACTGAATTGCAGCACAACTGTTTCTCTCCCCAACTCCGGCCATCTATTCCATGAATAAGCCGCTTTCTTAAAACAATCGGGTTGCAGATAAAAATTAAAATAGTAAATCAGGTAGACGAAAAATGGGATCAGGTGCAATGTCCACCGTCTGGGTTTTTTTAGCCGGAGCGATTGATAAAACCAGTAATAGCATATCGGACCAATCAGAAACAAGAGGGGCTGTGTGAAGTTGTACAGGTAAATAATGTTCAAAATCAATCCACTATGCTCAAAAAATACATCTAGACACAGGAATCCTATGATTATAAGCAGGATGCCGCCCATTCCAAATGAATTATCCTTGTTCCCCTTTACAATCAAAATGCACCCTAAAAGGATAGATTGCAACACACCTAAGAATAAGAACACGGAGGTAAAATCAATCTGAGGGATAAAGGCTTTCATCGTCAACTCCAAATTTTAATAAATCAAAGTAAACCCACATTGCAAAACTTCGAAAAGAGGTTCCTTTTATAAAGCAGAAGCTTATAAAATATCTAGTACCCCATCGACCTAATTATGAGGGAGGTATGCAGGAAAGTATATTTGTGTAGGATGAGAAGACTATGGCATGCGGCAAATGCAACAGTTCTTTCAATTCTAGTTGCAATTCTTACTTTGGAACTACTACCTAGAATTGCTTACCTGGAGCAGTTCATTGATCCCATCATGGATTGGGATTTTACCGATCATTATTACGATAACTTCAACTACCAAGAAGTTAAAGCAGATACATCATTTGTAATTGTGAACATAGGAATGCTGAATCGGTCTAGAATAGCAGATCTTATTCAAAAGCTGAATAAGGAAAGTCCCAGAGCTATAGGTTTATCTGTGTACTTCGAGCAGCGGAGAGATACAATCGGTGACATTGAATTAAAGCGAGCATTAGATAGTGTAGAAAATTTGGTACTAATAAAGGGGTTTAACTTCGCCGACATTAAAGACTCTGTAATTCGGACTCATCCTTACTTTACTAATAATGCGATCATCTCCTACTCAGGAATTCAAAGTGATAATTTAGGAATTAAGCGACAAATAGAGCCAAAAGTAATTGTTGAAGGAGATTCATTATGGCATTTCTCAATCGAGCTAGCATCATTCATCGATCCATCCATTAAGGAGACAATCTCGAAGAGAAATAAGGAAATTGAATTCATAAAATTCTATGGTAATGAATTTAATTTTTCCACAGTTGAATATGGACTTAGGGACTACTCATTTGTCAGGGACAAAGTTGTAATCTTAGGATTTCTCGGTGAGTCAATTCATGAGTTTAGCTTTGAAGACAACTATTTTACCCCTTTGAAAATTGAAGTAGGAGGAAATAGGATACCGGATATGTATGCGTGTATCATACATGCTAACTCACTCAAAATGCTTTTAAGCAAGGATTTTATAAACTACAGTAGGTACCTCGACTTATATGGTGCTTTGATTCTATGTTTTATTATCATGATCGGTTATATGTACCTTCATAATAACACGAATCACTTTTTGTTTTTGTCAAGAATCACTTCGTTAGCAATGATAGTTCTCCTTATATGGGGAACTCTTACTGTTTTCACCTTTAGCAGTTTCAAATTTGACATTAGTATCGTAGTTCTTTTTCTACTTGTAGGTTCTGACATTTACGAATTTTACGATCGTTATTATCAAAACAGAGTTGATAAACTTCGAAAAAGATCTAGACGAAGGGTTTACTCTGTTTTCTTACTCTTTTTGACAGTCCTTTTAATGGCGATCTTCTTTAGAGCAAGTCTAGTTTTTAGACTTGTATCTCTCTCTCTAGTAATATACTTTGTAATCCTAAGAGCATTGCTTTGGAAAGCCGAAGTTGCCTCTCTTAAGAATTCGGATAATTTATGAATTGAGGAAAACATCACCTCGTCCGAGATGTTAGTGGATATCCTCCTGCTACAAGGATCCGTATTCGGTAATTGTTGACCAGTAAGCCACGATTGTCAACAATTATCCTTTCAGAGTTTTTGAATTGTCATCAAACGATCAGGATACCGTTAAATTTTATTTAATCTGATCCTCGCAGCACATCAAGATGATGACTCGTATTTCAAAATACAAGATCTAAACTACTGATGCACATGAAAAAACTAAAACTAATACTATTAGCGGCGTATACTGCAGTTATCTTGATTGCCGTTTCATGCCAGGACGAAGAGTTAGCACAAGGTCAATTCCTACTTTCAATTGCTGAAACAGATGGTGGGCAAGATTTCTACTATGATGCTCAAAAAAGAGTCGTACTGATTGATATGTTTTCGTTCTTCTCAGAAGAAAAGACTATCACAGGAAGGGTCGAATTGAACTACGCTGATGACAAACTGAGTGAAATTATTCAGAAATGGACTTCTGGTGTAAGTGAAGAGACACGAATTACGTATGATAATGCATCTCGTATTTCACAAGTAGTATCCACTCACGAACTTTTACGCTTTAGTTACCCTTCCGATAAGTACATACAGGTAGAAGTCCACTCACCGGAAGAAACCAAACTTGTCAAGATCGAAAAGTGGTATTTGGGCCCTGACAATGAGATTGTCAAAACAGAGTCTCAAAGTATGGACACCAATGGCATTGAAACGGTAGAGTATACCTATACGTCCAGTGCTAACCTCCTAGGTAACCTGGGGCTTTCTTCCATCGAGTTTGAATTGATATATGGATCTCAGGTATTCTTAGCTCAGGAAGTCAAGAGGAATGTTGTAAATCAAGCAGGAGAAGAGATCTCTAAATCTCACTACTTCTATGAACCAGACGTTTGGAAAAATGGACTGCCGATAGGAATTACAGAGCGGATCTTAGATGAGGCCAATAGTTTGAAAGTGGTAGACAAATACAAGCTACAATGGGGAGGTTTGGTCGAGGAATAAGAAGACAAAAATTATCCAGATCACGAAAAGCACAGTTACTCAACTGCCTTCTTTTCACAACCTTTAAAATGAGTGAAATCCAAAATCCCAATAGATGAAGACCGGATTTTAATTAACGAAGTTAAGAAGGGAGCCTCCTTAGCGCAAAGGAGGCTTTACGAGAAATACTATCGATTGGGTATGAAGATTTGCCTCCGTTATTCCAGCGACATTGAAAGTGCAAAAGAGGTACTGAACGACGGTTATGTAAAAGTGTTTAGATCAATTAATCACTTCGACACTAGCAGAAAATTTCAGCCGTGGTTCTCAAAGATCATTACCAACACCGCCATAGATTGTTGCCGTAGAAAAATGGGAGAAATTCTGTTTGTTGAATCAAATGAGCCAATTGAAATTGAAGCTACCGTAATTGAAGAAATGAACGCTAATGACCTACTTCATTGTATTCAAGAACTTAGTGATCCATACAGGCTGGTATTCAATCTATATGAAATTGAAGGCTTCAACCACACTGAAATATCTCGCAAACTTGAAATAACTCCTTCGAGTTCAAGGTCTATTTTGTCCCGTGCAAAAAAGATGCTGAAGCAAAGAATTAACGTGTTTACAAAAGAAAACAAAGAACATTGGCTCATCGCAGACTAGGTAGCGTCATCCTTAGGAAACTTGACTCAATTGAAATCTCATACGATGGCGATTCATGGGATGTATTGCATGAGAGAATTAAAGGAGTTACCTCAATCAACAAATTCAGCAGTTGGCACAAAATTTCATTCTTGAGCAATGTTATAGGCGCATTGGCCGGTACGTTTGCCATAGGACTTCAAGTTTTTCATACACAACACATGGAAGACCTAACAAAGGAGGTAACTCATTCAGGAGAGCAATTGTCAATTTCAGATTTTGTTCCAGCCCAAAGCCAATTAACCCTAGAAGTAGAACAAAAAAATGTGACTCAGGCAGAGCGGGCAATTTCAGTGGAAAACAGGAACGGAATATCTCAGGTAACACCTGACAGAGACCCTACTTTACCAAAGTCTTTCATGTTTATTGATGCAAGCGATGAAGAGCTAATGTTCCAAACTCCTAAAAGAAGTAGTCCAGAAATTGATGAAGTACCGGTTGAGCTACCAGATGTATTAACAACTCTACCAATTGACTCTGGTCTAACCAAATCAGGATTCATGATAAGTGCTGGAATAACTATGATTCAACCAAGAGAGATTGGGGTAAAACCATTCTGGGGTATGACAGCCAGATCCTATTTTCATCGTCCTCGCACTTTCGCTCACTTCATTCAAACAGACTTCTATTCTGGGAAATTTGCTTTTTCTAGTGTTGAGCTGAGCAACTCACCAGTTGGATCGCAAATTCGCACAAGGCAAGAGGTTTCAAAAGAGATTTCTTTTCAATCTATCAGAATTGGCGTAGGAATGGATTACCTAATCAAATCAAATAATAGGTTTGGTTTAGATATCTCCGCAGGTGCATCGGCAGATATGATCATCTCTCAAAACGTGGAAATCAACACACAGAGCTTCCATTCAGACGATACTCAAAAGCCATTCGAAACCCTCTCTACTCTTAAGACAAGCGAAGTAGATCCTTATTTTATTCCAGGAATCTCAAGTTCACTAGGAATTCATTTTGGCCAACTGATAGGGCGTGTTGGGGCGACTGTTCCGCTATCCAAACTAAAAGAATCAGAGCAGCTATTAGTTCTGTGGGAAACAAGGCTTATGCTCAGGTTGAATTGAGCGCATACTAAAATCTTGTAAAGACCTTTCGAGACCACTCAAGGACTGCTTTTTCGCTACTCCGTCACTGTGATGAATAGACTTGCTGGCTAGTTCTTTGTCGTTCGGCCCTTCACTTCAAAATGGTGTCGTTCCGCGATCGTTTGGCCTTTTTCATTGACCCCTTGTATATCAACCATGTATGTGCCTGGCTCGTCTGAAGTTGGAAAAGAAAGCGTGATTGGCTTGCTACTTAAGTACACAGAAGGGTTCCAATAATATGTTGACCTGAAGTCGGGAATGTTTCGTCCGGGTCTTACCTGGTTGTGGATATAATTGTCTGCATATCCGCTAAAATCGAACATCATCTGACCCAGATTGTTCATTTTACCATAATTGCCTTCTTCGGTTTCAACCGAAAGGATCCCATCAAAGGAAACACCATTCAGCGTTCTTCTTCCATAGCTCATGTTTAACTTTTTTACCTCCAGAGGGTCCAGTTCAGCAATGTATTTGGAATCGTAGATGGGAAGACCATCAATAAAACGAAGAGGTTCATTGTCAAGGAAAGGCTGATAGTAGCCGGTTTCACTATCTATGCTCCGCATGTGTATCCTGTAAGAACCTTCAGGTTTTTCACTTATTCTGACACCAGGTATAAGCTCCTTACATATTGTGGTCATGTCCGGAAGGGAAATGTAGTCTTTCAGCCTGATACTTTCATCCGGAACTCTGAGAATACTAAAAGAGGGAGGTACTTCAAGGTTGTCTATCTGTTTTTTTATTGTTACTCCATAGAGTCGGTTGATCAATTGGTTTTCTTTCGCATACCTCGCATACGAGGTTTCAGATGCAGATTGAGTAAACTTTTTTTGAAAAGGTGAGATGTGGAAGGAATTGTCAAGAGTGAATTGGCTTCCCTGAGATTTGGCTGACCATTTATGTCGCTTAATAATCACTTCTTTACTTCCATAGAAGGACGGAAACGTGAAAGATACATTCTTTCCATTAGCTCCCTTATTGAAATAGAAATCGATGGAATCTTCGTTTTTCAAACTGAGTGAATAATAGCTATTATCAGCCTCTTCTTGTTGAATAGTAATCTGAAACAATCCATTCTTTTCAATCAGGTAATCGAACTCGGGAAGTCCACTCTTAAGAATGTGTTCAATTGAATAGGTTCCGATCTTTTCGGTCATCAGAAAATCATTGTGGGAAAAATGATCTCCATCAGAAAGCTTCTGTTGACGATCGTATTCGATCGTTGGTCTCAAGGCATCGCCAAAATACTTCTTCGGAGTAACTGATACGGATACATGTGTTCCTGCATCCCCAGTATTGGATAGTTTCAACTTTACCTCCTCTCCGATCTCATACGTGCTACTCGTCTCAACACTAATGATGCTTTTTTTCCGTTCAACCGGTTCGTTGTAGAATACCCGCTGATTGCGGACGTTCAGATCCTCGTCAATGACTAGAATGTGATGTAAGCCTTCAGGCAGTTTATCCTTCGTCAACCGCAATACTGTGCCCACGCTACCGAAGCTTCCTTCTTGAACAGACATGATATTTCCATTGTATAAAATGAGTATTGTAAATGGCCTGGCTGTGAGATCGTTCGAGTTGTCGATAAGCAACCTGAAGGACCTGTTGTCTTCCAAAAGTCGGAGTACTGAACCACTTTCATTTGCCTCTGGAAGAGCAAAACGATTCTTGATATCCTCAAAAACAAGATAGAACTGATCCCCTTTTGATTGAGGTACCAGCCTTAGTACACCAAACCCGTTTTCATCGTATCTGACTTCATCTAGCGTGTCGTTTATGGCATTAATCAGGTGAGCGTAACCCCTTGCTTCTTGATCTGCCTTAAAAGCCACTTGGTTTAATTTACCAACAATGATGTTTCCACCCTCCGGGTAAAAATCGACATGGTTAATGGATGTGTCGATATCAGGTGGAGTGAACGTAGAAGAGACAATTTTCACATAGTGACTAAAGAGAAGGCCCTCGGCAAAATTTCTTGACCAATTGGTATAACCTTTGAGCAGATAGTAATCCGGACTTAAGGTATCGGGAAGTTCAATGACCCCGTTTGCGAATCCACTACTCAATCTGCTTTTCTGATGTAAGATGGACTTCCCTTCTTTATTGAATAACTCAACATGCAAAATTTCACTCAGGTCAGAAGTGGTGTTGGAGTTATAGTTCAACACATACCCCGCGTACCACATGTCATCCCCGGAAGCATAATACGGCTTGTCAAGGTGCAAAAAGATACGCTCCATAGGTCTTTCTCTGAAATACTGATTTATTCTTTTGACTAGTTCAGCCGCAGATGTTTCTCGGAACAGAAAGGAGGACAGAAAAAGAAACGGGACCAGTATGTAAACTATCTTTTTCATCAATCTTCCCAAAAATCAGGTTTTACATCAGTGCTGTTTGGTAGAAACCTACAGTCGCAGCAAAAAAGCGGACGTACAGGTTGAGGTGAGCCCGGAGGGCCTGCGCTAGGTCTGCAGTCAATATTGTAGTTATCAAAATCACGATTAACCACTGAATTCAAAAAGAAAGCTCTTTTTCTTGTAACTGAAGCTACTTCGAAAATACCTATCACTCGTTCATTACCGGAACCAGTGTAACTTATATTGCCATTGATCGGACTGGGAGGTGTATCAAAAAGACTCCCGGTGTTGGTCGATTGATTCTCGATGGCTTGCCAAAAATCAAAGGCAGTTTTTGTAATATGGAAGAGTGTAATTTCCGGACTGTATTTCGTTTGAAAACGTCTGTTCGGTTCGACCGAATAGATAGCAACATCCTCAATACCTGTGGCTTGCAGTCCTTCTGATGAGAACAATCTCAGGAACGACGAGGACGATTCATTCACATAGCAAGTGGCGGAGACGTCAAGATTTATGGGAGGATCACTATTTCTTTCGTCCCAACACACAGTTGATCCCTGATCCAGCGTTCTTGCTCTGTAAGTGCTATTCCAGTCAAAACGGTAGTATACCTCACGATCTACGGGCAAATTCAAATCCACAGAAATAGTCACCCTAAGTTCGTCGGTTGCTTCTCCGGTTTCTGAACTTATACGTTCTACTGCTGTATTGGCATTGATTTCAGCTATCTGAGCTTCAGGCATGAGTTCTTCGAAGCTGGATTCATATCGTTGACCGTCTACGTCAATGACTAATCGGTAAGAACTACCAATGATGCCTGCAAATGCTACTACGGATGTATACTTATCATTGGCTGTATGCACATAATCAAAGATTCGTCCTTGGCTGTCTTCTACATAAACGGTACCATCAATAACCGGAGTGAATTGACTGAAATCACTGATGTCTTTCGCCAGATTGATCGTTACTGAATGTTGTTTGTTTTCATTTGTCAAGAGTGCGTCGACAATCAGAGGCTGACTATCCGCTGCATCCAGATCAGGGTTGAATTTTTCAACACATGCAGTCAAAGCAATCAGGTAGAATATGTACTTACTTCTTATCAAAACTTGAAATTATATGAGATCGCAAGGATTGGTCTTGCGATGATTGAAAGTTGATATGCTTGAGGATCATCACTATTCACATCGTTTTTGAAATAAACAGAGTATACATTGTTTCTTCCATACACATTGTAGAGAGACAGACTCCAGTTAGCTTCGATTTTTTTCACCCGCTTTAAGGTAGTCCCCATGACGAAAGAGATGTCCAATCTATGATAGTCCGGGATCCGGTATTCATTGCGCTCTGCAAAATCCACAATGCTGATCCCTCTGATTTCGTAGACAGACTCAGGATAAGAAACAGGTCTTCCCGTATTGTAAGTGAAATTCGCATTTAGACTGAACCTACGATTGAATCGTACACTTGCAAAGGCGGAGACATTATGTGGCTGATCAAAATTGGTTGGAAAGAAAACACCTTCATTGATGACGTCTGCGGGTTCCTGTCCGTCAACTCGAATCAGTGATCGGGAAAAAGTGTAGCTGACCCATCCGTTAAACTTTCCTTCGGTCTTTTTAACAAGTAACTCCATACCATATGCTTTTCCATCACCCTGAATGAGTTCATCTTCTATGTTCTCATTCAGGAACAGATCCGCTCCATTCCGGTAGTCAATCAGGTCCGTGGTTCGTTTGTAAAAGAACTCTGCAGACGTTTCATACATATTGGCCCTGAAGTTTCTGAAGTAACCAAATGTGACTTGATCTGCTACCTGGGGCTTAATTGTTGTGTTAGAAAGCTTCCAAAGATCAATAGGAGTAGCCGCTGCAGTATTGGAAATAAAATGAACATACTGACGCATTCTGTTATAGCCCAGTTTTAAAGAGGAACTCACAGTTGTCTTATAATTGACCGATAATCTTGGTTCTGGACCATGATAAGTGGCTTTTAACCCATCCCTTCCGCCAGAAAAGAAAGAATACCTGATACCCCCGTAAATGGATAGGGAGTTAGTGAGGCTGTGTGTATCTCCAATAAAAAACGCTCCTTCTACTCCCTTTTCGCTATCAATAGTGGTTGGAGCCACGATAGATTCAGGCGATTTCCTGGTATATTTTCCCGGGTTAATAGCAAAACCTGTTACACTTGCTCCATAACTCAATGCATGAGATTCAACCTCTGTCTGGAATAGACTGTTAAGTGTAAGCTGATTCACACGTGCTTCTAAGGATGAAGAAAATTGCGGTTCGCTTACATCATCAAATTGATAGTCGTATGTAGCATGGCTGCCAGAGGTCTCAAACAATGTGTTGTTTGTAAGTTGCCCGTCCCATTTGATACTCAGCGCTCTGTTTCCGTAGTTGTATTCTGCTTCATCAGAAAACTCGAACCGATCTCTACTCAAATATCCATTGAAGGATATTCGGTTCCTGGTATTAAGCAAATGATCTATTTTGAGATTTGCATCCCCAAAAAAAGCCGCACTGTTATTCAGATCTTCATCGTTAGCCAATCCAATCATGTAGTCGGGATATGCCAACCTTACAGCCGCTAAGAAAGATGTAGAATCCCTTCTGATTGGACCTTCCACAAGAATTCTGCTATTTACAAGTCCGACTCCTCCAGAACCTGACACTTTTTCCTTGTTCCCGCTCTTTACCTGAACATCCATCACAGAGGAGAGTCTTCCTCCATATTCTACCGGAATAGATCCTCGGTAGAAATTTACCGCATTTACTGCATCAGCATTGAATGAGGAAAAGAACCCAAACAGATGGGCAGGATTATATACGGTGGTGTTGTCGATCAAAATTAAATTCTGCCCCACTCCTCCTCCACGTACGTTGATGCCAGAACTCCCTTCTCCGATTCTGCTTACGCCTGGTAGTGAGAGAATGGAGTTAAAAACATCTGCTTCACCAAAAAAGGCGGGAACGCTTTTTATGGTTTGAATGTCAATTATTTCCTGACCGGTGATTGTTTTAGAAACGTTCTGATCTACGGCTTGGGTGCTTACAATAACCTCATCAAGGACGGTTACATCTTCAAACATCAGCAGGTTTACTTTACCATTTGAGTTTAAGGAGATCGATATTTTGTAGTCCACCATGGTCGGATGATGTAGCACTAACTCATGATTTCCAACAGGTAAAACCAATTCGAAAGATCCATCAGGTAACGTGACGTACCTGACCGCTTGTTCCTTAACAGTGATGACTGTTCCACCAAGAGGCAGATTGTCTTCACCAGTCATCACATATCCAGAAATCGTCCCCTGGTCGAGATCCAGATTGATGTTACCGATTGAAACCCGATTGTCCACCGAGTTGTCAATCGTAAGGGTTTCTGTGGAACTACCCTCATCAGGTAGAAGAACTACATAGTTTGGAGGTCGTAGCAAGAAGGTGAAATTTTTGTCGCGCAAAACTTCGTTCAATGCATCCGCAATCGTTAAGTCGTTAAATTGTGCGATCACACGTTCAGACTCCAGCCACTCCGCTTTAAAATAAAATGTTAATCCGTAAACAGATTCAAATTCCTTGATCACCTCCGTTAGCGGTACATCACTGTAGGATCTACTCGCAGTGTTTGTGAACTGTGCCTGACAACAGAAGCCTGACAAAAACAAGAACAAATAGAAATGAGGCCTCTTCACACCTTATTAGCTATTGAAATTTTGTAATGATAGCAATTATATTTAGAACAATCAGGACATGAAGATCTCTGATAGCAAGATATGAAAATTGTTCACAGCAAAGTATGATTGTATATACCTAAATAGGGATCTCAGCACACCTATTCATTTTGAAATATCATAATAGCCAGACCCTCTACAGCCAAACTGTCCATCCAAACAATAAGTACTAATCCTGCAGATTCTCTGAGAGATTAATGAGAACAAAGTATTCTACCCCTGGTTTTCAATAGTCTACTTTTCTAATTTCTGAGCACAAACCTAATTCCTCGTTCGCCTGCGCCCTTATGATCCGTACTTTTCACAATGTCCAGACCAAACGTAACCGTTTGAAGGATTGTTTTCCGGAACCCTAGGTAAACTTCTCTGTAGGTTCCCTCACCGTTCGCCAGAAAACTAAATCCAGCAATGCTTGAGAAATTGGTTTTTCTAACAAGTGGTAATTTGTTCATTATAAACCCATTAAAATGATGGGAGTAGTGTAGCTGAACGTACTCTGAGGTAGTGCTCATAGAATAATAATCAAGTAGTCGAAAACTTCTCGTAGGAGTAAAATTTTCCGAGCCTTCGGCGTGTGGCAAAATGATGTCCGTTTGATTGCCATTGAAGTGCTTATAGTCAACAAAGGAAAGATTCTTATTTTCAATGAACCGTCCGTAGTTTGAGAACAGTGAGCTCCTTCCAAAAACGCCAAGGTTAGCTCTACCTTCCAGAAAAAGATCAACATTGGTAAACGAGATCTCACTATCCAATACATTTTTCAATCCCTTCTTGATGGTAAAACCGACGGTCGGATTCGAGCTCTTAACAATTCTTCGCTCCCCTATCGTTTCATATTTTTGATTGAACTGGTACTTGGCCCCAAGTTCTACGAAAGCTGCTTGATGCGAATTAAATGAAGCTGATGGATTACCTGGATTTTGAGGGTCATTTGTGGTAAAAAGTTCATTCCCTTTTGAGAACGAGTAGTTGGAGTTGTTGACAAGTGATCTTCTTTTTTCCATTTGCAAAGATGTGAAAACGTATAGTCCGCTTTTCACTTCTGATTGATACAAAAACCGTCCATAAAGTTTCTGGTAGATTTTCATATAATTGTTGCGAAGGAAGAGTGTGTAAAGGGAGTTTACTGCCGGTGTAATTGGATTCGCTTCATTAAACTGGAATACATATTGACCGCCCTGGACTTCAAGCAATTTGGATTTTGATCTGTTGATATTCCACAATGTTCCAACCCTTGCATTGAATTGTTCATTAGAGAAACCGTATCTCCAATTGCTGAAAAAGGTAAGTTTCCTATTTGACGAATACGGGACGCGCTTACTATAAGTAAGATCAAAATCAACATTCCAACCTTCTACCGTATTGAACTGAAGGGCCTGAAAAAGTCCACTTACCTCTATTTCAGGTAGACCAATGCCACTCGGCTTGTTTTTGAATCCTCCAAACAAGTTATCAAGGGTATACTTATTAACCCTAGCAGAATTTTCCACTGAATCCACATTGCCATAAAACTCTCTTTCATGATCCGTCATAAGAAGTGGTCTCTTTATTTCCCAGTAGCTTGAGTCTTTTTTATTTGCAGCGGGATCAATTTCAAAGGAACTCTTCTGAAAAAACTCACGAGTGAATATCCGGTTAACATCATACTCGGAATATAACATATCGTCATCTGATAGTAGCTCCACCCCGAGCACCTTCGCCTTAAGCTTCTTGTTTTGAGCAACAGGTAACCAAAAACCATCTTCTTGAGGGAGAAGCTTCTGATTAATAGATGCAGCGGTCAGGAACCTCAGGCTGACGGGTCTAATCTTGACATCAATTGCAGATAAGTCCCAAGTGCTATCAGCTATATAAATGTAGCCATCGAAAACCGGGTCTGAATCTCTTCTCGGCTTTAGTTCAATCTTATGTATAGAGTGATTCCCTTGTTTTTGAAGTCCATGGTACTCGAAGTTGTAGTAGAAAAACGCGTTGGATGAGAAGGGTGAAATGATCTCTCTTTGTCCATCTAGTTTAATTAGCTGCTTGTAAAAATCAATGCCCATATTGGATGCTCTATGCCAACTAAATGGACGGATCTTGCTTCTGACCTTATTGACGGAAGACACCATTATTTCCCTGAATCTCTTTGGCTTTTGTTGGTAGTAGATTTCCGATTCCGTTTCAGAAAGCTCAAAAATCCCTTTCTCCGGGAATGTATTTTTACCAATCAAAGGATGCAGCTTATCAGGGAGCGATTCCAGGTATTGCCTTGTGCGTACATAGACTCTGGCTGAGTAGGAATTCAATTTCTCCTTGTAGATCTTTCTTCTCTCCAAAGCCTGCTTCATTATTTCCTGCGCAGGATTTTCATAATTTGTAGAGATAACCACTTCATCAAGCATAAGTGATTCACCAGCCAGTTCAATATGTAATTGTTGGCTTAAATTTTCACTCTTTACTGAAAGGGTCTTTGATTCATAGCCCACATGCGAAAAAGCGAGTTCGATGTCCCTTCTTCTTATCTCCAGCTCGAAATACCCACTATCATTTGCAACGGTACCTTTGTTTTTCCCTGCAATATTCACATGTGAGAAAGGAAGTGGTTGACCTTCTGTATTGGTAACTCTGCCTGTTAATTTGGTGTAATCTTCCTCAATACCCAAGATCTTGAAATACCATGCAAATTCAAGCGCTGTTTGCTGCAGTCGCTTTTGTAAGCCTCCGATCAAATCATGAGACGCGTTGAAATCGGTCTGCAACAAAATAGGATTATTATCAGTCTTTAGTGATCTCAATTTGGCAACATATTTTGTTGCTTCCCAATAGCCAGCCCTCAAATCATTGTAGGCGGAGTAGAGTAGCATATTTGGGTATTGCTGAGAGACTATGTTTTGATAGGGAGAATATGATTTGATATAACGATAAACATCTTCATTTTCGGGGTTCCCAAACTCTGCATACATATATGGTACCACAAACATTGAATCGTTGGTCATAAAGCTTACTGCATCCATCACCGGAACTCCAATGTGCAATCCGTTAAAGAGATCCGGTCTTAAATTTGCTACTACTCCCATCAACAGACCACCCGCACTTCCTCCCCTTGCCACTATCTTCTGAGGTTTGGTATAACCAGTATCTATCAAGTGCTCGACACATGAAACGAAGTCTGAGAACGTATTCTTCTTTTTGAGTATTCGACCATCCTTGATCCATTCACTTCCAAAACCACCGTCTCCCCTAAGATGAGTTTTTACATACACGATTCCTCGTTCCAACAAACTTACCATTGGCGAACCGTTGAATCTCACATTGGGATACGTACCTGCTGCTCCATAGCCATCAATTATTACTGGATTATTGCCATCCAGCACAATATCCTTTTTATGAAGGAGTGACATAGGAATCAATTTTCCGTCTTTTGAGGGAGCATATATTCGGTAGGCAACATAGTTCTCTTCGCGGTACTCTTTGATCCTTCTCTGCCATATTTTTTTACTTTCCCGAGTAGCAAGATCTACTTCATAAATGCTTGACGGTTGGGTGAAAGAAGAATGATAAAATCTGAATTTACTCCCTGTATAATCTTGGAACTTGACCGGATATGATGTGTAAATGGAACCTGGTGGTTCTATCATAAACGATTCCCCAGTCCTACGATCAACCACTTTGAATTTTACCCTCGCTTGAGACTCAACCGAGAGCACTATGTAATCCTCAAACATCCTGAACGACTCAAACTGATCGTCACCGAAATCGACTCCAATTCGTTGATTGGGAGCACCCTCAATGTTAAGGTACGTCTCCCAGCTGGACTGCATTGGATTCTTTGTGCTTACCCTGGCGATTCTGCCATTGGGATTGTTTTTGGTCGTATACAAATAGAAGTGTTCACTTGTGTCGTTTTCACTTTTGTTAAAATGATTTGCTACAACCCATTCAGAGTCCTTAAGTGCCAGATATTCCCATTCCTTCTTTTCCTTTTCTCCATCCATGAACATCACCTGAAGACCGTCAAGGCTGAATTCATATAAGAAATGATATCTGCCTGATGTCGACTTTTCAATTTCAATGTAACTGTGTGGGTCCTGGGAACTGTAGGTGAGCACATCCGAATCGATTGGTGCGCCCAATTGATGAATGGCCACACCTCTAGGTCTAAATAAGCTATCTCTCTTCACATAGAGAATACTCTTCCCTTCCTCCAACCAGAAAAAGTCACTAGTCATCGGCACTTCATCCTCAAGCCTTGTCCCGGTTTTTTGATCTTTGAAATGAACGGAGAGTGCTTCATTTCCTAAATAGTCCACTGAATAGGCAATCATCTCTCCATTGAGAGTGGGTGATATCTTCTTAAGATTTATAAATGGATTTCCAGGGTCAATTTTGGCTACTTCCAACACTATTTCCTGGGTCTGATCACTAGATTTCCTTCTATAGTAGATTGGATGCTCATCCCTTTTACTTTGGGTTGAATAGTAAAGGTACTCTCCAACTTTTCTTTGTAAAGAAGGCCTTGTTCGCGGGGTCATTCTTGATTTGAACTCGTCGACAAGATGTTCCTGGAACTTGTGTGTATGACCTAGACTGTTTTCAAGGTACTGGTTTTCTGCAAACAGATGGTTCAAGACTGCCGGATCAGTTCGGTCTTCCATCCAGCTATATTGGTCTACCAGGGAATCGCCGAAGTGAGTTTTTACAATCGCCTCCTTACGAGCTTCAGGAGCTTGAGCCTCCTGTGAGGCTATCGGGCCTGAAAGAAATATAATCAGAAGAATAGCTAGTGGATATTTTTCCATCACTCAATCTTAAATCGAGCTTAACTAGAAGAGGTACTGATAATAACTAAATGAGTCCTGTTTGTTGATTCAGGACAAGAAACCACAATAGCTATGTAAAATGACTATCCTGAAGTAACTGACTGGACTCCAGGTACTGAGATGGCGTCATTCCAACTAATTTCTTGAAGGCACTGTTGAAAGCACTTTTAGAATTAAATCCTGATTCTGAGGCAATTCCAAAAATTGTGTACCTATTCAATTCAGAATTGTGGAGTTTTTCCTTCACTAATGAGATTCTATATTCATTGACAAAATCAGGGAATGTTTTTTGTAACTGTTCATTAACAATTTGAGACAGATAGTACTTATTTGTTTGAAGGGCTTTCGCAGCAACATCCAAAGTAAAATCTTTGCTCAAGTAAGGTTGTTGATTGGCCATGTAGTTAATCAAGTCACTCTTAACTTTTCCTGTAACCTCTTCCGTTAGGGCTGACTTCTTGAGTGCTTTCTGATTTAACCTGATCTCATCGGAATGAAACATAGCCCTAACACTCTCCAAATAGACTAAAACTACCAACGCAAATTGAACAAATAGATTAATTCCCTGTCCAAAGTCATACCCTAAAATGATTAAATTGGATGAGAGGAATGAAATGAAATACACCACGGAGGAGAGTATTATGAAGCCCTTCAACCAGTGAAAGTTAGGAGATAGCAAAAAACGATTCTCTCTTCCATAGTTCCGCAGTATCAGCATTGACTTGACCAGATAGAAGAATATTTGAATAAAGAGCAGCTCATATAACAACAATTCGACAATGCTACCGACGTTGCCAAACGTTACGAATCGAGCGAAAATGAGTGCTAATAAAAGGTTATAAATAGCAAAGGGTGAAAAGTGAATCCGATAATCTCTCACTCTAAGCACTTCGGGATGGGTGACTTGTCGCACATACAAATACAGCATGGGGCCATAGAGAAAACTAACTCCCCCTAAGACATCAAGCATCCATGTGTTATTTTGGAAAAGTCGCAGATCAAGGATTAGCGGTTCGAGTAAACCTATTACGAGGGCTACAATGTATAAACTCAGAAACCTATTGGCTGACCTATTCTTTCTTCGACCTATCAGAAGTATTATCAGCAGAAACCCTTGAATGGAACCCAATATGGTAATAGTGTTCAACAAATCAGTCAATCGTTAGCTGATCAAATTAAAGTTCAAACTAAGACAGTTCAAAGATGAAGCTACGAACAGATTGGTTGCTTCGGAACAAGCAACAGATACTAAAACTGTTTCAAGAAGGTTAGTTTGCAAATGAATTGCTGTTCCCGAATTGGATTTTCCAACCCATTTATTCTGGTATTGTTGAAAACCAGGTAAACAAAAGACAATGGTTGATATTCCCAACTCGCCCTAACGTTCCACCTCCCCTGTTCGTCAAACGCATTGTATTGGTAAAGTGCAGATAATTGTATTCTAGGATTCAAGGCTAGCCTGGAGCCTAAAGTAACAAGGTCAGTTGACAATTTCTGATTTTCACTTCCTATATTCCTAAGGTTGTTGCGTTCATAGTCAATTGTAATTGCCGCATGCGGTATTGGCGCTAGCCGGCCAGACAAACGAATGAGTTGTCGACTTCCATCGTAAAAATCTCCAAAACTATATGAAGCCAGAACAGACCAAATTTTGGACTGATCTGTATTGTATCTTAGATCGTACCTGATGTAGAAATACTCATCCTGATCAATCGCCAGACCCAAAGGAGCAAAATCAAAATTGATGTTCTGCCATGTCGGAGTAAATGAAATCTTTAAAAAACTGTTATCTCTGAACCATGTGTAGACTGGAAAAATATACAAGCTTGATTGCTGAAAACTAGAAGGATCGTTAGCGTCGGAATTATACTCTACATAAAGTCCAGGATCCCATCTGCGAATAAAATCGGTTTTTGGTCGCCATATATAGTACCAGCCGGGGTTGTGCCTAATCACATTTGTCTGCCTGACAAAACCAATTCCAGGATCATAGTTATTACCGATGACTTCCGTCACCCAAGTGAGATAAGATTTGTTGGTTTGCCTACCAATAAAAACTCTGCCGGCATATCCATTTTTACCACTTTGCTCATCAAAAGAACTTGTCATTAGGTATTGAATGTCCCATTGACTTGTTGGTCTTATTTGACCATCAACAGTAATCGTTGTGTTGTTGTCCGATTCGAGGCCTATATCTGAAGCTTCTTCATCGGATCTGTGAGTTATCATCACTCCTATGTTATTTTCACGACTATAATTGCGCAAGTACCTAGCTACCCCAAAATTCGAGGCTTGAGAGGTCTTCGTGTGCCCCTGCCGAACAAACAGACCGGCTATGGCTTGCTTATCTGTACGTTGAGTAAACCTTGCTCCAAAATCTATTGGAGCTGGCTGAGCGTTGAAGTTCCCCTGCAAACCAATTCGACGACTGAAAAAAGGTCTAATTGAGCGCTGGAATCCCCCAGCCCAGACTCCTGAGTTTTCAAGGAAAAATTGTCTTCTTTCCGGAAAAAAAATATTGAATCGTTCAAGGTTGTTAACAGCCCGGTCAACGTCCGCTTGGGCAAAGTCTGTATTCAAAGTTAAATCAACAACTGTCCTAGGATTGACAGCCCATTTCACATCTCCCCCTAATTTGGAATTTCCACTAGTAATGTTTGACCCACCTTCTTTTGCTTGATCATATTGATACAAGGTGTAAGGTTCTATGCGAATGTTTGCTGATGGTGGCGGGACCTCCACTCCTCTTAACCTCGCGGCATATGTCATTCGATAGGGAGTAAATGACTGTGGAATTGCAGGGTATGAGGAAACCTCAATATCTCTTCTCGCATACCTTACCATCGTCACCCCCCATGTCGTGGGCTTTCCATCTTTAGGCAAATCATATCGAAGTGTCTTGAATGGGATCGCCATTTCAACGGTATATCCCTTGCTGTCTCTTGGCGTTCGCACTTTCCAAAGCGTATTCCACCCACTATCAAATGAACTTCCGCTGAAGTTCTGAAAATCTCGCTGGTTTCCATATGGAGTGGTTTGAAATGCCTGGGCGTACTGCTTTAGGTTTTGAGGATCGAGAGCTACTCCAAAAATATCGTTGTTACCCCAGCTGAAATCCCTTCTCAAATCCTGGACTCGTATCCCCTTAAGTCCTACAGAATCCTTACACCATGCCCCTATGTACAGGTTTTTCTCATCATAAAGAAATTTCACTTCAGTATCATATTTGACAGAACCGCCCTGTCTCGGTTCTCGTCGGAAGAAGTTCGATACGACCTCACCTCTACTCCAATCCTCTTCGTCAAGTCGACCATCGACATTGATCATATTCGTTGTTCGGCGTGCAGTTAATTCTGGGGGTTCTGAAGGTGGCGGAAAGTTATCTTCTTCGCTTTGAGCATGAAGCAGAATATTATGTGATGCGCAAATAAAAAATAGTAACCTTTTCATGGTGGCCGATTTGGAGTCTTATCTCTTAGTACAATGCTATTGTACATGGAAATCAAATCGCAACAATGTTGCGTTTATTAGCATGGTGATGAAAAAATGGATAGCAAGATTTGCTAAAATCTTAGCCCGTAGATCGACGTATCTGAGAATGTGATGGATATTAGCGCTCTCATACCCACAACCAATACGCTCAAACGTATTTCAATTTTATGTTTATTCATCCTGGCCTCATGTACAGAGAAGAAAATCGACACTGACAACTCAGCAGCCGATAAATCAGCAGCCGATAAAAATGAGATTAGGTCACACATTGAAAGCATTTTTCAAGCCTTTGTGGATCAGGACCTACAGAAAATTAGAGCAACTCACACCACAGATTGGACTGGATTGAAGGGATCAAGCAAAAAGGTACTGCGAGGAATTGATGACTACATGCTAAACATACCTGAAGGACTTAAGGGGTATCAAATGACCCAGTACAAATTTGAGGATATTGAAATTCAGGTTTACGGAGATTTTGCAGTTGTCTACTATGTGGCAATGACAAAATTTCGCGTTAAGAATGACCCAGATACAACTCAATATCCAGTCTATTACAAGTCGGCAGATATTTATCGTAGAGAAGATGATTCTTGGATTCAAGCCGGCTCCCATATTACGAGCTTCGACCCTACTGAAATCTAAGATCATCGAGACATCTCGACCGGCTTCAAATTTTATCTGTAGTCTGAGAAAAGAAACTCAGAAGCTCTTAAGAATCACAACAAAGCTGAAGATACAACTGCTGGTAACCAGATTCAAACTCCGTCAAATCTCCCAGACTAATCGCCGAGATCTCACTTATAAATTTAAAGTTATGATCCCTCAACACTTTGAATACAAACAAAAGGTAGTTGAAAACTTCAACTGCGAGGACTTCATTTTTTTTATAGGTGCAAGACTTAAGACTATCAGACCAGGCTTTTGCGAAATTCATCTTCCATTCAAAATTGAATTCTCACAGTTACAATTTTTATTTAACGCCGGTATCATCAGTACCATTGCAGAGAACGCGAGTAGATATTCCGCTTGTTCTATGATGGCCAAGACCTCAGCCGCCAGCACTGTAGATTTCAAGATCAATATGCTTTCGACTTGGTCTCGAGGCAGACTCATCGTCAGATCCAAAGCACTAAAGACTGGTGGAATGCTCACTACCTGTACTTCCAAAGTGTATTCCGTGACCCGGGGTGTTGAGGAATTGTGCGCTACTTCGCAATCCACTGTCATGGAGGTGAAAAATTAGAGGAACCAATGGAGGCAAGAATCCACCTAGCTTCAGCATGGCAAAAACATTTTGCTACCGTCAGTAATTTTTGCTACCGCCTGCAATGTTTTATCGTTAAGGCATTTCATCTAAAATTGAGTTTCGAAAGCACATTAACATGAAGTGGATCACACGTGAACGACCTAAAATAGATAGGATTGCTTGTCCCTGGCTAATCAAACGGTACATTGATTCAGATGCTGAATTCTTGTTCGTTCCCTCTAAGGAAGTACTTGAACAATCCGAGCTGCTTCGGGCAATCCCATATGATATTCCGGATGTTGAATTCACACACTATGACGATCAGTGTACATTTGACTACTTTGTCAAACGCTATAAGATCAATGATCCGGCTGTGCACACCATAGCAACCATTGTTCGAGCAGCAGATACAGACCGACACGACTTAGCCAGCCAGGCATCAGGGTTGTGGTCAATTTTTGCTGGCTTGTCATACAATATCAAGGATGATCTGGAATTGCTAGAAATAGGCTTCGTCATCTATGATGGGCTCTACTCCTGGGCGCAACACCTTCGAGATCAAAAACATACTAATCATCCTTCGGAACAATTATTGGTGGAGATTTATAACAGGTTTCTCTCCCAAAAAAATGCCTCTAAAAAGGAACCTTCATGGGTAGAAGATCTAAAAGCCATCATACAAGATCAGATAGATACTAACATCGGTTTAAGTCTTGAGGAAGTCTCCCAAAGCTTGCAAATACACCCATCCTATCTCTCTAGAGAATTTTCAAAGTACTTCAACAACATGAACTTCGGCGAGTACTTTCGCAAATTGAGGATCGACAAAGCAATACAACTAATGAAGTCCACAGACTACTCATTGGCAGAAATCGGCTACCTCACCGGCTTCTCTGATCAAAGTCATTTCGCCAGGATTTTTAAAAAACTACACGGAATCCCTCCTGGCACCTACCGAAAAAGACTTCAGCAGTAAAGTATATCCAAATCGTAAGATACGTTCTATAATTCCTCCTGCTCAGTGCCTATACTTCATCCTTGAAATTTATGGAACATGCTAAAAGTCTTACTTCGTCTCTCTTTTCGAAACCTAAAAAAACAAAAGTTCTACGTTCTCATCAACGGATTAGGTTTAATGATTGGTCTCTGGTCCTTTATTGTAATAATGCTGTATGTCAATCATGAAAAAAGTTTTGACGATTTTAATCTGAACAAGAAGCGGATCTTCAGACTAACATCAGGGACGGACGAGCGCGGACCAACATCAATCGTTCCTTACAAGTGGGGAGAAGTTTTAAAGGACGATTGGGCAGAGGTTGAATACCTAGCCACCATCCAGAATATCACCATTGGCCTTACCGTTAAAAGAGATGACATGTTTTATACCCAACATGGTGTTGTTGGGGCAGATCCAGAGTTCCTTAACATCTTTGATTTCCCAATAATTTATGGAGAGAAGGACAACCTTCTCAAAGCACCGGACAAAGTACTACTAACACCAGAAACAGCAATCAAATATTTTGGAGATGACAATCCGATTGGAGAGATGCTCACAATTAACTTGTGGGGGAATGAAGTTCAATTTGAAGTAGAAGGAATAGTAGCTAATCCTCAAAATTCGCATCTGCAATTCCAAATGCTCATTCCCGTTGAGGCCGTTAGGAATAACTTCTTCAACCCCAAAGCTTTTGGATCCTGGAAATCCCATTTCGCCTATACATATCTAATGCTACGACATGATATTGACTTTGAGTTGAGAAGGAAGGAGATACAAACATTTCTAGATGATTTCTTAGAGCAACACGGAGGACCAGATGTCAAGGAAAGGTATAATCCCGATCTTCAGCCACTTTCGGATATCTATCTAAAGTCAACACTTCGGTCAGACTTTCAGCCTCGGGGTAGTTACAGCAACGTACAGATTTTGGAATTGATCGCAATTGGAATACTCGTTATGGCACTCATCAATTTTGTTAATATTTCTTCAGCACAATCAGCAAGCAGAATCAGGGAATTTGGTTTAAAAAAGATTCTTGGTTCTTCAAAAACCTCTTTGATAGTTCAGTTTGTGGGAGAATCAATAGTAATCGCATCTGCAAGTCTGTTAATCGCTCTGGTCCTTGCCATTTTAGCTCTACCGAGTTTTAATGAGTTCACTCATAAAGCACTTACCATAGCCGACATTTTTACCGTTTCTAGCATGGTATTGATGATATTGGTCGTTTTAGTTGTGGGGCTTTTGTCGGGAATCTACCCAACATTTGTCATGGCTTCCAACAAGGCGACTAGTTTAATTGGCTCCCAACAGTCACCCAAGAGCAAGACTAGAAATTCCAGGAGATTTTTGATTGTAACTCAATTCACCATTGCAATTTTGTTGCTAGTATCAACCGGGGTGGTTTACGAACAAGTGGTTCACATGAACAAAATGGACCTGGGATTCAACAAGAACCAAGTGATCCTTATGAAGGATGCTAGATCCGTTGCCCGGGACCCGGCTAAAGTTCAGTTGTTGCGATCCGAACTACTTAAGCATGGATATGCTAAGAGTGTTTGTGCTTCATCTTCACACCCTGGAGAGACAACCTGGGCTTCCAGGTACGTTCCGGAGGGATATGAAGCTAGCCAGAGCATTTCGATCTCCACTATCTATACAGACCATGACTTCATAAGGACTTATGAAATTGCATTGCTTAATGGACGTGATTTCGATAGAACTTTTAGCACTGATTCTGGTGCCTATTTGATTAACTCTGCCGCAGTAAATCTCTTCGCCACCAAGGATCCATCATGGATTTCGGATCCGATCAGCAAAAAGATAGTAGATCGTTTCGGAGTAGAGGGTACTGTCATTGGTGTATTTGATGATTTCATGGCCGTCTCTGTTCGCGAAAAAGTTGAACCACTTATCCTTCATATCAAGCCAAGCAATTTTTTCGCTCTGCAAATGAAAGTGGGAAGTACCAATATCGCCGAAACTTTGGAAGGTATAGAGTTGATATGGAAGCAACTTTTCCCCTCAGAGCCCTTTACTTACAGTTTCGTGGATCGCGAATTTGGCCTGTTGTTTGAAGCAGATCAGCGGTTAGGTAAAGTACTACAACTCTTTGCCTTTTTGTCGATTGGAATCGCAATGCTCGGGCTCTTCGGTCAAGCTTCGATGCTTGCTCATGAGAAATCTAAGGAAGTAGGAATAAGAAAAGTGATTGGAGCCTCCGAGAATCAACTTATTTCAAAGCTCACCTGGCAATTTCTAAAATTGATCATCCTGGCCAATGTAGTAGCTATTCCAACAGGGTACTATATTACAAGTAGATGGCTCGAACGCTATGCGTATAGGGTCGAGATACCTTATTATGTGTTTCCTACAGCTGCAATACTGACCATGATCATCACCTTGTTCACCATTTCTTATCATACTTTAAAAACGGCGGGAGCTAATCCGGTGCAAGTATTAGCTCAGGAATAGGATTAAATGCAGTAAGGGCAAAATTTGTAGAATAACATTCGGCAAATTTCACGTTGTTGAGCAAGGGGTCTTACCCTCAGCAAAATCTACAAGATAAACTATGAAGACATTACAAAGTATCCTCATCCTTGCAATGGTGGCGATGGGTTGTGACACGAGCAATAAATCGCAAGGAAACAAACCTATCAATGAAATCTCCATTTCAACTAAGGATGTTGCCAACACCTTTGAGATGATCAAAAAACTTGAGGGAGAGTGGGAAGGCGAATATGAATGGACCGGTGCTATTACAGGTCGAGGTTCACTACGAGCCAAGTATCAGCTCAACGGGCGAGAATCAGCTGTGATAGAAAATCTAATTAGCAAAGATGGAACAATCAGCATGACAAGCGTTTACCATTTAGACGGACCATCTTCGCTTAAGATGTCACATTTCTGTACTTACAATCAACCAAGACTTAAGGCAACCTCCTTCGGTATTGATAACAGAAATGTCACGTTCGGTGTTGTAGATGTTACCAACCTAAAGTCTGAAAATTCCGGGCACGTGTACGGAATTCGGCTAGATTTTTTAAGTCCAGATAGACTCAACATTACCTTCAACTACAAACAGGGAGACGACAAAAAGAGTGTCGAGTTAGCGCAACTGACTAGAATTCAAAATGATTAACTACTTTTCCCGGTAAGCAAAAAAACCTCCAGAGGCAAACTGACCATTTCGTACTTTAACTACAAGGAAATTTAGGCCCTCCTTGACATTCACACTTATCTTTCTCCCTGCGTGTTCAGGGTTCTCCCAGAAATCGTACCAGGCATTCCAATCATTTTCCCTTGACACATATCCATCGCGGTATACACGTCTAAGAATTCTGCCATTTAAATAAAGTGTCAACTCATCAATAGTTGAAAAGTGAATAGTGAATTGTGTGCTTTCTTTTACTTGAATTGGAATTCTGAAGTACGCAACTGAATTTTCTCCTTCAAATTCTGTCACTTTTCCAGTAACGATCGCACCTCTCTTATCTCCAAAAAAAGGTTCCCAGGTTCGGATTTTGCCATCGATTTCAATCCCCTGGCCCAACTCCTTTGGAAAGTGATTTTCGATCTCCTTCCTAGGTCGCTTAAACGGACCCATGACCTCCCAACTCGATAACAACTCATCGGGCTTGTAATCAGGATTTGGGATAGGGACCCCTTTGTAGGACAGTGATTTGATCGAACTTACCTTGATATTGTCAATCCTGACCTCGCCACCGGTAGGACGTGGCTGAAAGCCTACCTTCCCTGACTTAAATTCGAACAAGTCGAAAGTAATCTTGGGTATCTTCATATCATCAATGTAGAGATGACATACCTCCGCCTCTACCTCCATTTTAAACTTGTGCCATTTCCCTATTTGGATCCTATTCTCATCTCGCAGATTTGTTCTGAATTCCTCATATAGCAGTCTCGAGACATTTCCATCTCGGAAAGGGTTTGCGCGTATATAAGAGCTGTTTCCCTTTAAGTATAGAACCCCGAAATCTTCTCTCCGAGCGCGCCTGTTATAGTTGAAAATAAATCCTAGATAGTTATGAACATTATCCGGAAAATTCATTTCACCCTCAACTTTGATCGCTCCCCATTGATCTGATTCCTTTATCAACACGATCACATTTCCATTTGGAATTAACGATAAGACTTTGCCATGCGAATCTCCCGAATCGACAATCCTGACACTTTGCATATCATTTACCTCCCAATTCGATATATCACTTTCAAAATCATCAGTAAATCTCACTTGGGCACTTGATGATGCGACCATCAGGACTGCATATAACAAACTTGATGTCTTTCTCATTTTAAAGTGGTTTTGTTTAAGCTGTTTCCTTACACCCTACGTCAGGAACAGTTCGTTTGCTTACCAAATCTTGCTCTGCTTAGTTAGGGTCAGGACAGCCTCACCTCGTGTTGGAGCAAGAAAAATCAAACACAATCCCTTCGTTTGGACGTAAGGTTTCATGAATCGAATGTATTGCAATCTGCACAACCATTCTATGCAATGAAAGAAACTCGAATGGGGGAACTTCAAGAGTTTGTCATGCTTTCAATTTTATCAGGGGGCAATCGAACTTGGGCTGGAATGATCCAAAAAGATCTTAAAGAATCATTGGGTCGATCTGTTACGCGTGGAGTGTTATATGTCACCGTAAACAGATTGATAGACAAGGGATTTGTCATATCAGAAAAAGGCGAGCCTGAAAGTGTGAGGGGCGGAAGATCGAAGGTCTTCTTCTCCGTCACCCAGGAGGGCAGAGAGGCGTTAACAACAAATAAGAAATTGAGAGAAAGTTATTACAGTTCCATCCAAGGTATTTAGAGAAATGGCAATTTGACAATGTTTGCCGGCTGACGTACTGATTCTTATGCTAGAGAAAATACTTCTTTATTTTCATTAATATCGCACATGGACTCGGACTGGTTGGTCTTATTGCCGATACATCTACTTTGAAAAAACTACTCGTACCTCCTGCCGTATCTCAGTTGATATGTCAAGACCCTTCTATTGCTGATCACCAACATGTAAAGTCTATCAAATTCCGACATGTTGTTGATTGGTTCACCTGGATCACCACCAAGGAGCTCAACAACTTCAGTAGTTGTATTGCTATGACCACTTATCACATGGGTACCCGGATTTGCCAGAATTTCACCTGCAAGACCTTCTAGATTTTTATAGTGATAAGGAATTATGGATAGCTTCTTTAGGTCGGCCAACGGTCTTACTGTCTCGATTGTCCTAAATCGCTCTGTACTATATATTCTGTCAATGGAAATGTCCCTCAACTTGAGCATCAATTTTTTCGCACGTTCTTGTCCAGCATAATTCAAGTGTGGATTTGGTGGCTCTTCCTCGTATGGTGGGAAATACGGTTCTGCGTGTCTCACAAGGAAAATAGTGGAAATTTTCTGAGAGTTGTCCTGGGCGTACAAACTGTATTCGAGGATGACCAGTCCAATGATAAGAGCCTTCTTAATCTTCATTTTAGAAAACACATTTTAGTCTCAGTGAATGTAAGCAACTCTCCCATTCTTATTCTAAACCATCCTTGAATTCTTATAATTGAAGACGTTGTCGATGATGGACGTGGTTTAACAGATCTTGCTTCAAAAAGTCACTTGCGTTCAAATTTGTGGGTATTCGCCTTCTGTAGGAGAAATGGAAGCAAGAATTGCAAAAGATCTTCTTGGCTTTAGCTCGTAACTTGAGCCCAAATGTACTCTCTGAACGTGTTTGCTGAAACCATGTGTAAACCTCGAAGTGTTGATCCCATATATCAGAAGTACATAGATCTTCTTGACGACGATGGGTTTGGACAGATGTTAAGTTCAAATACACTTGAGACTATTAAGTTTTTTAAATCAATAGACTACGATCTTCATAACTTTCGATATGCATCGAACAAATGGACAATTAAGGAGGTTCTCATGCATCTAATCGACACCGAACGAGGGTTTTCTTATAGGGCTACTGTATGTATACGTAAGGACGACAAGACTCCACTTCACTCAATGGACGAAATCCACTATGGTGAAAATGTTGATGTATCAACAAGAAGTATGATGGACTTAATTGAGGAATTCAACTCTGTGAGATTGGCATTCAGCTACATTTTCAAGGAAGCAAAACAAGAGCACCTGAATTTTGTCGGGAATGGTATTGGATACAAAATTTGCGCACGCGATCTAGCTTTTATTGCAATCGGACATGCCAAACATCACATCAATGTTGTCAAGGAAAGGTACTTGTAGTACAAAATTAAAATTGTCCTCTCCTACTCTAGATAACTTCTATCAACATTGGTATCGTCCAACTTGACTCGATAAATTGTCCTTTTCCGTTTACCCTCAATTCGCTGGACCCTGGCAAAGTATAGGTATTCAAGTGACGGATCGATAAAAGGTGTGACCTCAGCAAGTTCGGTGTTGACGTTTGGGCCAAGATTCTCCGGTTTACTCCATTGATTGTTCTTTTTGTAACTTATGAATAGGTCTCCACCTCCATAACTATCCTCTTCCTTCATTGTAAAATAGATTAAAGCCTTTCCATTCGGAGTGATGTATGGTAGCCCATCCCAAAGGTTTGTATTAAAATTTGAGCCCAAATTCTTGGGTGCCTCGAATTTTCCATTTACCAACCTGGATATATAAAGATCTGATCTTCCGTATCCTCCTTCTCGTTCGGAGAAAAAATACAAATTCCCATCCTTGTCGACGCTTGGAAAGCCATCTCTTTGTTTGGAATTAATATCTGATAAGGGGTACGGTTGTCCCCATTTTTTCTTCTTTCTCTCGACAGCCCAGAGACTTTGAGGTTTACCTGGCGAATTCCTAGTGCTCATAAAAAAATATATCCCTGAATTATCAGGACTAGGAAATAGATCATTATCCTCCAATTTACCACTGGAGAATTGGATTTTTTCAAGCTGACTCCATTCTCCATTTCTTAAGGTTGACTTGTGAAATCCGTCATCATCTACCGTCACGTAAAGTACTTTTCCGTTTGGCTCCATTGTAAGGGCATAGACATCAAGGTCTTTGAAAACGTTTGGAATAAATTCCTGGGCTTTAGCCAGCTGATGGCTCTGCCCAGAAATTTTAACTACCAAAAAAATTAGTATGATATAGAAGAAAAGTATTCGTTTCATTTCAGGTTAGGAGTTTTCAAATTGGTTCACTACTTAAAACCCCTTATGCCAACCGAGTGGTTTTACAAATCTTGCTTACAGACTTGAAAACATGCCTCGATCAGAGATGCATCATCATATTGTATCTTTTCGTACTAAACACTTTTCATAGAATATTGACAACAACCACTTTGGACACCTATCTGGCTCACTTATCCGAAGCGTTTTTTAGTTCAATCAGAGTGGATTGAGACGCTGCACAAAGCTTTTTTGCTCCATTTTTTATAACAAAAACCTCAGATCGACAGATGGTTAAAGTCCTTCCATTTTTCAAAACGTTTGAAGTTCCCAGCAACACTTCGCCATCACCCGGAGAAATTAAATTCAACTTGAATTCTACTGTAAGGATAGAAGAACTTTCTTCCATCAAAGAAAAACTGGCATAACCAGCTGCATTGTCTGCGACAGTTCCTATTACACCGGCATGGAAAAACCCATGCTGTTGAGTAAGGCTTTTATTGTACGGCACGAGGATTTCACAGTAACCAGGTTTCAGATCCTGCAGTTCTGCGTCAATCAATTGCATAAATCTCTGCCGTTGAAAACTGGCTAACACCTTGTCTCTATATCCCTCAAACTTTGGTAAAAATTGACTATCCATGGACAAGCTGAACGATATTGTTGATACTTCAATTTGTCAAATATTGCTACCTGGACTTTTGGAAGATTATCTTTTATCCAATTTGAAAATATCTAACTCTCGTATGTTGGCATTTGACGCATCTGAAAGTGGATGCTCAGGTATTACGCCATGGCCAGCGGTATAATCAGATACGTCCATCTCGTACTTAAGAGTGGGTACCGCCACCCTTATTTGGCTATTGGGTAAAACCAACGTCGGCGTAAAGCCGCTTACATTGAAGTTGTAGTTACCACCAGCCTCTTCGCCGACAAATTCTCCTCTCTTTCGGTAGTGAATAAACGAAGCTATCTCTGCAGCAGCAGAGAATGTGCCTCCATTAATTAGTACAAAAAGTTTACCTCTGAATGCATTAGGTTTTGGTTCAATTGGAAGCTGACTGGACAGCAATGGCTTTCTATCGAAATTGAAAGTTCCATACTCATTCGGTTTCGCAAACATGTCGAAGTATTTCTTTACCTGGTTCCACTCCTCTCTCCCAGAAGCACTTAAGTATTCCTCGAACGAAATAGTTGTGTTTGCAACCTCAATTCTTTTGTAGTATTCAAAGGGCTCTCTGGCAAGATACGAGTAGAGCAAGTTACCATTGCCGTCACTACCACCTTGATTGTTCCTCAAGTCCAGGATTAGAGTTTCAATCCGCTGTTCCTTAAGTTGTACAAAAACCGAGTCCACAAATTTGGAAAAATTGATATTGAATTTCTCGAGGGTTGGATTGTGAAAGGTTCTAATTGTAAAAGCTGCCAGTTCAGCATTCAAAATTTCAAAGTCCAACTGTGGCTCTTCATTGTTGTTGTTAAAGGCCGAAATCGGTACTCCCCCCACTTTATAGAAAGTGTTAAGATTATCATTCTCTATTTCTACATCAAATGACTCAGACTGGTCTTGGAAGAGGTAGTAATACCGGTAAAAATCCTTCGACAAAAGATGGTACTTACGGGTTGTGTTGTATCCATCAGATGGAACATAGCGTAGCAACTTCTTAATGATCTCGGAGATTTTTTGTCCATTTATGGATACTATCCTATCGTTCCGATCAATTGAGGACTTCGAGTGATTCTTGGTCACGAAAGCTTGGTCCTCTGTCAGTCTCAGCTCCAATGGGAAGACCTGATGGTTCATCTTAACAAAATTCCAATGAGCCTCCGATGTACTGATTTCGGTATGTCCATTTTTTACCAGATCAACAAGAGGTCCAACGTATTTGAGAAATTCCCTCTCTGTCATGTCGTCGCAACCATTCCTCAACCGTCTATAGTTATTTGTAAACGTCCTTTTGTCGGTGTAGGAATAAAGCCCGGTATGAGTTGCATCCAAAGATCTCTCAAGGATCAACAAGTCTTCTATTAAAGCATCCTTGGGAATCTTTCTAGATGGATCATAGTCATTGTTGTATTGTCCTTTTGTTCCAAAGGAGATAGCAAGTGCTACCGCAAGTACTGTCGGTTGTTTCATATTATAGATCTTTTAGTAAATGATATGAAGCGGAATGACTTGTTGCATATGCAGGTATTGCTCTATTCAAATCTTGTCATCCTTCGCAAGCGGAGCTTCAACGAGCCGATCTTAAACACGCCTGTTCTACGACTGAGCTTTTCTGACTATTTCACATTTCTTGCTAGTTGAATTTTCATGGAGCGCAAGAATTGCAAAACAACTGACGGGATTAGGGACGTCTTTTCCTTCTTTTAGCTGCATCCCAAATTGAAAAGAAAAAACATCCGTTCGGGTTCGCCCTTTGAGGACAAAATTGGTTTTTCCAGAGCAGTCCGAGTCGGAAGCCTCCTGGTCATTTCCGGCACCGCTCCTATTAAAGGTGATGGATCTGGTACTGCTCCAATGGACCTTTACCAACAAACTAATAGGTGTCTCGAAATAATAGAGGAATCAATCAACGCAGCAGGAGCCAAAATAGAAAATGTTGTTAGAACGAGACTTTTCCTCAAGGATATCACTCAATGGGAGAAAGCAGCTCTGGCACATTCCGAATACTTCTCACTTGTTCGACCGGCATCAACGTTCGTGGAGGTAAGCGGATTTATAGATGAGAATTGGTTGGTTGAGATTGAAGCAGACTGCATAATTGAGCAATAAAGTTGATCCTGTGATTGCTGGAGCAAGAAATGCAAAATCTGTCAAGGTTACTGCTCGTTTCCAGTTCCAAATAAAAAACTCGAACATTGAACAAGAGAAAAGCTCTTCTAGCCGGGATCGGAATTGTCTTTCTAAATTTCTTAGTAGCTCAAAATCTTGTTCCCGTATGGGACTTCGATACGGGAAGCAAAGCAGTTACTGCAGCTCCCTTGGTAAAAAATAATACGATATATGTTGGGAACGGAGCTGGCGTATTCTATGCTATTGATCTTTCAACTGGTCAGCAAAAATGGAAATTTGACACAAAAGGAAATATTCAGGCTAAGGCTGTTCTCTTTGAAGACAAAGTTTTCTTCGAATCTGCCAATGTTTTCTATGCGCTAAACGTAAAAACGGGGAAAGAGGTCTGGAGATTCAATCCGGAAATTGAACCCGAGATATTTGATTATCAAGGTGTTGAGTATCCCTATAAACTTGACCCCTTTGATAATCAAAGATCAGCTCCAACCCTTCATGAGGGGGTAATCTACGTTGGCACAACCAACGGAAAGCTCTATGGCCTTGATCAAAAGGGAGGTCGTATAGTCCTGGAACTCTCTTCAGACAACAATTCTCCAATCAGATCATCACCATTGATTGCAGGTTCCCGACTATATTTCGGAGACTGGTCAGGAAAAGTCTACTGCTATGACTTTGATGAGCAAAAAATTCGCTGGAAGAAAAAGACTTATCACTATCAAAAACCATATTTCACATTCGGAGGTGTAGTTTCGTCGTTTTCCATTCACGGGGACTTGTTGTATTTCGGTGCCAGAAACTACACACTGAATGTGCTTGATGCGAAAACGGGCGAGCGTGTTTGGTCCTACACCGACCCAGAGAAAGGTTGGATCATTAGCGATCCTGTAGTTTATAATGACACGCTGTATATCGGCGGTTCAGACAACTTCACTTTGTATGCCTTCAGTCCATCACTTGGTAATACTCACTGGGCCTCTCGTGGTGAGAGAAACATAATCGCTAAACCAGTAGTCACAGAGAAATGGGTCATCTACGCTTCAGGCAATGGATACAACACGTCTGAACAAGGCATGATTGCGATTCTGGATCGAATGACAGGTGAGAAAAAGAACCAATACTACACTCCGCAGGCCGTTTTTTCAGCTCCTGTCTTAAATGAAGACCAACTCATATACGGATGTCATGACGGCAAAATCTATTGTATTGAATTGGTCAACCCGTAAATAATATGCTGAAGCATTTTGCAATAGTCGGAATCAGGAACTTCCTAAAACACCGTGTCTCTTCATTTATTAATGTCTTCAGCTTGTCCTTGTCAGTGGGCTGCGCCCTTTTTGTTTTTGTTTTTGTTGAGTTCTTCTACAATCAAGGGACAAGTCATGAAAACTCTGAAGATATTTATATCATCAACAGAGAAATACTCATCAATGGCAAGAGCGAGGTTCATTCCGGAACACCAGAACCATTAGCGCTAGCACTAAAAAGCGATCTGCCTGAAGTTGTTAAAGCCACAAGAATAAGGGATATCCCTGGTCATGTCAGATTTGGCTCCAGGGTTTTCAAAGAGCAAATTCGATTTGCAGATGAAGATTTTATGGAGATCTTCAGCTTCCCTATTAAGTGGGGTTCTCCTTTGGCACTCCAGGACCCTAATTCCATCATAATTAGTGAAGAAGCGGCAAGGAAAATCGCTGAAAAAGAGAGCCCTGTAGGAAAAACGATCCAAATAAAATTTCTCGGTAGCGGAACAGAACATATGGAATCATTTACCATCGGTGCCGTACTTCACACAATCGATAAGAAAGCAGGCTTCGACTTTGACTTTCTGATAAGCTACCAAAAGCAGCCGCTGTCTCAGGAGAGATTGTCAAACTGGGCGGAGTACAACAATGCTACTTTTGTTCTTCTTAAGGAGGAGAAGGATTTAGAAAAGATAGCTGGTACTTCTCAGAAATTTGTTGAAATACAAAGAGCGGCCGATAAGGATTTCCCGATTCAAAACCTGATCTTTCAAGTTCTACAAACGGCCTCTCACAGTGCATCCGACGTACGTGGAAATATATTGAGTTCAGCAGCTCTTGAGGCATACATTGTTCTCATAGCTCTTGCCGTCTTAACAATGGTCTTGTCGTGCATTAATTACATCAATATTGCTATTGCTTCAGCATCAATGAGATTAAAGGAAATCGCCGTTAGAAAGTCAATTGGAGGAATTAGGTCTCAGTTGATTGCTCAATTCTTTGCAGAAAACTTGATTGTATGTTTGGTGTCAATCATTGCCGGTGTTATGTGGGTGGAGCTCCTATTCTTACCAGGATTTAAGTCGCTCATCAGCAACCCGCTAACTATTGATTACCTAAATCCAAATCTATGGATGTTCTTTCTAGTCCTGGTTGTGCTGTTGTCCATTGGAGGCGGTGCATATCCCGCATTTTTTATCACAAAATTTGAAACTACAGCTATATTTAGAAACAGCTCCCTACGTGCTGGCAAGGGACTGTTCAGAAAAGTTCTCTTAACTATTCAATACTTTTTTTCATTTGTTACCATTTCTTCAGCTATTGTTCTATTTCAAAATGATTCATTTCACCGGAAGCTTGGATGGGGTTACGATCAGCATGACAAAGTTGTCGTTCATCTAGCAGGCAGTAATTATGAGCAGCTCAAAAACAAGCTCTCCAGCCTTCCAATCGTGGAAAAAATCGCAGGTTCTACTAACCAAGTAGGCGCGTCAAGTGAGGAATTGGCTATCAAAATAAATGGGGAAACAAGATCCTTTGATCACCTTCGGGTGGGTGCTGACTACCTACCTACGCTGGGGATTCGAACATCATTAGGACGAGATTTTAACGAGGGAACCTCCGAAGTAACTAGTGCAATCCTTGTCAATGAACGCTTTGTTCAAGAAATGGATTGGGAAAGACCCATAGGAAAATCTATTGAGGTAAAGAATCAAAACTACTACGTGACAGGGGTAGTTAGCAACTTTCATTTTAAACCATTCTCTGAAGAAATCGAACCTCTGATAATAAGTGTTGCCGAACCGAAGGACTTTAGATATTTGACTTTGAATCTGAGCCAAAGTCCAGAAAGATCCGACATAGCACTGATGGAGAATATTTGGAAGGAGTTGAATCCCGATGATCCATTTGAATATTCATATCAAGAAGATGTTTTTCAATCTAGTTTTTTACAATACAACATTCTCGCCAAGGTGTTGGCAACGGCTGGTCTTATAGCGATATTGTTGGCCATTTTTGGGCTCTTCGGTCTTTCAGCTATCAGAGTAAGATCAAGGTTAAAAGAGGTAAGCATTAGAAAGGTTCTCGGTGGTGATGAGAAGCACTTGTTTTACATTCTGAACAAGGAGTACATCTCCTTATTACTTTTTTCGATCGTACTGGCCTTGCCGGCAGCCCATTTAGCGATGACAACACTGCTTGGAATAGCTACCAAATATCCAATTCCCATCACATATATCCCATTCATCCTTACCGGACTGCTCGTAGTTGGTCTATCAATTTTGGCTGTAGGTTTTCATATAGCGAAGGCGATCAAATCTAATCCTGCAATCACGTTGAGGACCGAGTAGCCACTGCAAAGCGTAGTTATGGCAAGAAATGCTAAATAGCGTCACTTACTTACCTCGTAGCAACATAGAAAAGATCTATCCATGCAAAAAGTATCAGATCCTGAGTTTGATGGAAAATGTGCCTTCGCAGTGAGTACAGGTAAAACAGACGTAGCGGGCGGGACACATTCTCTAACCAAGAATGGCAAGACCTATTTGTTTTCAAACCCCATTGCAAAATTTCTATTCAAGATCCTGCCGAAAAGAGCTGAAAAAGCCGGTCAGGTTTGGGACCGATTAAACCAGTAAGTAGATGAAAAAGAGGACAAAAATTATCTTAATCTCGTTGATTTCTCTTCTAGCGATTGTATTCATTTTCGCCAAGTTAAAAAGAGTTTCCCCTCTCTCATGGAATGCGCACAAGGTGGTCAACCAACCGATCACTTCTTCTGAAGCAATTAACGGTTATGATCCAGTTTCATACTTTGTAGGGGACGCTCCTCAGCAGGGCGACAAAGCCTTCTCTTATAAGTACAATGATGCTCTTTGGTATTTCGTCTCCCAAGAAAACCGGATTCGATTTATGGGAAATCCTGAGAGGTATTTACCAAAATATGGAGGATACTGTGCGTTCGCTGTAAGCAAGGGCTTTACTGCCAACTCGAATCCAATGTCATTTGAGTTCATTAGAGGTGAGTTATACCTTTTTGCTGATGATGGCATCAAGTCCGATTATATGAAATCCGTTGATAGAAACGTTGAAAAGAGTGACCAAAATTGGAGGAACGAGTAGCACCTTCGTCACCAGAATAAAATGTTCACTTGCTGCTGAGACTTGGTCAACAAAAGTCAATTCACCGGAGCCTCTCTTAAAGTCAAGGGTCTGACCCGCCTCTTCGACACGCACAATCAACTGCGAATGTTAGCTGGATCCTAGTTTTTCAAACACCATGCTTCATTTCGCAGACATCAAGAGATTTATGTTATGATCTAAAATATACTTGTTAGATTCTTCATATTGGAGCCGTAGAGTTTGTATTCATTCTCTTTGACGAAAGACCTGAGACAGCAAAAAAAAGTGCTAAACCCTCCACTCATCGAAATATTGTTGGTTGATTCCGATTTGATAGCTATTAATTGCATCTAAATATAGAATTGCTTGAATCCAGCACTTATTATAGGGGTTTTCCAGTCGGTATTCTTGGTCAGCCTAATATTGTTAAAAAAAAGTAAGAAGCAATTGCCCGATTGGTTGTTATCTGGTTCTTTGGTAGCAATTGGCTTACATCTTCTAATCCACCAATTATTTGCTCTTGAACTGGTTGGAACTGCCTTGTCGATTTTTGGCTCCTCTGTTCCTTTCTTTCAGGGACCACTACTGCTTCTTTACGTCCAATCACAAACAGGGATTATCGACAGGATGAGAAACATTCATCTGTTACATTTACTTCCGCCTCTCCTGCTAATGCCTCTTTTCTTTATTCCAACTTGGAAAGGCTCGCTAGTAAGCATATATAATCTAGCGTTTGTCGTTCAAATTACTGGTTATATTCTCTTTTCCCTGCGAACAATAAAGAAACACGAGAAAACGACACTTTCATACTTCTCCTCAACAGCAGGTGTTGACCTTCGCTGGCTAAAGTTTATTATTTACGGGCTTGGCTTAGTATGGGGAGCGACCCTCTTAACGTTTTTCTTCCAGATAACCTTTGACTTTGATCCTACAAATACATACATGGTTTTCTTCTATTCGATAGCAATTTTCGTTTATCTGATTGCCATCTTCGGAATCAGGCAAAAGCACGTCTTTTTTGAATCGGACAAGAAAGCTACAAGTAGTAAATATGAACGAAGCAAATTGTCCGGAGAGTTCATAGAAGCCACATGGATTAGACTCAAAACGCACCTAAGTGAAAACAAAGTCTATCTGAACCCTGCCCTAACCCTAGCACAGTTGGCAGAAGATTTGGAGATAACTACCAATCACCTTTCTCAAATCTTAAATACAAAAACAACGGCCAACTTTCATGATTTCGTAAATGGCTACAGGGTGGAAGAAGTGAAAACAAGGATACAAAGCAACAGGTACAATCATTTAACACTGCTGGCCATAGCCTTCGAATCAGGTTTTCAATCCAAGGCGTCTTTCAATCGCGTGTTTAAAAAAATTCAAGGATGCACACCTTCTGAATACCATGAGTCGATTAGCCTTAATCACCAACGCACTCCAGTACCTCATTAGGGAAGAATTCCAACAATGCACCTAACGCCCTTCGTATCAAAAGAGATGCTCAGTAGTGCAGTGGACAATAGTGCACACATCATCCACCTATCGGACTCAAATTCGACATTCATCACAGTCGCAAAATGATGAACACGCACAAGGTAAAAAGGCAAATTATCAGTAAGGCACTATATATAGATATCAAAATATCACGCCAATTCATGGTTTTAAAATTGGCATATTTCATTATCTAGATCGTCTCACCCAATAGGATAAGTCGACCCCGACGATAAAAGTTGAGACCTTCCTGGAAAATAAGCCAAAGCTATTCACTCTAAATCCGACTAAATGAATGGACTGATTATTCTCAAGCGTCATTTCCTCAGATACACAGTGTATTTTCTGATCAATCTGGTAGGCCTGGTTCTTTCTTTTACTTCCATAATCTTCATTGCACTCTTCGTCCAAAGCGAGTTATCCTTTGATGATTTTCATCGTAATGGAGACAGGATATATCGGATTACTAATGAAATGCAACGGGGATCTGGAAACGCGTACTACGCTACTTGTCCTCCAGTTCTAGCACAGACAATCAAAAGTACTTTCCCACAAGCTGAAGAGACAACTCGTATAAGATTTGCTGACAATTACATGTTTCAAATTGGAGAAAATAAATTCATAGAAAATTTTGTCTTCTATGCAGAACCGAGCTTCTTCGATCTATTCAGTTTTAAACTTCTCAGAGGCGAGAAACAAAATCTTCTCGAAAACCCCAATGAAATCATTTTATCCGAATCAACAGCCATAAAATTTTTTGGGAGCACAGATGTTCTAGGAAAAACGGTTCAAGTTAATTCCACCAAAAATCTCAAAGTTGTCGGTATTATGGAGGATGTTCCAGAAAATTCTCACTTGATATTCGATGTCCTCATCTCCTTCGAAACATTTCAAGTTCCATTTGGATACAACCTGGACCTAAATAGTTGGAATTGGTATGGGTTCTCTACCTATGCACGCTTGAAACGCGGTGCAGACAAAACTCTTATTGAAAAAGCATTGGGCGAGATGTATAAGCTCAATACAGACAATCCAAACAACTTAAGTTATACCATAAGACTCCAGCCACTGAAGTCAATTTATTTTAATTCTTCAGAAATAAGATCCAACCCATATGTGAGAGTTGGTAACTCGATGAACATAGCTGGTTTAAGTACAGTGGCGATGATGATACTCATTATAGCGATTTTTAACTATGCCAATTTGACTTCTGCACTTTCACAAAGAAGATTTAAGGACACAGGTATCAGAAAGATTCTGGGAGCCAGGGATCGAAATCTCATCGTGCACAATGTTTTCAGTTCAACGATCTTGTGTTCGTTCTCATTTGTCTTGTCGGTGATCCTTGTGCTGGCCTTCGCCAAAACTCTGGCTAAGTTCCTGCATATTTCATTCAATTTCGAATCCTCGCATCTGATACCTCTTCTGATACCATTAGTGTGCATTCTCGCTTTAACTTCACTTGCTGCCTCCGTGGAGTCATCATTGTTTCAAATCTCATTAAAGGCCACGGATGTTATTAAGGGAAAACTCCACAAAAACTCAAACGCTATCAACTGGAGTAAAGGAATGGTCGTCATTCAGTTCACAATTGCCACTGCACTAATCACAGGAAGCCTGTTTATTCACAATCAACTACAGTACATTCTCCAAAGAGATCTGGGCTTTGATAAAGAGAACGTTGTCGTCCTTAAGCTAACGGAAGAAGGCATGGACAAATACTATAATAATTTACGAACCGAGTTTCTTCAGGTTCCAGGCATAAAGAGTGTTTCAATGGGAAGACAGGACTTAACTGGAAGCCATGTGGGGGCATCCTCGGCTCGTTTAAAGGGTCAGTCAGAGTCAAGTTCGCTCCAGACCGCTAACCTTCACATTCATTATGATTTTTTGGAAACTCTTCAAATCCAACTACTGGAGGGTAGATTTTTCTCCAGAGATTTCCCCGATGATTCTAGCACCTCTATTCTACTAAACCGAAAGGCAGCTCAAGCGTGGGAACTGGAGGAACCACTCGGCACAAAGATCATAACATGGGACAACCGGGAAGTGGAAGTTGTCGGAATTGTTGAAGATTTTCACTTTGAATCACTTCATTCTGAGGTCTCTCCAACAATTCTTTTTTTTCCATACGTTAGAACTAACAACCTTTTCATTCGATTGGAGTCTGGTAATTACTTAAGTACATTGGAAGACATTGACAAAATATTTGACCAGGTAGCTAGTGACGAAATCTTTGACTTAAGTTTTCTTGATGGTAGGATCAACTCAATGTACTCAACTGATCAACAATATTTTAAGTTGATTTCGATCTTCACGATAATTTCCATTTTAGTCAGTCTGATTGGTATCTATGGGCTAATCAGATTGACCATTAATTCTAAGTTTGACGAAATCGTTATTCGAAAGGTGCTTGGAGCAAACATTAGATCGTTATATATGCTTGTTCTAAAACCGCATCTTCGAATGGTACTTATAGGCAGCATCTTAGCCATTCCACTCGCTTTCTGGGCAACGACCCAGTGGTTGAATAGCTTCTCCTTCAAAATCAGCTTGAGTCCGATTGTCTTCCTTCTAAGTATCTCCATGATTATTGTTCTAACCCTAGTGATCACCTATCAGACTTGCCTTCAAGCAGCAAAGGCAAACATCGCGCAGTCACTAAGAAAAAGTGATGAGTGATTTGACATCCTTTTAGGCTCATCCATTAGGATAAGTCGACTCTCATGCCTTCTTAAATCCAAATTTGAATGAAATCAACCTTCATTGAATTATGGATCCAAGAGTCGCAAAGGCTACGGAGATTATTAAACGAGACTACTACAAAAAGATCTTACTCGATCATGTGGCAGATAGCGTAAATCTTTCCCCATTTTACTTTCATCGCCTCTTCAAGAAAAACATGGGCGAAACTTTCTTTGATTTCCTCAGCAGAATAAGACTAGACAGAGCCGCTCTTTTAATTCGATTTAACACAAGTTGTACCATGTCAATGATCGCCAATGATTGCGGTTTCTCTTCTTTGGCTACTTTCAGTCGTGCGTTTTCCCAAAAATTTGGTTTGTCACCATTGAAGTATCTACATCAGCTTCGTAAGATCAAAGGAGAGACTGAAGAGAAATCGGGGGTAAACGTTAACGTCGAATATCACCCTGAGAAATGGATTCTATACACTCCGACCTACGAAAATGATGTTGACTTTGCCATAGATTCAAGTTTAGCTTTTGCGCATAACCGTGGAATCAACAATTTGACGATTACTAAGTATAGCATTCATACACATCTTTCATTGGATCAATCAAACTGGTCTGGTATCAACTATTACGCTGGCGTTGAGATAAAAACCCCAATGAAAGAATTTCATGACAGAATTTACCGAATTCCGGAAGGGATGTACTGTGCTATTGATACTGCTACCAAAATGGTGGACATCATGGATTGCCTGATGGCCTGGAACGCACAATGGCTAGTCCACTCTAAGTTCTCATTACGAGATAATTTCTTTTTCAGACACCTCGACGAAAGTAATCGAGAGGCAGCGAATCGGATTTACGTGCCGATTAAATCAAACTAGTTACCGCGCAATAGAGTTCTAACACTTTCATTCAGTGAGCGATGTTGATTCTTGCTAGATACCTCCTAATACTCATCAATTCCTACTTCCAAAGTTCAATTAAACTTCGCAGCAAGATTTGAGAAACCCCAATGCCCTACCCTCGGTACTAATTGGAGTAAAACTCAGCAAATGATCATTCACTTTTTAAGAATCGCCCTTCGAAATATAAAGAAGGAAAAACTTTATACCCTAATAAATATATCTGGTCTATCGATAGGACTTATCTGTGCATACTTAATACTGCTGTACACGAATCATGAATTGAGTTATGACCAGTTTCATAGGAATGCTAACCGAATGTACAGAGTCGGGCAAATTAATAGAATAGAGGAAGTCGAAGTGAGGGAAGCTCTTACCCCTCCTGCCATTGGGAATCAACTTAGATCTGAATTGACCGATATCCAATCGTTTATAAGATTCTTCAGCATTGGGCTAAATGATGGCATTTCCGTAAAGCTCGGAGAGAAGCTCTTTTTAGAAAAAAAGGCAAGCTATGTAGATTCAAATTTCTTTGAATTTTTTGATTTCGGAATCTTAGAGGGTGATCCAGACTTGGCTTTGACTGAGCCTCAATCCGTGGTGTTAAGTGAGAGAGCAGCAACCCGGTTTTCTGGCGACGAGAAAGTTCTAGGAAGAACAATTCAAATTGAGCAAAAATCATATAAAGTAACTGGTATCATGAGGGATATGCCTGAGAATTCGCATTTTCATTATGACATGCTAATGTCAATGGCATCTTTCGACTACGGCAACAGTTTGAAGTGGAATCCCAGCGGAATGTACACTTACGTTACCACAGGCAAAGGTTCACCAGCAGAATCTTTATCTAAATATTTTCCCGATCTAATTCAAAAGTATTATGGAGAAAAAATCGCAGCAGAGGTCGGTATTTTTCTGCAGCCAGTGACCGAGATTCATTTGCACTCAAAGCTTGATTGGGAGGTCGAACCTAATGGGAACATTGCCTATGTAAGAATTTTCATATTGACAGCATTGGCCATCATATTGATCGCCTGCATAAACTTCATAAATCTCTCCACTGCAAGATCAGCCAAAAGGGCGAAGGAAATTGGTGTCAGAAAAACGCTTGGATCAAGTAGCTCCTCCCTAAAGTGGCAGTTCCTATCGGAATGTGTATTGCACACCATTATCGCTCTGCTCGTTGCAATTCCAATTTCTATCCTTCTCATAAAACCATTTAGCTCATTTACCGGTACTTCTTTAAATCCTGTTGGCGATCCATTTCTTCTGGTAGTGCTTCTCGCAGCAGCTGTCATTTCAGGTCTGTTGGCAGGATCTTATTCTTCTTTTTACCTCACCATGTACAACCCTGTCCAGGCGCTGAAAGGGAAAGTTGACGGTGGTGGTTCCGACAAGAGATTTCGTTCAAGCTTAGTTGTGTTCCAGTTCGTGGTTTCCTCTATGCTGGTCATGTGTACTATAATCATTTACCAGCAGCTAGATTTTCTGATGAGCAAAGAACCAGGTTTTGAAAAGCACAACACTGTCATCGTTTCAGTCGCCGATCAAGACCCTCAGGAAATTGAAAACTTCAGAAATGAACTACTTGAACTTCCTAACATTGCGAACGTAGGTGTTTGTTCAACACTTCCATCCCGAACTTATGCCAAATCGGACGTATCCCTAAAAAGGAAAGATAGTCCCAAGGTCTCTATGTACTTTACATTTGCTGATATGGGGTTCATACCCTCAATGGGTATCAATCTTGCAATGGGACGTAATTTCTCGAGAGAGTTCAAATCAGACTCTACCGCAGTAATCATCAATTCTTCGGCCGCCAAGAAACTGTCACTTGAAAACCCTATTGGAGAATACCTGGAATCGGAGTGGCCAATTTCTGGTTCCTTCAAAATCGTTGGGGTGACTAATGATTTCAATTTTCAATCGCTCAGAGAAGAAGTAGAGCCATTGATAATCTCGGCAATGCCGAAATGGAAAAACCATATGGTGATACGTTTAATTTCTGGTAGTGCAACTAAGAATCTTGCCTCGATTAGAGATGCTTGGGATTCCAGCGCTCCTGACAAGTTATTTGAGTACTCATTTCTTGATAGAGACTTTGATGCCATGTATGGCACGGAAAAGAAGACAGGTGCTGTTTTTATCTTTTTTACTGGCTTAGCAATTCTAATCGCTTGTCTTGGGCTCATTGGGTTATCAGTTAACACCATTGAATCAAAAACCAAAGAAATTGGAATACGGAAGGTTCTTGGTGTGACCTCATCAAATCTAATATTCAATTTGACAAGGAGGTTTGTGAGTCCCGTGCTTGTAGGATTCTTAATATCCATTCCCATAAGCTACTTATCAATGTTTGCCTGGCTGGAACAGTTCGCTTACAGAACAGAAATGAAAGTTTCCATTTTCATATTTGGAGGGGCCACCATGCTGATCATCGCCGTGTTGACAATAGTTGGCCAAACATTGAAAATTGCATTTTCGAACCCAACCAGATCACTTCGATACGAGTGATCTGGTACTAACCAAAAAAAATATGTTTCCAAATCATATCAAATATATCATACGAAGCATACGAAGGTACGCGGGATACTCCATCATTAATGTTCTTGGCCTATTCGTGGGAGTGATTTCGTGTTTGTTGATTGCTCTGCATGTTGATTATGAACTGAGCTTCGATCAATTTCATTCTAAAAAGGAAAGAATTTTTAGAGTAAACAACAAGTTGCTAATTGACGGAAAAAACGATGAATATGCAAAGTCAGCTTTTCCAATAGCAAGGACTCTGCGGAGTGATTTTATAGAAATTGAAGAAGCTGCAAGCCTTTTTTCCTTCTCTGGAATTTTCAACAAGCCAGTAATCAGGTACAAAGACAAGGTCTTTATTGAGTCTTTATTCTTCGCCGTAGACCCCTCCATATTTAACATTTTCGACGTGAATTTGAGTAAGAGTTCATCTCAAGGTCCGCTCGATGGTCTCAACAAAGTTGCAATCTCAAAGTCCACTGCAAAAAAGTATTTTGGCAACTCTGACCCAATTGGTGAGGTTATTCAGTTTCAGGAAGACTACCTCCTCGAAGTTTCAGGTGTATTTGAAGATTTTCCACAAAACTCTGTCCTGCAAATTGACTTTATGATATCCACGGAAACATTTAGAAGTTACTGGATCGACGTTGGCGGACCTGATATCAATACACTGTGGAGCGCTAGCATGGCACAGACCTATGTTTTGCTAAATCAGCAAAGCATCCAAACCTCTGTGGTTAAAAAATTGAAGTCCATTGTAACCAACTATTATCCAGGAGAGCAAGAAGTTCTTTCGTTCACATTGCAACCCTTGTCTGAAATTCATTTGAATCCGATTGGAGGAGAATGGACGCCAGGCGGAAGCAAGTCAAGCGTATTAGCGCTTGTGTTAATAGCGATCCTGATTCTGATTGCCTGCTGTTTCAATTTTATAAACCTGTCTACAGCCAGGTTTCATAAGCACTCTACAGAAGTGGGAATTAGGAAGATCTTAGGCAGTTCACGAAATCAAATTATTGCCCAGTTCTTAATAGAGTCACTTACTGTTACCTACTTCGCTATTATTCTTTCCTTCATTGTCGGATGGTTGATCATTCCAATCCTTAACAGCGCTATTGATATAAACATAGCTCAGCAGAGACTCCTACAGCCTAGTTTCCTGTTATCAGCACTACTTGCAGGGATAATACTGTCGATCGCTGCAGGTCTTTACCCTTCAATCGTTTTCTCCAGATTCAATCCTGTGAATACCTCAAGCAAAACGCTTGCTCGCAAACAATTGATGAGAAAAGGGCTTATTGTCACTCAGTTCGCTATTTCTACAGGACTGATGCTCGGAATTGTGATCGTCAAACAGCAGTTGAGCTACATCAACAACAAGGACTTGGGATACGAAAAGGACTTTGTTTTGACAATCAGGCCGAGGGGAGATATCTACCAAAAATTCGATGTGTTTAAGAATCGGTTGCTGGAAAATCCTAGTTTTCAATCTGTGTGTATCTGTGATCCTGTATTCAGTGGTTGGGATTCTGCCCCCTTGAAAATTGAAGGTTTTGAAGAATCACAGTACGCTGCTTTCAGGTATGTTGGTGAGGACTTTGAAAAAGTATTTGGATTAGAATTAGTGGAGGGCAAAGCGTTTGATCCTTCTATTCCCGAAGCTGCCACATGGTCTGACGCAAACTCTGTCTTTGTTATAAATGAAACTGCTGCGAAAGAGTTTGGTTGGGATAGCGATCCATTGGGTAAAAAGATCGAGTATAATGGTAACTCCTCCCAGTTTAAAGGTAAGGTAGTGGGAGTTGTTAAGGATTTCCACTTCGAGTCGTTGCACGAACCAATCAAACCACTGGTGATGAGATACAAAAGAATAGGCCCAATATCTATCAAGCTTAGCAACATCAACGTCCCCCAGAGTATTGAGCATCTAGAGACTATTTGGAGTTCGATGATACCTGCATTCCCGCTAGAAAAAGCTTTCGTCGATGATAAGGTTCAAGAACAGTACAAATCGGAGGTCCGTCTTGAAAAGGTCATTGGGTTTTTTTCTGGTATTGCTTTGTTCATATCTTGTCTCGGGTTCGTGGGACAGGCTTCATTTACAACACGAAGCAGACTAAAAGAGCTAAGCATCAGAAAAGTTCATGGTGCTTCAACATCTAACCTTGTTTTCATGTTGGAAAAAGAGTTCATGTTTCTGTCACTCATTTCCTTCCTGGTTTCACTACCAATTTCGCTATACTTCATAGAAAGGTGGTTAGAGAATTTCTCTTATCAGACAAACATAAGCGAATGGTTGGTTGGAGGTTTGTTTTTATCTCAATGTCTGCTGGTAGTAGTCATCGTCAGTTTTCATGTAGTCAGGAGTTCAAGGGCAAATCCAGCTGACGTTTTGAGAACCGACTAAAAAGTATGCATAACATTCACACCATCGTGGTTGTGAGGGATGGTCAAGCTCCCCCACCCCGGATCCATAGAGAAAAGTACTCCTATTCAGCTTTCAGGACATCAACCATATTGACCCTGACCAATTTTAACGTCTGATACAGAACTGTTAGAAGCACTATGGTCGCCACGAAAATAACCGCAAATAAGAAATAGCTCCAGCTCAAGCTTATACGATATGCAAAATCGGCAAGCCACATATCAACTAGATAGTATGCAAGAGGGATAACCGCAACCTGAGAAATAAGTATAAGCACTAAAAATCTAGATACAAATATTTTTGTAAGGTCCACCACTGAACCTCCTAAGACTTTTCGAATACCAAACTCCCTTAATTTCAATTGTGAGATGAAAGCTGCAAGACCGAATAGTCCTGAACATGTGAGAATAATACCAATAATTGTAAAGATTGAAATCAGCCTTGCAAACTGTTGATCCGCCGCATAGTTACTATCAATCCTACTTTCCAAATACTCATACTGAAATGGCATTGTGTCGCCAAAAGTGTTCCATACCTGACGCAACTTGTCAATTGTCTGATTCTGTTCCGCATCTGCTATCCTAATCGCGAATTGGGAATACCATTCCTTATAGAGAAGGAAAACGATCGGTTCAATATCGCTATGTAGCGACCGAAAATTGTAGTCCTCTACAACTCCAACCACACTCCCTCCCCAGAAATCATAGTAACTGGTTCCGTCGTCGGGTGAAATTCTCCTCCAGGCAATGCTCTTTCCAACGGGATCCTTCCACTCAAGAGCACGTGCCGCTGCTTCATTGATAATAAAATTTGATCTTTGGTCTGCGGGATGTTCCTGTGAAAAAATTCTACCATCAACAAGCTCTATTCCCAAGGAACCAAAGTAATTGTAGTCGATTGGATTGATGTTAATCTTAATGTGGTCTTCACCTTTTCTTCCTTCGGGCTGAAAAGTTCCCCTAAAATATCTATCACCGGGGTAGCAAGTTCCTGTACTTACATCCAATACGCCAGGTACACGCAGAAAACTCTGTTGGTAATCCTCATAATTTTCTGCAGTTTTAGCGTCCCAAATTGTTACAAGAAGTACGTTCTCTTCGTTGAAACCTAAGCTTTTACTATTCAAAAAGTCCAACTGCAAGCGAATTGCCAAGATTGACACTACGAGTATCCCAGAAACCACTAATTGTATGCAAACAAGAATATTTCTAATCTTCTGATCTGTCCCGCCAATGTTTCCACCTCGTATAGCAGGCATCAGTTTTATGCCTGACAGCAAATAGGCAGGATAAAAGCCTGCCAAGAATGAAACAGACATAAGCAGAACAGTTATGTAAAATAAGATCCTCAAGTTGAAGATATCCGTGACTTGAATAGGTATTCCACTCAACTCTCTGCCCAATGGCACTGTAATTATTGAGATGAGGACGGCAAGAATCACACTTATCAATACAACGAGCCCTGACTCGAACATAAATTGTATTCTCAGCTGTCTTTTGTCAGAGCCCAATACCTTCCTCATCCCAATTTCCTTGCTTCGCAAAGTAGCATGAGCAGTAGCTGAATTGATGTGATTAATGCAACTCACCAGTAGGATCAAAAATCCAATCGCAGTCAGAAGGTAAAGTTGTTGCACATCTCCATGGCGAGCTGGATCGTGCCTTAGAGACTTAGAGAAGTAAATTTCTGAGATAGGTTGAGGTATAATCTCCATACCTCTTTTAAAAGGTGGTCGGAATTTTTCCAAGTAATCCGGTAGTCTATCAGACAAGGTAGTTAGAGCTGACTCATCATCTAGCTTCAGGTACACTTGCGTATGTCCGCCCTCCCAACTTGTCGCAGTTATTCTAAGGAGATCAAGGACCTCATCAGATATATTCTTATCTATACCATCTATATATGCAAAAGGAAGAAGGATGTCAAATTTCATATGCGTTGTCCTTGGGAGATCTTCTATAACTGCTCCAACTGTGAAATCTATGTATCCCTCTCCTCCCACATTTACGCTCAACAATTTGTTCATTGGGTTTATCTCTCCGAAGTACTTTTTGGCTATACTCTTTGTAAGGACGAGAGAATGGGGATCTTTTAACTTGTTGGGATCGCCCTGGAGAACTGGTAAATTGAATAAACTAAATAGACTTGCATCTGCCCACATTATCTCTTGTTCAACAAAAGATCTATCCTCTATTTTGAAGATATAGCCACCTGAAGCATACATTCTAGCTTGATGCTGTATCTCGGGAAAAAAGTCTTGGAGGTTTTCTGTTGCTTCCGTAGAACTTCCAGAATAGTGGGTTGTTAGGCCACCTTCCGTAAACGCCGTTGTTAACCTGCAAATCCTTTCATAATCATGATGATATTCGTCGATTGTGAATCCATGCCGAAGAAATAACAAAGTGAAAATGCAGATAGAAATACCAGCTGCCAGACCAAGAATGTTGCTTAGTGAATAGACTGCATACTTCCGTAAGATTCGAATCGCAATCGTGAGATGCTTAAGGATCATCATAGGACTTAATTTATAAGCTACTATGACTGGAAAAGTTGACCGAAGTTTTAGCAAATATTGCTACGATCTGTCCTGCATCGTCAGTGATTGATCGTTCGTTTCACAGGCAAACGCAACACCGACAATCAGTCCAAACGTCAGGTTCTTCATTTGAATCAAAGTTTCTAGCGACTTTTCAACCAGTTCGGCCTTTTATAATTGCAAACGGAATTCTCGGATTGAAAAACAGGATCAGCGCCATGATCCAATAATTGAAGGCAAGCTCTCCTTCGCTCCAGATAAGGCCATCATGCGCATGAAAGACCGCAACGCTCATCACAGAAAAGATGAGGAATGAAACTATTCTGGTAAGCAGCGACATGAGCAGAAGAATACCACCAAAAAACTCGCAACTCTTAACAACAATGGCCATCGCAGCAGGAAACGGAACACCTAAAGAATCCAAGTAACCAGCAAATCCAGTCATCCCACCCTTATCAAAAAAAGCCCAATAGCTGTGGTAGATCATCATGATCCCCAACCAGTATCTAAGCAGCCATGTGAGGTCCAAAACAGGGATACGCTCGATCCACTTCCTCATATTTACTAAAGTTTTTTCAGCCAGGCCAACACTTCTTTCGTCAGCGTTTGATCGTACTCGGGAGAAAAACTATCAAAGGCCGCCTGTTGATCTTCGTAGACGGTTAGGCCATGATCAGCTCCAGCTATTTCCAAAAACCTTCCTAGTCCTTTTTGCTTTCTGTTTAAGGCATTGACGATCATTTGATGATCTTGTCGGCTCATGATGTAATCATATTCGCCGTAGACCACTAATGCAGGTACATTCAATTGATCCCAATAAGCTGGAACGTTATGATCATTGGCTTCCATATAAAAGGAAACAGGACGGCCATATTGATGTGCTGGAGCACCTTCCCAAACCTCCTCAAATTCAGGATACTTCTCCAGAATTTCCCCAGGAGTCATTTTATCATTCAGGTAGTAGGAATAAAACTTACTCCAAAGCCTCATTTTATTGTTCGTTTCGGCTGGCGTATCGCCACTAAGAAATGAAATTCGCCTTTCGATCTCAAGCATATGTTCGTACCATGTTTTGTAATAACACCCTGTAACGATCAGTCCTTTCAGGGACTGACCTTGCGCCAGGATGGGTGCCATAGTACCACCAATGCTTGAACCAAACAAAACAATGTTATCTATATCGACATCTGATCTTCTTCGAAGAATCTCGAGGGCTTCCTGATGAACCTTCAGTTCTTCGTTGAATCCATAAGACCCACAATCTCTTCCCTGACTGTCTCCAACACCAGGTTTTTCCGTTCTCATTACCAAGTAACCCGCCTTCGATAAATCGTGAATTAGTTGCATATTCCCATCCTTGTACCGCGGATGGACATCGATAGCATCACAGGAAAGCCACTGAACAAACAGAATTGCTGGTAGCCGGTTATAGACATTTTCTGGCTTGGAAACAATGGTCCTAAGATGATCTCCGGCTGAGGTCTTGAATGAGCCGTACTCAAAGTCGATACCATCTACCTTTTCGTAAGGAAAAGGAGTGGCTGTGAGCGTTGCGGTCCTTACTTTCCCCTCTCTCCTATACCGAATACTTAATTGGTCTCCTTCATTTTTACCTCCTAGCGCTACTCTCAAATCACTCCTTTTCTTTATTTCCGAATTACCTATAGATATGATGATGTCGTTTGCTTTTAGTTCGGACTTACCAAAGCCATAGTCCTTTGCAACAGATGTTAGCTGTACACCTCCTCCATCTGCATCCTTATACTCCACGCCCCAATAAGCCCTTCGAGGCAGGTTATCTTGGCCGCTACAGTCTATGTATAAGAGCAATACCGAAAGCAGAAAAAAGTTCTTCATCCTTTTAGGTGCTGTTTAGTCACAGTCAAAGTACGGGTCATTTCAACTCTACAAGTTCGGTTTTACACCAATTGGCATAAAGTTTATGCAAACAAGCCCCCTCCTATGGTAAAAGTCTTCTGTAACCAAAACTCCGTCTGCTTTGTTAGCATACTGTGCCTGGACCTTTCTCTAAATTTGAATGGAAAAGCAGTTTGGAATTGAAGAAAGAACTCTATTACCACATCATCTTCTGGATCTTCTATATGGCCATCTTCACTTTTGTTGAGGGAGGGTACGCCAATGAGTTTAAATCAGCTTTTTACCTGGAGCTGGCCCTTTTGCCTGGGCGTTTGCTAGCCGTTTACTTTAACTACTTTGTACTGCTTCCGAAGCTACTAATTCACCGTCACCTGACTCGCTATATTGTCTTTACTTGTATAACAATCTTACTTGGCGCGCTGCTTCATCGGATCATGATGTTTGCTTTTGCGTATGAAATCATTTTTCCCGGATGGGATCCCGGTCAATTCTGGGAAGCGTTTAGAATTTTGAGAGATGCAATGCTTATAACGTCACCAATGGTTTTCATAATTGGGATGACAATCGTTACCCGGTGGATTACTTCCGAACGTATGGCGGATAAACTCAAAAGCGAAAAACTTGAAGCAGAGCTTGGGTATCTAAGATCGCAGATTAATCCTCATTTTTTCTTTAATACTCTTAACAACCTTTACGGGCTTGCATTGAAGAAGTCTGACAAGACTCCTGAATTGATAATGAAGCTCTCCGAATTAATGAGCTACATTTTGTACGATGCAGATAAGTCGGAAATTCCGTTGACAAAAGAACTCGATCAGATTAAACGCTACATCGCTTTGGAAAATGTCCGCTTTGAAGGGCGATTCAAAGTCCAACTGGATGTCAAAGGAAAAATCAAAAGCCTTTCTATCCCACCCCTAATCTTATTACCGTTTGTTGAGAATGGTTTCAAACACGGTATTCATCAAAGCACCGACGAAGGCTGGATGACGATCATTGTGGATTGCACAGAAGACCTGCTTCGCTACGAGGTAAGAAATAGCCTGGGGAAATCCGAAAGCGATGAAAAAGGCGGGCTGGGAATAGAAAACCTCAAAAGAAGGCTGGATCTACTTTTTCCAGGCCGATATGAACTCGATTGCACAAAGGAAGAAAATCAATTTATTGCCACACTGATTTTGGATTTGGTATGAAAAAACACACATGTTTGATAGTCGACGATGAGCAAATCGCCAGAGAGATCTTGGAGACATACATTAGTCCTTTCACTCAACTTGAGCTTCTGGGCCAATGTCAAAATGCAATTGAGGCGGCTAGCTTTCTGAGCCAGCAATCAGTTGACGTGATCTTTTTGGATATTGAAATGCCAGAGATAGGTGGACTGTCTTTTTTGAAAAGCCTGAACAATCCACCCAAGATCATTATCACTACTGCCTACCGCGAATTTGCCTTAGACGGTTACGAGCTTAATGTAGTGGACTACTTGCTTAAGCCCATTTCACAAGAACGATTCCTAAAGGCTGTTAACAGGCTTTTTGAGGTTACGGCTAGCAGTGAGGCCCCGGATCATGTCTATTTAAAAGTAGACGGAAAAATGGTAAAAGTTGTCTTTGACGATATCTACTACATAGAGGGCCTCAATAACTATGTGAAGATCTTTATCCAAGACCAATTTCTCATTAGCTATCAAAAACTAAGCTATCTTGAAAAGGCATTGCCAAATGAAAAGTTTGTGAGATGCCATCGCTCTTACATCATAAACCTCGATAAGGTTACAGCTTTTACCAATAATGATCTTGAGATGGGAAAGGATGAGTTTCCGATCGGCGCCAAGTATCGCGAGTCAGTGGAAAATGCGTTAAGGGACCGTCTTATTTAGGATAACGTTTGCACCTCTTCACCACATAGATGAGTGGTTTGAGATAAAGATTGATCTCGTACTTTTCTCTTCCCGTTTGAGCGGTCAAAAATAGATATGTCAAAGACCCTCTTGCCTCTTCTTGTTTTTTCTCTGATTATCGGATCATTGCATGCACAACGAAGCGCTCAGATCACCAAAGTCGTTGGGAGACCTACTATTGATGGGGTTTTGGATGAACCTCTCTGGGATGGCTTGGATGAGTTAAATCACTTCATTAACCAATGGCCAGTTGATTCGGGGCTTGCCAAATCACAGACCGTCGTGAAAATGGCTTTTGATGATGCATTCCTATACATAGGAATTCAATGTTTTGAACAAAACAACGCGCATGTCATCCGAACGCTGAAGCGTGACAAGCCGGATGAGCATTTCGGAAGCGATGGAATCGGCGTAGTTCTTGACCCTGTCAATGAAAAATCAAGTGGCTTTTTCTTCGGTGTGAATGCAGGTGGTGCCCAAATGGAAGGGTTGATCAGAATTAGAGGATCAAATACGATTATCGATGAGAACTGGGACAACAAATGGTTCTCCAAAACGACCATAGCTGACTCAGTTTGGTACGTTGAAATGGCTATTCCGTTTCGAACACTTCGCTACGATCCTAATAACCAGGTTTGGGGCCTCAATATTGTGCGCAATGACATGAAAAACAACGTGTATTCGTCATGGAACCAGGTGCCTGTAAACTTCAACACTATTGATCTCGGCTACACCGGACTATTGCACTGGAGTGCAAGACCACCTTCGATCAAAAACGGTTCGGTAAACCTGCTTCCTTACGCATCCAGTTCACTTAGCAAAGACTTTGAGGCGATGGAAGCTCTTAAAACAACACACAATGTAGGTGTTGATGCCAAAGTAGCCATCACACCCTCGCTCAACCTGGATCTTACCATCAATCCTGATTTTTCCACAGTCGACGTTGACATACAGCAAACCAATCTGACCCGGTTTAGCTTGTTCTTTCCGGAAAGAAGAGGGTTTTTTCTTGAAAATAGCGATCTATTCACCTCATTTGGTATCCGGAGCATCAATCCATTCTTTTCAAGAAGAATAGGCCTTGTAGGTGGGCAGACGGTCCCAATCATTTATGGCATGCGGGTTACAGGAAATGTCTCGGACAAATCACGAATTGGCTTCTTAAATGTTCGGACTGCATCAAAAGAAGGGATTAATGCTCAAAATTATACGGTTGGATCCTATCAATTCCGAGTGGGCCAACGTTCTTCATTCAATGCCTTGTTTGTTGACAGAAGAAAAATTGGTCGGGACGAAAATAGCCTGCAAAATTCTTACAATAGCATCGCTGCTGCAAACTTCAAACTACTGACTCCTGATGGCAAATGGAGCGCAGAGGTTGGATACAACAAATCCTTCAATCCTGGCGATCTTGAACATGAAGGAACCTTATCTGCCTCTGCCCGATATGCTACAAAGAAGTTATTTAGTCGGTTTAGCGTTCATAGTGTTGGCCAGAATTATTTGACAGATGTTGGTTTTGTTCCTAGACTAGTCAACTACGATGCTGAAAATGATACGACCGTCAGAATTGGGTTCACCCAATTTGGTTACTCTCTCTTTTATGACTCTTATCCAGAATCTGAAAAAATCAATCTTCACGGCCCGCGATTCTCATCCAACGTGCGCACGGATGAAAACGGACAGCTTGTAGCAACTTTTGCAGGGTTATTCTATTACCTGAACTTCAAGAATCAGAATGAGTTCGAGATAAGCTATTTCCACGAATATGACAACCTACCGTTCAGTTCATTCATAGTTGGAGACGTACCCTTCCCAAAGGACGATTTTATTAATCAAAGCATCGGGTTCTTCTTTCGGACAGATCCGCGAAAAAAAGTGTCATTGTTTACAAGCGGAAGAATTGGTTCATTTTACAATGGAACCCGCAAGAACCTTGTCAACCGTGTGAATTACCGGGTTCAACCTTGGGGAAATTTTGGTCTATCGTACGAAATCAACGACATACAGCTTCCATCTCCACTGGAGAGTAGTACACTCCATTTGTTGGGGCCTGTAGCAGAAATCTCTTTTTCCAATGCGATGTTCTGGACAACCTTCGTTCAGTTGAACACGCAGTGGGAAAATTTAAATATCAACAGTCGTTTTCAATGGAGGTTCAAACCAATGTCTGATATCTTCCTCGTTTACTCAGACAATTATCTTCCAGAAAGCCTGACCGCAAAAAATAGGAGTCTTGTGATAAAAGTAACATACTGGATATGACCAGAGTATCAGTTAGCCCGCAATTTCTTCAAGTTGACCAAAAAATCCCCTTGGTTCGGATAATTACCGCTCTTGGTTCTATAAATCATCCGTATTATCCACAATCAATAAGTTGAATTATGAAAAATTCCAGAAGGACATTTATCAAGGGTTCTACCCTAGGAGTCATTGGACTTTCCAGTCCGGGTATAGCATTATCGTCAGGGTTTGCAAGAAGTGGATTTCAAGACAATGATCTTTTTTATAGGTATCCGGCTATTGACGACGAGGGAGTAAAAGGTGTAGTGAGCGCCGCTCACAGTCGATTTGATGAAGTGAAGGAAATGGTCGAAAGAAGACCTGAACTTGCCAATGCATCATGGGACTGGGGATTTGGTGATTTCGAAACCGCTTTAGGAGCTGCCTCACACATGGCTAGGGTGGATATTGCAAACTTTCTAATGGAAAAGGGCGCTCGGCCCGACATTTTCACCTTTGCCATGCTTGGGCAGTATGATATTGTGAAGGGAATGATCGAGGTTTCCCCAGGTATTCAAAGGATATCAGGACCACACGGAATTACTCTATTGCAACACGCTAAAAATCGGTTAAGAAGACAAACCACACCAACTGAAAAAAGCCGTAGCGAAAAATTGATTTCCTATTTGGAAAGACTTGGCGATGCGGACCTTGCTCCAGTTAACCTGGAAATAAGCGAAGAGGAAAGGCAGATGTTTATGGGAGATTATCGATTTGGACAAGACAGCGATGAAATTTTCGTCGTAGATCTGAATATGAGAAAGATGCTACAAATCGGAAGAAAGGGAGAGTTTGGAAAACCACTCAATCGGATTGGTGAAGCAGAATTTTCTCCTGGAGGAGCTCCTTCTGTAACTGTGAAATTCGAATTGAAAGGCGATAGGGCCTCTGCACTGAGAATCATAACGCAGCAATCCAACATCAGCGCAAAACGCATATAATAACTTAAAACAAACAAACCCATGAAAAAAGTAATTCTCCTGTCAACGCTTGGATCCGCACTTGCCTTGGCATCTTTAAGTCAAGACAAATCTCTGGAAATTGAAATGAAAAAAGGGTTTGACGCGTACACCGATGGAGAAACCTTCGGTGATTGGCTTACAGCTGCAAAGATGCTAAGTGACCTTGGTGACCGATCCCCTAACGAGTGGCTTCCGAACTATTGGTCGAGTTACTTTTATACGCAATTGACTTTTTCTATTCCCGAAGGTTACGCGGATAAAGCCATAACCAAAACATCCATTCTCAAGGCTTCCCAGGACAATTTTGATAAAGCGTTTGGGAAGGTGGATAACATGACTCCCCAAATTCGCTCTGATTTTCATGCGCTGCAGTCTTTGATCTATGCTTTTCGTAACTACTCATCAGAGAATGAAGCGCTGAAATCAGAGTATGAGAAAAAGGAGTTGGATGAGATCAAAAGTGGAATTCGCAATGATTACAACAACCCTCTGCTGGATGTAATTCTTGCGGTAAGACTTATCCGTAATAGAGATTTCATATCAACATATGCAGCTCGAAACCTCCTGCTTAAGGCAAAAGGAATCTATGATTCTCGAATGGAACCTAGATATATGTCAACACATTGGAATGAGCAGTGGATTGAACATTGGATGGGTCAGAGCAAAAAGGGATTAGGAAAACTTCTTACGCAGGATTCATCAAATTGATTGATTTGTCGAGAGTATAGATTGAACCAGCTTCACCCATGCCTTTACGAGGTAACTGTAACTAACCAAACCCTTAAAACCGATGTTAATAAGCTATCTAAAAACCTCACTTAGAAGCCTCTCGAAAAACAAGTTGTTCACTGCAATAAATGTTCTTGGACTTACCATAAGTCTCGTGAGCTGCCTGACGATCTTTAACTTGACGATCACAGAGCTACAGGTAGATGGCTTTCATCAGAAAGAAGATAGGATATACCGGCTGCTCTTCGATGAACGTCCGAGCGGAAGGCCTGGGGCACGAGTTTTTTCTACCTCTGGCCCCCCAGCGGGACCCACCCTGTACTCAGAGTTTGCAGAAATACAGCGCTTTGTTCGCTTTAGATACTCTGATAACGATATCGTTCAAGTAGGTAACAAGTCCTTTTATGAAACCGGGGTCTTCTACGCCGACTCTACATTGTTTGATGTTTTTTCTTTCAAACTAAAATATGGTGACAAACGAACAGCATTGAACAATGAAAATTCAGTCCTCCTCTCCGAAGAGCTGGCAACAAAGTACTTTGGTGATCAAGACCCTATTGGACAAACAATAAGGTTCAATGATGAGAAACTTCTTCAAGTCACGGGTGTCCTGAATACCAATTCTTCAGGATCTCATCTTGACTTACGAATAGTTATTCCTTTCCATGCATTTGAGGTTCCTGCTGGATACCCGGTTGACTTAAACGAGTGGTCTTGGGCGTCCTTTCATACGTACTTACTGCTTGAGGATGAGGCTAATAAGGAAGAGTTAGAGAGAAAATTGAGTGTCTTTACCAAGGAAAACCTTCCGGAAAACATCGCTGACAGGTTTACCTTCACGATTCAGCCTCTGGAAGAAGTTTACTTTAGTGCGTATAACAACGATCAAGTAAGATCGGGGACGATGGGGTACGTATGGTCCCTTATCGCCATTGCTGCTATTCTACTTGTTCTTGCGCTGTTAAATTTCATCAACCTAAGCACTGCAAGACTTATAAACAGATCTCAGGAAATGGGATTGAGAAAGGTCTTGGGAGCTCAAAAAACACACGTTTCTTATCAATTTCTGATAGAGACGATTCTGATAGTATCTGTCAGTTCGCTGTTCTCACTGTTGATATATGAAACTATAGTCCGGGAGTACATTGATTCAAACCAACATTTTCTCGTTCACCTATTCGTTGTTTTGGTACTAGCAATCCCCCTTAGCCTCATTTCAAGTTCTTTTCCCACATGGAATGCCTGGAAAGTAAACATGCTCTCGGCGCTCAAAGGAGAGGTTAGAAAGGGTAGGAAAAGCTCGATGATCCGAAAGGTCTTTATAACCCTCCAGTTTTCTATCGCTCTCACTCTCATAACTTCATCCATTGTTGTAAATAATCAACTGGACTATATTCATATCAAAGATCTAGGATATGACAAAGAGCAACTTTTGGTCATTGAAACCGGTGGAAATGTGCCTATCGACCGGGCACCTGTATTTAAGTCGGTGTTTTCTAGCATATCTGGTGTAAAAGGCATTTCGTTCTCCAGCAGTTTGCTCGATGGCAATCACGGAAATGTCCCTGTTCGTCCCGATGGATATGATCATGAAGAAGGATTTCCGATGCACATCGTTGCTGCTAGTCCTGAATGGTTACCCCAACTGGGAGTCGAACTGATCGCAGGAGAATTCTCAAGATCACAATTTCCATACAACAGCCGGGATTTGGTTATTAATGAATCAGCTCTGAAAATATTACAGAAAGCTCCTCATGAAGCATTGGGTATCAGTATGCAAGTTGGAGAGATACTTGAGGGAAACGTTATCGCGGTGGTTAAGGACTTCAATTACGCATCAACACACTCCCAAATACTTCCGCTGGTAATATTTAACCCAAGCGTTAATATTGAGCACATCTACGTAAGGGTAACTTCGGAGGGAATTGATAACACACTTGAAGCACTTGATAAAGAATGGACAAAAATATCCTCCAATCTTCCGTTTACTTACCGCTTCGTAGACGAGCACCTAGATTCTCTATACCAAAAAGATCAACAATTCCGATTTCTGATCCAATTGTTTACTTATGTAGCAATATTTCTAGCTATGTTCGGATTGTACGGACTGGTGTCTTTCAACGTAAGTCTTGCACTAAAACAAATGGCCATCAGGAGAGTGCTGGGCGCAGGAGAGTTAAAACTGTATCTATCCGAATTAAAACTCTACTTTCTCTTGATTTTGTTCTCAGCGGTGGTCGCCTCGCCCGTCTCCTGGGTTTTGATGAAACAATGGCTAAGTGAATTTGCTTATCGAGTGGATATGAGCTTGGCTCCCATTATTATGGGTGTTTTACTTATTGGCATAATAGTACTGATTACCATAAGCCACCTCATAATTCGTGCGGTAAAACTAAATCCCATAGTGAATCTTCGATCTGAGTGAAGGGTACCGGATTCATATTTCCAAGTAAGACAGCAGGGATATCCCTTCCCTAAAACGCCCTGCAGATGCAGTCGGCTAATTTGCTCTGTTTCTCGACACAAAAGGCGACAAATTGAGCTTACACTCACTCAACCAAAGTTCCGTCGTGTTAATGGTACTGCTTGTAGATATTGGCATCATCAGCAATCTTACCTCTATACATCCAGTGCACCATGAAGGTATAACCGCTGATGAGTAGAATCCCCACTATCCACCAGGTCAGACCAATATTGAGTCCGTAACTGCTTGTAGATGTGTTGAAAATAGTAAGGTCTGGATTGACGTTATTGGTACTCGGTAAGACCGCTGGATAAATACTGACAACAGCTGAAATGAACATTCCGGCAATGAACAGGCTGCTTGACAAAAAAGCAGCCAGCTCTCGTTCCATCTTTTGGAAAATGGCACTTAGGATCAATGCTACCACACTGACAAACGGAATAAGAAGCAATAGCTTACTATTTGAAAAATTGTCGTAGATAGTAGGCCTGACTGTCGGAACGATGAAAAATGAAATGACCATCAACATGAGTACGATCAAAGCAATTATGAATGTGAACTTTCGCACCCTCTTTTTGAATGGGCTTTCTATTTTCAAAAGCACCCAGTTACCGCCATGCACAATCAGAACCAGAACAGCTATAACACCAACGAACAGGCTAAACCAGTCAATCACCCCGGGATTCTCTGAATGAGCAAAATCCGTCCACAGAGGTGCAAAGAAAAAGTGAGGTTCGTAAAGTGAGACTCCATTCTCAACACCCCCTAAATTGACACCTCTGAGAACGTTGCCAAATGCAGTTCCAAAAATTAAAGCCAACAAAAGGCTCGATATCCCAAATATTTTGTCCCAAAGCGCCTTCCAGATCTGGTTATCCAACTGATTTCTCAGTTCCAGGCTAATGCCCCTCCCCATGATAAGCCACAGAACCATCATAAGCGGTAGATAAAAGCCGCTGAAAAACGAGGCATAGAGCTTTGGGAAAGCCATAAATAGCAGACCACCTGAGGCTACAAGCCACACTTCGTTCCCGTCCCAAAAGGGTCCTATGCTTCTCTTAATAAGCATACTCTCTTTTTCATTTTTTGCCAGAAATAAGTGGATCATTCCGGCTCCAAAATCAAAGCCGTCAAGAATCGCATACATGATAAACATGAATGCCATGATATAGAGCCATGTTACTTCCATAGGTTATTCATCATATTTTGTAGCAATTTCATCTTCCGGGCCTTTCTTTACGATTCTCGCCACCAGAAATAGAAACAGCGTGCCAAGCAAGAAATAGAGTCCAACAAAACCCATCAAAGTAAAGAGTGTATTTCCTGCAGAAACACTTGGTGAGGCGCCATCGACCGTTCTCATCAGCCCGTAAACCAGCCAAGGTTGTCTACCGAGTTCGGCCGTCATCCAACCGGCTGTGGTTGCAATGTAGGGAAAGGGAACGGCTGCCATTAAGATCCACAATAGCCTTCTCTGGTGATATAACTTTTTTCTATATAGCTGAACCAAAGCCACGAACATTAGCAGTATGAACAGGGTCCCCAACCCAACCATGATATGAAACGAATAGTACAACAAGGGAACATTCGATGGTAATTCATCCGAAGGATACTCATTCATCCCCTTTACTTCAGCATCAAACCGCTTGTAGGTGATTAAGCTTAAGATATAAGGAATATGAATCGGATTATCGATTCGCTTTTGTTTCATATTAGGCTGACCAATCAGCACGATTCCTGCTCCCTCCTGTGTTTCGAAAAGACCTTCCATTGCCGCTAAAGTCGAAGGCTGCATTTCAGCCACGTTTTTAGCTTGCTGATCTCCTGTCGGAAAAGCCACCAAACTGGAAGACACAAAGCCAGCAATGACTCCCACCTTTAAAAAGAGTTTTCCGAACTCTTGACTGGTCCCCGATAGCATGTAGAAAGCGCCAATTCCAGCCATTACAAATGAAGCTGTAACAACGGCAGCAATCATGGTATGGAGATATTCCCAAAAGAGCCAGGGATTGGTAAACAATGCTGAGAAACTTGTGAGCATGAATTCTCCATTTTCCCCCATCACGTGTCCGACCGGATGTTGCATCCACGCATGCGTTGCAAGTATGAAAAAGCCACTTAGCCATGAGCCTACGAACACCAAAACACAGGATAACAGATGTATTTTGGGGCTCATCTTTTTCTCACCAAAAAGCATGATTCCTATAAAGGCACTTTCCAGAAAAAAGGAAAAGGTCCCTTCCATCGCCAGCGTCTGACCAACAATGCTTCCTGTCAGTTCTGAAAATTTTGCCCAGTTGGTACCAAACTGAAACTCCATAGGAATCCCGGTAACCACACCCATTACAAAATTGATGGCGAATATCTTTATCCAAAATCGAGCTGCCAGGTTGTGAAGCGGACTTTTCTTAACTATCGAGACTGACTTGAGAATCACAATAAGCAGAGAAAGCCCCATTGTGAGTTGTGGGAACAGGTAGTGAAAGGTTATAGTGAAGGCAAATTGTAACCTATCATACAAAATGGCATCTTCCATTGCGCTAAGCTGTTACTGAGGAATTTCTTTGTTCACTGACCTCCCTAAATTTCACCATTCAAGACGTAAAAACAAACGAAGAGGCCATAGTTTTTGGAATAATAAGAAGTGCCAGTTGGATAAGGTATTCCATTAGCAGTCCAAATCATTTGCGTTTACAAGAGCCATCGCACCTCGAGTTAGGGTTAGAACCTCGAACCTTGACCGGTACGTCCGGAAGGCCGCCTCCCCTGAGACATTCGGGGTTTAAGATTCTCAACTTCCCTGGATAAGATTTTCTCGAACTTCTGAAACTGTTTCCTGTCCACAATCATCTGCACGCGACTCACCAATTTCTCCCTTGCCTGGCGGCTGGCCTTTAGTACCGGGTCTATTTTTCTAGAAATCTCAATTAGGTTTGATTGCATAGCTCGAGGATCCCTGTTTCGCATGGCATTTGCCTGGGCTCTCAGTAAATCTCGGTTGGCCTCCTCCAGGGTCTTGAAGTTTATAATCTGAATGCTGTCAATTTCCTGATTGTAATCACTTGTCAATTTCCAAAAGAGCTTTTCTTCGGGTCCCTTCAGCTTGATTTTCTTCGTGATTTTCTCTGGCTCCAAAAACAGGATCTCTGCCAGCTCTTCGGCTTTGATAGGCTCCGGTCCTAAACCTCCACCCATTGAAGGACGCTGAGCCATTGCAACGGAAAGGGTCAAGGTGGTGTGAAGTACCAGTAAGAGTCTCTTCATAGCTGCTAAGGTTTTATAATGGTGAATTGAACAGTGTCACTACTGAACGCCGTAAAAATCCCTAAGCCATTTTCAATGTTCGTTAACGGTTCCGAAAAAGACCTGGAATCCTCGCCAGATGTATTATATAAGTCTGCATATTCCTGGTTTAGCGAAAAGAGAATAACATCGTGGGTTCCATATCTCTCAAGTACAGTACCACGCAAAAAGTAGGAATCAGAAGTTGTAGGCTCTGTTATGAACTCAAAAGCGTTTTCAAATCCATCAGGAAGACTGAGATTAAAAATAAGCTCCGTCCCCTGGCGGTTTTCAACTTTAACGAAATAAGGATTTCCCTCATCGTTCTCCCAGCCGATCGAAATGTCCTCCCTGTCTCTTTGATTGATGATGTCAGTGAATTCATTTATTTGAGCGATTTCTATTGTATCGCTGCTGATCTCAAGACCTGTCGGAGAACTTGGAACAGAAGTCGTGGCAAAAACTCGTTGGTTATCGAATTGAACTTCTAGCTCATAGATGAGACCTCTGGCTATTATCAGTTCGTCACTGAAATAGGATCCAGGTTCGGTCTGATCATCCGATAACTCATACTCTCTTCCATCCGAAGCTCTTATGATTACGTGTGCATTTTCAACGCGATAGCTTTCCTGTTCATCCGAAATCAAAGGAACTAACTCACTTATCTTAATTCCTCGAACCGGACGTCCCTCATACAGGTAACCTTCAACAATCAGCCTTTTACCGTCATCGATATCGGTTGCGTCATCACAACCGATAAATAGAATTAATGCACTGGCTATGCATGCTACTAGCTTCATCAGTCAAAATTTTATGTTGAAAAACAGATTTGGCGTAAACCCTAACGTGGTCACATCAGTTTCGATTAAGTCCTCATCAATGAAGTCGTAGGTCTTGTACCACACATTCACATTGTCATACACATTGAATACCGAGAACCCGATTTGAGCCTTGCTTGTTTCCCAATCAAAATCGCAGGTAATTGAAAGATCGAGCCTATGATAGTTGCTGAGCCTTTGGCCGTTTTTTTCACCAACACTTATGTAAGTTCCTGTGTTTCCATCTAGAAGACTGATTTCATAACTTCCAATTGGCTCTGTAAATGGTTTTCCTGTTGCATAAACCCATGTTGCTCCTAATGTCCAATTCCTCAGTCGGAGGTTTTCTACTACCTTGAATTCATGGGTTTGATCGTGGAGTGCAGGGAATGGTGAAGGCGAAAGTTCGTGAAAATCATGTATTGTCTCACTTAATGTATAGGAAATCCACCCGGTATGCATCCCAAACTTCTTCTGTAAGAGAAATTCTATACCCTGCGAATGTCCGGTTCCTTCGTAAAAAAGCTCTGAGACTTCCGTCGAACGGTTTCTGATGTTGTTTGAAAATCGCAAGGTATATTCAGATAGTCCAGTCATGTCCTTGCGATATATTTCGACATCAAAAAGAAAGGCGTTGGACTCGTAGCTCAGTCCGGCAATATAATGGGTCGAGGAACTGACGGGATTCAGCTCTTCATTTGCTAAAAGCCAAAAATCTCTGTTCCCCTGTGAGACATCCTCTCTCACAACGCGGGTGACGAATTGATTATACCTTCCCCAAGCTCCTTTCAATCTCAATTCTTCCGAAAATTGGTAGCTTAGCGCAAGCCGAGGTTCGATGTACGTTCGTGAGGTGTTGTTGTAGTAGGTGAATCGAATACCAGGTGAGATAGTCAGATCAGCGGTCAATCTGTAATCGTCCTGCACATAGACAGCTGCAATCGTTCCTGCATCATGCCTGTCAAGGATCGTTGTCGTATCATTTTGAACTTGGAGGTAGTCCACATTGCTGAAGATGATCTCAGACCCAAACCCGATATCATGAATTTCCGAAGGCGTATATTCCCACTCCGACTTGATGTTGATATCACGCACATCATTGTTTTCGACTGTTCCAGTCCGAAGGGTGAACGTGCTGTCTTGTGTTGATATTTCAGCCAAGGTAAATCGCTCCCTGTTGGAGAAGTAATTCGAGTAAGAAAGATTGGAGTTGGAAAATAGTCGGTCATTCCACTGACGGCTCCACTTCAATCCTGCTCCCACATTTCCCCAATCTGTGAGATCGACCGTTTCATTGTTGAAAGAGTTTCCTCCGCCCCCAAAAGCACCTCCAAACTGTGAACTGTTAAAATCGTTTGAGTTGTCAAGATTGTCCTTTCCGTTGTAGAGAGAGACGGCAAAAATGTCCTTGTTAGAAGGTCTAAAGCTCACTTTTGCATTGAGATCGTAAAAATGAAAGGCAGGCTCCGATTGTAGTTGACCAAACCTCCCACCTCCTGGTCCATTGCCTGCAGCTACAGGTGCATCAGTCTCTTCCTGAAATAGGTCGAAAATATCGTTGTAGATACCACTTCTAATCACATCTGTGTAGGATCTCCGCAAGGCGACAAAAGCTGAGCCTTTTCCTCCTGAAAAAGGAGTTTCATAAGACCCATTGAAACTCAGAGCACTAAATCCAAAGGAGCCTGCTGATTTATATTCATTTCCATCCCTCCCCGTAAGATTGACTACACTACTGATCCTGCCACCATACTTGGCTTCAAAACCACCTTTATACAATTGCACACTTTTTACAGCATTAGCGTTGAACGCACTGAAGAAACCATAAAAATGGTCTACGTGGTACACATTAAAACCATCAAAAAGAACCAGGTTCTGATCAGGTGTTCCTCCTCGAACATAGAGCCCCGAAGAAGTTTCGTTGGTAGCACTCACGCCGGGCAGAAGCTGCATGGATCGAAAAATGTCCTTTTCACCCAGGCTTGGTAGACCCGACAGCTGACGTGGGGAAACAGACACCATGCTGATTTTATCCGTGGCTCGCATCATGTGTTCCTTTTTTTCTGAAACAACGACCTCACGCAATTGAGTGGAAAGCACCGTCATATCAATCTCAATCTTCCCCTGCCCTACCAACTCGGGATACAGTTTAAAGATCTTAGTCTGAAAACCCAGGTACTGCACGGTGAGAGTGGATGTATCACTGGGAACACTTTGTAATGTAAAATAGCCATCTACATTACTGGTGGTACCAAACCTCTCTCCCAGTACTTGAACTGTGGCAAATGGTAGGCTCTCGCCTGTTTCTTTCTCATATACCACACCTTCAATTTTCAGATTGGATCTGGTCGGTCTTGTAATCGCCTGGATTTCGTTCAGATTTTTTCTGATAAGAACCGTATTATTCCCGAGAAAGGTAAACTTGATCTCCTGTGGACCAAGCAGAAAATCAAGTGCTTCGGTTAACGTTTTATCATTAAATGAGGCATATGGAATTCGACGATTTTCAACTTCTTCGGAGTCATAGTCAAAAGTCAACCCATAGGTCTTGCTTAAGTCCTTGAGAATATTGTAGAGAAACTTGCTATGATACTGCTTGTCAATCCTTAGCTCTGGGTGAACCTGAGCATTTAAATCAACGCCAAGCAGTAAAAACGAAATAAGGACCAATTCTATTCCGGCTACTTTGTTCATCATAAAAACAAAGCTTTTTTATGACCTTCATGATTGAAAATCTTTTCAATAAATGGCACTTGAATCTCAATAAGGGTGGGTTCTTTCGATTATTGAGTTAAATGCTGCATTCGTTGAAATAGCACACCCGTTCATAGGTTATTGATCCTTTGCGCTAGCAATATGGCTAACTTTGAACGTGGCCAAGAGTATCATTGTATTTAACAAGCTGATGATCCATTCAGTGGCGTGGATAACGATCGCTGTTCTATTCTGGATTATGCCAATTCCCCCTTTTGTCGAGAGCCTCCTTCTCTACAGGGCTACCATGGTAGGCATCTTGGCATCTGCATTTTACCTCAACTATCTGGTTCTTATACCCAAACTTAGCTTCAAAGGCATGAAGTGGCTGTACTTACTTTCTCTTGTATCTTTACTTGGAGCAGTTTTCGTCGTTGGCGATGCTGCAAATTCGGTGCTGATGAACACCGAACGGTTTAGCCAGTTTGGGCCAGCAAATTGGAGTGGCAGACCTGTTGGCTTCAAAGCTGCCCGAAACATCCCCATCACACTTTTTTCATTTATTGGCATCCTCATTTCCAGCCTAATCAGGTTCCAGGAACGGGCAAGGGAGAAAGAACTGGAAGTTGCGTCGGTAAAGGCAGAACTCCTTCACCAGGAACTTAACTTTCTGAAATCACAGATCAATCCACATTTCCTTTTCAATGCACTCAACAATATTTACTCTCTTGCCATCAACAAGTCGGACAAGGTGGGCTCTGTCATTATAAAACTCTCAGAAATGCTTCGTTATATTATCTATGATTTTGATGAAACGAAGGTGCAGTTGTCAAGGGAGGTGAAGCACATCGAGAATTACATTGAACTTCAACGAATAAAGGACCCTGGGAACGAAAAAGTGGAATTCATGTACGACGGGTCTGATGTGAAGATCAGTCCACTACTACTGATGCCGTTCGTAGAGAATAGCTACAAGCATAGCAAGATAGACCAGGACAACGATGGATGGATTAGGATCTCGATCCAGGTGATAAGCAGAAAATTGAGATTTCGGGTGAAAAACAGCATCCCGGATAACGAACGTTTTGCGAGTACACAGGTGATAGAAACGGGGAAAAATAACGGGATAGGAATCGAAAACGTAAGAAAAAGGCTTGACCTAATTTATGGGGACATGTATAAGCTCGAAATAAAGAGTGACACCAAGGAGTTTGATGTCAAGCTAGAATTGGAAGTGAATAATGAGTGTTAATTGCGTTGTAATAGAGGATGAGCAGCCCGCAAGGGAGCTACTTGCCAATTTCATAGCCAAGGTACATGACCTTGAGCTTGTAGGCACGTACAAGGGACCTTTAGAGGTGCACGACGTATCCTGGACCAATGTGGATCTTCTTTTCACCGACATAGAAATGAGTGATATGAACGGTCTTAGCTTCCTAAGAACCCTTACTGTCAAGCCATTCATAATAATTACTACAGCATACTCAGAGTACGCAATCGAGGGTTACGAGCTTGATATTGTTGACTATCTTGTAAAACCCTTTCCATTTGACCGCTTTCTTACGGCTGTAAATAAGGTTAAGAGCCGACTAGGAACGAAACCTATTCAAGCAATTCCTCTGGAACCTACTTTACTTATTCAGGCCGATCATAAAACCTATCGAATCCAGCCAAACGATATATTATTTATTGAAGGAATGCGTGAATATGCCCGTTATCATTTATCTAGTGGTGAAAAATTGATGGAGCTCGTAGCTCTCAAAAGTCTCGAAGCGACGCTACCTCCTCAATTTATCCGAATTCATAAATCTTTCATTATAAACAAGCATTTTGTCAGGGCCTTTGAGGGAGTATCAGTTGAAATTAGCGATCACAAAATTCCGATAGGTAAGAATTACCGGTCCTCGGCCAAGAAGTTCCTGTCGGAAATATAGGTGATTGGATTATCGATATACTCCACGTCTGAACCATATATCCTTAAATGTGAAGCTGAGTGAAAAAGTGTGAGACTTTTCCTTTACCAAGTTATTAAGGTTCGTTCCCACAGTTGCGTACTGGTACCCAAGGTTGATCATGCCTCTGCTAAAAGGTAACCCGAAACCGAATGTATATAATTGATTCCAGTAGTTAATCTGATTTACTATTACGTAGTTTGATTGAAAGCTAACACCAGCTCGAAAGGCCATCCTGTCAAAGTAGTTATTGGAAAATCTGTTTTTTTGGTAGGTCGCTCCAACTGAAATAAGGGTTCGATCTTTGTACAGATAACTCTCTTCTCTTTCGTTTGTGCTCCATCGCTCTGATTCGAAATCAGCATTGAGCTCCCACCGAGGAAATTTAAAACCAATTCCAACACCGATCTTTTCTGGGATGTGGTAGTCACGTTCGCCGATCTTCTCCAAACTGTCTTGACTACTGTTGATCATGATCGTCTCATCCTTGTAGCTCACCAAGCTATTCGGACGGTACACAACTCCGAGAATTGCAAATTTATCCGGAGCAATCATCGTTTTATATTGCAACCCAACGTCGGGGACGGCTTTGACAAACCTTCGGTCTTGAACGATCGTGATTTGCGAACCAATTAGGTCCAGCACCAAATATTCGCTCAATGATTGACTTCCGGAGAGCACACTATTTCGTATTCCGAGGCTCAAGTTTTTGGTTACTTGATATCCAGCTGCGACGTAAAGATTAGAAAGCCCGCCCTCTCCTATGAACCTGGCGCTGTAGGTGTCCAGATCTGATGAGCCGACATTAAAATCCAGGATGTCAAAGGTCGCATCGCTAAACTTTGAAATACCAAAACTCAGAGACAGCTTATCGCTTGCCCTAAACCAGTAGTTAAGCCCATTGAGTCCGCCGTGGGTGGTACTGAAAGTCTCACTTAATGATTGTTGATTTAAAGATGTGTACGAAACCCCAATGTCAAATATTTGGTTGGGTCCTTTAACCGCACTGAGGGAAGCTGGGTTTTTCAGGTTTACACTTTCTTCAGAGATTGAACCGATTCCGGCATTCCCCATACTCTGAAAGGGAAGCAGCCCAAACTGATCGAGTGATCCAACACCGAAAATGTTGTAGGCCGAGCCGGAAATTGACTGAGAGTAAAGAGGTGTACAGCCGCAAAGAATCAATAAGACACAAGTCGTATTAATCGAATTCCTCATACTCCTCGTCCGGTTCAAATCCCCAAATGTCATCATGCCGCAGGCTTGCGCTTCGACCACACACTATGTAGCCTTTGTTATTGATTACAAAAGAAACAGCTTCTCCACGCGATGTTCCCTCGAAGCTAGTCCAGTCATCGCTCCAACGATTGGTCGAAGGATTGTATGAAAAGACTGCCGAAGAATATGAGCCTGCCAGGCCGGTCGCAATGTATGCGATACCATCCAGGGCTATAGCTACTGCATCTTGCCGTCCCATTGCAGCAATGAATTCATCATACGTATCATCGTCATCCGTCAATGACAGATCATTCCATGAGTTAGATTCCGGAACGAAAGACCAGAAATCATATAAAAACTGTCCATTATTTATACCCGCCCCAACATAGGCCACATCATCAACAACGAATGCAACTGCACCTTCTCGCTTCGAACCAAAAAGACTGACTGTTTGAGACCATGAATCGGAGGTTGGATCGTAGCTCCAGAAGTCCTTTAGGTAGCTTCCATCAAACCCTGTCCCGACATACCCTTTTCCAAGAACAGTGAATGCTACAGCCGAATACCTGGCACCTCCTTGGAAGCGAGCTCTTTGCGTCCAGGAATTAGCAATCGGATCATATTCCCAAAAATCATCCAGTTCCTCAACCTCAAGATCCGCGTTAAAACCTGTTCCAACGTAACCTTTACCATTAATACTTAAACCAATGGCGGATATTCTGCCAGTTCCAGGAAAAGGGGTCATTTGCTCCCAGAAATTTCTGGACGGATCGTACCTCCAAAAATCGGTCAGATAATCTTCTCCGTCCGTGCCGAGCCCAACATAGGCAAATTCTCCAATCGTAAAGCCTACCGCTCCTGAGCGTGTGTTTCCTTCATAATCTGAATACTTGATCCAGTTACCATTTGTGCTATCTTCGGATATGTCCTCGGTGCAAGAGGCAAGTGCAAATGCCATTACAACTACTAGTTTTAAGTGCCTTTTCATGAATTAATTATTTGAAACTGTATAGATTTTTAAGTGACTGTCAAAAGATTGGTCGGCAAGCAGGACAGTGGTTATGGTTGTGTTAAAATCTTTTAGTGTTAATAGCAGAAAATACTTTTCTTCCTGTGGCAAGGAAAGAAGCAAATCAACGATTGACGTCATGTCCATTGAGTAGAAACGGTTCCTTTCAAAATCGTCCTCCTTAGTTAGATGCATGTACAGCGTTTCCCCCGCTATGTCAATGAAAGACTCATCTACCAAGTTTGCTTGCAATGTGTCCGGCAGGTGCTGATTTTCTCCAGCCTCCAGCCATTGCATTTCCAAGATCGTTGAAACCATCAGAGCATCTTCTATAAGTAAAAATGAATTCCTGATGGGATCCAGATCAAGTTTAACTGCATAGCCAAGACCACTTGCTATTAATGAGAGGTTACCTGTTTGATCAGATGATATCTCATCTTCGAGGCCCATAACTCCGGAAAAAGCCTCTGGAACGTTCTTTTGATCTATCCTGGTGAAATAAGGCGAGAATCCAACATCAAATTCATAGGAGATACTCTCCGGTGGAGTCGTGAAGTTGTCAGACGTATGAATCGTCAAGGAGACGCTGTCTGCTCTTAGGCCTATAAACGGGGTGTCTTCTTCAGCAAAGCTTATGCGAAACCCTTTGAGGTGTTCCTTAAATTCATGATCTGCCGTTAGCAATTCAATATTATTCCTAAGTGCATCAAACAATTTGAGACCCCATTGATAATCAAGACTTATTTCCAGATTTCGAATGCGATCCTCAGTGAAGAGAAACTCCTTTTCTCCTAACAGCTCCAGGTCATCATCCACACCCTCTACGACGGAATTGTTGTATAGCGCGAAATCATCAAGTCTTGTTAGCTCCTCAGTTAATTGTTCAACCAGGATGGTCCTATAGACCCCGGATTCCCCCAGATAATTGGTATACCCATCCATCGGCAAGTTCAGTGTAATCGAGTCATACTTCAGACCGTCTCCTATCGAGATCACCCCTTCTGTCTTGTCAAGTAAAAAAAATGCGTCAGCTAAAATGGTACCTAGGTTCGCGTTTGAGTTATTTCCAATTAACAGGTTTCCACTTTGACTTGTGATCAGAGAATCAAACTTTGTAGTGGAAATCGGAACAGTTACCGTGTCGATATACAAAAGACTAAAGCTTTCCTCACCCACAAAGTCTTCCCCTATGATGGATGATTCGGAGCAGCTCGTCAGAGCTGCCCCGACCATCACACAAACAAAACCTACTGACCTAATTTCTTGCATTGAAGCAAAAATTCTAGGCAACTCTCACCGACGAAAAATTATTCTACAAATGGTCGCAAAAAATCTAAAATTGGCATTTTGGCGGATGTTTGGTGATGTTGGTCATTTCATAAGGAAAATATGGTTGTATATTGAGAAGTTAGGACGTTGTCAGCCTGAGGCAGCTGAACTGGTAAATGACAATCTGGGACTTACCCGACCTGTCCTCTACTCTTTCAAACTATAGACATAGTGGTAGGTCCCGTCCTTCTGAAATAATTCAAGGTGAGGTTTTACATCAAGTTCAACCTGTTCGGCAAAGGAAGTGACTCCTTCTTCAGTAAGCAGATGCAAGAGGCTGGAAGGGTTAAATCGGTTTGCCAGTTCATTCTTGCCAGTGGTTCGATAAAAACCAGAAACCGAACCGAACTTATCATTTAAATATTCGTCGGGCACTGCAACAGGTTGACTGGTCACCACTCGCAGGATTCCCCCGGCAAAAGTTGCTCCCAATTTTGCCAGATGATCACGATCAATTACAACGTTTACAGATTCCAAAATTTCGATCGGTATGTCGAACAATGGAGTGCTTTCCTTTAAAACGAGATCATTGAGGATGATCATCTGAGGAGCACCGAAAGATCCGTTGATATCATGATAGATATTTAATGACCTTGCTCCATCTCTTTTTACCACTGTGACATTTATCACAGCCTCCCTTATGAAATCTTCAAAACTTGTAATGTTTCTGTAGTCATCTACACTGACCACTCTTTCGACTTCCTCGATTTCATCAACGAAGGAACCAGAACCTCCATTTTCATTGAAGGTCGACAGCACATAGTTGAATTCCTTTTGTTCAGCAATCAGGCTGTCAGTCCAGGCGGTGTTAAGATACTGTTGTGGATGCGATGAATAGTTGATCGGATCGAATGATTCAAAGGTGATTGAATAAGCATCTGAAATATCTTCTCCCGCTTTGTCAACGATCGAGCTGAAAATGGAATTGTTCCCAAGTGTCCAGATGATTTCAATGTCAAAAGTACCTGTCACGTCCAGTGGTGCCATCAGATCTAAATCGTCTTGAAAAAAGTGAACGGATAAATTGGCCCCATCCAGTTTGCTGCGATCTCCCGAAATAGTACCTCTAAGATGAATATTCTTTTCAGGTAAATAGTCGAATTTTTGACCTTGATTATCATTTGTCATTATCTCTTTCCACTCCCTTTTAGAATAGTTTGAGTAGTTCAGCAGCGTGGACGTGGATGTAAGCTCGTCAAACCCAAAATGGTCAATGGTGACCTCTGAAGGTATCCTGTAGAACAACTTATAGATCCTTCTAAAGAGGTTAAGTGAGTCGCCTGCTGTAGAATTCGAAGCCTCAATTTTACCTAGTAGATTTTCTTGAGTTGATCTCGTTAGGCCTGAATCACCGTATGGGACACGTCCGCCAAAACTGTGAAGATAGTACGGTCTGGCGCTCAGCACATCTAGTTTCTCACTTAGTAAAATGACCCTTTGAAAATTCCCTTTGAGTAGCGCCTTATCAATGGAAAGGTCAGTCTTCCCTGTTTTCAACCTAATCTTTCCGACAAACTGAATAGAACGATAACCCTCGCTGACGAAATAGGCATCAACCGGTTGATCAAAAGGAGAAATAAACTCAAACAAAACTTTGGAATTGGTTTCACCCACATGGATAGCGAATTCCTCCCCCTCGTAATCCATTTTAGCTGGAAAAACGGTGCCGACAACTGCCTGGGGAGGCTCAAGCGTATTTTGAATATAGATGGAAGCTCTATGAGCAGCCTCAGCCAAAGGAAAGTTCCTCATAAAATGTGTGTAGGCAATCAGCTGATAATTTCCTGTTGGAATATCAAGGGGAATAGTAATGCGACCATTCTTAATTCCACCTTTGAGCTTGAACACAAACTTCTTTCTATATACACTTTTCTGGTGAATCAATTCCAGGTATACAATTTCGCTCAACTGAGATGGCATTAAATATTGATCGAGTACAGCAACACAGAATTTGACCTGACCACCACTGTAGTAAAGGTTTTTATCTGTACTCAGATAAGAGTATTCAAAGGGATTATCTTGTTTGTACGATTGATATTTTTCAACAATTCGGTCGACCTTACTTTGACTGCTCAAATGAAATGAAAGGCAAACAAAAATTGGGATAGTAAAAAGTCGTGGATCTTTCATAGTTCGATCACCATTTTTTCACTTACTTCAGTGACAACCCTAAAAAGACCAATCGTTTCATTAATGCAATTTGAACAACTGATATTCCCCTTGAGCGGAAATGGATAGGTATCCCGTAATAGCCCATTGTTGCTGTTAAGTTTTTCGACTGCTTCCCAATAATTATATGCCTCCGAAGACATTGACTGCACCACCATCTCATAAACAGCTGGCCAAGTCTCCGAATAGCCACAGCAGGGGTTGCCGCAACATGGATCTTCGAAGCTACATTCCCCTTCCCCACAGAAGATGGATAAAATTGAATGGTCCGTAAAAAACCAACCCGAAAAGACCTTGCTTCGAACTGGGATTTCAATGCTATCATTTGTCTGAGCAATGCCGACATTGGAGAATAAAACAAACTCGTCAAGAAATGAACGTGTGGTGGTATCACCGGTAAAGAGATCAGCGAATGAGTAGTTGAAGTCGAACTTCAAATAGGCCTTTTCGTCCATTGGAGGCAATCTAACTACAAATGCCTTTGCCGTTCTCTCAACTCCCGTCACTCCGTCAAATTGCGCTCCAATCACTGTAGTGTCCTTCAGAGCAAATTTGAAGGTGACGGGCGGCTCGATCCGTTCGGCTGAGGACTCATACGTAATCTCTCCTGGCCCCGTAGCTATCATTCGATACTCAAGTGAACCATCCGTTACAAAAGTTGGATCTAAAGGGCGATATAAATTCTCCTCAGCACTGAACGTAAATGGAATGGAGTGACCTTGATTTGTCAATAGAGACACATCTAAATCTTGTATACCGATTTTCTCCCCGTTCAGAGAACGATAGATTTCCACATATGATCTTCCTGCCAAATTGGAAATTTTCGCGTCCACAATATTGACAATTGTGTTAACACCAACATCGAAATCATGCGGTTCGCTACATGCAATGAGGCCGACGATTACGAATTTGAGGAGGTTCCTTTTCATCAGAATTCAAATTTGTAGGTGAGTGTAGGTACCATCCTTCCTACATTGATCAGTTTGAAAGGTTGGCTTGGCTGTCCGTCCTTGTTTGAATAAAAAATAGTTGCAACATTGTCTCTTCCATATAGGTTGTAAAGGGTCAAGACCCATCGATCATTGTTCTTTTTTGTTTTCCGAATGCGATTTTTCCAGGTCAATACAAGGTCGAGTCTGTGATAGTCTGGAATCCGATGGGTGTTCCTGTTGGTGAAATAGGGAATTTGAGTTCCCTCAATTTGAAAAATCGAAATAGGCGCACTAACCGGTGCACCTGAGATGTAGGTAAAGTTAGAGGACAGCGTCCACTTCTTAGATAGGTTGAAATCCATATTGGCCTTCACACTATGTGGCCTGTCTGAGTAGTATGGATAGCGCCTCCCATCATTTATTTGAACTCCCTGAATCTTGTCATCTACCTGAATAAATGCTCGAGAAAAGGTATATGAGAGAAATCCATTCATAAAACCTTCATTTTTTGACACCAGGAATTCTACGCCAAAGGTCGTGCCCTCTCCTCTAAGAATTTCCCGTTCCAAATCGTCATTGACCACCAGAACCGCACCCTCCCTGTAGTCAAGAGCATTCCTGGTTTTCTGATAAAAACCATCAACGGCGAAAGACAGACCGTCTTCAACATCATGTTTATACCCCAAAGCATACTGATCTATGATCATTCGTGGGATGTATTGATCGCTTCCTTTCCAAATGGTCGAGGGGTTGATCAGGACTGTGTTAGAAATCAAATGAAGAAACTGATTGATACGGGAGTAACCTAGTCTGATCGTGCTAGATCCTTTTTCGTATGAAACTCCCATACGAGGTTCCAGCACTCTCTGGGAGGAAATTACTTCACCAGAGGAGTAACTTTTTTCGCCTACTATATTTTCACGAGTAAACGGCAGCCCATCCGCGTATTGGCTGATGGTAGACGGGCCATAATTCGCGAAGTAATTGAATCTCAAGCCTGGATGAAATTCAAGACCTTCTTTTAAACGTAATCGATAACTGGCATGTACCCCGACATTAAGGAGATGTTCCTCTTTTAGGGTCTCACCCCTAACTAAGGAGTTATCTGCAGTTGGTTCAATATCGCCAATGTCAATGTGGTAAGTCCTTGCATCCACTCCCATTTCAAGCTTTGAACTGCTCACTAAACTTGTAAATGCCACTTCTGAAATACCATTGGTATAAACAAACTCGTCATTTAGCAACAAATTCTCTGTCGAATTCCTCAGCCGACTCATCATCACTGAGGACTCCAAAACCCAATCTTCTGTAAGTGAATTGGTCCACTTCAAGCCATTGTTTAATGTCTCCCACTCATAAATGACCTGACCTGAATATTTGAAAAAGTCATAGCCGTAGTAGTTGGTTAGAAGAACAAAGTTCTTATCGTTGATACGATACCTCGAATTAAAATTTAGATCGCCGTATTGGGCAGAACTCCCAGCTATCTGTCTATCAGGAACCCGGTTAAGTATCCAGTCAAGGTATGACAGCCTTCCACCTACGTGAATGTCAAGCTTATTGTCAAAAAGTCTGCTCTTAATGCCAATGTTGGAGCTGGCAATACCTAAGCCTCCATATACGTCGAGGTTTTTTCTTGCCCACTTATTGGTTTTGACATCTAGAACAGAAGCTGAACGCATCCCATACCTCGCAGGAATGTTCCCTTTGAACAATGTTACTTCAGAAACAAAATCACCATTAAAAACGGAGAAAAAGCCCAACATATGTCCTGGGTTGTAAATGGTTGTACCATTCATCAACGCGAGTGTTTGATCGTTTCGTCCTCCCCTTACATTTAGGTAGGAAGAGCTTTCACCAGATACACTTACGCCAGGAAGTGCGGTAGCGCTTTTAACTACATCTACATCACCCAGGAAAGAGGGTAACTTCTCCAGTTTGCTTACGCTGAGCTTCTGAGCCCCTACAGTCCCAATTTCACTTGCGCGCCCTAGCTCACTTCCCTCGACAATCACCTCGTCTAGCAATTCGGAATCGACGAACAAAGAAAGACTCAGCTCGCCCGAAGAGAACAAAGTGATAAACCTGCTCTCAGACTCCTTACCCACGTAACTAAACTTGACTAGATAATTTCCCGGCTTAAGGCTGAGCATATATTCGCCGTTCTCATCCGTCTTTGTTACCAGCTCGTCGTCAACCAAGACATTTGCTCCAGCTAGTGAAGCATTCGCTTCATCAATCAATTTACCCTGTAGCTGATAATCTTGGTTGGGATTAGAGTTAAGCGCATTTCCTATTCTGATCAAATGCGACGCTCCTAGCTTTTTGGCAATTTTTTCGCTTTTTTGACTTCTTTCCAATTCGATAGGGTTCGGATAGATAAAGACATTTGCCTTCTCATGAATGTACACCTTCAGCCCAAATGGAGAAATGGCATTTTTTATAATTTCCAAATGATTAGTTGTGGAAGCAAAATCAACTGAGATAGAGTTTATCCATTGATCCTTGTAAAAGAAGCTTAGGTTCGATGTTGAATCTAAGTGGCGTAGGTACTCCCTAAGACTGATCTCTTCTTGCGGAAAGGCATCAATCGAGATCAAAATACACAAGAATGTTAACGCTTTCTTCATATGCTTCCTGATCAGGTCAGGTCCCAATTGATCTATGGTAACTCTGAGTGATCACTTATTTCATATAGAAAACACTTCTGTTGACAATAACATGTATTTCTTAAAGGATTTCGATCGCTTCGTACTGGGATCTTGCTGAACTCATACGGAATATGCACATTGCTGGGACAACATCGATCGACAAGATTAAAAAAGACTTTGTTGTAATTTAAAGTCGAAACCATGCAGATGTACAAAACAACCTTGATTCGTCGTCTACTGCTATTGGCCACAATCAGCATCATCTCTTGTGATTCAGATCCACCAATGGGCGTAGATTACCATGTTCATATCAGGTCTGCCGAAATGGCCAAGCAAATGGAAAAATTGTGTGGGACACTCATGAGATGTCCAGGTGACACGGTTGCCTTCTCCGACATGCTCGATGTAATTCCTTCCTTTGACAGCACTGCCTTTCAGCATGCGGTGATCCTCTCCATGGGCTATATGGCTAGCATGCCAGAATTGCGGCTGGACGCAGAGTCGCATAAAAGACTCACGAGACATGAAAATGAATTTGCAATTAGTGAAGCCTCCAAATCAGATAAATTAAGTGGTTTTTTTAGCGTAAACCCCCTAACGGACTATGCGATCGAGGAAGCACAATATTGGATGAAAATGGGAAATTCAAGTGGATTGAAGCTACACTTAGCCAATTCCGACTTTGATTTCTTCAATGCCGATCATCTTCAAAAATTGCGATCTTTACTAAACGTGGTAGACGATCCCTCTATGGGTATTTTGGCTCATATCAGGACGAGAAATCCCAACTATGGGACCAAAGATATGGAGGTCTTTCTCACACAGGTTTTACCACATACTTCTAAGGCGACGTGGGTAATCGCTCATGCAGGTGGCTGGGGAGGATATGACCAGGCCACCGATTCAGTTTTGGCTCAGGTTATAGATGCCATTCATTACGGACAAATAGATAAAAATCGCATTTATCTGGACATAGCTTATGTTGTTTTGCCTGAAGCTGCAAAACGGCGTCTTCCGTATCCGAGAGAGACATTAGCTGCACAAGAGGAAAAATTCGTTAATAGATTTCGCTCACTTGAAATCAGCCACTGGGTATTTGGAAGCGATTGGTCTCCGACCAACAACACAAGTGAACCCTACGCGTATATAGAAGATCTGAAAAATGCTGGTTTTGAGGAAAACGAATTGAATGATATTATCCAGAATAAACTTCCGTTTATTAGATGATGTGTTAAAAAACCTCGAACAGTCCTTCACTTTGTAATTCGACTCAAGTAGCTCGCACATAAAGTAACTTTGAGGTAACTTTTCTTTTGCATACGCCTACTCAACCCTCACCTGCTTCACTCCTTCGTTGGCACTGAAGACTGGAAAATACATAAGCTCGATCTTGGCGGGATTCAACATGTAAGACCCGCTATATCTCGGTAAAAGATCAATTTCGAATTGATGATCTCCTCGCTTCAGATTCTCGCAGAAAATGGAGACCTTCTCTTTGTAATACTCCCTATGAACCTCGCCCCTAAAGTAATTTTTCTTGGAATTATATGAGCAACTGGCTGGAATTGGAACTTCTATCATGACATACTTCGCATCATCCTTCAGTTGGACGTTGGCATAGAGTTTTTCAGGCTTACCAGCCGATAGCTGATCATCCGAACCTTCAAATGTCGACGTAATCAAAAAATTTGTGGAATCTTTTGTGGGACTGCTAATCCATCGCTCCTGATAAGCATTGACGTATACAGGCATTTGTCCCTTTTTTGTGATCGTGAGATTTTCAATCGAATCTAACTTCTGAGCGTATGGAAACTGTTCCACACTTTCGGAGTAATCACCGGAAATTAAAAAGGCTGGTGCTTCAAGTAGGCCTGGTCTTCTTACGACCTTACCTAAAGCTTCTACTATGTTGGAAGTAGTGTACGTATTTATATACTGGCTTTCACTTAAATGGGTAAGCAGGAAATTCCTAATTCCGCTTGTAGCCCGATGTTCTGAAAGAATGGAGTCATTTGATAGCACGTTCAGTGCCATTGTACTCAATTTTAGATCTGTTGGGGCATACGCAAAATTCCCATTGTTTCGAGTCAGATAAGAAGAACCGAAAAGATCTGTCTTAAGTGAATCTAGTAACCAATCAACATCAACCTTGATTTTGTTCAACTGCTTAATCTGCAGCAACCTTAGGCCTTCTTCAAGTTTAAACTCAGCAGCTGAATCAAGTTCCTGGATAAATGTGACTCTATTGATATCCAGGTCCAATACAGATGCCATGTATAGCCACTCTGATTTTGCTGCTGCAGACTTGCTGGACAAAAGATTCCAAACTGCTTCATCAGCAAGTTTTTTATAGTTTAAGGACACGCGGTAGCCTGCGTCACGCGCTTGACCTAGTGCTTCGACCACATGAACACTGATCCATAAGCTCGTCGAACCTGTATTCCACCAACCCCATAGTCCATCTTGATTTTGATTGTTCACCAATCGGGTTATTATCCGCCGAATCCGGCGGTCATTCGTTGGCTCTGATATTAGTTGCAACCTCTTCGAGGCAATCAACGCCTTAAGCTTGCTTGCCAGTTGCTCATTGCATTCATATCTGTAGTTGGTCAGATATTCAATTTTTTCCTTGATTAGATCAACTGGATTCGAAGTAGCGTAGATAAAGACAGGTCCGTGCTCCGGAGAAAACGACCAGTGAACGACCGTGTCATCCATCAGTGTTCCGTAATGACCAATTTTTTTCTGCAGCCCATGCGGATAAACAGGGATTTTGCGCTGCTCTCCATCAAAATAGCCATCGTCTCTTTTAAGATGGTATTTGACATTTAGTGAATCGAGAGTAGTTGGAGTCACCTTCAACGTATCAATTGATGCATCTGAGAAGGTCACCTCCCTGGAAAAAGTTTCCTCTCCATTCACTTCAAATGATGAGGTAACGGTGACGAGATCAAATGTATAATTAAGTGACTTTCCTACCACGACCGACGAATCATTTTGAACCAGGAATCGAGGAACACTTAGCTGAGCCGAAATCGGCTTGAATGATTTTATCTCAGTTCGTGTTTGGCCAACTTGCTTTTTCGAATTCATCGCATAAACAAATGTTTCCCATTTTGTGATGTCATCAGGAAACGTCACAACGAAGCGCGCCTTGCCATCTTCATCTGTCCTCAACTTTGGTTCCCATATTGCTAAATCTGAAAAGTTGTTACGAATGGAATTGGCTGCAGATGCTCCTTGAAAAAAAGATGCATCGCTAGTGGTTGATTCACTATTCAGTAATGAAATTCCGGGAATGCCGCTTTTTGTTGTGATCAGTAGAACCCCATTGGCGGCACGCGATCCGTACAGAGCTGTCGCAGCCTCTGATTTCATTACTTGAATGGTTGCGAGCTCGGCTTGATCCAGCATGTTCAAATTGCCCAGGAAAGGCACTCCATCAATCACAATCAAAGGAGGCTTTTGAGCATCAATCGAACTAAGGCCACGGACTGCTACCGTTCCAGCATATCCTGATAGGCTAGTTACCTGAACTCCTGCTGCTACTCCTGCTAACCGGTCGACAGTGACGACCGAACCGGTCAGCGACCTCCGGTTTGTAACTCCCAGGCCTGTTACCACAACTTCCTGAAGTTCCGTCACCCCCGGACTTAACAAGATGTCAATCGAATTTCTTTGCCCAATCTCAATCTCCTGGGTGTCAAACCCAACATATGATATGATTAGCTCTGAGCTGTAAGATGGCACCTTCAAGGAGTAAAATCCATCGATATCGGTCGTAGTGCCATAGGTTGTTCCCTTGATTACGATGGTTACCCCCGGGAGCCTCTCTCCCGTATCATCCGTTATGTAACCGGAAACAACGTCTCCTTCCCCGAAATATTGAAATTGTTGCTGATAGGTCCTGTATAGTGCCCTTTTTTCAGGTTCTCCCAAAGGATTGTTCTGCTGCCTGGAAAAGTACCTGTTCATTTGAACGTTTACTTCTGTGCTAAATGTGTCTCTTTCAAATAGCTGTAGGCTGTCGACTCTCTGGTAATTCAAACCATTCGGTCGAACCTCCACGGAATCGATCTTGGAGTAACGACCATCTTCGAGCAGGACAATCGCCCGATAGTGGCCGTCTTTTAGGTCATGAAAATACGAATTGAGCGATGGGTAAACACGCAGAAAGTCAGCATCATTCAGCTTGAAGAGAAGAGTGTTGGAAACACGCAAGTTTTCGCCGGAATTCAAGTCCAAAAGTAATTTTGCCCGACCATATTGAGTAGTTGTTGGATTTGCGTATTTCCTGGCACTTTTTCTTCTCCTTGCAATTTCTTCTCTCCAGCGGCCTTCGATCATTCGCCTGTTCCAAACCTCGTCACTGAACCTCTCTACGCTCACTCCTGAGGTCCTGATCCTATCAGTCAAATCAACGCTTCGCATCTTTATAAGTCCTTCCCTGAATTCATATTCAAAATTGTTCTCTGGAGTAAAATGATGTTCAAAACCATCGATCAACCTGAACTGTGCTAGTCTACTTGACATAGGTCCAGCAAGGAATTTGTCTGCGTTTTGAAAAACAGGGAAGAAATTGGTCCCTTGCCTGAAATATCCATATTTGTTTCTAAAGGTGTTTCGAAAAGGTACGGTGTATCGTATCAAATTTTTCTTTTCATAATCAGTCAACTGCGGAGACCTATCATAAGATCTAACATTGGGCGGTAAGTTTTCTTCGTCTATGCTGAAGATCTGCTTCTTGCCTGAAGAAAAGAGCATACTATCAAGTACAAATAGTTTGTCCCTTGTACGAATTTCAATTTTGTGGTATCCACTACTAACTCTGAAAGAGTACGCTGAATTTGCTGACCAACTAAAGTAGACCGGTTGCCGATCAACGTAGACTATACTGACGGGTTGGATAACACCCTTCTTGATGACGAAAGGAGAAAACTGAGTAGCACCTCCTCTTGGTGAGTATTCAAATTTATAGACATTATTTCCAGGGTATAAGAATTGGAAGTAGGCTATCGAATCAAGAACATGAAGCGGATTCCAGTAATTGAAATCGTAGCTGCGCTCCTTTTGAAAGAAAGGATCCCGACTCAGCCTAAATGTATTAATCAGTTGACGATCCCGTGGGCCCTTGGCCAATCTAGGTAATCCGACAGGATTCGATTCAAACTTTTTCGTGAGCCCATGAACAAGAACATCCGTATCTGGAACAGGCTTTCCATTAGCATCCCGAACTGAGACCTCGATTTCTACTTCTTGTCCTGGATAGATCACCGGAGGGGCATCTAACTCTAGTTGGAGTTGGTCTCGCAAGAATGGTACTTCGTAGTTCTCCTCATGCACACGACCTCCCCATAAATACTGGACGGAAAGGTGAAAACTCTGACTCGTGCTTATTTTCTTTTGAACGACAAGAGTATCTATAAATCCCCGGTCTATTTCATTATTTGCCTTATATAAAGAATAGTTAAATGAGAGGTTTCTGGGATTTGTAGATCTTATCTCCAGCGAGTCGCTACTTCGCGTACTTTGGAATGTTAGAAGTGCGGGTTCCTTGTGGATCGAAAAGCTTCTCTTTGTCTCCAAGACTTCAACGTTGTATTTATGGTAGTAAGGATTGATCAACACCGTGTATGGGAATTCAGCATTAAGCGTATCAACACCATTACCAAAAGCATCACTACCGTAAATCAGACCTCTTCGCGCTGAAGATCTTCCATTCAACAGGTAATCAATGTGTATGGAGTCTCCCCTGAGATCGTAAGAGATTTCTCTCAATTCGTGGCTGTATTCCAATGTCTCTTGCTCAACCATTCGCTCATTGTCAGAGGTACGTAAGGTGACATCCACATTGAAGTCAAGGTTGATCTTGGGAAATACGGATGAAGGGAATTTGACCCGTGTTTCTCGTGACGGCTCCAAAGGAATTTTTAAATAGTGAAGTGTATCTGATGCAAAAACCTGATCGTCAAAGTAAGAAGTAATAGTTTTTGGCCTGACCAGAATTTCAAGTTCCCCATCAAGAAGATTCAGATCATTTTCATCTTTTCCTGAGACATCAACAAACACAGTGTCTCCGAGGTAAAATTTCTTCTTGGGTGCATTCAACTCAAGCCTGTTCTTGGAAAGCTCATATTCCTCATATTTAAAATATTTGGAAATGTAGACCTTGAACTCCCGCTTCTGCAGCTTAATACGGTAGGATTTGTCAAGAGTAAGATCCAGCGTATCATGAATGGGAAACTCATAGGAATATCCGCCCTTTTGATACGGTAGTAGCTCAGTTAGTTTGATGATGTTGTCGTAACTTTTCTGAAGGGCCACTTCCACCATTCTATTCAAAGGCTTGCCCCTGCGATTAGTAATAAATGCTTTCAGCTTCACGGTGTCACCAGGAAGGTACTTCGGCTGGCTAAAGGCTAAGTAGCCCATGTAGCGTCGTTCAAATCTGTAGGAATCACTACTGGCGCAGTAGTAATCATCAAACAAGCAGGCAACCGAGTGATAAATTCGAGAAAAAAATTGCGCAGTTGCAGAGATAGTACCGTAGGCATATCTTCTGGAAATAGACTTGACTCCATCAATGGGAATTTTAACAACAAAATTGACTGGTCTCCAGAAGTACCTCAAAGGCGTGCCATAAACAGTTTTATTAAAAACTCGCTTTGCGCGAGAGTTATTATACGATTTGCTCAGGTTGTAAAAAGCTGTTTCACCATCATAAGCAATCTTAAGTAGTCCTCTTCTGTTGGCCTGTTTAATACGATAGGTCTGAGTCTTCTTATCAAAACCAATGGTCCTGTTTCGGATCTTAACTTTCGCGATCTCAATTATACCTCCACTTTTGTCAAAAACTTTAATCTGCAAGTCGGAACTGTTATTCAGAATCTCCACATAATAACTTTGAACAGATGTGATGTCCAACTTCAATTTATCCTTGCGAATAAATGTTCTCAGGTAGTGACCTGGAGGTAACTGTTTCTTGTAAGAGCTATCAGTAGGATACGTATCGATTAATGTATGGAAGTAGGTTGTGTCAATGCTCCATCTTTTATCTCCATAGATGTTTTCAGCTTCCTTTTCCGTCAGTTTATAAATTCTGGTATGATAGCTTGAGGTCCGACTTTTTAATAGGTTCTGACCAACTATGGAGGACCCCATATGGTGGGATAAAACAACTACAAGTAATAATCTCAACCGCATTCGAACTAATTTAGTTAACCAGATGACACATACGGGTTTAGACCTGTTAGATCATCTACCAATTCACGAACAAAACTTGAGCTGCAGCAGTTGTTTGTTTTGTATAAGACTCATCAATCAATACAATAGTTGGAAAAATGATTAATTATCGAATTTTACATTCATTTTTTGACATCTAAAACATATTTTATTCTGATTGTTTTCCGATGGAAAATTACTTCCATTAAACCCTTAAAGTAAATTGAAGCAAACATGGAGCAGAGAAAGACTTATTGCCTACAACTCAACACTCTTCAACCTTCCTGTTATCTCCTTTAACCTCAACCACTGTTGATAGAAAACAGGCATCACAGTTGTCGATTCTATGAATTGGAACAGGTATAAAATAAGCGAAAAAATTGAGCCGAAACTCAGACCGGCGTCTGAGGCTACCATCACAATAGCGAGAACCAGGAAGGCCATCATGAAGAGCCAGACGATTGAAAAATTGATTGTCTCCAGATCGGAAAGCTTGATGTTCCATTTCATGAGTTGCTTAAGGTGCCTTCGGAGTAAGATTGGGCTGTCTTTGGTAACAACATTCACCTGTTGCTCAAGCTCATCATTGTAGGACGCATTGAAGCGGGTCGTTCTTTTTTCAGTAACCCAGTAAACGATAATGATCACGAGCATAATGATCACGCACCCGATAAATACCCTAAAGTCGATCGCTGCTATGATTGCCAGTGTCCCTAACAGACCAACCAAGTTATTGGCTATTTCGGGCAGAGAGTTTTCCAGGAATTCTACTACTTCGGATAAAAACCCAAGGTGCGCTGTTCGGGTGGACGTAGGTTCGTTTTCTTTACTGCCAATTTGAGTTCCAAGTTTTTCAAACACTCGCGCGTAGAATCTGGAATCGTAAAACCTTCGAAATGCTCCAACCAGAAGTGTTGCAAATCCGAGGACACCAAGTAGAATTGGGCCTTCAAATTGCTTGAGCATTGCATCATCAATAGCATAGCCAATGAACAGTGGAAACAAGACAATTAGTCCCGCATCTAGTAAAACAAGTAGCAGCATAAAAATAAACTGCCACTTGTAGTGAACGAAAAGGTCTTTAATTCTCACCGGAAGGTTCTTTTACAACTTCGCTCTGCTTTGGGATCCATCCTGGCTCCTTGAACAAATAGCCAAAAAATTCTCTGACACTCCTGGCCTTCCTGAGATCTTTGAAAATGTTGATGTACTCAAAGAAGTGGACCTTTACCGGGTTAATGGTTTCGATCTGCTTGGTCAGACCATATGTTGGTCTGAATACTTCCTCCTGGAACGTGCCAAACATTCGATCCCAAATAATCAGAAAAGCGCCATAGTTCTTATCGAGGTAGAGTTCATCAGACCCATGATGCACTCGATGATGTGATGGACTATTGAAAACCAGTTCAAACCAACCCATCTTTTGAATGAGCTCCGTGTGGATCCAAAACTGGTACGTTAGGATAAATACAATCGCAATCAGGACAACAACCGGGTGAAATCCCATCGCAATCGCAGGTAGGAAAAATACCCACGTAACAAAATTGTCAATGAACGATACCCGCAAAGCAGTAGTGTAGTTGTAAATGGGCGAGCTGTGATGGATCGAGTGGTAACTCCACAGAAGTCGTATCTCATGTTCCCATCGATGTTCCCAGTAATAGAGAAAATCGATTACAAGAATGGCCAACAACGTCGTCCATCCGTTGACAGGTATCTGCCAGGGAATAAAGCTATCCAGGACGAAAAATCCTCCAATAAAAACTGCAGTCGCTGCTTTCTCCGTTAGCTGAGCAGGTATGAAAACCATAAAGCTCGAAAGCATCTCCCCTAACCTCCGTTTCGTCAATTTGTTCTTATGCCACTCCCATAGGAATTCCACGACAGCAAGTCCTATTGAGAAAATGAAAATCCCTGCAATTACTAGTCCTACATTCTCTTCTGCTTTGGCTACCAAATCTTCCATAATTTCTGTCATTTTGAGTTCTAACTTTAATTCCGGTTCGGAGCTGCCCGATATTTTACTTTGATACTATCACCATCTTCTTCCAGCAAAAGCGTTAATTCGTCTTCCCTGACTTCTACCACTTTCATAACAAGTGACTCCTCGTCTTGAAAAACCTGAATTTCCTCTTCTCCCTCCAACCATTTCCAAGTCCCCGTCTCCACCTTTCCTACCTCTCTGCTAGAAAATGTTCCGTTATCATGAAAGTGTAGGAAGTCGTCCTTTTCCTCTTCTTCCGGAGAAAATGTTATCCCGAAGTAGACGTAACCTTCGATTTCCCACTTTTTGGTAAAATCAGATTTTGATTGCGCCGCAACCGAAAATCCTGCGATGGTCACGAGCGTTGGCATTAGTAATTTCATCATGTTCAGTTTTTGTTTTTGAAGCAAAGCTTGGTTCGGCCTAGTTAAAAAGCTTCCTTCCCTATGATTCGGGACTATCAAATCTGAATGAACCTGTCCCGATTCATCGGGAACCTTGTGGGACTAGTCTTGCGAGGTGTTTTGTGACTCTATCCCTTTAATGAAATCGGTTGGAGTTTTGCCTGTCACTTTCTTAAATGTGTTGTAGAAGGCGGTCTTGCTGTTAAAGCCAGACTCCAGCGAGATCGCCAGGATCGTCACCTGGTTTGCTCGACCAGAGGCAAGGAGTTTTTTTGCGTCTTCGACCCGGAATTGATTAATGAAGTCTGAAAAACCGACTCCTTTCTTTTCATTAACCGCTTGTGAAACATGGTGAACAGATTTGTCCAGCCTCGTAGCGAGATCATTCAATCGATATTCAGGGTCAAGGTACGGCTTTTCTTCACTCATGATATTCGTCAGCTCCAGCCACAACTTATCCAAAGCCTCCGGTGTCAGCGAGGACTTGGCATATTTTTTTCGACTCTCTTCAGACAAGTCACGAAAGTCGCCATGCAAGGCAAAAACAGGAAAACGCATCGTCGAATACACTAATGACAACGAAAAGATGCTATTGAATACCGATTCGATCTTGAAATAAATGAGCCACTCCTCTTCATCAAAAATGGAGACGAAACTGCTTATGAAGATAGCAATGTAAAGCACGATCGAAATAAGCAGGAGCCTTTTTAACCATTGATAGCTAATCTTTTCCGCATTCGTGAGGTTGACCACAAAACTGACCCTTCTGATCTTGAGAAAGGCAAGCAACAGGAGACTTATGTTTAGAAAAATTGAGAGAAAGTTATCTGCAATTAGGCTTAGCAACTCAGGGGTAAAACTGGTAGCTGTGTCCAAAATATCATCATCAATCGGTTCCAGCACGATCAACCTTGCTACGGTAAAAACTATGATTACTGCAATCCAAAACTTGAGGTTTACTTTGATGCGGAATAAAAAGTAGGTGTAGAGGAGAAAAAGGGCACCAATGAGATGATAGTGTAAATAAGAGAGTCCAAGGCCCTCCCATGTCACATCGTTGTAATAAAAATACGACTCGAACAGATTGTGAGCATTGAGAAAAACGATCAGGCTCAACGTATATCGTGCTCGTTTATTCTGATTCCTGTTAGTCAGAATAACGACCCCAAGCAGTAAGGCGGCAAGTGCACCGATCAGAGGTATCGTGTTGAGAAAGGTCAAGGGTATTTTTCAACGAAGATAGCCAAACCGCCCAGGATCGATCAGCCGGTTATTGCAATTGGCTATCTCCTACTCATCTCTTAAGCCGGTGGCAGGATTGCTCAAAGCAGCACGAATTGATTGAAAGCTTACGACCATGGCAGCTACCAAAATAAGCACAACTGCACCAAGCAAAAAGGCATCCCAAATCTGAGGTATGCGGTAGGAAAAATCTTCGAGCCAACCTTGTGCAACAAACCAGGCCAAAGGCATTGCAAAAACCATTGATAGCAACACTAACTTCAGGTACTCAAAGGTAAGCAGGCGAAGTAGCGTCTGAACGGAAGCTCCAAGCACTTTTCTGATGGTAATTTCCTTGGTTCTTACGGCCACAGTATAAATGGACAAACCGGTAAGACCAAGACAAGCCACAATGAGGGCAAACACTGCGAATGCAAGAAAAATTGTCCGGGTGCGGGTGACCTCTTCGTACATTGCTTCAAAACGTTGATCTAGAAAACTGAGTCGAATTGCCTGCTTAGGATTCATGGATTCCCACAGCCGATCAATCTTTGCGACGGTGGACTGAATGTCGTTAGCCTGAATTTTCACAGCCATCAGGTCTGCAGATCGGGTCCTGGCTATTAGAAGAGGTCGTATATCTTCTTTTAGATGATCGAAGTTGAAATTTTTTACTACACCAACCACTTTCCATTTACCCCAATTTTCGACGTAGGCATCAACCGGATCATCCAAGCCGAGTTGTTCTGCCATTGCCTCATTGATGACAACAGAAATGGAATCGGAAGCCAATTCGTTGCTAAAGGGTCTTCCCTGCTGAATCGTCAAGCCCAGTGTCTCAAAGTAGTTGTCGTCTGCTCGCCAGAACTGGCCTGCGATTCCCTCCTCAATGTTTTTCATTCCCTCTTTCCAAAACATATTACCATTCCTGTGAGTCCCTTCGACGGGGAGTGAATTGCTCATGCTAAGCGAAACCACTTCAGGTAGATTTTCTAGCTCCTCCCTAAATGTCTTCATAGTCTGCTCCTGCATGGTGCCCGTACCATGTACCATTAAAACCTGATCCTTGCTATAGCCAAGATCGCGATTGAGAATATGGCTCATCTGTTTGTACACAATGACCGCTCCGATGATCAGAAACATGGAGATGGCAAACTGAAAAACGACCAGGGTACTTCGTAAGTATCGTCCCTGCCCGCTTCCGCTTATTTTCAGCTGACCGCCCAGAACTGAAATGGCCTTGATTCCGGAAAGATAAAGCGCTGGGTAAATACCCGAGACCAGTCCAATTATGATAGAGAAAGCTGCAAGCAGGAGATAGAAGAGAGGTTCTCCATACGGAAATACGATCGTCTTCCCCACAATTTGATTAAAGAACGGCATTGACAACCATGCCATACTTGCCCCAAGTATTACCGAGATCACACTAAGAACTTCAGCTTCAATAAGGAACTGTTGCATAACACCCGATCTTCCAGACCCCACTGCCTTTCTCAGGCCGATTTCTCTAGATCGTTGGGCGCTGTTAGCGGTTGTCAGGTTGACGAAGTTCATACATGCAAGTAGCAGTATGAAAAAAGCGATAGCTCCAAACGCAGTAACAATCCGCACATCACCAAGAGCTAGAAATGTGTAGATGTCCTTGGAGTGAAGATACACGTCAGCCACGTGCTGCATATCCAGTGTATTGTGCTCCTCAATTAGTTCCGCATATTTGGGATCACTATCTTTTTCATAGGTAACGAAGTAGTTATCGTGAATAGATTTCAGCTTCGCTCTAAAGGCACTTTCACTCGTTCCTGGTTCTAACTCAATGAAAGTCAAGTAGTTATAGCAACACCAGCTGGTCTGTTCATTTCTCCAAAATTCCTTGCCGGACAATGTGAAAAAGAAATCTACCGATCGGAGGTGTGAGTTCACTAGGTCTTGGTAGACGCCCTTGATCACATATGGTTGCTCCAGGTTTTCGTTGATGTAAACTACTTTCCCTGTAGGATCCTCGTCAGGAAAGTACTTTTGCGCCTTCGAGTCAGAAATGATCATAGTGAAAGGTTCAGCTAGTGCAGTAGCAGCATCGCCGTACACCAACTTAAAATCCAACATTTTGATTATGGATTGGTCCGCGTAACCAAATTTCTCTTCATAAATGCTCGTCTGTTGATCTGCTGGACGAAAGAGGTTTCCGCCGGCATCACCAAATCCATCGAAGACTAGGATTCGACCAGTCTCTCTCACATCTAGATAGTCTTTTTTCAGTGAAGGTGCCAAAACGGGGGGAACCGAGACACTCCTGTAGGCGCGGTCTGGTCGATCACTCTTATATAAAATCTTGTAGATCGGTTTTTCTGCGAGATGGCGATCAACCTTGATTTCTTCTCGAACAAACAAGCAGATCAGTAGGCTGATGGCAATACCTATAGAGAATCCTCCAATTTTAATTGACGAGTAAACCCTGTGTTTCCTAAGATTTCGGAATGCGATTTTGACGTAGTGAATAAAGGTCCCCATACTATTAAGTTTTTGATTTTCTAAAAATTTGTGAAGGAGGTTTGTCCGAAGGACTTTGATTAGCTCTCTTGTATAGAGGTACTTTGCTCGTTTCAGGGAATATTTCTCGACGTGATAGTGAAACTCTTCTATCATATCTCCCTCTATTTCCTCCAGGTATTCGCTCCTAACCAGACGACGAATAATTCTCAGTGGCCATAATGGCGGTTCAGTTGCCTCCTTTCTAAGCTTACTCTCAGGCATTCTGAACGTTTACTATGGTGGTCCAAAGAGAGGCCCGAATATCCTTCATCTCCTGCAGGACCTCTTGAGCCTGACTAGTGACCTGATAAATGCGCTTACGTCTACCTCCTCTCACCTTTTCAGCTTCCGCCCATTCGGAGGTCAGGAATCCTTTTTCTATCATCCGTTTCAGCGCTGATTGAACCGAGCCTACACTAAGCAACTCCCCCATTCGCTCTTCCAACTCACGCTTGATTGCTACACCATACGCCTCTTTTCGCAAGGCCATTACTGCCAAAAGCACCAGTTCCTCAAATTCTCCCAATTTCGTCTTCTTCATGGTTTATAGTATATGATTCGTAATTGCAATATATATAATCAAACATATTATTCGTAATTGCAATACAAATGGTTTCAACAAGACTGAAAATTTCTTCGCCTGAAAAATCGAGCCTTGCATTTTCAAACATATTCCAGACTTATTGGTTATTTAGATATGATGCGCAGGTTCTTGACTCTTATCATATGTATTACTGCTGTAAATGCAATGTCTCAGTCTATCCTGGACATTCGAAAGCAATTTCATGATGCGGTTATGTCTCCGGATCAAACGAAAGAATTCCGCAAGTTTTTAAATGAAAGCGAGCTGAGTACTCCAACGGTTAACGCGTACCGAGCGGTTTCTGAAGCAATGATGGCTCGAATAGTTTGGAATCCCCTTTCAAAATTTAAGCAAGTATTAAAATATGCCGACATGATGGAAGAGGCTGTCAAATCTGATATAGATAATATAGAGATTCGATTTCTGAGGCTATCTATCGAATACAACATTCCCAAATTCCTTGGGATGAGTAAAAACATGGACGAGGACACCAATATGATCGTCCGCAATCTTAGCAACGTTCAGGACATGAATCTCGATCCATCATACGGACGCTATATTCTCTCTTTTCTGGAGACGACCAAACTTTGCACCGAGCAGGAGATGCTTGCGATGGAGCAGAGCTTGAACCCTGTCGAGAACAATAGAGCTTCAGCAAAAATTTCCGCGTCCTCTCAAAAAAAGTAGAGCGATGTAATCTATAGCTTCAAAAAAGAACTGGAAAACTGAACACTTTTGAATGTTCTAAATCGCGTGTTTCTATCTTCCCTTCAGCATTTCGTGTCTGATATTGCACGATTTCCACAATTAATCTATCCCCTCTTTCCGCTTCGACATTTCCAAAAAAACTCCCCATGGGGATCCTTCCACCAGCCCTCATCTGACCTGTACTAAGGCCTTTCCTTATATGCGTTACGTACAGTAGACTAACCCTAATTTGCAAAGCTCCCGTATCCTTGACCACTGCATGAATAAATCTTGTAGCTGGTGAAACTCCCTTTTCAAGATCTACCTCTCGGCTCCAATCCACCTTTTCATCGCCATAGTATAGTCTGAAATTTGGGATTCCATCGTTTGACTGTCCATTCACGACTAATGGTGAAGAGGACACGATCAATGCTAATACAATTGTGAGTGGCAAAAAGACTGCAGCCCTGAAATAGCTGCTCCTTGCACTTCTTTTCTCGTTCTCCATCATTTTAAATCTCTTTTTTAAACTTGTTGAATAACTCAAATGACTGCCTGACCAGAAGGAAATTCCAGTTCGTGCTTTAAACAGCAAATGCTGATAATTCAGCCTGTCAAATCCTTTTCTCAACACATACTCATCTGCCAAATACTCGTGCTCAGCCTTAATGTCTCGCTGGAAGAGCCAGATAGCTGGGTTGAACCAAAACAAGATGGTTAAGAACTCGAATAGAATGGTGTCAAATGAGTGGAGTTGATCTCTGTGCAACTGTTCATGTCTGACAAGTGCATCAATGCTATCTGCCTCAATATCTTGTTTACTAATGAACAGTATATTAAAAAAGGTAAATGGTGAGATACTCTGTTCAGGAGCAACTACTTTGAAGCCCCATCGCTTTGATTTCTCAGACTTTACGTAGAAACCAATAAGTGTAATCAGTCCTGCAAGAGAGCGAATTGAAAACACGCCTACACCCATAAAATAGACGATCAAATACCAATTGGCTGGATTATCAAATACTACGTTCGAAATGCTTCGTTGCACGTATGATGAGCTTTCCAGCACAGTCTGGACAGCAGTCGGAAATTCTTCAGATATCTCAACACTGTCAGCTGGAATAAGTAGAAAGCAGGATGAAAAAATGACACATGCAAGTCCAATGAATCGCTTTAATTGATGATTTGATTCATCCTTCAAAATGAGCAGGTAAAACACATAGAGAATAGCCAGTAGCAGACTCGATTTCAGTAAATAACTCTCCATCTTCTTGTATGTTACGACAAATATACTAAAAAGTTAGTAGAACTACTAAATAATTAGTAGTTCAAGTCAAGATAGAGCACTTCTCTTCGTAACTCATGAGGACGAGGTATCTAATTTTTAATCAACCTCCTACCTATTCCAACTACCTTGTCAGATAGGTAGAAAATCACTGCTACAAAGAAGATGTTGATGTGAATATTGAATAGAAAAAAAGTGATAATGGATAGAATCGTCAACAAGATCAGGTAGCTCGCAAAACCTATGAGATACTTAGTGACAGCTGCAGAGCCAAGTTTGCTAACCTGTTTTTCCATATAGTCACCCTCTACAAACACCATGTAACTGAGATATAGATAGGCGACAAGCATGATCAGAAAAAAACCGACACTTATGATAGTATCTCCTGTTTTGATCGAAAGAAAAGCGTTTAGGAGGATGAGAGGACCGGAAGTGACTTCAAACATAGTTTCGTGCATGTCATTTTCAAAGAAATCACCAATAACCACAATTTTATCCGCAAGAAACTCCTGAATGTCAGCATCTTCCAGAAACAGGAGCTCTCCTAAGCTTACCGGATTAAACCCGGCTTCAAGATCTGCTATATCTTTTTGCAGGAGTCGGTAATTCATGATGAAATTATTCAGCGTCCATTTGCCACCGACGTTTACCAATGGCCCCCATCGTCTTGTCGAGGCTTGTTCCAGTGCTTCATACACCTTTAGGGGTGTGAGTTTCAACGAGTCCTGGTAGATCAACTGGTATTTGTACACACCATCAAAAACACTTCCGATCACATAATCTGAAAGCCCATAGTTTATGCCCTTGAAAATCGGAGCCTCCAGCACACCTCCATCATTCAAGTGTGCTGACAAAATGATGTTGTCGAATCTCAGCAATTCATCGTATAACATCGAGTCCGATTCTGTCGCATCTACGAAATGAATATCACAAAAGATGTACTTAGGTTTAACCGCTCCGGAATTTATTACACCGAACAGCTGGGCCAACTTCTGACGATCGGTAATCGCCTGATTTCCAATTGGAAATCCATACTCATCAATGCGATCAATCAACTGCAGATCGTAAGAGGTATTGATGAAGGCGAATTGCTCTGACGGTGGAACTTCCCTTGTAGAGAACTTAAGTGCGGAGGTACTCCAAATTAAGAACTTCTCATCACTGGCAAGCCAAGGAAGCTTCATAAGGTAGAGGGTGAAAACGATCATCAACAGCGAGTGCACAACGATCGCCGAGTATAGAACAACCTTTTTAACCATAGGTCTTCATTACAAGGACTTTAGCAACTGCGCCTTAGAGCATTTACCATATAAATCATTGATAATCTCCAACAAGGCAGTCGTTCGGTCTTCCTCCGACAAATCCGAAAACGAACCTGATAATGTTTCTAAATCTTCCGCGGTGACCACTCCAAATTCCAGTGAGGTAATCAGTGAAGATTCCTCGCTATCACTGTTGTAATAAAAGAGTTGGGCATCCGAAACTTCTCCCGGATCAATGGCAGAGTCATCCACAGCATAGAGTGAAGCAATCGCAAATACCAGCGAGTCTCCATTGCTGGGCAACTTCTTGTTTATTCGCTCTCCTTTGTACGTGTATTGAGCGTAAAAGAACTTGCTTTCATTCATTGGATAGGCATTTGGTGAAACTGCAACGCTATATTCCTTCCCTATGATCGCAACTGAACCTTCTCCAAAATGCTTCTGAAAATCCAGCAGATTGTTGATACCTCCTGCCCTTGTGCTTAGACGACCCCTGACAGGTGAAATCACTGAAGACAGCGTATAAGCCAAGTCTCCTTGCTGTTGAGAAGTACTATTTTTTTGAATGATGAATCTGCCACGGCTTGAACTTAGCACGGCTGCCTTTGCTCCCTTCGTTTCAAACTTCAGTTCTGTTGACTCACCTACTTTGGACCCCTTCCGAAGATAAGCACCAGTAGAAGTATCGTAAATCTTCCCTATCGAATGGATGACCGTATAGTTTTGGCCAAAAAGTGTAATTGAAGCTAGGATCGAAAACGTTGTTATGATTTGTTTCATTTGGATTGTTCTTGTTATAAATCAATAAACCCTGAAGTCATTTTTTATATTTTCCTCGCGAGATGTCGGTACTTGACTACCACCGCTTTTGTTAATGACCTGCTCACTTATGTAGCTTCTGATCTCAGATACCGTATAGCTTCTATCTCTATTGCGATCGGCTCTCCTTGTCTTCAGTCCCTCAAGAAAGCTAGCCGTGAACAGTCCGTTGGATGAGTTGATTCCTTCCGCGGCAAACTCGGTTCCGCCAGCGGCAGAAATAACAGTGGCACCTGTACCCTTTTTCAAATCCCCAAACAGCGCCTTCGACAGTTCGAGTGTATTCTCAAGACCAAAACTGTTTTCCTTTAGCTTAACAATCGCACCTGTAGATCGAAAGGAAACAGACCCTACGGATTTAGTTTGTTCCGCTGCGACCTCCACATCATCCTGGTCGAGTTCTCCAGAGTGACAGGTATCCATCATTAAGATTTTATTTCGACAGTCAATCCCATCGATAATCTTCTCCAATTCTTCGTATGGAAGGCCACCGTTCGAAGGGTTATTAAAATCAATATTGTGGGTTGCGAAATAGTAGTTGTATTGATCATCCAACACACCATGTCCTGCAATAAAGATCATGACCACATCATCCACCTTTGCCTGCTCAACAAAACTTCGAACCGATTTAATCTGTGAGTCTGTCGCTTCTGTGTTCGTGATTAGCTTCACATTGACTTTCTCGTAGGCACTGGAAGCGTTCAATGTGTTAACAATATCCGAGGCATCCTTGGCAGCAAATGCCAGGTTGTAGGAATCCTGTTGATATTGAGAAATACCAATTGAAGCCAAATAGAGGTCCGGTTTGTCGTAATCAGCGGTATACTGAATTTCGAACGTCTGAGCTAAGGATTCCTGGCCTTTCTGATTTGTAGCTGACACCTTTATCTCGTTCAATCCCGCAGACAGCTTAAGTGATATATCTTGTTCTATTTCCTGGGCATTTTGACCGGACACATCAATCCCCATCGAACCAAAAACGGGCACATCATTTACATAGACTGACAAGCGTTTTATCGTGCTTTTTGCATCTAAGGCTTTCGCTTTAAAAGTTAACTCTGACTCGGAAGTTTCCAGCGGCAAGCTTCCAACATCAACACTCACCTTCGGTAGATCAAAATTGCTCTCCAAGGTGGATTCGGTGAAGCCCAGTCGTTTTAAACGTTTTTGATATGCCGCCTTATATGAAACAATCAACTTGTCGGAAGCATATCCTAGTGCATTGGCAACGACATCTGGTCGGTTGTATTTGAGTTCAAATTGTTCAAAGGGAAGCACCTGGTTCTCAGACTTAAACGCGATGGCTTTAGCTGCACCCTTTGAGGACGTGTAGTAGTAGTCCGGAGTGTAGGTAATGAACTCGCTTTCACCGATAAGTGCCATACTGACTGTTTTTGATTTCGATGCTAGATTGTACATCGAAATTTCTCCCGCTTCATTCGTAGTAATAAGAAATCTTCCATCCGTGCTGAACACTGCGTCGGTGATCAATCCTAATTGTATATCCTTGAACAAGGTAGACCCGGCGTTTGACACCGTCAGCTCATACTTGTCGAAACTGACTGAGTAGTTATTTTTTTGGAACTTATCTTCCAGAGATCGATAATCAGCTTTCACTTTCCCTTTAATCTTAAATTCCTTAATGGACCATTCTTTTAAATCATCATTTTCAGTCAACGCCCAAATCTTATCTTCATCTTCGGGGTTGAACTTCACCCAAACCACGTCATCTTTCTTTTCCATTAAGGAACGCAGAAGTCGGCCTGTCTTGAAATTCCAGACTTTAAGGAATTTGGTATTCACAGCTGTAGTTGCCATGTATTTGCCGTCTGAGGAAACGTCAATGTGATTGACATCCGACGATCGATCAAAGGTTCGAACCAGCTGCCCAGTAGTAATGTCCCACATCGTCATGTTTCGATCCAGCGAACCTACTAAAACATGCTTTCCGTCTGGCAACGCATCTACTGCCAGAGCAGGCTGCACATATCCCTGTAGGTCGCGGATCTTGCGACCGGACTCGTAATCCCACAACTTCAATTGGCGATTGTCATCTGATGTGACAATCGTTCGGTAATCAGGTGAAAGGGCAAGCCAATTCGTGTTAGTAGGTATATTTTCAATTTCCTTAGCAACAGGTGGTACATATTGAATGGCTTCCTTGTTACCAGGCTCTGGAAATTCCGCATTCTCAATATCATAGACTTTGATCGAACGTGCCTCATTCACGATGACCTTGGTCTGATCCTTATTGAAGACCGCTACTCCACGTGGATGTGGTATGCTCCATCGGTTTGGGCGCGAGACTTCGCCGAAGGAATTCCTGTTTTCGGATAGTTCAACAATAGAAGCACTAGCGCCACCCGTATCTTTTTCATCGCCTTTTCCGGCAATAAATGGTGTATAAAGATTTTGTGAGAAGAGAATTTTTTTACCATCATCCGTGAATTCGATGTTAGAGTAGCTCATTATGAAGATGGTCGTCATTCCCTTTCCAATTCTTCCATTTGCTACATTTCCAACCAGTGCGAATCCGGTCATAAGTACTTTTGTGTAGGCCAAAGCTGCACCTGAGCCCTTCACATTATCCAGGGCGTCAGCCAGAATAACTCCCTTGTCAGGATCCACCAATTTCACCTCTACCCCATTGTTTTTGCCGCCTCCGGTGACTATACGTTCGTTGTCAGGAGAGATAGCAAGATTGGTTATGGGTGCGGAAAATCCAGTAATTGTCTTAATCGTGTCCCCGGAAAGATTCCAAAGCTTGAGAATTTTGTCCTCCCCACCGGAAGCAATTACCTGTGCGTCGGAAGACAGCTTGGCGGTAAGGACAGCACCGTCGTGCGCCTCAATTTTCTTCTTTACAGTCCCGGTTAGCGCATCCCAAATAATAATGGTCCCTGATTTGTCTCCTGAGACCAGAATCAGACCATCTTTCGAGAGAGAGATTGTGTTCACCCCTGATTCATGTGCGTTGAATGTGTTGATGTCAATCCCGGTTGAGACATCCCACATCTTGATTGTTTTGTCCTCACTCGCTGAGTAAATGTGTTTTCCAGTTGGTGAGTACTTCACCATATTGATACTCTCCTTATGACCTTGTCTGACGACTAGCTTAGTATCCTGGGCCAGGCAAAACAACCCGGCAAGTATTAGTAAAAAAACAAATGCGGTACGGATGATCGATGACATAGCTATAGATGTTTTGATTACCTGTTGATTTTCGAAATAAGCGTGCGTCAGAGGTATTGCTCAGTTTCGGAGGAGAACACTATGCGAATGCCAGGCACTCACATAGCTTCTCACTCCGTCTCACTGACAACGACTACCAGACGAGTACTCCAGGTGTCGTTCTAGAAACTATAACTGATTATTTGTTTGTTGTCGGCTTTGAAGAAGACCTGACCTGAAACCTGATCATAGTCGTAGACGGGTTTCTTATCGCCTAAAAGCAAGGAACCCAACTCTTCTCCTGTCCTTCGATCTACTTTAACAAGTCCCGAACTTTTGCCCTGTCCACCAGCTCCTACTCTTGTCAGGATCATCCTGATATCTCCTTTGGAGACCGTGGCACTAAATTTTTGCTTAGTGGCTGAACCAGCCATTCCAGCTATGTTTGCCCAGTCATCGGCTTGTTGCGCATACATCTTGCTGTAGTAGGTATCACCACCATATGGTGACTTGTGCCTTGCAGATTGCGCTGCTGCTCCTGCTGCCATTGCTATAGCCGCAGCCTGACCAACTCTTAACGCAATCTTAGCAGCCATACTCAAGCCCGGTGCTTCCCAGTATTTGTTGAAGCGAAGAGATCCATCTGGTTCGAGCATTACAATATTTTGCGCATCACTAAAGCAATATCCTCCATCCACAAGCTGGACATCCGAAGGTGAAGCATCGTCTCCCTCGAACAGCTTGTCAAGGTCTTTGTATAGCACTTTATAATCTCCATTGAGTAGATCAACTTCATACAGATTACCATCGATTAACATAATTTCCTTGGTGAATTCAGGTTTGTACCTTAATTCAGGAACCTCAAGCATCCCTTTTTTATCCCAGATCAACTCACCGTCGTACTGGATAAAGCCAAGGCGTCCCTTAAGATCGGAGTACATAATGCCATTAGCAGCAATCTGGTCTATTTGGATTCCTTTGATTTTTTGATCCCAAACAACATTTCCAGACTCCTTGTCAAGCAGTAGTAGTTGCTTCCCTTTAGAAGTTGCTGCAATTCCTTTATTTCCAAGATCCACTACGTATCCATCGATCTTTTTAGCAGTCCATTTTACATTACCTCCATTGAGGTCGTAAAGCGTGAAGTTCTTGTCATCAATGACAACCACACCGTAGCTCATCGCTGACATGGTAGGCACTACCTTCAATTTCAGCTCATTTTCCCACTTTTTGGTCCCAGTCCCCATATCGACGGCAGAAAGAGCTCCACTATTTTTCTTCTTCTCGAAGAAATATCCGGTTGAAAGATCCAAGCTCAGATCAAAACTTTCAAACGTTTGCTTCTTCTCTGAAGTATTATAAGACCACTTTACTTCTCCTGTTTTGGCATTTACACGTGCTATCTGTGTCTTACCCGGAAGAACGATCTCACCGTTTTCCAACACATAGGGGAAACCGTCAATTCCCAGGTCATTATTGGTCCAGATCACCTTCGCGGAAGGTAATTCAACCATTTTAGTCATAAACATAAAGGGCTGTCCTTTCTGCGTGAAGTCCTGCCAGGTAGCTGAAATGATAATCATTCTCAACTCCGGGATGTATCCGGTTCCTCCAAAGTTGAACGTGGCTAACTCTCCGAAAATCGGCACTTTCTGGATAGGCATTCCTGCAGTTCTAGGACTGATCACCTCCTCACCATTCTGCATGTTGATAACCGCATAATTCTTGAATACCTGTCCTACATCTGCAAACTTGACCTCAAGAAAATCCGAGATTTCGGGGTACTCAGCGTCTTCCAAGACATTGAGGTAGTTGTCAAACGCATATTTTGCGTCGATCTTTTTTCCATCGGCACCTCGAACTTTCTTGGCGCCTTGCAGTGCCTCACTGGACCACAGCAAGTTACCATCGCGAGTGTCTACACCGTGAAGCATGAAATCATTGGTGCCCACCAAGAGAATCCCTGCTTCAGTGTTTTGATTAAACACTATTTCTTTTTCAAAATCCAATTGCCAGAGTGCATCCTGGGCATTGGTATTGTACGAAAATAGCAGCAGAAGCCCTATTAACGCAGTAAGTTGAATGAATAACTTTTTCATGTCAGTTAAGATTTAAATTAGTTGTGATTATTTACACTCAAAGCTTGCGACTGCGTCGAGAAATAGCTATCCCGCCCTTTGGGCATTTGCGTATACCGTGAAACCCGTAGACTATATCAGGTTATTTGAGTAGGCGTATTTGATTAAACCAACCAGATTGTTGGTTCCGGTCTTTCTAAAGATGTTTTTCCTGTGCGTCTCTACTGTCCGCTCGCTGATGAACAATTCTTCGGCGATACTTTTATTGGTATATTCCTTTGCGATCAATTTGAGAATCTCCCGCTCCCTGTCGGTTAGCAATTTGTTTTCTCCGGATTCATTGAGTCCCTTGATCAGGAGCTTATTGATATCGGAACTTAAATAGAGGTTTCCATCTTTTATGGCTTTTACGGCTGATAGTAGTTCGTTGTGAGAATCTTTTTTAAGCATGTAACCCTCCACCCCTTCTTTTAGAATTTCCCGAACAAGGTGTGATTCATCATGCATACTCAAGATCAAGATCTTAACGGTAGGGTATTTCCTCTTCACCGTACGGATGATTTCCAATCCATCTCCATCAGGAAGATTGTAGTCGGTGATTAAGAGGTCAGGAGTGATCCTTGTTAGTTTGTCATATGTCTCCTGTGCTGTCTGAGCCGAACCGACTACCTCCAGGTCATCCTCACTTGAAAGGATTTTGATCAGACCGCTTAACAAAATTGCATGGTCATCTGTCAAGAATATTTTCATAGAGGTATTCTGTTCCCGCTTTCTGCCGAAAGATAACCAATTCATACTTCAAAGAAGCGAACTGGATCCTTGGCATACTATACCATCTCGACGGTATTTTCATGCTTTTCTACAGCAATTTCAGGGGTATTTGTTACAATTAGTGTATTTCCTTTTTGACCCGGTGTTGTATCCAGCTCTACTTCTCCTTTTACTAGTTTGGCGCGCGCTTGTATATTTCTCCAGCCGTTCCCTGCGCTCTTCGTCAACAGGCCCTTATCAAAGCCCATACCATCATCTTCAATAATCAGGTTGATCTCGGAGTCGTCCCTGGTGATTTGAAATGTGATCTTGGAGGCATCGGAGTATTTGATAATGTTATTGATCCATTCCTGGGCAATTCGGTATAACGAAATCTCCTGAACTGCCACAAGCCTATCGTCTAACCCAAAAAAATTTGTTTCTATATGAATACGATCAGCAGCGTTAACCCTGGAAGCAAATTCATTCAGCGCGTCGGTCAATCCATTTCTTACCAACGTTTGAGGCATTAAATCGAAGCAGATACTTTTCAGTTCGTCATACATCTCATTGATGATTTTCTCAGATTCATCAAAGACCGCCTGTCGCTCCTGCGGCTTAGGAGAACCTTCAAGGTTCTTCAGATTCATGTTTAGAATGGATATCATCTGCCCAAATCCATCATGAAGATCTCGGGCATAACGTGCGCGCTCCTTCTCTTGGGAAGAAATGGTGGCGTTAATAGTAGCTTCCTGCGTATTGAGTCGTTCTTGCTGCAGTGCTATTTTTTGCTTTTTTCTAATCCTATTTCTATTCAGCAAAGCCAACGACAGGCCAAGTATGAGCGTTAATGCAGCTGCAATCAACAAGGTTCTGTTCAATTGAAGTTCTGCCTCATTTTTGGAAAGCTGGGCTTCTTGCAAGGCGATCTGCTGCTCTTTCTTCTCCGTGTCATACTGGGTTTGAAGTTCGAAAATCTGCTTTGTTTTCGCCTCTTCAAAAAGAGAATCCTTTAAAAAACCATAGGAAAGCAAGTGCTCGTAAGCGCTTTTATGATCCCCGGCGTGTGCCAGGTTCAGCGAAAGTTCGAATTTCGCCCTGGAAATAAATTCTTTGGCACCTATTTCCGAGGCAACGGACAATGCCTCCCTTGCTCTGCTCACTCCTGCTCGATAGTTTCGCCGCTTTCGGTGATTGCTGGACAATCCCACCAACGAACTCGCAAGTTCATATTTATTGTCACTTTCCAAATGGCCTTCGATTGAACTGAGAAACAGATCGGAAGCTTTTTCCACCTGGCCCAGGCTGTCATATGCTATTGCTAGATTGTGCTGCATATAAGGTACATATCTGGAATATCCCAGGGTTTTATAGCCTTCAAGCGCTTCAGAGGCGTAGGAAATTGCATCATTGTAATCGCCAGTGAGGAGCATAACACTGCTGATATTTCCCTGGGTCACCATTTGCCCAAATTGTGAACCTTGTTCCTTGTAAATTTCGAGTGCGCGACTATAATACTCCAGCACCTTGTTGTACTCCTTCTGCTTTTTGTAGACGATTCCTATGTTACCCAGGACCATTGCAATGTCGAATGGGTCATCCGTCTTTTGTTCATATATCCTCAGGGATTCGAAATAGTTTTCAAGGGCAGTGGCATAGTCTCCCTTCTCATCGTAGGCTATCCCCATATTGTTTTTTGAAGCTGCCATTCCAAGTGAATCTCCAATGTCCTTTTTTATAGCATAAGACTCATTGTGGTACAAAAGGGCAGAATCAAAGGATCCCTTTGCCTGAAAAGCGCTCGCAACACTATTGAGTGACATGGAAATGGCCTCAGGCGAGGATAACTCCTTGCCGATTGCCAGCGCTTTCTTTGCCAAGATGGTGGAACTATCAACATCAAAATTTTTGTAATACCAGGACAATTCATTGAGCGATTTTACCTGCTCCAAAGGCTCCTGGGATCTTAGAACCTGCTTGATGCTATCTATCTCTTTTTGCTGGGCATAAGAAAAACACGCCAGCAACAGCAAGGCATTAGTGTAGGCGACTTTCATAGTGACAAGGCGATCGAAATCTCCAGCAAGGGTGAATTCGACAATTTTAAATTAAGCGTAACCTCAATTTATGATATTTTGCTAGCATCCTCAATTTCAAATCAAAAAAATCCTCTGCGCAAAGGATCAAATAGTTTAGCAATCTTGTATGGGGTAACAGGTTAATTCAAGGGATTGGCAGAGTGAATGTAAAGGTGCTACCCACACCAACCTCACTCTCCACACTTATAGAGCCGCCATTTTTTTCCGTAAATTCTTTTACAAGCATCAAGCCAATGCCTGTACCCATCTCGTTCTTCGTTCCCGCTGTTGTGTATCCCTCCTTGTCGAAAAGTCGAGTTTTGTTTTCCTCGCTGATTCCAACTCCATTGTCCTTAATACTATAGGCGATCGCACCATCTTCCTGCGAACTACTCACTTCAATCTCACCGCCATCCTTCGAGAATTTTATGGCGTTGGAAACCAGGTTTCTAACAATGACTCTAGTCATGTTAAGATCTGCAACAACATATTGAGATTCTGATAGGTCATTTTTAAGTAAGAGTTTTTTATGAAGGGCTTGTGACTCGAAAAGTTTGAAGTTCTCATCAACAATGTTTCTCAAATTTATTCTTTCCGGATTCACTGTGAGACCATCAAGTTGAGATCTGGACCAATTGAGAAGTTCATTGAGTAGATCTTTCACATCCGACAGTTGTAAAGTGAGCTTGCTACTCAAAGACAAAAATTCTTGTTCGCTTAATTTCCCTCTATTCATAAAATCCAACAAGGAGTACAATGAATCAAGTGGACCTCTGATATCATGAGAGATAATGGAGAACAACCTGTCTTTAATGTGATTTAATTGAGTGAGCTCTTCGTTCTGTTTTTCAACATCAGCTGTCTTCAATGTGACCAGCTCTTTTAGTTTCTTATTTCGATGTTTCAGCAATCGTAATCTTGCTTGGTAAATAGAAAATATGGCTGTGACCAGTGTAAAAAATAGAACAACGTAGAACCAACGAGTCTCATAAAAGTAGGCCTCTTGGCAGAATTCAAGTTCCACGGGATTCTTATTCCAAACACCATCGCTATTGGAGGCAAGTACCTCAAAGGTGTAAGTACCTGGTGGGATATCATTAAAATAGGCAACCCGTCTGTTCCCAACATCTACCCAATCATCGTCAAAGTTTTTGAGTCGGTATCTGAATTTGATTTTCTCTGGAGAATAGAAATTCAAACCTGTATAATGAAATTCATAGTAACGTGAGCCAGCCTCAAAATGAATGTCATTGTAATTCTCAAGTTCCTGGCCGTCCTTGATAACAGAAGTAATTTTGACCTCTGTGGGTACGTCGCCAATGTTTAGTTCCGACGGATTTAGGATGGCAAGGCCTTTCAAAGTTGAAATGAGAATTCTTCCATTCGAATGAACGTCGGAAACCGAAACCCCCGTAACCTGATCCGCTCGCATTCCCTCAGATTTATTTAAAAGTCTAATACCCTCCAAACTCATTCTTGACCCGTCAAGTACCTTATCAACTTTTTCTCTTTCCACTCTTACAACACCCTTGTCGCTAAATAGCCAGACATAGCCATTTAAAAGTATTGTTTGAAAAATGGTGTTGGATGGAAGTCCATGCTCTCTCGTTAATGTAGAGAAATTCTGACCATCAAACCTGCTAATGCCCGAATTAGAACTTATCCATAGTCTACCTTCCTCATCTTCATCGATTCCAAAGATGATATTGCTCTCCAGACCATCGGACCCTCCAATTGCACGGAATTGTCCGTCGTCAAGAAGAAAAAGCCCTCCGCCATTTGTACCTACCCACACCCTATTCTGGCTGTCTACCAACACGGAAAGTATGAATTCATTACCCAATCCGTTCTCCATTCCAAAGACCTGAATATCTCCTGTTCGAATACTGTATCTGTTAAGGCCTTTCGCAGTCCCTATCCACAAGTTCCCATTTTGATCTTCAGAAATCCTTCTAACACGATCGTTCGAAAGTCCTTGTTTTGTCGTGATTCGTGCTCTTACCGTACCTCCAGTGTAATTTACCAGACCGCCTGAAGTTCCAATCCACAGATTTTCATAGGTGTCCCGCCAAATGTCTTTGACAGTATTGACGGATGGACCTCTTCCTAACCTGATCGAGGTGATCTTGTCCTGGTCAAGGTACGATAAGCCATCAGCCGAACCAATCCAGATTCGGGATCCATCCGATCTAGTAACATGCACTAGTTCATCACCAAGGCCTTCCTGAATACCATAATTGATAAATTTCCCATCTTTCAACCGATTCAGTCCACCACGATAGGTCCCAACCCACAGGAGACCAACTTGATCCTCATGTAGAGCTTGAACGGTATTGTCTGCCAGTCCTGTTGCTTGATTTAGTGCTTCAAATCGATCGTTGATAAATCGTACAAGGCCATCATCGGTTCCTAACCAAACAGTACCTCTGGAATCTTCAAGAATTTCATTGATGTAATTGTGGGGCAGACCGTGACTGGTTGTAAAAGACTTTGAGGCCCTATTTTCCTCAAAAAGGGTGAGGCCCCCTTCGGTTCCGATGATCAACCCGTTATTTCGGCTGTAGTAAATTGATCTAACAGAATTGTTGACCAATCCGTGCTCCACTGTGAAGCTTTCGACACTACCATTTGCAAATTTCATCAGTCCCAGGCCCGAGGTGCCAATCCATACATTATTCGAATCGTCCACCTCGACGCAGTAGACAAATGCATTTGAAAGCTGTGGATGATTAAGTTTTTTGAGCTTTTCTCCATTGACAAAGGCGAGTCCACTCCTGGTCCCTACCCAGACTCTGCCTTCATCATCTTCCGCAATAGAAGTGATCGAAGCATTGGTTAGAGCCGGATCCATTTCCAAAAAACTGAAGTCACCATTTCGATATTTTATCAAGGCACCATCATCCGATCCAACCCAGAGGTTGCCTTTGCTATCCTCTAATAATGATCTTACTCCACTGATTTGCATCAACTCAGGAAACTCTCTGAAATTTGTCCCGTCAAAACGCACTAGTCCGCCATAGGTGGCAATCCACAAGTAGCCATCCTTCGTCTTCTCTATGTCCAGGATGCTGTTGTTCGACAATCCATTGTCAGTCGTCCAACCATCGATAATATATTGGGTCAGAAGTTTGTTGGGGTTGAGGTCAGTTTGCTGGGGACTTATTCTTGCAATGGAGCAAAGACAAAGAAATAGTAAGGATATACCAGTAAATACCCTGCCAGAATGCTTAAAAACCCAGGCGTGGATTCTCAGTCGTTTCAAATGGCCCTTCATCTCATCCAATAGGTGGAACAGGTCTAAGTAGTAGTTATCAAGGCAAAAATATGGGTCTTATCGTTAAAGTAGGCAGTAATTAGGCATACAATAGGTGTACAATCCCAATCTATGATTCAACCTTTTTTTTGACTGGCCAATCGAATTCATAATCTGCACACCTCCTAGTAGCAAAGTGGGAGCTGGACGAACAGTCGTAAAGTTTTCCAAAATGCCTTCGTAAGGCTATAATTGCGAACTGGCTCACAACTAAACAATAATGAATATTTCTTCCAGACTCCCTTCCTCCGGTCAGACCATTTTTTCAGTTATGTCGGCTTTGGCGACGGAACATAAGGCAATCAATCTAGGACAAGGTTTTCCGGATTTTGATAGTGATCCTGTCTTGCGAAATCTTATCAGCAAGCATCTGAATGAGGGGAAAAATCAGTATTGTCCGATGGCTGGGCTCCCAGCTTTACGAGAAACATTGAGTTCTAAGATTGAAAGATGTTACAATGCCAAAATTGATCCAGACACACAACTTTGTGTGACAGCAGGTGCTACTCAAGCACTTTTCACAGCTATCTGCGCGTTTGTAAATAAAGGAGATGAAGTAATTCTACTTGAACCTGCTTACGATTGCTACAAACCTGAAATCTTAATCGCCGGAGGAGTTCCTCGCCCCTACTCCATGGTCTATCCGGACTACGCAATTGACTGGAATGAAATGGCAGATATGGTCAACGACAAAACGAAAATGATCATTATCAACACCCCGCATAACCCTAGCGGAACTTTACTCCAAAAGGAGGACCTTTTGGCATTGGAACAAATTGTAACCGGTAAGGATATTGTGGTTTTGAGCGATGAGGTTTATGAACATCTGATTTATGACGGAGAAGAACATCAAAGTGTCATGCGATATCCAGCCTTATTTGAGCAAAGCATTGCGGTCTTTTCGTTTGGTAAAACACTTCATACCACCGGTTGGAAAATGGGATATGTCGTTGGTCCTAAACAGCTAATTGATGAATTCAAGAACATCCACCAATGGAATGTCTTCTGTGTCAATTCCTTTTTGCAATTCGCAATTGCCGACTACCTCAAAGACCCTGACACCTACGAACATCTACCATCATTCTTTGAAGAAAAAAGAAATCGTTTGACTGAACTGCTATCGGAGATTCCAATGAAGCCGCTTCTGTCAAGAGGAACCTACTTCCAGCTGTATAATTATGCAGAAGTCAGCGATCAGGATGATGTTTCATTTGCTAAATACCTCACCAGGGAAGTTGGAGTTGCAGCGATACCTATGTCCCCTTTTTATTCCGAACAGATCTCAGATAAGACCATTAGGTTTTGCTTTGCTAAGCAAGATGAGACACTTGTGGCAGCTGCCGAGCGATTGGCAAAACTCAGGTAAGACTTTTTCAAAACCTGTAACCTATTTGAATGCCAACATCGACTGGGTTTGTGTCGAGGTTTACATCTTCGTCCCCATCATCCTCCGGATCATCCAGGATCTTAGCAACAAACTGGGTATAGGTAGCGGAAAAATTCAATTCAGCAAACAATCTACCTACAACCAAATCTCTTCTTAAGCCTCCATGAATCCCAATACCCAGGTTATTCTGAATCTCCAGGTCAAGTGGCGAAAACATATCCGGATGTGAAGGCCACTGATCAACAGGAGTACCCAATAGATGCAATTCTGACAAAAGATTCACTTCTTTTCCATAAAAAGCAATTCCAGCGTGACCTCCAAGCACAATCTGCCAGCTATTAACATCCAGCAGTTTATCGTAGTTGAGGTATAGAGGAATGTAGTTGAAGTCATCCGATGAGTAATTCTTGAAACCATCCGTGTAGTCTTCCTTATTCTCATAAGTGTAGTTGGCATATCCTAAACTGAGCGATAACTCGGAATTTTGATTTAGGCGCTTTCCAAATTTTATCGTGTAGCTTGGAGCAGCGGAAAAATTTGTTCGAACGATTTTTCTGGTACCTCTTATCAGGACGAGTTCACCGGAAGGATCGCTATAGCTAACGCCGGCTGTAAAAAAGAATGATCTTGGTTCAAGGTCCTGTCCGAAAGAAACTAGGCAGACAAGTAGAGATAGAGAGTAGGCAAAAGGTTTTATCATAAAGTGAGGTGTTCTTTAATCATCACTCTACAAAAAACAATCCAAACAGGCTTAAAACTTAATACTCAGCCCTACTTTTTTCACTAAGAGATGCGATTTTGAAAAAACACTAATCGATCGTTTGCAAAACTCTACCGATACAAATGGTTATGTAGCCGAAAACATTTTCAAATGATAATGTCTCCGACTACATTCACTTTACAACAAAAAACCCAAACTCGTCATGATATTTCACATGGACTTAAAGCAAAGAAGATTTTTTATCAGAAGCATGTTTGTCAGCGCTACATTGATTGGTATATCAATGGTGCTGGTCACTGTGATGTGATCCGAGCAAGCTAGTCACTACTAAGCTTTGCTCTCCCCAACCAGAAATTGATCCAGCCTTTTCCCCAATTAGGATAAAGCTCGTTAGAAGATTCGCTTGCCTCATACTTAGCCTTGGCCATCTCAAGCATGTGCTTTCCGGCGAGCAAATAGCCCGCATCCTGATTTCGCAATCCGTCACTGATGATACTTGTGCCTGACAATAGGTAAACCCTTGGATTGTTTCCGTTCTGCTCAATAGCCTTCGCCAACGACTCACTATCAAGGTTGGAGTACTTCAACCCGTTTTCACGGTCCCCTTTCGCCCAAAAAGAGCCTGCACGCAATCCATAAATAAGCGATTGAAGAGCATGAACATCGGATTTTTCAATATCAGACAGGGCTTTGTTTGAGACTACTTTATCCAGGTATAGCTGTGCAGAATCATAATATGCTGGCGGGTTTTCTGAAAGTCTGCCGATCTGAGAAAATGCAAAGGACGTCCAATATGCGGGGATCCAGCCTTTGTCCTTATCACTCACTTCTTTGAACATTTGCACAGACTCCATCATACCCGTGATTTCAGTGGCATCTTGAAACGCTTGAATCGCAGCAGCTAACTTTTTGTCATTTGATTTCTGGGAAAACCCAGCAAATGAAGACACTAGCAAAAAAAGAGTTAAAAACTTTCTCATAGTCTTAAAATTTTGAGTGTGAATGAATATATTACTCATACAAATATAAAAGTAATTATTGATTTGTTTTATATTTGTATGATAAATATTAAGAAATGAAAGGAACATTTTTAGGAGAGCTTGAAGAACTTATTCTTCTCACAGCTGCTGCATTAAATGATGATGCCTACGGTGTAGCTATTGTAGCAGAAATCAAAAACACCACAGGAAGAGAAGTTAACATCGGAGCAATTCACACTGTTCTTCGGAGGTTGGAAGCGAAGGGATTCCTCAAATCCCGACTTGGAGGGGCCACGACGGAAAGAGGTGGTAGAAGAAAAAGGATCTACACCCCTACCCATGCAGGACAAGCCACCTTGGATCAGGCATATGAAATGAGGACGTCTTTGTACAAGCGCATTCGACCTTCTATGTCATGAAAAAGCATCCTCCAAATTGGCCAGGCAGCTTCTTACGATGGTTCTGTAATCCCGATTTTCTGGAGGAAATCGAAGGTGATCTGCATGAGATATTCCATGAAAAGACTAGTGCGAAGAGCCTTCAATTTGCACGGCGAACATTCATCCTTGATGTCCTCAAATTTTTTAGATGGTCAAATTTCAGAAAACCAAAAATCATGAAATACTCAATAAACAATGGACTTTGGAAACACAATCTGAAAATCACTTTCAGGGTGTTTAAGAAAAATATTTTGTTCACCGGAATCAACATTTCGGGTTTGGTTCTGGGGGTTTGTGCATTCACGATTCTCCTCCTCTATTACCTGCAGGAAAATAGTTATGATGAACTTTTCCCTGATCATGACCGAATATTCAGAATAGGGGTCAATCTTGTTGATGACGGACAATACACAGAATCTGCAAAAGCGGCTATTCCATTTAGAAGTGTTTTGAAGGACGCTATTCCACTTGGAGCAGAGTTCACACGTATGTTGCCCTGGCCTGGTTACGTGCAAAGTGAAGTAGACAACAAGTTTAAAGAGACGCAGTTTGTTTTCGCGGATGAAAATTTCTTCCGGTTATTTCCCTTAAATGTGGTAAGTGGATCGATTGACAAGCCTCTGGATGCCCCGATGCAAATCGTTATCACCAAGAAGAAGGCTACTCAATATTTTGGCACGAAAAACCCTGTCGGCGAAACACTTACATTCGAGGACGAGTACGCATCTTTTGAATTTTCGGTAATCGCAGTTGTAGAAGATTTTCCAAAAAACACCCATTTTAATGTAGACTTCATTGCTTCGTTCTCCAGCTTGACACAAGTAGTTCCCTGGCATAACAATTGGTTTTACCCCAATGCGTTTCTTTATGCAAAGCTGAATTCTGCAGATCAGGCGGAAGACGCGAAGAAGGTCGCACAGGACATTCTATCCAAGAATGGTCATCAACGATATCTTGACGGTAACCCTACCCTCGTTTTCCAGTCGCTGAAAAGCATCCATTTGAGTTCAGATCGGCAAGGCGAATGGAAATCAAACAACACACAGATCAACATGAAGTTTTTCCTGGCTCTGGGCGCATTTATTTTGTTGATAGCCATTATAAATTATGTGAATCTAACCACTGCCAACAGTCAGAATCGATCCAGAGAAATTGGAATAAAGAAAGCCATGGGGTCTGAAAAGGGACAGCTTATCCGGCAGTTCTTCATCGAATCGCTAGTCATTGTTGGGGTAGCGATTTTGCTATCTGTAGTAGTTATGGCGCTCCTTTGGAACTCTCTAATCAGCCAGCTTTTGGACGGGGTGGTTGCTTACAACATCCTGGTAAGCTATGAAGCATTGTTAATTGTAGTATTTGGAGCGATCGCTTTATCAGTTATCGCGGGAACCTACCCCACACTGGCCACTATCAGATTTAACCCGATAGATGTGTTAAAGAACAACCTTAGCAAATATCTCAGCAATGGAAATCAAAGGAAGGTACTCGTCACCGTTCAATTCTCTATTTCAATGTGCCTAATACTGTTTACCATCCTCCTTCTAAGACAATACAACTACTTGCAAAACAAAAACATAGGCTTTAATAAGGATTATCAGGTAGCACTTAAAATGATCGACAGAAATGATAAGCAGAATTATAAGACCCTGAAAGAAGAGCTTATCAAGCTGCCTTTCATAGAAAAAGTGGCTGTATCCAATACGGTAGTTGGCATGAGCGAAGGTTTTTATGGCTTCCCGGTGAATTTCCCAGATCACCCAGACAAAATAGCAACAGAATGGTACACGTTGGGAGTTGATGAAGACTATCTTGACACCTATGACATTAAACTGGTCGATGGTCGAAATTTCAGCGAATCGATTGTCACCGACGAGCGACTGGCTTTCTTAATAAATGAAGCAGCAGCAAATTTTCTGAATTGGGAAGGTGAAGCGGTAGGCAAAAACCTTGAATTGACTGTCTATACAGGAGCCGCTGATAACAGGAAAGGCAAGATCATTGGTGTTGTGGAGGACTTCCATTTTCAATCGCTCTATGAATCAGTAAAGCCACTGATTATCTATATCAATAAACACTTTTATTACACAGACTTTTTAAATATCAAACTAAAGCCCGACAATTCTGTGCTAGATCAGATCAAGGCTATAGATGAAGTTTACAGTCAATTCAATCCCAACAAGCCAATGGAGTTGGTATTTGTAGATGAAGAGATCAAAAGGACTTATCAGCGTGAATTGGCAAGTAGCAAGATCATGACGACTTTCACCATTCTTTCCATCCTGATTGCTGCTCTTGGGGTATTTGGACTTGCCACCTATACCCATCAACGACGAGCAAAGGAAATTGGAGTACGAAAGGTGATGGGCGCATCCCCAAGGCATATCACGGCCGTCTTAACTAAGGAGTACTTTTATATCATTTTGATCTCCTGCTTAATTTCATGGCCATTGGTCTACTTTTTTTCCAACCGATGGTTAGCAAACTTCGCGTACTCAATTTCCTTTGGGCCATTCAACTATGTACTCGGTCTGATCATGGTAATAGTCGTAGCTCTGGGTTCGAGTCTCTATCAGATATTAAAATCACTCAAGGTCAATCCTGTTGATCATCTTCGAGATGAGTAGCACTACTCAGATCTCAATGACTCCACAGGATTAACCTTGGTAGCTCTCATTGTATGGTAACTTATCACAAGAAATGCAATTAGCATCGATAGAACAGCGCTAAGCAGAAATAGACCAACACCGATATCAATACGGTAGGCAAAATTCGCCAACCACTTATTCATCAACCAGATGGTAATAGGGATGGATAGGACAATTGATATCAAAAGTTGAATGGAGAACCCTTTCGCCAACAGCTTGAATAGTGAGGTGGGTGAAGCTCCCATCACTTTCCTGATCCCAATCTCTTTCACTTTACTGTTGACGACTAACATCGTTAACCCAAGTAATCCCAGACTGGCAATTAGAATAGAAAGGAAAGTGGCCACACTGATCAACTTGTTCATACGTGCCTCATTTTCATATTGAGCTTTGATTTGATCATCAATAAAGTTGTAATTCCAGCTTTCGTTCGGAAATGTTGCTTCCCACTCCTTTTTCAAGATTTCTGTAGCCTGCAAAAGGTTAGATCCCGTGTAGGTAAAAACTAATTTTGGGATCAGGCTATCTCCACCATCCGCATCGGAAATCCCCATAAAGATGGGCACTGGATTCTGGACAATCACCAGCGGTTCGATGCCGGAATGGAGCGACGAAAAGTGAAAATCCTCCGTCACACCAATGATTTGGTGTTCACCAAATTCCGGGCCTGGCAATTTGGCTCCAATAGGATTTTCAAGACCAAAGTAATTGGCTGCTGTTTCGTTTAAAATCACAGACTGCCTCTGGTCTAGTCCATTATCAATCTCGAAAGATCTCCCCTCCTTCATCTTGATCTCGAAAGCTTCCAGATAAGGCGCATCCACCACAAGCATTCGAAAACGTCGGAAATTGTCTTTATCATCATTGAATGCCAGGTTAATCCACCCACTAGTCCCAAACATGTGGGAACCCATGGCGATTTTCGTTATCTCCGGATATTTCTCAAGTTTTGCTTTCAGCAATTCTCCATTTGCAAATCCGGAATTGATGCGTTCAGATGTCCGTTGCAAAGACGGATCGGCATTCAACCGCGTGGATATCACTGCTTTGTAATCGTAGCCCAGATCTTTGTTTTGAAGGAACTGCATCTGCTGCTTCATGATCAACGCCGTGCTGATTAGAAATACTGTAACTAAAAACTGTAAGACCACAAGTCCTTTTCTGGCGGTTAGCTTCCCTGTGGATTGATTCCCGCCACGGAGAATGTTTATGGTTTTGAATCCGGAGATGACCAATGCCGGATATGAACCTGCCATCAGTCCAATCGCTAAACCAATGCCCAAATAGACCACAATGTGCCAAAGCTCGAATTGAACGACAAGCTCGGTACCAGTCAACAAATTGAAGGTAGGAATCAACAGAAATGTGGCAAGCGTTCCTATCAACATGGCTATCAGTGCGAGTACCATGCTTTCACTTAAGTATTGATAGATAAGCGTCCCCTTGACCGCACCCAGCACTTTCCTCATTCCTACTTCTTTCGCTCTTTTTAGAGATTGCCCTGCTGAGAGCGTGGTGTAATTGATACAAGCGATAATCAGAACCAAGATTCCAATTGCTGCCAGGATGAACACATATTGAGGATTGCTCACAGGCGCATATCCCAAAGGGATGTCCGGATTTAGGTGTATGTCGGTTAAAGTCTGGAAACCAATATTATATTGTCCCTTCTGCATTGGATCATCACTATATCCTGAATCGCCCATCAAGCCAATAGCGACATCTTCAGCCTTTTCTCTCATGTTACTGATCGAGGCCCTTTCCTTTAGCAAGACATAGGTTTCAGGAGCTACATTAAACCACGCTGTATAGCTTCTATCTCCGAAAACATCGCGACCATTTTCTGCCGAAATGCCCAGGTCAAATTGAATGCTTGACTCATAGGGAATGTTCTGAAAGACGGCAGTGACCGTAAAGTCCCTAATCTCCTCGCCCCACTGGATAGCCAACGGTCTTCCAATGGGATCCTGCTCTCCAAAGTATTTCTTCGCATATGCCTGTGAAATGACCAGGTTTTCCCTGCTTTCAAGCGGTGTTTCCGTATTTCCATCGAGCAGATTGAAGTCAAATACCTCAAAGAAGTCTTCACCTATTAGTGATACTTTTTCACTTAGCCGATTTTCACCACGCCCAACACGCCGGTTGAGTTCTATATACTGAACTACCCGCTCAACTTCGGGAAAGTTGCTCTCAAACATCTCCTCAAATCGCAGGGGAGTTTGGGAATTGAAAAATATCCTCCCCTCTCCATAGTCCTCTTTCAGCCAGGTTCGGTAGATTCGATCCTTCTTCGAATGAAATTGATCAAAGCTAAGTTCTTGTTTCACATAAAGTCCCAGCAAGAGAAAACATGCGATACCGATCGTGAGCCCAAGTAAGTTGATTGAGCTATTGAACTTGTCCCTCCATAGTACACGGAGGGCAATTTTGAAGTTATTTCTAGTCATAGCGAATATTGAGTTTTTGAATTTTTGATTTTTTTTAATTGCGGATATTCTGAAAGAGCGCATCACCAACCACACATAAGTCCACTTTGCTTTCAATGATTTTCCTTGCTCGATCTTTCGTTGATAGATCTCATAAAGATCCCCCTCCAGATCTTCGAGCAATTGAGGATCGCAGTACCATTCCAGGAATCGGCTGGCCCATTTCGGAGGAGATATTTCTTGATCTTTATTCACTTCTCAAGTTATATGCAGGGTTTAGCCGGGTCAGTCGGAATGATTGAAACGAAACCGTCAATAAGGTCACGAGGAGCGTAATGAATCCGCCTAGCAAAAAGATGGAGGCGCCCAGGTCGATCCTATATGAAAAGTCATTCAACCATGATTCCGCCAGCCAATAGGTAATTGGTATACTCACCACCAATGCTACGCCAGCCAACTTCAGAAACTGCACCGCAAAAGCGTAGACAATTCCTCTCTCTGATGCTCCCAAGACTCTACGAACACTGATGTTTTTACGCTGTTGTTCGGCACTTAAGGTCGAAAGTGCAAAAAGACCCAAGGCTGCGATAAATATGGCTAGTCCCGAAAAAATGGTAAAAACTTCACCAGTTCTGATTTCAGCTGCATACCTTCTGTTTAGATCCTGATCCAGAAAGGCCACTTCGAATGGAACGGAAGAAATCATTGAATTCCAGGTTTCTTCGAGTTCACCAATGGTCTCTAGTGCCTTTCCCGAATTCAACCGCACCGACATGAAAGACAAAAATGGTGGAGCCATTTGCATTACAAGTGGCTCAACTTCATTGTGCAGGCTTTTGAAGTTAAAATTCTTTATCACTCCAACAATTTTGCCCTCTTTGCCTATCTGATTGATCGGTTTTCCAATAGCATCCTCGTAATTTTCAAAGCCAATTTTCAGAGCCGCTGCCTCATTGATGACATATGCATCATCCACATCCATTGGTATCTCCTTATTAAACCCACGGCCTACAAGAACTTCTAGTCCGTATGTGTCGATAAAATCATAGTCGACCAAATAGCCATACATGGATGCATTCAGCTTCTCTCCAGGTGTCACTTCGTAGGTCGTATACCAATTGCTTGCTCCCGTACTAGGTATGAATGTTGAAAAAGCCGCATTGGCAACATTAGCGTTTTTCATAAACTCGGACCTCAATTCGTCCATTTTCTCAAGTACTTCATTGTTACGGGCGAAGTTTATCGTCAGGATTTGGTCCTTATCGAAGCCTAAATTTTGATTTTGCATGCTTTTCAATTGCTGGTTAATCACAATTGTTCCCATAATCAAAATAGTTGAAATCATCAGTTGAAAGACGACAAGTCCCTTTCTTAACAGCGTGTTTTCACTACTTGTTGGGGATCCGGAACTCAACACTCGAACGGGTCTGAATCGCGAGAGTACCATTGCCGGATAAATTCCTGCTAAAAACCCGGAAACGAAAATCAAAGCCAGCCAGAAGACCAATGTCTGCGTCTCAAATAGTATTTGCATGGAAAGTTCCTTGCTGACTATTTGATTGAAAAAAGGCAGAACCCACATCGTTACCACAATAGCGAGCACAAACGAAAGCACACTTATGAGTATTGACTCCATCAAGAACTGCGAAATCAGTTGTTTCCGTACCGCCCCAACCACCTTTCGTAGGCCAATTTCTTTTGCTCTTTTCGACGCTCTCGCCGTAGACAAATTCATGAAGTTGACGCAGGCAATGACAAGAATAAAGATGGCGATCAATGAAAAGATATAGACGTATTGGATGTTTCCATTCGCACCTATTTCGACATCACGACTTGACCTTAAGTAAATATCCGCCAACCGTTGAAATTTGAATTCATACGTTTGACCAGCATCTCTTTGAGCATCACCAATATGTTTTTCTATAAAATCCGGAAGCTTAGTTTCGAGCTCCTGTATTCGCTGGTTCTCGGGAAGAAGCAAATAGGTGTAGTAGTCAAGATAAAACCATTGACCCTCTCTTAAAAAATCCAGAGCCTCTCTTGTGCGCATGGAGATCAAGTAATCAAAGGAAAAGTGAGAATTTGCAGGAACATCTTCCATCACTGCTACGATTGAAAATGGTTGTTCAATGCCCTCAATCTCGATCGTTTTACCCAGGACATCTTCATCAGCAAAATATTTCTTCGCTGCGCTCTCAGTCAAAACAATTGTGAAAGGATTGCTTAAAGGTGTATCCTGATTCTTTTGGAGAATGGGGATATCAAAGAGGTTGAAAAATGATGGATCGCTGTAAATTCCTCTGTCGTCTCGGAATGATTTTTCACCAACCTTCAGGACTCCGCCAAGGTTTGCAAGTCTTGTATAGTCAATGACTTCCGGAAAGTCTTCTTTCAGTCTTGAACCTAGATGAGGGGGGGTTGATGCAAACTCAAAGTAGCCATCCGGCACCGTCAGATTGCTAACAATTCGATAGATATTGTCAGATTCATTATGGTATGTATCATAGCTGATTTCATCACGTACATACAGGAAAATGAGCATAAAGACCGCCATACCAACGGCAAGTCCCGTCACATTGATCGATGCATACAACTTGCTTCTTAGCAAGAATCTCCAGGTAATTTTTAGATAATTTCTGTACATATCAAGAGTGGTTAGTTCTAGTGATTTTGAGTCTTTCATTGTTGACCATCGAAATGATCTGAGGACAAGCCAGACAAAGAGGACGTTTGCGCTTCGCTTGCCATTTTTCTCTCTTTTGTTCCTGTAGATTTCAAAAAGGTCACCCTGTAAATCCTCTAGAAGATCTGGGTGACAATACCATTCAAGAAATCGATTCGCCCATTTTGGAGGTTGATCCATGATCAAACAGCCACGAAAGCCAGTTTCGGTAGTTTATTGTAAAGGGCTAGTCTCAGCTCCATCGTGTCCTCAATCACTCGTCTTCCTGCTTGGGTCAAAGAAAAGAATCGTTTTCTGCGTCCTCCCCTTTCATTCGTAGCTCCCCCCATTTCAGAAGTGACAAACCCTTTTTTTTCCAGGCGCCTTAACACAGAATGAATAGCTGTAACATCCATTTTTCGATTTGTATTTCCCAAGATCTCATCCAAAATAGCTACGGCATATGCTTCTTTGTAAAGGGAGCCAACTGTCAACAAGACAAGTTCCTCCAGCTCCCCAATATGTTCACCTCTCATAGTTCTAGTTATTTGTTGTACAAACGTGCAAGATAGTAATTAGTTGTTCATTTGTACAATTAATAGTCATGACTTTTTTTCACCTAGTTCACCCTAAACCTTTGGGAAGATCGGGCTGTCTTTCGAAGAGGCGCTATCTGAATTGTCTAGCGTAATTCCCATGATTCGATATGGCTCGTTTTCCTCAAAAGTGAAGACCATATCCAGCCATTCCCCTGATTTCACTCCCTTGACCTTCAACTTGTATCGAAACATGCTTGTCCTCCTTACCTCATACACATGCAGCTGACCTTCATTATTCCTTGAGTCTGAAACCAATCCCTTCAACCTGTCTATGCCGGCGGATTCGATAAGTTTTGGAGCGAAAAGATCCTCAATCCAACCATTCGACACTTCCGTCTTCTCGTTAACCATTTTAACATATGTAATAATTTTAGAACCAGCAGGACTTTCCTCCAACTGTGCTAGCGATTGTGGGCCTCTCTGCTGAGCAGACAGTACTCCTACTGATAGAATCAGAGCGATCATGCATACTTTTTTCATCATTTCTATCTTAAGTTTTGTTCGTTCCAAAGCTGATCAATATTTGTTGTACAAACAATCAAGAAATGTTATAAGATGTTAATTCTTGTAAAAAATTATGATTTTAATAGCGAATCAATGACCCCAACACCATACTTGATCCAAAAAAATAAGATCATAATGAAAAGGATACTCTTAACCATTGCAATACTGTCTTATGGAAGTATTGCCTTGTCGCAAGCACCGAGAAACCCTGAGGTTGAAAACGAGGTAAATGAACAACTCTGGAAGCCATTCAAAAAATCATGGGAACAGAGAGACGCCAAGATCTTCAATGATCTGCACACGGACGATGTACTAAGAGTTAGCAAATGGAGTGGGATCAGAATTGGTAATGAATACAAAGATCGAATCATAGAGTCATATAAAAAACCTGATGACAGGGAAAGGTCAATTGACTTTTGGTTCGAGCATCGCTTCTATTCAGGTAACACAGGCTATGAAATTGGCTATCTCAAGATCGTCACCAAAGAGGAGAGCAAAGAAGCCAGATATAGCTATTCAAGATTTCACGTAGTTTTGAAGAAAGTAGATGGTAAATGGAAAATTGCCCAGGATTGGGATACGAACAATATAAATGGTGTTGAGGTCACAGAGGCGGACTTTGCCAAAAACATGGCGTTGGATCTGAGTTACTAATGCTTGCTCTTCTGCCTAAACTCAGATGGGGTCATTTTATGCACTTTCTTAAAGAGCGTATTGAACGTGGGAACCGAATTAAATCCACATTCAAAGGCTAACGCAGAGATCTTGAGGTGGTCGTTTTTTGGATCCAGCAGTCGACTTTCGGCTTCTTTCAGTCTAAATGAATTAATGTAATCGGCAAAACTCATCTTAAATTCCTGGTTAATTACTCTCGAAACATGATGTGATGGCACGTCGATGGATGCAGCTAGCAATTGTAATGACAGTTCAGGGTTTAGATAAGGTTTTGTCTTTTCCATCTCAGACTCTAGTTGATCTTGTATCTCCCTGACCTTTTCATCCTTTAAGGAGGACGTTTCATACTTGGTTCGGAAGATAGAAAGTGAGTCCCTACCAATAAAGATGAAATATCCCGAAACGAGAATGATCAAGGCGTATAGGATGGCGCCCCCAACATATCCAACGTAGTGAAACAAGGCCGGGGAGTATGCAAAAAGAAGAACAGCAATCCCACCAAGTAGACCTCTCAGCCAGATATTGGTTCCCAAGTCGACGGACGACCTACCCCTTACATACGCCCTAATTGTAAGTAGAAAATAAATGAGAATAGACAGATATGACAGCCATAGTCCCCCATTCTTCCAAAAACTCCAACTGATAAACGGTGTCAAAAAAATGAGGGTGACATACGGAACGAAATGAAAGTAATGAAACCTTTGCAAGACAAATTTGCTGTTCAATTTTGCGTTGAAATAAAGTAACAGCAATGGTCCAATGGCAAATTGATGTGAAATGCCGGCATAAACTACTGCACGCCACAATTCCACCGGCTGAATCATTCCGGGGTTTAGGTCTTGCAGGTGGACAAATATGTTCTTCGCAATTCGAATACTAGTTGCTAGCAGAAACAGTGAAAACAATTTGTTGGAGATGCTCTTGTTTTTAAGCCAGAAAACTGTGGCGAATAGTATTCCCTGAAAGGTTCCAAGAAATGCCAGAAGAGTGAGGAAATCTATTCGAAACGTCATCTCGTTTAATCTACGTGAAATAACCGTAATCGCTGTTGCTTGATTTTAAATATTATGATTTTGAAAGAAAAGCAATCTCGCAATTGACAATTTTAGTGGTGTAAAACGCAGTCTGTATGAAGCAAATCTCAAGAAGGTTGTTTACCAGGAATATTGGATTTTCCTCGGCAATGTTAGCTATGCACCCCTCCGCAGTATTCTCCAATTCCATCTCTACTGAGAAACCCAGGATTTTGGACCTCAAGGTGTACACTTCGGCCTCATTAAGTGTAATGAAAGAATTCTATGTCAATCAACTCGAATTGGAGTTGATGAGCTTTAATTCAAAGGAACTAACCGTCATGGCGGGAAAGACACCCCTGACCTTTTTGTATTCGACGGACGCGGGAGATCCCTGGTATCATTTTGCATTTAACATATCTGAAAACAAGATTCTAAGCGCGAGAAATTGGCAAAAGCAGAGAACTTCATTCGTGACATTTGGATCACATCTGGTGGATCCAAAATATCCGGATGATGTTGTTCATTTCAATCATTGGAACGCCCATTCACTTTTTTTCTGGGACCCTGCTGGCAATTTACTTGAACATATTGCCAGGCATGATCTCCAAAATAGTTCTTCCGGAGCGTTCAGCTCAGAGGACATATTAAATGTTAGTGAAATTGGTCTGATCGTAGACGATGTTTCCAGTGCTGCAAGGTTTTTAAGAGCGTCTTTAAAGGTCTCAAATTACAAGGGAGGCAGTGATATGTTCACCGCACTAGGAGATGAAAATGGTTTGATCATAATGATGAAAACAGGAAGAGATCTTGGTGGTAAAAGTGCAAAGGCGTATCCTGTCCAAATCAAAGTAGAGGAGTTAAAGAATGGTAAGGTGCAAGTACCAAATTATCCATTCGTTATTACTTCATGAGGAATTCGAATGCTGACCCTTGAAGCAGGCTGTTCAATATGAAAAGACATCGTTTGCCCCATTTTAGTCCTCATCGGCGTATCAGGAGTGTATGCAAAAAGAAAGAGAAGTAATTCCGCTTAGCATACACTTGATTTGGCTATTATGATTTTGAAGAATGATGGTCTGAACAACGATCAGATCAATCGGTGTGCTTAGACGATCGAAGCATTCGTTCCTACAATTTGCATTAAGTCTTGATCGGCTAATGGCTTTGAAAAATATCCCTTAACATGGGTGCTCTCCCGAAGGTCTTTTGGATTGATCAAACAGGAGGTCACAACGAAAATGGACGGACGTTTGGTCATTTTCCAAACGATGTTTTCGAAATTTTCCAAAAAAGTCCACCCATCCATTATGGGCATATTGATATCCAACAGAATAACATCTGGCAAGATTTCTCGATCATCTTTGTTTTGATTCAAAAAATCCAACGCATCCTTTCCATTATAAAAGGACTCGAGTGACGGGTCATCCAATACAGGCTTAAGTAGTACTTCGTAAAAGCGATGGACCAAGTGGTCATCGTCAATAATGTGTAAAATCATGATTATGGTTAATTGTTACAGGTCAGGCGCTGTTAAGGCACCCAGTCAAAATAAAAAGTCGTTCCAGCAGATTCGATCGATTCAAGCCAAATCTTGGAACCGCGATGATCTAAGATGGTTTTGATGGTGTAGAGTCCAATTCCGTAGCCTGATACTTTTCTCTCATTGAACCTGGTGAATGGTTCGAAGATCTGCTGATGATGTTCTTTGGCAATACCGGGTCCATTGTCCTTCACAAAAAATGTTGTCCCTTCACATCCAATGCTGACTCTGGTGGTTTCTTTGTCACCATACTTTATGGCATTAGAAATTAAATTTTGAAAGACAAGTTCAAGGAGGACACTCTCAGTTTCGATTTCGGGTAGCGGCTTGACTACATCAATTTGCACATTTCGTGATTCAAATTGATGCATTAAGGTCGAAACGATGACTTCAATTTTTGTTAGTTCCTTTTTCAAGGAACTGAGGTCATTCTTCGCAAACGCTAATAGTCCGTCGATCATCTTCGACATTCTCTTAATGTAGTGATCAATTTTTCCCTTGTACTCCCCTTCGTTGCGAGGATCAATTCGCATCAATTCATATAATGACTTGATACTTTGCAAGGGACTCTTGAGATCATGGGAGATTAGTCTTGCAAATTGAGATAGTCGTGCATTGGAGTCCTCGAGTTCCATATTTTTCTGCTCAAGCATTTGCCTCTGCCGTCTCAATTCAAAATTTGTAATCACCTGATTGGCTAAGGTCCGCAATGCTTCTCTCTGTGTGGTGTCAAGCTTACGTGGCACAAAATCAACAACACATAAAGTTCCAAGCCGGAAGCCCTCAGAGTTAATTAACGGATACCCTGCATAAAACCTAACATTTCGCTCGGTCACTAACGGGTTTTCGCTGAAAAGCTCATCTCTTGTCAGGTCAGGTATTTCGTAGAGATGATCTCCTTGAATGGTGATTTTGCAAAAAGAAATTTCTCGAGGCATCTCCCTCACATTCATGCCTGCATCTCCATGGATGGACTTGTACCAATTTCTCTCTTCGTCCATAAGTGCAATCAAAGAGACTGGAGTGCCACAAATGAAAGAAGCAAGTTTGGTTATATCATCATACTCCTTTTCAGGGAGTGTATCGAGGATTTGGTAACTATCCAGGGAGTTAACTCGAAGTGTCTCCTCCTCGATCTGATTAGTGGGAATGGTATACAAGGTCATGCTATTTATTTCAAGTCGTAAGCATGCCTACCAAACCACGTACCAAAGTGGTAATTAATTGATTTACAATTACTTACAAATCCACTCTCAGTCTGTAATTGCTCTTATATCAGGATTTCCTTAAATATCAGGAGTATGATTGTCTTCTTTCTATTCCAAGTCTTTTCATCTTGGATTCCAACGTTTTCGGATTGATGTTCAGCAACTCGGCAGCTCCGTGCGGACCGCTGATTTTTCCTTGACACATCTCCAAAACCGAAACAATGTGATTCCTCTCAATGTCGTTAAGTTTAAACGCCTCCCTTTTTGGAGTCTGTTTGGGTTGCCAGTCTCCAAGATCCAAAACCCCCTCTTTTGATGTGATCATGGCCCGCTCTATGATATTTTCCAGTTCTCGAATATTACCCGGCCACTCATACTTCGCTAGCCTTTCGAACGTGTCATGTGAAATTGTCTCTATAGACTTGTTGGTCTTCTTCTCAAACTTCTTGACAAAATGGTAGGTCAATGCCGGAATGTCGGACTTTCTCTCCCTCAGTGGTATCGGGTGTAATGGAAAGACATTCAACCGATAAAAAAGATCTTCTCTGAATTCTCCCTTTTCAATGGCTTCTTCCAAATTCTTGTTGGTTGCAGCGATTACCCGGACGTCAGCCTTGACGGTTTCATTTCCACCAAGTCGCTCAAATTCACCTTCCTGAAGGACCCTTAACAACTTCGTTTGTATTTCGAGAGGCATATCTCCTATCTCGTCAAGAAATATTGAGCTTTGATGAGCCAACTCAAACTTTCCAATCTTTTTAGCTTCTGCCCCTGTAAAAGCACCCTTTTCGTGTCCAAAGAGTTCGCTCTCTGCTAGTTGAACAGGAAGGGTGGCACAATTAATTTTTATGAGAGGATTAGTCTGACGATCGCTGAGATTGTGTATGGCTCTTGCCAGCAATTCCTTGCCGGTACCGGTCTCCCCTACAATCAAAACAGTGCTTGAGGTCTCCGCAACCTGCTCAAGCTTACTCAACAGCTGCTTACATTTTTTGTTCTCAGCTATAATCTCCTCAAAGTTGTAGTTGAGTTTAATCTCCTCCCTCAAATAGACATTCTGCTTTTGAAATTTGTTTTTCAAAGCCTCTACCTCACCAAGCGCGTCCTTTAACTGATTTTCTTTTTCCTTTCTCAATGAAATATCCCTTACTATGCTACATTTTAATTCCTTCCCTTTCCAGCAAATGATATTGTTGGTGATCTCAACAGGAAAACTGCTTCCGTCCTTACGGATATGAGTGGTTTCGAACGTCATGGAACCTTTCCTCTTGGTTTCCTCCCACATTTCCGTTG
>JANQOR010000008.1 GCA_028285685.1 Cyclobacteriaceae bacterium | reverse complement strand
AAAATTGAATACTGAACTACTTATCAGATCTGATCCTGATATCTCGAAATCCGTGTTATCTCCAAACCCTGCAACTAAAGAATAGGTATGTGAATCACCGATATTGGCATCAGTGGTAGACAATGCACCAATAATTGAACCGACAACCGCACCTTCGTTAATATTATCATTGGAAAGAGAAATATTCGTTGGTGCTGAGTTTATTCCCTGAATGTGTATTGTTAGAGCCTTGGAAAAAAATCCACCCTGGGTATCAGTTGCTTCTACTCTAATAGAATATGTACCTTGAACTTCATCATCAAATATTGCATTCGAAAGCAATTCGTTTCCTGAAATCGTGAATTGCGTATTGTCGTCATCACCTGCGCCTGTCACCAGTGCAAAAGTGTGCGTATCGCCATGTACTATGTCAAGGTCTGCTGCAGTCAAAGTACCCACTGTAGTGCCCACTGGAAGTCCTTCGTCAATCGTAGCTGTACTGAGTGTGATATCCGTTGGATCATCATTCAAGTAATCCACGTTGATGATGAACGATAAGTCCAAAGGATCCACACCATTGTCTATGGTCAGAGCTACGCTATGATCCCCCACATCTTCCGTGGCTGGTGTGCCGGACAGACTATAAGCACTGCTATAAGACCTAATGTAAGTGATGGTGCCCGTCAAATCTGCGTCGATGTAGAAAAGCTCGTCCCCGCTACCCATCGTGATGTTAATGATCTTCTGAGAATTGACATCTGTAGTGTGAGATACGATTTCAGTGTTTCCAGTACCTTGTATTGATTCGATCCGATCAAAAATATTCGCGAATTCGTCGGTCCACCAGAAGTGCGCATACACCCTTCCCTGACTGTCTGCAACAATATCGATCATGTCATACGTACTCTCATTGAAATCTAGGAAATCCGGACTGAAGAGATTACTTCCCACTGTTCCATCCAATTGAAACTGGTGGATGGTCTCATCCACGTTCATTGGGTCGAAGTTCCCCCTTTCAGCATAGAACATATCACCCGCAGAAGAGACACTTACCGCCACGGCATTGGCGGATAATCCTGTCACCAAATTGATGATCGTGCCATTGGTCTCAACTTTCTTAATGATCGTGTCATCCAGCACCACCAGGAACCCATCTGGGTGCCAGGCAATATCTTTTGCAGCAGTCAACGATGAGGTGACAACTGTGTGTGTTTCATCGAGCTCCACCTTTACTATTCGATCATTATCGGAAATGTACATGTTGCCTGCTGGATCAACCGCGATACGTCGAGGATGGAAGGCGAACTGATCAAAACCAGTAAGGTTTACAACAACATCGGTGCCTTCCGGGTCAACAACGATAACGGTAAGACCTCCCACAAAAAGCAGGTAGGATTTTCCATCTGGACCAACGACCGTTGATTCCACGTTTTGATAGGAGGAAGCCTCAGAGCCGGTAAGCGTTTCCAAAAGTTGTGGCTGAGGTGGGCTAAGTGTTAGCCAACTGGGTATTGTGTTTGCACTTACAAATCCATTAGTACCCAAAAACACTACTGGATCTATCCCAAATTCATAAGGGTCACCTTCCGTTACAGTCAAAGGCGGTTCAGGTTCATTCACATCTACCACCCCGACAGAGAGAAGTAAGTCTACCGTGTTCGTTCCGTCAGATACAGAAACCTGAACCTCATAAATATTGTCTGCATTTTGATCCGCAGGAGCTTCAAAGTCTGGTGCTGTCATGAAGGATAGGTCTGAACCACTCAAATCAAACAGTGATTGATCATCCCCTCCGGAAATACTGAATGTAAGTGTACTGCCTGCATCCACATCAGTTGCCTCCAGCGTTGTAATCATGGATACATTCTCCTCAATACTTTGACTAGCATTGGTTGTAAAAACGGGGTCTTCGTTGACATCTGTAATATTAATCGTAAAGTCCTGCTGGAGGATACCACCGTTTCCATCATTGGTTTCGATGCGGACGACATGATCTGAGTCAGTTTCGAAATCAAAACTGGCAGCTAAAGTCCTCAACTCGTCAACAACAATTTCGAACAAATCATTTGACTCATACCCTGCTGGAAGTGAGTAGGTGTGTGTGTCTCCCGCGTCAAAATCGATAGTTGCCAATGTCGCCACCAACGTCCCTGCGACTGAATTTTCAGCGATGTTCAAATTGGACAGATTAATGCCCACCGGAATATCATTGGCATCTGTCACATCAATCGAGAAAGTCTGCGTGAGTTCCTGGCCTCCAGTATCTCTTACGGTGATGTCGACATCAGCGCCAGTTTCTGCTTCAAAGTTGAATACTCTGTTGGCTAGTAGTTGATCACCTGATATCTTGAAATTAATATTTTCTGTTGTACCGTTGATGAGGTAGGTATGGGTGTCCCCCGCATCCGGATTTTGTACAGATAGCATACCGATTACGTCGTCTACAGCGCCATTTTCAGCAATGGTGTTGTTCGAGAGCAAAATTGCCACAGGCGCCTCATCCTCATCTGTAATCGAAACAGAAATGAGGAGGTCATCGGTGGTAAAGGTATCGTCAACCGTAACCTGAACCTCGTAGGTATTGTCTGTACCAATGTCACCTGGCACTTCAAAATCAGGACCTGCGACAAAAGAAAGATCAGCACCTGATAAAGAAAACAGTGATTGATCATCACCGCCAGTAATACTGTAAGACACCGTACCCGCTGGATTTTCACCCACCACAGCAAGAGTCACCACAGCGGTCGTATTTTCTGCCACTGAAGCTGTCGAACTTGTGGTGAATGTCACACTTTCAAAGGTGTCTTGGACCGTAATGGCAATGTTCTGCATGCTTGATAATCCATCGTTTGCCGTCACTGTGATGTCATAAACATTGTCCCCACCATTATCTGAGGGAATTTCAAAATCGGGTGGAGTAATGAACGTAATCACGCCTGTGGTTGAGTTGATATCGAAGAGGGCTGCGTCCACGCCTGAAAGCGAATAAGTGATGTTGAAGTCCTCAGGTGTGCCCGAACCACCACTGTATTCATCCCTTGCGTCGACATCAAGCACTGTACCTGTGGTCTCCTCGTCAAAGTCTGCTGTACTTGCCGACAAGAACTGAGGAGCTGTGTTGGCTGCTTCGATTATGTCCATTAAGAACACCATGTCTTGGTCAATGTCAAATGTCCCTGCACCCAGCGATTGAAAAATTGTCCCGCCAGGATAGGTATTTGGTCCTCTCCCGAAGCGGCCATTTGATGCGTTAAGCTCAAAAGCATATGTTTTGCCTTCGTACAATGTGATGTTTAAGCTCGACAGTTCAATATCTGTGAGCGTATTGAAATCACTTAATCCTCCAACATTCCACGAAATTGTATTCAGGTTGATTGGCACACCGAGCTGTGTATCTAATATTGGGATTCCACCTGTATACGAATTGATTTCATAAAACCTTAGGATTCCAGTGGTAGGCAACTGGTTGGCGACCAACGTCATGTCATTAAGCGTTCCTGTTGCACAAGGCTCAAACGTCTGAAGGAGCAATACTTCTGTTCCGATGGAAAAATATCCGGACCCTGAGGATGCTCCTCCAGGTGCTTCATTGTCAATGGTGCAGTCGTTATTGGTCACCTGAATCACATAGATTCTATTTTCAACTAAAGCTCCCGCCGCAGCAGAAACAACAATTTCGTAGTTATTGTCTGTATCAGCGTCTGATGGATTATCAAAATCCAGTTCTGTTGTTACTGAGAGTTGGCCGTTTGAACTGTTGATGCTAAAGAAAGATGCGTCGGTACCGGAAAGACTATAGGTAATTCCAACGTCAGGAGAGCCTGAGCTCCCAATTCCTGCACTGAGGTCAGTTATTAGACCTGTCCTGTTTTCTTCAGTTGAATAAAATAAAGAAATTGTAATAAATTCTGGAAAAACAGCAGCGGGATCGGTTGTCCATTTGGGCCCGTTGAAGTTGGATTTCTGAGTAAAGCCGGTGGAAGACGCATTTCCCTCACTAAAAATACCGTTGAAACTGTTTGAGGTATGGTCCCCCAAAGTTGTACCAGAGCCTTCACTCATGTTGTAAAAAGCTCTCAAATTCGCCTCTGAACCCGTCAGCAGAGAGGAGATATTCGATTGGATTTCGGCCCCTGTTCGCACATCATTCCAAATTCGGATGTCGGTCAATTTTCCATCGTACTCCGAATTAGCTAACTCCCCACCGATTAAAAATGATCCCAAACTTGAGAATGAAGATACCCCACTGGCCACCAGAATTCCATTGATATACAACTTTTGACTACCGTTGGCAATTGAAACTGCTACATGTGTTTCTTGACCAAAGTGTGGTGTGAAGTCCGCAGAAACCGCAGTGCCTCCATTTAGAACCATGCGCAAAGCTGTTCCTGATAAGACGAACCGATGGTTTTGGGAAGTGAAATCAATGATGGATCTCTCTGGAAATGTGGTGATGGGATCATGCTTAATCCAGGCTTCAATAGTTGCCTGGCCAGTACTGCCATCAGTGTAACTGCTCACATTGATGTAGTCGGTGGCCCCATCAAATTCTACCCAATTGCTTGTAGCTGGGCTAATTGAAGGTGTTGGATAACCTGTTGAATTCCAGGTCGGGGAATTGACCAATGTCCCATGATAATTATTTAGGGAATTATCATTTAGCGTAGTTCCGGAACCTTCATTGAAATTATAGTATGCGCGCATTCCATCGAACCCTGTGGGTGCAGGTGGAAATTGTGCACTTAAAGCAATTTCAGCAGATGTACGCTCCACTTGCCATATTCTTACTTCATCTAGAGATCCGCTGAAGGGGTTACATCCACAATCCCAGCCTTGTCTGCCGATGTAGAGTGGTTGTGTATCAGACTGGGAGGATGAAAAGAAAGCGTTGGTTTGTGATCCATCAAGCGACCCATTCAAATAAAAGTATGCGGTTCGAGTATTGTAGTCATAAGCAACAGCTACATGATACCATGTATTTGTGGAAAGAGTGGTATTACTTTCACGTATGATGGCTGAGGAGCCATTACTCAAATAAATAGCAATCTTCTGATTGTTTGATATACTGAAAAAATACGAGGTGTTACTCGCTACATTTCCACCACCCTTTGCTACAATCGTCTTGTAAGTTCCTGTCGTGTTAAAGTTTACCCAGGCCTCAATAGTAAAGTCCCCATTGACGATGTTTTCAATACTTGCTTGATGCGGTACGGTCACATGGTCATCGGAACCATCGAACCGAAGAGATTGACTATTGACTAGACTTGGTAGAAAGCATAAAAAGACATATGAGGTCCGTAGACCCCTAAGGGCAGCGTAAATCATGGCGAAATAAATTTTTGGTTCTAAAAAGTTGTTTAGCGTTGATTATGGTGGTAAATCTACCCCAGGACTGGAGCCAAAATCCCGACATTATCAACCTCAAAAGAGACAATGTGATTTTAAAAGCGTCATGCCCACGACAGTTGAAAATTCCTGATTTTAGTGAAAAAGAAAAGGAGCAACCCACGCCAATGAAGTTGCTCCCTTATCTCTATTAAAGAGATTCAGCCGAAGCTGTGTTTGAACCAGCTATGGTTGTATGAGACTACCGTTTAAGATTGTCTACATTTGATTAACCTTATTAATCAATTAACCAGCAGTAAAAGTATGGAAGAGTGAATGCCAAAATCCCGACATGTTGAGCCACAAAAACGACAATTTTTCTATAAAAGGTATTCAGATGGCTTCTTTCCAAAGCGCTCAAAATAGATCTTTGAAAAATACGACGGCTTTTCAAACCCTACGGCATAGGAGACTTCAGCCACTGTTCGATATATCTTTTGTTCAAAGAAACTTTTTCCTCGCTGTAGTTTGACTTCTTTGATGAGATTAGCGGGGGTTAGACCCGTAGCTCTTTTAACAATACGAGTCAACTGACGATCACTGAGTGCAGCATGATCTGATAGGTGTAAGACTCCAAACTTAGAGTCTCCGATGTTCTCTTCTATTTTAGACTTCAAATCCTCGATCAATGGGTCAATACTGGTTCCATTTGCTTGATCATCCTTATCCTCATTGTTCAAGATGGCCTGCATCCGTTCATACTGATTACCCAAAATGTTTTTCACCCTGATCTCAAGTTCCAATGGATTGAAAGGTTTGGTGATATAGTCATCCAATCCAAACTGAAGAGCTTCAAGTTTGGTCTCCTGGCTGGACTTAGCAGTGAGCATAATGACAGATTTAAATCTAAGCCTCTCATCTTCTTTTAGATGTTGGAGCAGCTCCATACCATCCATAACAGGCATCATTATATCAGAAATGATCAGATCTGGAGCAAAATCTTCCATAGCTTCAAGGGCTTCCTTGCCATTGTTGGCTTTTAAAAGCTCAAACTCATCAGAAAGGATCTGCTGAATATAATTCTGCATTTCAGTGTTATCCTCGACGATAAGAATCTTGTTGTTTGAATGAGGGTATTTCTCCGGAAGTTCAAGATCAATTTCTTTATCTTCCTTGGTCGCTACTTGCTCCAGACCCAGTTCTTCTGCAGGTATTGAGAAGTTAAATGTTGTACCAATTCCAACTTCGCTCTTTACCTTAATCTCTCCCTCCATAAGTTCAATGATTTCCTTCACGTACGCCAAACCAATACCTGAACTATGTTCACTTTGAGCTCCAGTAAACGTTTGGTAAAACCGCTCGAAAATGTGTTTTAGCTCATTTTCTTCAATTCCTACACCTGAATCTATCACCGCAGTGCTTATCGCACCGTCCCTGTAACCAACTTGCAGATCGATCTTTCCATCTTTCATTGTATGCTTTACAGCGTTTGAGATAAGATTGTTAAGAATATGTTCAAACTTATTGGCATCAAGATCCACTTTCAAATTGCTTGGAAGAGTCAGATCCAACGACCACTTGATTTGGCTTTCCCCTGCCAACACCTCATAGTTAAAGCCGAGTTCACTGAGAAAATCATGCAGAAAGACCGGCTGTCTATTTAACTCAATCTTCCCAGTTTCTAGTCGATTAAACTCGAGAATCTCATCAATCAGGTTTTGAAGCATAACGCTGTTTCGTTGTGCTATCTGTAAGTTCTTTTTCTCAGTCTTTTTGTCTGAGGCCTTGCCAGAAAGTATTGCTTCTATAGGTCCTTTGATCAATGTGAGTGGCGTCCTGAACTCATGACTTATATTCGAGAAAAACCTTGTTTTAACTTTGTCTAGTTCCTCTAGTTTTTCAGCTTGTTCTTTTATCAACTCTCTGTCTTTCTCAGCCTGTTCCTTTTGCGATCGTATCTCTTCCGTTCGTTTTTGAATAGTTCGTTCGAGTTTGAGGTTTTCATTTCTCAGTCGCCTGCTATTCACCTTCAAAAGACCCCATATGAAGACTGTTATCAGGATCAAATAGCTGGCGTACGCCCACAAGGTGAAATACCAGGGCGGGAGTACAATAAATGAGTAGGCAGCAGTCTCCCCTACAACTCCATATAAGTTCTTAGCCTGAGTTTTGAATGTATAGGATCCATGCGGAAGATTGGTGTACTCCTTTTCCCTTGAAGTAGTCCAATTTCCCCAGGTCGCTTCGAAACCCTCAAGGTAAGACCTAAATTCCAGCTGATCTGCTTCATCATAGTAAGTGGCCGAGTAGAAGAACTTCAAAGCATTGTGCTCGTAGACAAGCTCTGGAACGTTTCCTGTATCTGCCCCACCATAAATCAATGAATCTCCTTTGGATGTTACGATCACCTTTCTTACGGAAGAATTGAATGGCTCCTCAACATTCTTTTTGTATGAAGGATCATAGTGTAGAACTCCAGTTCGGTTTGCTACCATCACGTTCTCAGCATCAAATGCTCTAACAAACTCAGTATTGAGATCCTGAACTTTTTCGAAGGGTCGTGCTATTATATCGTACGACCCGTCCCCCTTCCTTCGCAGGTATGCCTTCCCAAGATTGTCTGAAGATAGAAAAATGTCGCCGTTTGGAACTTCGACAAAACGAAACAGATAATCATCACCTAGAACATCCTTAAAAACGGGATCCATCACAAAGCGATCATTCTGAATATCGTATTTATAAACACCTTTTCTGGTAATAAACTTTAGCCCTGATTTATGTCTGTATACCCTATTACCCAGTGAGTCAGGAAGGCCCTGCCGAGGACCGTAGGTGGTCATCCATTCAACCGAATCTTTTCTTGCATTCAGCCTGAACCGGAAAACTCCAGTGCCAGAATCGGTCAGCCAGATGGTACCGTCCTCTTCCTCTTCCATGAAGTCCTGAAATTGGCTGATTCCCTTTATTTGCCACATGTGCCTCCATGAGCCGTTTACTTTCCGAGCATAATAAAACTTCCCGTCGGAACCTCCATGGACCAATTCATTCTGATTTTTTCCATTAAGCACAACCCAAATGTGGTTTCCCCTAAAAATGCTTTTATAACCTGCTCCTTCAACCTCAAGGAGCTGACCGTTGGTGCCAAGTAGTAAATCCTCTCCCCTTTTCGAAAAAATCCATGACGGTTCATCCAGGTTTTTCATTTTTTGAAATGGGGCCTGATTTAGAGATTGCCACGGTCTCCTATGAGGTTTTCGAAATAAACCCTCGTATCCTCCAACATACAGGTCATTTTGGGTAGATTCAATATGTATCATTGATCCATCTAGTCCACTTTCCTTACCAAATGTGGTGAAGGGCGAGTTTATTTCTATTTGCACAATCCCATTGTTCGTTGCCAACCAAAGGTTATTCCTACTATCTAAGAAGATGGAATAAGTCCGGTTAGTGAGAAGTCCCAATGATTTATCAACCTTCTGGATCAGCTTACCACTCCGATCCATGATTAGGGCTCCATCCCCCAAAGTAGCCATTGCCGTATATGCCTGACGAACATCAATAATATCATACACCCTTGAGGGAATCTCAGCCCTCAAAGGAATGTCCCACTTCAAAAGTTCAGTACCTATTACCTTGTAAAAACCATCATTTGTGTTGAGCAACAATGTATCACCGTCGAACGGGGCGATTTCGTATCCGGTAAACTTAACATCAGTGCTTTCGACAAGAATTTCTTTTCCACTGTTGTTAAACCTGACCAATCCCAGGCCTGAATCCCAGGTATAGGCTATTCCTTTTGCTATACTCAATCCAAAGAAACGCTTAGCTGCTGGAAAAATGGATAAGCTATCGTTATCAGGGTCGTACTTAAACATATAGTCATAGGATCGAAAGTAGACTCCATCATTGGCGCACTCTGCATCCCACATAGACTTTGCTCTCTTCACCTCTTCCGGGGCCTTGCTTAGCATCGATCTAAACTTCAGTTGGCCAACAGAATCAGCCTCCATAACACCAAGATCACTGGTCCCTCCTACATAGATTTTTCCAAAGCAATTGCATACGGATCGGGTGGTATAACCATCAGACCTGTAGACCATCTGCCAATTGCTGCCATCAAACTGAAGAACTCCGGTCGTGTTAGCAAAATACATGAGCCCGCTATTGTCCTCAGTTATACTCCAGTTCTGACTATGGCCTCCTGACTCCTGTACAGTATAAATCTCAACAAACGGCGAACCAATTTCTTTCACCTTGAAATCCTGAGATCTGGCACCTACAACAAGAAGTAGGCAAAAAACGGTATTATAGAGGCGTTTGAAGAATATAAAACACCTTGAGCGGCCAATCATTAGTGAGCTCAATTTCATAACTCTTAGGGTGACTAAAACTGGTTATAAATAGCTGGCAGACAGCAGTAAATTACACTAATTCGACTCTAGATATGAAAATGTATTGAGACTTTTCGACATACAAATTGAAAATCTCTGCCAACAGACTTTGAGAAGGGTTTGGTGATTATCAGGAACGTAGTGTAAAATGAAAAGTAGTCCCAACACCTTCCTGAGATTCAGGCCAAATCTTTCCTCCGTGTAGCTCAACTACCTTTTTACAGATGGAAAGCCCAATTCCCATTCCCTCGTACTTGTCTCGTGGATGAAGTTGAGCAAAAATCTGGAAAACTCTTTCAAAATTCTTCTGGCTGATTCCCATTCCATTGTCGGCAACTTTGAAGAGCCAACCTTCCTTCGCATTTTCCTCAGCAGAAATGGTAATTTGGGGAGGCTCATCCGTTTTTCGGTACTTCAAAGAGTTACTGATCAAGTTTTGAAAGACACGCTTCATGTCTTTCGCATTTACGTTTAAAGTCGGAAGGTTATTAACTATGATGTTCGCTTCATTTTTCTGAATTGAATCGTGTAGTTCCTGCACAACAATATTGACCAGGTTTTCCAGGTTGGTCACATCTCTGTACCGCTCTCTACCTATTTTCAAGAAATCCGACAAGCCTAAAATTAATTCCTTCATCCTATCAGCTGCTTGAATGGAGTAAGCCATGAATTTATTGGCCTTTTCATCCAGTTGATCGCCATAATCCTGTTTCAGAATACTCACACATCCAATTACCGTATTCATGGGCTCTTGCAGATCATGTGAGGTGGCATAGTTAAATTGTTGCAATTCCTGGTTCTGGATTTTCATCTGGTGAACTTTGTCTTCCAATCCCTCATTAACTTCCTGCAGCTTTTTAAATGTACCTGAGCCGGTTGTCACTACGATAAAAACGAAGACGGCTCCAAAGAAAAAAATCACACCGGTAAGCAATTGAAGTATACTTTCATGCCCAAGAAACACAATCAAAACAACTGCGAGGTATCCCACAAAAAAGAAGGCCATCAAAAGAAATAGATTCCTCCAGTTTCTTCGGAACTTCTTGAAAGTCACAAGCTTGAATATCCGATGAGTCCTGGCAATTGCCAATAAGAGAATGATGGCTCCCGATAAGATCAGCCCAACGGTAAATATGGTCATATTTTCCATAGCCTTTGAGTAGAAGGCAAATTTGCGGAAAACGTTTGGGTTGAAGAAAGAAAAATTTACTTTATGGAGGTAAACAAAAGGTGATTAAAGCACACCAACAGACTTTTGGTCTATTTTTTCTTTTGTACACGTTCTAAAATCTTCTGTAGCGTTCCTTTTTCGTGAGCAAGAATCAACATTGAAACCATGTAAAATGCTATCGAAACACCATCGACCAGACTCATTCCATGAATCAACCTAGTAGTTAAGGCTCCGAACATCACAACAGCAAGTGTTATTGCGCCGTACCCGTTGACCTTGGGAACTAGTATCAACAATGCTCCTCCAACTTCCAGGAATCCGATAAAAAACATAAACCAAGTTGGGTATCCCCACCTTTCAAAGGCACCCGACCAAAATCCTTCAGGATCGAACTTCTTCCAGCCCTGATCCACGAACATTAAAGTAAAATATAGGCTGAAGAGCCAGAAAAGGATGTCTTTGAAAGTTGGTTTAGTCATTTTTTATTAGAGTTAATGGCATTGATAAAAAGATCTGATGTCGATTCCCAAAAGGCTACCCTGCAAATACTAATGGCCTTCCATCGATCTGATGGTGTAAGAATACGATCGTATTCATGATCAAGATTAGCACGAAACTTGAATTGGGATAGATGTAACCTATTCAGGGATGAAATGGATCAGGCCTGCAGGAGTCGTTTTACGTTTCCGTTAAAACTTCGGCTGGATGTTAAGACCTTCTTATTCTTTAGCGTGATCAAATACTCACCTCTTCTCCAGTGTTTAAGTGTTTTGATCATCTCTTTATTCACGATATAGGACCGATGAATTCTAAAGAAAGTGTTGGGATTGAGCTCGCTTTCAATGGACCCCATTGAATGTCTAAGCCTATATTTTTCACTCTCGCTATGGATATCGATATAGTTTTTGTTTGATTCCAACCAATATATAGAGTCGACCGGCAGAGGGACAAGTCCATTTTCACTGGAAACCGTAAGTGTATTTCGATCCGCCACTTCTTCCACTCTTACGTATCGAATGGCCATGATTGCCATCCAGTAAAGCAATATCTCCTTGAAGGTTGAGGCTGGAATCACCCAAAGGACAGATTTCAGTACTTCGAGTATTGGAGTGTCGATCAGACCGATATGAAATTTTAAAGTGAAATCCAGACCAAGTGCCAGTACCTTTAACCCGAACGCCATTATCAATGAAAGGGACAGATGCACTAGAACAGACCTTGAAATTGTATTGCCCTCTAGTGGGAATCTGTGGTAGATCCGAAAAATAATAGGTGTTACCGCTGTCCACAACAGCGCAGGGATCCAATGGAAAAAAGACATCTCAAACACCGATAACAAGGTGATCTCATCCTTGAAATGTCGCATGTACAGTAGTGAGCTTATAAAACTGAAGAACGCGACCACCCACCAAAAGATGACAATGTATCTCTTGAGTTGCTTTTCTGATATTTTTCTAGACTGAGGAAAATTCACGTTTAGTAAATCTACTTACCAAACGTATTAAACGAATAAAGTTTCTTCGAATCGATCTAAATGGAACTGTCGTACGCTTCCTTTAACCAGCCCAGTAACTCGGCATCCACTTGAGCAATCTCGGTGATTTGAACTCTGTGCGTGCACATGGCACCAAAAGGCCCAGAATCTCCAAGTCTTTCTGTCGTTGGCTTGCCCTTGAGTTTCAGTCCAAGATCAATCCTTGTTTTAGTGGCAGGCTTGATTAAGACAAATTGCCTTTTTCGAATAAGACTTAAGCTATCTTTTTTGGGTGTCTCGGTAATGTCATTACCAAATTTCCTTATCTCCTTGACAAGCAGGTCACAAATCGGCCTCAAATTTTCCTTACCATTGTATTGATTAAGCATCAACTGGTCATCATCGAATGAAGCTGCGTCAGATTGGCGCGATTTCAATGCTACGAAATTTGCAAACCCATGTGTGAATCCATGTTCAGACTTGAGATAGTCGATGATTGCCTTGTGTTTTTCCAGCTTGGCTTCATGCACCACTTTAATCCAATACTCAAGAGGCTGTCCTGTTTTTTCTAATAATCCCTTTTCCATATTACCAACTGCCTAATATTATACCCATAATAGTCAATGATAAAACACAATAGCCTGCGTTGATCATGAATGCTTTCATTGATTGCATTTCGAAAAGATAGAGAATGCCGATGAAAGTGGCTACCCAACCAATGCCTGCGAAAAAACCTGCCATTCCACCGAAGGTAACATCCGCCTCTGGCCCAATGAACATTTCAAGGATCAGTGCAGCAAAAAATGCAAGCAATAGTGAAAATCCGAATGTCTTAGGAACGCTTCTTTTCTTTAGGTCTTCTTCCGAAAACCCAAACTCACGCATCCAAGCCCTGCCAAACATAGGCCCGTACCAAATCCCACCAACTAAAAACGATGAAACAGCCGCAATCAAAACAGAGAACCAATTAATATTAGTAAATGCTGTAGCTAAATCCATATTGTAACTTTTTTTGGATGCAAGCTTAGTGCTGGTCTGCCGACGGGGATAGTAAAAAATTAACCTTTCCTATCTAGTGGGAAAAAATTATCGTCTTGTTCAAAATCCTGACTGATGAATTCCTGTGGATTGAATCCTGAAAAATGCTTGAATTCTTTAATGAAATAGGATTGATCGGTGAAACCACATTCATACGCAATCTGCGCCCAGGAAATTTTCTCCTTCTGATTGACCTTTTGCAAAATATCATTAAACCGCAAGATTCTTTGAGAATACTTGGGTGTTAACCCTACATATTTCTTAAACTGATCGATAAGATGTTTTTGCGAGTTTGGGTATCCGTTGGAGCTTTCCGGAAACTTGGATGCAGGCTCATTTTTAATATTCTGATAAAATGAAATCAACTCTGCTGGAGGAATTCGATTTGTCTCAAATCGTTGTTCCAACCAGGCCTCAGCAATTAAAAACTTCTCCTTTGAAGTAGTTGGTGCGAGGATGTTTGTTCTTAAATCAAAAATCTCATCTCCAAGAACCTCTTCCGCGGGTACTACACTTTCGTTTAGTTCTTCAAGAGGCACATGTAAAAAAGGGTACGCTCCATAAGGTTTGAATTGGATCACGAACATCTCCGATTGCTGATGTGCGGATATGGAAATGTAGTTCCGATGCGCCCCAGAGATCCATACTCTTGTAAAGGTCCGATTCGGCTCCAACGTTTCATTATCAAACGTATTCCGGGGCATATTATCCAACTCGAAAATGAGAAAAATATGTCCTGTGGGCACGACCCGCTCTATTGAGTGATCGGGAACAAAATCTTTGAAATGAAATACCGATTCAATATATGTATTAAGAGGTTCGGTAAGCACGTGAGTTTCAAAAATCATAAAAGCGCTCTTTGACACTAATCTAGTCCGAAAAATGGAATTAAATTCTTGAAAAACATTCCCTCGAGTTGTATATCTTAGAATGAATGGGTCTGAATTTTGCCTTTATAAGATCGCTGCATAAAGCATCTCCGGTAGCCTTCGGAGCTATCGATATGATCGGTGATGACCTTATTTATTCCAGCGGGCATGCCGAAGAACTTTTAGGTTACACCAAAAAGGAATTCAAAGAACTGAGTAGCAACTACTTTGCTTCCATAATTCACCCTGACGACCTGGAAACTTCAGAGGAAATAATCGAGAGGCTTAGAAATAGTCAAGTGGGCGAAATAGTGGAATGCACGTTGAGAGTTCGCAATGCGTCAGGAGACTACCAACATCTGTTCATTCGAGACATTGTTTTTGAACGGAACGATCAACAAACTCCGGTAAAATTTTCTACGATTGTGCAGGATGTTACGCAACTCGTTGAGCTAGAAAAAGCCTTAGGTGAAAAAGTCGATGCAATTCGAAAGATCTCCTACAAAAATTCGCACGAACTTCGAGCTCCGGTGGCAAAAATCATTGGTTTAGTCGACTTACTGAAAACAGACAACTTCAAGACAGAATATAATGAAAGGATATTCAGGCATCTTGAAGAAACCGTCAAGAAGTTGGATGATGTAATTCATGAGATTAATAATCTCTCAAACTAATTAGGCTAATTTTAACGTAACTGCCTCTTGAAAACATTCCTTTTCGTCTATATGAAAAGCAATTGTTCGGAATTTTCGCTTCATGCCGTATAGACCTGTTAGCTCATGATCATCTTTTAATTCCAATATCACATTGTGGCTGTCAGTCTCTTTAAGTGGAGATAAATGTCGGGTTAGTTTATCAAAAGTCATTGTTCTGGAACTAAGCTCAATGGACTTGATTTTGTTGAAGGGAATCGCAGTATCGGCAAAAAGGCCATATTTAAGAAAAAGGGCCTTTTCACCAACGATCACAGGTCGTCGACGGAGTGATTTGAGTATGGCGAAAAGCTGAAACGCAGTGTAGATACTAATTATTGTCAGGATCCAAGCTACCAAATTGCTCCAATTTTGAAGCAAGAGATGGACAACGAATGTTTCAATCAGGAGCACAAACAAGAAGACTCCAAGAAGAATGGAGGTAGAACTCTCCCGGTGATAGGTAAACTCAGTGCTTGTCAACTTACGCCCTTTCCATGCAAAGAAAGTGTAGTAAAAGATAGACATCTCCATCGCAAATATCGCATCGACTCTTGGTGGCAGCAGCTCCTTACACACTTTGTTCAGAGCAGAGTAAAAATCAGGTTCATGTACAGATTCTCTTCGAAAGAGCGCTACCGTTTTTCTTATTTTCAGGAAGATAAATACTGCAACAAACAATTCGACCAAGGGTAAGACCCAGGTTTTTGCAAGGTCCAGTAAAAAACGCCCATCACTTGGAAGAATTAGACTCGCTATCAAGATACCAACTCCAAAAATTGGAACAACGGTTATCTTAGGAATTGAGGTAGTTCGTAATAGCAAGAAATACACAAGCGGAGCTGTGAGAAGGAGATCAATGGTTATAGCCAAAGACAATTCTTGTGAATGAGAAGTAATCAATGATGACTTGGAGACCGCCACAATTAGGACAAAAATTGTTAGAGGAGCTAAGAATGGGATAATTGGATAACCCTTTGAAATGGATCTGACCATACCTATCAAATTAATGTTAGAACCTAGATGATCAACGTCTAATACACTATGGTATTAGTGTTCCATTTCCCCTCAGAACTTACATTAATGACCTCAAAATTTCTCCCTGCCAACCAATTTCTCCTTACTCCTGCGGAAACCTCTCATGAGCTTTGATGTTTCGAATTTGTTTAAGATGTCTATCCGTGTGTGCGATCCCAGTTAGAAGTAGTTGATGAAGATCTCTTACATCGCGAATGGTGAGTTCCGAAAGGCTTTTTTCATACATCGGAGATCTAAATGTGAACTGCTTGCGTAGATCTGCCTGCGTCGTTTCAACATACTTTCTCAATTCTCCACGTACTAGGTAAAACGCAGATTCGGCAGCCTCCTTTGAGGAAAACTTACTTTTTGGCTGTAGAAACCAGTTTGCCTGCCCTTTGATGGTATCTGTGGCATACTTTGTAAAGTATCCATCATTGCCAAGAGTGATCCTTCTGTATTCCAAATGTTGAGGGCTGTTGGCAATGACCGAAATTTCCCTAAAATGTAGTTGATTTTGCATTTCCAGGTGCTCGACAATTTCTCCGATATTCCATCTATCCGACTGCTCCCTGAAATTCCATTGATCATCGCTTAATTCTTCAATCTCTGTCTTCAGTTCAGAAGTAGTTCTGTCTAATTCCGAAAGTATAAATTGCCTTTCTTCTTCAGTCCACCATCTTTCCGTATTTTCAACTGAAGTCTGACAAGAGAGTAAAACAAGCGTTGCCAGAGAATATATCGTCAGGTACTTTATTGTCTCCATATGTCGTTATAAAGCTAACACTGAGTTTGAACTAATGGAAGTTTGACCTAATTTCCATCGTTTACCACAAAAGACCATGAAGTATTTCCTTTTGCTCTTACTTTCATTTTACTTCCTCCCTTCCACAGCCCAGGAATCCGAAGGTAAAATGACCAATGTGAAAATGTGGAAAATACTTCACGAGGACTTTGAGGACGTTCAGGGACAAATGGGGAACTGGCAACTTAAGGTTAGAGAGCGGCCGGTGTTGATCATAACCGATGTCAGCGCAAATCGCATGCGAATCATGAGTCCAATCATCGAGCAAAAAGAGCTCAAGGACGAGCATTACAAGCTGATGCTAGAAGCCAACTTTGATCGTGCTCTTGACTCAAAATATGCTCTTTTCAATACTGTTGTGTGGTCTGTTTACACGCATCCACTGGAAGAACTATCGGGAAGCCAATTCAAGGACGCGTTGGAGCAGGTCGTCACCTTGTCCGAAAACTTTGGTGGTAGCTACACCAGCACCGATATGGTGTTTGGTGGAGGCAACTAATCATTCTGAAATTCCGAATTATTTCTAACTTTCAGGCACCAATCTAACTTGTTGACCAGCAGCCATGAAAGTATGGATATGGATTCTTAGCTGGCTTTTCTATTTGCCAGCGTTTGCTCAGAGTATGTCTGAGGTAACGACGGACAGCCTACGTGCGATCGTCATGGAACACTCAATTAATTCCAATTGGATTGAGGCTGCAAAAGTGTCAAATATGATTGCCAACAGTTTCAGAAGAACGAACCTTATTGATTCAGCGGAACGCTACTTTGAACAATCCTTGAAATTTTCCTTACAAGCCAACGATCAATCCCTCATAGCAAACAACTACTACGAGCTAGGCCGAATCACCTACCAACCCCGTGGGCTGCTTGACTCAGCGTCCGCTCTTTTGCAGAAGGCACTTGCAGCAAGTCAATCTGTAGGTGATGGACAACTAGCTGCAGACATTTACTTTATGCTTGGAGCCATGACCAGCAAAAAAGGAGACTTGTTTTCCTCACTTTCCAACTATCAACTGGCACTGCCACTTTATGAAAAGAACCAAGACAGCACTGGAATTGCAGATGTCTACAACAGCATGGGAATTCTCTATTCAAAACGAGAAGATTTTGAAAAATCCCTGGAGTTTCACGGAAAGGCGATGGAAATTGAGCGATCACTAAACAACTTTCAAGGACTCGCGATCAATCACAACAACCAAGGTCTTGCGTACAAAAAAATGGGTGACTATGAGAATTCATTGAACCAATATAGAAGGGGTCTTCAGCTAGAGAAAAAAGATAATTTCCCCTTAATAAGAAGTGCGATTTTGAACAACATTGGAAACGTGTTCGAACTTCGGAAGCTTTATGATTCAGCTCTCTTTTATCAGCGGGAGTCACTGAAAATTGCAAGATCAATTGGCTTTAATGAAGCAATTGGGTGGGCAAATAAAGGTATTGCGAGTGTCTATCTTACTTATGGGAATCTGGACCAGGCGATTAGTTATGGCACAACGGGATATGAAATCGGAGTTAAGACTAATACCCGCGATCTAAGCAAGCAGTCGTCGGAAATTTTACACAAAGCATACGCTCGAAAAAGAGATTTTCAGCGAGCATATTTATACCTCAGTTTGTTCAAACAGCATAGCGACAGTCTTTTAAATGCTGAGACCATTAAGAGAACCGCAGAGCTCGAATATGAATATGCGAATGAACAATCAAATCGAATCCAGGCACTTGAATTGCAAGCTCAGGAAGCTCTCTATCTGTCTCAAATCAACGAACAAAAAAAGATTAGAAATCAGGTAGTTGTGGGATTAATACTGATGGTGGTCGTTCTTGGCGTGATGTGGATAGGCTATTGGCAAAAGAGAAAAGTCAACAAGGAGTTGGAGGAAAAAAACAGGATCATTAGCGATCAAGCGATGAATCTCGAGCGCCTAAATGAGACCAAAGATCGCTTTTTCTCGATCGTTTCCCATGACCTTCGTGGACCTATGGCTATCTTCAATGGATTTTCTTTTATGGTCAAAACCCTCTTGGAGGAGAGAAGATACGAGAAACTCGAAAAGTTTTCCGATGAAGTTGGAAAAGTGGCAAAACAAATGAGTCAGCTTCTGGATAATCTACTCAGCTGGGCATTAAAGCAGCAGGGAGAATTTCCTTATAATCCGGAAAGACTCAATCTCAAAGAATGTGTCGATGAAAACCTGACTATCTTCAATTCCATGGCAACATCGAAGAAAATTGAATTGAAAAGTGACGTTTTACCAACCTCATCAGTGTGGGCTGATAAAAATAGCTTAATGACTATCATTCGTAACCTCATCAGCAATTCGTTAAAATTCACTGAGCCAAATGGAAAGATTCGGATTCACTGTGGGAAAGATGAAGATCAAATAGCCATAAAGTTTAGCGACTCAGGGGTAGGTATCCCTACGGAAAAGCTGGATTCCATTTTTAACTTCCAGGAAAACAAAACATCAATAGGAACTAAGGGTGAAAAAGGGGTTGGCCTAGGTCTTAAGCTCGTTCACGATTTTGTGAAACTAAACAAGGGTGAGATCAAGGTCGAAAGTGAAAAAAAACAGGGCACCACTTTCACAGTCTTACTGCCACCTCCAATAGGATAATTACCTAATTAATTCCCTGAAAGATATTCCATCACAATGTCTCTCCCAGCGGCATAGCTCTCAAAAATCGGAGATATTTCAACATCGACAGGTATCCTGTCAAGATCTGGGTATTCTGGCCAGTGCTTTTTTATTCTCGTCGTGTACTCTATCAAGAATCCGGAGTTTGGTAACGTCATGTATTCATTGTTTTGCGCTTTGTTAGGATGCGTCCGGCCAGGCTCACCAATTAGCTGAGTTTCTGTTTCGCGTTTCAAAAAGATGCATGCTGTGGAAGAGGCAGAAAACGTCCGTCTTCCAGTAATTGCCCAAACCCTTCCTTTTTGATTTAGCCAGCTTCTCGCTTTTATTCCATCAACTAAAGGCCTGGTCAAATGATAGTTCCCACCGTTATTAAGTCTGAAGTCGATAACCAGTTTTTTAGGAGTGAGTCGATCGATTTCCTTCAACATCTCATTGACTACTTTTTTTATTGAAGGTTGTCCTTTTTGATTGTTGGTTCGGGAAAAATTGAAATACATTATTTCAGTTTCCGGTAGGTACGTGTACCAATAACTAGTTCGGCGATCAGACAGATAAAGTGGCGTCTTAACATCTCCGATGCTATGAACGGATACCCAATCTCCACTCTGATACGAAGTAACGTCCAGTCCTTTGAGAACATGAGTAACAGTTTCTTCATTTGACAGCTTGACAGTAAAAGATGACTCTTCAGGACTTTCACTTACTCCCAGACATGCCAAAAGCTCTGTTAGAATAAGGTAGCTTGGACCAGCATGTAAATACTCCATATCGTTATCCCTGGACATGTTTCCCTTTAGTCTTTGGTAAGCTTCAGTCATTGACATGCTGCCTATTCCAATAATCCTACCTCCAACCAACTTTTCAAATTCTTTGTGTGCTGCTAAAATATAGAGTTCATCCTCAAAGAAGTATATGCTCAGTGGCACGCGATGAAAGCCCACTGTTCTATGTCCAATATTCAACTCCGTATGCCCGTCATCAAGTGTCGATAGCACACGTTGAATCTCGCACGCTACTTCATAATTCTTCAAATTAACTAACCTCTTTCTTAGCGCATCGACTTCCAGGTTAAAATCATCCTTGATGCCGGGAACAAAAGAATTGAATTGTTTCTGAATCTTTCTGTTTAGGTAATCTAAATCTTCAGCCCACCGTTCAGTAGTCATCCTAGGTCCGTCAGATTGGGCAAAAGATTTGATGACGGTTATCAATAGAATTGGAATTAGCTTCAAACTATTCATGAGTTTTTGAAGCATAGATACACGCTGAGACTACGTTCGGTTGCTTTTTTCCTACAGTTTTGAGTCTAAGCCAATCGGAAAAAACTTAGCAAGCTTCTAAGTGGTACTTCGATGGCGTCCGGTCAGTGGCCTTTTTGAAAGCATTGAAGAAGGAAGACTTGGACTTGTAGCCCAGCTGATAGGCCAACTGCTCCATTTTAATGTGCTCAGACTCTTTCAGAACACGCTTTGCTTCCTCTATTCTGTAGTGGTTGGTAAGATCGAAAAAATTGCAATTCAACTCTTCATTGATAATCTGCGAAATATGATGTTTTCCAAGGCCTGTACTTTTAGATAACTTACCCAGTGAGAAATCTGGGTCCAGATATAGTTTAGTTTCTTCGATCGTCTTCTGTATTACACGCAATTTTTTCTTCATAAAATCCCTTGAAAGCGAGGATTTGCTGTATTTTCTTGGTGATGACTTTAAAAATCCCGGTCTAAGAAATATGTAAAGAGTGGTGCAGTACATGGCAAATGTGCCAAAGAGGTCACCCGAAAATGAGGGAAAAGGGCTTTGGAAAAACACTTTCCCATTTATCACTCCTCCCTCAGACACCATGAGTATCAAGCCACCAAGAATCAGCATCATATTCAAAAAACCTATCCACTGTCTTCTGCTTCTGCTGAGTTCATCGTTAACTTCCCGTTTTCTAATTATCTGAAACAAAGAAAACAGCCCATAACATAGCAAATGAGTCGACAAGACCTCTACGACAACCCAGCCCTGAATATTCCATGGATCTGATGGAAAAGATTTTTTATAAGCAACACGCTCCAGGTCCAGTGACAGTATCTCCAAGAGAACGTTGAATTTAAATGCTTCATCCTGAAGAAAGAAATTGAAAGAATAAGCCATGTAAAAAAGAAATGGCAACAAATGGGCTAGAGCTTCTAAAGTTTGTATTGGTTTACCCCGTAAGTCTCTGTAGTAGAAGTAGATCAGCGGACCAAAAAGAAAAATCAACGGAACGTTTGTATTCAGAAAAAAAATTGCCTGAGACATCAACCCAGAACGGACCAGGTAAGAGTGCAGCTGCACCATCAGCAAGACCATGAGAAAGTACCTCACATACTTATGATCTTTTGATCGTTTCCCTACCGCAAAAAACAAGGCAATTAGAACTCCCTGGATGATTCCAAACAGCACCACGACGGAAAGTCCATTAGTTATAAAGGGAAGACTGTTCATTCAATTTTAAAAACAGACAGTTCACAGAAAGGGAAGTTGCATTTTAAGTGAGATGGCATGACCCAATGATTTTATCTACTGCAATGATTAAATTTAATAAGCACTAACCTAATCGATAAAATGAAACTACCAGGCGCTGCTTTTGATGTTAGATCCATTAGAAACCTGTTCTTCGCAGGCCTTTCTATTTGGATATTGACCTGTATCTCCTACTCAATTCTGAGCCTGCTCATCCCATCACTGCAACCGGATGGCCCCTTCATCAAATTTTGCGGCATAACCTCAGCTCTGCTGGCCGCACTGACTGTCATTTTTCTTTCTGATTATAAGTTTTCCAGCCATCTTAAATCATATGGAAATCTGCTCGCCTATACGCTTCTTATCTATCTGCTTAGCAATGGAATTCAGGCGGCCTATTCCTCCATTCAGCCCCCCTCCAAAATGGAGTTATCGGAGCAAGCAGAACTAGTCCCCTTTCTTGATTCAAGGCCCTGGCTTCCTCCTGCTGGAATGGAAAAAAGTTTACTTAAATCCAATGCTGATATCACAAAATTGACCGCCGATAACTATCAACTATTGAATGCATTGGATTCTACAGTTGCAAGGTTAGAAAGCTGTGGTCTAATGACTGACAGTATTTTTCTCACTGCAATACCAACTAGTAGAGAAGTTGGTCGTGGGGGTATGTTTCGATCGGAGGTAATACTCGCAGCACGCCTGGATAAATCTTATGTGAAAAATGTTACGGTTAATGATCAGGAAATTGAGTTAAAGGGGGGAGTCGCGGTTTTTGAGGAGAATACCGGAAACCTTTCGCAAAATTCTCGTGATCTCAACTATGAGGCAATTATTGAATTGTATGGAAAAGAACAGACAATATCTACCTCCGCCTCCTATCGCGTGATACGACCATTTATTGAGGTTTCATCTCAAGCTGTCAATTCCCTGTTTTTGAATTGTGGAAACCAATTGAGTATACAAGTTCCCATACTGGGCACAGACTATCGTCCCAAATTCAACATAGACGGCGGAACATTCAAATATGGTAATCAGCCGGGCAAAATCACTGTTCTTCCCACGTCGCGACAGGTAGATATTGATGTCTACAACCAAGGCACCTTCATCGGGAAAAAGTCATTTCCGGTGAGAAGAGTACCGGCCCCAAGGATTATGCCATTTGCAAATGGGAAACCCATAGACCTTGATCAGGGAATAGCAAAAAGTACCGCCTCTGTTTCTCTAAGCGTTCACCCCGACGCTGAATTTCAGCGATTGTTACCAAGTGACGCTAATTATAGGGTGCAGAGCTGCGAAATCACCTTAATCAGTAAGGGTCAGCTTCGTGGTCAAGTGAGAGGCACAGCAAATACGAATGTGACCAGTCTGATCAGACGGGCAAATCCCGGAGATCAATTGAAAATTGAGATCAGCTCAGTACTTAGGAAAAACTTTAAGGGAGACATTGAAAATGTCAAGAGCTACTACCCGAAATTTTTCCTTCTACCAATCAGGTAAGGAATTGTCTGCTTCATCTGGAGGGGTAAATAGCTACTTCTCCTAATTCTTCTTCAATACGTAGAAGTTGATTGTACTTTGCCATTCGATCAGAACGACTCATTGATCCTGTTTTGATCTGACCTGCATTTGTAGCTACAGCGATGTCAGCAATTGTTGAATCCTCTGTTTCGCCGGACCTGTGAGAAACCACGGCAGTCCAACCCGCTTTGTGGGCCATTTCAATTGCGTCGAGTGTTTCTGTGAGTGTTCCAATCTGGTTCACCTTGATCAGAATAGAATTCGCAGCGTTTTCCTTGATCGCACGCTCAAGAAACTTGACATTGGTAACTAACAAGTCATCACCAACAAGTTGGCACTTTTCGCCAACCATTTCGGTGAGCTTTTTCCAGCCATCCCAATCATTTTCATCGCATCCATCCTCAATACTATCAATCGGATAGTCTTGACTCAGTTTCGCCAGATATTCAGCTTGTTCATCGCTAGATCTTTTGCTTCCATTCGATCCTTCAAACTTGGTATAGTCATACTTCCCATCAACAAAAAATTCTGAAGAAGCACAATCCAATGCGATTGTCACCTCCTTCTCAGGTTTGTAGCCTGCTTTTTCTATTGCTGTCAAAACGCTTTCCAACGCTTCTTCAGTTCCGCCGCCAAAATTTGGTGCAAACCCTCCTTCATCACCAACAGCAGTGCTAAGACCCTTGTCATGAATGATCGCTTTAAGATTGTGAAAGATCTCGCCTCCCATACGCAAAGCCTCTGTAAAAGTAGGAGCGCCAACAGGTCGGATCATAAACTCCTGAAAGGCAATCGGAGCGTCAGAATGAGAGCCACCATTTATGATATTCATCATTGGAACAGGTAGCATTTTTGCATTGGCTCCGCCGATATATCGGTAAAGCGGAAGCTGAGATTCAGCTGCAGCTGCCTTAGCAACGGCGAGCGATACGCCGAGTATAGCATTTGCTCCTAATTTGGATTTGTTACCAGTTCCATCCAGTTCGATCATCACCTTATCAATAAGCGCTTGCTCAAACGTGATAAACCCCTCAATTTCAGGAGCAATAATTTCGTTGACGTTGTTGACCGCTTTCAACACGCCTTTTCCCATATACCTGGACTTGTCTCCATCGCGAAGTTCGACAGCCTCATGTTCTCCTGTAGAAGCACCAGATGGAACAGCAGCCCTTCCCAAAAATCCGCTCTCAGTCACAACTTCAACTTCAACGGTAGGATTACCTCTGGAATCCATTATCTGTCGTGCAAATACACTTTCAATTACACTCATTTCTTGGTGTCTTTAATTAGTTTGATAAAATCGTCAAAGAGGTAGGTTGAATCATGAGGCCCAGGTGAGGATTCGGGATGATACTGAACCGAAAAGGCAGGCTTTCCATTCAGCCGTAGTCCTTCAACAGTGTTATCATTTAAATCTATGTGTGTGAGTTCGGCTTCCTTGGAGTTTTTCAGTGAGTCCATATCAACAGCAAAACCGTGATTTTGAGATGTGATCTCGCTCAGACCAGTAGCTAAATTTTTCACCGGATGATTCAAACCTCTATGCCCATGGTGCATTTTATAAGTTGAAACCCCTACAGCCTTGGCCATGACCTGGCTACCCAAACAGATACCAAAAAGTGGTTGCTCATCGGCAAGAATTTGCTTGGTGGTTTCTATGGCATAGTCCATCACAGCTGGATCACCGGGGCCATTGGAAATAAAGTATCCATCCGGACTCCATTTCTTCATTTCGTCGAACGATGTTTCTGCGGAAAAGACCTTGCAATGACAGTTTCTCACCTCAAAATTCTTCAGGATCGAACGCTTAATTCCAATATCAAGCACTGCAACCTTGTATCCGGTGTTTGACGAGCCAACCTCATAGGGGTCTTGGGTGGTGACCTTCGTAGAAAGTTCTAGGGATTCCATACTTGGTACCTCCTTGAGCTTTTTGGCTAAATCTTCACCCTCGATTTCTGAAGAAATAATTGCATTCATTGCGCCTTTCGTCCTGATGTGTCTCACCAAACTTCTGGTGTCAAGACCCGAAATTCCCACAGTACCGTTTTTCTCAAGAAATTCTTGAAGACTCTCCGTGGCACTTGTACGACTAAAGGTTTCAGAAAAATCATTCACCACAAGTCCTTTTATACTTGTTTTCTCATTTTCTTTCTCCTCATCTAAGGCGCCGTAGTTACCGATATGAGAAGTGGTGTTCACGATGATCTGTCCAAAATACGAAGGATCAGTATAAATTTCCTGGTAGCCTGTCATACCTGTGTTGAAGCATATTTCGCCACCAGAGGTACCTGATTTTCCGATCGAATTTCCAGTAAAAATTGTGCCGTCTTCGAGAAGTAAAACGGCCTTTTTGCGAGTGGGAAGTTTCATAGATTGGGCGCAAATTTAACCAGTGAAATGGCAATAAAAAAAGCCCAAACTAGGTGGCCGTCAAAATATTTCCTTTACCTTACTCTTTGATGAGTTTACTTGTGATTTCCCTTTTACCAAGTTTGAATTTCACGATATAGCTACCATTTGGAAGCAAACTCAAATCAAGAAGTGATGTGGTCCTTTGCTGCTGCTTATCATATGAATCTTCCAAGATAACTTGCTTTCCATCTAGACTGTAGACTGCAATTCCAATAAGACCAATATACTCATTCACCATTTCAAGGGTAATTTTATCCTTGAAGGGATTGGGATACATGGTGATTCCAGCATTATCGGGATCCGTGATCCCTAACACGTCGGTAACCTCGATCGAAAATGATTTGGCAAATGTGTTACCGTCATCATCTTCGGTTTCAACACGGATCAGATAGGTAGTTTTTGTCTCGAAATCAAAGACCTCAGCAGAAACAAGCTCGTCAGAATTGATACTAAAGCTTGTGTTATCATCATCGCCTGTGCCGCTAACAAGCGCATAGGTGTGGGAGTCGTCATCTTCGTCCGTAGTGTTCAAAGTCCCAATCAGAGTCCCTGAATCCTCTTCCTCCGCGATCGACATATTTGACAAGTCGATGTCCGTGGGAGCTGCCTCACTGGTAATCTGTGTTGCGAGCATATCATTGGTTGGATCAGTATCACCTACAGCTGAGACAATAATTTCAATTTCGTAATCCCCCAGTGTGCTAAAATCAAATGGAGCTGAGAAAGTATGTTGATAGGTCTCACCCGCTCCGACTGTGTTCACAACATTGTCAGCAACGATGGGGTTACCGTTGACATGCAGTGTGAGTGTGAAGGAGGTTGCTGGTAGACCTCCATCATTTGTAATGGTTACAATGACATTGGTAAGGCCAGGCAGAGGCATGGAGCCCGGAGCATCCAGACTCGTGACTGTAAGGTCGGATCCAAAAGGAACTACAGCGCTATACAATCCGTTTCCGTGTGTCCCCACAACAACTTGCCCATCATCCCTCGTTGCTATATGATTGACTACTACGTTGCCAATAGAAGAACTACCTTCCTGCACCCATATGGTACTTGAGCCATCCAGTGTGCGAGTTGAATAGAGCCCGGTGCTTGTGCCAACATAATATTCAAATCCATCGCCAATGATTCTAGTCGCCCTGATCGATGGACCGCTTCCTGACCCATCCGGATTCTCTTCCAAATTTCCACCTACATCTGTCCAGGAATCTCCACCATCAGAAGAATGGAAAATACTTGGTACTCCATAGTTGGAGAATACCACAAGTAATTCATTTTCATCAAAAGGATTCACTCCAATACTTGAAATGTATCCTGACGGAAAATTGGCATCACCAACATCAGTCACAGTTGGTGTAGTACCCCCAGGATCCTGAACCTTGTAAAGTTCTCCCGATGCTGTACCCGCATAAACAATATTGGTGTTTGTTAGTCCAAATTCTGAAATAACATCAAGATTTCCCAGGGAAATAGATTTCCACCCTGCCGTCTGGTCAGATGTACTTACTTGCGTGTTAACAAAGAGGTTTATATCTCCACCCAGATAAAAGATCTCATCATCCACCAGGTCAACATAAAAGGGAGTAATGAACAGCGAGGTGAAATAGCTATCTATCGTGGGATCAATTTGTTCAAAGCCATCCAGAATCAAATCATCAGCGTCAGAATATTCAACTCTAAAAATTCGTGCGTTTTGCGTGGATATATATCTGTTCAGTCCGTCATGGCTAAACCCATTGTAAGCACCATCCCCACCGAAGAAATCAACCAGGTTAGCTCCCCAATCATCCGTTCCTGAGGATGAATTTGTAAGCCAATTCCCGTTATCCTGAAATCCAGAAATAATCTGATCCCCTGGTCCGACCGACACGGCATACACCTGTGTAGTTAAATAACCCCTGTTCAAAGAAGTCCAGTCGACAGTCTCGCCATCACCATTGGCAACTGCATCTGTAATGTCATCGGTCAAATGGATGCCTCCGTCATTTCCGCTCAATGCCTTATTCGCTGACAAGAAGACAAATGCGTGTTGATCCGGATGTTGATTTGTATAAGAAGAAATATCATTCAAAGGAGAATAGCCGCCAACCCAAGCTGTGTTTGAAGTAGATGAAAAGCCGTCGGTCGACCTATAAAGGTTCGTTCCACCAATGATCACAAAGTTCTCATCATCGGGCTTCACACGTACCAGAAGATCATATCCTCCCTGACTATCAAAGTCACCCACATTCCCCCCTAACATGGGTATATTAGCCGAGAGATCAACCCACGAATCATCACTATCGTCAAATTTCCATAGAGAATGGCTTGACCCATCCTCCCCGATTGCATACAGAATATCTTCGTTTGAAGATGCAATGGCCAACTCAACTCTTTCTCCATTGGCCAGTGGGAATCCAGCAGCTGAGATGTCCGTCCAATTATCTCCATTATCTGTGGACTTATAAATTCCGTCTCCTTCGGCCGAAGCAAACAAAATTCCTGTGCTTGTTACAACAATGTCCGTCCATCCCGATAAAGGGTTGTCGAGAACCTCAGCAAAGGTGTTGCCTCCATCCTGAGATCTCTGAATTCCCGTGTAATTCGCAACAAATACATGACCATTGGTCGGATTGACCAATATGTCGTTATTGATATCAAACTCACCACCATCAAAAGCTTCCGGGCTATTTGTGACAGTGTTTGGTAAGACGTTCCAAGTTAAGCCATTGTCTGTTGATTTATATATTCCGTCCCCTAAGAAAAAAGCACCATCACCGTTTGCAGAATTTCCACTCAACTCGCCGGTCCCATAGTACCATGTATTGGTATTTCCCGCCCGAGTATCCTGCGTTATGCAAGTGATGCTCAACAAATCTGACGTTGAGGACACTTTAACCCACGTAACACCCTGGTCAGTTGATCTCCACATTCCTCCAGACACACCGCCAGCCAGAATTAAGTTCTCGTCTACGGAGCTAACCGCCAACGCGCGAGTACGTCCACCAACATTGAATGGTCCTCTATGTGTCCAGATCGTGGATGCATCTGTAGTCCGTCCCTTAGCTCTTAAGCTAGAGGCAAAGTTTAACTCAAGTGCCCTGATGTTTTCAGGAATTAAGCCAGACTCAGGATTTCTAAGTTTCAGGACTTCAAAGGCTTGTCTCTGAAGTGGATCGTCTTTGATCCGAGATCTTTGAGCAAGAAGAGTAACACTGGTTAGAAGAATGCAAATCACAATGAGCTTTTTCATTGGAACTATCTTTTAAGAAGGGTTTTAAATACATAAGTCCCTCCATTTGGTTCCATCTGATATTCTGCCGCACAGTAGAAATCTCCGCTTGGGAGTTTCTCTTTTGATGTAAGTGAGATTACCTCACCAGGAGATAACCGATTCTTGTAGCTAAAACCAGCTCTCATCTGTCTTTTGACTTCAACCTTGCTATTCCATACGCTGGCCGACTGCTCACTTTCTATCATGGTAAGAAACAAGACCACATCATCAGGATTAGGTTTGTATTCTGTTATGGTTTGTAATTGCCTCGAAACATCGGTCTGTTGACTCTTTTCTTGAGGCTTACATGCGATGATCATGCAAGCGATAAGAACGGGTGACAATTTCATACTTAATTTGGAAGGTTACTTCCTAAAAATAAAGAAAGGGATTGAGCAATGCTCAATCCCTTTCCCTTTTTCGACAAATAGCGATGTCTTCTATTCTTTTTTGTCTTCTTCCGAACTTTCGTCAGATTCCTCAGAAGTTGTCTCTTCAGGAGTTGCATCTTCCGTCGAGGCCTCTGCAGCAGGTTCTTCTTCTGTTTGGACCTCTGGCTCAGCTACTTCTTCAACAATCTCCTCTGTAGCTTCCACTTCTTCAGTTGCAACATCCTCAACTGTTGTCTCCTCGGTGGCAGCTTGACTTTCTTCGTTAGCTTCCGCCTCTGTCGCTGCTTCTTCAACAACTTCTGCTACCTCTTCCTGTGTTGCTACCTCCTTTTCCTTCGACTTGCCACCTCTTCGTGATCTCCTTGTCTTAGCTTTTCCACCTCCATCTTCTTTTATCAGTAGTTCATTGAAGTCTACCAACTCCATAACACACATTTCGGCGTTGTCGCCCAGTCTTGATCCGGTTCTAAGAATTCTGGTATATCCACCGGGTCGGTTGGCAATCTTTTCTGCAACCGTGCTAAATAGTTCCGTGACAGATTCTTTATCCTGAAGATAGGAAAACACAACCCTTCTAGAATGAGTATCATCCGTCTTTGACTTAGTCAAAATAGGATCAATGTACTTTTTGAGCGCCTTTGCTTTCGCTACAGTTGTATTGATTCTCTTGTGCATAATCAGTGAAGATGCCATGTTAGAAAGCATCGCACTTCTATGCGCAGTTTTTCTGCCTAAGTGATTGAATTTCTTACCGTGTCTCATTATTCTTCTTCAAGTTTATACTTACTTAGGTCCATGCCGAAAGTAAGTCCTTTGTCAGAAACAAGCTGCTCGAGTTCAGCCAAGGATTTCTTACCAAAATTTCTAAATTTCATCATGTCAGAAATTTCTAAAGAAACAAGATCACCAAGTGTTCTTACGTCTGCAGCTTTCAAACAATTGTATGCCCTAACTGAAAGATCAAGATCATTCAAGTTAGTCTTCAGCATTTTTCTCATGTGCAGAAGCTCTTCATCTACCTGCTCAGGCTCACCAGCTTCTTGAGTATCAAGGATCATATTCTGATCGGAGAACAACATGAAATGTTGGATCAAGATATTGGCGGCTCCTTTTAGCGCATTCTCGGGATGTATCGAACCATCTGTTTCAATGTCAAGTGTCAACTGCTCATAGTCTGTCTTCTGCTCAACCCTGGTATTCTCTACACTGTACTTCACATTCTTAATCGGTGTGTAGATAGAATCAATAGCGATGAAACCAAAATTTTCACCAGCTTGCGTATTCTCATCAGCCGCAATATATCCTCTTCCCTTTTCGACGGTAAGCTCCATCTCGAATTGTGCTGATTCGTCCAGATTACAGATTACGTGATCAGGATTGAGTATTTCGAATGATGTTGTTGCTTTAGCCAAATCACCGGCAGTCAAAACTTTTTTCTTCGCTACAGAAATAGTGATATTCGAATCTGCTACTTCTTCAATCTTCTTAAACCTAACCATCTTGAGGTTCAAGATGATTTCGCTTACATCCTCAACAACACCTTCTATGGTAGAAAACTCATGCAATACACCTGGTATTTTGATTCCTGTAATCGCATATCCTTCCAATGAAGAAAGAAGTATTCTTCTAAGTGCATTACCAACGGTTACTCCGTATCCTTTTTCAAGCGGCTTAAATGTGAAAAGTCCATGGAAATCATCCGCTTTTTCCATTACAACTTTTTCAGGCATTTGAAATGCTAGGATAGACATATATCTTAAATTTTTAGAGTTTTACTTAGAATACAATTCAACA
>JANQOR010000033.1 GCA_028285685.1 Cyclobacteriaceae bacterium | reverse complement strand
TGCTATCGGGTCTGTTACCATTCTTTAAAACACTTGTCCCCCTGAAAAAGGGGGTGCAAAAATAATAATTTATATCAAGAAAGCCCATTCGGGCCTTCCATTTTTATCAATCAAAAAGTGTAAATCTCAAGAGCTGGATCGCAATCCATCTCTACCAAGATCTACCAGCTTGCTTTAGTGACTCCAGGGATCTTTCCCTCTGAAGCCATTTCTCTAAATGTTACCCTAGAGATACCAAATTTCCTCATGTATCCTTTCGGTCTTCCCGTCAGTTTACACCTGTTGTGCAATCTCACTTTTGACGAGTTACGAGGAAGTTTGTCAAGTCCCTGATAATCTCCTGCCTCCTTCAAAGCCGCTCTTTTCTCAGCGTACCTGGCTACAAGCTTTTCTCTTTTTCTTTCTCTTGCTTTTACTGACTCTCTTGCCATAATTTTTCTAAATCAGTGAGTTAATTTTTCCTTGAAGTAAAGGGCATCCCAAAAGCTCTCAACAGCGCCAAGCTTTCTTCGTCCGATTGAGCTGATGTCACAAATGTGATATCCATCCCTGAGATGTTTCTTACCTTATCAATACTGATTTCAGGAAAAATAATTTGCTCTTGAACACCTAATGTATAGTTACCTCTTCCATCAAAACCTTTCTCTCTGATTCCTTTGAAGTCCCTAACCCTAGGCAAAGCCACAGTCATTAGTCGATCAAGAAACTCGTACATCTTATCTCCCCTCAAGGTCACTCTTGCGCCAATTGGCATTCCTTCTCTAAGCTTAAAGTTGGAAACCGATTTCTTAGCAACGGTTTCCACAGCCTTCTGCCCTGTGATTAGCGTTAGTTCTTCTACTCCTGTATCAACCAATTTCTTGTCAGAAACCGCTGCTCCAATTCCCTTATTGATGGCAATTTTTTGAAGCTTTGGAACCTGCATGACTGACTTGTATTGAAACTTTTCTTTCAATTCAGGAACAATCTCGTTCGTATACTTATCTTTTAATCTAGGGTTAGCCATTCGTGATAAATTCTCCTGATTTTTTTGAATATCGCTGCAGCTTACCGTCTGCATTCTGCTTTCTTCCTACTCTCGTCGCATCGCCACTTGAAGGGTCGATCACCATCAAATTGCTGAGGTGAATGGATGCTTCTGTTTCCTGAATACCTCCCTCAGGGCTTTCCGCCGACGGTTTGATATGCTTTGTAACCATATTGGCACCTTCGACAATCGCTCGATATCTTACTCTATCCACCTCAAGGACCTTGCCCGTCTTACCATTCTCATTTCCAGCAATGATCTTGACAGTATCTCCTTTTCTTACGTGAAATTTTACCTTCTTCATCTTTAAAGTACTTCTGGTGCTAATGATACAATTTTCATAAACTGCTTTTCTCTAAGCTCACGAGCAACAGGCCCAAAAATCCTTGTTCCTCTTGGTTCGCCACTTTCTGTGAGCAACACAGCAGCATTGTCTTCAAATCTGATGTACGAACCGTCCCTTCTGCGCACTTCCTTTTTCGTTCTTACTACTACTGCCTTAGATACAGTCCCTTTTTTTAAACTACTTGATGAAAGTGCATCTTTCACAGTTACGACAACTTTATCTCCAATAGAAGCATACCGCTTCTTAGTTCCCCCAAGGACTCGGATAACAAGCACTTCTTTGGCGCCACTGTTATCTGCAACTGACATTCTCGACTCCTGCTGTACCATTATTTTGCTCTTTCAATAATTTCAACTAGTCTCCATCTTTTGTTTTTGCTCATTGGACGAGTTTCCATCACCTTCACAGTATCCCCAACATTGCAATCGTTGTTCTCATCATGAGCTGTGAGCTTGGTTGTCTTTCTCACAAACTTTCCATAAATCGGGTGCTTCACTTTTCTATCCACGGCAACAGTGATGCTCTTTTGCATCTTGCTGCTTACTACCTGACCAATTCTTTCTTTTCTTAAATTTCTTTCCATCACCGAATATTATTTGCTTGCTTCAGCAACTTGATTAAGTTCTTTGGCTTTAATTTCTGTACTGATCCTTGATACAAGTTTTCTACTCTCACGGATCTTCATCGGATTTTCGATAGGCGTAATACTATGCGCAAACTTGAGCTTCGCATAGTTTTCTTTTTCTACCGCGAGCTTGCTTTTAAGCTCATCTAGACTTAATCCTCTTAGCTCTGAATTTTTCATTGCTCCTCTTTATAATCTCTTGCAACAACAAATTTCAATGTGATTGGAAGTTTTTGAGCAGCCAATCTCAATGCTTCTTTCGCCGCCTCCATATTCACACCGGATGCTTCGAAAAGGATAGTTCCGGGCTTCACAGTAGCTACCCAGTATTCCGGAGCTCCCTTACCTTTACCCATCCTTACCTCTGCCGGCTTCTTGGTCACAGGCTTGTCCGGGAAAATTCGGATCCAAACCTGGCCTTCCCTCTTCATCGCCCTGGTCATCGCAATCCTTGCAGCCTCAATCTGTCGACTGGTAATCCAACCAGGTTCCATTGATTTTAGGCCAAAAGTTCCGAATGCCAATCTGTGCCCTCTTTGGGCAAGACCTTTTACTCTTCCCTTTTGTCTTTTTCTAAACTTTGTCCGTTTCGGCTGTAGCATCTCTTAATAGTATCTATTTTAAATTCTCACCAACTCCTACTTCCTTCTTCGGTTCTCTCTTCTTCTCCTATTTGGAGCTCCACCACCAGCTTGTGCGTTCGCGTTGCTGGCCTGTCCTACATTAGGGGAAAGGTCTCTTTTGCCAAAAACTTCGCCCTTGAATATCCAGACTTTGATACCAATTTTACCATAAATGGTATTTGCTTCTGATACAGCATAATCAATATCCGCCCTCAAGGTATGCAATGGAATCCTTCCCTCTTTGTATTGCTCACTTCTCGCCATCTCAGCCCCACCAAGTCTTCCTGAGCATTTGATTTTTATTCCCTGAGCTCCAACTCGCATTGAAGAGGCAATCGCTTGCTTCATTGCGCGTCTGAATGAAATCCTTGCTTGCAGCTGCTGGGCTACAGATTCTCCAACAAGCTTTGCATCCAACTCAGGTCTCTTGATCTCAAAAATGTTTATTTGAAGATCTTTGCCTGTTAGGTTCTTCAACTCTTCTTTGATCTTGTCCACCTCAGATCCACCTTTTCCAATAACAACACCTGGTCTAGCAGTGTGAATAGTCAAGGTGATTCTCTTCAGGGTTCGCTCAATCACCACTCTCGAGATTCCACCTTTTGGGATTCTGGCCTTGATGTACTTTCGTATTTTGTTGTCCTCAACAATTTTATCAGCGTAGGATTTGCTATCAAACCAGGCAGAATCCCAGCCTTTAACAATACCTAACCTTAAGCCAATCGGGTTTACCTTTTGTCCCATTATTTGCTATTTTCTTCGTTATTGGTTTCTGTTTCTGCAGCCATGTTATCAATAACAATTGTCACATGGTTTGATCTTTTTCTAATCCTATGTGCCCGTCCCTGCGGAGCTGGCCTTAGTCTCTTCAGCATTCTGGCACTGTCAACATAGATCTCCTTCACAAACAAATCAGCATCTTCAATGCTAACATCCTCATTCTTGGCCTGCCAGTCAGCCAAGGCAGTGAGTAATAATTTTTCAAGATTTTGAGAGGCCTGGTGATCGTCGAAACGAAGGATATTCAAAGCACTACTTGCTCGCTGTCCCCTTATCATATCAGCAACCAACCTCATCTTCCTTGGCGATGTTGGAATATTTCTGAGTGAAGATTTTACAGCACCTTGCTTCCCTTTGTTCTCTTCAAGCAACGATTTCTCAGCTTCTTTCTGAAGTCTGATCTTAACCGATTTTTTCAATTTCTTTTCAGCTTCCATGGGTGCTATTATCTTCTACCTTTATCCTTTTTTGCAATGTGTCCTCTGAAATTTCTGGTCGGAGAAAATTCTCCCAGTTTATGGCCTACCATGTTTTCAGTGACAAACACAGGAATAAACTTATTTCCGTTATGAACTGCGAAAGTGTGTCCAACAAAGTCAGGCGAGATCATCGATCTCCTAGACCAGGTTTTGATCACTGATTTCTTTCCAGACTCATTCATCGCCTCGATCTTCTTCTCAAGTCTGAAATCAATATAAGGCCCTTTTTTAAGTGATCTTGACATTACTTCCTTCGTTTAACAATCAATTTATCAGAATATTTATTTGGTCTTCTCGTCTTTAATCCTTTCGTATACTGACCATTTCTAGATCTTGGGTGACCACCCGAAGCTCTTCCTTCACCACCACCCATTGGGTGATCTACAGGGTTCATTGCAACACCCCTTACTCTAGGACGTCTACCTAGCCAACGATTTCTTCCAGCTTTACCAAGCCTTACATTCATGTGATCAGAATTCGAAACCGTCCCAACCGTTGCTAGGCATGTAATGAGAACCATTCTCATTTCTCCTGAAGGCAGCTTGACAGTAGCATACTTGCCCTCTCTAGCCACCAACTGAACATAGGTTCCGGCACTTCTTGCCATCACTCCACCCTTACCCGGTTTCAGCTCGATATTGTGAATGATCGTACCAAGAGGAATCTCAGAGAGAAATAGTGCGTTACCGACTTCAGGTGCTACTCCCTTTCCTGAGTTTACAACTGTCCCCACTTCCAACCCTGCAGGAGCGATGATGTATCTTTTCTCCCCATCGGCATAGTACAGCAACGCAATTCTTGCTGATCTATTCGGATCGTATTCTATTGACTTTACAGTGGCAGGAATTCCGTGTTTGTTTCTTTTGAAATCGATCTCTCTCAATTTCCTTTTATGTCCGCCTCCTACATTCCTGACAGTCATTCGACCTTGATTGTTCCTGCCTCCCTTACTTCTAACCACGGTGTTAGTGAGAGATTTTTCAGGCGTACTTGTGGTAACATCATCAAAAACCGGAGCGGTTCTGAATCTTTGTCCTGGAGTGGTCGGTCTAAGTTTTTTTACAGCCATTTTCTACTACTTATATTCCGCTATAAAAATCAATTATGTCTCCCTCTGCAACTTGAACTACCGCCTTCTTGTAAGCTGGTGTCCTTCCTTCAATCACACGAGATTTTGTATATCGCTTCTTAGATTTACCTGGATGAACCATTGTATTCACAGATTCAACAGTAACGCCGTAAATCTTCTCGACTTCTTTTTTAATCTGAACTTTGTTTGCTGACTTGTCAACAACAAAACCGTATTTGCCATGTTCATTCATCGCAGATACTTTTTCAGTTACTAATGGTTTTATCAAAATCGCCATCTTAGTTTAGTCTTTCTTTTAGTTGATCTAGTGTTCCCTCGCACAAAATCAAATGCTCTGCATTGATCAAATCATAAGTATTTACTTCGTCAACAGTAGTCACATTTGCTTTCTTCAAGTTCCGGGAGGAAAGGAAAACGTTTTTACTCTGCTCATTCACAACAAGAAGGGACTTCTTGTCAGCAACAGATAAACTGTTGAGGATGTTGATAAATTCTTTTGTTTTTGGAGCCTCGAAGGTGAAGTCCTCGAGGACTTTAATGGCTTTCTCTTTAGCTCTTGAAGAAAGAACAGACTTTCTTGCTAGCTTTTTAACCTTCTTGTTAAGTTTGAAACCGTAGTCTCTTGGCTTGGGACCAAAAATGGTTCCTCCTCCTCTGAAGATAGGCGACTTGATACTTCCAGCCCTGGCAGTACCTGTTCCTTTTTGCTTTTTGATCTTCCTCGTCGACCCACTGACCTCTCCTCTCTCCTTCGTCTTGGCAGTGCCTTGTCTCTGGTTAGCAAGGTAATTTTTCACATCAAGGTAAACCGCATGTTCATTTGGCTCTATGCCAAATACACTCTTGTCCAGGTTTACTTCCCTGCCAGTTTCCTCTCCTTTAATATTTAAGACTGCTACCTTCATGATTACTTCTCAAGTATTACGTAAGAATTTTTTGCTCCCGGCACAGCTCCTGAAACAAGTACCAAGTTTTTCTCAGGGTATATTTTCATAACTCTTAAGTTCAAGAGTTTCACCCGATCACCACCAGTTCTTCCCGCCATTCTCAATCCCTTGAAGACTCGCGAAGGAAATGATGCAGCGCCGATTGAACCAGGCGCTCTTAGTCTGTTATGCTGTCCGTGCGTGGCCTGTCCTACACCGCCAAAACCGTGTCGCTTCACCACACCTTGAAATCCTTTTCCCTTCGAAGTTCCGATCGCATCAACATAGTCATTCTCCTTGAACACATCTTCTATCTTGATTTCGTTTCCAAGCTTCACCTTATCTTCAAATTCTGCACGGAAATCCCTGAACTCTGCAACGAATGATTTGGGAGTAGCCTTTGCTTTTGCAAAGTGGTTTTTCAATGCCTTAGGGGTATTCTTATCCTTTCTATCACCATATCCCAACTGAACGGCTCGGTACCCATCTGTTTCTTCATTCTTAACCTGCGTAACTACACAAGGGCCAGCCTCAATAAGTGTACAAGCAATGCTCTTTCCGTCTTCGTTGAAGATGCTTGTCATTCCTACTTTTTTTCCTATTATACCAGGCATTTTTCTACTCTTTTAAAACCAATAATTGACCTCTCGATCAAGCATT
>JANQOR010000028.1 GCA_028285685.1 Cyclobacteriaceae bacterium | reverse complement strand
CATGTGAATATAATCTAACTTCTGCTGCATCATTTTAGCATCACTAAGCTCTATAGGGTGGTACTCATTCTGCCAAAAACAGTATCGTTGATGTTTGCTGCTTTTCTCAGCCAACTTTCGAAACATCCATAACATCCATTCCTTTCTACTTTCTTGAGCGTTGGATTCGATTGCCTTTGTAATCGCTACCGAAGTATATTTTTTAAATCTCGAATACTGCCTTCTAACCTGTTTTCGCCCTCACGACCAACAATTAAATGAACATGATTGCTCATGATACACCATGAATAAATATCTAATCCCTTTCTTTTTGACAGAATTTCAAACTCTCGACTAATCGGTCTTTGTACTCTGGTCTTGTAAAAACATCCACCCACTGTACAACACTGAGGGTAACAAAGTACAACTTGTCTTGATCTCTGATCTTACACTTTTCGCTCATTGCCTTGCCAAGAATAAGACATTACCTGCAAGAATTGATAAGAAAAGAGTAGACGGTCAGGCTACAGTTTTTATTTAATGCATGCTGACAGAATATCAGGCACGGATCTCCCAACCACAAAGCCTACGCCGGAAGATCCGCGCCAGTAAGGGAAGCTCATTCGAGAAAATAGCACGTTACATTTAGTTAACAATATTCGGGCTGGTGCGGAAGTGCCTGCTCAAAAACAGGCAGTTCTACCTGTTTTTAAATACGGTCATTTTTACTCTGGAAAGAGGGTGAGGGCTTACTGACCTTTACACATCTTTTAAACACTAAAACTAATAAGTCATGATGTTAACCACCCAAAAGGCAGAAGATCTCCTTCTGCAATCGTATGATGTATTTAATATTGAAAATCCACTTGACGTCTTTGGAAATCTCAGGGACTGCAAGAAGGAAGGGGCAAACCCGAAAATTAATTCAAACGCACCGACCCATTTCAACTCTGAGTTTACCGAGGCTGAATCGAAAGAATCGATTCAGGAAAGTATTGCCACCTCTGTCGGCATCAGTGGAGAGTATGCTGTGTACAGTGGCTCCGTCAAATTTGAACACAGTCAGCAGTCAAGTAAATCCTATACCACCTTTAACGCCATCTTCAAGGGCAAAATAAGAAAAGGCGGGTTCTACTATGCTGATACGGATCCAAAACTGAAAGATTACCTGAAGGCCGATTTGCTAAACGACCTGGAGGCTGTTGCATCTTATGAGCAGGCTCGTGAATTTACCAACACCTGGGGGACCCATCTTTTAACAGGAATCAAGACAGGCGGTGAAATCAATGTGATCATTGAGGCCAATACGCAAACACTGCTGGACAAGCGCAGGATTGCTGCCGAAATGTCCGCAAAATACAGCGGCGTTGCCTCCGTTGAAGCGACCGGATCTGTGGCTCAGGAGCTGGAACGTCAATACGGTTCAAGTTTTCTTTCCCAGTCGATTGAGACGATTGGTGGGGACCCGAATTCGCCCATCGGAGTGAGTGCTAATGATAAGTCGACATTTACAGAATGGGCAAAAACAGTCAGTGAAGATTCGGTTCGGGGGATTCAAAAGGCCAAAACCTTCTGGGAACTGGCGAGTGATTTCGAAATGGAGTCTTCCAAATGGCTGAAGAATTATGTTAATTCCTGTATTTTGAGAGAGTCCATTCAATATCCCAGAGTATTCACCGCCTCTCAGGATATCAGAGCTCAGGAGGTCAGACTGACATGCAAGCCGGAGGATATTCTCAGCAACAAGGAGGAAGCAAAGCACTATAAGATCATCGGGGGCGGAGCAGAAGTTACCTGGGGATCGAACAACTTCATCACCACCATAGCGCCATTGGTTTCCGGATCCACTGTTAAAGGATGGGAAGGGGCCAGTTTTAACATGGAGGGCTGGGGCAACGATGCAATTTCTGTTTACGCAATCGGGATTTATGACCCGTTCGATATGCTGGAAGTTAAAGTTGTTGAACAGAAATTTAAGGTTCGCGCCGGAGGCAATGAATCCCGGGAATTTGTGGCCATGCCGAAGGACTATCAACTGGTAGGCGGCGGTGTGAGCACAGAAACCAAAACCAACGGGAGGCTGTTTGTGTACTGGAGTTATCCACTTTTTGAAGAGTCGGGTAATGCAGGCTGGCAACACCTAGTGCGTGACTGGTATGATGTGAACGGGGAGACTGAGGTCACTGGTTATGCGCTGGGCATGAAGGTCCGGGATCCGGATATTGCTACCAACCTCGTCTCATTTGATCGTGGCAGGGTTGACTCTGATGAGTTGCAATCACAGCATGGTGATGCGACGGTAACCACCGACAATTCCTTCACGTGTGGAGGGGTGAAAATTTATGAGGAGGGGGACGCACGTATGAACCGACTTCAGGCCTGCTTTCCCACTGGTCATTCATCGTGGACCATTCGCAACAAGGATCATGGCGGGCACCCCGGCATCGCCACCGCGATGGTTCGCACACTGGATGTGAGTCCTGTCTGGCATCTGAGTGAATAGCAGATTTATTCATGGGTTCAGCTCTCTGTAAAGCCACCAGGAGAGCACAAACTAACAGGCCTTGGTAGTATTCTTAAAATCCGGGAGTTAAGGTGAAGAGACCTTAGCCCCGGTTTTTAATTGCATCGAGCATTACATGAATACAAGAATTATAGCAGGCACTTTCTAAAACCGGGACGGCAAACCTACGACCTTACCCGAATGCCGAGTTTCACATTTCTGAGCCGTGTGGCTTCCTGCGCCTGCCGCGCCCGGTGATGACCGTGTTGCAGAGGCTGCTGACCTGATCACGTTCGTCGGTGAGCTGCGTGGCGGTCACATTTGAAGCCCTATATCTCATCCTCGTTTGCAACGAGGATGTATAAAATCAGCGCATTTTCAATGGGAAAGAACAATTAACCAGCAGCTATGTCTGGTGATCGCTATAAAATTTCAGATCAAAATGCTATCTATTTTATCACATGTGCTGGGCACAAAAGGATTGATTGCTGTTGAACTAATAATTTGAAAAACTTTGGGCTTTAGGGATCCTTGTTACAAACGAGGACTAGCGAGGGAAGGTCTTAGGGGATCATGAAACGATGATTGCCTATACGGTGTGTACAAGTATGTTTTTCTACTCTCATTGCTCGTGTCCTCTTTCTATGGAAACGCGCAGAAATTCACTCAGCCTCATGCATACGTTGGTGCCGGGCTCTCACTAACAGGAGCAAACGTTGGGGTAGAAGCTGGTTACCGAATTACAGATTTAGTTGCGGTCTCACTTAAGGGCGAGTACTCCTTGCTGGTCCTCGATGCAAAGAATTTTAATGAGGGCGACCTGGGGATCATCACCTCGTGTACGGGGAACATAAGGCTCTATTGGGACCGCGACTCGTCGCACAGAAAGTACGTCGGGTTTGGTGTAGGCCTTTACCAAATGCAATTCGGAAAAACCACACAGAGCAAAATGGGTTTCTATCCCAGGTTTGGTGTTGACAATAATCATTTCAATCTGAACATCGATTTCAATATCGTACCCATGATAGACTACGGACCCGTGGATGTGCAATGGGAAGTGATGAACGTAGGGAACAGCAACCACCTAACCGTTCGGATTGGTCTGATGATTGGAGGGGGAAAATATTGACATAGATCGGTTCTTGAAATCTACGCACTAGCGAGGGATTGCTAACTGTTGAACTGATAAGTTGAGAACTTGGAGCTTTAGGAGTCCTCGTTGCAAACTAGGACAAACGAGGAATCCTCATTCTCTTAGAGGAGAAATATGTAAATTAATATTAGACACAACTATTTAATATACCTAGATGAGTGATTTAATTATTGTTTGCCCTGAGTGTGAGACTCAGTTAAAAATTCCAAATAAGGATGGAGTCAGTTTCAAGTGCACGAATTGTGAGAAGGAGCTCAGCTATAGTGAGAAAACGGTGGTAGGTGCCAAGCACATTGAGACCAACGAGGAAAATAAATTTCAACCGAGTACCTGGCGTATTGGGTTATTCACGATCATAGGGGCAATTATCGGTGCACCCATAGGAGCGATGGCCGTCTCCTGCGTAGCTGCGCTGGTAGGCTCTGTGACTGGATTATTTAACGACTTTGTCAACACCTGGGTAAATAACTCTTTTTTAGATTTTTTGCTTCAGTCTATTGAGAATATTGGCAATGGCGCGGCAAATCTGTCCTGTAGTTGGACCAGTTACGGAGCTAAGTACGGACCCTACCTGTTTGGTGGTATAGGTTTCTTTGCAGCTTTTGATAAGGATTTTCTAAAAGCTGATCCGAATGAAACATATGATCCTGAGAAGGAAGAGAAAGAATGAATTGAATCATTCAAAATTCGACCAATCAACAAGTTAACTAATCAACCAATTAAGCTATTCAGCTACTATCTATTGTTAACTGTCAACTCATTCTGATCTTCCATCTCATTTAAAAACCGAATAAGAAAATACATCGACATCGCAATCTCCTTACTAGGCAACACTGTCTCAGGTTCCGCTAGATAGGCATGATACAATTCTTCCACGTTGCGGCGCAGTTGGGTAGAGGGTACGGCAGCAAAGAGGTGTGCGAGTTCGGTGAGGAGGGGGTGAGATTCGGAAGGAGTTGACATATCTTGATTAGTGATTCAAAGCTAATCAATTAGAGCCAATTGGCTCTAATATACTTCGTCTATTTTAGTGAGTTTGCCACCGTGAAGAACCAGTCATTTATCGATGCCTTTGGAAAGCACTTGCGAAAACTTCGGGAAGAACGCAATCTAAGCCAGGAGGAACTGGCCAATCGATCTGGCATCGCGTTCAGTCAAATCGGCCGCTTTGAAAGAGGCGTGAGGAGTCCGACGTTGAGTACATTGAAAGCTTTGAGTAAGGGCTTGGGTGTGGAGCCGAAGGAGTTGCTTGATTTTTGATGCTTCAAACTGCATAATTCCGTTATTCCTCTTGATTTGTTAGTTTTAATATACCAACCTTAAAATTTTGAGTTCACCAAATGGCCAAAGCCAAAAAAGAAAAAGAAGAGCCTTTAGAAACACAACTGTGGAAAGCTGCTGATAAGCTAAGGAAAAACATTGATGCAGCAGAGTATAAGCACATTGTACTGGGTCTGATTTTCCTGAAATACATTTCAGATGCTTTTGTAGAACTCCACGACAAATTACAAGAAGGAAAGGGTGAGTATGAAGGAGCAGATCCTGAAGACAAGGATGAATACAAAGCTGAAAATATATTCTTTGTTCCCCCTTCTTCCAGATGGAGCTTCCTTCAAAGTCATGCGAAACAGCCGACAATAGGCAAGGCAGTAGATGAAGCCATGGATGCCATTGAGCGGGAAAACAATTCGCTAAAAGGAGTTTTGCCGAAAGTCTATGCACGTCAGAATCTGGACCCAACCAGTTTAGGTGGATTAATTGACCTGATTGCCAAAATTGCGCTTGGGGACGCGAAAGCAAGGAGTGCTGATGTGCTGGGACATGTGTTCGAATACTTTCTGGGCGAATTCGCTTTGGCAGAAGGAAAGAAAGGAGGACAGTTCTATACACCAAGAAGTGTTGTCGAGCTTTTGGTAGAAATGCTGGAACCTTATGAGGGACGAGTATTTGATCCTTGCTGCGGATCAGGTGGAATGTTTGTGCAGTCGGAAAAGTTTGTGAAAGACCACCAGGGACGGATAGACGATATCTCCATTTACGGTCAGGAAAGTAACCAAACCACCTGGCGACTTTGCAAAATGAACTTAGCGATAAGGGGTATAGATAGTTCTCAAGTGAAATGGAACAATGAAGGCTCCTTCTTGAACGATGCACATAAGGATCTTAAAGCTGATTACATCATCGCCAACCCACATTTCAATGATAGCGACTGGAGTGGTGATTTGCTTCGCAAGGACGGACGATGGAAATATGGGGTTCCACCAGAAGGCAATGCCAATTTTGCATGGATACAGCATTTCGTTTATCACCTTTCACCGAGAGGCCAGGCTGGGTTTGTACTGGCCAAAGGCGCACTAACATCCAAAACCTCAGGAGAGGGTGCCATACGAAAAGAGTTGATTGAGGCGGGCTTGATTGACTGCATCGTAAATCTCCCGGCCAAGCTATTCCTGAATACTCAGATCCCGGCATCCCTATGGTTCTTGAGTAGAGACCGTAGCAATCACAAGTTCCGCGATAGAAGAGAAGAGATCTTATTCATTGACGCAAGAAATGTAGGTCATTTGATCAACCGTCGGACACGGGAACTTTCTCATGAGGACATCCTGGACATTGCTGGAACCTACCATTCCTGGCGCAATAAAGATGGAGGTTATGAAGATGTCAAAGGCTATTGCAATACTGCCCCTATTGAGCGCGTAAGAGAACTGGATTATGTGTTGACGCCTGGTAGGTATGTTGGTCTTGCGGAAGAAGAGGATGATTTTGATTTTGTTGAACGCTTCACTTCCCTTCAGGCTGAATTTGAGGAACAGCTGAAGGAAGAGAAGAGCTTGAACAAGCAGATATTGGAAAATCTGAAGAAAATCCAGTTACCAAAAAATAACTAGATGAATATAAGAAAACTAAGCATTGTGCTGACGTTCATTCCACTATTAACTTTTGCTCAATATGACACAGAAGCAGAAGTAATCGATTTTCTGGCAGGCAGTGCCTACAAGGATTGGTCATTCGAGCGTTTGGAACCGAACATGGGAACCGGACCGTGTGAAAACGGAAAGAAGCTACGTACCTACTACACTGATAAGAAAGTGACCATAAAGTCCTGTGTAAATGCAGAGTGGAAAGAAGATAAATACACCTATTCACTGTATAAGAAAAACAAGTATGATTGGCGGATCACATTCAAAGATGATGATAATGATGACAGTGATCCGGAGGACGGCAAGACGTACAAACTCGTGATGACCAATAGGCCAAGTGATCAACCAGTTGAACAAGAACAAAAACTTCGGACAATCAGGGACGGGAAAGTGGTCGTCGAATTAGATATAGTTTTATTACACTATATAGATGACTAAAAGAAAATTAATTGTTGTTGATGAGCACAAGCTTGAATTTGCTGGCGTTCTCACAAGAATCGCTGGAGTAGTACTTACGTTCGTTGCTATTCTGATAGGATTGTTCAAATACTTCAATACGCAATCCTATGAGAGCAAGATGGAATTTAGAAGGACTGTTTGGAAGCAACAGTTAGATGTCTACACCAAGGCTTGTAAGTATGCAGGCTTGATTGCTACGGATCCCACTAGCGATGATTTCGAAATGAATGTGAAGGTATTTGGTGGGTTGTATTGGGGAGAAATGATCATGGTTGAGGATACTGTGGTTGAAAATGCCATGAAGGATTTCTACTATGCGATCATAGATTATGACTCACTTGACATTCATGCAGAACATCGGTTGAAATTCTTTGCCAATGAGCTGGCGCAGGCTTGCCAGGAAAGTTCGGAACGCAAATGGAATGAATTACAATGAAGGGAGTTTTTAGCACGATACTGATTACGATTTCACTGGTCATCAATGGACAGGATTTTGATGTTTTCCATCTGTCAATTGGCTCTGCGCATTATTCGAAAGAAAGCCAGGATTCATTCGATGATATTTCAGGAGCGCGACGAAGTGCCAGGTACGTTCATGAACTCCTAACGGAAAAAGCAGGTAGCCAGGGAAGCATGCTTAGGTCGGAGGCAGGTCAACCACTGACAAAAAAACAAATTATAGATGAACTCAAGCAGACGATAAAGCTTGCCAAAAAATCAAAAAGTAAACGACCATTGATCGTCCTGTACTTCTGTGGCCATGGGGTGTCAGAGGGACTGGGATGGAGCCAGTTTTTGGTACCCGGGGAATTCAAGGAGGTCCCGGCTGCCTTTCTGAACCAGTCAATGGGTCTTGATTTGGACAGAATTAGGAAATCATTACTGTATGTGGGTGATCTTTCTGACCTACTTCTTGAGTCTAAAATCCCCTATACGATATTGGCTGATGCCTGCTATGAGGGAAAGGCGCACAGTTTGTCTGTTTTGGAGCAATTCTTTAATGATACAGCGATGCAGAATATCCGGGATATGGTAGGAATAGTGAAGTTCATGAATGAATTCCATACGGAGAATCCGGTAGTGTTTGCAACACCTCCAGGAACAGTAACCAAAGTAGTAGAAGATCCGCTGGTGCCGGAGGGCGTCTATATCGGACCTATTTGTAGGAAATTGATACTTGTTTCTGGTAAGCTGGAGGAGTTGGAAACCATGAGTCTGATGGACGTGGTGTTGCTCCTAAGCGATGAGGCCTTTGATCCACTCACACCGAATGTTACATCCAACTATGAATTTGATGAAAAAGGATTGTGGACACTATTAAAAGAAGAGGATGAGTGAAACCGAATATCATCAAGTCTCTTTTTCCGGTAAGCTGTTGCAGCCTGGGTTTTCTGTCTACTTATGGGTAATAGTACATGAGAAGGATCACTACTATTATGTCGGAATGACGGGCGACAATCACTATCCGTCTGCGCGATCTGCGATTCATCGATTGAGCGGACATTTTGATAGCAGCAAACGATCAACACAGAACCAGTTGTTGAAACAATTAAAGGAGCGAAAGCTCAATTTAGATGACCTGACCATAACGCTGCATCACTGGAGTATACCGGGATTTGATCAGTGGGATGGACCTCTCCGAACTTTTCGTGCCAAAGAGCTTCACGGTGAAAAAGAAAAGAAGTACGAAAGGTACAAAGTGGTGCAGAAGAGGGTACTGCAGCTGGAGCAATACCTGATCCGACAGGTGAAGGAGCAAAAAGGTTCCTACTGTCTAAATAAAGCTATTCGAAGGAAGGCCCAACTAGTTCCTGAATACGACTTGATTGCAAACGAACTAATCCGAAGAGTGGCATGAGCGAGTGGAGGGAAATAGAACTTGGAGACGTAGTTGAATTTCAAAACGGTTTTGCCTTCAAGAGTAAAGATTTTATTGATCTGGGGACCCCAGTTATTAAGATAAAGAATGTAAAGCCTAATAAGATTATTCTCGATTCTTTGAGTTACGTATCCGATAGAGTAGCTCAAGGTAAAGAAAGTTATCTCATTAAGCCCAATGATATCTTAATAACAATGTCCGGAAATAGAGCTGACGGTTCACCAGATAGTTGGGTAGGTAAATCAGCAATGTTTAAGCTGAAGGGTAAATTTTTACTAAATCAACGTGTCAGCATAATACGGGTTAAGAATGGTGTGAATGATAAATTCATCGCATATTGTTTATCATCATGGGATTCGCAATTGTTCTTTATTCACAATGCCAATAGTTCTGGGGGGCAGGCCAATATCGCTCCTGACTTGGTTAAATCTATGCAGTTGACATTACCGCCACTCAAGGAACAAAAAGCCATCGCCTACATCCTCAGCAGTCTAGATGACAAAATCGATCTACTCCACAGTCAAAACCAAACCTTGGAAGCCATGGCAGAGACACTGTTTCGACAGTGGTTTGTAGAAGAGGCAAGTGAAGAGTGGGCTTGGAGAGAGGTTGGTGAATTTGTGGAAGTCCTGAGAGGATTAAGCTACAAAGGTTCGGGACTTTCTGATCGTGCATCAGGTGTCCCAATGCACAATCTAAATTCTGTCTATGAAGGTGGTGGCTACAAGCGCGAGGGAATTAAATACTATTCCGGAGCATACAAGGAACACCATATGGTTCGACCAGGAGAAGTAATTGTTACAAATACTGAGCAGGGTCATGATATGCTTCTTATAGGCTACCCAGCCATAATACCTGATTTTTTTGGTGAAGAAGGAATTTTTAGTCAGCATATTTATAAGCTTGTTCCTAAGAATGATCACCTGTCGAATCTATTTGTCTACTATCTTGTCAAAACCCATGATGTAAGAGAGCAGATAACAGGTGCTACAAACGGAAGTACTGTTAATATGCTTCCTAAGGATGGAATTGAATGGGCCAAGTTCAAGCTGCCATCAAAAGAAAGGATTGATGAGTTTACAGAGGTAGCTTTGCGACTAAGGTATAGGATTGAGAATAATCATAAACAAATCAAAACCCTTGAATCTTTTAGAAATACTCTTCTTCCCAAGCTTATAAATGGGGAAGTGAGGGTGCAAGTATCCGAATAACTATGAAACGAATCAACCGAATACATCACCTGACGCTTTCCAAGCCTATCTTCCGGATTGACAGCCTGGATCGTTTCTATGAGGTGTTGAACAAGAAGGTATTGACATTTGTTCGGCCATCGAAATGGGAAGACCCCATGGAGAATATCTTGTTCAATGCGGACGTAACGTTAAATGGTAGGGAGTTTATTCATCCGGGCAAAGAGAATATTTATGGTCAGTGCTGGACAATAGATAGTGATAATTATGCGCTGTGGCAGATCTACCGCAAGGACAATATAGGAGTATGGTATGCAACACGGTTTTGATCGGTTAGCGCAGCTTTCAGCTGCTAACGATATCCCACTTTACTTCGGACAGGTCAAGTACAAGACGAAGGCGGAGCTAAAGAAACTTACAAGAGATCCTAAATTTATTAGTCCACTAACAGACTTAAATCTTGGCTCCAAGCACCTGAAAACACTGTTGGTTAAACGGCATTCGTACAACTACGAAAAAGAAGTTCGACTTTTTGCCATTACAAAAAAGGATTGCGTAGACAAAAAGAACGATGATTTGGTCAGGCTCAAGGTGGAGCCCCGTAAGTTGTTTTCGTCCATCCGGTTTGATCCCGCGATGGATTATCATGACTACATCAGTCATAAGAATGATCTGATGAAGAATTTTGGATTCAGGAATGCGCAAATCAGCAGGTCAACTCTCATGATGGAGAATAAGCTAAAAATTGATTTGTAAGGGGTGAAAGAATGAATTAAAACAAAGGTTACTAGCTATGGCAAAAAATAAAACTGAAGATATTGAGCTCTATTGTGTCAGGGCTGAGTATGGAACATTTACCCAGCATTTTCTTGACGGAGGCTATGTGGCTATCGGATGGCTGGGAGACCAGGATCTTTCGAGTATCAAATCAAGAGAAGAACTGTATCCCATCTATAGGGCCGGGCACCCTGATGATACCAGTAATGTAGTGATCGGTCAACAAGTTGGTCAGATAGCACGGTTTTTATTGGAAATGAAATCCGGGGATTATGTAATTACCCCTGCACAAAATACGGAGTACATCTACTACGGGGTGGTTGAACCAGCCGGCTACTACTACGAGACTCTGGGTGATGGCTGTCCCTATAGGCACAGGAAGAAGGTGAAATGGAACAAGACGCCTATCCAAAGAAGCCAGTTTTCGGTCCCTTTTCAAAATACGATTCGTTCATCGCTGACCGTATACTACATCAGCCACAAGCGGAATTTCTTCACAACAATTGGGAAGCCTGAACTTGTGCCCGAAAGTGACAAGAAAGCAGAATTTGATTACTATACCACGATCTTGAACAAAATCCTCGAACTGGATGACAGGGAATTTGAAATTTTAATCACACATGTGCTGGAAGCATTAGGCTTTGAGGGGTCGGAACACAGTGGAAGAGTAGGAGACGGTGGTGTCGATGCGACGGGCGAATTAAATGTAGCCAACATGGCCAAGATCAAGTTATTTGTGCAGGCGAAAAGATATAAGCTAGGCACTCGAATTTCTGCCAACGTGGTTAAGGCATTGAGAGCCAATATCCCTTCAGGTGGACAAGGAGCGTTTATTACTACAGCAGACTATCAATCGAAGGCCAAAGACATTGCACTTGAACAGGGGTTTCCCAGGATAGGACTCATAAATGGAGAACAGCTCGTTGATATTCTTGCAGAGCACTGGGATGGTATTCCGGAGGAGTTCCAGGAGAAACTGAATCTTAAAGTAGGACTGGTACCCAGCTGATGACTCGAATCACTGAGGACGATATTGAAGACTTAGCAATTGGGCTCCTGGAGGCTCAAGGTTTTGAATATTTACATGGTCCTGAAATAGCCCCGGATGGCGAACGACCGGAAAGAACGACCTATGCGCAATCTATTCTGACCGACCGGCTGGAACAAGCCATCAGAAGAATCAATCCAGGTCAATCAGCTGTAAACATATCAGAAGCGGTTAAAGAGGTTGAAAGAGTCCAATCACCAGAGCTAATTTCCAATAATCAACAATTTCATCACTTTCTTACCGATGGGATTCAAGTAAGTGAATTTATAGAAGGAGAGGAGCGAGGAGATCAGATCTGGCTGGTGGATTGGGAGCACCTCGAAAATAATGAGTTCCTGGTTGTGAACCAGTTCACTGTTATCGAGAACGAACAGAACAAACGACCAGATATTCTACTATTTGTCAATGGCTTGCCATTGGTCCTGATCGAACTCAAAAATGCGGCAAGCGAAAATGCAACAGTTCTATCAGCCTTTCATCAGATTGAAACGTACAAAGAGACGATTCCCGGGCTTTTTACTTTTAATGCTTTCTGTATCATTTCTGATGGGTTGGATGCGAAAGCAGGAACAATTTCAGCCGATTATTCAAGGTTTATGTCCTGGAAAACTTCGGACGGGAAAGAAGAGGCATCATCGCTGGTGGGTCAGCTGGAAACGCTTATAATGGGGATGTTACAAAAGGAAACTTTGTTGGACCTTATTAGACACTTTATTGTTTTTGAGCAATCAAAAAAGGAGGATCCCGAAACCGGAGTTGCTACCATATCAACTGTTAAGAAGTTAGCTGGCTATCATCAATATTATGCTGTCAACAGAGCAGTAGAAAGTACCTTGCGGGCGAGTGGATTAAAAGAAGTAAAGGAAAATCTGATTCGTGAAGCCCCGGAACGCTATGGTGTTCCTGGTGTCAAAAGCCAACCTTCTGGTGACAGAAAGGGAGGGGTGGTCTGGCACACGCAGGGAAGCGGTAAGTCACTTTCGATGGTCTTCTATACAGGGAAGATTGTGCTGGCCATGAACAACCCGACGATTGTTGTGATCACGGACCGGAATGACCTAGATGATCAATTATTCGACACGTTCGCAGCCTCCAGGCAGTTGCTACGACAGGAGCCTGTTCAGGCGGAGAACAGAGACCATCTCAAAGACCAATTGAAGGTCGCATCAGGTGGCATTGTCTTTACTACTATTCAGAAGTTCCAACCCGAAGAAGGAAACGTATATGAGAAGTTGTCTGAGCGGAAAAATATTGTAGTGATCGCTGATGAAGCCCATCGTACCCAATACGGGTTTAAAGCCAAAACCAGTCAGGAGACTGGAGCAATAAGCTACGGATTTGCTAAATACCTTCGTGATGCACTACCCTATGCAACCTATTTAGGATTTACGGGTACCCCGATCGAGAAGACGGATGTCAATACGCCGGCAGTTTTTGGTAATTACATTGACGTGTACGACATAGCTCAAGCCGTGGAAGATGGTGCCACGGTTAAAATCTATTATGAAAGCAGGTTGGCCAAGGTTGCCTTGACTGAAGAGGGCAGAAAAATTGTGGAGGAGTTGGAAAAAGACCTGGATGAAGAAAACCTGTCAGAGAATCAAAAGGCCAAAGCCAAATGGACCCAGCTGGAGGCATTGATCGGTAGCGAAAATCGGATAAATAATATTGCAAAGGATATTATCTGGCATTGGGAACAACGGGACATCATTGAGGGAGGAAAGGGAATGATCGTTACTATGTCAAGAAGGATCGCAGCAGACCTGTATGATGCCATCACTAAATTGAAACCAGACTGGCATTCCGATGAGCTGAACAAAGGAGCAATGAAGGTTGTAATGACTGCTGCCTCGTCGGATGGACCTAAGATGGCCAAGCACCATACCACAAAGAAACAGCGCCGGATTCTTGCTGAACGGATGAAAGATCCGGAAGATGAGCTAAAGCTTGTAATTGTTCGAGACATGTGGTTAACAGGTTTTGATGCACCTTCGATGCACACCCTTTACATAGACAAGCCGATGCAAGGGCACAATCTGATGCAAGCTATTGCTCGCGTCAATCGAGTGTATAAAGACAAACCAAGTGGACTGGTTGTGGATTATCTCGGGATTGCTTCTGATCTGAAAAAAGCATTATCCTTTTATTCAGATGCCGGAGGCAAAGGTGATCCAACCATTGCTCAGGCTCAGGCTGTTGAATTGATGCTGGAAAAGATGGAGATCGTTTCAGACATGTTTAGCGGCTTTCCTTATGAAGACTACTTTGAATCTGATACCGCTTCGAAGTTAAATCTCATACTAGCAGCTGAAGATCATATTTTGTCCAAGGAAGACGGAAAAAAACGATTCATTGATGAAGTGACTGCTTTGACGAGAGCATTTGCCATTGCCATCCCACTTGAAGAAGCATTGGATGTGAAAGATGAAATTGCCTTTTTCCAAGCGGTGAAAGCCCGGTTAGTGAAATTAGAAGGAACGACCACTTCCAATTATAATGGGGACATTGATTCAGCCATTCGACAGGTCGTTGATCAGGCGTTGGTATCGGATCAGGTGATAGATGTATTTGATGCGGCAGGAATCAAAAAGCCCGATATTTCCATTTTATCGGAAGAATTCCTTCTGGAACTCAAAGGAATGGAGCACCAGAATGTAGCCATGGAAGTTTTGAAGAAACTTCTTAATGATGAAATAAAATCAAGGGCCAAGACGAACCTGGTGCAAAGCAGAGCCTTTCTCGAAATGTTGGAGGATGCCATCAAGCGATATCATAACAAAATATTGACTGCAGCAGAAGTAATTGATGAGCTAATCAAGCTAAGCAAAGAGATTGTCAAATCAGATAATGAGGCCGAACTGCTTGGATTGTCACAATTTGAATTTGCCTTTTACACTGCCGTTGCAAATAATGAGAGTGCAAGAGAAGTTCTGAAACAAGATAAGTTGCGGGAATTGGCTGTTGTCCTCACAGAAAAGGTGAAGCAGAACACCTCCATTGACTGGACGATTAAAGAAAGTGTGAAGGCCAAACTGAAAGTTATTGTTAAAAGAACGTTGCGGCAATTTGGTTACCCACCGGATATGCAAAAACTCGCAACTGAAACAGTTTTAAAGCAAGCCGAGTTGATTGCTGGAAATTTGGTCTGAGCATTCCTAGTTAACGAACGTTTGAAAATACCTGCCATCCGAGATACCTAGATCCACCCCCTTTCTGGCGTGAGCATGTTGCTCGTGATCAACACGAACTACCACTCGGCTAACTCAATATCCCTATATTTATAACTACTTTCCAACGAGACAACTGCTATGGAAAAAGTTACAATCTTTGATCACCCCTTAATTCACCATAAACTATCGCTTGTTCGTAATACAGCTACAAAGACCAAAGAATTTCGTGAAAATGTGAGCGAGATCGCTTCGCTCATGGCATATGAAATCACGCGTGACTTGGAGGTAAAGGAGATTGAAACACAAACACCCCTAACGAAAACCAACACCTACATACTGGCCGAAGAAGTTGTTATTATACCTATTCTTCGGGCAGGGCTTGGAATGGTGGATGGCATTCATAGTTTAATTCCTTCGGCTAAGATTGGCCATATCGGCCTATATCGTGATGAAGAGACGTTACAGCCGGAATTGTACTATGCAAAATTTCCTACCACGCTTCCTGAAGCACACGTGATGATTGTAGACCCGATGCTTGCGACGGGCGGTAGTGCTGTTCGTGCTATTGATATATTGAAAGAGCGTGGAGCTACTAATATTTCTTATGTCGGAATTGTCGGCGTTAAAGAAGGTATTGATAGGATCAATGAACATCATCCGGAGGTTACTATTTTCCTCGCCGCATTAGACGATCACCTCAATGAAGATGGATATATCGTTCCCGGGCTTGGTGATTGTGGTGATCGGTTGTTTGGCACGAAATAATCTGCCATTGGAGCGGAACAACCTTTGCCAGCCGAGCTTGTAGCTCCTGAGTCACTGCTTCCACTCGTCTCAGACTCCTCAAAAAACAACCCGACAATCCTTCAAAAGTGCTTTCATCTCTTCCCGTTGCTCTTGCGAAAGTTCATTGTTCTTCAGCGACAAGGCTTTCAAAAAAGATAGCTGCTCTATGTTCTTGGGGACTCTTGAAATCGCACATCCGTTCAGACTTAGCACGGACAAGGACTTCATCTTAGTTAGGGAAGTAATAATGTTTTCAAAATCCAGGTCCGGATTGTTGTTCAGAGACAAATAGGTTAGACTGTCTAACTCTGCTATGCCCGTAGGTAGTCTTGTAAGGTTGTTGCTATTCAAAGTCAGGCTTTTTAGGTTCGTTGAATTTTTTAGTACCTCAACGGAGGTGAGTCGGTTATTGGCCAGCCAAAGGTTGAAGATTTTCGGTGCATTGGAAATATTTGTTGGCAGCTCACGGTACATGCTTCCTCCAAATCCTACCTGTTCCAGACCCGGAAGCTTCTCGAACACTTCCGCGGGATCTAAGTCTGTGTTTCCTCCGAGCCAGATGGAGGTGATTGATCCCAGTTTTTCGATACCTTGAGGTAACGTGCTAAAGTTGTTTTTCATCACGGCGAGATTGGTAAGTGGAAGTCCTGCCAGGTAGCTCATCGCCTCATCCCAATTCAAATTGGGTAAACCAATCAATCCAATGTCTGCCAAATTGCTGAGCATCCCGATGGACGACGGTAGGGTGGTAAACTCGGTGTGAGGTCGTTCGAAATGGTTGAATTCGAGCGCCTTCAAATTCGTAAGCTCGGAAATCTGATCCGGAAAACTTGGCAAGAAGGTGTTGTTCAACTTCAGTTTTTCCAGGTTTCTCATCGCAAGTATCTCTGTGGGAAATTCATCCAATTGCTGGCCTGACAAATCGAGGACGATCACCTGCAACGGATCCTTTACTGCCTCGCCCAGGCTCGTAAACGAAGATTCTTCAGTTTGACAAGTAGAAGAATAAGGAGCCAGGCTTATAAGGGTTAGGAAGATATAGGCACCTGGTTTGGTGATCGCTTTTATTTTCTTGTTTTTCATGCTAAGTCCATATGCAGGATAAGGTACGATTTAAGTGGATCATGGTTTGAAAGGTGAAGCTTTAACTATTGTCTCACAAAATGAATCTATGAAGTATTTGCTAACTTTAGTTTATAACTAAAGAATTTTCAAGATGAAATCACTTTTGTTCATTCCCGTAAAAGAGGACAATTATAAAGCAGATTTTGACCTGGCAAACAAATATCAAGGATATTCGGCAGAATTGATTAGACTGTCAATTCTAGGAATTGCGGGTTATGGATTTTTAGTATCTGCTGCGAAGAATGACATACTCAACGAAGCAGTCATACTAACATTGAAAGGATACCCCTCACTAATTGTCATTGGTATTATTTCGCTTGGACTCGCCAGCGGCTTTGGACTAGCTCACCGCTTCTATTCATCAGAAAGTGTCGCTTATCAGATTGAAATTTTGAGACTGAAAGAGGCTATGGTAGAGGACACATCCTTTGAAAGCAGATTAGATGGAACGCTTAGAACATACAGAAACATTTTGAGGCTTTGTAGTAAACTTCTTCGAGTTTCAGCTCTCCTGTTGATATTTGGTATTTTGATGGTTGTAATATTTTACAGCATAGCGCTCTTCTCTGGAGTCTCATAAGAACAGATGAATCCAAGGCAAATGGAAAAAGTTATAAACTTTGATCATCTTTTTCTATGCGCAGAACCTTCTACACCTCCACTACTTTGTTCGTTTCACAGCAAACAATCAAATAGAAAAGCGACAATAGGTAGCTAGGACCCTGGTCTTGGGCCGGGCATTGTGTAATAAACGTTCAATGAGCTATCAAATGCTCAGCTGAATGTTAATGGCAAATGCTAAGACAATCAATGATTTGATTAATCTGGGAATGATCGGATTCAATTTCATCCCTCTTAATCCAATTATGATCAAGATAAGTAAGGCAATGGCGATTGAAAGTGATCCTACGGTGAGCATCACTGAATATCCTTCCATATTTAACAAATAGAATAAAATCCCTACTGTAGCGACAGAAGAACTTATTCCCAGCACTTTAGGAATGATTGAAGCTCCAAGCAAAAATTCAAATCCCACATTTTCATCTTCAGATTTGATATCGAGAGGTTGGTAAGCTTGTAGAAAAAAGATTGCTGCAACTCCTAACAGCCCAATCACTAATAGCATTAAGACAGGTGTTCCCAATAGTTTAAGTACCAGCCATGCAACTAGTGTTGCAATAAAGATTCGGTCAAGAAGGGTTAGTATTTTATCCATTTGCGTATTTGAAATTTTCTAAATCTAGTACGGATCTAGCATTTGGTTGCATATGAAACTACCAAAAAGGTACAGCTTGTCCCTCGTGTTTGGAGCAATAACTACAAAATCGATCCTACACCGTCCTTCAATTGATATAAGGAAAGGATTTCCTGGTCGGAGAGCGGTCGGTTAAAAATAGCAAACTCGTCCATTGAGCCGATGAAGCCCAACCCGATGTAAATATTTGCTTTGTCATATTCCCAGGTGAATGGCTCGTTGATACCACTGATCGTACCGATCTTCTCGCCATTGATAAATAGGGTAGACATACTTTGATCGCCGCCAAGTGATTGGTACGTAATGGCAATGTGGGTCCAACTGCTGCTTGTAAACGGTGGCTCTTTTACCCTGACCATTCTTTTTTCCAGCTCTGCTTCCCAGGGGGAATCAAGGGTGTCCTTGCTCCAGGAAGCCATATCACCGATCACCCCTAACCGGAAATCCCTCGGGTTTTCTTGGGTGAAATCCACCCAGATAGACGCATCATTCCATCTGTTATCGGTGATTTGTATCGGATCGGTGTATCCGGGCTCGAGATCGACGGCAGGGTCCAGGCTCAACCAAAAGGAGATGGAACCGGACCAGTTTTGCGGATCATAGACAATGTTGTCTTTGCCTTTGAAAAAGACGACGGTATCCGTTCTGCTTCCAAACCTGAACGCATCTCCAAACCTTCCCTGATCCCCTAATATCTTATGATCCGCATTATGCATCCCTGCATTGGCTGAATCCAGCGCTCGCCTGGACGTAGCGGTGTACATTTTTTTGTCACCCTTGGCATAGTCCGCATCGTAACCAGCATCAAACGAAACGAAGAATGTCAAAGCATTCTTAAGTTCAAGGTTTTCCTGTGGTTGGCAGGCATTTAATAGCGCAACTGTTGTAACTAAGGTTGCTAAGTGCAGGGTTGACTTTTTCATCTGATTTCCGGTTGGTTGGGTGAGCAAGATACGGCTTTTAGTGATTAGTGATTGATAGTTAGTGATTGATAGTTAGTGATTGATAGTTAGTGATTGGTGATTAGTGATTGGTGATTGGTGATTGGTGATTGGTGATTGGTGATTGGTGATTAGTGATTAGTGATTAGTAATTGATAATTGATAATTGATAATGTGCTCTAAAATCATTCGTAGATTAGTCTAATGAAACGAGGTAGTATGAAAGCAGGTGTTCTAACCTATATGATGATTCTCGGTCTGGGATATGCGAAAAGTCAAAGCCCTGCACAAATTGAATTGATTCGGAAACACTTTAAGTACGTGAGTGAGAATCTAGACTCATTTAGATCCGAAGAATCCAAAACTTTTGATGAATCGACGGATGGCGCAGATATTTCAAAATACTATGACGGTAAAGAGTGTGTGAAAATTCGAATGGAATATTACGGAGAGACCGGAAAGCTATTTAGAGAATACTATGTCAAAGACGATAAGCTCCTTTTTGTGTTTGATCAAGAGTACAGGTACAACATGCCTTACTACATGGATTCTGTTAGAGCATCACAATCAGGATTTAATCAATGGTTCGATCCGGAAAAAACCAAGCTTTCAGAAAGTAGATATTACTTTGAGAATAGTAAGTTGATAAGGTGGATTGACCCAACAGGACAGCACGTTTCTGATGATACCGACGACTGGAATGAGAAAGAGAAGTTTTACGTCAAGGACTTAAAATCAAGACTGAAATAATCTTTTACAAACGAACCAAATGCCCACCATCATCATAGAGACGAGCATAGATGCACCACAGCAAAGGTGTTTCGACCTGTCAAGAAGTATTGACTTGCATAAGATCTCCACTGAGCACACAAGAGAGGAGGCAATTGATGGTGTCACGTCGGGGTTGATTGGACTGAATGAAAGCGTGACCTGGAGAGCAAAGCATTTAGGATTTACTCAAAAATTGAGCACAGTTATTACTGAATTAGAGGAGCCCATGTATTTCGTTGATGAAATGAGCCAGAGTATATTTAACGGGTTTAGGCATGAGCATAAGTTTCAAAACGAAGATGGATCTACCAGGATGATCGATATCTTCGATTATGAAGCTCCGTTCGGAATACTTGGTAAGATTGCAAATGTGTTATTCCTAAAAAAATACATGCATAAACTGCTAAAAACCCGAAATGCCGTGATAAAGGAATTTGCAGAATCCGCAAAATGGAGAGATATCCTTACAAAATGAACCTCGACTAATAGTTATGTCTGTCACTTTATCTTCTGTTGGTAATTAGAGCTGTGACCAGAGGGTATTCTAGGTACAAAACCAGAACAAGCTAGATCTCGATTCTTAATTCTCAATTCCTAATTCTCAATTCTTAATCTCAATTTGTCATATTCTCAATTGGCATGTCACTAACAATTAGGTGCCTTATACTATTTGATGGATCCACAACTTGAAAACACCTTTCTCACTGCGATAGATGAACATCAGCATCGATTGTTGAGGATCTGTTCAACGTATGCTGAAAACGAGGAGGATAAGAAAGATCTCTTTCAAGAAGTACTTATCAGTATCTGGAAATCGTTCCCATCTTTCATGAGAAGTTTCGCGGAAATAGATGATAAAAACGAATAATTTTCAATTTAGAATTATGTGCTTATGTTAGGTATTTCGACACTTCAATTAGTTGGCCTTAGTCTTTTTATTGTAGTCGGTATCGTCTTCCAACTTCTCGGAAGAGCTTGGAGTAAGGATCAAGATGATCCGGGTATTCGAAAAGTAGGTGGAATTTTTTTGAAACTCTCGAGATTTTGGTGGTTAATGGGTCTTTTTATAGCCGTTTTCAGAATAATCAGGTACCTGGTGTTGTAGTATTTATTCTCATACTTAAACTGAGTTGCCGCAGAAAACGACTGGAAACTCAATATTTGATTCCCAACATGGGTTATTCTCAATTCTTAATTCTTAATTCTTAATTCCTGACCAGACTATCTCACCAGTTTTATTCTCTTCATTTCCCCCCTTAACTCAAGAAGTAATTCATACGAATCTCCTTTTTTCAGTTGATCAAACACCGCTCTAAATTTTGCAAGAGAGGTCAACTCCGTTTCATTAACACCAACAATGTAGGAGGGAGGCCTGAAAGACAACTTGTTAATCCCGGCTGGGACTAATTCATCAATTTTACCATGAATTTCAATATTACCATTGCTGTCATCCAGGATGAGTCCCAATTCCTTGAACATTCCCGGAGGAGCCCCAACGAATTCACGGACGATGACCGCTTCTTCACCATCCGTTCCCATTGGTGAACTTGATGTCTGGATTCGGCCGTTAAGCACATCTTCCACCCAACCAAGGTGTGTAGAAACTCGGGTATAGTACTCTTGTGCCCCATACGTAGCGGGACCGTATTCTCCTGGCTCTCCTGCCGAACTTATTCCGGCAATAAACATTTGGTTGTCTATTTCTAACAAGGCCGGACCACCACTGTCACCGCTTCCGGCGGTTCCCTCAAGCGGAGTGACATCCGGATCGTCTGGTCTGTCAAAATCGAACTGGATGAAATTTTGAGTGACCCGATCCACTGTGTTGGTTGCGCCTCGCTTTCTGCCATCCGTTTCCCACTTCGTATCATTTCCGTTCTTGGAGTAACCATGTCCGACGATGGTTATTTGCCTCCCAGCTTCGTCACGGCCATCATATAGGGGTAAAGGTGTTACATTTCTGACGAGCTCACTAAGTCTGATCAGGGCGATATCATGTTCCACCACCTTGAAGTCGTGATGCATGAAAACTGCTTCAGAAATGTAGGGCTCCTCTCTATTTGAGAAATAGATCTCTATGCGACCGTTTGTCCTTCCATCCATCGCTTGTGCAACGTGTCCGGCGGTAATAACCCAACGATCGGCCACCAGCGTGCCGTCTCCACCATTTTTGCCGACGATACAAACAGCAGGATACTTTGCACCAAGTGCGAGGTATTCCGAATCATTCTTATCATGTCTTCTTACAATGTCTGCGCTCGTGGCGATAAAGAGCAGCGCTGTTGAAATTAGTATTGCTTTCATTTGGACCTATTATTTTGAACGAGTTTAATTTGTCGTGATGTTAGCGCAACAAATCTGTAATTAGTACTGCCTGGGATAGAAACCGGCCTTTTGTATGCTAAAGGCCCGCCAATTGATATGAAAATTTTCTCAAACAATAATCGGAAACTGTTCCACCTGCAACGAGGAGTCGTTCAGTTGCTGTTTGGGTGTATCATTTTCTATGGGTTGGTTGGTAGGTTTAGCGAATTAGGAGAATTATACGCAGTGCTAATCGTGGTCAATCTCATGGCGATCATACTATCAACATTGATCGTCTTAAATTTCAAACTCAGAGGATTCGTAAACTCCTTCCTGATCAATCTCTTCCTAGCGGGATTATTTTTTACGATCGGCAATTTCTTTGCCGACAGTTTGCGCTATGAAGTAATTGAAAGTGTTGTTGTAGAGTCTGTTGATGCGGACGGCACTTCGCAAGCTGTTGGCATTAGAGTTTTCGAATATTCCGGTTGGGAGTTTCTGTGGATCTTTCTCGCTCATGCCGCCTTTGCCTATTTAGGCTATTTTAAATTAAAAAGTGACACTGATGACGCGTCGAATTTTTCGGATGAGATCTTCAAAGTGAAGCTTGGGAATAAGCTCTACTTCCTTCCCTTCAAAGACATCGAATTCATCGAGGCATCCGGAAACTATGTCAACATCTACAGTAATGAGAAAAAGTACACCTCTCGAATAGCGATAAACGATATGCTCAGACAGGCAGATAAAAGTTATCTCATGCGGATACATCGCTCGTTTGCTATCAACATAAATCAAATCCGCGAACTGACGACCAATGGTGAGGGACATGCTGTCGTGCTGACCAATGGCTCAAAAGTGAAAGTCGGAAAACATTATAAGGAGAACCTCTTTAATCACCTAGGAATCAGCCAGGGGTCTTGACTTCTCACAACACAAGTGATATGTCTCAAAAGAAACAAGGTCAGCTACACAAGTCACCAGAATGGCATAAGCATTTAAGAAAGTATTTGAAGAGGTATTTCTGGAAGAGAGAAAGACTTGCGGAGAAGACTTATATTGAAGAGGAAAGGGATAGATAGTCTCTCAAAACGAATGATTCGCACGCTATCAATAATTGCTTTTATAGTTTCATCCAATCTTGGTCTGTCTCAAGATTTTTTTGATGGCACTTACACGTACAAACTGGAGAAAGGCAAAATTTTCGAGTATAGAGCCTTTGTTGCATATTCTTATCATGGTCACTCGCGTCAAATTATAGTTAAGAAGACCAGAAAAGTGGCAAAGGAGAGTGATTACATACCCAAGCAGATTGGCGACGTAAAAATTCTTGTTCACCCGGAAGCAATAGACAAGTGGAATAGAGAAGAAGAGAATTACATCGATGCGGTCATGAGTATTCCTTATAAGGGACTCAATTTCTCCAGTGAGAATGACCTTTACATCAAGTATCGAGACAAAGCAATCAAGAAACTACAATCCACGGCCATTATTAGGTCCTTGAGTCAACATAGTAGTGGGATATTAGTAGAAATGACTGGAGGCCTTTACCGTCGCACTGCAGGTCAGATTTATCCCAGAGAACACACTCTCATTGAAGTCTCGTTCAAAAAACATAGAATAGAGCCAGAGGATAAGTTTTTTGTTAAGAAAATTAAGGATTTAAGAAGCGATACGGTAAACACAGGTATCGTTCAAAAGAGCATGTTAAATCGACCAGTTACCTCAAGGTTAAAAGGTGGCTTAAGGAAGGTGGTCAAGACCTATTTTGAAAACAAAAACCCAGGTAAACTTGGTATGCCGATTGAACTCGAGATCCTTGAATTTCAAATTTGGGAAAAAACGGAGATGTTCACTGAGCATGGATATTGTGTCTTGGTAATGGATGCTTTATATGAACACTTGGGTCAAAAGATTTTACTGGATAGAGTCGTCGCTTCTATTAAAGGAAGTAAGCTGGATGTTACCGGAACCCATGATAAGAGAATACTAGAAGCTCTTGATAATATCTCAGTGCAATTAAATGAAGCTTTTATAGAAACCTTTTAAAAGGAAACTATGAATAAAACTCTACTGATTCACTTAGTACTTCTTGATACATGTGTCTTTGCTCTAGGACAGACAAAGCCAGAAATCAATGTGATATATGGCGAGGAGCACATTTTCACCGTCGAAACCCCTCAAAATTGGATTAATGATAAGAAGGCTGCAGAGTCGATTGGACTAGTCTCTTTCTTCTACTCAAAAGATGATAAGGATAAAGCCAAGAAGAGTTATTTCTACGCTATGGGATACGATAAAGATGAGCACAACAGCGACTTGGCCACATTCATGGCCGGAGACCTCAAAACATTTAAGAAGAAATATCCGGATTTGACCTATGAAGAAATTAAGGTTGGAGTTACAGGAGGAGTTATTGATGGTCGGATGCTCTCTTTCGACAATCTTTCAGATCGATATAGGGAAGAAGTGATCTATATGGAAACCGAGTATTCAATACTTGTATTTTCCTTTTCAACTTTTACGAAAGAAGATTATCTGAACTATCAACCCGTGTTTGATGCCTTTACTTCGTCATTTAAGTACAGAGGAAACGATCCAAAGCCTTATCTTGAATGGCTTAAGAGTAGAAATTGAGTCTCATAAAGTGATTGAAATGAACCGGAGAAATATTTACTTACTTTTTGTCCTATTATTCTTTAGCTGTTCTCAAAATGAAAAACCCCAGGAATCAAAGAATGTTGTCTTGTTTGTATGTAAACATGGTGCTGCCAGAAGCCCGATTGCCGCTGCCCACTTTGAAAAGCTAATTTCGGAAAAAGGTTTAAGCTATACTGCTGTATTTAAAGGTACAGAGCCCAATAGTTCACTCACAGCTGAGACCTTGATTGGCCTTAGTTATGACAGTCTTAATGTTGCTGGATGGGTGCCAGAAAAAGTTTCCCAGAAAGACGTAGATGGAGCCGCAAAAATTGTCACATTTGATCTGGACCTAGACATGGAAACGCCAATGGGAGTAGAAGTTTTGGAGTGGAATGGAATTCCATCAATAAGTGAAGATTATGAGATTGCCAGAAATGAGATTCTTGCAAGAGTAGATTTATTAATTGAGTCGTTGAGTGATACTGAGAAATAATCTCACTGAATAAATGGCAAAAAGGAAGAAATATTTCAGGTTCTACTTGTTTGCGATGGTTTCTTGGGTTGCGTTGTGCTTAATATTCTGGGGACTAAATTGGTACTCTGCGTATTCTGGTACTGAAATATCTGCGAGTGTGGCCAGCATCATCTTCATCTTTGGGATTTGCGGGATTCCAATCATCATTTTCTTTTCACTATTTGTTCAACTAGCTGAATATATAATTGATCGAATACCCTCGAAGCACGATAATCAGCCTCATAACACGAAATGAAAGAGACATCCTGTCTGAAACATTAGTGGACTCTTAGAATCAGCGTGAAGTTAAAGCTTGTTAACTCGTCAGTTAAAGAAGGTTAAACGGTCTGCGATCAACTACCTGAAGGAGATATTGCAGCCTTTCGACAGCAAACCTTAATGAAGTCCTTACTGCTAGTTCCTTTCTTTTTTACAATCTCGATTCACCTACTTGCACAGTCATTTACTATTGAAGGTCGTGTAATAATGTCCACCAGCAACGAAGCACTGCCTTACGCCACACTCTCAATTGCCGATGGCACCAGAGGCACAATTAGTAATGCCAACGGCGAATTCAGACTGATTGTAAACGAAGAAGATCGAAATGACACACTTAGGATTTCATATGTAGGTTACCATACTCAATTTATTTCATTAGCATCCATTAATTCGTCCGGATTGGAAATCAAGATGGTGGAGAGGGAGCGTGTGTTGAAGGAGGTCGAAATCATTGGTCTAACAGCTAACAAGATTCTCGAGAATGCCTTCACTAACATTTCCAAGAATTATTACAGTGAGCCCTATTCAAGTAGAGGATTTTACCGCCTGTCTTCAAAGAAAAATGATAAATATGTTCACCTGTCGGAGGCAGTGTTTGATATGTACCGAGCAAAGGAGCCAAAGGAGCTTGACTTGTTTCGGCTTGAATCATGGCGGGGAATTACAGACAAGCGAGAAGCTCATGGGATATTTATTGGGCGCACTCCAAAAGGTGTGTTTGGTCTGGATCAGGTGAATGACAAGGAGTTTCTAAAAATATTTAATAGAAAGAAATTTCTAAAGGAGCATAGGTGCGTGTTGGAAGGAGAATTCATGTATAATGAGCGACCGGTTTATCTTATTTCGTTTGATCAAAAGGAAGGTGTACGGGATTTGGGATATGAAGGAAAGTTTTATATCAGTAAGGACGACTTTGCTTTTTTGGAACTGAATTATGGTCTAAGTCCTCAAAGCCTGCAGTACTACAAACTAAGTGTTGCCTTTAGAGCTTTGACTGAACTATTAGGTATTAAGGTCAAAAAGCTTGGTGAGCAAATAAGAGTACGTTATCTTCAGCTGGGGGAAAAGTACTACATGAATGATGTCACGCTCACTTCGGATATGCACTTCAAGAGTGATCGGTACTATTACAACTTTGTCCTGAATATGAAAGGGGACTTCCTTATAAGTGAAATAAAGGTTGAAGATCCCATGAGGATCACGAAAGAGGAAGCCTTGCCTTATGGAAAAATGATTGAGCAGCAAAATGTGCCTTATGACTCATTATTTTGGAAGGACTACAACATCGTACTTCCCGATTCAGATTTTGGTGAAATATCAAGTACCATCATCGAAAACAACAAGGCGAACGATACTAAGGAGGAGGTTGAGCATAAGCTTAACAAATTCCCTAAAGAACCTTCGGTACGTATCGATTCAATCTTGACTTTTTATCATAAAAAGAAGCTGTTTCATGGCAATGCGTTGATCGCTTCTGAAGGCAAGGTTATCCTGAAGAAATCGTATCCCTATCAAGATCAGCAACTTGATCAGGAAAGTAGATTTAGGATAGGCTCGACAAGTAAGACCTTTACGTCGATGCTGATTTTGATGCTTCAGAAAGAAGGTAGGCTAAGCCTTTCAGACCCAATATCGAAGTACATTCCAAATTATGGAAACGGTGAAGTGACGATCGAACAGCTCTTGTCACATCAATCCGGAATTCCTGATTATCTATCGAATGCCGAAGACCTGGTCAGTATTTATAAAAACAGCTATTCAATAGATGAACTTGTGCTGAATTTTTGTAGCGATTCTCTGGAATTTGAACCAGGTAGCTCATTTGCTTACAGTAATTCCGGATATGTCCTTCTTGCCAAAATTGCCGAAGCAGTAGGTGGGAAATCATTTTCACATTTGCTTGAAGAGAAAATCTTCGAACCTCTGGGAATGGTAAACACTAGCTTCGGTGTGAATACCGATGATCAACTACCGGTCGTGGGTTATTACTATGGTAAACCCGAACCTGAACACCCGATGGAGAATTCGGTTGGTGCTGGAGGTATTATATCCACTACAGGTGACCTCTTAAAATGGAGCAATGCATTAGAAAGTGGAAATATCATTGATCCGTTGCTTGTAGATATGGCCATGACTCCCAGGGCAGCGTACATGGATTGGAAAGCCGAGTACGGGTACGGCTGGATGATAGATAAATACTTCTTTGAGTATTCTAAGAAGCACAAGCTTGTCTATCATCCTGGCACATCTACCGGATTCTACTCAATGTTTTTAAAGCAACCCGATGAAGGGATATCAATCATATTACTGTCCAATACCGGCGACTTCCCAAGGTTCGAAATGACGGACCTGATTTTGGAAGTTCTCAATTAATTATGGTTCTGTTCAGCTCCGTATAGAGCAAAATCACCTCTCTTAACCATAGTCGAAATCACTCTGATATTCTAAAATCGGCATGAAAGCTGAAACCTTTTTTTCTTTAACAAAGTATAAACAAATATTTCTTTAACAAAATGTATAGAAATGAAAGGGATGATACTTGGTGAATTTGAAGAGCTCGTAATGCTGATGTGTTTGGTCTTGAAGGAGGATGCGTATGGAATTCATATAGCGGAAGAGATTAAACATCGAATGAATAGAAGAGTGAATCTGAGCGCAGTTCATGTCACTCTTTATCGGCTGGAGGACAAAGGTCTTGTCTCTTCCTACATGGGTGGTGTCACCTCATCCCGAGGCGGACGCAGGAAGCGAATATTTGAGTTGACCAACTCTGGTTACGCTTTATTGAAGGAGACAAGGGAAAAGCGAATCTCCATCTGGAATTTGATCCCTGAATTTAAACTTTCCTGATCCATGGAATTCGACAAAAGGAGATCCATTCGTTTGCTAAAGATTTTCTGCCCTGAAGAACTTCAGGAATCTGTGATAGGAGATCTGGAAGAGCAATATGAAATCAACAGTGCATCTAAGTCCAGCTTTTATTCGGGTTTGTTGCTCACCTATAATGTCATCAGGTTTTTGAGACCTGGCATTCTCAAGCGCAATCAACTAACCTATAAAATGACAACATTCACACTGCTTAAAAACTTGATGGTGGTTTTTGTGAGATCGATGCGGAGGAATGCGGTATTCTATACCTTAAACCTGGTGGGAATGACTTTGGGACTATCGGTTACTCTTTTTGTTTTGCTTTATATCACACATGAAACAAGCTATGATCAATTTCACCCCAATTCAAAGGACATATACAGAGTTACCGTAAAAAGAACCTACGGCCCCTGGTTTCCGCACATTGACGTTAACAATGCAAAGAAGATCACGGATGGTGATTATTCCTGGACGAATACTGCTACCAGAATATCGCGTGTTGCCGACCGCTATGTAACGGTTGAAGGGAAGCGTTTTAGTGAGTCCAAGGTATTGGTCCTTGAATCAGGAGCGAAATTCTTTGACGTATTTGGCTATGCCTTGAAATTTGGTGACAGGAAAACTGCAACCGCAGAAACAAACTCGATTGTAATTAGCGAGTCCCATGCGCATAAATACTTTGGCGATGTAAATCCCATCGGTAAGTCAGTTCACTTCGATAGTCTATTGGTAAACGTTTCCGGTGTTTTCAAAGATCTTCCCACCAATACGCACATGGCATGTGATATCCTGCTGATCAGTGATGACTACTTTGCAACCAAGAGCTCGGCTTTGGTATACTTCATACTCAACAAAAATGTCGATACACAGCGGGTAGAAAATGATATTCAAACCACCGCTTTGACATTTGAGGACAACACAGTCGCTGAAGTGAAGCTTCAAAATATTGAGGATATTCACCTGGGTCCCAATTTTACCTTCGATTTAAGTCCTGGCGGGAGCAGGGAACAAATGGAAATGTATAGCACCATTGCTATCATTGTCCTCTTAATTTCCTGTATCAATTTCACGAATCTATCTACTGCCATTTTCACCCGAAGGAAGAAGGAGATGGCGGTGAGAAAAGTGCTTGGTAGTAGTAGAGGTGATCTGACCAGGCAATTCTTGATGGAATCACTTTGTTTGTGCCTGATTAGCCTGCTTTTTGTCTATTCCATCAATTCGATTGCACTTCCGTTTTTCAATTCCTTTGTCGACATCCAATTTCAAAATGATCAGTTGTACGATGTTAGGCTTGCTAGTATCATCACTACAATAGCAGTCGCATGCGGCCTTATTAGCGGAATTTATCCATCGGTTGTAATGACACGCATTAGTGCCTTGAACCTGTTTAAGCAGGAATTTAAGTTTGTAAAGAATCGGATCCCAGTGCGAAAGGCATTGGTGACGCTACAGTTCATTTTTCTTATTGCATTAAGTTCCGGTGCACTTCTTGTAAAACAGCAACTCACCTACATCTCTGAGCGAGACATTGGTTTTGATAAAGAAGGGGTATTGAAGTTGAAGCGTGCCTGGTCCTTGGATGGAGTAGACCGGATCAAAGCATTTAAGAGCAGACTTGCGAGCAAGTCTTACATCACAGGTGTCTCTCAAGGGTATGCACCTGGAGACGAGGATTACCCAATGACTTACCAGCCCGAAGGCTTTGACATCACGTTTGATGATGCGCTGACGTTAGGGACCGATTTGGAGTATTTGAACGTTTTGGGAGTGGAAGGAAAATACGGACCCTTCTTCAACGAAGATGAGCATCCCGAAGTCTCACTTCTTGTTAACGAAACCATGATAAAAAATTTAAAATGGGAAGATCCAATTGGTAAAAAAATAAAGATCCGTCCGGAGTCAGCCAATCCATCGGAATATGCCATAAGAGGAGTATATGCTGACTTCAACTTCTTCTCGCTACACCAAGAGATGAGCCCTCAGATGCTATTCATGCGAGAAAGAAGACAGTATGTAAACCTAAATATCCTGGTGAAGATAAATCTTAGGGAAACGAGGAAAGCACTTGAGTGGATTGAGACTGTGTGGGAGGAATTTATGCCGGATAAACCACTTGACTATGCGTTTCTTGATGAAGATATTCAGAGAGCTTATAAAAGTGACCAACAAACATCTGCTATAAGCACCCTTCTTACCTCGATCGCGATAGTACTGTCCGTCCTCGGGTTGATCGGGGTTACTGCATTTCAAACTACCACACGTACGAAAGAATTAGGCATACGGAAAGTCTTGGGAGCAACCATTACCAATCTACTTATTTACTTCAATAAGGACTACGTTCTTCCAGTCCTCATTGCAGTAGTTATTTCTTCGGGTGTTTGCTATTTCATTTTTGATGAATGGCTGAATGATTTTGCCTATCACATATCAATCAATCCGCTGATTTTTCTAGTGATGGGCCTTTTAGTGTTGGTGATCACGTTCTTCACCGTCACCCTCATGGCCTTCGGTGTGGTTAAGGAAAACCCGGTCGAGGCACTGAGAAGCGAATAGGGAATTTTGTAATTAGTAATTCTTACTTCCTAATTCTCATCCTCATTTTCAACTTCCTACTTCCATGATCGCTAATAAATGCGAAAAGTATGCTGGGATGACTGTAGTGTATGACCTGCAGAAACACTTTGCAACTTAACAGTTACGTCGAGATCTGAGGGGCCACAAAGAGAGCCAAAAGGACCCATGGTCAGTGAATAGAACTTTATTTCTGGCAGAGAAATCGAAGGTTCCAAGGTACAAGAAGAATACCCGTTAAACTGAAAATCACGGTAACTATTTGCGGGAACTCCGTGAGCCGTACCATCAAAATATACATTTAACGGGCATTCAGCATACACTCGCAAGCTAACGATAGTATTTGGCTCTATCAGCTCTTCGCTACCTACCTCATTGACCACATAATTTACAGGACTTCCCATTGCCAAAGTTGATCCTGGTAGCCCGCTCAAACTCCAATGAGAATAGTGACAGCATGTCTCAGACAAATCTTCATAGGTTGAGCTACTCAAGAGGTTTTGCTGCATGTTATCAACCTGCCAATCATAGAAAAAATCTAGGCAGGCTATGGGATCTGAACTGACATCGCCCATATAGTTCCCATGGCCATTTACACAGCAGTCACCCCCTTCGCACTGCGAATCTGATAAGTCGATAAGCCCCAAAACATTACCCATTTCGTGAGTAACAATATTCGTATTGATGACTGGCTGATTCTCAATCATCCCTGCTACGGCAAAAGCAGTTTCTGGCAGATATAGATGAAATCCAGGTGTTCCATTATGGTTAGGGAACATAAATATTTCAATGAAGTCGTCTGAATCTTCCTCAGTCATTAACTCACTCCAGTAGGGGCCGTCGCGATAATAGAAGGGATGATAAGTTGGATTAGTAGTAAAATAATGGGGAGAAGGAAAATCAATTATTGAATAATCAAAGGATATATCATGAGGTGCAAAGTTGGCTGCTAAGGTAGCCATGGATGCTTCAATGTCAGTGTGGGAATAACCCGTTGACAGATCATCAGGATCTTGTAGATTGTAAACCTTAAGATGGACTAATATTCCTTCGCAACTTGATGAGCTTCCACTTGGTATGCTGGAAGTGGCATCTAATAGAATTGGAACAACCTCCTCGTGAGTTTGACACGCTAGTAGAAAACTTGCTAGTATTAATGTGGATATTTTTTTCATAGTGGATCTCTTAACGGATTTGCTTGAACGAAATTTAATTAAAAACCGTCAATTACTATAAAATCTGCCTTAGTTAGTTATTGTGGTCCACGTGCCCCCGGACTGTATAAGGTAGAAGTTCGATTAATGGATTATCAACTCTAATTATTAATTCTCAATTCCTAATTCCCCTATTTCACCACTTTCTTAACCTTCTGATTGCCAGTGATCGCGTCGATCATCTTGACGTAGCTGATTTTTTTCCCCGAATCCTGGGAGACATAGAAAAACTGTAGGCCTTCAAGCTCGACTGTGCACTTCCCAAGGTCGTACCGCTGTGAGATTACCTCGTCCCCTTCGCTAATTAGGTTGCCGTCAAGGTCCAAAAGTTGCGGTGGTTCCTTTTCCTTTGGTTTCTTCTTAAAGAATTCGAACATCTGTGGGCTTGTTTTTTGCGGTCCGCAATACTACACGGATTTACCATGTCATCAAAGCAAGTTTTACGGATGTAAGCAAATACCTTTATGATCTGCTCCATGACCTTTTCATTTTCTTCTTTGGGTGTATGTAGGTCGTTCAATGACTAATTCATAGTACATAACTAATTAACCACCTGAAATGATGAACAAAGCCATACTTTTCTTAGCCGTTCCGCTTGTTGCCTCCTCGTGTTCGCTCTTGGGAAGTTGCGATGAATTTGGTGAGTACCGTGGATTCCATGAACTGAAAGAACACTCCAGGACTATCTATCCGCAGCACTATCAATCAATAAATGCGCTAAGATTTCAAAATGCCTCCGGGGAGGTACTAAGTTATGAGATTGCCAACAATGAGGTAATCATGCAAACACCTTTTGAGGAAGTAGGAGTATGTGACGTTGAACCCTATGATCGTATCTATAGCTACTACGACACAGAGCTAGTTTCCACACTATTGAGTTTGTCGGAGCGTGACTTCCTGACAGTGAGCTTAGGAACCCAAGTCTTACAGGGCCAACTGGTGGATGTGCTTTCAGTACATTTCGTAGAGGACTATACTGTCATTAGCGATATTGCTCTAGCCGATCCATTTGATGACAATTCCACAGGGCCCTTCTCAAATAACAAATTTGATACCCTGTATCAAGAATTGACAATTCGAGGAAGGGTATTTAACAATGTATATGAGTCATCGCTTACAGGTAATGGGAACATACGATTCTACTATACGATTCAGCATGGCTTTGTAGCCATCATTGAAGATGATGAGTTATGGCTCGTTGAAGAATAGTCCTAACCTTTTCCTACTTAAAATAGAAGCGTTGACTAGTTGGACTCACAGTCCTCGAAATCGTTGATGCAGATGCCATCGCACGCGTACTTCCCATTTGGACAAGTAATCTCTTCGGGATCTTCTTCTTCGCATCCGTAGAGTGGAATGAGTGAAACAATAAGAATAGTCGCCAATAAAATTCTAGACCTTTTATACCAATTCATCGCCTTTACATTGTTTGTCAAATACAAAAAATTCACAAGGAGACCGTACGTATTCGATTAGGAGGACAACGAAAATACAAAGAAGAAGTTGAAATTCTCCATTTATCGTTCGGTGATATGTCAAGTATCATAAAGATCCACAGAAGTTTTCTTTTTGTCTTGATGGTGTTCCCATCGCCTTTTGATCATTCTTAGGAGCGCAGGATAAACGATCAACAGGCGAAACGGCTTGATCAGCAACATATATAAATTCCCGAAGGTGCCTTTAGGCTTGACGTAAATGGTCATGTTTACGGTGAACTTGTTATCTTCAATCGGCACTCTTCCGAGGTGTATAGCGGCATGGACAGTGGCATTCTCAATTTCCGAAAGGGATTCTTGCTCTAGGTTGTAGACGGGAACAAAACTGCCTTTTCCCGGATTGGGAAGCTGTTCAAAAGTCAGCCCCTTTTTCTGTGCGTAGCGCTCACGAATGCTACCGGGAACCAACGTGATATGGGTTTCTTTTTCATCCCAACCAAAAATGCGACCAACGAAGAAACGGACGCGAAATAACCATCCTGCAAGCCCTTTCAACTCAATTTCTGCAGAAGCATTCCAAAACTGTTCAAGTATCTCATTTAAGTTATGCTCAGGTTTGAGAGTAACCGGCAATCGCCATACATCCTCAACCCTAAAGTCAGCACACAGGTGATGTGCCTCCCAATCGTATTTTTGGTACTCTTTCGGATCTATTCGCATATCGATGCAAAGGTGGGTAGAACCTAGTAAAAAGGCTAAAAATGCCTGAGAATGGGTATTTACATTCGGTATATCAGCACTTACCTTACCGCACAAATCAGACAATGTCACTATGAAAGATTCACCACTATTCATTGCCGTCATGATTTCATTCCTGGCATCATGTAGTGCATCGAAAAATTCCAAGTTTGACGAATTAGAAGAACTGCCCATGGAGTTCACGAAGCATTTGAAGCCGTCTGCTAACCGACCGATCTTGGTAACGACACTAGGTGATGGTGGCGGAACAGTAGAACCTCTGCCAAATGATTCTACAGCAACCCTGGATGGCGAGAGCTGTAAACGGACGTATGTAGCTCAGTTGACCTACCCGATCACTATTTGCTATCCACCTAGCGAACTGCTGGATCAGGTGGTTTTAACATTTGAAGATCGTCAGAACAAAGCAGGCACTGAACTGGATAACCCGAAGATACCGATCACAAAAACGCTTTACAAGCTCAATTCCTTCAGCCAAGGGAACACGGTCACCTATGGCTGTTTTGTAAATTCAGGGCCTTATTATGGCGTGGTCATTGCAGACACTTTTTGCCATACAGCAGAGAGCAGCTATACGTTCAGCATTATTGGAGTTCCCGAGTCAATAAGTGTTTCGTGGTCAGGTCAGCTCATCGATTTCGAAGCTCCGGAAGGTATGAGCATGTTAACAAAATGGGAATTGGTATCAGAAATATGTACGTGCTGTGGATGCTGAGTAAATGTAATTCAGTATGTAGGTGGGACAGCTCTTCAATGCCTTTGTTTAGCGCTAGGGGAAAAATTGCATAAGGTTGTTGTCTTTAACGTACACCAATTGCATTTTTTTATGAAGAGGATGAAAAAAAAGCAGTCGCTTGGTGGTGCCTTTGTGTTGCTACTCACCATGTTTACAGTCGTTTCTTCTTGCTCCGACGATGGAACCGCGATTGATCCCGACTTTGTTGTTGATTTCGAAATTGAGGTAACCGACGACATTGCACCAGCAACGATTGGTATCACCAACACCTCTGCCAAAGCCACAACCTTTAACTGGAGTTTTGCTGGCGGCACACCCAGTGCTTCAACAGACGAAGACCCAGGTTCAATCACATACGAAAATCACGGAGAATTTACCGTGTCCCTGGAAGCATCCAATGGAGCTGAAACTAAGTTCGTGATCAAATCATTCAAACTTTATGAAACGGATGAGATTGTCACCTTCGAAGATATCTCTTTAGGGAGCATCCACCTGGAATCAACAGTCGGTGTAGCTTTTTCTACAGAACTGGGCAGGGTGGTGAAGAGCGGAGAATACAACACTTCAAATGGCCCAAGGATCGATTTGCTGTACTTCGGTTCAACAGAACATTCGCTGTTCACCTTCATATCTCCGACCTCCGCAGAAACGGTTGAGATGACACCTGTTCCCGGAGCAAGGACATCCATTTTTGTTTACGAGACGAATACCTCATCGGAGTACTATTTCACGGCTGAACAATTTGATGACATGGTTGATGATCGACCAATCAGAGAACTTATTATTGCCGATCCTGTGGGGAGCCTGACACCAGGTGTAACTGGAGAAACGGACTTACCCCGCGTTTTTGTTTTCAGAAATGCAGCAGGGAAAAATGGAATCGTCAAGGTCACAGAAATCACCAAGGGCGCTGACGGGAATATTGTTTTTGACTTGAAAATCCAGAAGTAGAGCTCATCAAAAATCCTGAGAATAGTAGGTTACATTCTCATTATCGCAATAAATGCAAACAGATTATTGGTCATATGAAATGCAATGCCGGGAGCAATACTGCCAGATTTCTTAACCATCGATCCTGCAATAATCCCAAACAGGAAGTAAAACAAAAACAACTGAAGGTTGTCATGGACGAGAGCAAAGAAAAATGCCTGGACACAATTCGCTGCAATGAACTTTAGTTTTCCTTCTACGCTATTAAGGATTATTCCCCTAAAGATATATTCCTCGTAGAACGGAATAAGTATCACCGCAAAAAGAAAAGTGACTGATGGGTGGTAGTATAAATTGATCGACTTTAAACTATCAACCACAGATGACATAGATGTTGTTTCATAGCCCGGAAGTATCCCATTTCTCGCTAACCCGAAATAGATACTTCGTAGTAGAAAGGCATTGAGAACTCCTAACCCCAGACTCTTTCCTAGCTTCCAATTGACCGGTTTCATCAGGAAATAATCGGTCTTCTTGAGGTATCCCAAAACAAACACTAAAACGCAGGAAAAGTAAAAAAGTGAGCGATTTGCCTGAGTTGGACTGATGCGATTTTCTTCTGGAAAATAGATTTCTCCAAAGAAGGTACTTAGGAGATCCGGATAGTTGAATAGGATCCAGGCGAAGACTTCAATTAATAGGAGCCCACTAGCTACCAACCAAAAATCCGTGAGACCCCACCTGGCATTGCTTAAAGAAATGCGGTCGCTACGGATGCCAAACCTCTGGGAGACGAAATGTATTGGCAGGATCCATAAATATGGGAAGACAATAAAGGCAGCCACTAAAAGGACAAGCAGAACTATTTTTAGAGGATCCATCCAACTCCACCCTTGCAAAGGAGCCTTAAACAGCATCATAGCTCGGTATTTACCGAAAGCATCGTTGCTGAAACCTTCGCTCATAAGTGCTCTGTATGTATTCAATATTGAATCTGTAGGGCTATGTTCATAGTCAAAAACAAAAAGATTATGTAGTGTTGTAGACCTACCATATGAATTTTCGAGATCCTTAATAAGGTAATCTCGAGCTTCATCGAACTTTTGATTGCCAATAAGTGCTTCGGCAATTTTGCCATTGTCAATATAAATGTTAGGGTCTTTGCTTGCATAGCGCAGTGCCATCAAGGCCTCTTTTTCGTAACCCAACTCAAGCAACAAGTTGCCTTTATTTCGAAGTTCTGATCCCAGGTCGGTCGAGTCTAGCTTGCTCAAAAGGAGATCTCCCGCTTTGCTATACTGATTGAGTTCGGCATACTGACTAGCCAGCAGAAAGGTTAGGTCCAAAGTGTCGTTGAGATCTTGAGCCAAATGAGCGCTTTCGATCACCTCAGTAGGGGTTCCATAGTATTGATATTGTTCAGCCAATTTGTTGTAAACGATGGAGAGTCTCCAATCTGGCCAGCTTCCAGGCGATTTCCTATTCATTGCCAGGATTCGTTGACATAATGAAATAGATGAATCACCCCAGGTGTTTTCTAGTTGATACAGTAGGACTTCCTGATGATTGGGGAAGTCTGATAAAAGTTCTTGAACACACTTTTCAAAGGCCTCTTCATTTGGGTTGTATTCATTGTATTCGTCATACAGTGCTACCTCGATAAGCTTGCATTTCTCAATGTTGGTTGCGATATCTTCAGGATGATCTATGAGATAATTTTCATATTCCTTTAAAATCTTCTGATATAATGTGTCTTTCGAATTTCTTAGGACTTTTAGGTAGTAGTCAGCTTCATGTGGCCTTCCAGTCTGTCCATAACCGACAGAGGAAAAGAATGCCACTAGCATACCGGTCAGTATTCGGAATATCATTCAGTTAGGTTTTTATGAAGGTCACATATTAACTCGAATATACCCCTTCTAAAATAATCCTAATCTTTATGCTCTCTTCCCTGGTGTATTGCTATTGAAAACAAGATTACTTTCTTATAGCGTCCGAGTTTTTGTATTCATTCTTTAGAATCACTTTACTCTCGTCACTAAAGAAAAAACCCGCCTTACAGCGGGTTTGAGCATTAAAAACAGTCCCCAGGACGTTCCCTTTCCTCTTGTTCATGCTCACCGTCATTGTGATAATAGCACCCATGATGATATTCGTGCCACTCATAGCGGTCCCAATGATCAGTTCCCACTGTGAACGCAAAGGTGGAGAAGGAAATTCCTGCGGAGAGAAGGGCAACTAAAAAACGATCTCTCTTTTTCATGATTCCTCCTTTTTAGCTTCCCCATATTTCCAGCCACGCCCACATCGTCCATGGACGTTTTCTTTGAACGAAGAGTACTCTTCCTCGCTCATGTTTCGGATTTTGTCTGCAAATGCCCAACCTGTGGGACCATAGTATCGCCTTCTGCCAAAGAAGCGAAAGAAAAAGCCAAACAATAAAAAGAATACCAACACCTTTAAAGCGAAGAATGGTACCCAAAACAGTGCAGCACCTAGCACCACACCGAATACAATGGTTTTAATGATTTGATTGCTCATTTTCCTAGTTATTTTTTGTTTCAACCAGGAAGACGGATCACACTAACTTTTACTTTAAATTTTTTCTAATTTTTTTCTCCACTTTGTTTTTGATCCTCACACCTACGTTTCCAGACCTCTTTGAAGTGCTCTCGTTCTTCATTGCTCATGTTGCGCCATTTGCTATGTCGCGAACGAAATTTGCGAGGGGGACCGCCAAAGGGCTTGAAGCCAAAAAGGATCTTACTCAGAACGAAAATGCCCAACGCTTGCCAAAAAGTGATCGTATTGATCTCGAGGACAGGGGAGAGGATCGCGTTCCACAGCCACATCACAGCGAAGGAGAAGATAGCTAGTGCAGCCAGAATGAAAAAAGGGATCAATATGCGTTTCGGAGGTCTCATTTCGTTATGGAAGTTATCAAATTTTAAAAATTATCCAGGTCGTCGTATAGTTGTTGGAGCCGCTTACGCAGATGCTGTACCGCGTAGCGCTTGCGGGAAATAATGGTTTTTATACTTTCACCAGAGCGGTCCGCAATCTCCTGAAGGGTTGTATCTTCAAGCTCATTTTGAATGAACACATCACGTTGTTTTACTGGCAAGTCTTCAAGTGCGGCGAATAGCTCTTCCCAGAACAGCTCACGAAAAAGCTCATCATCGGGCAGCTCTTCGTGAACCAACAAAGAGATTTCATCGTCTTCGTCTGGTTGAGGTTTTTGCTTGCGATAGCTGTCGGTGATCTTGTTACGTGCCACACGATGCAGCCAGGCGTTTATATTTTCGATCTCGTCAAGATCCACGATTCGACTCAACTGGTACCAAACTTCCTGCAGGATGTCTTCAGCCTCTTCAGGTGAACCGACGCGCTTCCGGATGAATCCCATCAGGTTCTTTCCGTAAGTTGAAATGGTGTTGAGAAGACGGTTAGGACCTTTCGCCATTGCGGTAGGAAATTAAGCATATTTCCCTACTTGATCTGACGAACCCCTAAATTCTAAATTCTGATAGCTTATTTAACCACAACTCTATTTGAAATAGTCACACTCCCGCTCCTAATGGTGCATAGATAGATGCCGTAAGAAAGTCTCCTGCCAAACTCGTCTGTGCCGTCCCAACTGATCATATGTTCTCCACCTAGCTGTTCACCCGATCTCAGAGTCCGTACCTTTTGTCCCATCATATTAAATATAGAAATGTCAACATGGGCAGCTTCAGGTAAAGCGTATCGAATTGAAGTCGTGCCACCGAAAGGGTTCGGAACGTTTTGATAGAGTTTTAGTCCATTCTTTTCTACCAGGGAGTGGTCGCTAAAGCCTAGGGGATTGGGTCCAAAGCGATTTTTCCAAAAACTCAGCAGCTTACGAAGTGACTCCGGTTTGTTCGTAGGGTTGAGGCTCCCATCGTGCGACTTCTTGTTAATTCCATGGCATCCCGGACATGTCATGATCTCTCCGGGTGCAAAGGCTAGTGGTTGGCGTTCCTCTATAACTGAACTACCATCAGGGGAGACGGTCTGCCAGGAGAGACTACGCACCGCTGGGACGAAGGCCGCCACTGATCCGTCTGATTCGATTGTAATACTACCATCAGGTCCATCTGCTGCGTAGGGATTAACATCGTCCAAATTGGAATGAGTGGCGGAGTTGCCAAGTGGACTGTAGTAGACACGTCTCCCAGAACGGTCAAAATAGCCTTTTGTATAGGTCCCCTGAAAGAACTGGAAATGAGAGATGTCGTAGATGGTTCCTTCCGATGCAATGCTTTCGACCCCGTTTGGCACTCGTAGATTGAAGGGTTGCTGGACATCTGCTCTATCACGTTTTGTCACATCTCGAATAGCGAGCAGCGCCAGATCATTTTCGATCAACCAGGTTCGGAGTGCTTCAATATCAACACCTTCTTCCTCAATGACTTCCTTTTCGATTGGATCCACCTGATATTCAGCCCTTGCAGCAGGCTTGCTACGAGTTACTATCGGTTCAGGCCATACTTCCAGTAGATCTACTTCTTTGGAAATAGGATCCGGAAAGTCACCCCACCATACGATTTCCTTTTTGTACCCTTCCGTGAGCGGAGCCTCAGGCTCTTGATTGCGGATCAGTTTCAGTCGGAAGTTATATGGTCGACCTTCTATAACATTGTATCGACCAACGTCAGGTGTGTGAGAAACCAGGGTGTCACCATTTGAGAACAGCTTGACGTCTCTAAAATGACCATGGACCGTTCCGTCATTTTCTTTTGACACCTCTGTCAAATAGAAGTCTTCTGGATTGACCTCAGTTCCGATATACGAATGAAAAATTTCTCCAGAAGCCAGTTCATTGAATTCGAAGCTGTAGGTCATATAGAAATGGCTTTCCATTCCTGGACGAGGATCTTCGCTGATTTGGAAAAAACCCGCAAAACCAGCGGTTCTCCCTCGGAGAATGTTGTTGGCAGTGTATTGCGTTCCTGCGGATTCGTAATCCGTCAGGTTATTATCACCAAGGAAAGCACCATCTGTGTAGGCTCCGCCTGTTTCGTGACGACCGATGTGATTGATGGTTTGTGCCCGCTCTCCATTTGGATTGATCTCCCAGATTTGAAATTCATTCCATTTATGTCCTGCTTTTCCGTTGGCTTCATCGTATTGTACGGAGTTGGTCCTGGGTGAAGGAAAAATATCAAAAGGAACACCAATTGAATTGGCAACATGATTGTTATCCTCATCGTATTCCGCAATGGTTACAAGAGCGGCATCATCTGCCTCGCTTTCATACAGCTCGGGCTTCCAGATGTCATTATTTCCAAGGTCATACCCAGCCATTTGTTGATCTTGTTGGAGGTGTGACCACAGCGTGAATAAAATGCGACCGTCAGATGCTGCATGGAGATCAAAGCAACCGCTAGGCGCATCGAACAGCTGGGTGACCTCTTCTGTGCTAGTGTTGAGTTTCCAGACTCCGGTATTGATGGTGGCTGACTCATATTCGTCCAGTCGCGGATAGGTGCTTTCAAGTTTGGCATACGGCTGATCGGAAACGAAGATGATGTTGTCGTCTCGATCGTAAATGGGTGAAAAATTATGGTAGGCCTCTGGTTGTCCCTGAACTCTTACTATGTTCGCGGTTGCACCATTCAGGACTTCACAAAGGTTGGTGATCTCATATATCTGCCAACGACTATTGTCATCGTATTCATAGTCATAGGCCCTGGTGGGCCCGCCAATGATCATCGAGAACAACGCCCGACACCCGTCGAAATGCACATTCGGTTCACGAGCTGCAATGGCATCTTCGGATTGTATTTCTCCGCTTGGCACTCCAAATCCTGCCTCTGCGGTCAATAATCTGACAGTTCCGTCAGGCATCATCAGTGCTAGATCACCACCTCTTGGAGTACTTGCGAATCCGGCACCTTGATTGTTGAAAGTTTCCAGCATATACCCGAAAGTGCTCCGGTCAGATCGAATGGATGGATGTGGTACCAGGCAGAAAAGTAAAGGGTCCTTTATGACAGGAGTCTGCTGTGTTGTCTGTATGAAGCTCCCCAGCAGTAATAGTGCTGTGACTAACGAAAGAGCTAGAAGGTGTTTTGAATGCATAAGTGAGTATTAATTCCTGCAAAAGGACGTGCTTGAAAGGACATTTGTTCGATTTACCAGGTGGACATAAAGTAAGCAAGGGCAAAAAGTTGAGTTTTTTACCAACTTCCGGATCTAAAGAATTGCTTTGAATTTTTAACCTCTTATCTCGTTCAATGAGGGATTATAAGATTGCTTCAATCGTTGACTCTACTTCGCATCAACATTCTAAAGAAAGGATGATTAATAGATTCGGCGTGAATGTAAAATCTCACTCTGGCCTTTTCCTATATTCCGCGGTTGCTAATAACGAATCTGACAAACCAAAAGCCTTTTTGACTTGATTATAGTCAGAGTAATCGACGGAGGCTCTACCAGTAAACTGGGCAGGGACGACCACCACGCGTGCAATCCAATTGTCCGTGTAGTCAGCACCTAGAAGATCAAGGTTTACAGTACCGTCAAGAAAAAGGTTCGCGTCAAATTTGGTGTGATCGAAGTTGTACATGAGTATGCCTTCCTGTAGAAACAACTGTTGTGGCAAAGCTCTCCAGACCTCAACACCATCTTGCACGTCCCACAGGAAAAAGACCAGCATCACGTCAGAATCTAGCATGACGAAGTTGTCTGGCAGGTTTAGCAGTACACTGTAGTCGGGAGCGATGAAGCTGAACTCGTATTCAAATACAAAAGATTCCTGGCCGTCAAGCCCGTCCAAACCATCCCGTCCGGGAGGACCTGGGTGGCTTTCGTTACAACTTGTCACAATGGTTCCGATGAAAAATAAGAGAACGTATAGCTTTTTCATTTTGACTCCTTTTTTAGTGAACACTTAAATTCAATAAGAAGTACTAAGTCAAAATGATGCCAAAAATGCTATGAGCTGATAGTCAGCGTTTTAGGAATCGATAAGCTTAGATTTTAGCAGTGATATAATGATATGGACTGTAACCATTCAATCCTTTGATGGTATTTAAGTCGTTCCATGCAACTTCGAATGCAGGAACATGTCTATAGACTAACGACCTTGACCTTAAAACGAATTTGATATGAAAAAGCAGCGACCTCTACTAGTACTTATTGGAATCGTCACAGGAATTATTTCAGTGACAGCCCAAGAGAGAATGACAAAAACATATTCCGACATTGATGAGATTGAAATCTCAGTCAGCTCGGGAGATATAATTATCAGGAAAGCTAGCGGAAACGAGATTACCGTTGAGCTTGAACATACTTTCAACTTTGACTATGACCCTGAGTTTAGGGAGTCCGGATCGAAGCTAGATATCAGTGACAATCGGACAAAAACTCGTTACAATAGCTACAGTGGTTCCGCGACCTGGACTCTGACCATTCCCGACAACCTCAGTGTTGAATTTGATACGGGATCCGGAGATGCTGAGATATCTGATCTTTCAATTGAGTTCGAAATGAATTCTGGTTCCGGGGATTTTGGTCTGAGGAATGCTAAAGGTGAAATCGAAGTTAAAACTGGTTCCGGAGACATTGATATAGTCGGTGCGGAGGGAGAATTGGAGCTTACAACAGGTTCTGGCGATATAGAATTGGAAGAAGTGGTAGCCGAAATAGATGCAACCACCGGGAGTGGAAACGTGGATGCGGAGAGTGTTGAACTAAGCGAACGGAGTTCGTTTAGCTCAGGTTCTGGTGATGTGGAGGTTGTACTTGCGAAGTCCCCTGATTTTGATATTTCAGTAAGTAGTGGTTCAGGTGATGCTTCATTGGATTTCAGTGGACAAAAAATCGAAGGGCTGGTTGTGATGCAGATCAATAAACATCGAGGAAGGATTCGAGCTCCTTTCGACTTTGATACGGAGGACGAAATTGATGAAGGACGTAACACGAGACTAAGGAAGACCAAGAAATTTGGTAACAAGGACATTGAGATACGAATAAGCACAGGATCCGGAACGGCAGCCATTAGCGAGTAAGAGATCACTTGAATCCGAATTTATCAAAGAGCGTAGCATTTGCTACGCTTTTCTTGTTTGGAATCACTCTCTCGTGATCCCAATTGATGGCCTTCTCACTATCTTTAGAGAATAAAGAGCGGTCCAACGAAACCAAATTGCATTTTGCTATGTCGCCTTCCACGCTAACGTTTTTGGCCTTTCTTCCCATCTTATCAGCGGCTGTCATGTTGGTGGCCTTTCGTATGCCTGCCAAAAAAGCGATGCCAATTGCTTTTGCTCTTACCGCTATAGTCGCGTTTTTTGGTTGGAATATTTCTCCGACTTATATGCTTGCTTCCTCTATCCAGGGACTATTTATTACAGTGGATATTTTGTATATCATTTTCGGAGCCATCGTCCTTTTAAATCTGCTCAAGTATTCAAGGGCCCTGACAGCAATCAAGCAAAGTTTTGTGGACATTAGTGAAGATCGGCGAATACAGGTCATACTCATAGTTTGGTTGTTTGGCTCTTTCATTGAAGGAGCGGCCGGTTTTGGAACACCGGCGGTTGTAGTGGCCCCGCTTTTGGTGGGTCTTGGGTTTCCGACTTTCTGCGCTGTAATGTTGGGGATGCTAGTTCAAAGTACTGCTGTAACATTTGGGGCCGTAGGTACCCCAATATTGGTGGGTATGACGGGTGGTATCCAGAGCCCGGAACTATCGGCAGACCTGATAAGGTCGGGAATCAGCCTTAGTGATTTTATTCAGATAATTACCAATAAGGTGGTGATCATGCATGGAATTGCTGGAACATTAATGCCAACAATTATGGCATGTATGATGACCAGGTTTTTTGGAAAAAATAAATCATGGAGGGAGGGCTTGGAGGTCCTTCCATTTACCTTGTTCGGGGGATTAGCTTTTACGATTCCGTACGCACTCACAGGGATGCTCCTGGGACCTGAATTTCCATCACTTTTAGGATCGCTTGTTGGCATTTCACTGGTGGTGTTTGCGGCCAAAAGAGGGTTTTTACTCCCAAAGAGAACCTGGAACTTTGATGATGAATCGAATTGGCCAACAAGTTGGTATGGAACACTAAAGGTCAACCTAGAGAATGAACCAACGGATAAGAAAATGTCACTAGGAAAAGCCTGGACTCCGTACGTCCTGCTTGCAAGCCTTTTGGTGCTCACACGGTTGTCACAACTGCCAATCAAAAACTGGCTGGTAGGCATGAAAATAGAGTGGTTGGAAATTGCAGGTACATCAATCTCGGCCGCCAGTAGCCCATTCTACCTGCCGGGAACGATTCTTCTTGTAGTGGGATTGATCACCATTGTGCTTCACAAAATGAACCTCAAACATGTGAGGCTGGCTTTTTCCGAGAGTGCCAGTATGGTAGTTCGTGCCGGATTCGTCTTGGCGTTTACAATACCGATGGTACGGATCTACATTAATTCGGGTGTCAATCCTTCGGAATTGTCAGGAATGCCGATCGCGATGGCTGAATGGATCTCAATAGGTGTTGGGACGATATACCCTTTGTTCACTGCTGCTGTCGGCGCCTTGGGAGCTTTCATCGCAGGCAGCAATACAGTTAGCAACCTTATGTTTGGTTTGTTTCAGTTTGGTGTGGCAGTAAAATTGACTTTACCAAGCTCGGTCGTACTTGCACTTCAGGCGGTGGGGGCTGCAGCTGGTAATATGATTGCCATTCATAACATTGTAGCAGCCTCAGCAACAGTTGGGTTTTTAGGAAATGAGGGAATGATTCTACGAAAGACTATTTTTCCGACCTTGTATTATCTGATAATGGTTGGTGTTATAGGACTGATCATGATCAATGTGGTGAGTTAGGCATTCTTTTTGAGATTACGAATTGCCGAAAAGAAAAATCAAATAATTATGCGTTTCATGGGTTTTATTTATTGAAGCGCTCAGACAATGGATCCCAAGGCAGTTATATCCTCGTTCAAAGAACACCTAAACCGTAGAAATTTGGATGGGTTGTCGTCTATTATAGGTGACAGATTGGCCTTTATCGATTCCTCCGGTCACACGATTATGGGGAAAAAAGCGTGTCTGGATGCTTGGGAAGAGTTTTGCAGACTTTTCCCTGATTATCAGCATGTTTTTGAGGAAATTGTTGTGAACGGCCCTGCCGTAACCATACGTGGACATTCTACCTGTTCTGACAAGAGAATTCAGGGTCCAGCTCTATGGTCAGCCAGGATCATGGATGGAAAGGTGAATGAATGGCGGGTGTATCGAGATACTGAAGAGAAGCGGAAGGAACTAGGATTGTAATCGCCTAAGATTTTCACTTGCAATTAGCATATTTTTTTGGTGGTTAGATGCGACTTAGTGTAAGTGGCCTAGAACCACTCCATTTGGTTTTTATCAATCGGCTGGATTTTGGCTGCCTTAGATGGCTCCAGAGATCTGACTTCCTGCCACCAGTTGGTGTAGTAATCAGCAGCTTGCATCTGTTTCTTATAGGAGTTTGTAGGTATAAGGAACCCTCTACCGTCTTCGGTTGTTCTGTCTAGCTGGATATCATCAATATTCTTAAGGATCGGCAGTGAAGAGGCGTACCATCCTTTAGTCTTTTTTCTTGTCATGTTAAGCCTTATTGATTCTATTAGCCACATTGCTACTATTCCAACGGTGTTCTTGTGAAGGTAAAATTTGCTCTTAAGATTTCGAGGAAATCGTGAAATCACGGTTGTATCCTCAATTAACAACATCAACAGAGGAATGTCTTGCCAACCAATTTCTAGAGTAGAGGAATTCGAAAAAGTGTTTGATTTAATTGAGGACAATAGCTCATCAATTCTAACCATATTACCTCGTTTCAAATCGCTAGGCTTAAGCACGTCCTCCTGGTAGTTTTTTAGTACTATGCTGTTGCTTGTTAGTCTAAACTGGTCTTCTAGAGATTCTTCTCTAGAAATGGATTCTAGCTCGGTACTATCATAAAAATCACTAGAGTTGGTGGAAGTCCACTTTTCAGCATTGTAGGAATGGAACATTGGCCGTTCGAAAAGATCGTTTTTCGAGTAAGATTCTGTTGTCGGTACTTCGTCTGTCAGGAAGCGGATTCGGGTAACATCATCGTGAGAGATTTCAAGTAGATCGGTAATCTTATTTATGAATTGAAAATTGTTAACCACTTCGATGGCCTGAATGCTAGGCTCCTTGGTGTATCTGAAATCGTAGATCGTCGTTGTTCTTAAAAATGAGCGAGTGTATTTTCTCGAATCAAACTTCGAGGTATGGTAGTATGAAATTTGAGAACTCCTTGAAACCTTGAGTTTTACTAATCTCTTGTCTTTTTCTGTTACGTAATACTGGTAGCTTCGTGAGCTTAGTTTTTCAGTTAGTTCCAGAACTCTTTCTTTTTTCACATCTAAAATGTCGGTAATAGTTAAGTCTTGAAAAAAGCTTCTATTAGACCGGTCATTCAAAAATGACATTATTGAAGATCCTGTATAAAAGGGACCTTGAATGCCTTCTTTGGTTTTTTTTGAGATGATTTGTGGGAAAATTGAGTAGTCGTAGCTTTTCCTCTGGGTTAGAACATTAATGCCAATGTCAGTCGGCCATCCATTTTGTTTATTGTAGTATACCGCCACAAAGAATTCTTCGAGCGAAGTTGTTTCCGATTGCTCCTTCTGAAGAAATGAGAAAACTGCATTTCTTTTAAGAGAAGAGGAAGTGGATTCCAAATTCCGAAATGGTTCCAAGGCAGTTTTTAACAGATTTTGATTGTCCTGAACTGTTACTTCCGCCAATTCAAAGACAAATTCAGTCAAGTCATACCTTTTATCAGGATTTTCAACTACGTCAGAAACTGGAACCTTTAGATCTTGCAATCCGATGAAAGTTATACTCAAAGTATCTTTAATCGACTGTTGAGAAATCCTCAAGCTGAAATACCCATTAACATCGGATGTAGTGCCAAGACCAGTCCTGGAGAGAATTATATGGGCACCGATCAATGGTTCATCCGCTGCGAAAGCATAACCTGTAATATGTAGTTCAACTGAATTTTGCGCCCATGATTGAAGAATGAGAGTAAAGAGAACTATGGTGTGAGCGAATCGAATCATATTCAGAAATTGAAGCCAAGTAGGTTATAATATTCAAAAATCGCTAGGACGAGGATCATTGAGAATACTCCGATTCCATAGTGTGCTTTTGCGACTAACGAGAGGGTATCCTTATCCCTAAAAAATGACCAAAGACTATAAAGTAAACTTGCTACACCAAGGAGAGGCAGAATAAATGTAAATTTCAATGAAGTAGGTACTCCATATTTCAATTCCAGAGTATCGGTCAAAATTCCAAACAGAACAATAAAGGTCAGAAGCAATCCGCTGGTTAACGCTAGTGTCATTCTAGGTCTATCAACTCTGTGCGACTTTTTCATAAGCTTTTGCCACGACCAGCTGATAGGCCAAGACAGAGTGCTTAGTAAAACAATAAGTGATCCCAGAAGAGTTGACCGATGAAGTTTTGGTTCTTCGAAGAAGTTTAATTGTCGATAGGATGCTAGTCCAGAACTGTAGTAGCTAATATCTCCCTTCTGGAAGAACTTCGCTTGACGGTTGTGGCTGTTATTCATATAGAAATTTCTACCTAGATGATCATATTTTAAGTCGTTAATCCAGATTGATTCACTATCGATGGGTTGAACATCAACCAAGCCCTCTCCGAATAGGTATCTAACTCGCTCAAAGGAGTATTGGCTATCATTCATATATTGATACTTCCCGGTGTATACATCACGGATTTTGCTAACTGATAACTTCTCCTCAGTTTGATTGATTCTCTTATTCCTAAAAAACTTACGAATTGTTTGATTGACAGCTTTTCTTACAGTCGCTCCATCTGAATTGTTAAGGTCAACGAATACAGTTAGGTCCTCGGAGGGGATCAAAATAAGACTACTTTCAATGCCAACATCATCTCCATAATGCGTATAAACAAAATTCTTTCCCATTTTTTCAATTCTCCATCCTAGTCCTGCTGAAACATCAAAAAGGCTGTCGTAAGTGAATTTTGGCGTAAGCATTTCCTTTACAGTCAGAAAGCTCAGAATTTGACTCGAATCATTACTAAGAGCTTTGAGAAACATCTGACCAAAGCTACTCATATCAGAAGCTGTTGTTTTAAATCCAGAAGAACCAATTCTGTTTGAGAATTTCACACCAACTTCCTCCAGCTTCCAGCCAGTTCCATCCTTGAGTTCAGTCCATCGATATCTTGTCATTAGATTCTGAAGGAGTTCTTTTTGGTTAGAGAAACCAGAGCGATTCATTCCCACGGGAGTTAGAACTTGGCTTAGTACGAAATCATTAAATGATTCTTCTGAAATCACTTGAACCAGATATGCCAGGAGGGAAAAGCCATAGTTAGAATAATTGTAGAATTCCCCGGGAGACCAGACCACCGGTGGTAGATTAGACTCAAGGTATGCTTGCAACGGGATAAGATCTCTCGCTCTGATAGATTCACTATGTATTCCATTATCATCAAATCCGGCAGAGTGCGTAAGCAAATGTTTCACGAGTATCTTTTGGGAATATCTGTTTTCTATGGGAAGACATTTGAGGTAGCTATCTATCGGATTATCCAGATTCAGTCTCCCATCCTGAACCAGCTTCATAGTTGCAACTGCTGTAATCATTTTGGCAACTGATGCAACATGTACGGTCGTTCGGTGAGGATCAAATCGCATCTGACGTTCTAAGTCAGAGTATCCGTATCCCTTTTGGAATAGAAGCTGGTTTGAATTTGAGATACTTACAACACCTCCTTGAATTCCAATATGGTCACCACTTGAAGAAAGAAATTCTCCGTACAGCAGATGGCGTTCGAAAACTGAGTCAACGCTTTTTATCAAATTCAGTAGCAATTCATTTGAGTTTTTACTCAAACAAGGAAAAGGGCTAAATGATATGGCCAACAGGAATCCGTAATAGTATATTCTTGGATGTAACTTGATACGTCGCAGGGTTTCTTGTGTAAAACTAGGGTTAAATCCTTCCTCCTTAACAAATCTTGCCCATGCGGTATCTATTCGTTTTCTACTGCCAAGCAATAAACATTACCATCATGAGAGCCAAATACCAGTCTATCCTCAACCAGAAATGGAGAGGAAAAAAGTCCCTTCGGAGTTTCATACCTAGCAATAAAGTTGCCACTAGATCTATCCACCATGACAACTTCACCTTTGTCATCTACATCGGAACCATTACCAGAAGAGTAGATAACCCATCTCTCTGTTACTACTGGTTTCGTATTAATATTCTTGTTGCGCTTGGCTACCCAATGAGTGTGCCCCAGATTAGGTTCAAAAGCATACATAGTGTAGTTATCAGATCCTCCAATGTAAAGTGTGTCATTGTAAATAACAGGATCTCCCACAATCCAGCCCATTCCCGGATCTGTGAAAGTCCATACCTTCTCACCTGTACCTACCGATAGCACATTCAGAGTTTGATTTCGTGCTCCGAAATACAACAAACCATTGAACAAGGCGAACTCCGAGACAACACCTCCAAATGTGCCGTATGGCTTTTTGTATCGGTAGGTTTTCTTCTTCCAGGTAAAATCTTCTTTATCTAAATCATAGCAGTAAATCATACCTTCCCAATCGCCGAAGAACAACTTTCCACTATCAATCATGGGAGAAGATCGTATAGGTGAGAACCCATCCGATTCTATCTCTAAAATGATCTTGCCATTCTTAGCATTTAACCCATATAGTTTACCTCCACCAGTACCTATATAAATCACGCCTTGATGAACTATTGGCACAGATCTTTTAAAGTCATATCGATCAATCTTATAGTTATACTTCTTCCCCTCGAATTCAAAACCACGGTATTTCAATTTGGGATCTTGACTCCATACCTCTTTACCGGTACTTTTGTTCAAGCTATAAAAGACGTTGCCAGCTTCGAAAAACACAGTTTCACCGATTAGGACTGCAGGAGCTTGTATACTTCTTCCACTTTCAAACCTCCATCTTTCTTTTCCAGTTTCTAAATCAATTGCATAGAAGTTTCCATTTTCGCTCCCGACATAAACTGCGGTCTTATCAGAAATAGGCGAGGCTTGAACAGTTTCACCAGTTTGAAACTTCCAGTGAGGAACCAAGTTTTGTGATCTTGATTGAAAAGTTGCTATGATGAGTAGACACAGAAATACTTCTTTCATGGTTTTCGCTGCTTAGATTCAATAGCAGGACGCATACGCGCTTTTCATGATTATGCAAATCTTGCGATGGTTTGACTGGATCGGGATGTGAACTTAATATCTAATTCTGTTCTTTTCTATTCTTGCACGAGAACTTCAACAGGGTTAGTTCCAGCTGTCTTCACTGTGTGGGATGAGATTGTGAGTAAGGTAACAATCACGGTGAAGACAATTGCGGAACCAAAGAGATAAAACGGCATATCAATTCTGTGAGTATGGCCTTCAAGCCACTTAGTCATCAAGATCCATTTGAAATAGCCACCACGTTAAAACAATTGGCAAAAGTTAAGAGAAAAGCAGTTGCTTGGCGATATATCCATTCCTTCCAAATAATGGAAACTCCAAACGATTCTGCTGACCTTTTTGACCTAATCCTAATTACAACTTACATGAACCAAGAGCAACATGACAAAAGGGAGATGAATTTTGCAGAACTAATTAAAAGAGGTCCACGAAACTTAATGAATGATGAGTAACCTTCAGAGTTTAGAAAACTACTTTTCAGCAGGGAAGTGGTCAGTGAGTGGTTTTGAAATATGTCTTCATCCGATGCGTATGAACGAAACCTTGTCGTTGTAAACCTTTCCAATATTCAAATCGTTTGTCCTTATGTGAAGCTAAACTGAGATCAGCAAATACTTAAGAACATCAGGCAAAGGCGCGGGAGTTTAGTTCCATCCCAATTAAAACTGGGGAATGAAATAAGTTGATTAATTAGATCGATAGCAAGAGCTATAAAATGATGTTCCGATCCGATTAGGAAAAATTTCATTTTAAAATGGAACCGATTGATCTATGGGCTTTAGTGATCATTTACTTAGTAACAAGGCTCGCACGTCCCATCTTGTTTTTCATTATTCACCTCGTAATGCCGATCGAAAAACTGAAGGAATTTCGAGAATTCTATTCGGTGCTGAAGAAACGAAAATGAGGAACTCAAGAACTAATCAATAATCTGCAACGAAGAAAACAGGAGATAGGAGGGTCTATGCACTCGAAAGATCTAACAATCTGATGTTGCCATATGGAGTTCTTGCACCAAACAAAAAAAACCTCGCGCTAGCTAAGGACGAGGTATTAAGAGTGGGCCCTGCTGGGCTCTCCCGATTTATATCGGGTCTGCGGCCACCTGTCCCGATAGGTATCGGGAGAGTCAAGTTCGATATCTGTCAAGAAGTTTGGCTTCTATGTCTGGATATTTTTTGAGGTTTAGCAAGTATCTTCTGGATTTCATTCTCTTGATATGCTTCTCAATTTTTAAAGCTTGACTTGAGTTGTCGCATTTGATAATGTGAAACAATTCCCAGTCTCCTACTTGAGCCGTGAAATGTTTAGGTCCATATTCTAGATTGTTATGTTTTTTCAATCTCGTGATTGGATTATTGCTAATGCCGATGTAGAAGCGATCAATCGATTTGCTGTAGATGATATAGCACCACATTGAATGAAATAAAAAACTCCACCAATACTAATTAGTGGAGTTTCATTTCTGTGGGCCCTGCTGGGCTCGAACCAGCGGCCACCTGATTATGAGTCAGGTGCTCTAACCAACTGAGCTAAGGGCCCAAGAAGTTACGTCTGTTCTATGCGCTCCCTTTTTCAAAGATCTTTGAAAAAGGGAGCGCAATATTACATATTTGCGCCCTAATATTCAACGGATGTCAGAGCAACTTAAGGGTATCGAAGGTGTGATTTTTGATTTCGGGGAGGTAATCATCGAACTAGACTATCCGCGTGTTATAGAAGCGTTTTCCAAAGTAGCAAAAAAGAACGTTGAGGAGATTCATGAGATGGTTGTTACGGCACCCCTGCTCAGAGAATTTGAGGTTAATAGAATTTCTCCAGCGGAATTCAGGATCGGAGTGAACGATTTACTGGGAATGTCACTTGATGATAGTGAGTTTGATATGACTTGGAATCTCATGTTAAAGAACTTACCAAAAGAGAGAATGGATATACTCACAGAAGTGAGCAGTCGATTTTCTACATATATCTTAAGCAATTCCAACGTGATCCATGAGAAGGCCTATAACGAAATGATTCGTAATGTGACTGGTAGACCAAGCCTTCATGAATTTGTAGACAAGGCTTACTTCTCAATGGATATTGGATTGAGGAAGCCAGGGAAAGAATGTTATCAACATGTTATTGAAGAGATTGGAATGGATCCCAATAAATTGCTGTTTTTGGATGACAGAGCAGATAATATTGAAGGAGCAAAGAGTTGTGGAATAAACACGATTCATGTGACTGATGCGGATAGACAATTAAAGGAGATTTTTCGCAATGGATAGAGAACGGAAAACGAAGCTGATCCAGCTGGTTCTCTTCATCATAACCTTGATTACGACAACCCTCGCCGGGACGGAGTGGATGCTAAACAAATACCTGATCCTGGGGATGAGCTGGTCGGATTTTATTGCGGGATTTTCTTTTTCGTTGCCCTTTTTAGCAATCTTAACGGTTCATGAATTTGGACACTACTTTACTGCCAAGTACCACCAAATTGAGGTTTCATTACCATACTACATCCCACTATGGTTTGGATTTATATTGAGCCCATCAATTGGTACGATGGGTGCATTCATCAGGATTCGGGAACATATCGACAGTAGGCTCAAATACTTCGATGTTGGCGTCTCGGGACCAATCGCAGGTTTCGTAATTGCACTCGGAGTTCTGTACTATGGATTCTCAAACCTACCGCCTCAGGATTACATTTATCAAATACATCCGGAGTATGAACGATTCCAAACGGTTGATGAGGCGATTGAAGCGAGCGAAGGAATTGTCATTCATCTAGGAGGAAATCTTCTTTTTGATTTCTTTAAAAGCTACGTTGCAGATCCAGACTTGGTCCCTCATGAAAATGAGCTTATGCACTATCCCTGGCTGCTTGCTGGCTACTTAGCGCTTTTCTTTACGGCACTCAACCTTTTGCCCATTGGGCAGCTAGATGGTGGCCATGTCCTTTTTGGACTTTTTGGCCCTCGGAAGCACGCGGTTATATCAAGAATACTATTCACATGTTTCATTTTGTACGCAAGTCTTGGTTGGGTGAGCATTGATGATATGCAGGATCTGTCCTTGGGTAGCCTTAGGGATTTCTTGGTCTCCGTTAGTCTTTACTTAATTGTGGTTTACATAGCAGCCTATAGTGTTTTCAAGGAGAGAAAAGACCGACTTCTCTATGCCACTGTTCTACTTACTTTGCAATTTCTCATCAACCTGTTCACAGGCTGGGAAGGATACCAAGGATGGCTGCTGTTCTCAGTGCTAATTGGAAGGTTTCTAGGTGTGGACCATCCACCTGTTGTAGAGGATCGGGATCTGAGTACAGGAAGAAAAGTGATCGGCTGGATTGCCCTGGTGATATTTATTATTTGCTTCAGTCCCCGGCCGCTTGTCCTGGAGATTCCTGTAGTTCAAGGAACTCCGTAATTCCACCCTGCATGTTTCTTACATTTGTAAACCCCTGTGATGTCAGATACTTTTTGGCACGGTTTCCTCGTGGTCCGGTCTTGCAATGTACCACAATCTCTTCCGATTTGAACTGATTCAACGCTTCAAGATTCTGGGGGAGTTCTCCAAGCGGAAAACATTTTGCTCCGATATTTACCTCGGTGTGCTCCCATTCCTCCCTTACATCAATGAAATGGAATACCACTCCTTCGTCTAATCGCTTTTTTACTTCTTGACAGGTTATATCTTCACTCATTCCAGAATGATTTTTTGTATGTGGTGCGAATTTTTTAGGTGAATTTTTAGCAAATATACGCCCTGTGGGAAATTAGAAATATCATGGAATGATCGACTTTTTTCCGAATGTAAAACCCTTCCGCTCAAGTCAAGTAGTTCAATTTTTTGATAATCCACATCCACTCTAAACGTTCCTGCTGTCGGGTTTGGGTAGACAACAAGGTCCGACTGCGGCTCATTCCCTAAAACAAACTCAAGACCATTTTGAAATACTGGCCGAATCATCAGGGCACCACTCAGGCTCACATTTTGGATCCAATCTCCATCCTTATTTTCAAAAATGTGCTGTGCAGCATCCGGATTGCTTCTGTCAAAGCCGATTCCAATGTAATCATTGATGAATTGCTGGTATGCTACATAAAAAGTATCTGTAACCACCACCGGACGACTCAACTCATATCTCGTAAAGGAATCCCTTGACTCATTGTACTCTACGGTTATCTGCTCAGAGGTGAGCATAAACTCAGGAGAAAGACTACGCATTATTTTCAAAGTCAAGGTTGGAGGCGATTGTAGAATTGGGGCAATGTTTGGGAAGTTGAAATCCACATGCGTAATTGTGTCTTGTTGTTCTACCCAGAATTGCACTGCTACCTGACCGTTTCTTATGTTGGTCCCAGCTGCAAACTCTGCTGTACCATCATCAAATGCATAGTAGTTGTGTAAAGTATAGTTCTGACGGATGGTATCATTGATTCGCAGATCGACAACAGTTCCGTCTAGTACACCATCGTTAGACTTTAATGAAATAGCTGTCTGAAGTACAACGGAATCGTAGGCAGTGATGCCTGAAAAATCAACATCTGATAGATTGATCGGAACTAGGTCAGAATCCAACAGTGTGATGGTGTCCTGCTCCAATGGAAACAATACCGCGTAGGCGCGGTCAGCATCGCTAATAAAGATATTATCGTCGATCGTGTTACTGATCGTATAGGCTACGTCGATGGGATAAAGATCAGTCGCATCCAGGTTGCTTACTTCGATTCGTTGATTCGTAACAAATCGATTGTCTACATTGAATTGCACAAGCGGTACCGATTTAAACGGCTTTAACGGGGAGGTCAAATCTCCAGTAAAAGCTCGATCTAAGTAGCCTATGTCCACATTGTTGCGCCCCTCATTTAAGTAGATCCAGTCGACATGCCATGCATCAAACGGACCATCCAGGTCTCCATAGGATTGAAATCTGAATCTGAATTTATCGCTGAAAAAAGCTGTGGTAACTTCAATGATTTGCTGTGTGAAAATTGATTCGTCAAGATCTTCACCTCCCTCAGCATGCCAGATTGGTATCCAAAGGGAGTCACTATTCATAAAGTGAAGTACAAGGGAATCTCCCTCCTCAGGTTTTTCAACATTTCCACCAGCTTGCCAGTAAAATGAAAAATAGATATCATCTCCTACACTTTTTCCGGTTAGGTCAATTGGGGTAGAAACCAGCTCGTCTGCTAAGCCTGTGGCAGTATTGTCTCTTACATAGAAATCTCCATTTCGGTCGAGCCCATCGAAAGTAGCAACATTGTAGGAAGGTGGGTTTATCGCCAAAGTGGAATTGATAAAAACATTTGAACTTAGCTCAAAGTCCCACTGTCGTGTGGTGTCCAGACCCCACACTCGGATGCTGTCAGCTGTCCGGTTTGCGATAGAGAAATCGTCCCAGAATGGAAGTGAGGCAGGATCAATGTTGTTTATTGATGACGTCCTCCCTGATGGATTTGGATGATCTACGACGGGCCTGACTTTCAGTTGTGCAATTGAAATCTGCAAAACTAAAGTCAATAAAATGTAGAGTCCGCCCCTCATTGAGTGTCAAGAATTGTTGTTCCTGATCGTAGGGAATCCGGTTGATAAATCCAGATGTCTATTGGATCTCCGATTTTCAAAATCGTCTCAGCTTCAGGATATTGTTGTTGTACACTACCTGGCGGAACTGGTCGATACTCAATTATGTCAAGTCCAAGGGAATCTTGTACAACAAAGCCGGCTTCCTCCATTGTCGTGAACCTAACCTTGCCAACTTTGAGTCCGGAACCAATAATGACCACCTCGGCCTCTTCTTGCTCCAGACCAATAAGGTTGGGAGATTGAAAGATGGTATTTCCAAACCCATCGCCGGCCACCAGGTCGATGGTCGATCCCTTCTCAATATTTTCACCCTCAAGGACATTTCTCCCATCCATCTTAGCTTCCAGGATTACTCCGAAAAAGTCATCAGGGACGAATTTGATCTTTCCTAATTTTAAATCGTAGGACTTTAATACCATTTGAGCACTTTTTAGCGAGAGATCCTCTACTCTCGGCATCCGAACCAATGGCGGCCTTTCAGCATTTAGAGTAACGTAAATTTTTCGATTTTCTTTCACCTTGGTGTTGGGCTTAGGGATTTGTCTCAACACCGATAAGGGTTCAAACTCAGAGGAGTAACTGCTATCTTCTGTCACCTCAAATCGCAAATTTCTGCGATCAAGAAACTCGCTCAGCTCTTCAGGAGACATGCCAACAACATCTGGAACCGTAATTGTCTCACCATGATTTGTTCTAAGCGGTAGATAGATGTAAAAGATGAAAACTACCAAGAAAATAGAGGAGCCCAGAACGACTGCTATATGAATGAGCAGATCTTTGATTGAGGTTGGTTTCTTAAAGGACATTGGTATCTTTTAGCTAACCTAATTAATTAACGGCGAATGTACAGTCTTTCCGTTTCGTTGATTTGATTCCCGGTAATTTTCACAAAATAAAAACCTTCTTCGGAAATTGTATTGAAATCAAGCACTTGATCTAAGACATTCTCGAACATCTGCGTATAAATAACTCTTCCAGAAATGTCTATCAGCTGAACCGTAACATCATCTCTTTCCGGAAGAGAAAAGGCAATGTTGAAAACAGATGTGGCTGGATTTGGAAACAGTCGAATGCTGCCTCCACCGAGGTTATCTGGCTTGATGCCGACATGAATATCATCAATATACAGGTTGTTACCATTTCCATTGGTGAAAACGAAAGCCAGCCGTATATCATCCCTCCAGGCAATCGAAGATTTCATGTCTATGTTGAATTCCTTCCAGTCCGCATCCGACTCTGGCACCCAGGAAGAGGTGGATTGTGTGATCGCCAGTGAATCAGATGAGGCGTTCAGCAATTCAAATGTGTAGGACTCACCGCAATTAACAGACATCAACACCTGAAGTCGGTCCGTAAAGCCAGGCCGCTCTGCATAGGAAGCTTTGAAGGATAGACCTGCACTATCCAATGTCCCAATACCTAAATTGGGGCTTATGAACCAGCTCTGACTACCCAACTCTGATGAATTGAAAGCATCTGCCTGCAAAGCCCATGTGGAGTTAGCCAATGTCCTCGACCAAAGTTGTGTTTCAGAATCCGTAAAAGATGACCAGTTATGTGACGTCTCGAAATCGACTAGGAGGGGATAATTCTCCGCATTATCAGCATTATTTATTGTGAAAAATACGGTGTTGTTGCTTACGTCATTGTCCAGCAGGCCATTTACATCAGTAATGGTCATCCTATTCTCGTTTTCTCCCGCCGCCAGATCAATATCTACACTGATTGTTTGAAATCCTCCGGACAGGATTGAGAGATCTCCAACCGTTTCTGTCAAGCTGTTTCCACCACTGGTATATGTGTATGTTAAACTGGTGATTTCCTCAAAACCTACGTTTCTTACAAGGAAATCGGCAGAAGTACTGCTTCTACATGTTAGGATGGGAGATTCTACCTGAATCACGCTGACATCCAAGGGGCGTAAATTCGTTTGCCGGATAGTGATGTCATCTATATAGATGTTATTTCCTCCTCCATTCTGACCAGCGAACACAAACTGTACACCATCAGAATTAGCAAACTGAGTAATGTTTATCGTCGTGTCACGCCAATCTGACAGACCTTGCGGTGCAAATGAATTGTCCGTCTGGGTTGCAGTTGCCAGATCTGAGCCATAACTATCGAAAATGAACGCGTCAGAAAAGGTCGCACCGCAGTCCGTGCTTACTTTGACTGACAAGCCATCCCAAAAGGTGCCAGATGTCTGGGCATAGGCATAGCTAAAGGCTAATTCTGCGGAATTAATGCCTGAAAGATCAAAGATTGGTGTCTTTATTGCAGTCGTTTTGCCAAATGCGGTTGTGTTATCGAAGGATTTAAACTGAAATGCTTTGTTGACGCTAGTTTCTTTCATCGCAGTGGCCACCTCCCATGGGAAGCCCGCCCCGTGATCTCCCAAGATATTCAGGTTTGATTCAAAATTTTCAGAAAAAGGAAGAGAGATCGCTGATGATTGAAAAAGAGAAATCGATCCTGAGTCGTTGGAGGGATTCCCATCAGCTGCTCCATTTACGCTGATAACACGAACTTCAATGTCGGCAGGAGTAGAAGTAACCAATTCACTGCTGAATGTGATGGTCTCCTGCTTGTCGACATCAAGCGAAGTAGATTGATCAATAACTTGTAACTGGGATCCATCAACAAATAATCCTACGGAATACGAATTAATAACAGTGGTTCCATAGTTCGCGACCTCAGCAATCGCGCTTACTACACCATCGCACAGCCCCTCGTTTGGCGAAAGCACATTTGCAACGGCCAGATCATTTGCAAAGCGTGTCGGTTCGATCAACCCGGGAGAAGAGACTAGCGAAAGTCTTCGTGGTGAATTTTCCAGCACCGTTCTCATACGGAGTTTCTGCCCTTCGGTGAAAAGATTCATACACCCATCGTCAGTGTAATCCATGTAGTTTTGAAACATTTCCGGTGTAGCGCAGACAGTATTGTCGTCTGGTTTTGGAAATGTGCAAGGGGAGGATAGTCCACCATTGTCATCGTCTGCCTCAGGCGTATCAGACACAAAATCATCTACTCCGCAACCCCCGTCTCCCCAGATATGACGCAGACCAAGATAGTGTCCAATCTCGTGGGTTGCTGTCCTGCCAAAGCTTGGAAAAGCGGAAGAGGAGGGGTTTTCACCAAAGTACTCATAATCTACGAGCACCCCATCCCAGATGGAGTCGTCAGAGGTGTTGTTGATACCAGGAATGGAGGTGATGGGGAAGGATGCCCATCCTAAGAATGTATTCAGGTCAAGAACAAATAAGTTCAGGTAGTTGTCCGGAGGCCAGTAGCTTTCAGACCTGATAAGGTCCAGATGGATGAATGAGCTATACCAATCTCTGGTACCTCTTACTCGAACAACTCCATTCGTGGGGTTTCCATTTGGATCTTGCCTTGCTAAAGTGAACTGTATTTCCGTATCGGCAGCCACAGGGAGAAATTCTGTAGGTGTGTTCGTGGCATCCGCATTGGTTCTTCGAAAGTCTTCATTTAGTATTTCAATTTGCCTTTCTATTCGTTCGTCCGTGATGTTTAAGCTGCCTGAAGTAGGTTCAATGACGTGTACCACTACTGGAATTTCGTATACGTTAGCTGGGTCATTGACCTGTGAACGTCTACTTCTGTTTTGAATTTTTTCTTGAAGCCAGGGCTCGAACACATTGGAATCAGGGGCAACAGCACCGCATCTGTCCTGTGCCAGGAAGGGATGGGTACTAAAAATGAGGATTACGGAGAGAAATAGCTGCCATTTGCGGTTAGCTGTGCGGAAGCTTCGCGTTGGGATCGTCAGGTGAAGTGATGTTGACTGCATGGACGCCTTTTATTTCTGGTACTTCTCTTTTGATAGCTTCTTCAACGCCAGCTTTTAGGGTCATTGTAGACATAGGACAAGACCCACAGTTTCCCAGCAACTCCAAAACCACATTCTTATTCTTATCTATCTTGACCACCTTCACATCTCCACCGTCAGCCTCAAGATAAGGTCTGATTTTTTCCAATGCGCTTTCTATCCTATCGATTAATTCAGGCATAAGTTTAAACGGTCATTTCAACCTTTTTAGTCTCATCCAATGATGCATTTCTAATCGCTACCTGTTGCGCAACCCGCTCAGCAAGTGTATTGAAAGCTGTTGAAACCTCACCCTCCTTCATTACAACTGGGAATCCATTATCCCCACTTTCGCGTATGGATTGCACAATTGGGATCTCCCCAAGTAGTTCAACACCATTCTTTTCCGCTAAGTTTCGTCCTCCATCTTTCCCAAAGATAAAATACTTATTGTCAGGAAGCTCCTCGGGAGTAAACCATGACATATTTTCTATGAGTCCCAGGATAGGTACATTGATCTGTTTCTGCCTAAACATGGAAATTCCTTTCTGCGCGTCTGCAAGGGCCACTTTTTGGGGAGTGGTAACCACTAACGCGCCGGTTACGGGCACACTTTGGACCAGCGTTAAGTGAATATCACTGGTTCCAGGAGGAAGATCAATTAGCAAATAATCGAGATTTCCCCATTTAGCGTCACCAATAAATTGCTTAAGGGCAGAACTAGCCATAGGTCCTCTCCATACTACCGCATCTTCACTGTTGGTCAAAAAACCAATTGATAGCAACTTGACCCCATATTGCTGCAGTGGAACAATCTTGTTCTTCCCATCTTCTTGAACTACGGTTGGCTGCTCGAACTCGCAATTGAACATAGTTGGAATGGAAGGACCGAAGATATCAGCATCGATTAGTCCAACTTCTGCACCCGTTCTGGCTAATGCTACAGCGAGATTTGAAGAAATGGTGGATTTTCCAACTCCACCCTTCCCAGAGGAAATTGCAATGATGTTCTTTACACCAGGAAGAACTGGTCCTTCGTTTCGTTGAGTGGTAACATCGGAAGTCATGTTGATAGTCAGCTTCACATCGCCTAAATGCTTAGCAATCGCTTCTTCGCAATCTTTTCGGATTACCTCCTTCAAGGGGCATGCAGGTGTAGTCAAAACCACATCGAAAGCAGCTCTGCCTTCGCCAACATGAATATTTTGAATCATGCCAAGCGTCACCAGGTCTTTTTTTAGATCCGGATCTTGTACGTGGCTAAGGGCTCTTAGTAGATTTTCTTTGGTTAGTTCCATCTGAACTGCAAGTTTAGCTATTCTGGACTTTTTGCATTTAAGTAATTTTACATTTCAAATTTCAAAATTGTTCCATTGATCCACCCATCAACCATAGAGGAAATTAAAAATCGCATTGATATTGTGGATGTAGTGGGCGATTTTGTTTCGCTAAAGCGATCAGGTTCCAGCTTCAAAGCGTTAAGTCCCTTTTCGAATGAAAAGACCCCTTCCTTCTATGTAGTACCTTCCAAAGGGATTTACAAAGACTTCAGCTCAGGGAAAGGCGGGGATGCAATTTCGTTTGTAATGGAAATGGATGGCCTTAGTTACGTGGAGGCATTGAAGTACCTGGCGGGGAAGTACGGAATCGAAATTGTGGAGGAAGAGCAGTCTGATGAGGCGATGGCTGCTCAAAATAAACGAGAGAGCCTTTACATTGTCCTGAGCTACGCAAATCAATATTTTCAGGAAGTTTTACACGAAACGGATGAAGGAAAGTCCATTGGACTCACCTACTTCAAAGAACGTGGCTTCTCAGAGGATACAATTCGAAAATTCGAACTTGGCTATTCAAAGGAGATATGGGATGGACTATATGATGATGCGATAAAGAAAGGTTACAAGAAGGACCTCCTCGAAGAAGCGGGATTGGTTATAACCAAGGAGGAAAGGACTTATGATCGCTTCAGAAGTCGGGTTATTTTTCCCATCCACAATATTTCAGGAAAGCCGATTGCTTTTGGAGGTAGAAAACTCACTAGTAATGACAAGCAGCCGAAGTATATAAATAGCCCTGAGACAGAGCTCTACATTAAGAGTCGGGTTTTGTATGGATTATACCAGGCAAAAAGTGCAATTCGGAAGGAAGATTCTTGTATCCTGGTGGAAGGATACACGGATGTAATATCATTACACCAATCAGGTGTTGAAAATGTAGTTTCTTCCTCTGGAACCGCGCTGACGGATGACCAGGTGAAGTTGATACGCAGATACACGGAAAATGTGACTGTGATTTTCGACGGTGATCCTGCAGGTATAAATGCAGCATTGCGAGGAATCGATTTGCTTTTAGAAGGCGATCTCAATGTAAAGGCTGTGGCACTGCCGGAAGGTGAGGATCCGGATAGTCATTCTAAGACATTGGGGCCCTCAGGTTTCAGAGATTTTATCATTGAAGAGGCTCAGGATATCATCCGATTCAAAACGAAGGTCTTGCTTGATGAGACTGGCGATGATCCTGTCAAAAAAGCAGGGGTAATCAAGGAGATTGTATCGAGCATTTCCAAGATTAATGACCCGGTTAAAAGAACAGTCTATATCAAAGATTGTAGCACTTTGATGGGTATTTCCGAGTCGGTTCTGGTAGCTGAACAAAACAAGATCCTGATCGAGAAAAGAAAGGGACAGCAGCCTGAACCTGTTCCACTACCGGAGATTCCGCCTGAAAAGGAAGATTTGCTCGATAAAATGGACATCGGTCAGATTATTGAACTTCAGGAGAGGGAAAGTGTTCGAGTGCTTGTAAACTACGGTAAAAACAAGATTCAAACCCGAGAACTTCAGGATCAATACTTAATCAATTATTTCTTGAATGAATCTGAAGAAATTCAGTTTTCGAATATGACCTACAAGAAGATTATTGATTTTTTCAAGGAAAAACTAAGGGAGGGCGAGATCATCGATGGAGAAAATCTAATCAACCACCCTGATGAGGATGTGAGAAGAACTGTAGTGGATTTGGTGGCAGATAAATATGAGATCAGCCAGGACTGGAAGGAAAAACATAATATTCATGTTCCCAGGGAGACGGAATTTTTACGGGATGTAACATATACGAACGTTTTAAGACTTAAATTTCGAATTATTCAACATTTGATCGCGGAAGAGAAGAAAAAGTTAGAGAATGCAACGTCTGAAAAGGAAACAGATGAACTTTTAGATGAGATTATTGAGTTAGAGAAAGTGAGAGTATCAATTGCAAAGATTTTAGGAATTGTATTAGTAGGATAGCATGCTAGATAAAATAGAAGAGGCCATTGAGGCCATTGCAAATGGAGAAATTGTGATCGTAGTGGACGATGAAGATCGGGAAAACGAGGGAGATTTCATCTGCGCAGCTGAAAAGGTTACCCCCGAGATTATCAATTTTATGGCGCGAGAGGGAAGGGGTTTGATCTGTGCTCCATTGAAAGAAGACCGATGCGATGAGCTAGAACTTGACTTAATGGTTGGAAAAAACACAGCTCTGCATGAAACTCCGTTTACTGTTTCTGTCGATTTGATTGCGAAGGACACCTCGACCGGGATTTCAACGTCCGATCGTTCTAAAACAATTAGGGCGCTTGTTCATCCTGAAACTAAGCCAGAAGATCTTGGCAGACCGGGACACATTTTCCCGTTAAAAGCTAAAAATGGTGGAGTGCTCAGAAGAGCTGGCCACACGGAGGCCACCATTGATCTAGCACGACTTGCAGGCCTCTATCCCGCTGGTGTACTTGTTGAGGTTCTCAAGGAAGACGGTACTATGGCAAGGCTTCCTGATTTGAGAATAATTGCGGATAAGTTCAATTTGAAACTCATAGCAATCAAGGATCTCATAGAGTATAGAATGCAGAAGGAATCGTTAATTGAGGAAGAGATAGAAGTGAGTATGCCCACAGAGTTTGGAAATTTTCAACTCAAGGCGTTTCTCCAAACAAACACTAATGAACATCATTTAGCCTTGATAAAGGGAGAATGGGAAAAAGATGAGCCCGTGCTTGTACGTGTTCATTCGTCATGCATAACAGGCGACATTTTTGGTTCATGTCGCTGTGATTGTGGTGGCCAACTTCATAGTGCGATGCGAATGGTAGAACAAGCTGGAAAAGGAGTCGTTTTATACATGAACCAGGAAGGAAGGGGTATTGGATTGCTGAATAAGCTGAAAGCTTACAAGTTGCAAGAGCAGGGAAAGGATACAGTGGAGGCTAACCTGGAATTAGGCTTCAACGCTGATCAGAGAGATTATGGTGTGGGAGCACAGATCTTGAGACATTTGGGTATCTCGAAAATGAATTTGATAACAAACAATCCAAAGAAAAGAGTAGGGCTGATGGGATATGGCTTGGAAATTGTGGAAAATACACCAATAGAGATTATTCCTAATTCGCACAATCAAAAGTACCTGGAGACTAAGCGTGATAAATTAGGTCATGAAATCTTGAAATAATTGAAAAGGATACTGACGATATTGCTTATAGCTGGTTCCTCGTTGAGTCAGGCACAAAAATTTTCATCTGAGGTTTTTCACCAGGGATTTCTTGTCACGGCTGATAGAGACACCGTTCGTGGGAAGTTAAGATACGATATGCAGACCAACATTGTCACATTAGCAATAGGCCAAAAGCTGCATTCTTTCTCTAGCCACAAAATATTTTACTTCGAGATCAATGACGAGATCCTAAATACATATCGTCAGTTCTATTCCATTCCGCATAAGGTGAATTTCGACTACAAAATTCCAATCTTGTTTGAATTGCTATATGAAGGACCTCTTTCATTACTGACAAGAGAGGCGATTGTGCAGCAGGCACAGGCCTCGAACTCTCCCTATTGGGGTGGCTCCAACTACCCAAGGACTGTGGTTCAATATTCCTTTTATTTTCTAAATACAAAAGGTGAGATAACCTACTTTTCCGGGCGAAAGAAAGATCTGTACCTGATCATGCGCAGGAAGCAGGCGGATGTTAAAAAATTCATGAAGGATAATCGGCTCGATTCTGATGATGTACGAGATTTGATTAGAATTACATCCTTTTACAATTCTATTTAGTAACTATGTCAAAACCCTTGATCCTGGTGACCAACGATGATGGTATCACATCAGGAGGAATTCGCAAATTAGTAGAGTTAGTAAGCACAATCGGAGAGGTCGTCGTTGTAGCTCCCGACAGTCCCCAATCCGGAATGGGACACGCGATTACTGTAGGCGACACCTTGAGACTGAAGCCAAATACCATATTTGGAGAAATACAGGCATTTGAATGCAGCGGCACTCCAGCAGATTGTGTCAAGTTGGCTAAACATTATGTGCTAAAAAACCGAAAACTAGATTTGGTTGTTTCTGGGGTAAATCACGGAAGCAATAGTTCGATTAGTGTTCTTTACTCAGGCACGATGAGTGCAGCGATTGAGGGAGCTATTGAGGGTTGCCCAGCCATCGGTTTTTCCTTATGTGATTACGATATCGAAGCGGACATGTCACACATTGACGAATACCTCCTAAAGATTGTTAGAGAAACTCTGGATAAGGGCTTACGCGAGGGAGTGGCCTTAAATGTGAATTTCCCACCGATTCAAAAAGAAAGGATCAAAGGAATCAAGGTCTGTCGCCAGGCCAATGCGGCATGGGAAGAGGACTTTGATGAGCGAAATGACCCATATGGCAGAAAATATTTTTGGATGGTAGGCAATTTTGTTAATCATGACAAGGGAGAAGATAATGATGAGACAGCTTTAGCCAACAACTATGTTTCAATTGTTCCTTGTCAATATGATCTTACAGCGTATCCAGCCATTAGACAAATCAATGAGGACTGGGATATCTGAAGAGAACATCTCAATCTACCTTGGGTTCGACCAGGATTACTTCCTCTTTTTCAACTACAACAGTACCTGGAATTGAACCCTTGGGCTTCCGAACAAATTTTTTCTTCGTATAGATAACGGGGCAGATGGAATCGGTTTTTCTTTTTGAATTGGAGGCGGCCAGAGCAGCGGCATATTCTATGATATGCATGGGGAAATTCTGGCCTGGTTTCTCTTTAATCACCACATGTGATCCACTTACATCCTTTGCATGAAGCCACAGATCATTTTTTGTTGCGACTTTTAATGTCAACTCATCATTTGACTTGCTGTTCTTGCCCACCAGGATACGCCAGGACTCCATTTCAAACTCGTGATATGGTTGGTTCCTTTCAGTTCCTTTATCGGACTTTTCAAAATGATTCGATTTAAGAAAGCGCTTCAGTTCTTTAGGCTCTTCAACCTGCTCCAACAATGCCATTTGATGATTTAGGGTGGCAATTCGCTGTTCTTTTTCAGCAATATTCTCTTTGAGCGCCTCAATCTCCTTGTGACGATTCTTGGATTTTCGGTAAAAAGTCTCAGCGTTTTTTTGGGGAGAGAGTTTGGGATTTAACTTAATTTCGATAAATCCATCAGTGTAAAGATCATCCAAAACCACCTTGGATCGTCCTTTTTCGATCAACGACAAATTCGCCATTATTATGTTTGCGATTTCCTCTGGATTTCTGCCTGATTGGACGATTCGTAATTTTTCTGACGTCTTAAAAATGTAGTTTTCGGATTTTCTGATAAGTTGATTCAATTTGTTTTTTAATTGTGTCTTCTCTCTCTCAAAATAAAATTCCCGCGTTTTCTTGGAATGCAGCCAGTTGGCCGCTTCGATCGGATCAGTCGTTTTTTCTGAATTCTCTAATGGTAGTAAGCTTAAGACCAGGTTGTTCTCGTCAAGAAAGATAGGACTGGTCTCTAGTTGATCCAGTAGTTTTTGAAACGCCACCCATTTTTCATTTTCCCCTAGATGAAGAAAGTTTTTATCCCAATACACTTGAATCTCTTTTCCGAGTGCTGGAAGTATATTCAGCGGAATGCAGTTTTCACTCAAAAAAGTTGATTTATCTAGTTGAGGGGTCGCATTAAGCGAGTTCGATTCTAACTCCAAATCGGCAGAAAGGGAATTGCGGAAAATCTCAACTACCTTGTTCTCTTTTCCCAGTAAAATATTGGCTCTGCGTCCGTGCATTTTGAAAATCAATGAAAAGTGATCTTCAAATTGGATTTCAAAAGATCTTTCATAATCAAAGACCACACAATCAACAACTTTTTTTTCCTTAAGTGAGAAGAATAAATCCACCGTGTTCTTGCGGGCCCTGGCCATTTCTTTTGGAAAGGAAATGATTGAAATGTTTGGATCAAGGTTTGCTTTTATCCAAAATTCCGTTGCCTCATTGGCGAGACCGATGATCAACTCATTTTTGTTTTGTGAATAACATTCGACTAAACACAGTCCGACAAGTTCTTTCTTCAGCGCAGATGCAAGTCTTTTCAAGAAGAAGTAGTTGCTGAACATAGCCTTAACTAATATCAATCATCAATTTCCAGCGAGAGACTGTCGTGTGCAAGATGAATGTTGCTTGGGAGCTCCTTACTAACCGCTTTATGCGAGCCTAGCTTGTGGCTGATATGCGTAAGAAAAGCTTTTTGAGGCTTCAGCTCATTGATCAACTCAACTGCTTCTTCAAGTGTGAAATGGCTGATATGCTCTTTTTTTTGAAGCGCATTAAGTACTAGGATCTCAGACCCCTCAATTTTCTCCTTCTCCTCATCGGAAATAAAGTTGGCGTCTGTGATATAGGTGAAATTTCCAATTCTATATCCGAATACCGGTAACTTGTGGTGCATCACTTCGATCGGCACAATTTCCCTTCCGTTTATTTCGAAGGGGATATTTTCGATCGCATTCAAGCTAATTTGTGGTATCCCTGGATATTTACTTTCAGAGAAAATGTATGCAAACTCAGTTTGGAGTTGATCCAGCGTTTGGCGTTGTCCATACACCGGCATTTCCATTTTTTGAAGAAAATTAAAACTGCGTATGTCGTCAAGGCCAGCGGTGTGATCTTTGTGGGCGTGCGTAAACAATACCGCATCAAGCCTGCTGATTCTTTCTCTCAACATTTGTTGTCGGAAATCGGGCCCGGTATCAATGATCAACTGGAACTCTGGTGTTTCGATCAGGACCGAGGACCGCAGTCGTTTGTCACGATAATCAAGAGATTTACACACTTCACAGGTACACGCAATGACAGGAACTCCTTGAGAAGTACCGGTTCCAAGGAAGGTGATTCTCACAATTGAAGCTGATTTTGAGTAATTTCTGCGTAAAGCTTTTTATTGCCTTCGCTTAGTTTGGAGGGATCCAGCTGAATTGATTTTAGAATTTCTACGAGACTATTAATCTTACCCTCCAGTGCAAAAAACTTGTTGACGATAGCAATCTTGCTATCATTTAATATGCAATAGCCCGATTGAAAATTACCCTTTTCGTACCTAAGGATGTAGTCGGTTTCTGACATTACGTCCTCGAGCTTATTCAGAAAATGCTTGGTATACTTAATTGACATCCGTTATGTATTTCCTTACCATCTCAACCAGGTTATCATAATTTAATGGCTTGGGGATGAAATCATTAATTCCAACACTTTCGAAATCTTTCATTCCGTAATTGTTTGCGTTTCCGGTTATGGCAATGATGGGAATGTTTTTACTATCCGAGGAGAGATTCCTAATCCTTGTTGCACACTCCATACCATCCATCACAGGCATATGGATATCCAGAAGAATTAGGTCATAGGTATCTTCCTCTAACAGGTCAAGCACCTGTTGACCATTTTTTACGGAAGAGATTTCATAGTTCATTTGCGTCAGAATCTTCTTAGTGAGGTTCTGGATCACACTGCTGTCTTCGGCAACAATAATTTTTTTACTCATCGGTAATAAGCATGTTTTGACTACTCTCTTTGAACTCCTCAAAATGAGCAATCAGTTGAGATACTTCAGGTTTAAGGTTATCAAATTTATTGGCTTTCAGCAATTTTTCAATAGCCGCAGCTTGATTAGATAGTTTTTCAATGCCTAAAGTGCCCGCATTACCTTTCAGGGTATGTAGCTCACCGCGCATTGCTTCATAATCTCCCTTCTTCAGGAATTTCTTGGTATTCTTAACAAGTACCTCTGCCTCTTCTTCAAAATCGATCAGCGTTGTTTCAATCAATTCTTGACCACCAAATTTTGCCAATTGGTTGATTGTATTCTGGTTTATAACTAGAGCTTCTGAGGTTTCCGAAAGGGTTTTTGTTGTCATCTGTTTCGGCTCAAATTCCAACCAACTTTTCACTTTATTGATCAGCATTTCCGCTTTTATGGGCTTGGCCAGATAATCATCCAATCCATTATCAAGAAACTTTTGGCGATCTTCTTCCATCGAGTAGGCAGTCATTGCCACAATTGGTGGCTGAGATTTCAGTTTGAGCGCTTTGATTTTTTGGGTGGCTTTGACACCGTTCATTTTAGGCATTTGAATATCCATAAAAATGAGATCGTAGGTGTTTTTCTTAGCCAGTTCGATAGATTCAAACCCGTCTTTTGCCTCAGTGATCTCACATCCGGATTTTTTTAAGATCCCTGAAGCTACTTTACGATTCACATCATTGTCGTCGACAAGCAATATTCTTGGAGCCTTATCTATGAACTGCTTAGTGAACGATTGGTCCGTTTGTATAAGATTCACCTTTTCTGGCGAAATTTCTTCTGCTGTGAAAGTAAACCAAAAGGTGCTACCCAGGCCTGGAGTGGAAACCACACCAATATCTCCATTCATTGACTTGACCAGTTCTTTGGAAATAGCCAGGCCAAGTCCGGTACCGCCAAAATTCTTTGTAGTGCTATTATCAAGCTGGTGGAAACTTTGAAACAAGGTTTTCTGATCCTTTTCCGAAATACCAATACCGGAATCTTTGATCGAAACCTTGAAGAAATGTTTCTTTTTCTTCGATTTTACCAGCCTTACACTAATGTTGATGTTGCCCTTTTCTTTGCTAAACTTGATGGCGTTTGCGGTTAAATTAGAGAGTACCTGGATCAATCGGGTTTCGTCCGTAACGATCCAATCCGGGATTTTTTCATCAATATGATAGTAAAGTACATTGTCGCTTAACAGCGCTTGCTGGGAAAAAAGGTCGTACACTTTTTCAATGGTCTTTACCATTCTAAAAGGCTCCTGCCGGAGCTCCATTTTGCCAGCTTCGATCTTAGACAGGTCCAGAATATCATTAAGGATATTGAGTAGCGTCTGCGAGGATTTGCTTATGGTCTTTATGTACTCCGATTGCTCTGTATCAAGCCTGGTGCTGCCCATAAGATCGATCATTCCGATGATTCCATTCATCGGGGTCCTGATCTCGTGGCTCATATTCGCCAAAAAGCGTTCCTTTATCTTAAGAGACCGCTCTGCAAAATCTTTTGCGCGTTGTAGTTCCTTGGTCGTCTCCTTCAATTTTGAAATATCTCGACCAACTCCTTCAATTTCTGTAGCACCATCCTCCTTTTGTATCAGCCGAATGTTACAAAGAAAGTCTAGTTTGGTGCCATTTGAATGTTTGACTGTCCCTTCAACATTTCGCAGCCTCTGCTCCTCGAAAAGTTTTTCCATAATGCCATTCAATGGAGCTTTTGTATGAACGAAGTCCACGACCTTTTCTCCGATCACGTCCTGTGGACTGTAACTGAGGACTTCCTTGACCGAAGGGCTGATCATTGAAATGATCCCATTCATGTCACATCGAAAGTAGACATCTTGAAATGATTCGAAAATGGTCCTAAACTTCTCCTCACTCTCAATAAGGGCAACTTCGGCCTCCTTTTTATCGGTAATATCGTTGGCAATTACCGATAACTCTTCAATCCTTCCATTGGGAAGAAATATGGGGTTGAGAAACACATCGCGCCAAATCTCTTTGTTACCTCTCTCAATTTTGGTCTGAAAATTTACAAATTTGCCTTGGAAAGCTTCTTTGTATTTATCTTCCCAGAACTTTTTCCGATCGTCGGTGAAGTAACTTTCTTCCAGCTCAAGAAGGCTTTTTCCAATCTCAGGTTCGAGTCCAAAGTACGACCTGAACGCTTCAGAATAATTGTGATTAAAAGAGGTAAACCTCAGTTTTCTATCAACAGACCAGATCTGGTGTGTACTGCTATCGAAGATTGCACCAAGGGTAGCAGCCTGATTCTCAATTTTGTCCTCCTTCTCTTTCCGTTCCATCGCCAAGCTTATTTGACCACTAATGAAGTCGAGAAGCTCCAGGTCTTTGTTATTGAAGGCACTTTGATCGGTATAGCTGTAGATCGACATGATACCCTGTGGCCTTGAATTCAAATAGATGATAACACCCAGCCAAATTTTAGGCATCGGATCCTTAAATTTCTTTTGAGACTGGGATTCAATTTTTTCAATGCCATCCTGATATACAATCAAGGATCTTCTTCTATCAAACGTGTAATCCATGAGCGCATTGTCAACATCTCCTGCCAGGCTGTCTCCATTCTCGTTTCTTCTGAAGATCGACTCGTAAGTACCTTTTTGCTTAACGGAAATGTTGAAATTTTTCACCATGAGCATTTGGCTCAATTGATCGTAGATGCTGAGGTAGAGATGCTCAAGGTCATTTTCGGTGATTGTGATGTTTGCGATTTGATAGTAAAGGCTTTGCGCACTTTCGGCTCTAATTCTTTCTGAGATGTCGTAAAAAACGCACCTGTACTCTACAGGCTCGTTGTTTTCGAAAATTGAAGTGAGCTTACCCGTAACGTAGATATTCTTACCAGATTTAGATAACAGAACCGTTTCAAAACGCTCCATTCTGCTGCCTGCGGTAATTTTTAAGATATTCTGAAGCGCGTTTCTGCGATGATCTTCATGAACAACTTCCAGAAACTTTAAGTCGAGAATTTCATCATCGGTGTAGCCGAGTTTGTTCTTGACAACTGCGTTGGCGAATCGAATTTCACCCGTCGGTTTGAAAATAGTTATCAGGTCATTAGAATTGTCGAAAAGGTCTTTAAGGTTCTGGTTGGTTTTCTCTACGAGCGAATAGTAGTCCCGCTCTGATTGCTCAAGTTTGCTTTTGAGCTCCGAAATCTCTCTTTTTAAATCATCAGTTATACCGTCAACAACTGCCATTACGATTAAAATTAGCCATTTTAGCCTTCATAATGTCTGACACAGTAGCCAAACCATTACTAGTCTCTATCGTAGGGCCCACAGCAATTGGAAAGACCGACCTAGCAATTGGTCTAGCCCAGGAGTTTGCTACCGAAATTATTTCGGCAGATTCCCGTCAATTCTTCAAAGAACTGGAAATTGGAACAGCTAAGCCGTCTCGTGAAGAACTCTCAACTGTTAAGCACCATTTTATTAATTCTCATTCCATAAAGCAATTGTATAGTGCCGGGGAGTACGGTCGTGATGCCAAAGTAATCCTGCAAGAGTTGTTCACTCAAAAGAATCCGATCATCGCAGTTGGGGGTTCGGGTCTATACTTAAAAGCATTGTGGGAAGGGTTTGATGAAATCCCCGACGTGGATCCCAGTATTCGGTCAGGCTTGAACAGAGAATTTGAGAACTTTGGTCTTGGAGCCCTATTAAATGAACTAAAGCAGGCAGATGAGGAGTATTACGAGCAAGTAGACCGAAACAATGGTCAAAGGATCATTCGAGCACTTGAAGTCATTCGGGGAACGGGTCAAAAATTTAGCTCTTTTCGTCTTTCTCGTGTAGTAAATACCTCCTATGAAAATTTGAAGATTGGGCTAAATATGGGAAGAGAAGCACTCTTTGACCGCATCAATCAAAGAATGGATATGATGATCGAAGCGGGCCTGTTTGAAGAGGCTGCAACACTCATTGGCTACAGGGCTCACAACGCACTTCAAACAGTAGGCTATTCTGAAATTTTTGACTTTATGGATGAAAAGTATGATCGTGATGAAGCTATAAGGTTACTAAAACGCAACAGTAGAAGATACGCAAAAAGGCAGTTGACATGGTTTGGAAGATATGATGATATAAATTGGTTCGAACCAGATGAGTACGACTCAATTATTGACCTGATAAAATCAAAACTCAAAGTGTAGCGGTATAATTTTGAAAAAACATCCAGAACAACGAAAGGAAATTTAACAGGTGTGACAGATTCTTCATTTATTGTTGGTGATGCCGGGGGTACAAAAACTCAATGGCGTGTTTTTAAGCACGGAGAAATTTCGCAATTCAATACGATCGGCTTTAATGCCTATACACATGACCTTAGTGATCTAAAAGAAAGTATTCAACAGAATTTAGGCTATGTGCTGGAAAAGGAAATTCCCGTATACTTTTATGCTGCGGGTGTGGACACTGAGGAGCAAAAAGATGAGGTAGAGAATGAATTGAGAGAAGTTCTGGGGCAAAAGTTATTTGTGAGGAACGATCTTGTTGGCGCAGCGAGGGCTCTTTGTGGCAATAAACCAGGCAATGTATGCATACTTGGGACCGGTTCAAACGCGTGTTACTACAATGGTTCAAAGGTAAACAAGGTGAGCGCATCTCTTGGCTATGTGCTTGGAGATGAAGGAAGTGGCGCCTATCTCGGAAAGAAATTGATGATGGGTGTATTTAGAGAACAGCTTCCAAGGGAGATTATCGACACCTTTCAGAAAGAATTTGACTTGTCTTCACACAAGGTAATTCAGCAGATATATCACAAACCAAAACCCAATCACTTTTTAGCCTCCTTTGCGCCCTTCGTTCTAAGACATAAGTCTTATCCTGAAATTTATGAGCTGATCTATAATTCCTTTGCAGATTTCTACCATGCCTTTTTCTTCAAAAATCAACATGCTGATGAAGTATTTAATTTCTCTGGATCCATTGCCTATCATTTTTCAGACATACTCCGACAGGTCGGCATTGACAAAGGTTTTAAGATTCGCAATATCGTTGAATCACCCATTGCCGGACTAGTGCTATATCATCAAAACCATGGCTAAAAAATCAATTACGGAATCAGATTCGCTGTATGATCATCTGGAGCAAATGTCGGTCTCCGAGCTTCTGATGAATATCAATTACGAGGATGCAAAGGTGGCTAGTGCCGTTAGAAAATCAATTCCTCAAATAGAAACGTTGGTTAGTGCAATTCTACCTAGAATGTTAGATGGTGGAAGGCTGTTCTACATTGGGTCTGGGACGAGTGGCCGCCTGGGAATCGTTGATGCCTCTGAGTGTCCACCGACCTTTGGAGTGTCGCATGAACTAGTTACCGGCCTGATTGCGGGTGGGGATGGGGCGATCCGTAAAGCCGTAGAATTTGCTGAAGATAATGCGGAGCAAGGATGGAAGGATTTATCACGCTACAAGATCTCTAAGAGTGATTCACTAATCGGGATAGCCGCTTCTGGTCGTACTCCCTATGTCATTGGTACCATCAAGAGTGCCAATGAAAGTGGAATATTGACAGGGTGCATCACATGCAATAAGGAAACTGAGCTCGCCAGAGTTTCAGCGTTTCCCATTGAAGTTTTGGTGGGACCTGAGTTCGTCACCGGAAGCACCAGGATGAAGGCAGGAACAGCTCAAAAGCTTGTGTTGAACATGGTTTCTACTTCGCTGATGATTAAGCTTGGAAGAGTGAAAGGTAACAAGATGGTAGACATGCAGCTGTCCAATCAAAAATTGGTGGAGCGTGGTGTTCTTATGCTCATGGAGACCTTGCATATGACCAGGGAGGAAGCAAGGAATTGCCTGGATAAATATGGATCCGTTAGAAAGGCATTGGAAGCCAGCCTCAAATAGGTACTTTTTTAAAATTCTGATAATCAGTTGATTAGAAATAACTCTAATTGAGTGTTTTTAAAATGTGGATAAATTAATTGTTAATTCACTGTTTCGGATAGTTTATTTTTTTTAAATTCCTAGGTTGATTTGACATTTAGCAAAATATTTGTCATCAACTAGAAAGTCTTGAAAAAAACAACGGGAAGAAAAACCTTCTTCTTCTCTGGAAAACCGAGCATTTGTAAAATTTATTAACCAACAAAACAATTATGAGAAAACTCTTACTATGCCTTTCGCTCATAATGGGTTCCCTAATCGCCGTAGCACAAACTACCGTTAACGGGACCATCACTGATAGCGAAACTGGTGAAGCCCTAATTGGGGCAACTATTCTTGAAAAAGGCACTAACAACGGTACAATTACCGACATTAATGGTGCCTTTTCTTTGAACGTTTCCAGCGGTGCAACCTTAGTTATTTCCTACATAGGATTTGAGACAATGGAGATGAGCGCCGATGCGGATTTGTCATCTATTTCATTGCAGTCGGGTTCAATTGGTCTAGATGAAGTTTTAGTTATTGCATCATATGGTGTGGATCGTAAGACACCTGTGGCTATGTCCAACATCAAGGCTGATGTGATTGAAGCGAAAATAGGAAGCCAGGAATTTCCTGAGATTCTTAAATCAACTCCTGGAGTATTTGCTACCAGAGAAGGTGGAGGATGGGGAGACGGCAGAATCGCCGTCAGAGGATTTAATTCCGAGAATGTAGCAGTACTTATCAACGGTATTCCCGTAAACGACATGGAGAATGGGCGTGTTTTCTGGTCCAACTGGGCTGGTTTAACAGATGCCACTCACACGGTACAAGTCCAGAGGGGTTTAGGTGCTGTGAAAGTTGCTGTTCCTTCGATTGGAGGTACGATCAACATTGTATCAAAGGCTTCCGAGAGAAACGAGGGAGGGTCATTTACGCTTATGTCTGGAAATGATTCTTTTCAGAAAGTTGGTTTTGAGCTATCGTCTGGGTTGACGGACGATGGATGGGCCTTCACAATAGCTGGTTCTAGGACGGAAGGTAATGGCTTTGTCGACGGAACCGAATTTTTGGGACACAGTTATTTTGCAACCATCGCTAAGAAAATCAACGACAGCCATGAAGTTACATTCACTGCAATTGGAGCTAAGCAACGACATGGTCAACGACAAACACAGCATAACCTTGGCACATTTGAAAACAGCCCTAGAGGAATCAAACACAATTCCAACTGGGGGTTCTTAAACGGCCAAAGACTAAGCGTGGAGGACAACTTCTATCATAAGCCACAGTTGTCATTGAACCACTACTGGACGATTAATGATGGAATGGAGCTTTCGACAGCGCTTTATGGCTCTTGGGGTACCGGTGGAGGCGGAGGCGCCATTGGTTCGAATAGAGGCAAACTTGAGGGAAATGTTGATGGATACAATTTTCCAGATGGAACCATTAATCTGCAAAGAATCTATGATGAGAATGTTGCACTAGGTGGATTAGGTTCTGATGCTGTCATGAGAGCTTCAAGAAACGATCACAATTGGTACGGACTTTTATCCACCTTGAGATATGAACTTTCTGACAAGCTAACTTTGATTGGTGGACTGGACTGGCGTAACTACAGAGGCCAGCACTTTAGAGAAGTTACTAATTTGTTAGGCGGTCAATTCTATTTGGATGATGATAATGTTAATAACCCTATAAACGCTGCTCGAGTAGGAGATAAGATTGATTATCACAATGATGGAATTGTAAAATGGTTGGGCTTTTTCGGCCAGTTAGAATATAGTCAAGATGCGTTGTCTGCATTTGTATCTTTATCAGCGTCAAACACAGGATACGATCGAGAAGACTTCTTCAATTATCTTGATAGTGATCCGCAGCAAAAAGTCGGAACCTTCAACTTTTTTGGTTACATGGTAAAAGGTGGTGCGAATTACAACCTGAACACTAACTGGAATGTTTTTGCCAATGTTGGGTATTTTGAGAAGGCGCCAGGATTTGATGCTGTCTTCCCCAACTTTGACAACGAAGATCCAAACTCTAGCGCAGAGAATCAGAAAATATTCAGCAATGAAATTGGCCTAGGGTATCGTTCCACGAGGTTCAGTGCAAATCTGAATTTCTACCGTACAGAGTGGAGAGATCGAACATTTACGGATTCTTTCCAATTTACTCGAGATGCTGGTTTACCGACAGAAGAGGATGTGACTTTGACTGCTAACTTCCTGGGTGTTGATGCGCTGCATCAAGGAATCGAGATTGATTTTGTTTATAAACCATCGACAGTATTACAAATATCAGGAATGCTTTCAGTAGGAGATTGGACTTGGCAGAACAATCTGACGGATGTCGGCGTATTTGACGAAGGAAATCCTACACCAATCGCAACTGTTGACGCATTTATAGCGGGGTTGCAGGTAGGGGATGCTGCTCAGACTACGGCAGCCATTGGGATTGCTTACAACCTGATGCCAAATCTTAGATTCAGTGCAGACTTTAACTACTACGATAATTTGTATGCCGATTTTGATCCTACGGATCGATCTCATCCTACCGCGGAAGGTGTGGATGCCTGGAAAGCTCCAGCATACGGCTTGTTGGATTTAAACCTCAAGTATGATTTTGAGCTTGCAGGGTTGGATGCATCGTTCATTGGAAATGTTTTCAATGTCGGTGATGTAGAATACATTGCCGATGTGCAGGATGGCGGAAGTGTTATTAGCGATGTTTACGTTGGTGGCACAGCACAGAATTCCCAGTTCTTCTACGGTGCGGGAGTCACATGGACCGCCGGAGTAAAGGTTAGATTTTAAAGCATTAAAAGGAATAGAAAGATGAAATTTATAAATAAATATTTTTTGTTAATACTGTTGGCAATTGGTGCTTGTAATCCCCTTGAGGACGAACTCAAAGTTGCCGAAGAGCAAAACAGTGTGCCTGTTTCTGATGTTGTGTATACGCTTACGGAAGACGATTATGACACGGCTGATGATTTTTGCAGTTGTGCAGGCTTTGGCAATTTCAGCAGTGATGAAGATGTCAGATCTGCGATACCGGTGGTTTTAGCTGACGTATTTCCTGCTCTTGGTGACGGGTCTTCAGCGGCGGTCACCTACGATTTCTTTAATGGAAGTTCGCCTGATATCAGAGGAGATCAGCAGTCATTTACAGTGACAGATCAGGAATATACAGATCTTGGGTTCGGATTTGGTAACTTCAGCGATCTGGCTGCAGATGTCCCCGTATATGCTGATTTTAAAGTAGGTGAGGGTTCCGATGGCGATTATTTAGATATAACACATGAGTATTTCAACAATGGTAGTACGTCTACTGTTACTACGAGAGTAGTTTGGGTTGTGTCGAATAGTGCCTGGATGTGGGCTGAACCGCTACCTGACGATTCATATGCCGACTTTTTTGGTGAAAGTCCTCCTGACTTTAGTTTTGAGGACGAGGGCGAGGACAATATTCCATTCTGGCTCAAAGCCACAAAGATTTTCGCTGTTGCCGGTGATCAGGCATTGATCCAATGGAATTGGGACAATGGTCCAGGGACTAGCCAGTCTGTTGCGTTGTTCATTTTTGATGGAACTGATTGGGGAGAATATGGTGATGTCGCTCAGACTACGGCGGAAACACTCAATTTTGGACACAATGGTACCGTATGGGAGCCTGACAATACGATCAAATATTCCCTAACAGGCGATGACTATACGGCAATATCGGCAGCCTATGCCTCAAGTAATCCTAACGGATCTAATAGCATGGCAACATTCGGCAACTACGATATTGGTCTTTGGTCCAGTACTGAAATATTCGAGTCTATCACTAGTAGGTTGGAGACGTTGTTCGGACCGATTCCTGCAGGTCAAAAATACCTTGTTAGCTACGCTGTATGGAAACCTGGTAATGACACATTTACTATGAACGTGATATATGATGGATCTGCCTGGTCCACGCTCACAGAATAAGTTATTGTTGGTAAAAGCGCTCCCAACCCGGGAGCGCTTTTTTTTTGCCTATCTAATTCATTTAAATATTTTCATATGAGGTTTTTGTTTTTTATTCCACTTTTTATCGGCTTGGCTTGTACTATGCATGGACAAGATTACTATGAAGGAACAAGCGGCTTGACTGGCAATGAATTAAAGCTTAAACTTCATCAAATTATCAATGATCACACCGTTCGATCTTACGACGAGTTTAGGGATACGATCTTACCAGATCTTGATGAAGATCCGAACAATTCAAACAATGTAATTGTCTTTTATAAAAATACTTCAGTTCCCAAAGCGGACTTTGCAAATGGGAATGATGGATGGAATAGAGAGCATACCTGGCCATCTTCACATGGTTTTTCCAGCTCCTCAGATACCGCATTCACTGATGCTCACAACCTGAGACCATCTGATGCTACAGTAAATACATCAAAGAGTAACAAGGACTTCAATGATGTAGAGCATATCGCGGCGAACGAACAAGGAGAAGCTCCAGATACCTATACTACTTCTGATTTTTGGGAGCCAAGAGATGAGATAAAAGGAGATGTTGCAAGAATACTTTTCTACATGGATGTTCGGTACGAAAGTGATCGATTAAACCTCGAATTGGTTGACAGAATAAGCTTTTCAAATGCACCTGAGTTAGGTGTCCTGTATACACTGATTGAGTGGCATGAAGCGGACCCGGTTGATGCTGCCGAGATGGCCAGACATGAAGGTGTTTTTGGCTACCAGGGTAATAGGAATCCTTTTATAGATCATCCGGAGTGGGTAGCTGAGATCTGGGGCTCAACCTCAGAAGCACTTTTGACACTAAATGCTCCAAATCTAAATCCTGATTTTGGAATTGTGGAACTGGGATCATCACTTGCTCAGTCATATACTTTAAATGCTTATAATCTTACGGATGACGTATCTGTTAAAGTTGATGCGCCCTTTTCAGTTTCATTAGATCAAATGACATGGACTGACAGCATAGGCTATTCCAATGATGACTCGGGGGAACAAAACCTTACAGTAAATGTCAGATTTGAACCTGCCTCAGCTGATCAAATGGCAACTGGAATGATCGTTCACTTCACTGACGGCGACACAATAAAAGTGGATATTCTTGGTGAAGAGGGAAGTCAAGAAATTTTATCTATAGCAGAAGCACGTCAACTGGCGCTGGGAGAAGTTGTGAATGTTACTGGAATTGTGCTCAATCCCGGAAATAATAGCTCAAACAATAAGGTCATTTATGATGGTACCGCTGGTATAGTGGTTCGAAGTTTTGATGCAGACAACGAATCTGCAAATCTTAATCAAGGGGACAGTGTGAAAGTTTCAGGTGGACTGGGAGACTTTAGCAATCTGCTTCAAATCTCTCAATCACCGATTGTAATTGAGGTTCTCAAGGAGAATGTGGCTTTACCTGAGCCACAGCTATTGACGTTAGCAGAGGTAAGCGAGGAGCATGAATCGGAGTTGATCAAGGTGGAGAATGTCACTTTCATTAGCACTGGGGAATTTCAAGGTGGTGGAGCAGCTGGTAATTTCTTAATTAATGATGGGACTGACGACTTAATCTTTCGGCTGGGGTCAAGCAATCACCCTTTAGTTGGTACAGAGATTCCAGCAGGAGTCTTTACGATCACCGGATTTGTAGGTCAGTTTGCAGGGGACTATCAGCTATCACCCCGCACCGCGGAAGACATGGTAGCCAAAGCGCTGGCTGTGGCAGACTTTCAACATTTACCGGATATGATCTATCCAAACCCTGCGTCACAATCTTTTCAATTCACAAATACCAAGGTTGAGAATTATTCGATCATGGACCTGAAAGGTAGGATAGTCAAAAAGGGAGGTTACCATGAGAATGGTATCGATATTCATGACCTCAGCACAGGTGTCTACCTCGTTGTCCTCATTCAAGATGATAGAGCGTTCTACACCCGACTTATGAAGGAATAGGCTCGATTCTTCTCGTATATCCACGGATAATTATTTAGCTTTCCTTAAGGAATTCTGAACTTTTTGAATGCACAAAATCCTACCATACGAGCGATGGAATCAGTACTATAATTCCAGCTACGATGAGAAATCTCCTTTTGCAGGTAAGGAATACAACTACGATCTATACACAGACAATATTTACGGCTATTACATTGACCCGGCCTGGGACTATATAGGCTCCGAGACTCTTTACATTAAGATCATTTTCGCAGATTATGATGTCGGATTTGCTGTCATCGAAATGCTGGGAGAGTGGAATGACGCCATCAACAATGATATCATGCAGTTCAAAAGGAACATCCTTGAACATTTAATGGATTTCGGGATTAACAAGTTTGCGCTGATTGGCGAGAACGTTCTCAATTTTCACGGAAGTGATGACTGCTACTATGAGGAGTGGTTTGAGGAAGTGGAGGACGGATGGATTGCCGGAATAAATTTTCGGGAACATGTAGAAAGTGAGATGAAGCGATACAACCTTGACAACTACATAAATATGTCAGGGAGTCTCTCTATTGAAAAATGGCGGACGCTTAAACCGACGAGGTTTTTTGAGCTGGTCAATAGCTTAATTCAGCATAGGCTGACCATCTGAATACTTTTCATCCTCAATTCCATGTTCATCAATAATTCGGTCAAGGCTCATTGAGTTGAGTCGTTCGATCACTTCCTCACTTAGCTTCATAAAGTCACTTGCCACTGCGCTGTTTTCCAGGAAATTATAGATGGACTGATTGCTGTCATGGGCTTCGCTTACTCGAATGGATTCTCGCACACATTGATTTAAGATCAGCTTACCTAACTCTTTTTCAGCCTGTCTTTTAACTTGCTGATGGTGAAGTGTTTTCTTTCGGAAAAGATTAAAATAGATTCCCAGGATGTTCAATGGAATCTCTTTTTCTACCTGACTTATGTGCTGGAGCAATTTTCTGAATCCATGAATTGAAAATGAATCAGGTATTGCCGGTATAAAGATACTGTCGACGTTCGCCAAGAATGACTTTACGGTGACCCCAAAATGAGTTGGACAATCCAGAATGATGAAGTCGTAATGATTTTTTATGGCTGTCAATAGTTTGTAGAAGATTACCTGCCCAAAGGATATGAACTGTGAATTTGACTCGAGGCCTGCCATTTGATAATCTCCGGGAATTAGATGTAAGTAGTATGAAATCTGGATAGGTTGAATGTCGGGTTGTCCATCATGGAGCAGTTTTTTGGAGATCGTAAACAAATTAGATGGATGCCTACTTTGATCTGATACTGCTAAGGTAAGATTTGCTTGCGGGTCACAGTCGATCATCAAAACTTTGAAAGATCTTGACCAACTGAGTGCAAGGTTTAACGTGGTGCTAGTTTTGCCTACTCCGCCTTTAAAATTATAAATGGCTATTGTATGGGACATTTCTTTCTTTCAAAATGCTACAACAGCGGGTAATTAGATCGGATCTATTAAAATAAGTAAAAAAAATACTTAAATCATTATATACATGTTATTTTTCAATTAGATCAAACGGGAGATTTCTGCGATTTCAGCGATCGCATATTTTCTGCCGGTTTTTATCTCGAGGCAAACACTACGGGTTCTCTTTTTTTCTAACTTTCTAAAGATTCTCTTGTTGAACCTAAAATCTTCTCCAACTTGGATGTCTTTGAGTTGAAGAGATGGTGCTGAATCGAATTTTCTGAGAATGTTGTACAGAGTAGGATCTGAGCAGCTTGAAGCTTTTGGATTGGAAAAATATTTATTGAGGGCTACTAGAACACGTTCATCAAATACATCAGGTGTTAGCATGGGTTGTGCAACCTCTTTGAAGCATTTCTTCCACTCCACACCATGTGGCATAATCCGATTTCCATGTTTCTTGAATGCTACCAGATGTGCCACCTCATGTAAGAATGTGACCAGGAAAGAGTAGGTGTTTAGATTGTTATTGACTGAAATGATGTGACGATCTATCTCGTGGTCATAGCGATAGTCACCTAGCTTGGTTTGTCGTGCTTTTTTAATTTTGAATTCGAACCCCAACTTTTCATATAGTTTGTTGCAATACGAAACAGCGTTGGGAGGCACAAATTGCTGAAAGACTTCTTTTGAGGTCATTTTTTCCGAAATACAACCTTAACCGGCACTCCCTTAAAATCAAAATGAGACCTGATTTTGTTTGTAAGATAGCGTTGGTAAGGTTCCTTGATGTATTGTGGAAAATTACAAAAGAAGGCAAAGGTTGGGGTTTGAGTCGGAAGCTGCGTGATGTACTTGATCTTAATGTATTGTCCTCTTACCGAGGGAGGCGGATATGTCTTGATGTCCTCTCCCAGCACCTCGTTGAGCTTTGACGTGGAAATTCTCCGGCCTCTGTTTTCAAAGACTCCAAGTGCCATCTCAAGCGTTTGCATGATACGTTGCTTGTTTAGGACAGAAGTGAAGATGATTGGTGCGTAGCTCATCGGACCAAGTTTTTCCTCAAAAACCTTCCTATATTCTTCTGCAGTTTTGGTCTCCTTCGTCACCAGATCCCATTTGTTAACCATCAGGACGATGCCCTTCTTATACTTGTGAGCTAACCCAATGATGTTCAAGTCCTGACTTTCAATGCCCGTCTGCGCATCAATCATCACGATACAAACGTCTGAATCTTGTAGTGCTTGGATTGCTCTCAAGACGGAATAGAATTCAATGTCTTCTTTGACCTTGGCTTTTCTTCTGATTCCGGCCGTGTCGGTCAAGATAAAATCTTTGCCAAATTGATTGTATCGTGTATTGATCGCGTCTCTTGTAGTGCCAGCAATGTCAGTGACAATACTTCTCTCCTTTCCAAGCAAGGCATTTACAAATGAAGACTTTCCGACATTTGGCCTGCCCAAAATTGCAATTCTTGGCACTTCATCTTGTTCTGGTTCTTCATCTTCAAAATGAGTGGAAATCGCATCGAGCAAGTCACCAGTACCTGATCCACTAGCAGAGGCGATGGGAAATATATCAGCGTCTAGTCCGAGTGAATAAAACTCATTTGCTGCGAGCTGCTTTTCACTATTGTCTGCTTTGTTTGCAGCCACGAAAATTGGTTTTTTGATTTCCCTTATGACATTAGCAAAATCCTGATCGAGTCCATGAAGTCCCGTATCGCAATCAACCATGAAGAGTATAGCTGATGCTTCTTCGAGAGCTTCCTTCACCTGTGTTCGGATTGCTCCTTCAAAAATGTCATCGGATCCTTCAACATATCCGCCAGTGTCAATCACAGTAAAATTCTTTCCATTCCACTCACCATAACCATAGTGACGATCGCGTGTTACGCCCGACTCATTATCCATAATAGCCTGTTTCTTTTCAATCAGTCGATTGAAAAGTGTCGACTTACCTACATTAGGTCTTCCTACGATCGCTAGTATGTTGGCCATTTGCTAATTATTAATTGGCAATTAAGAATTAAGAATTGATTCCTACGGTCTTACGAATTGAACCCAAAATTCTCAATATTTCTTCACATTCTGATATATATCGTTGAGAGGTTGCTGAGTCAAGGATTTGAGTATCTCGAAGTAACCTTAGCCAGTATGATCTAAGCAATTGAGAACCTAATTCAAACTCTTTCTTTCTCTTTAATTCTTGATATAGAAACACAATCTTTTTTGCGAATTCATAACTCTTAGGCTGGATGAGGTTCTCTTTCATTAATTCATAATTGCCAGTTTTTAATTATTAATTAGTGATATCCAAACTTTTTCAACTTCCTCTCATCCTTGCGCCAGTCTTTCTCCACTTTGACGAACGTTTCTAAATGTACTTTCTTTCCGAAGAAGACTTCCATGTCTCCTCTTGCCTGTGTACCAACCTGTTTAATCGCTTCAGCTTTTTTACCGATAATAATCCCTTTTTGACTATCACGTTCAACGTAGATTTCTGCTTCAATGCGAATGATTTTTTCTTCTTCCTTAAAGCTTGTTACCGATACTTCGGTGCTGTATGGGATCTCTTGCTTGTAGTTCAGAAAGATCTTTTCACGAATAATTTCTGAGCAGATAAACCGCTCGGATTTGTCTGTCATCTCATCTTTCGGGAAATATGCGGGGTGCTCAGGAAGCAATGCAAGAATACGGTTGAATAGTTTATCGGTATTTCTTTTATCTAAGGCTGATATGGTGAAGATTTCTAGTTCAGGATAGAGTTCCTGCCAGTAATTGGTCTTGTCCAATGTTTGAGAGCCTTTTTCTAAATCTGTTTTGTTGATAAGAAAAAGGACAGGAGCACCCGCCTTTAAAGCCATTTCCAACACCTCCGGGTGATCATTTTTATCTTCAAGCGCTACTATGAATAGAATCACATCGGCGTCCTCTAAGGCATTCCGTACAAAACCCATCATCCTTTCTTGAAGTTTGTATGCTGGGTCAATCGCGCCTGGAGTGTCGGAGAAAACGATTTGAAATTCAGGCTCAGTAAGAATTCCAAACATACGATGGCGTGTGGTCTGCGCTTTACTACTCGTGATAGCAAGTTTCTCACCCATGAAGGTGTTGAGTAACGTTGACTTACCTACATTAGGCCTACCTATTATGTTTACAAAACCAGCCTTGAAATTTTTTCTTTTGTCCATCAATGGACAAAGCTAGGTAAGGTTACCGCGATATTAGTTATTCATCGGATTGTCTTTCCACTTGATTTTGGTGGCTGACTTCTCTCCCGCATATTCACCCCAGACCTGATCTGAGGCGCCTTTTTCTATTTTAAATGATCCATAGGGAGATATTTCTGCTTTTCCCTTGTCGGTGTTAAATATGAAAGGAAAAGATGTGAATTTCACCCCGTTCTTTAAAGTCACTACCGGGTTGATTCTTGAGAAGTAGTATCCTTTTCTTTGAGCGCTTGGGATGTACTCTGTCTTCAAATCAAACGAGGTGATCTGTGAATCGGAGCCTTTAGTGAATAGAATGAGCGGGTACTTCAGGCGTTTAGTCCATGACGCACCTGTGTGGCTTCCGTTAATGTCTTCATAATAAAACAGGTTTTTTCCGGGGTTAAAACCGGCCTTTGAGAGCGTGTAATACATAGTGAGAACATCGTCCCAGTCCTTGGTGCCAATGTCAATCCAGATCGACTGACTGGTCTTTGCTAATTTCTCCTTTTGAATCTCAAAGTCGTTAACCCAGTAGGACGGTGACTGAGCAATGATGAACGAAAAAACATCCGCGTTCCTCAAACCTGCCCAGGTACTGTGTAGTCCTCCAAAGGATGATCCCATAAGGGCTCTTTCCTTCGAAGTTGAATACTTGGAATCAACAAAGGGTATGATGTGCTCGACAATCTGCTTTGTATAATCCTCAGCCTGAGGTGCGTAGTTTCCAATGGAGGGGTCATTGTAAGGAATAAAATTTGATTCTCTACGTCCATGATTGAACATTGCCACCAAGATGATCGGTTCTATTAAATCACCCTTGATCCATTCATCGAGTTTTTCGTCAAGTCGCCAGGAATTTGTTCCAAAGAGCCATTCTCCATCGTTGGAGTAAACGACCGGGTAGACTTTGCCAGAGTAGTAATCAGGCGGTAGATAGACCTCTATGGTTATATCACCAACTCTGTGTTCTTCTATTTGTCCAAGAGCAGAAAATGCAACAAATAGCAATATGGTTGTAAATAATCTTTGCATTCTGACCTTTGACATATTTGACAAATAAAACCCCTACGATTTTATTGACAATCCAGTAGACAATATTATTTTTGCAATCTACATCGCGGGGTGGAGCAGTTGGTAGCTCGTCGGGCTCATAACCCGAAGGTCGCAAGTTCGAGTCTTGCCCCCGCTACTCTCAAAATCAGGCAGTTACGGTAAAAATGGCTGCCTTTTTTATTTTTCCTAAAACATACTTAAATCAAAAAGGAGCATTTTGAAGCTCTCAGGACACTATTGGATTTTGAGAAATGGATGGATTTTGAGTGTTTAGGCTTTCTTACAATTGCTTTTATGCCCCATAAATTGCAGTCTAACTTTCAAGTTTTTAACGCTGCTACCTTAGAATACATAATCACATATAACTAAATTATCTCCCAGACTCCATAAGATAACTTAGTTGTTTGCAAAGAAAGTGCAATCCCCTTGTGTCTCTATTATATATGTTGTAGGTTTGTACAACTAATAAATCTGTTTATGATGATAAGAATAACAATGATCCTCATGTTGCTGCTCTATAGTTTAAGTTCTTACACTATGATTATCAGGCATGATATACTCCCTGATCTTGTAATCGTAAATGAAAATGAATTCCAAGGTGTTTTTCGGCTCTCACTAAGAGATCAGATGGGTACTGTGACTTTCGACGGGACTCTGATTCGGAGCAATTGGATCCTGACCTGTGCGCATTTCGCCGATGAGGGTCTCTTGCCAAACCAGTCACTTGAAATAAGGGGTAAGCTCTATGAAATCGATTCAATTATTCTCCATCCTAAATATGAGGGCTGGGAAAATGATATTGCACTCATCAAACTAAAGAATCCAGTTGCGGATATCAGAGTATTACCTCTTTATGACAGTAAAATAAATTCGGGCCAGTTGCTTTGGTCTATTGGAACAGGATCATTTGGAACGGGCGATACCGGTATTTCTCGTGATGATGAAATCAAAAGAAAAGTAACCAATAGACTTACTCAGATTACCCAAGAATGGTTATTCTTCAAATTTGATAGACCCGATTCGCCAGACGCAACTGCTATGGAAGGGGTAAGTGGTCCTGGTAACAGTGGGGGACCTGCGTTAGTTGAATTTGAAGGAAAATATTATGTCGTTGGGGTGAGCAGTCATTCCGAAACATCAGGGCAGGATGAGGGAACCTATGGTGTCGTGGACATTTACAGCAACACATCATCTGCCGGAACATTGAAATGGATCAAGCATACCATAGGCGCAGTAGATTTTCTGTCGATAGAGGAAAACCAGGCTATTGCCTCCCTTATTCCAAAGCTCGGTTCTACCGATAAAAGCAATCAAACATTTATTAACCAATTCACAAAGGAGTACAACAAAATAGAGAAGAAGCTTCTTTCATTTAACTTGCAAATGGTTGGGAGAAAGGATGGCCAGCTCATAGCTGTGTATACCAAACCAAACACAAATTTCGAGTATCACTTGCTAATTGATTTGGATTCTCAATTCCACGTTGAAGAGTACACTCTAAGTAAAGAGAAACGCTCACTTTCTACAGATGCAATCTCTGAGCTACCGAAAGAATTGACAGCTAAAACAGATTTATGGAATTTACCTCCAACCTATACCTCGTTAAGGATAGGTGACTTTTTTACTATGTGCTTAAGTACATCTCCTGATGCTGTGAATCATTTTGTTGATAGTTATTATGAGGATCTCCCGGGACAAGAAGATGAAACCAATAGGTTCTTTACTTCAGTGAGTAGCAAAATTGTAGAAGTAAGAGAACTTAGAATCTTGGAAACTAAAAAGAATAGAAGCACGGTTCAGTTTTATTCGGGAGATGTCCTTTGGACATTGGGAGTCTCTGTGAACAAAACCGAACCCTATCAAATAAATGGACTGTCAATCAGTAATGACCACTGATTAAACAATCAATCAGACATTGTGCTTACCAGCCTAAGGTTGTCATGATCAGGTCATTTTTAAGATGCATGAATTGCCGATAACACATAGCTAAGTGGCAGATGTCGCTATTAGCGAGTTAGAGAATAAAAGAAGCGAACCTGTCTCGTACGTACAATTGCTCAATGGAAAGGTCGTAAGTTCGAGTCTGGCCCCGCTACTTTAAAGGCCGATTTTATCGGCCTTTTTCATTTTGGGTCAAATCGAATGATGGGAGCTCTCGGTGCTACTTTTGATTTCCGACTTGTAAAAAAGCACATGTCCTGATTTGGAATATTTCCAATTCTTTTAGGTATCTCAGCACATTGAAAAGGTGAGGATTTGTAAAATCGATTTACTTTTTTCAATTTATCCAATGCATTCATCGTGGCATAACTTTTGAGCCATTCTCAACTATCCTCTTACGTTGAAGAAATCATGTTAGTAAGACAACTTTTGACCATCATAGGTATCCTCTCTGCTCTTCATGTACATACTCAGCCTAGTGTTTATGATCTCGGGAAAAGATATCACGTGCAAGGGAAGATCGTTGATCAGAAGACAGGAAAGGGCATTCCATTCTGCAAAATATTCGTCGGTGAAACAAACCAAGGAACTTCTTCCAATTCCGTTGGAGAATTCGCTATTTCGGCGGATTCTCTTCCCATGGAGTTGTCCTTCTCAACCTTAGCCTATAAGGACACCAGCATTATGGTGCTGTCGCGAAAGGAGATTGTTGTTGAACTAAATCCTGTGCCAGCTGATTTGCGAACGGAGTCTATTTTAGAGAGACGGGACGATGTATTTGAACTTCTGGATAAGACCTTGGAAAAGATCTCAAAATCTAAGGTCTATCAATACGGCAAGGCCAGCTATACACAAACTACAAGCAGTGCTGATTCCATTATCGAACTTTCTGAAATTGTTTATGACATTATTTTCTCAAGCAAGGGCATTGAAAGTACCGATCTCAGACGTGGGCGTTATGCCACTACTCACGAACCTGAGATCACTTTCCTAAATTTTCCGCAAGTTTCATCCATTGTCAAAACTGTACAACCTTCCAACATCGATCTGATCTTTCCACTTCACCCCGAAATGGAGAAATATTACAAAGTGGATGTTACTAGCCTATTGATTGCTGGCTCTAAAACTATTGCTGTAGTGACACTAGCACCAGCTGAGAAAAGAGCAACGAACGTATTTGAAGGAGAACTGCACATCGATGTTGACAGCTATGATCTCTTAAAAATAAGGGGTAAGCTAAAAGGCGGTGATCATCGACTAATTAAACCAGCAACAAAGGATGTAGAATGGAAAGACTATCGTTTTTTATACGAAATAGCCTACAGGGAAAACAGCCTGGGTTTGGCACTCGATTATGTTACCGTCGAACAAAAGTTTGACCTTTTCAAAAACGAAGAGCTTGTTGGCCCGATCACAACTTCCTCACATCTCAATATATTTCACTATGCTTCGGGAATTGCTTCCACTAACTTCCAGGAAGATTTTAAGCCTGACTATAGTAAAGAACTTTGGGAAAAATCAGTCATAAAGAGAACAGCTGACCAACAGTCCAAGGTGCACAGCTTTGAAAAGAGTAACCACTTTAAAGGTCTCTTTGTAAACAGTCGAGGGCAAATTGATGTGCTGGAGATAAGGAACCATCCGTCTACTGAGCAAATGCAAGCGGCCCTGAAAACCTTTCGCGAGAAAAATATGCACGTAAAGGTCTTTTTGCATGCCGATAAATCAAAAGTAATTCCTGGAGAAACGCTTTGGTACAGCGCTTACCTGACGCAAGATGCCTTCCATAGCTACTCTCAAATGAGTAAAGTATTGCACGTTGATTTAATTAACTCCAACAACTCTATTGTTGTTAGTAAGACACACAAAATAACGAATGGAACTAGTGCGGGAGAAATCATTTTTCCATCGAGTACCCCACCTGGCACCTATGTACTGCGCGCCTATACAAATTGGATGCGCAACTTTGATAATGCTTTCTTTTTTGCAAGAGAAGTCGAGGTGGTGATTAGTTCTGGTCAGGATACGACTCCAAAGCAGAAAGAAACTGAAAAGCTAAAGTTCTTTCCGGAAGGAGGGCGGATGATCAGCTCTACTAAGGGGCGTATAGCTTTCAAAGCTGTGGATTCTAATGGGGAAGCGGTGTCAGATGGTGTAGAAGGAAACATTGTAGATTCTAAGGGAAATGTCGTAACCTTTTTTAAATCTCTTTATCAGGGAATGGGAATCTTTTTTCTGAAACCGAACAGGGAAGAAATGTACACAGCCATTTTAAAGGATGGCTCTGAATATGTTCTACCAGCACCCGTTGAGTCCGGGTTTTCGCTGATCGTAAACAATGGGAATAAATCAAGTATCAATGTAGTGGTAGAGGCTAGCAGGGATTGGAGTGATAAGCCATTCTACGCGGTGGCAACGATGGGAAATCAGATTGTATATAAAAATAGTTTTCGTTATCGCAATGACCTGATTGAATTTGAAATACCCAAATCGAATCTTCCGGGTGGAGTGCTTTCGCTAGCAATACTTGATGCGAATAACGTGCCGAAATGTAGAAGAGATTTGTTGGTGCCTAGCAGACGCTCGCTCTTTATTACTACAACGGTCGAGGAATCAGAACCAGGTCAAAACGAGGAAATGGTTCTGGGAGTTAGAGTCACTGACATGAATGGTAATCCGGTCTCAACAAACCTTTCACTTGCTGTCACTGATCTATCACTTTTTGCAAAGGCTGCAAATCACACAAACTTGACCTCCTACTTAATGATAGATGCGGAAAGCCAGGAATCGTTTGAGAATTCCTCCTTTGTCAGCCGAAGTGATCGAACTTCGGTGCTAAAAACTGACCTACTTATGCTTACCAATTCGTTCAGAGGGACAGATTGGAATGAAGTGCTGACTGCTTCCTTTCAGGAAAAAGAATTCAGTGTGGCGCAAGGTGTAAAGGTCTCTGGTACAGCCAAATGGATTGACGGACTTCCTCTTCGCAATACAGAACTAACTGCTGTTGCATTTTCTGAAGAGAACATAACGCCATATACGGCCACAACGGATGAAAAAGGGCGTTTTTTAATCAATGATTTCAACGAAGAAGGAGCTGTTAATGTGATTTTTAGTGCATATAGCAAACGGGGGAAACTACTCCAAATCCGCGTAACTCTGGATGAAAATGTGCCTTCGCTGCCTATTCCGGATTATGTGTTTAGCCAGGACTATGAGCTTCAAGCGTACTCCGGCGAGGATTCAATTCTTCGAAAATCTTTCGACAGGGAGCAATATACTTTTGGAGCATTTGATGAGGATGCTACCTTCCTTGATGAAGTGACTGTGGAAGCCCGCAAGATTGATGAAGAAAGAACTCCATCAGTCTATGGTATCACTCCGGATGCTACAAGATACATTGACAAAGATGTGGTAAACTACTATGATTATCTACAGGTGTTAAGCACCATACCCGGAGTTCAGTATACTGGTGCGGGTATTACGGCAACTGTCAATATCCAAGGTACAGTAAGTATATTTCCAGTAGCACCGTTGTGGATACTAGACGGCACGATAATCGCGCCGGATGGAGGAGCATCTAATGTTCCGTCGTTTATAGCAAATCTAAATCCAATGACGGTCGACCGCATTGAAGTACTAAAAGGGGCATCCGGAGCTATTTTTGGTTCCAGAGCGGCAGGTGGAGTGATTCTCATTTACACCAAAACAGGGGGTGCAGATTATACTCCAAGCACCTCCAATCTGGAAGTATCCGGACATAGTGCCGCTAAGACTTTTGATCCCAGGAACGAGGATGGGACTAACAGATCCACCTTGTATTGGAATCCTAATATTAGGACCGATCAGTTTGGAGAGGCGAAGGTTGTATTTTACAACACCACCAATGCTAAAGATGTTCAGGTAGATATACAAGCGCTGTCGGACGATGGGCTCCTCGGATCGTATTTAAAGTCCATCCAACTGGATTGAATTGATCAATTCATATTCCGAGCACGAATAGACCATTGACCGTGGCTACTTCTGCTTGGCTTATTCTTTTCTCAAACTTGCCGCTGGATTTGCTACCGCTGCTCGGAACGACTGATAGCTGATTGTCAGCAGCATAATGACAGTAAGAACAACGACAGGCAACAATAGCAAGTCAAAGGTGATGTTGATTCGATAAGCAAAGTCACTCAGCCATTGATTGAGTGCAAAATACACCACAGGACTGACCACAACAGTAGCTAGACCAATGAGTAGCATGTAGTCTTTGTACAAGAGCATCAGTATTGATGACATTCGTGCACCTAGTACTTTCCTGATTCCGATCTCTTTCACTCTTTGGTTGAGGGTAAAGGAGGCAAGACCAAACAAACCCAAACAAGCAATCATTATGGCTATAAATGAAAATACACTAAAAATCTGCCTGAATTGTTTGTCCGATTGATATTGTCTCGCAAAATATTCGTCCATAAAATCGTAGTTGAAGGGGTTGTCCGGAAACAAAGCTTTGTACTCTTTCTCAACGATCATCAGGGTCTCTTGAATATCAGTAGCAGACAGTCTTAGAGATACGCTACCTCCGTTTTCCGTGTAATACAGTAGGATTGGTGTAGTTTCTTGTTTTAATGATGTCCAATGATAATCCTTAAGTACACCTATGATCGGGAAGGTAGTCGAGCCGGTTCTCATTTTTTTCCCAATAGCTTCTTCTGCAGATCCAAGGTCAAACTTCCTGATTAAGGTTTCATTAACGACGACTGGGTGTTTTTCGCCCTTTAGATTGGGATCGTGAAATCTTCCGGCAATCAGCTCCATCCCATACGTATTCTGGAATTGGTCATCAACGAACATCAATCTGATGGATTTCCTTTCAGCATTCTCCTTACCATCCACCGACATTCCAGTGCTCCAATTGTAGTCTCCTCCCGGGATAGCATCTGATCCTGAAACAGAATTTACTGTTGGCAATGCTCGCAGTTTTTCCTGGAACAGTTTCATTTTTTGTCTCATCAATTCTTCGTCTTCGTAAACCATTGGCCCGGTGATAGAAATAACTTGATCCACGTTCAAACCAAGATCCTGATTAAGCATGAACTGAAGTTGTCGATGGACAGTATATGTGCCAGCAATCAGAAATACGCTAATCATCAATTGTGCGGTAACTAATACCTGCCTCAAGCCGAATTTTCTTTTTACTGATAATGATCCTCCTATCACTACAGCAGGCTTGAAACGGGAAAGGACAAGCGCTGGATAAAAACCACTCAGGAGAGTTCCGGCAACAAATGCTCCGAAGAAAAGCACCCAATGTGTTGTGTGAATACCAAAGCCAAAGTGAAAGGATTTACCTATTACCTCCGTCAAGAGTGGCACTGTGCCTGAAGCAAGCATGAAGGCTAAAAGAAGTGCAATCGTGTTTACGACCATTGCTTCCAGTAAGAATTGAAAGATGAGTTGACTTTTTGCAGCTCCAACGGTCTTTCGGATGCCGACTTCCTTAGCACGACGTATTGCTTGAGCAGTGGAGAGATTAATATAGTTAAGCCAAGCAATTGCTATGATGAAGATGGCGATGATCATAAAAAAAGAAACAGTCTCAGCAGTAATCCCACCTTGGCTCAGCTCATCCCTCAGATGAAGATCATTCAGGGAGGTAAAGGAGACATAGGACTCATAGTCCTCCTCTTCATCTATATGATCAAGCAGAATATTCCTTGCCTGCCTACAAACCTGCTCAAAGGAAGAACCAGGTTTTATCATGGCGTACGTAACAAAATTGGTCCAAGACCAGCCATCGTCCTCTACATATTGCTCGCTCTTCAAGAGATCGTGGATCGGCATGAGAAACCCGAAGGAGTATAGCGTATTTTCAGGCAGCGTTTCAATGACTCCGGTGATTTGAAAAGTACCCGGATATCGGCCACCTCCGACGTTCAATGTTTTACCAACCGGATCATCCACGTCTGGTAAGTATTTCTGCCACATGGCTTCAGTGATAACGATGGAATTGGGAGCTTCAAGCAAGCGCTCGCTATTTCCCTTGAGCACCTTATAATCAAACAGGTCAAAAAAGGCCTGGTCTACGAAATACATCATTCCTTGCTCCTCCAAAAACTGGCGTGAATGCCCGGAAGAAGCCCCTTCAAAAGTGATGACCGCACCGCCTTCTAGTACGTGCGTTCTTGCCACCTCCTCGATTCCAGGTACCATCCTTTTGAGAGTCGGTCCAAGTTCAAAGGCACTGCCATCTGACCGGAAAAGCAGAACACTATCTCTGAAATGATCGCTGTCAACTCGGTAGATATCATCTTTTCTGCTGTGAAATTGATCGTAGCTTGATTCAAATGCCACATACTGTAGTATCGTAAGACATGAGGCTATGCCAACTGCAAGGCCTAGTATATTCAGAAAGGAGAAAGTCTTGTGCTTGAGAATATTCCTTAGTCCTGTTTTTAGATAATGATTGTGCATACTGTAATAATTGAATCTTTGAGTTTTTTCTTTTTTCTTAATGATCTCGGGTCTGAAGAACCTGAGTACATTCCAGGCAAATCTTTGTTTCGCTTTTGATGGTCCATAGTACCTCAGATCTTCATCAAACTGTTCTTCAAGATCACCAAGAATGGTCTCTTGAAGGTCGTGGCGACAGAACCACAAAAAGAAGCGAACGAAAAACTTTGGGGGACTATGATTCATGAACTATAGTTTAACTGTGGAGCTAAACTCCAGAGATTCATTCTCGAATCTTTCATTTCTCGGAGCATCACCTTTCCAGTATTGGTGATCTTAAAGTACCGCTTCTTTCTACCACCTCGAACCTTAGTGGCACCGCCCATGAATGATTCCACAAACCCTTTCTTTTCAAGTCGATACAAGGTAACATGTACAGAACTGAGATTGACTTCTCTTTTTTGATGTTCTTTGATGGCTTTTACTATCGTGTTGCCATATGAATTCTCATCAAGGATCAAAACCATTGTAAGTATTAGCTCCTCAAACTCTCCTAAGAATGTAGTTCTTCCCATTAGTATTGAATTTGTTAAACAAATATACGTGGTATTTGTATTTAAGTTGTCAAACAAATTAAAAACGAGCCTATTGTTGATAAATGTTACTATTTCAGAATATGAAAAACCGCTGAGTGTTTCTTGAATCTCGGTTTGGATCTCATCTGTAACATACGTTGTACCATAAGAAACATTTGTAACAGGCCGCAGATACTTTCCTGTTCTAATTTGGGCTTACATAAAATATAAAGCCATGAAGATCATTCAATTATGCCTAGTCATTTGCTTGCTATCTCAGTTAGTAGGTTGTGGGGATTCTGATGAAAGTACTCCTGAGGGCCCAACTGTTTTCTTAAATCCCAATTTTGGAAATGCGGACATTGGTGGGGTTATAACTACCTCAGTGGAAATTACAGCCCCAGCCGGGTTTACCTCCCTGGAGATAACTCCAATTTTTGATGAAATCCGGGATGAAGCAAATGCTATGGTGATTGCATCTGCATTCATGGGTCAAATGGACACCACTTTCACTTACAGTTTTACCGAAACTACACGACGGGTTGCTGCCACATCTGTCGTTGACATTGAATTTCTATTAACCGATAACCTGGATAGGACTGACACCGCGTTTTTCAGGGTGGGAGTAAATGGCCCTCCAATACGGATTGTTTCCGAAGGATCCTTCATGCCACCACAATCAGATATGGCCGGAAGTAGCAGCTCATTCACCTTTTTCAGTAGTTCAAATGATCTATTCATTTGGTCCGTAGATCAGGTAAATGCAGAGACTAATGATGTTTCAGGGGACATCGATTTTGGATACTACTATAACACCACCACTAGTAGCGCTACGCTTGCCTCAGTATTTGACTATCCGATTGTAAACCTGGCTGGAATCGATACATGGACAGCAAGAAACCAGACAAAATTCCGCAGAACTAGCCTTTCTACAGAGGAATTTGATCAAGCGTTCTCGAGTTCTTCAGCATTTATGATTTTATACAATGCATTTGAAAATGGGACAGCTGGCGATCGAGAAGAACGAGTAACAGATCTTGCAGTTGACGATGTAATAGCCTTCGAAACGGATGAGTCAAAAACAGATGGGAGCAAAAGGGGATTGATCAGGGTACATGACATTCAAGCAGGCGATGGCCCAGGTGATTTCATTCGAATTAGTATTATTTACGAAAGGTAAATTGATCTTAGAAAGCGTGAAAATGACGGAGCCCTTTAGCTTGGAATTTTTAAGTAACAAGGGAATTGTTGGTACAACACAAGAGGAGTCCAAAACAGCAAAAGATTGAATTGATTCCACCCTTATCATAAATTTTATGTTGTATATACAACTTTATTTTCTTACCTTCGTATTGGTATGACCATGAAGCATGAAATACATGAGTGCATTGGAGCCAGGCTCAGAGGACTATCCCGAAAAGTGGATACCATCTATCGGAAACACCTGGAAGGTACTGATATCACCGAGAATCAGCTGAGCATTTTGATGGCACTCTATAAAACCGGGGAGATTGAGCAAATAGAGATCGGAAGGATTTTGAATTTGGAACGCTCGTCTCTGAGCAGAAATTTAACAAGGCTAATAGACCAGGACCTGATCAGAAAAGATGGCCCGATAAATAGACCGACGATCGTTCTGTCAAAAAAGGGGGTTGACAAGGTGATAGCCATCTTACCCGTCTGGGAATTGGCGATGGATGAAGTTTGTGCTGTGTTGGATGACAAAGCACTGACTGGCTTCAACCATTTTGAAACAGCACTTAAACGAATGTAATATTTTTTAACAATCAAGTTGTATATACAACTAAAAAGTAACTGAGTTAAGTTGTATATACAACAACACAAACCAATCATGAAAACAAAAGAAGAAACACAAGCTGAGCGCTTTTTTTATGCTGTAACCCAGCGTTACAAGCTGATCCTTACCTTGAGTGTCATTTTCATTGCTGGGGCAATAACCTTTTTGCCTTCGATGACAAAGGACACCACTACAGAAGCATTTATCCCAAAGGACGATCCGGTATTGCTGTATCGTGATAACGTCCGTGAAACTTTCGGTTTGAAGGATCCGATGGTGATTGCGGTGTACAATGAATCTGGTATTTACAATACTGAAACACTCCGACTAATTCATGAACTAGGAGAACGACTTAAAACAGTCGAAGGGATTGACCCTGATCAACTGACAAGTCTTGCAACCGAGAATAATATCACTGGAACCTTCGACGGCATGTTGGTAGAGCCATTCTATGAGATCGAAAACCTGAACGATTCAACGGCTAGTATTGTCCGAGACGCAATCGCAGATTTTGACTTATATCGCGGCAGTTTGATCTCGGAGGATGGAACCATGGCATTAGTTGTCGCAGAAATTTTGGATAGTCACGATGATAAGGGAGATGAGATATATAAGGCCATTGTTGAGTTAACCGAAGAGACGAACACTACGAATGAGTTGCTTTATGTTGCCGGAGAAGGTGCTGTTAGTGGTTATATGGCGACATACATTGACGCCGATGCGCAACGTCTAAATCCAATCGCTGGATTGGTCATTACTCTAATACTTTTCGTGGCTTTTCGTACGCTTCGCGGAGTTGTGATCCCAAATATTATGGTGTTGGCCACGGTCGGCTCTGCTTTGGGAGCAATGGCCGGATTTGGAGTGTCATTTTTTGTCATTACAAACGCTCTTCCGGTGATCTTGATCGCTATCGGCGTGGCTGATGGCATTCACATCATGGGACAGTACTACGAAGAGGTGGCCCATAATCCTGGTTTGTCACAACGGAAACTGGTGATACTTACCATGACCAAAATGTGGAGGCCTGTAACCATCACATCGTTAACCACCATCGCAGGGTTTCTGGCAATTAGCTACACCTCCTACATGCCGCCAATGACCTACTTTGGAATATTTGCTGCATTTGGAGTGTCTGTCGCTTTGGTGTATGCGCTGTTCTTCATTCCGTCGGCACTTATGTTGCTCAAGCCACAAGTAAGTAAGCCGATGAAGGATGCAGTGAAATCGGACGCTTTTGGAAATCTAACTAGCAAGCTAGGTAAGGTAGTTGTTTCATCGCCGAGACGAGTGGTTGGAGTCGCTGCATTGACCATGCTGCTTGCCATTTACGGCGCTACGAAAATAACGGTCAATGAATCAAGGATAAGCAATTTCAAGAGTACGGAGTCTATCGCGGTGGCGGACGATGTGATCAATGCGAAAACGGATGGTACCACATATCTGGACATCAAGATCGAAACAAAAGATATCGAGGGATTATTTCAGCCACACGCTTTGCGGAAGATTGAAGCATTGCAGCAACATTTGGAAGATCATCCCCTGGTGAATGGAAGTACTTCCATTGTAGATTTTGTCAAGAAGATGAATAAATCCCTAAATGAAAACAGGGATGAATTCTACGTCATTCCCAATGATGAAATCCTCATTGCCCAGTACTTCCTGATCTACTCTACTGGGGGTGATCCTACCGATTTTGACAACTACGTAGATTTTGACTATCGGCTTGCCAATGTGCGTGTTAGGATGAGTCAGTCCGAATATGTAGATGAGAAAGTAGTACAGGAGGCCGCTCAGAAGTATATCGAAGAGCATTTCAATGATGAGCAAATAACCGCCAATCTAAGCGGCAAAGTCGCCCTGGATTACCAGTGGATCAACCAATTGGCGAATAATCATTCCAAGGGTGTACTTCTTGCGCTTTTAGCTGTCTTGATAGTGGCTTCCCTTAGTTTCAGGTCACTTAGAGCAGGGGTTTACACGGTGATACCTGTGATTTTTGGTGTTGCCATCATTTATGGTGTGATGGGTTTCGCTGGTGTATGGCTCTCCGTGGGAACGAGCATGTTTGCAGCCATCGCCATTGGTGTGGGTGTCGACTTTGCGGTTCACACGGTAGATCGAATGATCTTTTTCATCAATGAGGAAAAACTGGATATTGACACTGCATTCAAGGCTTTTTACAAGACAACGGGTCGAGCATTGCTTTTCAATGTGCTGGCTCTTTCGCTCGGTTTTGGGGTGTTGATCACGAGCAGTGTTCCGCCACTCTTACGATTCGGTGCTCTGGTGGCAGTTTCTGTTAGTGCAGGATTTGCGGCCAGCATTACTGTTCTACCAGCGATCATTTACCTGCTGAAGCCAAAATTTCTAAGGATAAAAGACAAGAGAACAGATACAGCCTCGATAAAGAAGGGAGAACTGGATCTAGTTGCTTGATCGAAAAATCGAAAACTTAAAAAAACTAAGAAGATGAAAAATTTAAAAAATCAAATCGGAAAAAGTGCGGTCATTTTATTGGGGATTTTAATTGCCTTGATACGGCCGTTTGCAAGCGGCTCTCAGTCACTGCCATCAGGCATGGAAATAGCGACTAAGACCGACATAAGAAACGATGGGGAAAATGTCTCTCGAAAACTTACTATGGAGCTAATTGACAAGCGAGGTAAGTCGAGAACCCGGGAAACAAAAACCTTTAGGAAATACTTCGGAAAAGAACGACGTACCGCTATTTTTTATGAAACTCCAAGCAACGTAAAGGGAACGGCATTCCTTGTTTATGACTATCCTGATGTGAACGAGGATGATGATCAATGGCTGTACCTGCCAGCGCTAAGGAAAACTCGTAGAATATCAGCATCCAATCGCGGTGACTATTTTCTCGGTACGGATTTCACCTATGAGGATATCAAACTTGAAAGTAAGTTGAGTGTGGAAGACTACACGTACAAGACGGTTGGAAAGGAAATGATAGATGGGAAAGAAACCTATGTGGTAGTAGGATTACCTGTCGACAAGGAGACCGAAAAAGAGCTTGGCTACAGCAAGATCAAAGCTTGGGTCGACGCTGAAAACTGGATGATCAGGAAAGGCGAATTTTGGGACGTCGCGGGAAATCATTTAAAGACTACGTACATCAAAGACATCAAACAAGTTCAGAATATCTGGACAGCACTGACCGTTCAGGTTAAAAATCATAAGACGGGACATAAGACCAATTTCACTTTTTCGGAAGTGGATTATACCACTGTCATCGATGATGATTTTTTTACGCAACAGACGCTGGTAAGAGGGCTGTAGAGAAAAACGACAAGTAAAGAAATTTAAAAAGATGAAAAATCTAATAGTCGTTTTGATTGGGGGATTCATAGCTTTCGCAGGTTACTCACAGGATAGACCCAAGCCTGAATTTAATCTGGTTGGTATTACGCAGGCCTCGTATCGTTGGAATGATCCCTCTTTACAAAAATGGGAATGGATCCTGAAGCCAGAAGTACGGTTTGACTTTTCAAAGAAAATCAGATTCTATGTGAAGGGTAGGTTTTATGCAGATGTCACGGACAACCTGGAGATGGGCAGATCTCGGGTTGATGAGGCGTCTCGTTTTTCGCGACGGCATCTGATCGGGGATCGTTCGGAATGGGAGCTTAGAGAAACCTATTTGGATCTGGATCTGGACAACCTGGGATTTCTTCGTGTAGGCAAGCAGCAAATCGTGTGGGGCGAAACAGATGGATTGAAACTATTAGATGTAGTGAATCCACAAAATTTCCGGGAGTTCATTCTTGCTGATTTTGATGAATCCAGAATTCCGCTCTGGTCCGTGAAGCATGATTTCATGGTAGATGAACTTAATGTGCAATTGGTTTGGATCCCCGACAACTCCTATCATGATTTGCCTGAGTTGGATCATCCGTTTTTTCCAAAGTCCAATTTGCCAGAGCTGGGAAATAGCCAGGCAATGTTCAATCCGGTTAATAAACAAACTAGATTTTTCAAAGATTCGGAGTTTGGAGTTAAACTTAATCAGTTTAAGAACGGGTGGGATGTGAGCTTAAACTACCTGTACACTTTTGACGATTTTGCAATATTTGGCATTCAATCCTCGGCTGATCCAGGATTTGATCTTGCGGTCACTCCTTATTACTCGAGGTACCACGTGATTGGGGGCAGCTTCAATAAAGCCGTCAACTCGATTTCATTGAGAGGTGAGGTTGCGGCAAACATCAACAGGGAATTTGGAACGCTTGACTCGTTTGATTTTCCTTCGAATGTGACAAAAAATCAACTATCATCAGCAATTGGAGTCGATTGGTTGCCTGGGGAAAATATGTTTAGTGCACAGGTTTTTGTCGATAAGGTCTTTAATGTGAAGACGTTATTTGGTAGAGACCCATTCGATTCTTTTCTCACATTTCTGTATCGAAGAGATCTGTTCAATGACAGCATGACACTTGAGTTTCAGGAGATCCACAATTTGAAAAGGGGTGACGGGCTAGCAAGGGTTTCAGCTAACTACTTCTTGCTTTCAAATCTCGAACTAACTGCCGGGACGGATCTTTTCTATGGAGATGAGAATGAGCTTTTCGGACAGTTTACAAAACAGAATCGGATGTCTTTAGGTTTGAAATGGGGGATATAAGGGGTAAGGGGTTGCTCTTTTTCCACAGTGATCGCTTAACGAGTTATCACATTAGCTTCCGACCTTTGCGATTGAAAGGCCTCTGGATTACTCCAGAGGCCTTTTGTTGTCTTTGCCCAATCAAGTCAACTTATTGGTAATCGAGTTGTAAGACCTTAAAAAGAAACGCCATCTGTTCGGCTTGAGTTTGAATGCGATCTTTCCTGGTTGCTCCGGCACTGTGACCAGCACCTCGGGAAATTTTGAGCAACACGGGACTTCCACATGAGTTGGAAAGCGCATTTTGTAAAGCAGCTGCATACTTGTATCCGTGCATGGGAGTGGTAGTAATATCCAGTTCCCCCACTTGCACGATGGTAGGTGGGTAACAGCTTCCCGTGTTGATATTGTGATAAGGAGAATATTTTCTAAGTAATTGAAAATCTTCCGGATCGTCTGATGTCCCAAACTCGTTGGCCCAGTTAGCAGATCCGAATTTATGATAGCGTAGCATATCCAGGACGGGATAATCGATAATGCTCGCACCGTAGAGATCCGGGCGCTCATTGATAGCTATCGCGGGAAGTAATCCACTGGCACTACCGCCATTGGCGACAATCAATCCTTTTCTTGAATATCCTGAGTCTATTAGCCATTCAGCTGCACTTATGTAATCATCGATCGTCTTTTGCTTGTTCTTTCTTGACCCCATCTTATGCCAATCTGTACCATTGATTCCACCGCCGCGAATGTTTGGTACCGCATATATTCCGCCGTTTTTTACCCATGACATCATATAGCCTTGCCATGGATATGCACTCCAGCCAAACGCTCCATATCCGTATAAGAAGATCGGAGTATTTGGGTTTTTCTTAAGTCCCTTCTTGTAGACCAGACGCATAGGAACTTTTGTGCCGTCCTTGGAGGTATATTCAACCGCTTCCGTGATCACATCCTCGGGATCAAGCGGCAATTCCATCTTGTCATGCAACTCCATTTCCCCTGTCTCGAGTCTGAGTTTATATATGGAAGAGGGACCAGTGAAATCCCATTTGGTAAGGTAGGAGTAAGAGTTATGCCGATCACCTGAAATGAAAATAGACAAACCATCAGGTTCCAATTCATATTTAAAAGCGCCATTCAGGTCGTAAATCTTTAATGTGTTCTTTGTTCCTTCGGAGAACTGAAGTGCCAAGTATTCACCCATTCTTGAATTGCTGATGATCGACTTATCTGATTCCGGTATGACTTCCTTCCAGTTGGAAGATAGAGATAATTGATCTGTTGCCACAACACGGTACTTAGGAGCATTTTTGTTGGTCCTGAAGTAGAAAAGATCATCCTTTTTGTAAAGAAATGAATACTGATCCTCGAAGCTGTCTACCAGTTTTACGAATCCTCTACCTCGATCATCAATTTCCTTTACATAGATCTTGTTGCCGTTGTAGTTGGGCGAATAAATATTCAGTACAAGAAACCGGTTGTCCTTGGTTATGCTTCCTGTGAAGATCAGGTTCTCGTCCCCTGTGTCTTCGAAGATGGTAATATCCTTGTCTTGGGAGGTACCAACTTCATGATATTTGAATACGGCCTTGGGCAATTTGGCTTGCTGATCCTCAGGAACGATATAGTACGAATAGTAAAAACCCTTAGAATCTCGTGTCCACGCAATAGAGGAACGTCCATTATAATAACCATCAATTTTATCTGATAGCGTGGTGTTTTTCTCTGTGCTATGCACATATATGGTTCGATATCTGGATTTATTGATTGATTCATTCAACGTAAGATATCGCCCATCCGGACTGTAACTATTTACAGAAGTGTTTTTGGTTGCATCGTTCATTTCATTGAGGTCAACGAGAAGTGTGCGACGCTCTTCTTTTTCCAGGTAGATTTTACTGAATTCCTTGTCACCTTCGTTGACAATCTGGAATCTTAGATCCTGTCGAAGAATTGGAGCAGCAATTCTATTTTTATAGAGCTCAGAAATATCCGACTTGAATCTTTCGATTACTTTCTGATCCTTAGACAGGAATGAATCATATAACATTTCCTGCTTAGTTATCCATTGATTAAGTTCAGGAGATTCCAGTTCTTCCATCCATTGGTAGGGATCAGGAACCTCCGTTTGGTGATAAACATCGATTTGATCTATCCTTTCGGCCGTTGGATATTTTAGCAAAGACTTTGTTTGGCCATTGCAATTTAAATTCACAATGGTTAGGAGAGTGACTAGTATACTTTGATGTTTCATTGATCTAAAAAGGTTAAGCAAATGCTGAATTTTCAGCATTTGAATTCAAAAAATATTACTTACTGTTATTTATAATTTCTTTTAGCGCTGTGAATTCTTCATTAGAAGCAGCAGTCAATAGTCTATCACCCAAAACTCTCTTCTTTGTAGCATCTCTGGATTTAAGGATCTTCGAAAGATCGTCAATGGTTTTATATCCATGCATCCAGCTCATTTTTTCTCCGATTGACATGCTGAGGTTGTTATTATACCGGAAATTGTTGGCGAAGTTTCTGATTGATCTCTTCAATTTGTCTCTGTCAAAATTTTGGAGATGTGTCCGGGCAGCTGCCGATATTTCAGGATTTTGATCATGAACACTCGCCTCAACTACAAGATAGGAAGGGAAGCAACTGATGACCTGCATGTATTCCAATACCTGCAATTTTACATGTAGATTATCCGAATTTATGTGCTTTGCTACAGCGTAAAATTCCTTGCTGTCCTCAAATTTTGCTATGGAGGCAATCAAGCTTGATTTAACCTCGGGGTCCGTCTCAATACTGAGTTGCTTAAATATGGGCCTCAATATTCTTGGATTGTAGTCCGCGATTAAAGATTTGGCGGCTTTCCTTCTGATTTGCACATCCGCATCGTTAACGAATTGGATTGGATCAGAATCAATCGCTGTGATGGCGGTCATTTTAGTTGTCTCTGTTTTTTCAGAATAGAACTGTATGGAGGAAATCGAAAATGCCTCGAACAGAACACCCAAAGTCAAACCAACAGCCAGGTACAAAGACAGGGCCCTTTTTCTCCTGGGACCTTCAAGAATGTGCTTGATTCGATCTTTCACACTTGTGGCACCTAAAATAGAGACCGTCGAGTTCAGTTTCAATTTTTCACTCACACCACTTTCCTGGGAAAGCCTTAAGAGTTCTGTAGCGTATCGGCTTGGATTGATATTGTTGGCGAGTACGCGTTCATCACAAGCCTTTTCACATTCAGCCTTTTGACGCTTCAATGCGACCCAGGCAAGAGGATTATACCAACAAATGATGACACCCAAACTTGCAATCAGGTTTGTTAGGTAATCGTTTCGCTTTATATGTATGAGCTCGTGTAGAAGGACGATTTTTACTTTCTCAGGTTCCCACTCTTTTGCAGATTCCGGCAAAACAATTATTGGAAGAAGGGAGCCAAAAGTTATCGGAGTATCTATTCGGCTATGGAAGGTGACCTTGATTTTTCGGCTCAGACATATTCGCTCTCTACATGTTTGGAGTGCCGAAGCTATTTCTGCAGTAGGTTTTGACGTGGTGAACAAAAGCATTCTTAGCCAAATGATTTCTCTTAGCAGAAAAGCGGTTAAAAGACCAATTCCCAAAAGCCAAATGATAGCTGTCGTTTCTAACAATGAAAGGACAGGATTCTCACTGATTGATAGCTCATCCTTCTCGATGGTCTGGATCACGGAAGCGACCTTTTTACTGTCGGCTTTCAAGCTAGCCGGTCGAGCACCAAACGTTTCGTATTCATAGAGACTTACTTCCACTGGCTGTCCAATGTCCGGAACAAAAGGAATGACTAGAAGAGTGATTAATGAAATGTTCAAGATACTATACCTGAGAGAAGAAGCTTGATTTTTCAAAAGCTGGTGTATGATCAGGGCAGAAAGGATGATCACAGAACTTTTTATAAAGAAGCTTACCAGGAAATCTGATCCTAGCACATGATAGATCGAGGCGGAAACTTCTTTTAAAAAGTCAATCATTTTTCTGCTTTTCTGCTTCCTCGATTAGCTTTTTCAATTCTTCAATGTCTTTTTCCGAAAGCTGATCCCGTGAAAAATTAAGAATCGTTGAGATTGCTTTAGGGGCTGATCCGTCGTAGAAATTGTTGATCATCTTTTTTAACATAGATCCTTTTTCTTTCTCCTGCACCGAGGCAGGATGATAGATCAACTTCTTGCCCTCTCTGTAACTTCTCAGGTATCCTTTGTTCACCATGATGGTCATGATGGACCGAATAGCATTATACGTCGGCGGGTCCGGAAGAAGGTCGAGAACATCCTGTGTACTTGCGCTCTTGAGCCGTATGAGAATGTCCATAACCTGACGTTCCCTCATGCTCAGCCTGTCGTATAAGTCACCGGTTTTGTTCATTTTAGATTTAAGTGCTGAAAATTTAGCACTTTATACGGGAAATGGAAAGAAAAAGTTTTTTTGCCTTTATCTCTATTCTTCCTCCTCCTCAAACTCCTCAATCTCTCTGATCAAATGAATTGCAGCTGTTACCTGACTTCCGTTTCCTCTTAGCAGCACATTCATCCAGTTCTTTTCAGCATTTTTTGTGCTGAGCTTAAAGTGCGCCCAAATGGTTAAAGGAAGAAAAACTCCAATACTCAGAATGAGATTGCTGATTATCCAGGCTTGGTCTCCTACAGCTACTATATCGACATTCCAGGCTACCTTGAAGAATAGAATTATGAAGCTGAAGTATAAAGGAGAGATCCAAATTCCCACTCTTAGGTAACGAATGATCACCAATCTGATCTTGCCAAGTCGCCGTTGCATATCGGGGATGGGTTTGGAATAGTCGAGTGATGAAATAAGTTGAAGTTCATGGATGGTAGCTATCGAGGCGGCTAACATCCAAACACTAAGAACTATCCCTGTAATTGCCATATGAACAATCTGCCAATTGTTGATAGTGAAAATCACAAATAGAACGGCGAACACTAGACAGAGAGCTAGCAGCAACCCTTTTACCCAAATCAATTGAGACAGTTTGTTCCTGACCCTGTCAAGGTTACTTCTTCTGATTATTTCCAGGTTCAACTTCCAGTTACGATCCAGTTTTTGATCGATAGCAGCCCATGCGTGTTGTAAATTTTCTAATCCAGTCATCGTTCTATGTTCTCAAATTGTTCTTTTAGCTTTCTTTTAATTCGATTGATTTTTGTCCCCACATTACTGGTGGTGATATTCAAGATTTTGGCTATCTCTTCATAGCTCTTTTCCTCCAGGTATAGGATCACGAGTGCCTTGTTCACCCCATCTAGTTGATCAATGAAATGTCGAAGAAGTTTGAGACCTTCGTTGGTCTCACTATTATCCGGCTGATCGATGACGACAAAATCATCCTGCAATGGTGCCTGATATTTCTCTCGTGTTTTAATTTTCCGATAATGGGAAATCGCGACATTCAAGGTTACCCGGTAGATCCACGTTGATCGCTTCGATTTACCGTCGAAACGATCAAAACTGTTCCACAGCTGAATGATTACCTCCTGTACCAGATCTTTCTGGCCCTCGACATCTTTGCAATAGGAGTGACATATTTTGAAAATGATGCGCTTGTTTTCTTCAAGCATTTCCAGAAAAGCCTCCTTATCAGGATACATATCGCAAAGTTATCGAGTTGGAAAAGTTCATTCGCTGTTTGTTTAATTCGTTAATCGCATGAACTCTGAGAAAATCACATGGTTGTTAAAATTTTTTTACTAAACCAGCTCAACTCGATCATTTTGCTACTCAGCATTCGGATTTTGTACTTGGGCAAGTATTTTCAAAAAGGCTCTTGTGTCAACCATAGATTCGCTTTCAAAAAAACTATGAAAGCATGTTTTAAAGATTTAATGGCATTTGTCCTGATGATTCTGATCGTAACGGTGAGTTCGGCGACATCATCAGAAGGGAATCCTGCTAAGGATAAGCGGTATTACCAGGTGGTTTTTATCTGGGTAAAAGATCCGGTAAAGTTTCAGGAGTATGGTGAAAAAATGGGGCCTATCGTTTCAAAATATGGTGGTGCGGGAGAACGGATATTAAGTCCGATAAATTCCATCTATGCTGGTAACTCCAAGATCGAGCAACCGCACATGGTCAATATTGTTTACTATGATAGCAAAGAGGCGTACGAGCAGTTTGAGCAAGATCCTGATTTTTTGAAGATCAAACATCTTAGGTCAGAATCGATTGAAATGGCTGGAATTGGAGGTTATGCGATTGGAGGTGAGCTAAGTTCCGGGGGAGTAGCAGAGCGATTGTATATGCTGGAAATGGCTTATTTCAAGGATGGAAAAGCCAAGCCATACGATACGTATCGAAAGAAGTCAAAAGACTTTTATGATAAGCACCGCCTGTTTACGGAGAGAATTCTTGAGCCAGATAACGTCTTTGGCAATATCCAAATGCCTGATCGAGTTAGTATTCTCTATCATGACACGGAATCCAGGAAGGATCAACTGCAAGAAGATCCCCGACATAAGGAGATCGAAGGACTATATGTCGAGGCAATATCTGACCTGATATGGATAGAGGGGAAGGCGGCCTTTATTAACATGGACTAACTTTATTGGACAACATCCGTGAAGGATGTTGTCCAATTCTAAATCCCCACGCATGAATGTAAAAAGAAGGCACGTTAACACTTTTGCCATAATCGTGGTTGGAGTGGGTATCCAACTTTATTATAAAATAAAATTCCTTCTGCTGGGTCAATTGAACTTAGCGGATTTGTGGCATTGGATGACGCTCGTTGAGTTGCTTTTTAGTCTTTTACTAGCAGCGGTAGTCATATTTGGCCACGATTTTGTGGTTCGATTCTTAAGATCCCGCTTTAGTGACAATACCCGTCAACTTCATCGTCTAATCTTACAGATATCAGCAACTTCGATCTACTCAATCGCAGCGTCCTGGGCTTTTTCTATTTTTTTCTGGGATTACATACTTCAGCTTCCAATGACCTCAGAGTACCTCTTTGATTTTGTCATCGTGGCTTTGTTTATTCCGTTGTTTGTAAATGGACTAACTGAAAGCTTGTATTACTATGGTGAATGGGACAGCATCTCCACGAAAAAGGAGCAGCTGGAGAAGGAAAATATCCGAGCCAGGTATGAAATCCTTAAGACGCAGATTAGCCCTCACTTTTTGTTCAATTGTTTCAATACCCTGGCTGTGCTGATCAATGAAAGCAAAAAAGCAGCAGGGGATTTTCTAAGTCAGTTAAGTAAGGTCTATCGTTTCGTACTTGAAACAAAGGAGTCGGAAATAATCAGGTTGAAAGATGAACTGGAAATCTTCCGGTCCTATATTAAACTGCTTAAGATTCGTTTTGGAGAGAGTTTTCTGATCAAAAATGAGATCACGAGTGAGCAAGAGGAACTATTTATTGCTCCGCTGACCATGCAGTTGTTGTTGGAAAATGCCTTAAAGCACAACGTCTCTTCAGCTAATGATCCACTGGAAATCAGCGTGAAGATAAAAGATAGAGCGTTGGTTTTTAAGAACACACTTTCTTCTCAGGTGGTGTCAGAGTCCACCAATATTGGTATTCAAAATATTTCTAGCCGATATAAGTACTTAACTGGGGAACGAGTTGTTGTTGATAAAAATGATAAATTTTTTGCTATAAATGTTCCATTGATCAATGTCGAGAGCATATGAATGTTTTGATTATTGAGGATGAAATAGCCGCTTCCAGGGGACTGATCAAGATGTTGAAGGATGTTGAACCTTCAGTCAATATTTTGGCTCAACTTACCTCTGTTCAGGAGTCAGTTCAATGGCTCAGGTCTAACTCAGAACCGGAGCTGATATTTCTTGACATTCAGCTCAAAGATGGCCTGAGCTTTGAAATCTTTAACCAGGTGTCCTGTTTCTCCCCGGTGATCTTCTGTACGGCCTTTGATGAGTATGCTATTGACGCTTTCAAGCTTAATAGCGTAGACTACCTGCTTAAGCCATATGAGCAGGAGGAGTTAAAAAGATCCCTGGAAAAATTCGAAAAACTAAAGAAGGAAGCTCGGTCGGTGGATTATCAGGCACTTGCATTGGCAATTAGCAATAACAGGCCTGAATACAAGGAACGATTTCTGGTGCGTGCCGGAAAGAAATTTTACCAGATTTCATCAGATAAAATCGCATATATACATACCCAGTCTAAGGTGAATTTCATAACCACAGTAGATGGTAAACAATATGTTGTGGACGAGTACCTGGATGAGCTGGAAAGGATGCTCGACCCATCACTGTTTTTTCGAGTCAATCGTCAGTTCATTGTTGGGGTTGAGGCCGTTGCATCTTTGGAAAATGACCATGGGAAGTATTACTTGAACGTAGAACCTGTCCCAACAGAAGACATTCCTGTCAGCAGAAATCGGTTGGTTTCATTCAAAAAATGGCTAGGTCAGACATGAGCCACCACTCTCGTTTTCACTTAGTCTTCGCGTATCTGACTTTTTACATACTTCAAAATTTCTTCCGCGTCTTTCTGTATTCTTTCAAGCGTTGATTCTACTATCATGTCGCGTCCCTTGTGCTGATGGTAGGTCAATTGATCATCATCAAAGTAATACCTGCTTTCCCAACTCGCTAAGCCTTTAAAATTCCTCCATGCTCCCTTTGGCTCCTTTTCAGCAAAAAACTCAAACACTAGGTAAGAAAATAATATCCTTTCATCAATATAAAACCACTCTGCGGAAAGCTGACCTTGATCTGTAAAGGCGGAAGTAACGATTCTGTTGATTGTTCCATTCTTGGAATGAGCCACGATGCTGGTTCCAGAAACAACATTTTCCTGAAACAGTCTGCTCGTAAGATAGAAATCGGTTTTGCCTTTCGTTTCATAGATTTCTGACGTGACTTTTCTTACAGATTCCACAATCGTGGAGTCACCGTATTTAAGGTCTTGTCCAACCAGGTCGAAGGAGAAGGAGATTGCAGTCAGAAATGTCAGATATTTCATAGTCTCAGCATTTTGTGTACAACCGGATGTTTTACCTCATCCCTTACCTAACGTCATCTCAGTTGTATAATATCGCTAAATTTAGGTGCTAACCTAACAAAGCACCCAAAATGAAAGAAGCAAGTAAACTAGTCTCCGCTGTTGCAATCATTCTCATGGCTTTGGTCGTTTTATGGTCTTTTTCCGATCTGAAACCATCTTCGTCCTATCTGGACTCAGATTCTGGTGCTGATTTCTCTGTTAAAAATGCTCGAAAGCACTTGCAGGTCATTGCTAAGGACGTTCATCATGTCGGAACAGCTGCGCACAAAGAAGTACAGAACTATCTTGTTGCTGAGCTACAGAAATTGGGATTAAACGTAGAGATCCAGACTCAAACCATTCTTGATCCTCGAAGAGCAACAGGAACTACTGTTGAAAACATTATTGCAAGAATTGACGGTTCGGGGGATGGAAAAGCGCTGATGCTACTTTCTCACTACGATTCGTCCGTACCATTTTCCCGAGGAGCAGGCGATGATGGAGTAGGGGTTGCGACCATCCTGGAAGGACTTAGGGTGTTTCTAGCAGCAAGCGACAGTCCCAAAAATGATATCATCGTCCTTTTTTCCGATGCTGAAGAACTTGGGCTTCTTGGCGCACAGGCTTTCATCAAGTACCACGAGTGGATCGATGACATTGGCTTGATCTTGAATTTAGAAGCACGGGGGAGTGGGGGGCCAAGTTTTATGTTGATGGAGACGAATGGGAAAAACAGCAAAATGCTAAAGGAATTCCTAAAAGCAAATCCGTCTTACCCAACAACCAACTCACTGTCATATAGCGTTTACAAAATGCTTCCCAATGACACGGATCTTACCCCTTTTCGAGAGATTTCGGACATCAACGGGTTCAACTTTGCTTTTATCGATGATCACTTTGATTATCACACGGCGCAAGATTCATATGAAAGGATGGATATCGCAACGATCGTCCATCAGGGGGACTACTTGATGTCCACATTGAATTATTTCGCGAACAGCGACCTATCTGACCTTAACAGTGAGAGTGACCGAATTTTTGTCAAGGCTCCTTTGATAAAAATGCTACACTATCCTTTTTCCTGGAATGGTCCACTCTTTTTCCTGGCGACTGCACTTTTTGTAGGCCTTGTAGTCATTGGTGTGAAAAGAGATAAAATAAGCCTGAAGAGTGCGGGACTGGGATTTTTGCCCTTTCTTATTTCCCTTGTTGCGGGCGTCCTGTCTACCTACCTACTATGGAAATTGTTACTAATCGTCCATCCTCACTACGCCGATATCCTTCACGGATTCACCTATAACGGATATCAATACATAGTGGCAATCAGTGCGTTCAACGTCTGGATTTTTATGGCCACTTATAGAAAGTTTTTTAAGAAACATGAGCCTGGTAATTTATTTCTAGCACCTATCGTTTTTTGGTTAATTGTCAATGCGGTAGTATTGGTCTACTTGCCAGGAGCTGCTTTTTTCATCATTCCAGTTTACATGGGTCTTATTATCCTGGGTCTTTTGATTTTTAAAGACCTGTCAACACAGACTTCTCTTCTTGTTTTTGTTGTGCTTTCTACTCCATTGCTGTATATGCTTTCGCCGCTGATCAAGTTATTCCCGGTGGCGCTTGGGCTTGGAGCGCTTTTTATAAGTGCTCTTTTCATTGTTTTGACAATCAGTCTTTTGGTACCAATACTTTCAATCTCAAGTATCAGAAACGAGTTCAACATTAGCATGGGAGTTATCGCTTTGTTGTTTTTTATCATAGCAACTGTCATGAGTGGATTTGGTGAAAACAGTAAGAAGCCAACCAACATTGTGTTCTACTATAACGCTGATCAAAATGTGTCCTACTGGGCCAGTAGAAATTCCGGGCTGGATGAATACGTGCTGCAATTTTTAGGGGAGGATCCGGTTCAGGGAAGATTGCCGGAAGAGACTGGAGTGCTGAACTCTACGATTCGGTATCACAAAAAAACAGAGAACAGGGATATCAGAGTTTCGGAGGTTGAGGTACGTCTGGATACGTTGATTGGCGACGAGCGCAGACTGGAATTCACGATCACTCCACAGCGAAAAGTCCACCGTTACGAGTTGCTGACAAATGAAGTGCAAGAATTCAGCAGCTTTTCAATCAACGGAGAACCAATTGTTGATGGCCCTGTTTCACGAGCACAATATCGTCGACTGACCCGATATACGATGGGGAATGCAGATAGCTTGCTAAACATCTCTTGTTCGATGAAGAGTGATATGATACCTAATTTCCGAGTTGTAGAAACCTCATATGATCTTACAACAAATCCGCTATTCGATGTGGAACCCAAGCCGAAAAATATGATGCCTTTTGGGTTTGTTACGGGCGATGCAATTGTGACGATTCAGACTCCCGATTTCGGTCTGGAAAGGTGAAGAAACTGGCTAAACTTGGTTGCACTCAATTGATTAGTACTTCGATTTGGTTAGTCAAGCCTAGAATTGGATCTTAAATCAAAAATTTAACATCATGAACCAAAGACTTCTCTGGATTTCCCTTTTTACCCTCGTTTTCGGTTGCAAAAACAAGGTGGAAGATGCCAATTACCTGATCAAAAATGTACGATTAATCGATGTAGAAAAGGGGATTGTTGAGGAGAACCGAAGTGTCGCGATTTCAGGAGAAGAAATAATAGCAGTTTATGATGGAGACGTAAATGCAGGAGAATCGGTGAACGTAATTGACGCATCTGGAAAATATCTCATTCCCGGATTGTGGGACATGCATACTCATTACAATTGGAATTATCATTTCTTCAATCCCGTGTTGATTGCCAATGGTGTGACTGGTGTTCGGGAGATGTGGGGTATTCCTGACACCGTAAAAAGTATTCGGGATCGCACTGAGGCAGGCAAAATCCTGGGACTGGATATCTATTCCGCCGGTTCCATCATTGATGGAGTGCCACCGATCTGGCCTGGCTCCAGTGGAGTTGCGGATAGTGCCGAAGCTGTAGCTGAGGTGAGAAAACAGGTGGAGGAGGGGATGGATTTTCTGAAGGTCTACAGCCTCTTGTCCCGTGAATCGTACTTCGCGATTGTTGAGGAAGCCAGGAAAAATGATATTCCTTTTGCAGGTCATGTTCCTTCTTCCATAAGCATGTGGGAGGCTATTGAGGCTGGTCAACAAAGCGCCGAACACTTCTATGGGATACTGGAGGCTTGCACTTCCGACCCTGAGAAGCTGCAAGAACAAGCAAAAAAAGGTTTTTCTTCGCCAGAGAAAGCCAACTTTCTGGTGGATGGCTTTGATCAAGCGATATTTGATTCTCTTGCGACAGTCCTGGCCAAAAGCGATACCTGGCTGTCACCTACACTAGTTGTTTTGAGGAACATTTCGAATTTAGATGATTCCACGATCACTCAAGATCCAAGAATGGAGTACATCCCGTCGTTTTTTGACCAAATGTGGAATCGAGGCTCTTCCAGGAGCAAGGAGCATTACGATGCGGCCAGGAGAAAATTTGAGCTAGAGTTGTCGCTTATGGGTGATTTGGAAAAGGCGGGTGTCAAAATCCTTGCTGGCACAGATTACCCAAATCCTTTCTGCTTTCCGGGTTTCAGCCTCCACGATGAGCTGGAGTTGATGGTAATAGGGGGCATGTCAAATGCAGCGGCATTAAGAGCGGCAACACTTAACCCTGCTCTATTTATGAAAAAGGACGATACCTTCGGGAGCATTCAAAAGGGCAAAAAAGCAAGCCTTGTTTTGCTAGACGAGAACCCCCTCGCAGACATCAACAATGTCCGAACAGTCAATGCTGTATTTTTAAGAGGTAAATACCTGAACCGGTCCAAGCTTGACTCGTTGCTTGAAGAAACAAAAAAGCTGGTTTCGGACTGATCCAATCAAGGTACACTCACCGCAATCAAGGCATCAAGTAGGAAGTGCACGATGATCAAAATCTCCAGCCTACGGTATCTCTGGAAAATGAAACCGAAAATCAGCCCAATGATAAAGTATTGCACAAGCATTGACCATGGCAGAAAAGCCACACCGTGAAGACTCATAAAGGCAAGCGAGGAAATGATCAGGGCAACACTCTTTCTCTTAAATATCCGTTCAAGGACAGAAATTCCGTAACCCCTGAATATTACTTCCTCACATATCCCAGCGGTGAGTGAAAGGAAAATGAACGCGACCCTCTGGATACTGCTGACAGGACCAATTGATCCAAGTGTAGAAGAATTGGATGGCAGCTCACCTGAGTACAAATATGCAGGTGCTATGCCTGCAAGAATCAGGAGAACGATTACTCCACCAATCAGCAAAAATTTGTGTTTCGAAAGAAATGCAGTGTTTATGCTTAAATACTCAGCCATGTTTGGTCTGGTAGCATAGAAGATCAACAGGAACGCAAGCCATTCAAGAAACAGAATGGACATGAAAAAAGTCCAAAAGAATGGGCGTTCAAGACCAGGGAGAATGTAGGCAGCCTGAATTTTGAAGACCCCTGTACCCCATAGGAGGGGAATCAATATCAACGTGGCTATAAGCACCACAATGTGTTTTTGCTGGATGGGTTGTGCGAAGTTGTTTTGAGCCATTTGAGTTTTTTGGCTCAATAGTGACTGTGTTTGACCAAATTTTCTTCACTTCTTATAAGATATGAACAAATTATTCGGATGCTTGTCTTCTGAACTCGCTAGGTGTCAGCCCGGTGTTCTCTTTGAAGACTTTAATGAAGTTAGCTTGATTGCTAAATCCGGATTCAAGTGCAATGGCCAATATGGTCTGCCCTTTTGATGAATCAATTTTCAGCAATTCTGCGGCATGTTTTATTCGAAAGGAATTGATCAACTCAGTAAAGGAGATTTCCTTTGACTGATTGATGAATTGCGAAAGTTGATGTGGGCTGACGTCAAGTTGTGATGCAACCTCTGTCAGTTTGATGTCGGAATTAAGGAAGGGTTTTTGGTCGGTGAGTAGCATGTTAAGCCTTTCGTCAAGATCCTTGACCGTTTCGGATTTGAGCGGAGATTTTTCATACGAAGCTTTGTATGTCGAAAAATAGAAGGGATTTTTCACAAGGTGGTATCCGGTCAAGTAAATGGTCGTGACCATCAGAGTAATAAAAATGACGATCAAAATCGGCTGAAATTCTGTCGTATAAATAAATGACAAATAAAGTACGATATACATCCCTACGATTGTGTTCAAGGTGATGAGGAGAATGTTCATCCAGGAGACCCCAAAACGCTGCGATTTTTTTGCTTTAGTTGACCGTTGCTTCCTGATACTCCTTGCAATAAGGATATTGTAAATAATGAATTGAAGAATATTTAAAGCTGAATAGAGCAGGCTGAACCCTCTTATTTCTTGATGCTCGTAGTAGATATCCCGAACAATTTCTAATTTGATTTCAGCACTAAGTTGAAAAAATGGCACTAATGTCAGAGTGCAAATGAAGAATGGAAGCATATGAAGTAAAAGGACACCAATCGTGGTTTTTTTTTTTGGTTCCATCAAATGCCGATATAGTAGGTAGCCGAAAGGTGGAACAAGTATCATCATGATCGCACCCGCGGACAGAAAATGCGGCACCTTGAAAATGTCCCCGGACATGATCAGGATGTTTTCCAGGGCAACGGCGGATAGCGATAAGGTTAAGAAACCATAGAATCGGTTAGCAGCACGATTACCTTTTTTGTTTATGATCAATAGAAATCCAATAAGAAAACTATTGACGACAGCAAACAGTAGGATATTTAAAATAAGCTCCACCTGAGTAGGATTCAAGAACTACAATTATATGTAATGTTCCCTTTTTAACTCATAAACGAAACATTCGTCAGAGCCAAAAACACGCTCTTCTACAAATTGAAACCCAAGTCGTTCGTAAAAACGGTGGGCCTTGGTATTGCTGGCAAGTGGATCGATGAGGATGGCCGTCACGTTGGGCTCTTTAAAGATCCGCTCAATTGCCATTTTCATCATGGTTGTTCCATAGCCTTTGTTCAGGTTTTCTCTCTCACCTATCCAAATGTCAATGGCCCGGAGATTGGGTGGTACATCTCCCCAATAGTGAGAATCTTCCAGATGTGGATCTATGATCTGAACAAATCCAATGGGCTCACCGTCCCGCTCAGCAATTAGTTGTTCTCTCCAATCTGGTGACCGCTGAAGTTCGAATTCCCAATCTTCTTCGTCGGGATTTGCCACGATCACGTGTGGCTGGTTATCCCAATGTTGGAGAAGTTCAAGGTCCTTGATGGTAGCGGGGCGGAAGTTCACTTGCTTTAATTGGTTAGTTTGAGTTCACATGTTATTGCTTAAAATGGTTCAATTTTTTCCGTCAAAGCAACTCCTCGACTGCTTATCTTAAAAGCTTCGACTTCACCATATCCCGTGAAGATCAGCTTAACAACCTTAAGTTGACCAATAGGTTGAGTGTAATTAAGTGAGAACGGTTCCTCTTCCCCAAGCCGGATGGATAACTCATTCTCTTTAACTCTGAGATTGATGGCTTGGGTTTGAAGTAAATCAATAGATAAGCTTGATAGATCGCTAGTCTTCCCCGAAATTAAAACCTCGCTACATTTTAAGTTGGTAATTCCATAGCACCCTTCGCTACTTATAGGAATGCGCAATGAGCCCGTTGCTCCCTTGATAACAATATCGGTTTGGTTGCAAATTCGATTCGATAAATGCTCTATGCTCCTGAACGACGTTTTTAGTTCAAAATCATCACCGTTGACCTGTTCTAACATCTTGCTGGAAAGAGTAAAAACAGAAAACAGCTCATTCAGCTGCTCAAACTCATACTTATTAGATAGTTCTGTTGAGATAGCCAATTTTCCCTTTTTCTGAAGGTCACTTTTTTCAACATAGATCGGGCTAGGGTCAAGACCTGACTTCATAATGAGTCCGTGCCAACCCGGGGTGGTAATGTGTACATAACTACTAGCAATGATCTCGTCATCGAGGAGGAGCTTGGCTTCATGATAGTCGGGATAGAAATAGGTTCCTGTATAGAAGTTTTTTGAAGGATCCAGGACTGCTTGTTCATAAGGGTTCCAGGAGAGCTGGATCTTGACTTCTTTGTTAACGCTAGAAATATCATAATTGAATCCAATGGTGGCAGGAACACCTTCGTGACTGGTTTTTTCAGGCACTAGACTTACTGCAACTTCTACGAACGGATTCCAGAAATGCCAAAAGGCAATCGCGCCAGCAAGAGTCACCACAATTATCAGAAGTTGGCTAACCTTTTTCAATGGAAAACTGCCTGAATTTACTTGCTGAGGATGCATTTTTTTGAACTCGTGCCAGCCCGTGTGACCAAGTGCCTGTGCCAAGGCATCGAGTGTTTTAGTCTGGGGGACTCCATCGTGCTCGCTGGACCAAATCCTGCGTAAGGTGGCAGTACTCAAATGGATTCCGGATTTTTCGAATATGACTTTATTCAGGTACTCAAAATCCCGTTGGGCGAGTACATCCTGTGAAAGATTGAGCTCGTCCATGATTTGTCTTTTGCAGAGAGATATGTAGCGATTTTCCAGGCTCATTTTAGGTATAAAGACCAGATGAAAAGGTTTTGCAAAGGATTTGAAATATGGTTTTCACTTCCTTCTTTTTCTAATCTCGTTAGGCTTGCTAAAACTATCATTTTTATGAAAAAAAATACGATTAGTTGGGTAGGCGGTTTTGTTTTGTCCCTGCTAACAGCTAGCACTTTCTCACAAACGTTGGAAACAGCCTGGAGCTTTAAAACAAGCGCCAGAGTGCTGGCGTCTCCGGCGGAAAAGGAAGGTACAATATATGTAGGTGATATAAATGGAAGCTTCTATGCCATAGACGGGAGTTCAGGGCAGGAAAGGTGGAGCTTTGATACGGACGGTATTATCCAAGCCAAGGCTTTAGTGACTGATCAATGGGTTTTCTTCGAATCAGCCAATGTCTTTTATCTTCTGAAAAGTTCGAACGGCAAAGAACTCTGGAGATTTGACACAGAAATGGAGCCTCTTGCTTTTACCTACCAAGAGAAAACTTACCCCTATAAGATTGATCCCTTCGATGATAAACGATCTTCTGCTACGTTGTTGGATGGAGTCATTTACGTCGGTTCGGGAAATGGTACTCTCTTTGGACTAAATGAAAAGTCGGGAAAAGTAGAATTCTCGGTTAGATCAGACGATAACTCACCTATCCGGTCTTCACCGCTAGTGAGCAATGGTCGATTGTTTTTCGGTGATTGGAACGGTGTGGTTTACTGCTACGATTTGGCAGCAGGGGAGTTTATTTGGAAGAAAAAGACGTATCGTCAAAAACTGTACGAAACGTTTGGAGGAGTCGTGTCTGAATTTCTTGAATATGACAGTTTGCTGTTTTTCGGAGCTCGAAACCATATGATGAATGTGCTTGATGTGAGAACAGGAGAGAAGGAGTGGACCTACACAGATGCCAATGGTGGTTGGATGATTGGTGATCCAGTTATCTTCAAAGACACCTTGTACATTGGAGGATCGGATAACTTTTCAATGTTTGCCTTTCAACCTACGATGGGTCGCCCTCTTTGGAATCAAAATGGTGGGAAGAATATCTACACCAAACCAATTCTCACAGAGGAATGGCTTCTCTACACTGCTGGAAACAGTTATAACTCAAGGGATACTGGTAAGTTATTCTTGCTGGACAGAATGAGTGGTGAGCTTCTCAGTTCCATCGAGGTGCCTTATGCGGTTTTTTCCTCGCCGGTGCTTGCTGAAAATAAGGTCTATTTTGGTTGCTATGATGAAAATGTGTATTGCGTAGAGATCAAAGATTGATCCTACTGCTTTGTATAGTAAAAACCATTAGTAGTTCGATAGGTGGTCGATAATTGTTCCCCAGTGATATTGGCATAGATCGGAAGTTCCACCTGAAGTGAAAGGGAAAGACTTGTGCTAAGCGGCAGTCGTATTTCGGGATTTAGAAATACCCACTTCCCACCTGTGTTTTGCAATTCCTGACCGTCGATTCGGTCCTTGAATGCTTGACGGTACCTTAGACTTAGCGAAGCATTTAGTAAAGTACTTCCGACAACAAATTGATCCGATACGCCTAGGTGGACGCGATAATTATCCCCAATTTCATACGTCTGAACTTGACGAAATGAATCATGCACTCCCGTTCCTCTTACTACAACGAGTGCATTGAAAGCTGCAGAAGGTCTGAACCCTAATTTTCTGGTGAAAAGAGCCCAAAAAATTCCGTCTAAAGCCCCACTTCCTGGCTGGAGGTCGAGGTTTAGTGGAATTCCATCATCAGATTCGATGGCCGTTCTTCCGGTAGGAAGTTTACCGCCGATACCAAGCAGCAAGGCCATGTCCTGGTTTTCAGGACTGGTGATCTGGTATTTTAAAAGAAACATGATGTCTCCAAAACCCGCTGTTCTCTCAGTGTTGCTCGGTATCCCCGGCTGATCAATAATCCTTTGTTGCCAAACGTAAGAGAAAGAGGCATCTGCTGAAATCCGCGCAGAAAAAGTATAGCCGGTTGAAAAAAGGAGGGAATGCGTCCTTCGAGTTCTTGACCGGTCATCTAGCTTTTCCAGTCCATTTTTTAAGGTTCTCAGAACATTTAAGTCGTGGGTTAGGGAAAGTTGTAGACTTCCCTTGTTAGCTGCAGGAAATCCGATGTTAGCAGACAACGGAACTCCTCCAGAACAACATGTTTGACCAAATCCCTCGAAGGCCAAAAATAGTAGTGGAAGGAGAGTCCATCTTATCATAGGTATTAAATTAGACATTATCCTGATAAAAATGGGTCCGCCAAAGTCTGGCTAAGATTGCGGTATGTCGCCTGGTTTACAGTGACTTACGATGCAATAGGCGTATATATGTAAAGAGTGGTTATTTCCATATGCGCGTGATCAAAGTATCCTTATTGATAGTGTTGATTATCGGCACTTCTTTAGTGCTCATAAGCTGTGGGTCTGATGGACCTTCTGACTTTGTTCCGCCCATTGATAATTTTGGAGAGACTTGTGAGGTCATGGAGACTGGGTGGACGATTCCCACTTTGACGGTGGTTGATGGTGGAGTAGGCAAGGATGGTATCCCTTCAATTGACAATCCCAGATTTGTAGCTGTTGATGATGTTACTGGTTTGGCTGAAGATGAGCTGGTTGTTGTTGTCAAAGTAGGCGACGTGATCAAAGCCTATCCGCAGCGAATTTTAGATCAACATGAAATCGTCAACGATATGTTTGGCAGCACGCCTGTGGCACTCACATTTTGCCCTCAAACAGGTACTGCCTTAGCATTTGATCGAAGAATTAATGATGAGCTAACAACGCTGGGAGTCTCAGGTCTACTTTACAATTCAAACCTGGTCATGTATGACAGAAGTTCTGATACCCGGTGGGCGCAGATGACGACTCAAGCTGTTAATGGAGAGTTAGCTTGCGATAAACTAGAATTCCTTCAAACGCTTGAGCTGTCGTGGGGTGGAGTAAAAGATTTATTCCCACAGGCGCTGGTGTTGTCTGGCGACACAGGGTTTGACAGAAATTATACGAGTCCACCACTAAGCAAACAGACTTCGCTAAATAGCTTGCCTACTTTTCCATACACTCCAAAGGATGAGCGTTTCGCCAACTACAAGAGAGTGCATGCGATCATCGATACGGTAAAGGTACAGATCTACACATTTGATCAATTCAGCGAGATGCTTGAACTTACCATCGATGACGCAAATGTGCTGATATCCCATCCCGAATACAGGTTGATTGTTTCCTACAAAACAAAAGCCAAAGTACTTCAACTGGCAACAGATCCCCAAAGTGCCAATGTCATCATGCAGGATTCTGAAGGCAACGGCTACAACCTCTTTGGTGAGGTTATAGCCGGAGAAAGAGTAGGTGAGCGATTAGAACCCACCTTTTCATACATGGGGTATTGGTTTTCCCTCGCCTCGATGTTTCCCAACCCAGTCGTTTTTGAGAACGGACAAGACTAGTTGATTCGCTTATTCGTCTCGCAAGAACTTGACTGGATTTGCCCTGACTACCTTAAATACTTGCGCAAGAATGGTGATCAAAGCAATTGCGAGTGTTACTAGTACTGTCACAGAAATGATACTTGCACCGAAATCCACCCGAAATGGATAATTTCCCAACCAATCTTCAATCAAGTAGTAACCAAGACTTAGACCACCTGTCAGGCCAATGGTTACTATAAGGATGTACTTTTTTGTGAAAACACTATAGAGATTGATGGAGCTAGCGCCCAGAACTTTTCGAATGCTGATTTCTTTGAATCGCTGATTTAGTTGAAGTCCAACTATTCCCAGCAACCCCATTCCGGCAAGGAAAATAGAGACGACACAGCCAATTCCAACCAACTGCACCATTTGATTTTCTGCTTCGTAGGCATCGAGGTAAGCTTCTTCCAGGAAGCTATATTCAAAAGGGAATGGATCAAAGTTCTTGGCCCAAAGCTGCTCAAATCGTTTGCTGTCAAAAGTGGCAGCTCTGTTCAGCTTAACATACACTGACTGGAGCGGATACTGTTCCGATTGATAAATCACCAATGGATCTACTACATTTCTTGCGGACTCAAAATGATAATCCTCCACGACTCCAATCACCTTAGGGTGCTCGAGCTGATTGTATTTAAATGGGATAATCTGACCAACCGGGTCCTCAAGTCCCATTCGTTCTACAAAAGCCTCATTGACTAAAACACCTTGTTCTCTATCCGAGATTATTTCTTCGTTGAAGTTTCGGCCGCTTACAATTTCAATATCCAGGAGATTCATGAGATTTCTGTCTACTCTAAGATGGCGTACATCAAATTGAACTTCCTCCGAATTGAGCCTGGTTCCGTTGTAGCCGGAAATGGCAGCCACTTGATCAACCTCAGGAAGTTGCTCGAGATCCAGCATGAACTTTTTGATCTGGCCTTCTTCTGCAGGTATGTAATCGTGATAAACGACATTCTCAAGGTCGACCTTAGTATCGAAAGTGGAGAGAAATTTTACCTGCTTGCGCATGGTCAGCATGCCTGCAACAAGGCCAGTAGCAAGAATGAATTGAACACCTAACAATGTCTGAGTGATCCACTTCCCGGAACGAATTTTCTGTTCGCCTTTTAATGATTTAACTATGGAGAACCTGGACAAGATGAGGGCAGGGTAGAACCCACTAATGATCGCTGTGGCGGTCAAGATCGCCAATGCGCCGATGATGAACCGCATGTTGATCAGGAAATCTACTGTATAACTTTTTCCCACAAAAGAGGAGAACATAGGTAGAATCAAGATCAAAACGAGTAGTGCTAAAACCCCGGCTATAAATGATGATAGAAACGACTCAGCTATTAATTGATTGAAAATGCTCTTTTTTTCAGCACCTATCACTTTTCGAAGAGCGACTTCCCTGGAGCGGTTTATATATAGTGATATATTAAAATTAGAGTAGTTGATCATTGAGATAATGAGACAGAAGATCCCGATGCCTGCGAAAAGTCGAATCATTTCCACATTTCCTCCTCGTGCAATTCCATTGTAGTGACCGTAATCCTGGTTGAGGTGAATCTGTGACATTGGTTGAAGTTTCATCGCCACTTCTGCTTCGCTGTCGGGTTCATTTTCCTTGTGTAATTCATCCATTTTTTCCTCCACAGAGGCGACGGTGCTTTTATCATGAAGTTTGACAAGTGTATTCATGTTTAGATCAAACCATTGGGTTAGCCTTCGCTCCGGTGCATTGGCCAGATAGTTTGAATAAGACATGATCAGGTGTCTTCTGACAGAAGTGTTTTCTGGTATGTCTTCATACACACCTCGAATGATGAAATCCTCAAATTCTTCACCACGGTTTAATGAAAGAATCTTTCCGACAGCATTTCCTCGAAGATTGAGGGTTCCTGCAAGTGTCTCGGAGATGATAACGTCATTTGGTAGATCAAATTCGCCAGGAGCCCCTTCCGAGAAATTAAGTTCCAACAAAGTGATGAGCTCTTTGTCTGTCATGATAAGGCTTTGCTCAATGACCTCATCCTCTTTTTGTATCAAGCCAAAATCGGATTTTATGCGTACGACCTGGTCTATTTCCGGGATTTTTTCACTGAATTGAACAGACATTGCGTTAGAACTGCCACCAATATGATGCAAATCATCACCACGCTTGAAATCGATGACAATTCGGTACATCTCCTCATGATGTTCCAGGTACTGATCATAGCTCATTTCATCGTCTGCGTAGAGGTAGGCAAGCCAGCAGAAGGAGATTCCCATGGCAAGACCAAGAATGTTAAGGCTGGAATAGAGCTTGTTCTTTTTCAAAAATCTCCAGCCGGTTTTAAGGTAGTTTTTGTATATCATGAGGTATTGATTTAAGGTTCTAAATGGAGTTATTGAGGATATTCTTGATGATTTCACTGCCTCTGTTACAAAGAGCCATTTTGCCCTCGTGGCACCAAACTCGGAAGCTCTCCAGTGATACGCTTCGTGAAGGTCTCCCTGGACTTCTTCAAGTCTGGATTCCGGACACAGTTTTTCAACCAGCCAATTAGCCCACTTTGGAGGATCAGATATGGACATACTGAAGTGATGGTTTCGTTATTCCTTTCCAGAGCCTTGATTTGGCTTTTGTCAACTCACTTAGAAGATCAAATGCTTTCGGGGTAGCCCAGTAAATCCGTTTTCTTCTACCGCCTCGTTCAGCTGTCGGAGCGCCGAATTCGGATTTGACCCACCCTTTTTTTTGCATTCGTTTCAATGTGACGTGAATGCTTGGAACAGAAAGATTCTTACCCATTGCTTCGTAGTATTCTTTGGCGATTTCAACACTATTGATCTTCTCGTTTCTGAGTAAAATCATCAACACAATTTCTTCAAGTGATCCGACTAATTCCATTACTTTAATAATTGTTTAAGTTATGGATACGAATATGATTAATAAATGTTTAAAAAATAAAAAAAGAGAGGTAGGAAGATGCCGAGGTGGATGGTTAGTGAATGAGAGAGAGTGCTTTTTTCACCTTCTTATACATGAATTCTTTTTCCTCCCTGCCAAGTAGCAGATCGGTGGCTAGCAACCCGTAGGTTAAAGATCCTTTCGCTCCTACACCGGACATGCCTCCCAGCATAACCGCATTTTGATCGGGAGATTTGTCAGCACTGGGTAGATTGGAAACAATAGGTACTTCCGTTTCGGTTAAGGAATAAACACACGAATAACCCTGTTGAAAGCGTAGCTGCTTATAGTTAAGTGGAATGTTGAGAAATTCGAAGTAGTCAAGTGTACTTTTTTTCGCCCAGTCTATCTCATCCTTTGTTAGCTCCTTTGTCCAAACTTCATCCAGGTCAGAAATTTCGTTTCGAAGGAAATGACCGCCAACCTTAATCAAGGGGTGCCCACGTTCATCTCTTTTTTCAACCATTGAGAATATATGATCAGGTCCGAGATCGATGAGCGGATGGAAATTGAACATTTTTTGTTTTTGTTCTCCTGAATAGCTCTCGAATCTTGATTCATCAATTTTTAGAAATGCCAGGAACACTCGCTTTGGTGTGATCAGGGAGCTAATGTTGGGCGCTAGATATTCAAGCACTTGGCCTGAATAAGGACCAACAGCGGAGACAATCCTTTTGGCCTGGATCGTTTCTGGATGGCCGGTCTTTGTATCAATAGTTTCGACCTCATAGAAACCTCCTTTTCTCGTTGCCTTCTGCACTTTTTTACTAAAATGAACAAGACCACCTTTCAACTGGATTCCCTTTTGCAGTTTTTTGATCAACTGTTGGGGATTCATTGTTCCGGTGTATTTCTTGTACTCTTGAATGACGATCCGATCTTTCGGAACCTTCACACCAAACTTGTCAGCTGCTTCTTCGGGATTTACTGCGCATTCGTGCGTATCCTCTTGTTGCCTAAGCAAACGTTGAGCCGCCTCTCCTTTATTTGTGTAAAGTATGTATGTAACCGGAGAATCAGTATAAATGTCCTCCATAGAGTGATTAGCCTGATCATGTATGTTAAGAAAATCGACCAACTGTTTTGTTTCATCAACAGCCCTTCTATGTAGATAGGACCAGATGTCATTCTTGGGTCCGAGGCTTCGACAGATACGAGCTTCTCCATAGCTGGAGCCGTAGGTATAGTCTTCATCCTGCTGCTCAAGTAGCAATACGTTCTCACCTGCCTTTGATAGCTGCCAGGCAGTGGCGCTTCCCATCAATCCTCCTCCAAGTACAACTATATCTTTGATGTTGCCTCCTTTTTTTTGAACGACTTACTTGGACCTGTCGAAAGTATTATCCAGGTCCATGATCTTAGGCAAGAAATCTTTAAGCAGGTCTGCGTCAGCTTTACCGTTGGACGAGCCTTGAACCCTATCTATCAGGTAGTCGGTGACTCTTAAGGACGTCAACCGATTCCTTGATTTGATGTATTGTGACACAAAACCTTTGGTCAAATTCAGGAATACCAGAATGAAAAATATCAGCCCAGCAAATAGTAGAATTTTAGTGGATAGAACTGTGTAAAACGCTAACCCTGGGTCTGCGAAGCTATTTGCAAATGCAGCATCGATAATTGGCTGAGTCAAGAAAAGAAGCAATAGTCCCATCATGGACAATGTGCCAATGATAGACAATAGAGCTAGCGAGGAATACTTTTTTAACTGAGAAATTGAGTCTCTGGACATTTCCTTAAGGTCTCTAGGAAAAAGCCCATACTCCACTTTGAGCTCCTCAATTGCAGTATCGTATTTTTCTTTCTCCTCTTTCAAGCCGGCAACAGTACTCTGAGCCTTTTTTCCGTTTTGCATGAGTGTTTCAACCTTTCCCTCAAGATCTTCCTTTCTCGTTTCCAGCTCGGACAGTTCAGTCTCCAGTGTTTCTTTTTTTGGCTTGTTGTTTTTTATGAAAGTGTTCAGCTTCTTTTTCTCATCATTGAGATCTTTCACTTCTTGAGAGACACTTTGTTGCTGAACAGTCAGTTTTCCAAGCTCCAGCTTCTTTTGGGTAAGTTCATCTACCTCACTTTGGAGGGTCTCCCTTTTATCGGAAAGCTTCTCCAGGTCTCCGATTTTTGAATTAAGCACATCCAGCTCTGCCTTTTTAGACTTTATCTCACGATTGAGTTTAGTTTTCTCATCCGTAAGCTGCTTCTTGGTCTTAGGCTTCGCTTTTGCTTTTGCTTCCATAATCCGGTCGAGTTAGGGCTTTTAAAGTAAGCTATCTTCTTAGGAAAATACAAGAAACGGGAGATCATTAAATGATCATCAATTGGCAAATTCCCCGCCTGCCTCGAAGTATAAGTTGAGTAGCTTTTTCCAATCCTTGGCGTTTTCTGTGCTGGGTCTAAATCCGTCCTTGAGATAAATACGATGGATGGTGATTGAATCATTTATCGTAGCCCACTCGACCAATGGCTTGATTTTGTCATGCATGCTCTGATTATCTGGATCCCAATCGTATTGCGTTTCTTTAACTTGATAGTAATCGTCAAACCAATAGGTGACGGTAGCTGAAAAGCCTTCTGGCATGCCTATTTGTTTAAGAAAGTCTGTTGTCTCGTTAAATCTACCGGACACCGTCATCTCATCCGTATCAATTCTCATACTAGTGTAGCTGTAGGTCCCATTCCAGGCCTTGTCCCATTGCTTCCAACCGGAGTTGGGATTGAAAATGGAACGGATGCCATCTCCTTCTTTTTTTCCATGCCAGGTGTAACTTGTGTCTTTTTTGAATGCTGCAAAATCGGCTGATTCAAAATCCTGACGATTCCATGCAGCAAAGTAGTTTTCTACTTTCCCCCGAAGCACTTGTTCTTTGCCAGGGCTGCAACTTATCAACACGAAGAAAAAATAAATTGGAACTTTTGCCGATCTCATCATAGCTTTTTCTCAGCTAGATAGGGATTAGCACCCATTTTTTATTGTTTTCAGATGACTTTAGGAAATCATTAACACAGCAAACTTACTTGTACTGATTCATGATCCGATCCAGTTTGGCTTTGTAACTCCTGCTTAGCTTCAGATCGGTACCATCTTGCAGGTTTACAATATACTCCCCATGGAAGTAGGACTCGATGGACACAATACAATCAAGATTTATCATATGAGACTTATGGATTCGAATGTGCAGTGCTGGGTCGAGGATATCTTCAAGTTGCCCAATCGAATGGTTAGCTATTTCAATCGAATCGGAAAGGTGCAATTTGGTGAATGAGCCAGAGCTTTCAATCCAGATTACTTCCTCAACGGGAACAAAACTGATCTTCCCTTTTCGCTTGACTGGAATTTTTTTAAGGTATTTCTCCTTTTCCAGTTTTTGTAGCTGTTGAAGACCGTCAACAAGCGCCTTTGTCGTAATTCCTGATTCCTGTCGCATCTTGTCGATGACTCTGCTAAGCATTTGATCGAATCGTGTTCCATCGAAAGGCTTAAGCAGGTAGTCAATTGCATTTTCTTCGAATGCCTGGACAGCATAATCACTATAAGCTGTTACAAAGACAATGTGTGGAGAAGCAGATTCTAAACTCCTAAGTATTTCTATACCGCTTTGCTCTGGCATTTCTATGTCAAGCAAAACAAGATCTGGCTTATTCCTCTCTATGCTGCTAAGTGCACCTGCGCCATCCTCGCATTCATCCAACAAAACGAACGACTCATTCTTCGCCAGATAGGTCTTGATTGCATCACGGGCGGGCTTTTCGTCGTCCGCGATAATCACAGTGATGGGGGAGTCCTTTGCCATTTCTTAGTTGGAGCTTACTGGAATATGAATCGTTGAGGTGACTCCTTTTCTCTGGTCGTCATTTTTCATCTCGAAAAAATACTTATCCGGATACAATTTCTGCAATCGATTCTCAACATTACTTAGTCCAGTCCCTTTTTGAGTATCAGCTAGCTTGGGTCCTTCGTTGAACAAGTTGATCTTGATCATGCCATCCAGCTCTTTGATTTTCAACTCGATCAATCTGGCTTGCTTGCTCTTGGCAATTCCATACTTAATGGCATTCTCTATTAGGGGTTGTAAGATCAGGTTAGGGACCTGCTCTGAGAGGATAGATGGATCAATCGTTCGTTCAAGTTTCAGGTCTTTGAACCGACTTGATTCAATATCAAGATACAAGTCGAAAAATTCCAGTTCTTTGTTCAAGGTGACCAGCTGATGATCCTCGTAGTCGAGCGTTCGACGCAGAAAATCTCCAAGTTTGGTGGTCACTTCTATCGAGTTGTCTTTTTCACCAACCAAAGTGAGTGATGAAATGGTATTCAATGTATTGAATAGGAAATGTGGATTTAATTGCAACTTAAGCGCTTGAAGTTGTGACTGGGTCAGCTGATTTTTTAACTGGTCATTTTTCAATTTCATCAGTGCAAGGCTGAGCTCGTTTGATTTTCGGAGGGTATACGATCGGATGATGACTGTTATTGAAACGATAAAAATGAAAATAAGTAGATCATTCGCAAACCTTGAGAAGAAGTAAGGAGAGTATTCTTCGAAATTAGTAGCTGACAGATCGATATACCCATAGACCGAGAACATATAAACAAGTGTGAGATTGCTTAACGCAAAAAGTAGAAATGTTCCGAATGCGAGGTAGATTATCACCGATCGCCACCATTTTTCGAGGCTAAATGGGTATCTGTTCACAAGGTGTAAAATCGAGGGACTGGTCAAAAGCCATAGGTATGAAATAGGAAGTTGAACAAGAAAGAGATTTGTCCAACTTGGATCCAAGCCGTTTTTGATGCTATTGAAGTAGAGTTGACTGGAGACCATGGCAGCCATCAATGTCCAGAAGACCCACAAGGTCAACCAATGATTGGGTCGTATTTTCCGGTATGTCTGAAAAATGCTCATACGAATGCTTTGCAAGGTCAAAAGTAGCCGGTTATTAAAGGCAACATACCAAAAACGCACCATCTGGCTTTTGCGGGTAGCAAGCGGGCTTATTCAATCATTTAAGTGGATTGAAACCCTATTTGGTTGACGTATCCGGCCGTTTTGATCTGGAATTAGGCCCTCACAGTTCATTTAACTAACACCTGCACCATCTATCAGGTAAACCAACTTAAAATCAAAACACATGAAAAAACACTTTGATGAACTAAAGCTTGCATGTATGCTGTTTTCGGTCTTTCTGTCCAGTCAGCTGCAGGCTCAGGCGGTGACGACAAAAGACATTCTTGACTCCTGGGACATTGTAACCAAAATGGTGGTTGAATCTGCTCAGCTAATGCCTGCAGAACATTACCAATTCACTCCTGGCAATCCATTGCGGAACTTTGCTAATCAACTCAATCACACTACTGCCTCGAACATTGGCTTTGCGTCGTCTGTAAAGGCTGGTGTTCCTGATTTTGCAATTCCTGATAGAAGCAATCCGCCTCAGGAAAAAGAAGAAGTCATTGACATACTTGAAAAGTCCTTCCAGTATTTCCGTGGTGGCCTTGAAAAATTGAATGAATCGGACCTGGAAGAAGTGATTGATTGGGGCCATCCCAGCAATCCGAAGAAAGTCACACGACTGAAAGCGATACTTATTGTCACAAGTCACCTTCAGCGAGAACATGGAAAGACGATGATGTATTTACGAGCTAAGGGAATAAAGCCGGCGTCAGCAGGGAGTTGGTCATTTTAATTGCTAAAAACACGATTATGAAGTATTACACAAACATTTTTTTACTGATACTTTTTGGGTGTTCAAGTGCTCAAAAACCACCTGTGGAACCCTCTTTTCAGAGAGTGGTACCTGGTGATCCATCGCTGATCTCATCCAGAATCCGTCCACACAAGGTGAAGTACAAGAAGTCTGGTGGCAATATGACCTATATCATGAAGGAGGTGGAAAAAAACGGTCAGGAGGCATACGAATTGGCAGTTTATTATAATGTCGACGAATCAACAGGAACACCTGATCTAATGTACTTTGATCGCACTACACTAGGGTATATTGGAAGAAAAATGGAGATGCAGGCATATACCCTGGAGGTGAACTTTGCCAATAAAAATTTTAGTGGCACACTTACTCCGACAGCAAATTCAGAATATTCGCCCCGGACTTATAACAAAGACTATCCACATAATGGGTTTGAACCCGCTATCATCAACTATTTCATAGCGGCTTTGCCTTTGAAAGAGGGATATAAAGCCTCCCTTCCGGTTTTCGATCTAAACAACGGATCCGAGATGTACTGGTCCAATATCGAAGTGCTGAAGCGGGAGACGATAAAGCTCAATAGCAAGAGCTATGACACCTGGAAGGTGCTTTCAAAAGGGATTAAGGAAAAAACGATCTGGGTAACAACTACTGAACCTTATGCAATCAAGATGAAAACGAAAGGAGCAGGGGGCACATGGTTAGTAATCGATTGATTATTTGAGTTTAGGCCTGTTGTGGCATCCGGGAAGTTGCCTTCCCGGATTGCTTTTCCTTCACTATCTCTTATTGACTTTCACGTCTTCAAGTAGCTGATCGAGCTGGTTTCTTGAATACCATTTACCTCGGACCATAACTCCCTCAATGTTTTTTGTATTCTCAATGTTTACAAGTGGGTTGTCAGACAGAAGCACTAAATCAGCCATTGTTCCGACTTCAACCTTTCCGATTTCGTCTTCCAGGCCAAGGAATTTTGCCCCATTCCCTGTAGCTATTTTCAGCGATTCGTATGGACTTAACCCAGAGAGAACAAGGTTTCTCAGTTCCTCGTGCAGCGCGAACCCATGAACCATTCCAGGGTTCGGGGCATCTGTCCCTGCCAGTAGCGGAACTCCGGCATCAAACAGTCCTTTGGTCAATTTCAGCTGGAAATCATAAAATGCCCCCGAATCGAACTGGTGATCCGACCCATGATCACTTCTGGCCGGGCGAGCAAAACCCTTCCACCAAGCCATGATTCCTGGGGAAACGAATGCCATTTCGGGATTATCCAACATGGGTAGGAAATTGCCTGTAGCATTTAGCTTGAAAATTTCGTGCACAGCGATTGTAGGACAAACCCAGCTATTCGCGTCTAAGATCATTTGAGCAACATCCGGGATCTTTTGCTCTTCGTACTTAAAATCGAAGTAGAATTGTACAATCTTCTCAACGTGCTCAAGAGAAGCTTGTTTTTGATTTAGCACCTCCTTAAATCCAACCAATTCAGGTATATGGCCAATCGCAGGAATTCCTTGTTTTCGGGCTTCATCCATAGTTGCGAGATAGGTTTCCATGGACAGGCCATCATAAATCTTTATGAAATCAAAACCCATTTGCTTTTGTTTAGCAACCATCTGCCTTGCCTCGTTTGGAGAAGTTGGCACAGCCTTGATCTTCCAGGGTATCTTCGGTCCTGACAGTAGCGGTCCTGAAGTGAAGATTCGCGGACCAACAATGGTTGATGTGGCTGTCATGCTCCGCAACTTGAGATGTGACGTATCTCCGTTTACGTTCCTGACAGTCGTGATTCCATTGGCAATATAGAGCGGCAGATCTTTTTCGGTGAGATGGACGTGCATGTCGATAAGTCCCGGAATAAGAAATTTGCCGTCACCGTCGATAATTTGAGCAGATTCAGGTATTGTAACATCTGAACTCGCACCAAACTTGAAAATCGTTTCCCCTTGTATCAGTACAGTTTGAGATTCCAAAATACGCTCAGAATCCATCGGGATCACGCTTACGTTGACAATCGCCACGAGCTGTGATTGATCCTCCTGGGCTACACAGCTGCTGAGAAGGAGAAAAAGAAAAACATAGTTTAGTAGTCTATTCATTTCAGATAAATTCAATGTTCGTGGGAGGTGGAGGGTTCAGGTAACTCCGTTTTCTCAATCACTATTCCTTGTTTTACTAAAAGACTTATGTCGGTAGCATTTTCCAGATCGATCAGCGGATTCTCGGGTAGCGCAAGGAAGCTTGCCTCATATCCTGGCTTGAAGAAGCCTAATTTTCGATCAGGAAAGATGGCTTGAGGGGAAGTCTCGCACCACATTTTAAGCAGTGTGAGATTATCAAAAACATCTAGTTCCTGGATGGCTCGCACCTCATCCCATGGACTATTTGCATGATCGCTACCAATTACGATCTTCGCTCCATGTTTTTTCAGTAGTGATAAATTGTATGCTTGCATTTCCTTCACTAAAGGGAATAACTCCGGATCTTCCGTTAAGTTGCGGGAAAGCAGGGCAGTTACTACAAAAACACCCTTTTCGGCCGCCAACTTGGCATCTTCTATTTTTAGTCTGTATCGATCAAGCTCGTCTTTGGAGAAGAGGTAAAATCCGGGTGTATGAGTGATTTCATCAACTCCTGCTTTCAAAGCTTCGAGGAAATCGGCTCTTGTTTCGACATGAGCACTCACACGTAAGCCTGTTTCGTGAGCTTTGCGGACGATTCCTGACACAATAGCTGGATGTAGTCCCTTGCGCAATGTGTACCTTGAAGTAGGTGGCGTGTTGCCAATGTCTTCAGAGTTTGCCAGGTACACTTTTATGAAATTAGGTTCTCCCGCAAGGATCAGCGACCATTGAGCTTCCAGATCAGCTTTGGAGTCAATGTTGAAATAGGACTTGTTTTTGAAAAACCCACGTGGTGCGTTGTTGATGTGCGGTCCAATTTCAACCCGAATGCGGTCTTCGTATAGAATCTCAGGATGTCCGCCTGTGGAAGTTAGCCCGCCATTGGCAAACGATCCATCAAGTTTGTTGGGACCGTTGATCTCGCTCATTATGTTTTTAGTCCAGGGACCAATGTTATTTGGGTTCTTTACATAGAAGACTCCATCATTTAAGTACCGAGCGATCGTTTGCTTGTAGTAACCGATTGCGTCAAGAGAATGTGTGTGAACCTCGCTGAGCGGTGGAATGACAAAGTTGTTTTGCAAGTTGAAGACAGAGTCAATTCGATCCGGACGCTCGTTGACCCAAACCCCTTCAACAGCAAACATTGTTTTCTTGACGAATTTTTTTCCATCAAACCACTGACCCTGAGAGAATTCATAATTCCTGCTTTGTGTCTGGCTCACACTAGAATGTGAAAGTAGGAGTAGGGAGTACAAAGTGATTAGCAATTTCATAATAGTAGTTTTTGACTTTTAAAAACCCCAAGTCTAGACTCCCATGAAACTCGCCACAATTAATTGTGGTGTATCGCTAGTGTCGAGGTTCCAAACGATCGTATTTGTTATTTCGGCTCAGGATCACAGAAAGTGTGGGTTCAGCTCATTTTTCTACTCATACATCACATTTCGACGATCACATTGTAGACTGATGTTAGTTTTACCATGTGCTGCCGGGAATTCTAACTAAGCTGATATACATATTCGTCTTGTGGAGATGGATAATTCCTCTTTTCAGGAAAAGAAGTATGCTGTTTGTCTTTCTCTTGATCGGCCTGTTGCTGATCTTGTTTCCCTACATCGAAGTTCTACTATCATGGCAATTTCAGCGGTTCTCCCTTGAGCACATGGCTCATCATCCATCTTGGCTGATTTGGGTCAATCCGTTGATGTATCTGGTAATTACTTTGATAAGCTTAACCATTCATTTCGTGAGAGAATCGTTTAAAAACGAGCGTCAAAAACGAGAACTGATTGAAAATCAACTGACAACCGAACTGGATTTTCTCCACGCCCAGATCAATCCACATTTTTTGTTTAACACCCTGAACAACCTGTTTTCTATTGCTCAACGTGACAAAAGTGAAGAATTAGCCACCTCCATCTCCATGCTGTCAGGGTTGATGAGGTACATGCTGTATGATAGCAAGGTGACACGAGTTTCCTTGCAAAAGGAAATAGCCCATCTCAGGGACTTCATCGGACTAGGTCAGATCAGGTTTACAAAGAGTGAATTAGACGTAAACCTGAATGTTGAAGGGGATGCTGATAAAGTAACAATAGCTCCAATGATTCTACTTCCGTTCGTGGAAAATGCATTTAAGCATGGTGTCAGAATTGAGGAGGAGTCTAGAATTGAAATTTCAATTAAAGTGACATCAGAGCAAATCGAATTTCGGTGTTTTAATTTTAACTACGCAAGAGATAAAGAATCGCTGGAATCAAGTGGGATAGGCTTGGAAAATGTGAAGCGGAGATTGGCACTGCTTTATCCTGGTAAACACGAACTTAAAATAATCGGGACCGGAGAATCTTTTGAAATTCACCTGAGGTTGGAACTATGACTTGTATCATTTTAGATGACGAACCCCACGCCATTGATGTATTGAAAAGATACGTTGAAAAGACTCCGTCCTTGAAGTTGAACGGTGAATTCAGGAACCCTCTCAAAGCCCTGGACTTTCTGCGACAGGAGGAAATTGATTTGATCTTTTTGGATGTGAACATGCCAAACCTAACCGGTATTCAGTTCTTAAAGGCACTGAAAAGAACACCGCTGATCATCTTCACCACCGCGTACTCATCCTATGCCGCTGAAAGCTACGAATGGGATGCTGTTGATTACCTGGTCAAGCCCATAGTATTTGAGCGTTTTTTAAAAGCTGTAGGCAAAGCAGAGGATCTGTTTAACAGCCAACCTGGTGTGAAATCGGTAGCGTCGGTGCAGCCGGGTAGTGATTCAGTGATTTCTTTAAAAAGTGGAAAACAAACACACAGAGTGAGGTTATCGGATATTCAGTATGTCGCGAAGCAGAGCAATTACCTGGAGGTTAATACTCCTGACCGTAAGATTTTGGTCCGGGCAAATATGTCCGATATTTTTTCATGGTTGCCTGCGGATCAATTTTTTAGAATACATAAATCGTATGTTGTGGGTCTCGAACATATTGATGTCATCGAGGCTTCACAGGTAAAAATTGATAAAACAGTCCTTCCTATTGGAGCTAGCTACCGACGTGAATTTTTACAGCGGGTGGAAAGCTGATTTTTTTCTCTATTAAGCTTCTAAAATGATCAATCTTCTTGGTTTCGAACCTTCAAATTCGTATATTGAATTAAGGTTTGACAATCCGTCAGATCTCACTGGAGGTTAGATTGGATCTGCAATATTCTTTGTAGGCCACACCGACCCAAAGGCGAGCAACCCTCGCCTTTTTTAGTGTCCATTTTCTTGCACGACCTGTTCTTTCACCGATTGATAGAATTCCTTTGGTGAGCAGCCAACTTTCTTTTTAAAAGCCCTGTTGAAAGTGCTTTTGCTGTTAAAACCTGATTCATAGGCAATAGCTTCCAGAGTTCGGGAAGAGAGATAGCCATCCTGAATCTTCTGCTTAGCGAAATTGATTCGATGCCCGTTGATGAAGTTGAAAAAGTTTTCCCCGTACTTTTCGTTCAAGAGCTGCGATAACAGGTATGACTGTGTACCAATCAACTCAGCCAATTGATTAAGATTAAGTTCTTGTGTAAGGTATGCCTTTTCCTTTTCCAGCAACGCTTCCAGTTTTACCTTAAGCATATCAGAGTCTGCTTCAGAGAGTGGCGAATTCTTATATTTCCCAGATTCTTCATAAAGGCCCGACACGATTTCCGGCTGTCTCCAGGATTTATACACGATGCTTGCTATGATAATGGAGACCAGCAGCAGGAACAGAAAATCTACCGTGTTGTTGATTTCATAATATCCTCCTGTAACTATGAGCAAGTGCATGCCGAGAATTGCAGCACCCAAAATCGAAGTGATCAATAGGAGGTGTCTAATCCACTTCAGATTGATCCGTGAAAGTGTTGAATAAAAAGACTCGCACTTTTTTGCATAAGCTGAAACCAATTTCCCGGAATAAATGAGATAACCCACGAGATGAATCACCTGGAGACTTATGAATATAATGGAAGAAACTTTTATGGCGGTATGATCCTGCACCTTGTCTATTCGATCTCTTAAAAAGAACAGGACGGTCATAAAAGCAATTGCAAGGATTGCGGCCATGAAGTGTCCGAGAAGACGATATCTACCTACCTTTTCTCCAATCAGGGAAGTTATATGAAAATAGATGGATGGGCCGATGAGAAAAATAAACCCGTGAGAAATAAAATACAGGTATAGGCCGATGCTATCTTCTTCGATATCTGCCGTTCTACGTAACAGGAAGATAGCTAGTACAGAGATAAGTGCAGCAAGGAATCGATTCGCCGAGAGATTTCCCCTACGATGAGTAAATAGGAAATAGGCCCAAACCAGTCCAAGAACTGCTATGAACATCAGCGCGGTTTGAAAATCCAGGCTCATCCCAGCTGAGAATGGAATCATTTTGTTTCAGTTTATAAAGTGACACGTGTGACTTAGCAAGTCCACATAAATTTCTCAAACTATTTAAAACAACCTGGGTGAGGGTGCGTGGCCTCTTGATTTTCCATTTTGAGTAGACGGCGCCCTTCACTTAAGGTTACTCAAAATTTGATCAAAAATGAAACAAGGAAAAGGAAGAAAAATTTTAACATGGGTGCTTCAGGTGCTACTAGGCTTGGAGTTTTTGTTGGCAGGTCAGGCCAAATTTACAAGACCTGATGCATGGGCCAAGGATTTCGATCGATGGGGCTTTCCTGACAACTTCTACCTGGTGATCGGTGCTCTTGAACTAATTGGCGCCATCTTGGTTTTCATTCCCAAGTTTGCTTCGAAGGCTGCATTAGGACTTGGCATTATAATGATTGGGGCAGCGCTCACACATGCCATTCATGGAGAGTTTAGCCGTGTGATCGTAACAGTGATCATCGCCGGCTTTTGTGGCGCGGTTTTTTATCTAAGAAAAGATTGAATGTGATTATTTGAACTCTAGAATCATGTCGAGCTGAATGGTAGCTCTTCTTTTCTATCAAGTGCTTTCCAGTGGGGTGTCTTCTCGGTTCGCCCATTCACTCATGGAGCCATCGTAGAGCTTGATATTGGGATAGCCCAGCATATTAAGGCAAAAGAATGTGAAGCTCGCCCGAACCCCTGACTGGCAATGGACCACAGTTGTTTTGCTGCGGTCAATACCAATCTCATTAAAGAGCGTGGCTATATCTTCGGGCGACTTAAAGTAGTTGACTCCCTTAGTTGAACGTGTTGAATCGAGCAATTGCTTCCACTCTAGATGGAGAGCCCCCGGAACGTGACCTGCCCGAAGGTTGGTTTGATCCGTTCCATTAAACTCTTCATCAGAACGGACATCCAAAATTTGCCAGTTATCGTCGATGTGATTGTCAAGTACCTCTTGAAGGTCAGCTTTCCATTTTGAGTTCTCCTTTACGTAAAAATGATTCTCGATTGGCGAAATGGTTGGAGTGGTGAACGAGATTGGCAAACCATCTGAGACCCAGGCCTGCCATCCGCCATCGAGGAGTTTTACATGCTCATGTCCATAATATGTTAATACCCACCAAAACCGTGTTGCAAAGTGGTTATCCCATTCATCATAGCAGATGACAGTCGAACTATCGTCTATCCCAAGTTCTTGTAGCATCTCAGTAAACTCTTGCTCGGTCGGTAGGTATTTTTCTGGTTCGCCGTTCGATTCGGACTTAACGTAAGGGTGTCCGGGACGCATCACCGCCCCAGGGATATGGGACCTGATATAGGCGTTGGAATCCCAGTGGCAGTCTACAATGACGAGGTTTTCGTCTGACAGGTGCTCAGATAACCAACTAGTATCAACAAGGAATTGGAAATTTGTAGCCATAGCTTTATTTAGAATGATCTTTCGTCACTCAAGTTATTGAAAAACTCAGGAAAGTCGTTTTTGGCAGCTTCATATCCGGCAAGGCTCAGATAACCCCAATCTTCTCCATCAAAAAAGTAGCACTCTTATTTTTGCAAATACCCTCTCTAAGCTTGTAGTCGAATACGAGTTCATTATTTTGAATTTCCACTTCGAAACACTTGTTAGCAAGTTTTTCAGGGTCCTCCTTTTCAGTTTTGCAAACTTCCAAATCATGGGTGGCAATGACGCCAATTGCCTTTTTTTCCACCATCTTTCTTATTACCTCAATTGTACCGGATCGTTTGTCGTCTGAGTTTGTACCCCGAAGAATTTCGTCCAAAAGGACAAAGCCAGTCATTCTATCAAGGCTGTCCATTATTTTCTTGAGTCGCTTGACCTCAGCGAAAAAGTACGATTCACTCTCATTTAGTGAATCCGACATTCGCATAGAAACCAAGACGGGGAGGGGATGGACATTGGCAGCACTCGCGCAGACAGGAGCACCAATACTTGTTAGGACCATGTTTACCCCAAGTGTTCGAAGAAAAGTACTCTTTCCCGACATGTTTGAGCCGGTGAGTATAAAGAAACTCTGTGTGTTGAAAGTTACATCGTTGTTAACCCGGGTCTCTGAGTTGATGAGAGGATGCCCAAGGTTTTGAAATTCAATTGTCTGGTTTTCATTAAGTTCAGGATAAACGTACTCTGGGTTATTGTGGGCAAAATGTGCTAAACTGTTCAGCGCTTCAACGTTTCCGATGACTTCCAACCAGTCATAAACATGGCGTGCCCATTTAGCTCGCCACTGATCCAGTGACCTAAGCGTATGCATGTGGAATAGGAAAAGTCCGTTCAGCAGTGGACTGGCAAAGACGTTTTGAACGTGATCGAGCTGTCCAAAAAGAGTAGATAGTTGGGAAATCTTTATGCTCGCTGTTGTCTGGCCCGTCGAAAGTGCATCTTGCAATTCCTTCAACCTGGCCGACTTAAATTCTTCTTGCTCAACTTTTTCAAGAATTAAGCTGTATTGTCTCAGAACCTTATCTATTTCTGTGGATCCAATTATTTCGCCTTCGATCCGCTTTTTGTGCAATCCAACAATCAACAGGTTGATGACAAACAGAAGCAGGGAGATGTTTCCGAAAATGGCCAAAGGAGTAGTGAAGTAGATGACCAAAGATGGGATGACAAGAGAGGGAATGGCATACGAGGCAAAAATCGCAGCTTTGGACAATTCTGGTCGTTCCTTCCGAGCCCAGGACAACAGATCTTTGTAGCTCTCTTCATCATCTTGTTTGATCATGCCTAAAGCCTGAACCTCTTGCCTCCAGTCGACATTGGGTTCCAATTCCTTAATTGCACTTTGTGTTTTGACTATTTCGTCTGGGGAAAGAGTGGAAGTGAGCGAGGAAGCCAGGACCCGATTGCCCATTCGCGTAGAAGTTCTGTTCAGGTTATGAAAAAGAGAATGTTCTCCAAAGAAATCCAAATCATGAGAGAAGGCATGGGTAGGATTGATGAATTCTGCTCCGTTCCCGAATGGGATTTTTTTGCCATCCAGGTAACTGGCTTCATCAACATTGATCCTTTTAAGCGTTTTCTTAAGCAACTTCTTCCATGAAACTTTTTGATGCTCCCGAACAGCCAGTAAAAAAGCAATGGCAAGAATTGGTAGTAAAATGATCAAAAAGGAATTTCCTGGTTGCAGATAGAGATACAGATTGAAGACGAACGCCAGAGCAAATAGCAGCCGAATACCACTGATCCAATCGAATTTCGTCGCTAGGTCATCCAGATCCCGTGTATAACGGAGTTGTAGCTTTTGGTACTCTTTCATGTTTTTAGTAGCCTAGTTGAGGCTGCGGCCACAAGGATATTACTTTTTGTAAATATTCAAACAGGACGTATCAATCTTTCCTAAGGGATTATCCATAAAGTCGATCATCACCCTACTTCTGCATGCGGCATTACCACCACCATGACCACCTTCATCCAGTACGTACAATTGACCGTTGGATAAAGACGTCATCATTAGTGGTCCATTTTCAGGTGGTGTAACTGGATCATATTGATTGACCATAATTAAGGTTGGAATGGAGGATGGCTCGAATTCTTTCTGATTTTCTGCTAAAGGATTGTTGTGCCAGTCTCTGCACGCTTCGTAAAGAGATGAGAAATACCCCAGTTTGGCTGGGAGTAGCTCGGAAGATTCATAGTACTTTTCAACAGCAGTTGATGTGTAGGCAGGGTTGTATTGCTCGTGTCGCTCAACTGCCATCATCATTGATGCGTTGAAGCCACCTGTAAATTGCATCTCATAGGTGACAATCTCCTCAACATTTGGGCCGCCCCCGTCTAAAAAAGCTTGGATCAATTTTGGGATCTCTGTTCGGGAATCGGTTCGGTAGAGCATTCTTCTTAGTAGGTAAATGCCATCCTGGACATTTACGGTAAAATTCAGATCATCAACTGTCACACTGATCGGTTCACTTTTCAACCGCTCAAGTGCCTTTAAATAATTATCCTTCAGGTTCGGATATTCTCTGGAACAGGCTGGGTCATTAGCGCAATAGTCAAAGATTCGATTCAAGGCCTTTAGATAATTTTCGAGTCGGTCAACCAGAAAATCCCCTGAAAGGGGAGAGGGTGAATTAAGGATTACCGCATTGACTTGTTGGCGAAATTTGTCTTGTACAATTCGCGCTAACCTGGTGCCGTACGAACCGCCATACAAGTTGTACTGGTCATAGCCTAAGTGATTCATGAGAACTCCGGCATCATTGGCGTTTTGGAAAGAGTTGTAATGAGCGAGCTTGATATTCTGTTGCTTACATTCCTTCCTGTAATTAGAAATAGTCTCGTTAGTCTGTACTAGTTCTTCTTCATAGGTCAGATCATCGGCCATAATTCTGAGCAGATCAGATTCGATATTGGGAACGGCCGATGAGTATCCAATCCCGCGTTGATCAAAAATGATGATATCACGTTCTTCCCTGAATGGATGTTGTTTCCAATTTCTGATCCTTCCCTTGGTCAGGGACGGACCTCCAGGCCCTCCGGTAAAGTGAAGAACGGGATGCTTTTTTGACTCCTTATTTTTTGACTTTATCAAGATGTATGAGATCTGGATTTTTTTACCGTCTTTAGCTTCATGGTTTTCGGAAACTTGAATGGATCCACATCTGAACTCCTCAGCTACTAAGATGCCATTAGTAAGATCACAGTGAGAATTGTCGACCTCCAGCTGACTTTGACAGGTAGTGAATAGCGGCAGGAAAGCTATTGTTAGAATTTTTTTCAGAACGTTTGCCCTCATTGACTTTTGGTTTGACGTATAAGTTCGTAAACTTTTTCGATTGAAGCGTCTCTATCTGCGAGAATATCATTGACTGTGGGCTGGACTGAAACATCTGGTGAGATGCCTCGGCCGTGCAGAGGGCTTTCAACTGCGGTCCGCAAATGCCACAATCGGAACTCTATTCCCAATCCACTATTTGGTAGTTGGAAAATAGTGGCCCAATAGCCTTCTGAGTCTTGGTAATTTCCGCCAGACTCCTCACCAACAATTCTTCCGACCTTATGGAAGTCTGCAAGGGCGACAAAGATGTTGCAAGCTGAGAAGCAGTTGCCATCAGCTAGGATATAAACGTCTCCCGTGAATTTGTTTTTCTTGGCTGGTTCAATGGATGCCAACATCGAACTCCTATCGTCGATCATAACATAACCCGAATCAGCAGCTTGAAACTTTTTCGAACTGAAGGTGTGGTGGAAAACACCCAGGGAATCAAGAAGCGGATAATCCAGTCGCTTTGCAAAAATGTATTGGTGGACCTGAATCGGGTTTTCAATGAGGTAGGACAGTAGGTATCCTCCCAATTTTTCCTGCCCACCACGATTTCCTCGTACGTCAATGATCAGGTTAGAGACGCCCACCTCTTCAATTTGTGCGAATGACTTCTGATAGAATTTCAGGTATTCTTTGACTTTATAGTGAATGATGAAATGCGCAAATGTTTTCACCTCAATGATAGCCACGTCCCTGCTCTCATCGATCGTTAACGAAAATGGCGGTTTGGTTTCTGGTGGACTTAACGAGGTAGCTATCTCAAAATCCGGTAAAATGCCATCCAGAACTGTCGCTTTTACTTCTTCTTTTCCTAAGGCCCTATACTCGATCAAATAAGATTGACTCTGATCGATATACAGGAAGAATGCAAGGGCGAAATTCCGTGAATAGGATAAAGTCCTGTAGATACGAGCTTGATTGTAACCGGTACCTTGACATGAGATACTATCGGTTATCTGCATTATTTGATCAATCTTTTTTCCATTGATAGAGAGGAGCTCATGTCCAACTAATTCGCCAGATTCGTCTGAGAGGCCTTTGCGGATGAAGGCTCTTTTTTCAGAAATATGGACGTCAAAGGGAAGTAGCTTAGCTCTTGTTTTGATATCCGTTTTGATTTGTTCTGAAATTTCAACGTTTGAATGCGCTTCGCCAACATTCGACATTGCAGATGAAACGATCTGAAAAAACTCAAGGGAAGTCAAGGAGTCTTTTAACAAGGACCGGTACATATCCAATTCCTGATCGAACGACTGTTTGTCGTGAATTCGGTTTGGATGCGGATGTGCATAAAGGAGGACCGTGCGAAAGAGGTCGAAATCTTGTTGAAGTTGTTTTGGGGATAACTTAGTCGCCACGCTATTATTACCCTGACAAAGGCAGATGTAAGAAAGAAACAGGAAGATCAGGTATAGCTTGATTTTCATTAGGATTGCGATGGACAGGAATCAATTACTGGATAAAACCATCTTCACCGCTCCTCTTGATCTTAACCATCATCAGTTCACCCATCAGTTTTGCTTTTTTAACAGCTTCATTTGCTTTTTCCCCACTGAAATTAGTACGAACAGTCGTTTCCCAAAGTTGGATCCATCGTTGGAAGTGAAACGGTTTTAGTGGCTCTTTCCTGGATAATTCAATGTGAATTGGAATAGGACTTCCCTTGTAGCGCATTTTAGCATGCAGCACGGTTTCCCAGAAATCATACATGATGGGGATATGTTTTTCCCAATTCAACTCGACAACTTCATTGAAAAAATACCCAATGATCTTGTCGTCTATTACTTGTCTGTAAAACAGATTCACAAGGTGTTCAATATCTTCTCTTTGCTCTATGTCCTTCATGCTTCTGATAAAGGTAGAAACATTATCGTTTGAAAAGCTGGGTCCTCTGCTCAGGATGGCCCGAGACTGCCATCTTTAGCAACCGTACCAAAATATTTCTGAAAGAAATTGTAATAATCGTGTAACCTGATGTACTAATGAAAGTAATTAATGCAACAATGCAACTTTTTTAGATTTTGAACATCTATATAGTAAACCTGAAAACAAAAAGGACATGAACGCTACTAAATCCATATCTACAGCAAGCCGGGTCATTATGATTATCATGCTTGGCGCTTTCTCTCTAAGGGCAGCTATGGCACAGACTACAGTAAGTGCCGCAAGAATTATGGATGATATACAGGATGGGGAAGATATCGTGTATGAGAACGTGACCATCACAGGAGATCTTGATTTCACCTATATGGATTGGAAAATCGATGATCTACCAAGAAGATCAAAATGGTGGAACAGCGGATCCAATGAAGTGGACGAAACCATTGAGGTGCGCATATCCTTTGTGAATTGCATCTTTGAAGACGATGTGTTGGCTTACATTCACGACGACCCATCAGGATATACGTTCACTGCTGACTTTGAAAGGGATGTGACTTTTAAGAATTGTGAGTTTACAAGAAAAGCCATGTTTAAGTATTCAGAGTTTGACGGAGATGCCACCTTTGAAGGCAGCAAATTCAGAAGGGAGTCCACCTTCAAGTATGCTGAATTTGATGATTACGCAAGTTTTGCAGGGACTACATTCAATGACGATGCAATCTTCAAATACACGGATTTTGATCGGGGCGTAAGTTTTGAAAGTGCAATATTCGAAGAGTCATTGAATATAAAATACCTTGACGTGCGCGGGGATTTCAATATCAAAGACATGAAGGTTGATGATGATATTGAGGCAAAGTACACGTCAATTAATGGAAGAAGCTTTACTTCCTATCTTTTAAGATCGAGAAACTAATTCTCTTCATATATATCAATTCGTGACAAACCTCTGTTTCCAAATGGATGCAGGGGTTTTCGCTTTTATAGCGCTAACTATTCCTTAAGTTGATAGATTTCAGGGAGCTCGAAAATAGCAGGGTCAATTACGGGCTCAAGGTCAATTTCGGCAGCCACCGTCAAAATGTTGTTTTCACCCAACTTACTTATTCGTTTTAGAACCAGGCCTTCCCATACCCACATTTGCGCCAGTGATTTACTATCAAATATCCAAACCTGGCAAGTCTTACCTAGCAAAACCGAATCCGAATTGTAGACGCCACCAAGTTCAAAAAGTATAGCTTCGGAAGCTTGTAAGGGAGCTACTTGTGCTGCGTGCCTGGTCCATCGAAAATCGACTCTTTTTCTGTAAGTGGAATCAGCATGATTGAGGCGATATATTGAACCTCCGTCGGAGGTCTCATGCATAACTTGACTTCTTTCTGACCCGTAGAGTTCAAATCGCATCGAGCGTTTTCTGAGGCTGCGCCATCCAAATCGGTCAAAGGTGAACACTTCCTCACCGCTCGCATCGCCTGAGATCTCGTACGTGATTGATCCCTTTTCACGAGAATACTTTTTTAGCCCGCTGTCCACAAGCTCTTGAGATGTTTGTTCCTGGCTGAAGATGAGCATTGGAAAAAGAAAAAAAGTGTAGAACGCACCTTTCATAAGACAATTTTCCTTTAAAAATAAGAAACCCTGACGTTTGGACGTCAGGGTTGTCAACCAGCTATAGTCGCCCCGACCTAACGAGGGATCTTTGATTTTTTTCTACACTTGTTCAGTTCGCTGACAATTTTCGTTAGAACGTTGAACGATTCATGATTGAAGCGTTCGAGAATTAGAATGTTGTCAGGATTGCTACTTGTTTCCCTGGTTTGTGAGTAGTCCCTCCAGGTCCCGGACTGGTAGTAGTTAATTTCAGAGTTGAACCAAATAACTTTCATGATATTGAATTCATTATGGTGGTTTGACATTACTAAGATGAAAAGGTTTAATTTTTAATTCCTGCCAATCCTCTTTAAGATCCTGCCATACTTATCATGCTATCAATTCCTTCACTGAATGCCCGAATCTTTTCCTGTATTGACCAGAAAAAGAGCTGACATTATTCATACCAATGAGTTGAGCGGCCTCTGTCGCTGTTCTAACATGATTATTTTTCAGGTAGTCTTCCAAATACTGCCACCTGATCTCTTTAATCAGTTCATAGGGAGTAAGTCCCGAGATCTTCCTGATCATCCTGTAGACCTTTCGTTCGCTGGCCGCCATCTCATCGGCCAGATCGAGCACGGATAAGTGTGGATCGTCGATACGGCTAAGAATCAAACGTTCCAAACGAGCCATAATATTCTTTTCGAACGTCTCAGCTGTTTCCCCATAGAGCGTAGATAGCTTTTTGTGACTATCCCACTCACTGCTAAGAATGCTCTTGATTCGAATGAGGAGTTCGTCTTTGTCAAAGGGCTTGCCAATCACGTCAATTGCGCCTTTAGCAATCAGGTTCAACTTTTCCGTCTTGTCCGTTCTGGCACTGACCACTAATACTGGAATTTTCCTTAATTCCTTGTCTCTTTTGAGATGATCGATCAGCTCGAAACCGTCCATATAAGGCATCATCAGGTCAGTGACAATAAGTTCTATATTCTGTGATTGCAGAATTTCAAGAGCACTTCCACCTTCAGCTGCTAGGTATACTCTGAATTCCGTCGAAAGCAGTGTTTTGAGATATGACCGAAGTTCCTTGTGGTCTTCAACAATTAAAATTGAGGGGGCATGTTCATCTCTATTTGCTAGTGATGGAACCTGGATTTGCTTTCTTTCCTCCTGAAGATCTATCCAAAGCGAATTTCTGGTAACCACATCAAGGGAACGCTCAGGGATGATCGCCTGTGAAACCCAATTGCTCTCTTTGAATGGCAAGTACATTTGGAATACTGTTCCCTTTTCTGAGCTTGATACTTCGATCCTACCTCTATGAAGTTCTACAAGCTCCTTGACCAAAGCAAGACCAATACCAACACCCGTTTGTGATCTAAATTCTGCCGAGCCGGCCTGATAGTATCTGTCGAAGATGTAGTTCAGGCTTTCAATCGGAATTCCGTTTCCTGAGTCGGAGACCTTGATCTCAATGAATTCCTTATGTGATGTCAACTTCAAGCCGATTTTGCCTCCTTCAGGTGTGAATTTGATGGCATTTGAAATCAGGTTATAGATAATCTTTTCAAACTGGTGTGGGTCGATTTGGACGATTGTCTCTTCGTCTATGTCCACACTGTAGTTCATTTCGATCGATTTGATATCAGCAGCACTGCTAAACATTTTCGTGAGCAGCCGGAGATAGGGCACAATCTTTACATATTGTAGTGCTAGCTTGATCTTGCCCTCCTCAAGCCTAGTCAAGTCCATGATCTCGTCAGCGAGGTACAGAAGACGTTTTCCATTCTTGTATCCGACATCCAACAGCTCTTTGGACTCTGCATCGAGTATGTTGTACTCTCGCTCGGTGATTCGGTCTAGTGCACCAAGGATAAGTGTTAAGGGTGATCGGAGGTCATGTGAAACATTGGCGAAGAAACGTGTTTTGGCCTGATCCAACTCTCTTAATTTTTCTGCCTGACTTTCGATTTTTTGCGCAAGCTTTTTTCGCTTAATTAACTGTTTCCTGAAGAGAATGGCCATGATGATCAACAGCGATACGATTGCAATTGCTCCAATAATTGTTGCGCGTTGTGTTTTAATTACTTGTGATTGTAAAAGTGTCTCACTTTCAAGTAAGTTGTTTTTCGCTTCTACTTGTACGAGCTCAATTTCATTTTGCTTTAATCCCAGCTCAATTGATTTGTCTTCGTTCCACAAAGAATCATTGTAGAGTTGCAATTGCTCCAGCTGATGCAGAGCATTGGCGGGGTCTTCTAGTGACTTGTATGCCGCATAAGAAATCTCATAGACGTGTGCAATCCATTCTTTAATTCCAGTCCCCTGGGCGATTTCTAAGGCCTTAGTGGCATAAGCGGTGGCCTCTCTCGCTTTCCCAACTGCCAGCAGAACTTCGGCTTTGTTTTTGAGCAATTCATACTTATCCTCCGTGTTCCGGCCGTTGAGAATCGGCTCCTCGATTTGAGCGAAGTAAAACAAAGCTGAATCGTAGATAGCGGCGTCTTGAAATACCCAGGCTTTCCTCAAGAGGATGAAAGGCATCATATCCAAAATGTCCATTGAGTCGGCTTTCTGCTCCACATCACGAGCCACCGTGAGAGCCTCTTCGACTTTTCCTTGAAAGGAGTAGTTATCGACAAGAGCTAGCATGGAAACAAGAAAAATGTCTCGTCCTGATCTGTCTGCCTTGTCCAGTTCTATCATTCTGCGGATGCATTTTTCTGCTAGATCATACTCTTCAGTTTTTTGGTAGGCTCTTGCCAGGTTGTTGTACCGATTTCGAAGTATCCCTGGACTTTTATCGTCCAATCGCTCATAGATATCTATTGCCCTTTTGTAGTACTCGATGGCTTTTTCATAATCTCGCTGGATCTTGTAAATGATCGCGATGTTGTTGTAAGACTTAGAAATCTTGACTGAATCCTGCTCCCTGATGTATTGACGCATTGCCGCGCGGTAGTATTCGAGCGATTTTATGTGATTCCCTCTGTAGTAGTTGATAACTCCCAGTGCGTTATTTGCTTCTGCCTGCGAAGAACTTAGGTCGTGTATAGTGGCCAGGTTAAGCGACTCACTATAATATTCCTCCGCCTTTTCGTAGTTCTGATTATATCTGAAATAGTAGCCAAGGTCAATCAAAACCGCGCAGATAATTTTGTGATTGTTGGTTCTTCTGGCGAGCAGGATAATAGAGTCCGCTCTTGGAATAAGACTCTGAGGATCTTTATTGTCATAATGGAAGTACGTTTCGTTTTTCCAACGCAGTGCTTTTATCCAGAGAAGGGTATCCTTTTCTTTCACTAGGTCAATTGCCTGATCAAGGAGCAGAAGAGTGCTGTCCCTGTCTTTTCGCATAATCTTTCGTGAACGCTCGTACAATTCATCGAATGACTGTCCAACAGAAATGAATGATGTAAAAAGTAGGACTACTAAAACTGAGCTTCGCATGACTATAGAATGGTTTGTTAGGATATGAGCTGTCTCAAAAACACCAATTGGATTCTTTGAGCCAGCTCATATCACATGGTGATTAAGTGAAATCAGGAATGAAATTAGCCGGAGGGAATTTCTCTAGTCTGCCAATCGTGTTCAGTGTTCTGCCAATCGACAACTAGTCGCCAAGGTCCTCAGTAAGAGGGTGTCCAAATCGCTTGGCATATTGGTCAGAAAAGAAGCTTGGGTTGCTCATTCCTATTAGCTGAGCAGCCTCGCTAGCAGTTTTGATCTTGTTTTTCCTAAGGTATTGCTCCAGGTACTGCCACCGGACCTCTTTGATCAGCTCGTATGGGGTGAGTCCGGAAATTTTCTTTATTAATCGATAGACTTTGCGCTCACTTGCAGCCATTTCATCAGCAAGATCCAAAACGGAGAGATGTGGGTCATCAACACGTTTTATGATGAGGCGCTCTAATCTCGCCATGATATTCTTTTCAAATTCTTCGGCCGTTTCTCCATATAGTTTTGAGAGCGTTCTATTGTTGTCCCATTCCTTATTAAGGATGTTTCTAATCCTGGTTAAAAGTTCCTCCTTGTCAAAAGGCTTATTAATGACTTCTTCTGCACCCTTGGAAAGTAGTTCTAACTTTTCTGATTGGTCCGTGCGGGCACTTACCACTAACACTGGCAGTTTTCTTAGATCCTTGTCTTTTTTTAACTGATCAATAAACTCAAAACCATCCATGTATGGCATCATCAAGTCGGTAACGATAAGGTCTATTCTTTCCGATTGCAGCACATCGAGGGCATGAGTGCCATTTGCAGCGAGGTAAACCCTAAATTCTGAGGAAAGAATACTCTTCAGATAAGTTCGCAGCTCTTTATGATCCTCTACAATCAGAATGGTCTGAGCGTTTTCATCAGCGTTTGTCAACGAGGCAACCTGAAATTTGTCTTTTTCCTCTTGAAGGTCTACCCAAAGAGAGTTTCGAGTTACTACATCAAGCGATCTTTCTGGCACAATTGCTTTGGAAACCCAATCACTTTCCTTGAGCGGAAATTGGATTGTAAAAGAGGTGCCGGATGGAGAGCTACCCACTGAAATACTACCCCCATGAAGTTCCACAAGTTCTTTGACCAGTGCCAATCCAATACCTACTCCGGCTTGTGAATAAGCTTCGTTGGATTCGGACTGATAGTACCGGTCGAAGATCAGATCAAGACTTTCTTTGGGAATTCCAGATCCGGAATCCGAAATTTCAATTTTTACATCACGGTCTTTCGTAGACAGATGTACCTTGACACTACCTTTCTCGGGTGTGAATTTGATTGCATTGGAAAGTAGGTTGTAAATGATTTTTTCGAATTGATGTGGATCAATTTGAAGTACAGTCTCGCCCTCGATATCAGAGTTGAACTCCATGTCGATTGATTTAATATCTGCAGCGCTACTGAACATTTTTGTCAGGAGACGCAGATAAGGTACAATTTTTACGTATTGCAATTCCAAGCTGATTTTCCCTTCTTCGAGACGGGTTAGATCCATTATTTCGTCTGCTAGGTATAAAAGCCTTTTTCCGTTTTTATAGCCCAGATCCAGAAGTTCTTTCGATTCGCTGTCAAGGATCTCATAGTCTCTTTCTGTGATCTTATCAAGTGATCCCAATATTAACGTGAGCGGTGAGCGAAGGTCATGTGAGATGTTTGCAAAAAACCTGGTCTTTGCTTTGTCAAGCTCTCGGAGTTTTTCAGCTTGCGTAGCTATTTCCGAAAGCAACTTTTTTCGCTCAGAGGATTGCTTCCTATAAAGAAGTACAATGGCCAGAAGTAGAGTTACTATGACAATACTCCCCGCGATAGTGATGTTTTGGTTTCTAATTACCTGTTCCGTTCTTTCTGCCTGGGCCCGGAGAATCTGGTTCTCTTGCTCTTTTATTTGATTTTGAAGCTTCGCTTCAGCTTCTTCCGCTGCATTTAAGACCATTTCAGAAAGTAGCGAATCCTTCAGTGCGTCGTACTCTATGTAGTACTTCACAGCTTGTTCAAAATTCCCAGCCTTGTTTTCAACTTTGGCTAGCATAGAGAGAGCTTCTGTCTGCCGGTCAAGTGATGGATTTTCCCGCGTGACCTGAAGTGCGATCTGTCCATATTTTCTAGCCTCCTCGAAGTTGTTGAGTGCTAGATATATTCTGGCAAGAGTAATTGCTGGATGATTAAGTTGGACTCGCTGACCAATTTGCTTTTTTAGGTCAAAGGACTTTTTCGTGAAGAATAGCGCAGAATCATACCTTTCTTGATTGAAGTAGGTCAAACCAAGGTTTCCGTAGATTGCTGAAAATCGACTTTCATTGCCCTCTTCGGCAAGACCAACTATGGATTTTAGAAAATAGGATTTAGCCTTCTCGTACTCCCCCTTTTTCATTAGCATTAATCCGAGATTGTGTAAAACACCCCTGCTACTTCTTCCATCGGTGCCTAGAATGTCCAATGCTTTTTCAAGATATTCGATGCCTTTTTCTACATTCCCGATGCCTTCGTAGACAAGTGCAAGATTGCCCATCGTGCGGGCTGCGGATCTTTTATCACCTAGCTCCAGCTTTAAAGCAATAGCCTTAGTTGTGTAAAAAATGGCAGAATCAAATTTTCCTAAATTCTCATAGGCGTTACCTAGATTATTGTAGTTGGCCGCAATTCTTCCTTTTATGTTGAATTTTTTACTTATCTCCAAAGCTTCATGCAACTCACTAATGCCAAATCCGGCGATCCCGTTTTCATATTTAGTGACGCCAATGGTCGCCAAGACGATGCCTTTTAGACGCTCATCCAAACCCAGGGAAATTTTCAACCCCTCTTCTCCATACATCAAAGCGCTGTCGGCGTCAATTCTTTTGTAGGTCCAAGCAAGTTCGTCCAGCAGACGGAACTTTAGGGAATCATCTGAAACAGTGGTTAGATCTTGCTTTAAGCTGTCTATGAACTGCTTTCTCTGGGCGGCGACCTGGACAGTCAGGTAAAAAATCAGCAGTAGAAAAAGCGGTGACCTGTTCATGACTAACTAGCATTAGTGGACTAAAGATAAAAAAAGCTCCCCCGATTTGATCAGGAGAGCTTCGTTCTACACGGTGTTATGCGTGTGATCAGGTGGATTTCTTATATAAAGTTAATCAACGCTCAACTTTCGATTCTGCCAAATCACTTCAAAAACCTGCCATTATTCATAAAATACAGCGACTTCCTCTAACTCCTTTCTTTTTAACTCGGGAACAAAGACCTTATCTTTTGGATATCCGATGGGAAGAAGAAGATACGGTCGTTCATTCTCGGGACGTTTCAATATTTTGGTCAGAAAATTCATTGGAGAAGGAGTGTGAGTCAATGTTACCAACCCAGCCTTATGGATAGCAGAAATGATCATTCCACAGGCAATTCCCACCGATTCGTTCACGTAGTAATTGTTGTGTTTTTCTCCATCGATAAATTCATAGACACGCTTAAAGACGATAATTATCCACGGCGCTTCTTCTATGAACGGCTTGTTCCAGTCTGTTCCGATGGGTTTTAGATCTTTGATCCATCGTTCGCTCATTCGTCCATGATAACTGTCATATTCTTCTTTTTCGGCAGCTTTTCTTATTTCTTTTTTCAACTCAGAATTGGATATAGCGCAGAAAGTCCAAGGCTGTTTGTGAGCTCCCGATGGGGCGGTTGACCCTGCCATAATCAAATTCTGTATGACTTCCTTCGAGATTGGACGATCAGAAATGTCACGAACCGTCCTTCTTGTGTCAAGCCATTGATGAAACTCTAGACTTCTTTTTTCTACTTCACTAAGCTCATAAGTGTCCCTTTCATAAGCGACATGTGGATGGCCATTTATATCCGTTTTTTCCATACCTGCAATTATAAGCCAAGTACGTCAACCCCCTGCTCAAAAACCAGATCTAATGGAATATCTAATGCCTTTAGACGATCAAGATCTGCCTTAAGCACATCATCCATTGAGCCTTTCTCAGCGACTAGCGTGGCGGCTCCATCATAATCGCCATCGCCTTGGAGGATCAATATTCGCTGCGACAAAGCATTTGTAGACTCCTTCATTTTGTCGAGGTTGACACGGTAAGTGTTTGTTGTTTCATCCCTTGTAAAAGCGCCGGATTCCTTGAAAAAGTTAAACCTGATCATATTGGCATTACCATGAGTGTCGGCTGCTCCGAACCTGACTGATCGTAAAATGCTAGCAAGAAATGTAACATAATGGTCCATGAGATCACGGTCAATTTCTCCTCTCTCATGGAGTTGTGTGATCATATACAATCCCAATGCATCTGCTTTTCCTTCTTCAAGAGTTGTCGCGTACTCCTTCAATGCGTTTCTGACCGTTCCTTTTCCTGTAATCGTCTTCTTGATACCAAGCCCATGGGCAACTTCATGAAACATGATGTTTCCAAAGAAGGCATCGAAGCTTACATTTTTCTGCTGATCCTTATGGACAAGCTCCTTAGAAATTGGCAACAAGATGTGATCAAACTTGGCACGCATTACATTTTTTAGTTGTAGTCTTCGTGATCCTTTCGATAGTTGCACTTCTTCGTCATTAGGTAGGTTTATTGCGATGGTTTTAGAGCCAGAATTGCAATCTCCTCCATAGTAGACCACGTCGTACGCATTCAGGTCCGCATCTTTCCCGGGAATCTCGGTTTTATATTCGGCATCCACGGGAAGTCCGTTTTGAAGCTCTGGGAGTAATGCAGTATATCTTGCTAGCCGCTCACTCCACGTTTTGTCTTTTATCAGAACGTAAGCTTCGTGAGCAGCCTTATAGCCATAGAGGTTGTCCTCATAATTTTCGATAGGCCCTACTATGAAGTCAATGGTGTTAGTTTTCATGTCCATCCAGGCCATGTCACTTGGCTGATATACATCGGTGAGAAGTGCATCTCCACGGATCGTTAGATATTCTCTTAAGCTTTGATCTTCGGCCAGGTCTGCACATTGTCGCAGCAGCTCAACCGCTTTTTCTATTTCATTCTTAAACATTTCACGATACGGAACAGAAATCAGTTTGCCCTCCGCATTTCGCCTAATGAAGGTGTAGAGGCTTGTTTTGTCCTCAAGATCCGCAGCTTCAAACTCTTCTCGTGTAATGTCGAAAGGGTAAAAATTGGCTCCGGGTGGCTTTTTGTCAAAACCGCTGATAAATGGTCTGTTACCATCCAGACGATCCCATGGTCCATAATTGATTTTCAAATAATTGAGTGTGGAGGGATCATCTATCGAGGCGAATAATTCGCTTTTCTCACCGTACGCTTCGTACCAAAAAAGATCGTCCATAATCTTACTAATCTTAATTAGTAAAGGGATCATTTGTTTCTCTCTTTCACTTAGAACAGATAAATCTGTTGTAAGTCTGACTGTCTTGTAGTCCTCAAGTTTTTTTGCAACGGAATCTGTCTCTGATTCTGTGGGCATAGAACATCCCACTAACATGACCACTGCCATGGCATTAATGTGTAGGTTTTTCATGGTTGATAAGGTTTACCATATAAGTTACAAAGAATATTGCTGGAAAAGGAGTGATTTCGTCATTCTTTAAAATGGTTTAAATTCACTTCCTTTTAAAAATTAACCCACGGAATGAAAAAGTTAATTTTCCTCCTACTTGTTACCGCAATAGGCGCTGCCTGTACGGGAGGTAATGAAAATGCCAATGCTACTATATCAGAGCAGTCTTTGAGGTCTCATATTGAGGCACTTGCCTCAGATGATTTTCTCGGGAGAAAACCATTTACCCAGGGAGAAGAGAAGACGGTCGCCTATTTGAAATCGCAGTTTGAAAGTATGGGCTTAGAGCCTGGAAATCGGAACTCATATTTTCAGGATGTACCCTTGGTGGAATTAACCGCAATGCCATCCCAAACGATGACAATTGGCGGTGGATCTAATGAGGTGGTTTTGAACATTTCCGAAGATTTTGTTGCTTACACTGAAAGAGTTGAAGAAAGTGCCAGTTTACAGGGTTCAGAGCTTGTTTTTGCTGGTTATGGAATTGTTGCACCCGAATATGGATGGAACGATTACGAAGGGTTAGATGTGGAGGGCAAAACGGTGGTTGTCCTTGTCAATGATCCAGGTTTCGCATCGGGAGATTCAACATTGTTTAAGGGAGAAACAATGACCTACTATGGTCGCTGGACCTACAAATTCGAAGAGGCTGCTAGACAAGGTGCCGCAGGTTGCTTTATCGTTCATGAAACGGTTCCAGCTGGGTACCCATGGTTAGTTGTTCGAAATTCATGGTCAGGTGCCAGTCTTTATTTGGATAACTCAGGAAGCAGCTTTAAAAGTGATGTGATTGGATGGGTAACACGTGATGCTGCAATAAAGATCTTTGAAGCCTCGGGACAAGACTTGCGGAACTATGGTGAAATGTCAAGGAGTAGGGACTTCAAACCTTTCAGCCTGGAGCTCAGTGCTTCCGTTTCAGTAGAAAACAAAATCAAGCGTGATGTTTCGAAGAATGTAATTGCAAAGATTACAGGATCCAAGAATCCGAAAGAATACATCATCTACTCCGCCCACTGGGATCATTTAGGGGTTGGACCGGCAATTGAGGGCGATTCGATCTACAACGGGGCACACGACAATGCTTCCGGTATTGCGACAATGTTGGGCATTGCAGAGGTTTTTGCTAAAGTCGAAAAACCTGAAAGAACGGTCATTTTCCTTGCTGTGACTGCAGAAGAACAAGGTTTGCTTGGTTCTAAGCACTACGCCGAGAATCCAATCTACCCGGTGGCGAAAACGGTTGCAAATATTAATATGGACGGTATCACAAACTTTGGTCCCATGAAGGATCTTACCGTAGTGGGTTATGGGCAGTCAGAGTTGGAAGATTTAGCCGCGGAGTTCGCAGCTTCCCAAGGTCGATATATTATTCCCGATCCTGAGTCAGGAAAGGGATTTTTCTTCAGGTCTGATCATTTCAATTTTGCCAAAGTAGGTATCCCAGCTTTGTACGCCTCTGGTTCAGAAGAGCACATGACCTTAGGTGTCGATTATGTTAAAGAGATGAAAAGCAAGTATCAAACCCCGCAATACCATCAGCCATCCGATGAGTACGATCCGGAAGTTTGGACGTTTGACGGAATGGCATTGGACGGTCAACTGATGTTCAATGTCGGATGGAAATTGTCAAATTCGGAAATGTGGCCCCGATGGAAAAAGGGATCCGAGTTCAAGGCAATAAGAGAGGAATCCATGTCAAATTAATTATTAATTAGTAACCAAAAAACAAGAAAATGAAGAACCTAGTCATTATAATAGTCTGTGGATTGTCCATTTTAGCATGCACGCCAAATCCACCTGCAGAGGAAGGAAAAACCTCGCAAGAACTTTACGACTATGATGTGGAAGAACGCGTGGCCTCACTTGGAATCACGCTAACTGAGCCGCCTGCACCAGTAGCCAACTATGTGAATTCGGTCAGAACAGGAAATTTGGTTTTTATGGCCGGAAAAGGACCAAACAAACCCGAAGGAGGTTATGTGGCAGGAAAATTGGGTGCGGACCTAACCATCGAGGAGGGATATGAAGCTGGGCGTTTAGTCGCAATTGCACAACTATCAGCACTTAAAGCCGAGATTGGAGACTTGAACAAGGTGGTGAGAATTGTGAAAGTCTTAGGGATGGTGAACAGCGCTCCTGATTTCGGAGATCAACCGGAAGTAGTGAACGGGTTTTCCGATACGATGGTAGAAGTGTTTGGTGATCGCGGTAAGCATGCGCGAGCTGCAGTGGGAATGGGAGCGCTACCACGAAACATTGCCATAGAAGTAGAAATGATTGTAGAAGTGCAGGATTGATGCAGTTTTCGCTGGAAGACACCATTTCGATTCTTAAACGAACACCAGTCACTGTTCGAAACATTCTTGAAGGACTTCCGGACGAGTGGACCCATCAAAATGAAGGGCCTGAAACGTGGAGTCCTTTCGATGTTGTGGGACATCTGATCCACGGAGAGAAGACGGACTGGATTCCGAGGACAAAGATCATCTTGTTCGAGGAGGATAAACACTTCACTCCATATGATCGGTTTGCTCAATTCAAGGAGAGCGTTGGAAAGACGATGGACGACCTTCTCGATGAGTTTGAACGGCGGAGAGAGGAGAATCTTAGAGAACTTATTCAACTTGATCTCAAGGATGATGATTTCAACAAGACTGGTATACACCCTGAATTTGGAGATGTGACCTTGAGGCAACTGTTGGCCGCCTGGGCAGTACATGATCTGGGTCATATCGTTCAGATCAACCGTGTTCTAGCCAAACAATACAAAGAGGAAGCAGGTCCCTGGCCAAAGTATTTAGCTGTTTTGAATAGCTGATTTATCTCCTTGAAATACTATCTTACTGTGCCAACCAACAACCTAAGTAGATGAAAACTAAGTCTTTGATCGTCGTGTTATGCTGCGCTTTAATGGGAACTATTACTGCTCAGAAAAAACCAGCTTTCCTAAATAAGAAACAAGTAACCATCAAGTCGCTGGATGGTAAATATGAAGAGCTAACCAATCTCAGCAACCAGATATGGTCCTTCGAAGAGGTAGCATTTCAGGAAACGAAATCTGCTGCGGCTCTCATTGCCTATGCCGAATCTAACGGATTTAAGGTGTCAAAAGGCGTGGGCGAGATTCCTACCGCGTTCGTTGCAGAATATGGGTCCGGAGGCCCAATTATCGGTATCATGGGTGAATTTGATGCATTACCTGGATTGTCACAAAAACCCGTTCCTTACAAGGACCCTTTGAATGAAGGATCAGCAGGTCATGGATGCGGGCATAATCTCTTTGGTGTTGCAAGTCTTGGGGCTGCTACGGCGATCAAGGAGATGATAGAAGCTGGTCAGCTAGAGGGGACAGTTCGTTTTTACGGTACTCCAGCAGAGGAGAAGTTCTTCGGTAAACTATGGATGATCCGAGCAGGGCTATTTGATGATGTCGATATCATGATGGATTGGCATCCTAGCGCTGAAACAAAAGCGAACGTTCAAAGTTCTCTTGCTTTGGTTGATTTTATGGTAGAGTTTACTGGTCAAGCGGCGCACGCCTCCTCGGACCCGTGGAATGGTCGGAGTGCTTCAGACGCACTTGAATTGTACACCACCGGGATCAATTACTACAGAGAACATGTTAAACCAACTGTTAGAATCCATTATCATATTCAGGATGGAGGCAAGGTAGTGAATGTTGTACCTGACTATTCTAGAATTTGGACACGTGTTCGGGACACTAGAAGAGATGGTATGGAGGTCGTTTGGAAACAAGTGGAGAGAATTGCCGAGGGGGCTGCTATCATGGCAAACGTGGACTATGAAATCAACCTAATTTCTGGAGTTCATGAAATCGTGGTCAACAGGGCAGGAGGAGCACGACTTCAGAAAAACTTGGAATACCTTGGCGTGATCGACTATACTGATGATGAGGATGATTTTGCTAAGAGCATACAAAAAGCTACCGGAAAACCTGAGGTCGGGTTAGATATGGAGATACGCCCACTGGAAGAAACATTGGAGCATCCATCTGGTGGCTCTACAGACGTCGGAGATGTAAGCTGGGTGGTACCAACGATTCGACTAAGTGCTACTGTAGCACCAAAGGGAACTCCCTGGCACAGCTGGGCAGTGGTAGCCTGTGGTGGTATGTCGATTGGTCATAAAGGGATGATTTATGCTTCGAAGGCTCTTGCAATGACAATGGTGGACCTTTTTGAGGATGAAAAACTGAGAACAGCTGTGAAGGATGAATTTACGGAACGCAAGGGTGATTACATTTATAAGGGGATTGTTCCAGATGGTCCACCACCAATCGATGATTCCGACGAATAGCGATACCAGCTTTTCAAAATTCCATTTTAGTGTCAATATTAACGTTTGTCACTATTGTTTGCCGTTGCGCTGATTTTTATCAATCTGATCAAATTAACGTTCCATTTTCCTTAAATTGACTAATAATAAATCCGAATCATGAAAAAAATACTAGTACCATACGACTTTTCAAAAGTTGCTGAGCATGCGCTTGACTTTGCTTGTCAAATTGCCGCCAAGGCAGATTGTGATATACGCTTATTGCATGTGATTGAACACCCCACAGCCGATTCTTTCCGGACATTGGGAATACAAGATCTCGATCCGATGGAGCAAGTATATATCAAACAAATGATTGAAAAAGTCAAGGAAAAGCTTGGAGCAGTCATTTCCGGCGCCGACTATAGTGACAATAAGATTTCTTATAAAATCCAGCTTGGAAATCCATTTCATAATATCATTGATGAGATCACCGAAGAAACGGTAGATTTAGTGGTTATGGGCACTGAGGGGGCAGAGGGACTTAACGAATTCTTTGTTGGTTCAAACGCTGAAAAGGTAGTCAGAAAGGCCTCTTGTCCAGTGATAACGATTCAGAATAAGTGTGAATTGGAGCCTATAAACGACATTGTTTTTGCTTCTGATTTTATACATACACACGATGACTTTGTTGCTCAGTTGAAGGATTTACAATCCATGTTCGAAGCCCGGTTTAGGATAGTGAAAATAAATACTCCGGCTAGTTTCACATCGACCAGACATGATACAAAGCAAATGGAAGAGTTCGTGGCAAAGTATGGAATTGAAAACTACACAACAGATATCTATAACTATAAAAATGAAGAAGACGGCATCAGATATTACGCAGAGGATATCGGTGCCGACATGATCGCACTCGGAACCCATCAAAGAAGTGGAATTGGGCATTTTCTGGCTGGAAGCATTGCGGAGATGGTGGTTAATCATTCATCCATTCCCGTTTGGACCAGTCATTTGAAAGATTAGTGTTTTGACAGAATTCAAGCTAAAACCCCTGATAGTCAGGGGTTTTTTTATGGTTAATTTTATCACATGTAATAAAAAGTGTACTTGTGCTACTAACTATCCAAAATTCGATATGAAAACCTCGAACGCACCACGTAGAGATTTTTGGAGACTACTAATCATCCTGGTTGGGTTGTTTGTAGGAGTCTTCATTGTTGGAGATGTTCGAGCGCAGGAGATAGAGCAAACACTGCTCTGGAAGCTAGAAGGTAATGGCATTAAGCCATCCTACGTTTATGGTACATTTCACCTTCTGCCACAGAAAGATTTTGAGTTGAAAGAAAAAGTCTCCAAAGCTTTTGATGAAGCGGAACAGGTTGTTTTGGAACTGGATATGGATGATCCCCATATGCAGATGAAGGTGGCTGACAACGCGTCAATGAAGGATGGGGAGACACTTGACCAACTATTGACACCGGAGGACTATGCGATGATTGATCGTGTGCTGACTGCCACGATAGGATCCAGCCTTGACAATTATAATACTGTCAAGCCAGTAGTGCTTTCTTCGTTACTCATACCCACATTGCTTGATGGTCAACCTGCTAGTTTCGAGTTGACGTTTGCTCAAATGGCAGCACAAAGTAAAAAGGAAGTGCTTGGCTTGGAGACGGTTAGAGAACAAATGGAAGCGTTTGACAAAATCCCATATGAGGATCAACTAGAAGACATACTTGAGATTGTGAATGAACGCGAGAAAATGAAGTCCCTTTTCAATGAGATGATCGATGTTTATAAGAAGGAAGATATCAAGGCAATAAACACATTGATCAAAAAGTATATGAATGGGGAAAATGAGCTCGAGCACTTGTTACTGGAAAGGAATAGAAACTGGATTGCTAGGATAGGTGAATTGGGGCGTGATAAGAAATCGTTCTTTGGAGTCGGTGCTGGTCACATTGGCGGTGATGATGGAGTAATCAATTTATTGAGAGAGGCAGGCTATACCGTTTCACCTATTTATTGAATGTAACTTATCATCTCATCTAACCATTTACCCATAGACATTTAACCCTTTACATATATTTAGGATGAATAAATCCATCACATTTTTAGTTTTATGAAAAAATCAATCTAATGAGAAACTCAATTTTAAGCACATTACTTATTGTTTTTACTATGATATCCTGCGATGGGCCACAGGAGAAGGCTAAGCGTGAGATGCCACCTGGGCTGGACGTAGCAATGATGGGAGAGGGGGTTGATCCCAAAAAAGACTTTTATCGATTTGCCAATGGTAATTGGTTGGACAAAACCGAGATACCAGCTGATGAAGGGCGCTGGGGAGGATTCCCTGAGTTAAGGGAGAAAAACAATAAGCTCGTACTTGAAATTTTGGAGGGGGCATCCGACAATCCGGCTTTTGCGCCTGGATCTGACGAAAAGAAGGCAGTTGATTTCTTCTCGGTAGGTATGGATTCAAGCCTGGCTGAAAGTGTCGGAGTGAAAGCGATCGATAGTTGGATGGACAAGATAGATGGGTCGCAAAACCTTGACGAGATTCAAGGCTTGCTCGCAGAAATGCATAGCTCAGGATACGGCCCGTTTCACGGTGTTGCATCATTTGCCAACTTAATGGATAGTAAAACGAATGCGCTATATGTTGTTGCTGGAGGTTTAGGCCTTCCAAACCGTGACTACTATACCAAAACAGATGAGAAGTCGGTAGAGATCAGGGCGAAATATGTGGAGCATCTTGCCAAAATGCTTGACTTGGCCAATGTAGACGGAAACCTGGAAGATATGGCCGAGCAAATCATGGAAATTGAGAATAGACTGGCACTTGCGTCCTTGACTCCTATTGAGGCAAGAAATATCCCTGCTTTGTACAATCCTATGACTGTTCAAGGTATCCAAGATCTTGCACCTCAGCTTAATTGGGAAAGCTACCTAAATGCCGTTGGAATTGACTTAAATAAAGTTGACACCTTGATCGTCACTCAGCCAAAGTTTGTAACTGAGGTTGGCAACGTTCTGGAAGATGTTTCGATGGACAAGCTTAAGGCATACTTAAAATGGAATGTGATAAATCAAGCGTCCAATTTTCTTAACAATGATGTTGTAAGAGCCAATTTTGATTTTTACGGAGGAGTGATTCGAGGCACTAAAGAAATGAGGCCAAGATGGGAACGAGTGTTGGGAGCAACAAACAACGTGATAGGTGAGGCCATTGGAAAAGTGTATGTTGCGGAGACTTTTCCACCGGAAGCAAAAGCCAGTGCTGAGGAAATGGTCGGCAACCTGATGAAGGCATTTGACAAACGAATAAATGATCTTCCATGGATGTCCGATGAATCAAAAGAGCAGGCACTGAGAAAACTCAATAGCCTTACTGTCAAAATAGGATATACCAACAAATGGAGGGATTATTCAGAACTGCAGGTTGAAAATAGTGGTGAGTACTACAGCTATTTGTCCAACATGGAAAATGCCTGGAGATGGCAATTTGCCGAAAATATTAAGGAAATTGGCGAGCCCGTAGACAAAGAGAGATGGGCGATGAATCCGCAAACAGTGAACGCCTATTTTAATCCTCTTAACAACGAGATTGTATTCCCAGCAGCAATTCTTCAACCTCCATTCTACAATTACACTGCGGATGCAGCTGTAAATTATGGCGGCATGGGAGCCGTGATCGGTCACGAAATTTCTCATGGATTTGACGATCAGGGAAGCAGGTTTGACTGGGAAGGTAACATGATCAACTGGTGGACAGATGAAGACAAGGAGCGGTTTGAGGCAAGGACCGAGAAGCTTGTGGCGCAATTTGATGCATACGAGCCATTGGACAGTGTAAACGTGCAGGGTAAGCTAACACTAGGGGAAAATATCGGTGACCTTGGCGGTTTGAATGCCGCATACGATGCACTACAGATCTACTACGCAGAAAATGGAAGGCCGGAGAAGATAGATGGTTTCACAGGTGAGCAGAGATTCTTTATTTCATGGGCCACTATCTGGAGGACAAAATATCGGGATGAAACACTGAGAACCCAGATCCTGACCGATCCACATTCGCCCGGTATGTTCAGAGCTATTGGCCCACTTGTAAATATGGAAACTTTCTACGCCGCTTTTGATATTCAAGAAGGAGATGAGCTGTGGAAACCGGAGGAGGAACGAGTGAAAATCTGGTAGAAGAAGATACATTTTTTTGAAAGGGTCACTGCAGAGTGACCCTTTTTGTTTGTCCAAGTATAAGTCTCCAATTCTTCTAGGCCTCAAAGGAAATACTCGGCAATTTTTCCGTAGCATTGATTAACCTGTAGTTGGTATTTTTGTAGAAATTTGTTTCAAGATTTTTTACCGAAGAGAAACTAAAAAGGATATCCGGTTGGTTCTTACTAGCAAAGAGTATCTACATTCTCTTTTGAAACTGACGTCAAACAATGAAAATAGAGCAGATTTACACAGGGTGTCTTGCCCAGGGCGCATACTACATTGAAAGCGAAGGTGAGGCAGCGATTATCGATCCACTTCGAGAAACTGAACCTTACTTGACCAAGGCAAGCAAAGATGGAAGCAAGATCAAATACATTTTCGAAACTCATTTTCATGCTGATTTTGTATCAGGCCATGTGGATCTATCGAATAAAACCGGGGCAGATATCATCTATGGAGCAGGAGCGAACCCGGAGTTTGATTTCGTAGAAGCGAAAGACGGTCAGGAATTTCCACTTGGTAGTATTAGGATAAAGGCTCTCCATACACCAGGTCATACATTAGAAAGCACTACCTACCTCCTAATTGATGAAAACGGCAAGAAACATTCGATCTTTACTGGCGATACCTTGTTCATTGGTGATGTCGGCCGGCCTGACTTAGCTCAAAAAGGAAGCATGACTCAGGATGATCTTGCAGGTTTGCTCTACGACAGCCTCAGATCCAAAATAATGACTCTGCCTGATGATATCATTGTGTATCCAGCACATGGTGCAGGCTCCGCATGCGGTAAAAATATGAGTTCGGAGACAACAGATACGTTAGGAAATCAAAAAGCAACAAATTACGCCCTGCGCGAGAATATGACCAGGGAGGAGTTTATTAGTGAAGTCACCGACGGAATACTCCCTCCCCCTCAATACTTCGCTGCTAATGTGCAGATGAACAAGTCAGGTGTTAGGAGCCTTGATGAGATAATGGAAAAAGGAAAGGTTCCGCTTGATTTGGAAACATTTGAGGCGATGGCCAATCACGAAGGAGCGTTGGTTCTCGACACCAGAAATGAGGTTGCTTTTGCAGACGGCCATGTTCCCAATTCGATATTTATTGGTATTGACGGCAGTTTCGCTCCTTGGGCAGGTGCTCTGATCCCTGACCTCCAACAACCGATTGTATTCATTAGCGATAGTGGTAGAGAGGAAGAAGTGGTAAGAAGATTGTCACGAGTTGGATTTGATAACACACTTGGGTATCTGGATGGTGGGTTCGAAACCTGGATCAAGAGTGGTAGAGAAACGGCTTCCATCAAATCTATCACTGCATCTGAATTAGAGAAGACATTAGAAGCGGAGAATTTAAATGTAGTAGATGTTCGAAAACCTGGCGAGTGGGCAACTGATCACATTGAAGGAGCTGAAAATATTCCCCTGGATTATATCAATGGAGAGATGCATAGGTTAGATAAGGATAAAACATACCATGTGCATTGCCTTGGAGGGTATAGATCTATTATTGCCATTTCCATCCTTAAGTCAAGAGGATATCACAACATGATTGATATTGCTGAGGGCTATCGTACCATCCTGCAGACTTCGATACCCAGAGTCGTTGAGGCGTAGAAAAGTCGCTTCATAATATGTGAAAATTCAACCTAATTCAGTTATCTCTCTTATACCTGAAAAATAGAGCGACATCTATTACCATTCATTATTTATTTTCTTCAATAAAAACTTAATCTATTGAAATGCTCAATTTGTCTACTAATAGGCCTATATGGACGAATTAGGGCCATTTGGTAGCTAATTGTTCGCTATCATTGAATCAAGAAATCAAAGACAATCCATAGCTGGTTGTATAAAACGGAGTTAGCCCAAGGTGAGGGGCGCTCCGTTTTTGATTTATTAATCAATTTGACTTCCTGGGAAGTTTAGTTAAAACAGGTCGTAAAGGTTTCTGGACAAGCAGATACAAATCCACTCGTTAATATTTGTAGAGTGTAAAATTCTAGGCAGAAGCCTTTCTTACTCTTTTGGAGAGCTTCAATCCCAACACTGTAACAAGGACTGATAATAGGAGCAAAATTAATTTTCGGTTCATACCGCTTAGTACATCTCAACGGAAAAAACCCCTAAAGGGAAATGCAAGAATTATCGAACTATGACAGAATCAGTGCTAACAGCTCTTGTTCCAAAAAATCCAAGAACAGTTTCCTCCGGTCTGGATAGGTTGCTGATATTGCCATTGACTATTGCAGGTGTCGTACTGGCAGCTGCACTAAGGGTTGTTGTTTGTGATTTGAGTAGGCTTAAAAAGTCAAACGCTTCTTTGGTTATAGTGTGGAGTTCGACTTTCATGTTGTCACCTAGATCATATTGGTAATCTCCGAAATCGTTAGGAATAAAATTTCCGTCAAAAATTCGATCGGTCTGGAGGATGATGGACTCTGGATCTGTCAATTGCTGACCGTCTTTGAATAATATCCATCTGTAGAAATTTTCGTAGTCGGCAGAATCTCTTGCAGTGATCCTTGGGAAGTAGATTGTCCTGTTTTGCCCTGGGTTATCTGGGTCTCTTTCTTCAAAACTATCAACACTAAGCAGGACGATGTCAGTTTTGGATTCTATTGGAGTCCATGTGGACCGGATAAGATCTCCATTTTGAAGTACTACGGACAACCTGTACTCCTCACCTCTGATCGCCCGGTAGGGGTTGTCCGACAAATAGCTGCCATCTTGGGAATAAGAGTAAGTCTGTGAAAGACCGTCCCTGGTCTGGACCAACACAGTTGCATCTTCAATCACTGGATTAAGGGGTCCGGAGAAACTGTTCGACCGACTTAGTCTAACGTACTGCCGTTCCACCTCGTCGGTGATCCATCCTTCTACAACCAGGAGGTTCTGCTCTGTTGGCAAAGGAATAACTACCACCTCCTCACACGAGAAAAAGAAAATAATCAGTATGGTTATCAGCCTTTTCAAAATTTGAAACTATAAGTTATGCCAGGTACGATGGTACCAAATATGGAATACTGCACGATTTCACCAAGCCCCGGATTCAACTCAGATTCCTGGAAGAAATAGGAGTTTACATTCTTTCGGGCATATACATTATACAATGTGAACACCCAGAAGTCATCATTCTTTCTTCTAGATCCATCTTTCTTAATTTTTTTTGCTTTCCACTTTACGGAAAAGTCCAGCCTGTGATAATCGGGGAGTCTCGACTGATTTCTGTCAACAAAATGAGGAACCAGGTTATTTTCAAAGGAGTACTTATCGCTAGGCAGTGTCACGGGAATTCCGGTGGAGTATAAGAAGTTCGCAGACGCACTCACACGATCTGAGATATTTAAGGCCCAGGTAGTAGAGAAATCGTGAGTCTTGTCAAAATCATTAACAATGAAGGCATCCTTCGAGTCGTCTTCGAAACGAGTTTCACTTCTGGACAACGTGTAGCTTAGCCATCCTGTGAATTTTCCATATTTCTTTTTCAAGAACAGCTCCATCCCAAATGACCGACCCTGATTGACCAACAGTTCTGTTTCAAGATTTTCGTTGAAAATTAAGTCAGCTCCATTTTTGTATGAGATTTCCTTCCGTATGTCCCTATAGTAGAATTCAATACTTGATTCCCACATGTTTTGCTTGAAATTTTGATAGAAGCCAATGGAATATTGCTCGTTAATAGTTGGTGGAATGAAAGTGTCACTTAACTTCCATATGTCGGTGGGTGCAGGAGCACGAGTATTGGATATCAAATGGAGATATTGGGCGGTTTTGCTGTAAGCCATCTTGAGCGAGTTATTTGGTCCGGTCCTCCAGTTGATTGCTAGTCGAGGCTCAAGGTTATCGTAAAATTTGATTAGCTGGCCTGGTCTAAAAGAAACGGTGTCAACGACCGTACTGTCGGAGGGTAGGGCGTCTGGTGAGTAGACGAGAACTTGCTCAGGTCCAAAGTTGTGGAGGGTGGAATATCTAAGTCCGTAGTTGAAGCGAAGAGGGCCGACCTCTGTTTGCTGACTTAAATACATCGCTGACTCCAAACCATGCTCCGCGTCAAGTTCAATTAGACTCGTTGTAGTATTGACATCAAAGGTTTCACGGTCGCCCGGCTTTAGGCGATGAAAGATTGCTGAAAAACCAAAATTAATCTCGTTGGTTGGCTTGAACGAGTAGGTAAAGTCGGATTTTATACTATAATCTACGATTCTGGAATTGAATACTGAGGTGCCTGATAACTCTTCGTTTTCCACTTTATAACTGTACTCAGAGATGAAGGAAGAGAAATTTGAGAACAGCTTTGGTGAGAACAAATGGTTCCATCTGAAATTCAAGGTAGTATTGCCCCAGTTTCTAATAGAATTGAATCCAACCGCATTGCGATCCTTGCCAAAATAGCCAGATAGATAATACGTGTTTCGTTCGTTTGGATTCGAATTAATTTTCAAGTTGATATCACGAAATCGTATTCTCTCACGTCTTGCGGAAGTGTTAGCAAAACTTTCGATTGAAGGATTAAGCAAACTCTGCCTGGCAGAAGCCAGAAATGAGCTTTTTCCTTTTTTGATAGGACCTTCGGCAACTAAACGCGCAGAAAGTATCCCAATGCCTCCAGAAAAACTTTTTTTGTTTTTATTACCCTCTCTTTGCCTCACTTCAATCACTGAGGAGGCTCTTCCGCCGTAGGCGGGAGGGATGAATCCCTTAAATATCTTCACATCGTTTACTGCGTCTGGATTAAAGACCGAAACCTGTCCGACGTGTATGGGATTATAGATCGGAGCCTCATCTAGTAGAATAAGGTTTTGATCAACTCTGCCTCCTCTGATATGAATTCCTCCGGCATCTTCACCAATTGCTTTTATTCCAGGTTGCAAAAGGGAATTTTGTATCACGTCAACTTCTCCTAACAGGTATGGTGTGAGAATTGAGTTCGAGCTTACGTTTAAACGGCTGACTGAAGGGATATTGGACGAAATGTTAGCATCGTTTGCAATAGAGCTTATCTCGACCTCCTTCAATTGAACAACATGTGGATTTATGCTGAACCCCACGTAAGCATTGCTTCTCAAATCAATTTGGGTTCTGAAAGACTTGTAGCCAATGTGAGAAATGATTACGTTGTATTTTCCTTCATCTAGGGTGATTGAGTAGTAACCATAACCATTTGTAGTTCCACCTAACTCAGTTCCCTTGATTTGAATATTCGCTCCGATTAGGTGCTCATTGGATTCGGCGTCTCTAATCCTGCCATTTAGCGTAAATTTTCGCGGTGCATATGCTTTGACTAAAATCTGAGAATTTTCTACACTGTAACTAACAATCTGGTTGGTGTGCTGGCGCTCCAGAAAATCACGCACAGATTCACCATTTCGAACAGAAACCTCGATATCAGGTAATTTATTCGTGCTGAAAGCCAGGGGAACACCGCTATTCTTAATCGATTGAAGTGTTGGCTTAAGGGGGTAGTTTCCGTTTTTTATTGTGATGAGTGAATCAAGACCAGACTGGGAAATTCCACTCAGGCATGAAAGGGCGAAAACAGCAAATAATATATACTTGGAACGGTTCAACTAGCGCTTCTGGATTCAAAGCGCAAAATTAAAGAAATAAGGCCTTAAGAGGTTTTTTAGGAGGACTTTTAACAACCCTGGCCAGAAACGATAATCACTCCTTCTTTCTCCTCCATTTCAATTCCAAGCATGGATTCAAGCGTTTCCATTACTTCTAGGAGAGAACTTCTATTAAAAGTAGCTGTGATCTTACAGGAGTTGATACTCTCATTGCTAATTTCAAAAGAGACCTCAAAATGTGATTCAAGATCTCGAATCACTGTATCAAAAGAAGTATCGTTAAATTCAAGTTTGCCATCGATCCATGAGGCGACATTTGAAGATGGGTTTTCTACTATCACAACACTATCATCCGCTTTTGAGAAGACAGCCTTTAGTCCCGCTTTGACCTTGGTCTGCTCCCCATCTTTATCAAAGGCTACCAGCCCACGCTCAACGATCAACTCCACATTCTCCTTTGAGGTTGTGAGATTAAAAGCAGTACCTAACACCCTTACCTTTACATCCCCAGTCTCAATGATGAAAGGCTTCTCACTCTTTTTTATATCGAAGTAAGCCTCGCCTTGAAAAGAAACAAGACGTTCATTCCCAAACTTTTCCAGGAAAGAAAAAGATGAATTGGTGTTTAGAACACCTTTCGATCCATCAGGGAAAGTCACGTTGATTTTTTCGTCCGCCGACGCAATATTTACCTGATCAGGTGTAGTGGCCAGATTCCAGATAAAAATGGAAACCCCGATCAGAATTGTGACACTTGCGGCAATTCGCAACCATGAATTTGATCCAGATTTTCGTGTGTTAATTTTTCCCTGCAACGAGTTCCAGGCGGCATCTACATCCACTTCAGGAGCTTTCGAATCAGTGTTTTCATACAGAAAATCTATAAATTCACTCCCGTTGGATGCGCCATTTTCGTATCTCAGATGGTTATATCTCTCAAGTTCCTTTGGCATCTCGTTAATCTGTCAAGTGGCAGTTTAAAAACCCCCAATAATTTTTGAAAAAAAATTAGTTTCTAAACATACCATCATTCACATATTTCTTGTAGACAGGTTCCAATGATTCTCTTAATTTTTTCAGGGCTATGCCCATCTGGTTTTCGACTGTCTTCTTCGAAAGATCAAGTTCTTCAGCGATCTCCTCGTAGGTCAACCCTGCATTCCTGCTCAAGATAAAAATTTTCCTACACTTTGTCGGCAAGGAATCCACCGCAGTTTGTATGTACACCTTTAGTTTTTCATTCTCTCCCTCGTCAATCCGATCATGTGTTACGCTAAGCAACGCTTCGCTCACATCGGACATTGCCTGCTGCTTTGGCAATTCCAGTTTGATATAGTTCAAGCACTTGTTTTTAATAGCTGAATATAGATATGTCTTAAGTGTGGTCTGCACTTCTATCTTCTGTCGCTTCTCCCATATATATAGAAATACTTCTTGTGCCATCTCCTCCGAAATGGTTTGATCTCTTACATAGGAGTAGGCAAACCTGTACAACTCCTTATAATATTTTTTAAAGAGAAGCTCATAGGAAGAAAGATCATTGTTTTTGACCTGACTAAATAAGAGTAAGTCCGAATCCTGGTCCATTTTGCTATTGAATAGCAAATGTAATTTGAATGAACAAGTTTAGTGAGGGATTATTAGAACCAAAAAAGAAGTTTTCGGCATTGATCTGTATGACCATGTTTTGAGAAGGAATCACATACTGATGTTGACCGATGTCTCCAGCTGAATAGAAGACATCTTCTCTGTCGATAGGTAGAAAATCAAAGTTTTCCCCTAACAAACGCCACCCGAATCCGAAGTTGAATGATCTTGAGACTTCAGTTTGTATTGAACTTGCTTCTTCCACAAAGTTGGGATCTATGATTTTCCTGTCATTCCAGATGCCTTTTTTTAGCATTAGATAGCCGAATTTAGCCCAGTCCAGGAAGGAGATGGTAGCACCTCTTCCACCATCGAAGTTACCAGAAGGATCTTGACCTATAGTGAACGTCTGGATATCCATAAGATGAAAGACATTTTCATTTAGAAACTCATCGAAGGGCTGTTGCGTAACGTTTTGAATAATTCGCGCAAGAATGGTTCCAGTGCCTGAATTGAAATTGTACCGAAATCCTGGATTTGCTTCCATAGGTTGATTCAGGACGAAATCTACCCAATCGCTGGAGGCAAACATCTGATTAAGATTATTGTCAGGGTTGCCAAAAAAGGCAACAAGGTTTTCATTCCAAGCTATTCCAGATCGGTGGGTGAGCAAGTGACGAATTGTAATATCTCTTTTATTTACATTTTGATCAAAAGCATCTTGATAAGAGGGAAGGTACTGGTGAATTGGATCATCAAGTTCGACCAGTCCTTGGTCGATCGCAATACCCAGCGCAGCTATGGTTATGCTAATGGTGGCCTCCCCAAGGTCGAGATTTGTATGCCGCGACATACTGTCGTAATAGTTCTCAAAGACCATTTTTTCGTCCTTTATCACCATCAGACCTGTAATGCGCTCAAAACCTTCGAACTTGATCAGTGAGTCAAGGGATAGAAGCTGATCTTCAGAAAGTCCGACGTTGTTTGGCCGATCATATCCCCAAATTTGCTGATCAGGAGGTAAGTCCTCCCCGATATAGCAAGAGGCAGTTGCCAGGGTTAAGAGGATGATTTTAAGCTTGTTCATTAGGTAAAAAGCGTGTAGTTGCCATGCTGATCCGAGGCAGGCGCCTGATCTATTAGTGAAACATCATTCATATCAATATCCCTAATCTTTGGGGAAACCGTGTAAGAATTGAGCTCTGTCGATTGTTCATCAGACAGCAGTTCCTCAAGATCATCAATTTCATCCATCTCAAGCCATTTCCTGGACTTTGAAGCATCCAGTATGGCTGGCATTGAATCGTAAAAATCCGACAGAATTTGGTTTGCTGGCTTAGTGATCATGATAAAAGAAGCATCGGAGTCTTCATTCTCCTCCCAAAGCCCGGCCACTGTGAATACCCGTCGATCCGTAAAGTAGAAATAGTAAGGTATCTGTTTCTTTTTTGCCACTTGCTTCCATACGTAAAACCCATCAATTGGTATTAGACACCGATGAGTTGTTAGTTTTCTCTTGTAGTTGGCCTTGGTCTGAATAGATTGAATCGGTAAGTTGAAAAGTTTTGGGCTCATGGCCTTATTGTTAGACCAATTGGCCATCAATCCCCAATAGAAGAAGGAAAGTTTTTGATTTTGAGAACTTGTTACTATCGGCAGTTTTTTTGTTGGCGCCGCATTATACATAGGTTCATACTCGCCGGAAACTTCAACCCCAAGCGTCAAGGCCAGTTCATCGTTTTTGAGCGTTAATGTATACCTGTCGTACATTTCTGCCAAGTTAACACTAATCTTGCATCCTCATTTTTGCTTTTATTGAGAATGTGAATTTTATAATTCGTATAGGTTAATTTTGACCTTCCTAAAACAGATAAAAATAGATGGCTGAAGTAATTAGAATGCCTAAGATGAGCGACACTATGGAAGAAGGCGTGATCGCTTCATGGTTGAAAAAAGAAGGAGATGAAGTTAGTTCAGGAGATGTGCTAGCCGAGGTGGAAACTGACAAGGCAACCATGGAACTGGAATCGTATCAGGATGGGGTTTTGCTTCATATCGGAGTAAATGAAAAAGATGTCGTGCCTGTAGATGGGATCATTGCCATCATTGGGGAAAAAGGAGAAGATTTTCAGCATTTATTAAATGGAGATTCAAGTTTGCAAGAAAAACCTAAAGAAGAAATAGCTGTAGATGACCCTTTACCAAAGGCCGAGATAGTGGATACTAGCAATATCAATGCTACGGTGATTAGGATGCCTAAAATGAGTGACACAATGGAGGAAGGAGTTATTTCCTCGTGGCTGAAAAAAGTAGGAGATGATGTTGCTTCAGGAGATATTTTGGCTGAAGTGGAAACAGACAAAGCTACAATGGAATTGGAAGCTTACGAAGATGGTGTATTGCTATTTACTGCTGTAGAAGCAGGTTCAGGTGTCGCTGTGGATGGTGTTATCGCTATTATTGGTGAAAAAGGTGCAGATTTTCAAGCACTTCTGGATGCTGAAGCTGTCTCTCCTAAAGAGGAAAAGGCTCAAGAAGTAATTGAACCCAAAGCTGCTGAGCCAAAAACAGTGTCAGAGTCCCAGCCTATTGTAGCTCCTAGGCCTCAACCCGTTCCGTCCGCAACACCTTCATCGGTCTCTAGTAATGGTCGAATAAAAGCTTCGCCACTTGCTAAGAAGATTGCGGCTGAGAAGGGGATTAACCTCTCTGAAGTCACTGGAACTGGAGATGGCGGCAGAATTGTAAAAAGAGACGTTGAACAATTTACACCATCGCAAACGTCGGTAGTTTCCGAGGGATCGACTCCTTCCATAAGTATTCCACCAGTCGTCGGTGAAGAACGATCTGAAAAAGTGGAGCTGTCGCAGATGAGAAAGGCCATTGCAAAGCGGTTGTCCGACAGCAAATTTACTGCCCCACACTTCTATTTGACGATGGAAATCAACATGGACAAGGCGATTGAAGCCAGAAAGTCCATGAATGAAGTGGCACCAGTTAAAATTTCGTTTAATGATATGGTAGTAAAAGCTGCGGCAGCAGCTTTGAGACAGCATCCAAACGTTAATGTTAGCTGGATGGCTGATCACATGGTAAAGCACCACCACATACACGTGGGTGTTGCAGTTGCCATTCCAGATGGCTTGATAGTACCGGTCGTTCGCTTTGCTGACAACAAATCGTTATCACATATCTCTGCTGAGATCAAGGAATTGGCTCAGAAGGCCAAAGACAAGAAATTGCAGCCTGAGGAATTCTCTGGTAACACATTCACGATTTCAAATCTGGGAATGTTCGGGATAGAGGAATTTACAGCAATTATTAATCCACCGGACGCATGTATCCTGGCAGTGAGTGGAATTAAGGAAACAGTTATTGTAAAGGACGGAGAAATGAAACCGGGCAATGTAATGAAAGTGACCATGTCCTGTGATCATAGAGCGGTTGATGGGGCTGTTGGATCATCATTCCTCAAAACATTCAAAAACCTTCTCGAAGATCCCGTAAGAATTTTGATCTAAAGATTGCGTGAACTTGTTTACGAAACTAGTGGTTTAATGCTCGGATCAATAAATCTGAAAATCGACTATGACTAATATAAAATCTACAACCGTCCTCGCCGTAAAACACGATGGAAAGGTCGCTATTGGTGCTGATGGACAGGCAACGATGGGCAACACTGTAGCAAAATCCAATGTGAAAAAAATCAGAAAGCTCCAGGATGGAAAGATCGTAACGGGCTTTGCCGGATCTACTGCTGATGCCTTTACACTATTGGATCGGTTTGAAGAAAAACTTAGCTCATACTCAGGAAACCTGAAAAGGTCAGCAGTTGAGCTGGCGAAGGATTGGAGATCGGACAGGTACCTTCGAAGATTGGAGGCCATGATGATAGTGGCTGATAAAGAGGAAATTTTAGTTATTTCGGGTACTGGTGATGTGCTTGAGCCAGATAACGATATCTCGGCGATAGGTTCAGGTAGTGAGTATGCACGATCTGCTGCTCTTGCGCTTAAAAAGCATGCCGGCAAATTATCGGCTGAGGAAATGGTCCGTGAAGCTTTGACCATCGCTGCTGATATCTGTATCTACACCAACCATAACCTCGTCATAGAGGAGATTGGATGATCTAAAAGACATGCGTCTTTAGAAAGTCTTCTGATCCTAAAACACTTATTTCTGAGAAATAGAAATCATTGCTGTCTTCAGTGATGATGCATTTGCATCCTTTCTCTAGGGCTGCGTAGTATTGAAACCCATCTTCGAGATCATTTACCCTGGGGTCATCAATGGCCCTTTTGACCGCTTTTACATCGATGGAAATAAGCGAGATTCTATCCGCAAGAAAGGCAATTTTCCCTTTGGCCTTCTTTTCACCACTTTTTTTTGAAGAAAAGTAGAAGGCAATTGCCAGACATAAAGGAGAGGTGTAGAGCTCGAATTTATTTGCGTCCGCTAGGCTCAGAACTCTCGATGAATAGGTAAAAACCGGATATTCTTTATTCAGAACAGAAACAAGAATGTTTGCATCTACGAATACCTTCACCCTTTTCGACTTTCGTAGAAGGTCTCCTTGAGAGATTTCGAACTTTTCCTGGTTTTATATTCTGCTTGACCTTCCGCCACCATATTTACCCAGTCCGAAATCGGAAGTTCTTCCAGCGACTTATACTGCTTCGATTCTAACTGTCGATAGAGAAATTCGGTGAGTCGGGAAAGGCTAATATTTTGACTTTCAGCAAATTTCTTGGCGCTTTGAATTACAGACGCATCAAAACTAAGAGTAACCTTCGCATCCATTTTCTAACAATTTATACGACAAAGATAATATTTTTATACGTATAAATTATCAATAAACTATTCTTTTCGTTTTGGTCTCTCTCTGGGTGCTTTTATTTTGAAATCAATTTCTTCGCTGGTTTCATTCATTGAAACACGAATTTTGTAATCTCCCGGCACAAGATGGAAATCATCATTTTCTCCAGCTTCGTAGTCTTCTCGTTGATCATCATCCAGCAAATCTCTAAACGACTCATCCGTTTCCAATTTTAGCTCAGAGAAATTAAGTCCCCTGGTTATCGCTGCACTAGATGAAACTACGACGTTGTCCTTGTATATCACCTCAATGGTAGCATTTCCGGAAGTACTTGAATATAACGAAACTGTTGTCTTTGGCTCGATCAAGTCACCCCATTCCCAGGTTTTACTGCCCCATCGAGAGCTATGTAATAGCCCTTGTGTTGGGAAGAGATGAAGATTCTTAGCTAGAATCGGAGCATCTAGTTTTTGAACCAGTGAAACATTCCCAATGTATATTCCACGTCCATGCGTTCCAACTACTAAATCGTTTTCTCTTGGGTGAATCACCAAATCATGAACAGGAGTATTGGGCAGCCCGCTTGCAAAAGCCTGAAAGGTTTGTCCACGATCCAAAGAAACATATACACCATGGTCAGTTCCGACGTATAGGACATTTTCGTTCACCGGATCCTCTTTTATCACGTTAACTGGCTCCTTTGGTAGCCCTGTGCCAATTCTTGTCCATGTTTTACCATAATTGTTACTCATATAGATCATTGCCTCAAAATTGTCCCAACGATATCCGTTGAGCGATGCATAAACTCGCTCAACTTTATGATTAGAAGGTGATAGTTGACTCACCCAGAAATCCTGAGGCAGTGTATTCGATATTTTTTCCCAGTCCTGTCCGGCATTCTTTGAGACATGCATCAAGCCATCATCACTTCCTACATAGATTAGCCCAAACTGCAAGGTTGACTCGGAAATAGTGGTGAGCGTTCCATAACTCACATCGCCTTTTTTTCCTCCATTTGTTAGGTCTCCTGATAGGGTCTCGAAATCGTTACCCTGATTCATGGATCGATGGAATCGATTACTTCCAAAATAGACGATATCCTCATTGTGCGGAGACAAGGCAATTGGTGCTTCCCAATTCCAGCGGAAAGGAGCATCACCAAGTTTATGCCTAGGTGTAATCCTGCTTCTTTTCTTGGTCTTTGAATTGATCCTATAGTAATTCCCAAATTGAAAACCTGTGTAGACGGTGCTATTGTCCCTACTATCGACAACTACCTGCATACCGTCACCGCCCATCAAGCGCTCGTAGGGATACCTTCCTTCTGCAAGCCATTCCCTCGAATATTCATAATTACTTGGACCTTTCCATACACCATTGTCCTGCAACCCCCCGTAGACATTGTAGGGCTCGGCCATATCAATATTTACAGAGTAGAACTGCCCAACCGACGGCGAATTGCAATTGGTCCAGGTGGCTCCGGTGTCGTAGCTTATATACACACCTCCGTCGTTCCCCAGAATGAGATGCTTTGGATCATTTGGGTTGATCCAAATGGAGTGATGATCCACGTGGACATTGCTTTCATTAATCGATTTCCAAGTCTTCCCCGCGTCTTCTGATCGTATAATCGGGACCCCCATCGTATAAAGGACATCCGGATTTTGACCATCGACCTGAACTTGCCCAAAATAGTATCCATAGGAGAAAATCATACTTTCGATGTAATCCTCATGCGTCTTTGTCCATGTCTTTCCTGCGTCATCGGATCGATACATTTCGCCACCCTTTACTGGTGTATCAAAAAGTAGAGAGTTTGCATCTTCTACATAGGTGACCAGATCTTGTGGGATAACTTTACCAGATTCGACTTCTTTTTTGATATCTACTGCATTGTATTCCCTAGGAAAGCGGCTGTTGTCGAGAAAAGCATTGATCGCTTTGTTGTCCAGTGCCAAAAACGACTCTTTGCTCATGCTTCTGAGCTGGTCTTTGGTTAGTCCTTCATCCTCATCTTCTTCCTTCTCTCTTCTATCCTGATTGTCAAGTATCGCATAGACAATACTGGAATTAGATGGCGCAAATGCTAATCCTATCCTGCCGGTTCCGTCGGTGTCGGGAAAACCGGAAGAATCATCAATTTCATTCCATGTATCGCCACCGTCCTCTGACCTGTAAATAGCAGTTCCATCGCCCGCTTCCGTAAAATTCCACGCCTTTCGGTCCTTTTCCCAGGCCGCAGCAATTAAGGTATTGGGCTCATCTGGATGAAGGATCAGATCGACAATGCCTGTTCTATTGTTAACAAATAGTTTCTTAGCCCATGTTTTGCCACCATCGGTGGTCTTGTACACACCTCTTTCAGGATTTTCCGAATACAAATGACCAAGTGCTGCCACCCAGAAAGTATTTGGATCCACAGGATGCAGGATAATTCGTCCAATATGGTGGGTCTCCTCAAGGCCCAAATGCTCCCATGATTCCCCATTATTGTTGGATTTAAACATTCCATAACCAGAGTAGGATGACCTACTAGAATTATTTTCCCCAGTGCCGACGTAGATAATCTCATTCTCCCAATCGACGGCGATGTCTCCAATCGTCATGACGATCTGGTTGTCGAAAATAGGCTCAAATGAGGTGCCATTGTTTTTTGTCTCCCATAGGGAACCAGAGGCATAAGCCACATAAAAATGAGCGGAATTAGCAGGATCAACCGCCAGATCTACCACTCTTCCACTCATCACCGTTGGGCCTACATTTCGGAAGGGTACATTCTTGACTAGTGAGTTTTCTTCTAGTTCCAACCGTGTTTGATAACCTTGCCACCTTTCAGATGCCGAAGTGGCCACTGGGACTGCCGCTGCCTTTTTTCTCCTTTGCGCTTGTGTGGAAAAAACCAGAATTATAAGAATGATGGATAGGTTGATGATTCTCATGGGTCAAATTTTTTGATAAGTGAGTAAGTATATAAATTAAAGCCTGTTATACCAACCCATGGACGTATGAAGAAGCTCAAATGGATTTTACTGGTGTCAATCGTCGGATGTACTGCCTCGGTTGAATATAGTGCAGATAGCCAGCTGCCCGAGGCAGACTATAAACTAACCTCTGATCAAACACACAACAAATTCAGCAGAACAATCGAACCGATTCTGACAATTAACTCAGGTGATGTTGTAGAGATTAGCACTGAAGAAGCAACGGATGGGCAGTTATCCATAAATTCAGATACTTCTGACTTGATGAATTTAAGTTTCGATCCTATTCATCCGTTGACTGGTCCAATTTACATCAACGAAGCGAAACCAGGTGATGTAATCGCTGTAACTCTTCATAAGATTGAAATAGGTGATTGGGGATGGACGGCTATCCTTCCCGGGTTTGGTTTTTTAGCCGACGAGTATACTGAACCATACTTAAGGACATGGAAGCTGACAGGTAAGAATACATTGAAGTTTGCAAATAACATTGCAATTCCTCTAAAACCATTTGCCGGAGTTCTGGGTGTTGCACCGAATACAGATTCACTTCTTTCAACAATCCCTCCAAGAGCTAACGGTGGAAATATGGACGATCCCAAGATGGTGGAGGGAACGATAGTTTATCTGCCGGTTTTCGTGGATGGAGCCTTATTTTCAATGGGAGATGCGCATGCCGCTCAGGGACTGGGTGAGGTCTGTGGTACAGCAATAGAAGCGCCTATGAAATTTCTTGTGGAGATCAATTTGATAAAGGGGTCCTCTATTCAGGAACCGCAGTACGAAAATGAAGATGTGTATGCCGTTACGGCCTTCGCCACTACGATTGATGAAGCAGCTAAAAAGGCTACCAGGTACATGATTGAGCACCTTACGAAAAATTATGGATTGAGCAGAAACGATGCTTATATGCTTTGCTCCTTGGCCGGTGACTTGAAAATCGCCGAAGTTGTGGATGTCCCACACATGCTGGTTACCATGTCGATAGATAAAAACGTGATTGCAAATGATTAAAATTTACCACAATCAAAGGTGTAGCAAGAGTCGCTGTACATTAGAAATTTTAAGAGACAGGCAGTTGGAAATTGAGGTGATTGACTACCAACAGAATCCTCCAAGCGCCGACGAACTAGCGGATATCTTGAAGATGCTGGAACTTAAACCTCTTGAGCTAATAAGAAAAGGTGAAGATTTTTTTAGAGAAAATTTTAAAGGCAAAGATCTTTCAGACGATGAGTGGATTGAGGTGATGGTTGAAAACCCCAAATTGATTGAGCGCCCAATCGTTATCAATAATGGAAGAGCAGTTATAGGAAGACCGCCCGAAAGCGTAGAAGAAATTCTATGAAGGCTGTTCTGGTTGAAGAATTCGGATCAATTGAGAAATTGGTGGTTAGGGAGCATTCGCTTCCAACTCCTGCAGAGGATCAGGTTCGAATCAAAGTGAAATACGCTGGGGTTAACTTCCCTGATTTGCTGATTACGAAAGGCCTTTACCAGTTTCAGCCGGAATTACCATTTTCACCAGGTGGAGAGGTTGCAGGAACCATTGTTGAAATTGGTAGCGGTGTAGATAACCTCAAGGTAGGAGATCGAGTTGTTTCAGGTACCAGTTGGGGAGGATTTGCCGAAGAAGCCCTGGGCTTTGCTATCAATACACACAAACTTCCCGAGGAAATCAGCTTTAAGGAGGCCGCTGCAACTTTGGAAACTTTTGGAACGGTGATTCATGGATTGAAAGATCGAGCCAGAATTGTGCGAGGAGAATCTTTGGCGGTCCTTGGTGCTTCCGGAGGTGTTGGTTCGGCCGCAATCCAGGTTGGAAAACAACTTGGTGCAGAAGTGATTGCTTGTGCTTCTACTGAGGATAAGCTAGATTTTTGTAAAGACCTGGGAGCGGATTGGGGAATCAACTACTCCGATGGCGATCTCAAGACAAGACTTAGGGAGATGACAGATGGGCGTGGTGTTGATGTAGTATTCGATCCTGTTGGAGGAGATTTTTCAGAAACATCTTTTAGGGCTATCGCAAGGGGAGGAAGACATTTGGTCGTTGGTTTCGCCAATGGCCAGGTTCCGCGTATCGCTTTGAATTTACCGCTACTAAAAAGTGCTTCTATTGTTGGCGTTTTCTGGGGAAGTTTCTTCAGGAACGAGCCGAAAAGAAACGCAGAAAATGTTCATTTGCTCCTTGACTGGTTAAAAAAAGGCAGCGTCGTCCCCACGATTGATGAAGTCTTGCCGCTTCGGGATGCAGCAAAGGCAATGAGAAAACTTGAAAATAGGGAAGTGAAGGGTAAGATACTGCTTGATTGCTCTACCTAAGTTACAGCAGTTCGGCCAACAATCCACTCAAATCCAGGGGCCTGGTGTACATTTCCAAAGACCCATCCTCCTTTTTTGGCCATAACTCTTTTGGTCTATCCCAATAGAGCTCAACACCATTTTTATCTGGATCATTTAGATAAAGTGCCTCCGATACACCATGATCTGCTGCACCGGTCAAGGGGTAGTTTGCTTCATTCAGTCGTTGGAGGATAGCAGCCAAATCGGAACGTCCTGGAAAGAGAATCGCGGTGTGGAAGAGTCCCGTAGAGTTGGAAGGTGGTGGAGACCCATCCTTGCTTGTCCATGTATTAAGACCAATATGGTGATGATAACCTCCAGCAGAAATGAAAGCAGCACTATCTCCAAATGTGGTCATCAGCTCAAACCCAAGTAGTCCGCAATAAAACTCCAGGGAGCGCTGCAAATCAGAAACTTTAAGATGTATATGGCCGATCCTGGTTCCCTCTGGGATTGTGTATTTGTCCATGGTTATTACTTCATTGGTACGTCTATAAGCAAAAGTTTAGCATCGCTATTGGCTAGAATTTCAAAACTATTTTCGTTAGAAATTCCGATAGCATCCCTCTTTCCAAGCTTTTGCTCATCCACTGTTGCCTCTCCGTCCAAAACAAAAAGATAAACACCATTTCTCTCCTTTTTTGGCTCGTAAATGATTGAGGTATTTGTATCCAAATCTGCAAGCGAAAGCCATGCGTCCTGATTTATCCACAGGGAGTCTTCCATATTAGGAGCTACCACGGTTTGAAATTTATTTTTTCTTTCTGAGCTACTAAAGGCTTTCTGATCGTATCTGGGTTCAATGTTTAGCTCTTTTGGCATAATCCAGATTTGCAGAAAGTTCACTTCCTCATCCTTGCTAAAATTATATTCGGAATGTGTAATGCCTGAACCGGCACTCATAATCTGCACCTCTCCTGTATGAATCGCTTTTTCCGTTCCAGTGCTATCTCTGTGTGCAAGAGCCCCTTTGAGTGGAATGGAGATTATTTCCATATTGTCATGAGGATGGGTAGGAAACCCACCACCTCCAGCAACCATATCGTCATTTAGGACTCGCAGCATGCCAAAATGAACGCGAGCTGGATCATAGTAGTGACCAAAACTAAATGAGTGATGGCTATCCAACCAGCCAAAGTTGACATGCCCTCGTGTATCTGCTTTGTGAAGTATCGTTTCCATTTTTTTATATTTTCAATATATACGTAAGTACATTATATGTAGTTACATATAATGTATCAAAAAAAATTCATCGAAAAAGATGATCCTCCTTGCTATTTCATTTCCACTAAGTCATGGAGGACGATGCTACCGGCTGTAAAAGGCTCGCATATATTCAAGGACGTTATGTATTTCTTGTGCAGACATCCATTGTCCACTTTTAATCACACCAACAATGCGCTCGGTATTCTCAATTTGCTCTAGTGGGCTATTTTCTAGTAATACTAGGTCAGCTTTAAAGCCTTCCTGAATTAAGCCAGATTGGTTGTCCTTTAGAAATTCTGCAGGGTGGACGGTTGAGGTTTTTAAGACCTCATAATTGCTGATTCCAGCCTCAGCGTACGATTTTAGTTCCTCGTGGATCGAAATACCTGGAAGGACGTACCTGATGCCAGTGTCAGTGCCGCAGAGTAGTTTACCTCCAGCTTGCTGTATTCGTCCCGTAAGGCTTCTATTTTGCAGATAGATCGAATTCGACGAAAGCAAGTGTCCTTCAGTTTGCTCAAAGAAGGCCTGCCCGTCTCGCGAAACGTACCAATACCAGCCTGTCTTATAGCTCTCGGTCAAGCTGCTAATTCTGTTAATGACGGTCAGCGTTGGACCAATCATTACATTGCTAGAGGCAGTTAATTGAAGCAATTCGCTCTCCGAATGAGAAGAGGAGTGATATTTACCCAAGTGTTCAATAGAATATTGGCCGTTGGAAACAGCATCGAACAAGTCAACACCCGCAGGGACATGACCAACGGGGGGAATGTCGTTTTGCCAGGCATAGTCAAGCAGAAAGCCGTACTGATTAGATTGAATAGAGGAATAGATTTTTATAAAATCGTATCCTTTTGCTTTATACTGATCTACTTTTTCCATTATTTCTGCTGTGGTACTTGTGTTGACCGCACCTGGCCAGGAAGTACTCGTGCCATCAAATCCAGCACTGGCGACATAGACGTTGGGACCAACTAATAGATTTGAATTAATACTATCTCGAACGTTGATATGCCGATCGAATCCCCACATAACACGTAAGGTTGTGACACCCTGCGCCAAGAAAAGAAACAGGTCATATTTGAGATCATTGCCTGGGATAACGTGGGTATGCATATCTGCTAGTCCGGGAATCAAGTACTTGTCTGATCCGTCAACAACCTGGTATCCGTCGGTTGAACCTCCCGTTTTTTGAATTCGCTCAATCTTTCCATCATCAACAAAAACGTCCATCCCGGACTCGATTGATTCGGAAATCATGGTTATCAGGTTCGTATTGGAGATCACCAGCTTGACAGATCGAGGATTGTTGAAAAAGGCGTTTAGTGAATCCCTTGCAACTTCGAACGGAATCTGGCTCTTAAGCGGAATTGAGTTATTTACATTAACGTCGTCGTTGGAACACGAGATGAAAATGAAGAGAAGAATGTGAACAGCAAGTTTGGGCATACGTTGAAGATTTTAAAAGCCTGCATTGGATAATGAAGTGAGCTCAAAAAACCACTACAGACATGCAGTGAACAGATAGAATTTTGCAGTTAAACAACCCCGAAAACAACAGAAGACTAAAATTTAAACCTTGCCATGATCTTAATTTCTGAAGCTGTGTCCCCTAATGTCTGGTCGAGAGAAGATCCGATCATTGAGGTTTCAGTTGTATTTTTAAACTCAGTCCTTGAATATCTCACCCAAAGTGACGTATTCCTAAAAGGATCGTACCGAACCATGACGTAATTTCGAATTCCTGTTCCGATGTATGCTGGTATAGAGAAGGCATAAAGAACATCGTTTTCATAGACATACTGAGCATTGTTAAAATCATCTGCATCAAACAAAGCCATCCGCGTATAGAATTTCAGCTGGCAAATTTGGAAGTTGACATCCTGCACAATTGCGATTCCCTTGGTAAAGCTTTCTCCTTGATCAACGGTGCTGCTCTGGACTTTGGTTTTAAGATCGAGCCCCGATTTTAGCTGGTAGTCTACATTAAATATGTAGTTTCTCTTTTGCTGTTCTTGCAGAGAGTTAACGTTTTCATTAGCTACTGAGATCTGTCGGATTTGCTGTCGAATTTGTGCATAAAGAGAAATTTGTCTACTTGGGTTATAGGTATATCTAAGCAGATATTCGTGTCCATCAGAAGGCGCTTCTGTTCTGAATTTTAACCAGGGAAAAGCAAACTTGTCGTAATACGCATTTAATTTATGCCTTCTATTGGGTCTGATCTGCATACCCCAATACGTTCCATTTTCGTTGATCGTTCGAGAGTTTTCAGAAAGTGCGTTTCCATAAAAAGAGTGAAAATCTCTATCGTAACGACGGAGAAGAAAACCCATATCAATGGTGGGAGACAGGCTTGCCACAAACCCACCAATAGCACCTATTCCGCCTGACTTGGAACGTGCTGCTTCTCCAAAAAAAGAGAAGTTCTGCCAGGAGTAGCTTACATTGGATGAAGCGATGTAGTTGTGATCACCATTGAATTCAAACTGGTTGTAGTTGTTGGGTCGCTTTTGTAGTGGAACGCTGTAGTTCGTATTCAATCCGGATATTCCTATCGTTAATCTTCGATTAGGCTTGAATTCAATAGTGGCTCCAATGGACTCTTCAGCCACTTGATCCTTAATTGCCAACTCGCCATTGGTTCTGTGAAAACCTGTCTTTTGTATTGAGTTCACAAATTCTTGCTCTTCAAGCTCAGTTTGATCTGCTGAAAAGTTTGATGTTCGGATATTGCCATCCTGCTTGAGATCAGAGTAAAACAGGGTGATCTCGAAATCACCGATGGATTTGGCAACGCCGATACCTCGAAAGAAACCTGATTCCAGAACAGATGTGTAAGGGCTTATTCCCAATGTATTTCGCTTAACTGCATTTACAGTTTCTGCACCTTTCCCCGAAGCAAAGCCTGCGCCAAAAATCAAGCCCTGACCAACTTGCAATTGGTAGTCCCCGACCACGATTTTATCAAGTCCTAGCTTGTTTTCAAGAAGTAAGTGGTACGAATAAAAATCAAATCCGCTTTGCCCTCCTTTAAATTCAAACCTTTCACCTGGGTCCTTCTCGAAAGTAAAACCCAAACTGAAGTCGCCTTTATGGCTGGTTCTGAACCTTCCATATAACTTATGTTGTGAACCGTTGTATCGAGGGGGAGGAGAGGTGACCGTGTCAATGACAGCTTCGTTTTCATCTTGTATGAAGAAGGTATCAACGGGTAACGCCTTCGTGTAACCTAGCTGTTCTTCCAACCTTGTGGAATATCTAAATAACAAATAGTTGTTTTCTTCTGTTAGAATGCGTCGAAAGAAGGGTCGTGAATCGATAGCAGATTCTTTCACACTAACGAATGGCTGAATGGCCCTGATAGTTTCCAGATCGAAGTTTTCGATCGTTTGCAACTCATTTATGGATAACAGTTTTCCATTTTTCTCGATGTGATCAAAAAAACTATTGATTTGACCAAAACTGAGAATATACAAGGATGAAAGTTCATTCGGATCTGTTTTGTTCAGATTGATTTTATCGGAGTATAGTAATAGAAGTGACTCATAAATATCTTCATACGAAATGTTTTCATCCTGAACTTGGAAAAGACGTTCTGCAAATTCCTCCAGATTGATCTCCTCATTTTGAGATATTCCGGTGAAGGCAATGAAACAAAAAAATATGAAGATGGTGGGCTTCATTGTTGGAAGGAGTATGCTAGCGAAACCTCATGGATGCTTCCGAGATTAGAATCGTCGATATACGAATAATCAAATCGGAGTTTTTTAGGATGAAAACCTATACCAAAGGCACTCAAAAAGGGCTGTGAACTAATCCCAGTGCGGAAAAATACATTTTCAACGATTTGATATTCTAGGCCAGCCTTGATGATTTCATCAAATTCAAGGTCTTTTTCGACTTCCACATTGATAAAAAGCTCTTCACTGGGGCGGTAGGAAATACCTCCTTTCATCACAGTAGGTATTTTCTCCCCAGTTTCTTTGACCAGATCAACTTGATTTAGGTTGAATATGTACGCACCGAAAAAAAGCTGCGAAGTTATTTCAGCAATACCTCCAAATTCAAGCGCAATTGCCCTTTTCGTGCCAACGGAAGACACATTGTACTGGATCAGATCAGCTGCTAATCCCAGGCTAACCAGTTGAAATTTATTGCCAATTGCAAGGTGGAGGCGCTGCTGGCTGAACAAATCATCTCCAAACCTATGAAACCCAAGACCTGCGTTGCCAAGTCCGGTTTTATAAATAGCTCCGGCACCAATCACCTGAAATTCTCTGATCCCGAACCTGTTTTGGTAACCTCCAAAAACAAAGTGACTTTTGACTCTTGCCAGGCCACCGACATTGTTGAATAAACTATAGTGATCGCCTAACGTCACAGAAGATCCGCCTAGACCCGAATGCCTGGCTCCGAAGTTAAATCTTCCATCTTGTGAATGTGATTGGAAGGCAAGCAATACTAAGAATAGCGGAACAGCAACCTTCATAGCTTGCCAAATTGGGCCATTAACTCAATAAATGTATATTATGGTAGTTTACATATAGTATGCGCCATCTCTTTTTCATACAAATACTTGTACTTGGAATATTAAACTCTTCCGCGCAGGAATATTACCTGGACGGTAGCCTCCGTTCGACAGGATTGATTGAAGATGGTTTGAAGGTTGGTTCTTGGAAGTTTTACTATCCGGATGGAGAAATCAGCGCCAATTTGAACTATGAGGCTGGCGGTTTAAATGGAATTCAAGAATATTACGCTGAAGATGGTGTGTTGATCGCGCGGGAGAACTGGCTCCATGATTTACAAACAGATTCGTCATGGTATTTTTTTCCAAATGGACAGCTGGAAAAGAAAGGAGTCTTTCTAGATGGACTTTACGAAGGTTTGTGGGTGTTTTACTATGAGACGGGACTGCTAAAGAGAAAGGGCTACTATGGTTTAGGCCTTCCAACGGGAGCATGGATTTTCTACTTCGAAAATGGAAAAGTCAATCAGACCGGGGATTTTGTTGAAGGCAAAGAATCTGGCCTTTGGAAGTATTATGATGAGGAGGGAGATCAAACCTACGAGGGAACGTGGTCTAACGGAAAAGAAGTTGGTCAGTGGTACTATTTCAAAAATGGGAAAAAGAAGAAGTGGAAAAATTTTGACTAGAATGCAGAAAGAAAATTCACAAAAAAGTTAGTCTCATCGAGCTTGTTCCTAGACAATTCAAATCGAATGACAGAATCGTGAATTATGACCAGGTCAAGCCCCACACCGTAGGCATACAGGTACTGATCATCCAGTTTGTCGCTACCGGTATAATCAGGATAACCTTTGGCATAACCTTGATCGAAGAAGACTTTTCCGTATAACGAGATTGGAAATATCTGAAATTGTCTAACCGGCATAAATCCACTTAGATCTTGTTTGTGTGAAAGAATCTTCTTTTTAATTTCATTCTTCTGAATCAGGTAGTTACTTCCTTCGATGATATTGAGTTCATAACCTCTCAATGAGTTTTTAAGAAACCCAATAGAGAAGTAATTGAAATAACTCCTTTCATCTGGAAAGGAGAATAGTGCAATCAGGTTACTGGCATGGTAGAAGTTTTTGCCAAGATCATTGAACTTAGCTGCACTCAAGCTCAGCGTCCAAAAATCTACTCCATCATCAAAGATACCAAGACCAAACTTTGCTATTCCTGCAGTATACCACTCACCGTCAAGCGGATAGTTTCGGTTGTCCCGCTTGTCCCAGGAGTATTGATAACCCGCCCGGAAATAAGACTGGTTGGTTGCGCTTTCTCCGAGATAATTAGAGTTCAATGCTGCGACAGTGTCCGCGATTTGAACATTTGTATGTCCAATGTTTAGGAAATGAAAGGAATAAAAAGAGTTTCGGAAACTATGAGTAACCCGACTGGTAAAGACCTTTCTCAACAATTCCTCACCTTGTAGAAATCTTCTAACATTATCGCGAGTGACAACTGCCAGGTTCTTGGCTTCAAGAAAAGCAAAATTGAAGATCAGCCCATGTCTCTGGGTCTTTTCAATGTATGGAATGCGATACCCAAGACTTAATCTCGTAGTAAATCCAAACTGTGTAGTTAATCTTAGGCGTTCTGATCTTCCCCGGAAATTAAAGTGTGACAGCCTAAGGCCAATGTTTACCCTGCTGAGATCACGATTTCGATTTACCCACCAGTCGTTGAAATTTCGATCGGCAAGCTTAAAAATGGGAATAGGATAAATATACCAGCGCTCTGTTAGATCAATCTTAATGTCAACCAATCCGTCCTCAACGTCTATGGTATTAAATGTTACTTCATTAAACAGGTTCGTGCGGTAGACTCTGTTTCTGTTCCACTTAAAGATACTGTCGAGTTGATCTCTTGGATATTGCTCACCTTCCTTGAAGCTTAGCTCACGGGTGATGATTTGCATCTTCGTTTTTCTGTTTCCGTCTATTATAATTTTTCGAATGGAGACAGCTTCACTAGAATCGGAGGACTGAGACCAGCCACAAAGACCTTGTCCGAGCAAATAAAAAATGAAGAAAAACCTTTTCAATTGATTTATCCTAAGATTATCGTCACTTCAATTTTAGGAAGATAGGCGATGCAAACAGACAAAATTTTCGTTCCGCATGCAAATTTGATACGTACTTTTGTTGCGTGAGAAAAGTCTTGAGGCAAATTTTCATTTTACCGATCCAGCTATATCAGGCTGTTATTTCTCCCTACTTTCCCAGTGCATGCAGGTTTACTCCAACCTGCTCTCACTATGCCAAAGAAGCAATACTAAAACATGGAATACTGAAAGGTACCTGGTTGGGAATAAAGAGGATTGGGAGATGCCACCCGTGGGGAGGGAGTGGACATGATCCCGTTCCCTAGAAATTGATCAATTCAAGATGTGTTTACAAATAGGAATGTTCTATATTTGCCTGAATCTACAAATAGGAATGTTCTATGAAAGGGACCCATCTAGGTGAATTTGAAGAACTGGTATTGTTGCTTGTAGGTGCCCTGCACGGTAACGCTTACGGAGTGACAATCAAAAATGAGATTGAAGCCAAGACTAAAAGGAGGCCAAGTATTGGTGCACTACATTCCGCACTTAACCGGCTTGAGAAAAAGGGTTTTGTACAAACAGAAATTGGCCATGGCCATGAGGACAGAGGTGGTCGACGCAAGAAAATATATCTGCTTACAAGGGAGGGCCAGGAAGCACTAACAGTCAGCCACAATCTACGTCATGATCTATTTCAATTAATCCCTAACACTTCAACCTCATGAGTCATTTGGAAATCCCAAAATGGGCAAAAAAAATAGTACGCATTGTTGCTGGTCGGGCGAATTATGAATATCTACTTGGGGATATTGAGGAACTGTATAATCAAAGGTTTCGCACCTCCGGTCCAATCCGTGCCAAGCTTCACCTAATACTTGACCTTTTCAGTGAATTAAACACACAAACACTGCTAAGTAGGGGACTACTGGCCAACTATTTCAAAACTGGTCTTAGAAATCTTTCACGCCACCTGGAATTTTCCATTTCAGCGCTGGTCATTCTGACTGTAGGCTTTTTTAGCTTCTTTATGATCTCAAAATTTGTTCAATATGAGTCAAGTTTTGATGACCATCTCGCCGATCAGAATGTCTACCGCGTGGCGATGGACATCAATGGTGAAGACGGAAAAAAGACCTACTGCAATGTTCCCGCGCCGCTTGCTCTTGAGATTGCGGAGAAAATTCCCGAAGTAAAAGCAGTAGCTCGCATTTGCAAATTCCGCGAGGATGGAATGTATGCGGTAAAGGAAGATAAGGTTTTCAAAGAGCCAAAGTATTTGTGGGCGGACTCAAAGTTTCTTGAAGTGATGGACTATGAGATGATTTCTGGTGAGCGGGAAAGCTCTCTGAAGAATTCAAGGTCGGTAGTTTTAACAAGATCAACAGCGCAAAAGTATTTTGGCGCTGAAGATCCGATGGGTCAAACGATCGTCTTCAAAACCCTTTTTTACCAGGATGTAACACTTGTCGTAACTGGTGTAGTGGAAGATCCTCCAACAAATTCTCACCTTCAATTTGATATCTTGAATTCTTTTGCCACGCTGCGATCAGATCACTTCAAAGACATTATTGACAGCTGGGACATCTACTATTACTTCAACTATGTCACACTAATAGATGGAATGGCTTGGGAGGAAGTAGGTAGCAAAATTGGAGATTTGATGGAAGATCATCTTCAGGAAGGGGAGTTGGAGGAAACTTCCTTTAAGCTACAAGAGGTGACAAATATTTACCTACATCCTAATGATTCCGGACAAGAGTTGGGACCGACCAGCGATGTAAAATATTCCTATTTTATTTCAATAGTTGGCTTTTTGATCCTCGTTATGTCAGGCATCAACTATACGAACGTGGCGACTGCCAGGTCAATGGGGAGGGGAAAAGAGATCGGAATAAGAAAGGCTATTGGAGCAAACAAAAGTGGTATTTTTTGGCAGCACATGTTAGAATCTCAGCTACTCTGTTTGTTTGCAGCGGTCCTGGCGGTAGTGGCAACTTACCTCCTTATTCCAATCGTCAATAATCTGTTTGATCGACATATTACCACTGTCCTTTTAGAGGATTGGAGCCTAATCACATGGATGCTAATTGCATCTGTGGGGATAGGATTTCTGGCTGGATCCTACCCTGCCATTATACTGGCCGTTTTGAAGCCTTCTGCTGTATTAAAGTCTGGTCTGGTCGTATCTAAAAAGTCTTACCTATTTCGAAAAGTGTTGGTAGTCACACAGTTTATAGCCTCAACGCTCATACTCTTTTCAGCAATCATCGTGTACAGGCAGATGGACTATGCAATAAATTCAGATCTCGGCTTTGAGACAGAGCACTTGATTATAGTGCCTCTTGGAACGGTCGAAACTGTTCAGAAATTCGATCTTCTCAGGACAAGACTTGAAGCAGAGCCCGAGATCTTGCAGGTGGCAGCCGCATCGCAATACGTGGGTAGTCCGCAGATGTTTGGTGAGAATTTCGATGTCGTCAATCCAAAAACAGGTGAAAATGTTTCTATTTCATCACTTCGATTTGAGTCAAGTCATGAGTTCCTGGATGTGCTAGGTGCCCAGTTTATAGGTGGCCGGAGTTTAAACCGATTATATCCGTCTGATTTGAATGGCTCTGCGATTGTTAACGAAGCATTTTTACGGGCTGCAGGTCTGGCGTCAGTCGATGACATACTCGATCAGACACTTCATGTAAGTTTTGGATGGGGCGAGCAACGAGACTTGAAAGTGGTTGGAGTGATCAAAGACTTTAAGATGGAGTCTATTCACATTGCCGTTTACCCGGCGGTGTTTTATGTTAGGCCTGAAGAATTCTATCATGCCCATATTAAAATTGATGGTTCCGATGTGTCAGGTGCCATGGAAAAAATAGAGAAGATCACAAAAGCTGTCGCGCCTGAAATACCCTTTGAAGCTTTTTTTCAAAGCAATAGTCTTCGTCAACTGTATTCAAATGATCGCCAATTTCAGCGTGTTCTCTTTTACTTTACTGTCTTGGCGATTCTGATTGCCTGCCTGGGGCTTTTTAGTTTTTCACTGTACATGATCCGGCAAAAAACCAGAGAGATTGGTATTCGAAAGGTTTTGGGAGCAACCGTATCTAACATTACATCCAGGCTTGTTGGTAGTTTTATAGTTCTCGTGATGGTCAGTTTTCTAATTAGCTTGCCAGCAGCACATTTGATGACAAATGATTGGCTAAATGGTTTTAGTTACAGGATTTCGCCATCGGTTGGCATATATGCTTTCGTGGTTGCTGTTCTTTTGACGGTAACGCTAGTCACGGTGTTATTCCATAGCAAAAAAGCAGCTGCTAAGAATCCGGTTGACAGCTTAAGATCGGAGTGACTTTGTAGCAATTACAGATCTTCTAACTCTTCTCTGTATCCACCTGATAAAATCGGGAATCTGTACCATGAACGTGGATCGATATTAAAATCATCAAAGTGGAAGCTTGGTGCAAGCCGCTCTCGCTTCCATTGATTTCTGGTCCAAAGCTGGAAAAATTTTGTTACCCACATTTTCGATTCCGCAGCATCATAAACCTCCGAGAGTAGTTTGTGAATGGCTGCAGGAGACTTACCATTCAAAATTGCTTCGAGCTCAATTTGCTTAAGTACCTCATAAGGCATAAGGTCTTCTTCATCTGTCTGGTGGTGATCTTCCGGTCGCAACTCAGCGGTCGGACTAAGTCTATTTACATCTTCCAGGCCAGAATATCCCAACTCTTTCTCAGCATATTTTAGCCATTGCAGGATGAATGTCTTACTTACTCCTGCTATTGGGGAAATGCTGCCACTAGTATCACCGTCCATGGTCGCGTAACCTACATCACCCTCGCTGCGATTCGATGTTGCCAAAAGCAATGCGTTGTCAAGATTGGCTAGCATCCATATAATCGGAGACCTGGATCGTGCCTGTATATTTTGCAGTGTAATGTCATCATTTTCCCAGGTTAATTCACGCCCGATCTCACGTTCTATGATTTCTCTTGCCGCATCTACCTGCTCATCTATTTCCCAGGAATAAAATTTGGCTCCTAATGAGAGCGCAAGCTTTTTTGCCGAGTCAAACGTTTCCTTGGACGAGTTTTTAGTTCCCTGGTAGGCTGCGGTAAGAAGTTGATTTACAAATTCCTGCCATTCAGAGCCTTCTAAACTAAACCCAAGCTTCTTTTCGAATGCTTGTTTTCCCAGTTCTTCGACTCCCAGTCTAACCACTTCGGAGACAAGCGTTGCTATGGTGCTTGAATCTGCACCGCCACTTAAAGAAAGAACGAAGCCTTTGCTTCGGCTTTTTCTCAAATAATCAAAAAGTGCTAGCGCTGCTGCTTTTGTGAACTCCGCATTTTGATCCTGGAAATTAGGCCGGAGAAGCTCTTCAGTCCCTTTGGAATCAAAGTCGACGGTGACTGAGAGAAGCTTGAGGTTCTGAAATGACAGTCGCTCATTTCGTCCAATCAACTTACCCCGATCAGCAATTAAGATGTCACCATCGTAGATCAGACGGCCTGCCTCGTTGCCTAATAGATTCACGTAGACATAGACACAGTCTAGTAATTGGGAGCCTTTGCATACGAGATCTTCACGAAATTTTGCCTTCTTAAATGCAAAATGTGAGGCACTCGGATTCAAAATGAGATCAACCTTAGTGGTATAGTCCAAAGCGGGGCGATCTTCGGGCCAGGCATCTTCACAAATTTCAAATCCAATGGAGACCCCCTTGTGATTAAGTGTGATGTGGCCAAAGGGATACGTATTCTCGCCATACGAGAAATCGACAATTTCTCTGGATTTCCATTCTTTAAACCATCGAGGCTCATAATGAACACCGTCATTTGCTAGCTTTTGCTTGGCATAAAAACCCTTGATCTCAAGATCTGAAATAAAGCACGTGGTGTTGTAAATAGCATCATCGAGGTGAATCGGAAGGCCGACAGTGACAGCTATTTTATCGGTCCAGGGAATAATTTCTTCAAGCTTCTCAAGTGCTTTTGAAGGGAGCCAGTCACTTAAAAAGAGATCTTCGCACCCATAACCTGTAATACAAAGTTCAGGCAGGCATAAAATATCTACTTTTTCCTCTTTGGCCTGGTCGATCGCCGCCTTTATGTTGGCCAAATTACCCTTCCAGTCGATTGGCGTCTGGTTGACACAGGCTCCTCCAATCTTAAGTTTCCGGCTCATTCAGGTAATTTAAGTTGCTGGTATGTTCTTCTCGCAGCATCTTGCTCAGCTTTCTTCTTACTAAAACCAAATCCCTTCGATTTTGGTTTGTCATCAAGAAACACCTGAGCGGTAAACTTTCGATCTTCTTCGTCCACTATCTCAAATCTCAAATCCACGTTCTCTTTTTGCGACCACTCAAGCAACTTACTTTTGAAATTGGAAATGGTGGTAATCAAGTCCTTGAGGTCGTAATGAGGTTTTATTAACCTGTTTATCACAAAGTTCCTGCAGAACTTGAAGCCGTGATCGAGATGAACAGCGCCGACCAACGCTTCCAATGCGTCACCATAAACCGATTTACTGGTTCTGTTCCTTTGATTATACTGAACAAGCTCCCGTAGTCCGATTTTTTGTCCAAGATTGTTTAGTGCTTCACGGCTCACAATTTTGGATCTGATCTCCGTTAAAAACCCTTCTTCCTTAAAAGGATACTGCGAGTACAAGTACTCCGCTACTACCATACCCAAAACGGCATCACCTAAATATTCCAGACGTTCGTATGATTCTTTTATTCCCTGGTTGTTCGTTTCAGCCACACTGCTGTGCATCATGGCCTGCTTATACAATGCCAGATTGATCGGACTTCGCCCAATTATGAGGCGAAAGGACTGACGTAGTTTTTTTTCAGAACTGAAGGAGGAAATTAAGCGGCCCGATAAGCGTTTCGGAATCGACGACACTAGTCGGAATATTTGCCAATTATTATTGAAGTATTGTGACCACCAAACCCGAAAGTATTGCTCATTGCAACGTTGACTTCTCGCTCCTGAGCACTGTTAAATGTAAGATTCAGATTTGGATCTATATCAGGATCATCGGTAAAGTGGTTGATTGTTGGAGGAACGATGCCTTTTTCTATGGCCATGATGGAAGCGATGAACTCGACCGCACCGGCAGCACCCAACAAATGACCTGTCATGGACTTTGTGGAACTAATGTTAAGGTTAAGGGCATTGTCGCCAAAAACACGTTGTACTGCTCGAATTTCACCGGAATCACCGAGAGGTGTGGAGGTACCATGTGTATTGATGTAGTCTACTTTATCAGGGGTTATGCCTGCATCCTCAAGTGCATTTTTCATCACCAATTCAATTCCAATCCCATCAGGATGAGGTTGTGTGATATGGAAAGCATCCGCAGACATGCCATTTCCTAGTATTTCAGCATAGATCTTGGCTCCCCTGGCTTTAGCATGCTCTAACTCTTCTAATATGAGCGCTCCCGCTCCCTCGCCAAGGACAAACCCATCCCGATCTACGTCGTAAGGACGAGAGGCTGTCTCAGGTGAATCATTTCGTTCCGACAAAGCTTTCATTGCATTAAATCCAGCTATTCCCGATTCGATCACACCTGCCTCTGATCCTCCGGTCAGAATGGCATTTGCTTTGCCTACCTGAATGTAGGTCACAGCATCGGTAATTGCATTGTTGGATGAGGCACAGGCTGATACCGTTGCAAAGTTGGGCCCCATAAATCCATATTTTATGGACAAAAGACCAGCAGTGATGTCAGCAATCATTTTAGGAATGAAAAATGGATTGAATCTTGGTGACCCATCTCCATTGGCAAAATTCATAATTTCGTCCTGAAATGTTTTAAATCCACCAACCCCGGTTCCCCAAATAACCCCAACCTTTGTCTTGTCGATTTTTTCCAGATCCAATCCTGAATCCAGAATGGCTTCTTCACCCGTGACCATCCCATAGTGGGTGTTGGGGTCCATTTTTCTGGCTTCTTTCCTATCAAAGAATTCAAGTGCGTCAAAGTTTTTGACCTCACACGCAAACTTGGTGCGGAATTTTTCGGTATCGAATCGTGTGATCGGAGCTGCACCACTTACACCCTTGGCTAGAGAATCCCAAAATTCACCCTTAGTATTTCCTATAGGTGTAAGTGCACCAATCCCGGTAACAACGACTCGTTTTAATTCCATAAAGTAAGGTAGATTAAGGCTTACTTAACGTTTTCTTCAAGGTAAGAGATAGCATGACCAACAGTAGCGATGTTCTCGGCCTGGTCATCAGGTATGGATATATTAAATTCTTTCTCAAATTCCATGATGAGCTCAACTGTGTCTAGTGAATCAGCTCCCAAGTCATTAGTGAAACTTGCTTCAGGAGTTACTTCAGACTCTTCCACACCTAGTTTGTCAATGATGATTGACGTTACTTTTTGTGCTATTTCTGACATTTTTTTAGTGTTTGGTTTAAAATGAGTTGCAAAGAAATATATTATCCCCCTAAAATCAAACAAA
>JANQOR010000007.1 GCA_028285685.1 Cyclobacteriaceae bacterium | reverse complement strand
TCCTTTTGGGACTGCTTGTTTTTACGGGTGTAGCTCAATTGGTAGAGTAGCGGTCTCCAAAACCGTTGGTTGGGGGTTCGAGTCCCTCCTCCCGTGCTTGTTTTGAAGGTTAAAATTATGTCGAAGGTCACAGTATTTTTTAAGGAATCATACCAGGAACTTTTACACAAAGTTTCTTGGCCAAAGTACGCTGATCTACAAAATAGTGCGATTTTGGTGCTTGTAGCCTCACTAATTTTTGCCCTTATGATCGGAGCAATAGACTATGCTTTCGAGAATTTGATGGAGTTTGTTTACGAAGACCTTTAAACGAAGGAGACGGTAAGGATGGATTACAAATGGTATGTGGTAAGAGCCGTTAGTGGCAAGGAACGAAAAGTGAAGGAAGCTATCGAGAACGAAGTGGCTCGACAGGAACTGACTGACTATATCCCTCAAGTTTTAATTCCTTCGGAAAAAGTTTATGAGATGCGCAATGGCAAGAAACGAGTCAGGGAAAGAAATTTCTTCCCAGGGTATGTTCTTGTTCAGGCAGACTTCTCAAATGGTGAGGTGATGCACCTGGTTACCAATAAGGAATTGATCCCTAATGTGATCGGGTTCTTAAGTGCAACAGGTTCTAGTACGACGAAAGATCCGCTTCCCCTTCGTCAGGCTGAAGTAAATAGAATTCTGGGTAAGGTTGATGAGGTTGAGGAGTACGAAGAGAAACTGGATACACCATTTATAGTTGGTGAAAGTGTGAAAGTAATGGACGGTCCCTTTAGTGGCTTCACGGGTACAGTAGAGGAGGTTTTTGAGGATCGTAAGAAGCTTAATGTTACGGTTAAGATTTTTGGCAGAAATACACCTGTCGAATTGAACTATATACAGGTAGAAAAAGAAGATTAAGAGGTAAAAAATGGCTAAAGAAATTTCAGGCTATTTAAAATTACAGATACGAGGAGGGGCTGCAAATCCTTCCCCGCCAGTTGGACCTGCTTTAGGAGCTAAAGGTCTGAATATCATGGATTTCTGTAAGCAATTTAATGCGAGAACTCAGGAGAAACCCGGACAATTGTTACCTGTCTTGGTTACAATCTATGCCGACAAATCATTTGACTTTGTAATTAAGACTCCTCCGGCTGCTTCGCTTATAATGGAAGCAGCTAAGATCAAAAAAGGGTCAGCAGAGCCAAATCGTAGCAAGGTTGGATCAGTAACATGGGATCAGCTGAAGACAATTGCGGAGACAAAAATGCCGGATTTGAATGCGCTTAAAGTTGAATCTGCAATGAGAGTTGTGGCCGGAACGGCGAGGAGCATGGGAATAAAAGTGAAAGGTACACCTCCTTGGGAGAACGCTAATTAATTAAGAAGATGGGAAAGCTAACGAAAAATCAAAAGAAAGCTCAGGAGCTACTAGAGGTAGAGAAGGAGTATTCGATAGAGGAAGCAAGCAAACTTCTTAAGGAAATCACTTTTACAAAATTTGATGCATCAGTAGACCTGGACATTCGGTTGGGTGTTGATCCCAAAAAGGCCGATCAGATGGTTCGGGGAGTTGTTTCACTCCCGCACGGGGTTGGCAAAGATGTAAGGGTCTTGGTGTTGTGTACACCGGATAAAGAGCAAGAAGCCAAAGATGCAGGTGCAGATCATGTTGGGTTAGAAGATTACGTGAAAAAGATCGAGGGAGGATGGACAGAGATAGATGTAATCATCACCATGCCTACAGTCATGGCTCAGGTTGGAAAATTGGGTAGGGTTTTAGGGCCGAGAGGCTTGATGCCAAATCCCAAATCTGGAACTGTAACCATGGATATTGGACAGGCTGTAAAAGAAGTGAAGGCTGGTAAGATAGATTTTAAAGTTGACAAATTTGGAATCATCCACACCAGTATTGGTAAAGTGTCATTTGATGCTGACAAGATCAAAGACAATGCTATAGAAATGATTCAAACGGTTTCTAAGCTTAAGCCAAATTCTTCAAAAGGAACATATTTTAAATCAATCACACTTTCTAGCACGATGAGCGCTGGAATATCGGTTGATAAAAGTAGCATAGCGAATCTTTAAAAGTTATGACACGAGAAGACAAAGCGCAACTAATTGGTGATTTAACAGATAAGTTAAAAGATACTGACCATTTCTACATCACTGATACTTCGGGTCTCACAGTTGCTGAGATCAACAAGTTCAGAGAGATGTGTTTCACCAAAGGAGTGGAATATAAGATCGTAAAGAATACGCTTATTAAAAAAGCGTTGGAAAAAATTGATGGCGATTTTTCAGAATTAGATGAAGTTCTTAAGGGAACTTCAGGACTGATGTTCGTGAAAGAAAATGCGAACGCTCCAGCGAAGATTATCAGGGACTTCAAGAAAGAAGATCCTCATGAAAGACCCAAATTCAAGGCTGCTTCCATAGACTCGGATTTATTTATTGGAGAAGATCATCTCAATGCCCTTGCTAAACTTAAATCGAAGCAAGAGCTAATTGGAGAGATCATCACCTTATTGCAATCACCTGCTAAGAATGTACTCACGTTGTTACAAAGTGGTGAACACAAACTTGCGGGCATTGTCAAAACCCTTTCAGAGAGAGAGGAATAAGATTTTTTAACAGAATTAACACTTAATAAAAGATGGCGGATTTAAAAGAATTTGCAGAACAATTAGTAAACCTTTCAGTAAAGGAAGTCAACGAACTAGCTAATATCCTTAAAGATGAGTATGGCATTGAGCCTGCCGCTGCTGCTGGACCTGTAATGGTTGCTGGTGGAGCTGGTGGAGATGCCGATGGAGGCGGCGGAGAGGAGAAATCTTCATTCGACGTGATCCTGAAGTCACCTGGTGGAGCCAAGTTGGCAATCGTGAAATTGGTGAAAGAATTGACAGGTCTTGGCCTTAAAGAGGCAAAAGAACTTGTTGATGGTGCACCAAAACCTGTGAAAGAAGGAATTGCTAAGGATGAAGCAGAAGGTTTAAAAAAGCAGCTTGAAGAAGCTGGTGCTGAAGTAGAATTAAAATAATTAGCACATAAACAAAAGGCTTAGGCCTGGTCCCGGCCCGTCTGATAACAATCAGGACGGATCGGGATCAGGTCTTTTGCTGCTTGTAACGGACACTAATGTTCTTGTTCATTTTTTCAACTAAAAACTCTGTAAGCTTTGGCTAACAACAATATTGGGAGAATAAATTTCTCCTCCATTAAATCAGTAATTGACTATCCGGATTTCCTGGATGTACAATTGAAATCATTTGTTGATTTTTTCCAACTTGACACTCCTGCTGAAAGAAAAGAAGGGGAAGGCTTATATAAGGTGTTTATGGAGAACTTCCCAATCACCGATTCAAGGGAAAACTTTGTCCTTGAATTCATTGATTACACCGTTGATCCTCCTAAATACAGCATTCAGGAATGCATCGACAGAGGTCTGACCTATTCAGTTCCTTTGAAGGCAAAGCTGAGGCTTCTTTGTAACGATGAGGAAAACGAGGATTTCGAAACAATTGAACAAGAAGTATTCCTTGGAAATATTCCCTACATGACGGAAAAAGGATCTTTTGTGATCAATGGGGCAGAAAGGGTCATTGTTTCTCAATTACACAGATCACCAGGTGTATTCTTTGCACAAAGCAAACATACAAATGGCACTCTGCTGTATAGTGCGAGAATCATTCCATTCAAAGGTTCTTGGATTGAATTTGCTACCGATGTAAACAATGTCATGTATGCTTACATCGATAGAAAGAAGAAATTCCCAATTACAACTCTTCTGAGGTCCATCGGTTACGGATCAGATAAAGAAATTTTGGATCTCTTCGGCCTTTCCGAAGAAATTGAGGCGACTGAAAAAGAGCTGAAGAAAGCTATCGACAGAAGACTTGCAGCCAGGGTTCTGAGAACATGGACAGAAGACTTTGTGGATGAGGACACAGGAGAGGTGGTCTCAATTGACCGAAACGAAGTAGTGCTTGAAAGGGATAGCATTATCTCCGAAGAGGATATCCAGACCATTATTGATTCAGGAACCAAGTCCATCATTGTTCATAGAAAAGATGTGAACATAGCTGAATATTCCATCGTGTATAACACGCTTCAAAAGGACAATTCCAACTCGGAGAAAGAGGCCGTTGAGCAGATTTACCGTCAGTTGAGAAATACGGAGGCTCCGGATGAGCAGACTGCTAGAGACATTATCACAAGCCTTTTCTTCTCTGATAAAAGATACGACCTTGGAGAGGTTGGTCGATATAGAATCAATAAAAAACTGGGCATTGATACGGATTGGGATCGTAGGGTACTGACAACTGAGGATATTATTCTAATTGTCAAATACCTGATAGGCCTAATCAACAGTAAGGCTGTTGTGGACGATATTGATCACTTGAGCAATAGGAGAGTAAGAACTGTTGGAGAGCAATTGTACTCACAGTTTGGAGTTGGTTTGGCTAGGATGGCCAGAACCATCAGGGAGAGAATGAATGTTCGGGACAATGAGGATTTCAAACCAGTAGACCTGATCAATGCAAGGACACTTTCTTCTGTGATCAATTCATTCTTCGGAACGAACCAACTATCTCAGTTCATGGATCAAACAAATCCGTTGGCTGAGGTGACCCACAAAAGAAGAATGTCGGCTTTAGGGCCTGGTGGACTTTCAAGAGAGAGGGCTGGATTTGAAGTTAGGGATGTTCACTATACGCACTATGGTCGATTGTGTACGATCGAAACACCGGAAGGACCAAACATCGGTCTAATTTCTTCCCTTTGCGTTCATGCGAAGGTGAACCAGATGGGATTCATCGAAACTCCTTATAGAGAGGTAGATGAAAAAGGAAAAGTGAATATGTCTCCAAAGGACATCAAGTACTTGACTGCTGAGGAGGAAGATACATTTAACATTGCCCAGGCTAACGCACCAATCAAGGATGATGGCAAATTTGGACAGTTTGTAAATCCTAAGGTAAAGGCGAGGTTCGAAGGAGACTTTCCTGTCGTAGAGCCAACAGATCTAAAATACATGGATGTGGCTCCTAACCAGATTGTTTCTGTTGCAGCATCCATGATCCCATTCCTTGAGCATGATGATGCAAACCGAGCCTTGATGGGATCAAACATGCAGCGTCAAGCGGTACCGTTGATGCGACCACAAGCACCAATTGTTGGTACAGGTCTGGAAGAGCGTGTGGCATTGGATTCACGGGCACTTATCCGTGCGGAGAAAGATGGAGAAGTTGAATATGTCGATGCTAACAAGATCACAATAAAGTACCACCTAAGCGATGAAGAAGATCTGATCTCTTTTGATCATTCAACGGTGACATACGATCTTGTGAAATTTCGAAGAACAAATCAGGATACCTGTATTAACCTTAAGCCAATTGTTCAAAAAGGTGATAAAGTCAAAGCTGGACAGGCATTGTGCGATGGTTTTGCAACAGAGAATGGTGAGTTAGCACTAGGAATAAATATGAAGGTCGCATTTATGCCATGGCAGGGATACAACTTTGAGGATGCGATTGTTATTTCAGAGAGAGTGGTTCGAGAAGACATTTTTACTTCTATCCACATTGATGAATTTGAACTTGAAGTAAGAGATACGAAAAGAGGTGAAGAGGAGCTCACAAGCGAAATTCCAAACGTTAGTGAAGAAGCTGTTAAGAATCTTGACGAAAACGGAATTATAAGAATTGGTGCTGAAGTACGGGAAGGTGATATTCTTATTGGAAAAATTACTCCCAAAGGAGAATCTGATCCGACTCCTGAGGAGAAATTACTAAGAGCAATTTTTGGTGACAAAGCTGGTGATGTAAAAGATGCTTCATTGAAGGCATCGCCTTCACTAAAAGGTGTGGTAATAGATACCAAATTATTCTCGCGCCCTAAGAAGGACAAGGACTTGAGAGCCAGAACGAAGAAAGAAGTTGAATTGCTGAAGAGCAAGTACAGCCAACAACTTTCGGAGGCGAGAGTAGTAATGCTTGAGAAAATCACGCGGCTTCTAGATGGGAAAACGTGTCATGGCATCAAGCACAAGTTTGGTGAAGAGGTGATGAGCAAAGGAGTGAAGTTCACCAAGAAGAACATCGAAGCGAACTTGTTCCCTCCCAAGAACAAGTATCGAGATGAGAGTAATTACAATGTTCCGGAAGAAGCAAACTTGATTTCTGACCTCATCATTGAGGATTGGACGCAGGACAAGAAGACGGATGAGTTGGCGTTCAGCCTGATCAAAAATTACAATAAGTACAGAAACGAGATATCAGGAGAGTTCAAAAGAGAGCGATTTACCCTTGAAGTAGGAGATGAACTTCCAGCTGGTATAGTACAGTTGGCTAAAGTATACATTGCCAAAAAACGTAAACTGCGAGTAGGAGATAAAATGGCTGGACGACACGGGAACAAAGGTGTCGTTGCTAAGATCGTTAGGGAGGAAGATATGCCGTTTATGGAAGATGGAACACCGGTAGATATCGTGCTGAATCCGCTAGGTGTACCTTCCAGGATGAATATCGGACAGATCTACGAAACGGTGCTTGGTTGGGCAGGATTGAAGCTGGGCAAGAAATACGCTACTCCAATTTTTGATGGTGCATCAGAAGAAGAAGTTCAGAAAGAACTTAAAGAAGCTGGGCTGCCTGACTTTGGCAGAACCCACTTGTACGACGGACTTTCGGGTGAGCGATTTGATCAGCCTGTAACCGTTGGCGTGATCTATGTATTGAAACTCGGCCACTTGGTTGATGATAAGATGCACGCAAGGAGTATTGGTCCTTACTCTCTTATAACTCAGCAACCACTTGGTGGTAAAGCTCAGTTTGGAGGCCAGCGATTTGGAGAGATGGAAGTTTGGGCGCTCGAAGCATTCGGTGCCGCAAATGTTCTGCAAGAGATTCTGACGATCAAATCTGATGATGTTATCGGACGAGCAAAAGCTTACGAAGCAATTGTTAAAGGTGAAAACATGAATAAGCCTAATATTCCTGAATCATTTAATGTATTGATTCATGAATTAAGAGGCCTTGCTCTTGAAATCACGTTGAACTAGTTAATTTTTTGAAAAATCACCCTGAACTTGATGAAGGGTTTATTGATATAAAACATGGCTTTCAGAAAAAGTAAAAAAATCCACAACGACTTCACTAAAGTTACCATTAGCCTGGCTTCTCCGGAATCCATTTTGGAAAGTTCACATGGTGAGGTAACTCAACCCGAAACCATCAACTACAGAACTTACAAGCCTGAAATGGGCGGTTTGTTCTGTGAGCGAATTTTTGGGCCAGTTAAAGATTGGGAATGTCATTGTGGGAAATACAAAAGGATTCGCTACAAAGGCATCATTTGCGATCGATGTGGAGTGGAAGTGACTGAAAAGAAGGTTAGAAGAGAGCGAATGGGACATATAGAACTGGTAGTGCCGGTTGCGCACATCTGGTACTTCAAGTCTCTGCCCAACAAAATTGGATATCTTCTAGGAGTTCCTACAAAGAAACTAGATCAGATTATCTACTATGAGCGATACATTGTGATCCAGCCAGGAGTGAAGGAGGAAGATGGAATTGCTAAACTCGATTTCTTAACCGAGGAAGAATACCTGGATATTCTGGATAAACTCCCTAGAGAAAATCAACTACTTGATGATGAAGACCCGAACAAGTTCATTGCAAAAATGGGAGCTGACGCGTTGGAAATGCTGCTGGCAAGAACTCAACTTGATGAGCTTTCATATGAGCTAAGGCACCAGGCGGCAACTGATACTTCGCAGCAAAGGAAAGCTGAGGCGTTGAAGAGATTGAAAGTAGTTGAAGCATTTAGGGATGCACGTACAAGGATAGAGAACAAGCCACAGTGGATGGTGATCAAAATGGTACCGGTAATTCCACCAGAATTGCGACCACTGGTACCGTTGGATGGTGGGCGTTTTGCCACGTCGGATTTGAACGACCTTTATCGAAGAGTGATCATCCGAAACAATCGATTGAAAAGATTGATGGATATCAAAGCTCCTGAGGTGATCCTAAGAAATGAAAAAAGGATGCTGCAGGAAGCTGTCGATTCTCTTTTCGATAATTCAAGAAAAGTAAATGCAGTTAGATCTGATGGAAACAGAGCCTTAAAATCTTTGAGCGATATGCTGAAAGGTAAGCAAGGACGATTCCGTCAAAATCTTCTTGGTAAAAGGGTTGACTACTCAGGACGATCTGTGATTGTTGTAGGACCAGAGCTTAGAATGCATGAGTGCGGACTTCCCAAAAACATGGCAGCTGAGCTGTTCAAACCTTTCATTATAAGAAAGCTGATAGAAAGGGGAATTGTTAAGACGGTTAAGTCAGCAAAAAAAATCGTTGACAGAAAAGATCCTGTTGTTTGGGATATCCTGGAAAATGTCCTTAAAGGGCACCCTGTTCTGCTTAACAGGGCTCCAACACTTCACAGGTTGGGCATCCAGGCTTTCCAGCCAAAGTTGATTGAAGGAAAAGCGATCCAACTACACCCTCTTGCGTGTACTGCATTTAACGCGGACTTTGATGGTGACCAGATGGCTGTTCACGTACCGCTTGGACACGAAGCAATACTAGAAGCATCTCTTTTGATGCTCTCTTCCCATAATATTTTAAACCCAGCCAATGGAGCGCCAATCGCCGTACCATCGCAGGATATGGTTCTTGGACTTTACTATATAACAAAAGGAAGAAGAGGTACAGATAAGGAAAAAGTGGCTGGAGAAGGCAAGATCTTCTACAGTTCCGAGGAAGTGATCATTGCTCTTAATGAAGGCGTTATTTCTCAGCACGCATACATAAAGGTTAGAGCGAACGTTCGAAACGAGGAAGGCGAGTTAGAATCGCAGATTATTGAAACGGTTGCAGGACGAGTCTTATTTAATGAATCAGTTCCTGATGAGGTAGGATTTGTGAATGAACTTCTGACTAAGAAGAAGCTTCAGAAAATTATATCCAATGTGTTTAAGATCACAGGAATGTCACGAACAGCACACTTCCTGGATGATATTAAGGCACTTGGATTTAAAATGGCTTATCAAGGTGGACTTTCAATGGGTCTTGATAACATTCAGGTCCCTGAAGAAAAGGAAAAACTTGTTGCCTCTGCGAAAGATGAAGTGGATGCTGTGTGGAACAATTACTTGATGGGCTTGATCACTGACAACGAGCGATACAATCAGGTCATTGATATCTGGACGAGAACCAATTCTCAGTTGACCTCAACATTGATGAAGCAATTGGAGGAGGATGACCAAGGATTTAACTCCATCTACATGATGATGCACTCAGGTGCAAGGGGTTCTCGAGAGCAGATTCGTCAGCTTGGGGGAATGAGAGGATTGATGGCAAAACCACAAAAGAATCTTCAAGGGTCAATTGGAGAGATTATCGAAAACCCAATCCTATCAAACTTCAAGGAAGGGTTAGATGTAATTGAGTATTTCATCTCTACGCACGGCGCCAGAAAGGGACTGGCTGACACCGCCCTTAAGACTGCGGATGCAGGTTACTTGACAAGGCGGCTTGTGGACGTGGCGCAAGATGTTGTGATCAATGAAGAAGATTGCGAAACGTTGAGAGGCCTTGCCGTTTCAGCTCTGAAGGACAATGAAGACATCGTTGAACCACTATCTGAGAGAATTCTTGGAAGAGTGTCCGTCCATGATATCTACGATCCGATAACTGAAGAGTTGATCATAGAATCTGGTGCTGAAATTACGGAGGAAGTAGCTGCAAAGATTGATACCACAAGCATTGAAGAGGTGGAAATCAGATCCGTACTTACTTGCGAAACGCGACAAGGAGTTTGCGCTAAATGCTATGGTCGAAACCTATCAACAGGTAGGATGTCGCATATTGGTGAGGCAGTTGGAGTTATCGCAGCTCAGTCGATTGGAGAGCCAGGAACACAGCTTACATTGAGAACTTTCCACGTAGGAGGTACAGCGTCTAACATTGCTGTCGATGCAAATATCAAATCCAAATTTGATGGAGTTACGGAGTTTGACGAGCTGAGAACAGTTAAATCAACAGATGAAGAAGGCAATAAGGTTGAAGTTGTGATGGGAAGATCCGGCGAGATCAAGGTCTTAAATGATAAGAAAGACAAAGTACTTATTAGCAATCACGTTCCTTACGGCGCTGTTTTAAAGGTAAAAAATGGGGCGAAGGTCAAGAAAGGTGATGAGTTATGCTACTGGGACCCATACAATGCGGTTATTCTGTCAGAGTTTAATGGTAAAGCTGAGTTTGAGTCTATCATCGAAGGTGTAACATTTAAGGAAGAGTCTGACGAGCAAACTGGACACAGGGAGAAAGTGATCATTGATACAAAGGATAAAACTAAAAACCCAGCGATCAATGTGGCGGGAAAAGATGAAAGCTCATCTAAGGTCTACAACATTCCGGTAGGTGCACACCTTGCCGTGGATCAAGGTGATACGATTAAAGCTGGTCAGGTTTTGGCTAAGATTCCGAGGAAAACTGGAAAATCAAGAGATATCACTGGAGGTCTGCCGAGGGTGACCGAACTTTTCGAAGCTAGGAATCCTTCAAATCCGGCAGTTGTCAGTGAGATAGACGGTATAGTAACCTACGGTGGTATCAAGAGAGGTAATCGCGAGATCTACATTGAGTCCAAAGATGGTGTGAAGAAAAGGTATATGGTTCCATTGTCCAAGCACATTCTTGTGCAGGATAATGATTATATACAAGCTGGAGATGCATTGTCTGATGGAGCTATCACACCCGCTGACATATTGAAAATCAAAGGTCCAACTGCTGTGCAGGAATACCTTGTGAATGAGATTCAGGAAGTATATAGGCTGCAGGGTGTGAAAATCAATGATAAACACATTGAAGCTATCGTTCGTCAGATGATGCAAAAAGTAATCATTGAAAATGCCGGCGACACATCGTTCCTAACGAATCAGTTGGTTGATCGATTTGTGTTCATGGAAGAGAATGATAACATTCTTGACAAGAAGGTAGTCGTTGATCCAGGAGATTCGGAGCTCTACAAAGCAGGTCAAATCATTGATGCTAGAAAGCTTCGTGATGAAAATTCCAGCTTGAAACGAAGGGATTTAAAACTGCTAGAAGTAAGAGACGCTGAGGCGGCGACTGGTAAGCCGACACTGCAGGGAATCACACAGGCCTCGCTTGGTACAGAAAGCTTTATCTCTGCAGCATCATTCCAGGAGACTACAAAAGTCTTGAGCGAAGCATCAATCAGAGGAAAAGCTGATTCATTGATTGGATTGAAGGAAAATGTGATTGTTGGACACTTAATACCAGCGGGTACAGGAATCAGGAAATTCCAGAATTACATTGTTAATTCCCAGGACGAATATGAGACTTTGGTTTCCGCTAGGGAAGAATTTGAAAGCGCAAGAGAAGCTGAAGAAGCATAAATCATGGCGAAGGAAAACAAAGACGAGAAAGCAAACAATCAGATTAACATAGAGCTCTCCGAGGAAACTGCGGAGGGTATCTATGCAAATCTGGCGATGATCGCTCATTCAAGTAGTGAGTTTGTAATTGATTTCATTCGACTGATGCCTGGGGTACCCAAGGCAAAGGTCAAGTCAAGAATTGTTATAACCCCCGAGCACGCAAAGCGTCTTCTAAACGCGCTTGAAGAAAACATTGACAAATATGAGGCCACCTTCGGGGAGGTGAAACAGGTCGAAGAGATGCCAAGATTTCCGATGAATTTTGGTGGTACAATGGGAGAAGCCTAGTCATATTTCTCTTGAAATTCAGTGACTTAGTTTACACGAATATTTTGCTTAAGAATTATTCGGGTTAATTCAGTCATTTACCTTTTTATATATTCTCATTATATCTATCTTTGCGTTCCCAAAATTTGGGGCGATTAGAATTTTAGACATATGCCAACTATACAGCAATTAGTAAGGAAGGGTAGAAAAAAGCTTACCTCAAAGTCAAAATCACCTGCCTTGGACTCATGTCCACAGCGAAGGGGTGTTTGCACAAGAGTATATACGACTACTCCTAAAAAGCCGAATTCGGCAATGAGGAAAGTGGCAAGGGTAAGGCTTACAAACGGGAAAGAGGTGAATGCTTATATCCCTGGTGAAGGCCATAATCTTCAAGAGCACTCAATAGTGCTTATCAGAGGTGGCAGGGTGAAGGACCTTCCCGGTGTGAGATACCACATTATCCGTGGTGCCTTGGATACAGCTGGTGTTAACGGACGACTACAAAGAAGATCAAAATACGGAGCTAAAAGACCAAAGAAATAGGAAGTAGAAATGAGAAAAGCTAAACCCAAAAAGAGATACATCCTTCCTGATCCCATTTATCAGGATACGCTTGTTACCAAATTTGTTAACAATCTGATGCTGGAAGGTAAAAAAAGCATCTCATATGCCATTTTCTATGATGCCATCAAGCAGGTGGAAGACAAGACGGGCGAAAATGGACTAGAAACATGGAAGACAGCTTTAAGTAACATTATGCCTTCCGTCGAAGTGAAAAGTAGGCGAGTTGGTGGTGCCAACTTCCAGGTTCCAGTTGAAGTGAGACCTGACAGAAAAATATCATTAGGCATTAAATGGATGATCAAGTATTCAAGGTTGAGGGGCGAAAAGACGATGAAGGATCGTTTAGCGGCAGAGATTATAGCAGCTTCAAAGGGAGAGGGTGCTTCCGTTAAGAAGAAAGATGATACCCACCGAATGGCCGAAGCAAACAAAGCATTCTCACACTTCAGATTCTAAAACTCAAAATGGCAAGAGACTTAACACTTACTCGAAATATTGGCATTGCTGCACACATCGATGCTGGCAAGACGACCACTACAGAGCGTATTCTCTACTATGCGGGTATCAACCATAAAATAGGTGAAGTACACGATGGCGGGGCGACTATGGATTGGATGGAGCAAGAGCAGGAAAGAGGTATTACGATCACATCAGCTGCCACAACCGTTTTTTGGAAATACAAAGAACAAGAATATCACATTAACATTATTGATACTCCCGGACACGTAGACTTTACAGTTGAAGTCAACCGGTCTTTACGAGTATTGGACGGTCTGGTCTTCTTATTTAGTGCTGTTGATGGTGTAGAGCCTCAATCTGAAACAAACTGGAGGTTAGCTGACAACTATAAGGTAGCTCGAATTGGATTTGTTAACAAAATGGATCGAGCTGGAGCAGACTTTCTTAATGTTTGTAACCAGGTGAAAGAAATGTTGGGCACCAAGTCTGTACCTCTTCAATTGCCAATCGGAGCAGAGGAAAGCTTTAAAGGAGTAGTTGACTTAGTAGAGAATAAAGCGATCGTCTGGAGTGAGGATGACATGGGAATGACCTTCGAAGAAGTTGAAATTCCAGCGGAGATGGCTGAGGATGTAGCTACCTACAGAGAAAACCTGGTAGAATCTGTTGCAGAGTATGATGAGGGGCTGATGGAAAAATATTTTGAAGATCCTGACAGTATTACCAGGGACGAAATTGTAGCGGCGTTAAGAGCAGCTACGATTGACCTGGCGTTTGTTCCAATGCTTTGTGGTTCTGCTTTTAAGAACAAAGGCGTACAAACGCTACTAGATTATGTCATGGAACTTCTTCCTTCACCTCTTGATAGAGAGAGTATTGAAGGCACAAATCCTGACAACGAAGAACCGACAGAACGAAAACCTGATTCAAACGAGCCATTTTCGGCGCTTGCATTTAAGATCGCTACTGATCCATTCGTGGGAAGACTTTGCTTTGTTAGATCATACTCTGGAATGTTGGATTCCGGATCGTACGTTTATAACACAAGGACCGAGAAGAAGGAGCGGATATCCAGGATCTTCCAGATGCATGCGAATAAGCAAAATCAAATCGACAAGCTGCATTGTGGAGACATAGGAGCAGTAGTAGGATTTAAGGATATCAAAACAGGAGATACCCTCTGTGACGAAAAAAGCAAAATAGTTTTAGAGTCCATGATATTTCCTGATCCTGTTATTGGATATGCAATTGAGCCCAAGGCTCAAGCTGATGTCGATAAATTGGGCATAGCGATCGGAAAGCTTCTGGAAGAAGACCCGACTTTGCAGGTCGAAACAAACCATGAAACCGGTCAAACCATTTTGAAAGGAATGGGAGAGCTTCACCTTGATATTATCATTGATCGTCTCAAGAGAGAATTTAAGGTGGAAATTAATCAAGGAGCACCTCAGGTAGCGTATAAAGAAGCGATTACCACTAGTACGGAGCATAAAGAGGTTTACAAGAAGCAAACGGGTGGTAGAGGTAAGTTCGCAGACATCGTGTTTGAGATTGGCCCGAAGGATGAGGATCACGAGAAAGAGGGACTTCAGTTTGTAAACGAAATTGTGGGAGGAGTTATTCCTCGAGAATTCATCCCTGCTATTGAAAAAGGATTCCAGCAGGCAATGGTAAATGGTCCACTGGCCAATTATCCGATTGATAATATGAAAGTTAGACTGTACCACGGGTCTTTCCACGATGTGGATTCCGATACGCTATCTTTCGAACTTGCTGCCAGGGCAGGATTTAAGGCGGCTGCTTCAAAATGCAACCCTGTGATTCTGGAGCCGATCATGGCAGTGGAAGTGGTGACTCCGGACGAATACACAGGTGCAATCACGGGAGATCTTAATAAAAGAAGAGGTATTATGAAGGGAATGGATACAAGGGGCACCTCAGGCGTTGTGAAGGCGGACGTTCCACTATCCGAACTGTTTGGCTATGTGACGGACCTTCGAACAATCAGTTCAGGAAGGGCTACGGCTAACTTGACGTTCTCACATTACGATCAGGTACCGAAAAATATTGCTGAAGATGTAATCGCGGAAGTTCAAGGCGCTAAAGTTTAATTCATAGGAAAATGAATCAAAAAATTAGAATAAAACTTAAATCTTACGATCACAATCTGGTGGACAAGTCATCAGAGAAAATTGTGAGAGCAGTAAAAACTACAGGAGCAGTTGTAAGTGGTCCTATTCCGCTTCCGACTGTCAAGGAAAAATTTACTGTTTTGAGATCTCCTCACGTCAACAAAAAATCACGCGAGCAATTTCAACTTTGCACGTATAAAAGGTTAGTTGATATCTATTCCAATAGTGCTAAAACAGTTGACGCACTAATGAAGTTGGAGCTTCCTAGCGGGGTGGATGTAGAGATCAAAGTGTAGATCAAGAATATTACCAAAAGGAGAGCCAATTGTAGCATTGCAATTGGTTCTTTTTTTGTCTTAAAACTTGATTTTGAGAGGGAAATAGCACTTTTCAGATAAAAATTGAGACAAAGATGATTGACATGAAATTGTGTCTTCATCACAGAGTAAAATATACGAACAAATTTTTTGTTCGCCCCTAGGATTTGCTATCTTTGCAGTCCTTTTCACAAAATGCTTGATCGAGAGGTCAATTATTGGTTTTAAAAGAGTAGAAAAATGCCTGGTATAATAGGAAAAAAAGT
>JANQOR010000017.1 GCA_028285685.1 Cyclobacteriaceae bacterium | reverse complement strand
AGTCGATAGCAATCGGCACATCAGCATTTGTAGATGGAGACAGGGCCACTGCTCTTGGAACCAATGCTACGGCGGCAGATAGTTCCGTCGCTATTGGGTCTCACGCCGATGCTAGCGTTTACGGAGGCATCGCCGTTGGCGGGGGATTTACCGGAGCACAGGTGAATTCCGAAAGAGGAATTGCAATAGGTTTTGATGCGAATGTCGGAACTGGAAATGATGCTGCCGTTGCAATTGGCGCTAATTCAGGAGGGCTCGGGATAGATGCGGTCTCGTTAGGATCAATGTCCACTGCTGATGGAGATGCTTCAATTGCTCTGGGTTCCGGCGCAAATACTGCGAATACGGCACTAGATGCCATTGCAATTGGGTTGAATGCTTCTGCTAGTTCCAGTGAGGGTATATCGATTGGCCATCAAAGTAGCACAACAGCAACGAATTCGATCGCAATTGGAGGTGGAACATCAAGTGGTACCGGAGCTGAAACTGGTTCGACCGGCGCGATTAGCATAGGGTACGATGCTTTTGTTAGTTCATTAGCAGACAGTGCTGTTGCGATTGGAGCTAATTCACAAGTCTTGACAGGCGCAATTCATAGCATTGCGATTGGCCAAAATGCTTTCGTGCCCCAGCCGGAGGGCATTGCGATTGGAGCAGGAACCGCAGGCAATGGTGGTGCCGAAGCACTTGGAAATAGATCCGTGGCTATAGGATTTGAGGCATCTGCGAATAGCACTGGTGCAGTGGTTCTTGGACGCTTTTCATTTGGTACTGGGACTGATGCGGTCGCTATCGGCAATGCAGCAACTACTACTGCAAATGATGCTATCGCCATTGGGTCAAACTCTGATGCTGTTTCTCAGGAATCGATCGCTATCGGTGTTGGTCCGGCACAGGGGGCGGAAGCCAATGCCAACCGAGGCATTTCAATTGGGTATCAGGCGGACGTACAGGCTGGTGCGAATGATGGAATTGGAATTGGGTCAGATGTGACTGCTGGTGCAGCGGATGTAATTGCGATTGGTCGGGGTGCAACAGTTAACTCATCGGAGGGAATTGCCATTGGTAGGCAAACCATTGTGGATGCTGCTAATTCTGTTGCCATAGGGGCGGGAGTTAATGTCACAACGGCAAACACCATCGCTTTGGGAACATCCGCTGAGACGGTACAGATACAAGGAAATCTTGTCTCTACACCAGCAACCATAGGTTCATCTAATACCATTAACCCGACGAGAAGAGTACATTTTATTAGTGGGACCACGAATATCCAAACAATTAACAATGGAATAACAGGGAAGGAGTTGATAATAATATGCACAGGTGGTTTTGATGTTCTCACAAGTGGCAATGTCAGGCTTACTGGTGGCGGAGCATACACAATGGGAGCAAATGACACCTTGCACCTGATATACGATGGCACGAACTGGTTGGAAATTGGTAGGGGTATTAACTAAGTAAAAATGAGAAATCTTATAACTATCATATTAACCATTATGACGTCTTTCGTCTTTGCCCAAGAGATCAACCTTGGAGGCAATGCAACACTATGGGTTGGTGGACAGGCTAGTTTCTATTTTGGTGGAAATACGACCTTAAATGGTGTTGTTACCAACAACGGGGAAATTATCAGTTTTAGTGACCTGGACTTTGTCGGCAACACAGTAGTAGGAAATCTGAGATTTATTGGTGATGGTGATCAAAACCTTTCCGGTGGTGAATTGGATGTGACAGATATGGTGGTTGATAAGGCGGGGAACTCTAACGTGGTGTTGCTGACTGACCAAGTGGTTGTTTCAGGGATGCTGGACGTGACAAATGGAGTTATTCAAGCGGAAGATGAACTAGATCTGTTGGTTCGTGGGAATTCCGAGAATACAGGGCAGGGATTCGTCGAAGGAAAGTTAGTAGGCCAATCCACCGGACAACCAATAACGTTTCCAATGGGAATCAATGATGCACCAAATTATCTTACTATATCTGGCACCAACGCCGAAACAGTCATTCGTGTGGAATGTGTTCCGCTAGATCCAACTACCCTTAGGGCTGATGAGGATATTATCAGTATTGCTGAAGAGGTAGAATGGATAATTACCTCCATTGGAGACGGAACGACCGGCCAGCTAACCATTAATTTTTCAGGGGTCAATTTGGAAACGGAAAACATTGAATCTATAAGAGCCGAATTGTTTGAACCTGCTATTGTTGCACTAGTTGATGGCGATTCATTGTTTCGGGTGCTAACTACTTTATCGATCGCAGACTTGGATAATCAAAGTCCAACTCCACCTAGGGTCGGTACGATAGTAGTAGATGACAATATTACTATAAGCGACAGGCCGGTTCATCTGGCAGTAGCCTGGATACCTGTTGTGGATGATGTAGAGATCTATGTCCCGAACGCGTTTGCTCCTGGCGGATCTCAGTTGGACAACCGAATCTTTCGACCATTTTTTTCCGGAGATGAACTAAACGGCATTTCTATTTCCGTAATTAATTCTCTCAACCAAGAAGTGTACAGTGTTTCGCAATCAGGAACTAACCTGGATCTTTCACTTTTTGGGTGGAACGGGGTTTTACCATCTGGACAAGATGCACCAAGTGGAGTTTACTATTACAACATTGTTCTAACACCAGCTACTACCGAGAGAATAACCCGAATAGGGTCCTTTCTATTGGTCAAATAACCGCATGAAATATTTACTCACCCTATTAACCATTATTTCATTTCGGCTGTGCTTTGCACAGGAAGGACAGTTTTCTCAGTACTTTGCAAGCACCTCCATTTTAAATCCAGCATTTACGGGGACTACTCCGAATATGACCTTCAATACAAACTTCAAACGTGCCGGAAATCGAACGACCGATTCGTACCTTGAACTATTGCAGGCGACTTTTACTTATCCGATCAAAAGAACCACAAGCAAGGACTTCCAGATCGGTGGAGCCGGAATTACTTTTTTTCGTGAAAGGAGGGGGTTTGAGGGGATCTTTACTTCGCAGAAAGTGCTACTTAATGGGGCTTACGCCTTGAAACTCGCGAAATTGACCAACCAGCAGGTAATTTTCGGGTTACAAGGTGGCCTAGTTCAATCGCAATTGAATGATAGCAATCTACAGTGGGGCTCTCAGTTTAGTAAATTTATTGGTTTTGATGATTCGAAAGCAGCGGAGACCATTAGTTCTGCTCCTGTCACCTATCCAACTTTCAATTTTGGCGTGATTTTCACCTCATACGATAATGATAACTACTACGTCAGAGATAAGAGCTTGCTACTGGGGGTTAGTGTAGATAACCTGAACGAACCAACAGTCAATCAGGATGGCTTTGGAGTTGGACAAGTGCCTCGCGTATTCAAGGCTTTTGGATCTGCCAAGTTTGAGTTGGCACCCAGAATCTATGTTCATCCTTCCGGCTATGTACTCTACTCCGACGGTAATCGACAAGTGAACGCCGGTCTTTATATGTCCACGCTGGTTAGCTCACCTCGGGCTAAAACAGCCTTACTACTTCAGGTGGGTACCTGGTATCGCTTAGAGGACTCTATTATCGTGTTGGCTGGCTTTGAGATCAACGACCTCAGAATTGGAGCTAGCATGGACCTGAATGCAACTTCCTTTGACATCAACCGTGAACTCGGTAATAATTTACCATCCTATGAGTTTTCGCTAACTTACAATTTTGATCTGACTAAACCATTAAGCAACGTATCCAGCCCTATATTCTGAGATGAGATTGTACCTGGTATTCATAACGCTAACTGTTTCGCTGGCGGTTTCGGCTCAGTCCGTACCTAAGTTGATCCGTATTGCTGATGGACTGTATGATGCCGCTCGATATTTGGACGCGATTGAATTTTATGATAAGATCTCCGGTATTGATAAGAAAAACTATCAGGCAAAGTTCCGATTGGGGTTTTGCTACTTTAAGACTCTGGAATATGAAGAAGCAAAGAAGGTCTTTCTTGATCTTGGCTCTATTGCAGATGCCGAGAATAATTTTCAAGCGCGGGCACTTTACCATTATGGCAACCTCTTGAAACTGGAAAGCCAGTTTGAGGAGGCAGACTCTATCTATTCCAGCCTAATCTCACTACCAAGCGCGGAGCCTGACCTTATTAATTCCTCTAGAAAACAAAAGGAGGGATGCCTGCTTGCCTTACGACAAGAGCAGGAGGATAAGGGTTTTTCTGTTACACTAATGGATGACGTAAACTCTAAGTTTCACGATTTTGGTGCAGTTATTAACCCCTCAAATAAACAATTGGTTTTTGCTTCTACCAGAAACCTGCCCGGAGTGCAGTATGAAGGAAGCCAGTTTGACGGTGTGCTTCCTGATTTGGTGGCCTACGAACGGAATCGAAATGAACGTTGGAGGATCGCCTCTTCGAGCCAGAAGTTCATTGATTTAAACACACAATGGTCTGAAGGCTCAGGATCTTTCACCAAAGACGGACAGACATTTTACTTCTCCACTTGTAGAGGTGAGAACGGATCTGACTGTGGTATTATGGTAACATATCTTGTTGATAATGAATGGACTGATCCCATACTATTAAATGAATACATCAATGAACCTGGTGCGGAAAACAAGCAACCCACCATTTCAGCAACAGGTGATACCCTGTTTTTTAGTTCGGATCGGCCGGGAGGAATTGGAGCCAGTGACATTTGGATGAGTCTTAAGGGACTGGAAGCAGAGTCCTGGACTCCGGCGATCAACATGGGTGATGTTATTAATTCAGCAGACAATGACATTACTCCCTACTATTCGTCGGCATATAATTGCCTTTTATTTGCCAGCAATGGTCATGTTGGATACGGCGGGTACGATATATATGCTGCTAAAGGAGAGTCATTTTTTGAACCTGAAGTGTATAATCTCGGATATCCGTTCAATTCCACCTTAGATGATACATATTTTGCCATCTCAGACACGGTTGGATTTATCTCATCAAATAGAGAAGACCATAAGAGTTTAGATCTCTATTCATTTTCTCTACGCAGCGAAAGACTGTTCCTTTCCCTGTTGATTTCTGGGGAGTCACTTATCGATTCACGAATCGCCTCAAAATTCAGAGATGTCAGGTCATTGGACCTGGTCACATTTAGGGTGGAAGATTACCAGGGCTACGAGTTGTTTGATCCTGTCAAACGAAAAAAACCGAAGCCTAAAATTCTGATAGAAGATACACAAAAGATAGGCGCTGACAGTATTGCGATAGCTGCCGCAGGTGCGGAAAGCAGGAGAATTCGAATTCCGTACGAAACACAATATTTTGGGTATGGCCATTTTATGCTAAGGCCGGAAGCTCGCAGATCGCTGGATGACCTGGCGATCCAGCTGTCAGACAAAGAATATGATCAGGTGAATGTACTGGCTTATACTGATCAGTTGGGAACAGACTCCTTCAACATAGATCTCAGCAAGAACAGGGGGAAGGCGATAAGAGCATACCTGGCATTAAGAGGGATTCCATTAGATAAGATAAATGTGGTAGCCAGGGGAGAACTGAAACCAACTGGCGACCGGGATCATATCTACAGGAGAGTTTTCAGCAGAAAGGTTGAGATAATCATCGATGCACCAACAGCCCTGAATATTAAAACAGCCAATATCTATATTGTAGCAAGGGAAGATACGACCGACGGGCTTGCTGAAAAACTGGGTGTCAGAGAGGCAGATCTGATTAAATGGAACGGAATACGTGGGAATAAGATTGCGTCTGGAAGCACTATCCGAATATTTGACCTAACTGACATGCCCTCTACAAATGTTATTGTCGACGAAAGGACAATAAGGCGGCGTTACTTAGCGGAAGGAAGTGGGGAGTGATGTACACTATTTTAACAATTCCTTCGAAGGTATCCTAAAAACCTCTTGATTGACTCTTAGCTCTTGGAAACGAGGATATATGCGCCCCAGTTGTAGGGATTTGTGTCCACTTTCTTAAACTGGGCTCTTGCATTGAAGAAAGCACGTTGTGGATCTTCGTCTTCCAAGAGGGCCTTATAGAATAGGTTCATGAAGTTTCTTGCGGCCTGATCATTGATTTTTACCAAGCTCAAGAGGATATTATCCGCCCCAGCCACAAGGAATGCACGTTGCAATCCGAAAACCCCTTCTCCATTTTGTACGGTTCCTAGACCAGTTTCGCAGGCGGCTAGTACCACAAGGCTTGTTTGATCCAACGCAAGGTTCATTGCTTCATAAGCGGATAGGAGCCCATCGTTGTTGCTACCTATCTTTTTGCTTAAAAATATTCCTGAGCTATGCAATGGATCAACATGATTGGGATCATCATCGAAATACCCATGTGTTGCCAGATGGATGACCCCGGGATTATCCAAACTTTTAAGCTGCTCTTCGGTTGCATTACTGAAATAGAAGGTTTCGGATTTCCACCTTCTAACATCCAAAATCTGCGTAATATCCTGCGCTTCTCGCTCCGCACCTGGTAGTTGACCGAGTGTAAAATCTGCAATTTGTGAAAAATCAGGATTACCGAATATTTGGGCATTTTTGATCAGCTTTTTCCTTTGATTATATAACAGATCCTTTCCACTCGTGATGTTAATGACGTCATATTCATCTGCGACATACAAGTTCTTTTCGGCGTTAAAGAAAACGCCAGGGTTTAACTTATGATAGATTCCATCATTGGCCAAATAGACCTTATTAACATTTCCCAGGTGCTTGTCAACGGGTTCCCAAAAGGTCTTGTAACTGGCTCGGTCCTTTACCCCAAACTTGAGAGAATTCCTATATTGCGCAAATCCTTTTTCAAAGTCGGCTTCATAAGGCCAAAGCACAGGCTGCAGTAAGCTGTCCGGTCCTATAATAAATGCCGCATAGTTAGATCGGTCTTCAAATCCTTGAACTATTTTCTCATCCTTGACACTGACTGTATAATTTCTGTACTGAATAATATCAAGTGTTACTGTGCTATCTGGAAGTACATTGCTGATTTCCTGCCAATTATGATACTCAGCACTTTCTTGATCTGAAAACACTTTGAACTTTAAGGAGAGCTCTTTCTCCAGTTGTGTTGACTCCTCTTCAAGAAGCTCGATCGATATGCCTTGAATTCGACGTTCACTCTCGGTAAGGAGGTAAGCCTGAGCCAATTTGTATTTTTTTTCACGCCATTCGTCGTAGGTGCGAATCACTTGCTTGTCACCACTGGCCTGGACCAAACGTCGCATTTTCTCAGAGGCATAGAACAAAATTCCCTTTGTATTGATGAAATGATTTAAAGCATCCTCTGCATACTTGGTGTCAATATATTTATCCTTAAAGGCTAGAGAGCAAAAGCGCTCTATGTTGGATCTGGACTGGTCGAAGTACAGTTTTCTTTGATTATCAGTCAAGACAGGAAAAATATCAGCCATGTGTTTGATTTCTGCCTTCAGTGCCAGGTTGAATTCATCCATGGCAGAAATACTGTCCTTGGCGATCAGGTAGAACATTCCCAAGTCATTAAGTGTCTTGATATACAGCGGGTGAAAATCGCCAAGAGCTTCTCTTCGTATTTCTTTGGCTCGCTGAAGGAGCTTACCTGCAAGGGAGGTGTTACCCAATTGAAGGTATAACAAAGCCACGTTATTTAAGGAAGTGGCATATCGCTGGTTGTTTTCACCATAGATCACCTTGTCCATATCAAGAACCTTGGTGTACAGATTCAAAGCCTCACTGAGTTTACCTTGTTCTTTGTATATCCCGGCAAGGTTGTTCAAACTACTGGCGTAATCAGGGTTCATGGTACCAAACAGTTCTTTAAAACCTTCTGCGCTCTCTTCAAAGCTTTTCTGAGCATTTTCAATATCACCTTGTTTCATGTAAATGGTCCCAAGGTTATTCATCATGTAAGGTCTGATGTTACGGATGCTTCCTGTTGATTCAAGTGCCTGACTCATGTATTCATTCGCCGATTCGAGATCGTTCAGCTTGTAATACAGAACACTAAGTCCGTTTAATGTTTCAAGCTCGAGGAGTGGGTCAGATGCGTATTTCTCTCTTTTTCGCTCCAGGTTGTAAAGCAGGTAATTTTCTGAGTCGGAGTACTCACCTTGCTCAATTTTCAATGACGACAAGCGGTCAATAGCGGTCAAATACTGGAGCTCATTGTTGTCTTTGGCTTGCTCTACCGCTTTTAAAAGCTCCTCTTCACTTTGCTTAAAATCACCAAAGTGCTTGTAAGTAGTTCCAATTTCAATTTGTAATGCAATGCTGGTCGAGTCATCACCAATATTTTCATTGATAGAAATAGCATCACGTAGAGCAGCCAGACTTCTGTCGAAGTTCCCAATCTCCCGGTAGTAGATACCCCGACGGTGAGCATATCGCAACTGTGCCCCCAAATCATCTTTGTAGGAAGCTTCTACAACCTTACCTGAAAGTTCCAGGAATTTTCCTGACTCGTTGAAAGATCCGATTTCCTCGTAGAGCGCTGATAAGTTGTAGTATAACCCTAGCAGGTCCTGATGGGTTGAATCTTTTGACTCGAGCTCATGACTAAGGCCTTTATGAAAGGCGTACAGGCTTCGCTTTTTGTCGTGTGTTTCCCACAGGACCAGACCAACATTATTATATGCTCCGGCAATTCCGATCTCTACGATACACCTACCTGAATCTAAATCAGAAAGAGCGCTAGTGGCGTAGAACTTGGCCTTTTGTTGATTCATGTATTTAAAATACTCAGCACTGTCCAACTTTTGCAGGCAGGTTTGACCAAATGCCAAAAAGGATGTGGATAATATAGAAATGAAGAGAACTTTCCTCATTATAGCTGAGTTGGTGACTATGTAAAAATAGAGCTTAAGAACCAATAGAAGGAACATTATCTTCGAAAACCCTCTATCTTTAGACGTGAGTTTTAAATAAATCGACCGATAAGTATGAAACGTTTGATAACCAGCTATTTAATTATTTTTTGCGTTGCCTATTCCATACCTCTCTACGCACAACAGCCTAACGCAAATGGCTTGTACCGAGAGGCGATAAAAGCCTTGAATGTTGGCGATTCGAAGGGCGCGATTGAGAAGTTTCAGGCTGCAATTAAGGTAAACAACAATTACACTGACGCCTGGTACTACCTGGGAATGACTTATATGAGGGAGGAGATGTATAAGGAAGCCATCTTTTCCTTCCGGAGCCTGGAGAAGATAAACCCTACCTATAAGATCTCGATGTACTATGAGGTTGTTAAGGCCTACATAGCTACGAACCAACTTACCAACGCAGGCTTTTACGCGAAAAAATATATCGCTAAACTTCCCAAAGGGCCTAAAGCGACTAAGTCACAGCATTTAGCAAAAAATAGGCTCATTTATGCTTCAGAAAGTGTCAACATCCGAAAACTGCCCAATTCCACAACAAATCCGGTCCCGGTTGATGCGGTAAACAGCATTTCTGGCGACTACATGCCCCAGGTGAATCCCACAGGGACACGTTTGTACTTTACTAGCGTAAGAAAGGGAGGTTTTGACTTTCAAAATGCGAATTCAAAGCCTAACGACTGGGGCGAAGACATCTATTTTTCCGATCTCACTAACGATGTATGGAGCACTCCTGAACTACTTCCTGAGCCATTAAATTCCACAGGCAACGATTTTGGGTCTGCATTTACGGGAGATGGTCAAGTGATGGTGTATGTTAAGTGTAGTGATACCAAGGGTGTTGGTAGTTGTGATTTGTACATTACCGAGTTGAACGGAACTGAATGGTCACAACCCGTAAATATGGGAAATGTGGTCAACAGTGAAGATTGGGAGTCGCAACCAACCATTAGCTCCGATGGAAATCGAATTATCTTTTCGTCAACGCGAAAAGGTGGATATGGTGGATCCGACTTATACATGACCGAAAAGAACCACCTTGGAGATTGGGGAATTCCACAGAATCTTGGAAGCACGATCAATACTCCATTGAGCGATGGAAGTCCGTACCTGGCGCCTGATGGAAAAACGCTCTACTATTCAACAGCAGGCCACCCGGGGTTTGGTGGCACAGATATCTTCTACAGTGTTTTTGAAAATGATAAATGGTCCAAGCCGGAGAACCTGGGGACACCGATCAATTCAGAAGGTGACGATACGAATTTCAGCATATCCGCATCTGGGTTCGGCTATATGGCATCATCCCGGCTTGATGAGAACAATTTTGACTTATACAAGGTAGAGCTTCCTGATCATCTCAAACCAAAACCAACGGCTGTAGTTCAGGGAGTTGTTTCGGATGGTGAGTCGGAGGAGCCATTGCAGGCACTGGTATTGGTGGAAGATATTGACACAGGTGAGTTGTTGGCAGTGAATAAGAGTAATTCGGAAAGCGGTGAATACCTCGTAGTGTTACCTGCTGGAAGAAATTACAGTGTTTCGGCAAGTAGCGAAGGGTATTTTTTTTACTCCCAGAGCTTCGAGCTACCAAAGGATACCACGTACCAGGAGATTGTAAAAGACATTGCCCTGGAACCAATCAAAAAGGGTGTGAAGGTGGTACTCAACAACATATTCTTTGAAACTGGACGGGCTGAACTAAAGCCCATTAGCTATGTGGAGTTGAATAAGGCGGTTAAGCTTCTGGAAGAAAACCCTACCATGATCATCGAAATCGGCGGACACACTGACAGCCAAGGATCTGAAGAGGCAAATCTTGCACTTTCGTCAAAAAGAGCCCAGGCAGTTGTCGATTATATGGTGCTTGCAGGTCTTGACCAAGCCCGACTTCAAGCGAAGGGCTACGGTGAGTCACAGCCCATAGCAGACAACTCAACAAAGGAGGGACGTGCGGCAAATAGGAGGACCGAATTTGAGATTGTTGGTTTCTGATCGTTAGTTCAGGGCTTAATTGGCTTAAATAAAGTGTTTCACATGACTTTTGCTGCACTTTGGAGACGTTTGGCTGCAAAACTGCTGGTTCTTTGATCTGGTTCTTTTATTATAGAATACAGATTTCAAAGGATCGACCCATGAGAATCACAAGAGCCCTAACATTTTTCGCAGTTGTTCTGCTTTGTTTCAGTTCCTTTTCTCAGGGAAATGAAGCCATTTCATCTATCTGGAATTCCGCGTATCACAGGCAGTTTGATTTCTGGGTTGGTGAATGGGACGTAAACCTTCGTATTCAGCAGCAAAATGGAGAGTGGGAAGATAAAGTGCAGTCAACTGCTATGATCTACCGAATTCTGGATGGTAGGGCCATTTTAGAGCTTTGGAATGAAAACAAGTTTAATCAAGGAATAAAAGGCTACAGCCTAAGGTATTTTAATGAAGACAAAAACAAGTGGGAACTTTGGCTGAACTGGCCCGGAAAAAACAGTTCAGGCTCAAGTACTCTCGAGGGAAGTTTCAGACATGGAAGGGGTGAGTTTTTCTCCGAATACGCTAAAAATGATTCTGTGACCGTCACCCAGCGTTATACCTTTTGTGACATCACCCCAACGTCACTGAGGTGGGACAATGCGTCCTCTGAAGATGGCGGTAAAACATGGACGGAAGGAAACTGGATCATGGAGTTCTCAAGAAAGAAGGAGTTGGCTCCTAATTTTTCCCAAGACGAGAAGCCTCTAACAAATGATGATGGGAACAGGTGCGATCTCTCAGAGTTCTTATTTTTTGACGATTGGGTAGGCAGCTGGTCAGGAGATATCCGGACAAATACAGCAGGTAAATGGTCCAAATCGGAGGCGAAAATGGATATTTATCCGCTTCTCGATGGTTGCGCAATCGTTATTTTCATGGATTACGAGGAAAACGGTGAACGGATGAAGTCCTTTAGTCTGAACTCCTGGAATACCTACGCTGCAAAATACGAAGAAGGGATTTTGGATAACCAATCAGGTTCCAACTTCAATATTCGGTATGGTGATTTGGATAACAATACCCTCACAATGATTGACAAGGACCAATCTGTGAAAAGTGTCTGGAAGAAAGACAAATCCAAGCTTAGTTGGGATTTCTATGAGAAGGATGGTAACGAATGGCAGCATCGAAAATCAGCAGTAGTTAAGTTGTAAACAGGCGAAAAAGGAGTAACCAATTTTAGATCGCACCCGTTTACTAGGCAAAGGTGAAACAAATGACTATCTTTTTTTTATGAAAGGAACATACCTTGGAGAATTTGAGGAATTGGTGTTGCTGACTGTTGGCATTTTGCATGATGATGCATACGGACTGGCCATAACCGACGAGTTGGAATCGAGAACAAAGCGAAATGTAACCATAAGTTCAGTGCATAAGGCGTTGGTCCGGCTGGAAAACAAAGGCTATCTAAAATCACATGTTGGTGGGGCCTCAAAAGAGAGAGGAGGGCGAGCAAAGAAACTCTATTTGTTGACTAACTCCGGAAAAAATGCGCTAAAAGAATCCCGATCGTTGAGAAATCACATGTGGAACGATGTCCCTAAGATTGTATGGGAAGGAGGAAACATATGACACCCGCTCCTCCTGGCTGGATGACACGCTTTCTTCGCTGGTACTGCAAAAAGGATCTTGTTGACGGAATTGAAGGAGATCTCCATGAGCTCTATTTGAGGCGTGTTGCCAAATACGGGAAAGTCCGCTCCAATCTCCTTTATTTCTTAAACATTCTCCTCTTCTTTCAGCCATTTGCCTTCAAAAAGAGAAATCAAAATCGAAGATTAAATACCATTGATATGTTTCGTAGCTACCTGACCATCTCCATCAGAAGTTTGATAAAATCAAAATCCATTTCCGCGATAAACATCATAGGACTGGCCATAGGAATTTCGAGTTTCATCGTAATGTCAGCATATGTATTCAGTGAGTTGTCGTTTGATAAATTTCATTCGAAGGCGGACCGGATCGTCCGAACTGTATACTCTTATGAAGCTCGAGGAGCAACCACGGGAGTTGCAAGAGTGGTGTTTCCGCTAAAATATAGATTGCTTGAGAATTACCCGGAGGTAGAACAAGTTGTTCGCTTCCATGAAGATAACAATGATGCAATTACACTGGAACACCAGGATAAGCTGTTTACTGAGAAAAAGATATTTTTTACTGATCCGGAGGTATTTGATGTTTTCGATTTCCCTTTTTTGGCTGGAGATCCTCAAAATGCACTGACTTCAAAAAACAGCATTGTAATGACCGAGGAAGCTGCAAAGAGATATTTTGGCAACGAAAATCCAATCGGCAAAACAATTCTTTTTAAGAATGACGATCAGTTGCTTGTTACCGGCATTCTGAAGAAATCTACCCATTCACAAATGGATTTTGATTTTCTTGTTCCTCTTGAATTGCAACGTCAGCGATGGTTAAAAGAAAATCGATTTAACGATCTTGAGAAAAATTGGCAATGGTCTGGAGCATGGACCTATGTCTTGTTGAAAAGTGCCGAGCAGAAAGTCTCATTTGATGAACGTCTTCACGAGGATGGTAGCGACTTCTTTGGAAGGATAAGCGAACCAACTGTGGATTATCATTATACCTCGCAGTGGCTGCTGGATGTGCATCTAAAATCAAATATGGCGGCCGAAATAGGTGTGAATGGAACAACCAGTCAAGTCTATGGCTTTGCGATAATCGCATTTTTAATTCTCATCATCGCCTGTCTCAATTTTATAAATCTTACAACGGCTCAATCAACGAACCGGGCTAAGGAGATTGGTTTGAGAAAAGTGATGGGAGCACATCGAATTAATCTTATCTGGCAATTCATCACAGAGTCAATTCTAGTGACGATCCTAAGCACGGTGCTAAGCCTGCTCTTGATTGAGTTGATGATACCCATCTTCAATTCCTTCATGGATCAGAACATTGCTGTGCCTTACTTCAGGCTCCCCATTCTCATGCTTTTGTTCTTCTTAGGAGCCATCGTTGTTGGGGGATTGGCTGGCTCATATCCGTCCTTCTATTTAAGTAAGCTGAAGCCGGTCAAGACGCTGAAAGGTGACTCACATGGGGGTGGAGGTAATTCTAACCTAAGGAAGACATTTGTTATTGGTCAGTTTATAATTTCAAATGCCCTAATTGTTGGAATTGTTGTTGTCAAACTTCAGATGGATTTAATAAAAGGAAAGAACTTGGGATTCGACAAGCAGCAAACAATCGTCCTTGAGCATGGATCTAAGATGCAAGACGAGTTTCAACTTTTTAAATCCAGGCTGTCTGAAATTCCCTCGGTTGTGGGAGTTCATCAGGGATATGTCGCCGGAACGCCCGGATGGGTCCAGAGCTTCCGTGTGGAAGGCGAAGATCTTGAGGCAACCAAAAGTATTGGGGTCAATCATGTAGGATACGACTTCTTAGATTTTTTCGGATTAGAGCTGGTGAGTGGTAGATTTTTTTCCAGGGAATTTTCTACAGATTCAACAGAAGCAATCTTGATAAATGAAGCAGCTGTTCGAGCACTTGGATGGACAAATGAATCGGCGCTTGGTAAAACATTTTCAACCAGACGTTGGAAGACGAAAGTGATTGGTGTAATGCGCGATGCCAATTTCGAATCGCTCTATAAGCCTATCAAGCCATGTGTCTTTAAACTCAATTTTTTTGGAGATGTGGCTGTTAAGTTTGATTCGAACAACTCGGAGCAGCTACTATCATCAGTTGGGGCGGTTGAGGATGCATGGATGGAGTTGTTTCCTCAGTGGCCGTTCGAATTCGCATTTCTTGATCAGCAGATCGAAGATCAATACTTGAAGGAGGAGCGGCTGGGTCAAATGGTGCAATTTTTTGCACTCCTGGCTATCTTCATCGCTTGTATGGGTTTGTTCGGCCTGGCCACCTTTACAGTAAAAAAGAGAACAAAGGAAATTGGCGTTCGAAAGGTGCTTGGCGCAGGGATCTGGAGTATCGTCAGCGCTATTATGAAGGGGTTTCTGATCCTCGTCCTGATCAGCTTCGCTATTTCCGCGCCGGCAGGTTATTACATTTCTGAGAATTGGCTACAGGGCTTTGCTTACCGCATAGAGCTAAATCTATGGATCTTCATTCTTTCGGGATTGGTTTCAACGCTTGTAGCAGCTATGGCAATTCTATCTCAAAGCCTCCACGCTGCACGCATGAATCCGGTTGTTACACTCAAGTATGAGTGAGTTGGAAAAAGAAAAGAGGAACTTCAGAAAAACGCCTCAACCACCTGCCTGGGCCATCAAACTTTTACGATGGTTTTGCAGGGAAGACCTAGTATACGCTGTAGAGGGCGATTTAATTGCTGTTTTTCACAGGAGAATTAAACGCATGAGTCCTACAAAGGCACGATTACTTTTCGTTATCAATGTATTGATGTTTTTGAAGCCATTTGCGATTAAGAGAATAAAGAAAACTAAGAAAATGAATGCTTTAACCACACTTAAACTGAATCTTAAATTCACCTTCCGTAACCTTATGAAAACGAAGGTAATCAGCTCACTTAATATTGGCACAATGGCTATTGGATTGATGGCAGTCATTTTGCTCACATCTTTTATTTCTCAAGAATTGAGTTATGACAAATTTCATAAGGAAGGAGATCGTATCTACAGATTTGGGTACCAGATAGAGAGTGAAAACCAACCTACCAGGAAGCTGGCATGGGTTTCCGCACTCGTTGCACCGTCGGCCATTGAGAAATTCCCTGAAATTGAACGCATCACAAGAGTACGTAACTGTGGAGGTGTCATGGTTGGCCCGAACAATCAATTTTTCAGGGAGGAAAATGGGTTTTTCGCAGGAGATTCCTTTTTCGAACTATTTGACTTCAAGCTAGTAAGTGGCGATTCTCCGACTAGCTTAGATGAACCAAATGAAATAGTGCTCACACAAGAATTGGCGGAGAAGTATTTTGGTGAGGATGATCCTATCGGAAAATTTGTTGAATTCCGAACTGGAGATACGCTAAAGTTAAAAGTCTCAGGTGTAGTTGAAAACACACCCTCCAATTCCCATTTTCATTTTGACTATTTGATCTCGCATAAGACAAGGGAAATAATCTATCCTCACATTCAAGGTTGGTTTGCTCTCGGTACCCATACGTACTTTCGGCTTCAGGAGAATGTTGATAGTAAGGAATTCGAAAGAAAAGTCGAAAACCTCGTTATGGATGCGTACGGGGAAGAGGCCCTTGGAATGGGATTTACGATCAAGCTGTTTACTCAGCCACTATGGGACATCCACTTGAGGTCAGATCTTGGGAATGAAATAGAAACCAACGGTAGTATTAGTTATGTATATATAGCAGCGGGAATCGCTTTGGCCATTCTTGTTATTTCCATTTTCAATTTCGTTAATCTCTTTATCGCTCGCTCGATCAAGTTCACCAAGCAGATTGGAGTAAAGAAGGTGATCGGAGTTAGCCGATCTCAATTGATTGGTCAATCATTAGTGGAGACCTTGATCATGTTGCTGATGGCTTTTTCTATAGCCATTGCACTTTCCTATCTAGTACTTCCGTACTTCGAGTTGTTGGTTTCAAGAGACCTGTCAATTCATTTGCTCGGGGTCCTTTCTCTTAGCTCGATAGGTTTGTTGTTGGTAGCTGTAGGGTTACTGGCTGGATTGTACCCTGCTTTTCTGATTTCGACTTTCAAGCTATCAGCTAGTGTTTTTGGTAAGACAGCTATGGGTCGACAAGGAGGGAACCTTAGTCAATCATTGCTTATCGCTCAATTCGGAATCGCAACAATACTGATAAGTTCCGTGCTGGTTATTCGAAATCAACTTGATTTCATGACAGGATCGTCATTGGGTTTTGAGAGCGAGCAGGTAGCGGTCATAGAATTGTGGCACAATCGGGAGGTAAGAAGAAACACCTCTGTGTTGAAGGAAAAACTCCTGCAATCACCCAATATCTCCAATGTGACATCTTCTAACAGCATTCCTGGGGAGTTTCTACTTAATCGCGTTGGTTATCCGGAGGGAGACGATACTAAAAGTAAAGTCATGTTTTCTCTGTTGGTCCAGGATGACTTTCTTGAGCTGTTCGATTTAGAGATTATTGCTGGAAGAGGGTTCAACTCGGAAGCCACGACTGATCAGGAGCACGCATTTTTGTTGAATAGGACATCAGTCCTAGAGTTCGGATGGACGCTCGAAGAGGCAGTCGGTAAAGATTTTCAGTGGGGATCTCGCACCGGGAAGATCGTTGGAGTTGTCGAAGATTTTCACTATTACAGTCTTCAGGAAAAAATTCCTCCAATGATCTTACTTCAAACTGAAAGTGGCGTGGGGTACATGTCTATAAAGATGAATGGAGAGATTATGAATACTGTGGAGTACGTTCAAAATAGCTGGAATGAGCTATATGAAGGGCAGGTCTTCAATCTCTATTTCCTCGACGATCGCTTTGACGAGCAATACCAACTTGAGACCCAATTAAACAAGATCATAACTCTTTTCACTCTTGTAGCAATAGTGGTAGCTTGCTCGGGCCTCTTCGGCCTAACTGCGTTGAATGTAGAACGGAGAATGAAGGAAATTGGAATTAGAAAAGTGGTTGGGGCATCCTTATCTTCCATCCTCTATCTTATACTGACCAGGTTTGTTCGGCTGGTGCTGCTCTCATTTGCAGTCGCGATTCCAGCTGCTTATCTACTTTCGCGCTGGTGGCTAAGTGACTTTGCTTTTAGGATCGATCTTGGGCCAATGACCTTTGCGCTGGCAGCATTTTTGTCTCTCTTGATTGCTGCAGCAACGGTCGTTTTGCAATCTCTCAAGGCGGCGAGTGTCGATCCGGTAAAAGTGATCAAATACGAGTGAGTTTTATTTGGTATGCATCCTTTTATATGAGGTAGGAGACATCCCAGTAAACTTTTTAAAAGCAGAATTAAAGGCAGATTTCGAATTGAATCCGACTGAGTAAGCGATTTCAATGATGTTGGAGTCGGAGGAATTCGTAAGTGCAGCTTTTGCTTCCTCGACTCGATGACGATTAATGAAATCATTGAAATTCATACCTTCCACCTGATTGATTACTTGTGACAGATGGTGTGACGCAACACCGATTTGAGCCGAAAGTGTGTTTAAATTCAGTGCTTCATTTCGGTATGGTGCTTTGAACTATCTAAAATCTGAACCACGAATAAATTCTATGAGCTTGGGGCTGGCCACCAATTCTGAAAGTGTGCGGTTTGCTCCGGAAATTGCTGCTCACCGCAATGATATTTCATTTGTCTATGGGACAGTAGGTGGGGTGGTAGATATGAAGAGCCTATCGCTTTTTCAAATGGCCCATCGAACGCGCAAGGAACATGGTGAGTCGAGTGCTAACGAAATAATAGGAATCTACGAGGACGTGATTGATCTCTACGTACGATCTGCCAAGGACCCCAGCTATTTTAATGAGGTGAAGGCAGCATTGGATAAAAGAATGTCAGATGCCTGGTCTAAGTACGGCGGTACGCTGCCCTTTGGACGAAGAGTTGGTACGTACAACGAGTCTTATGTCCGTAGGATGGCTTACAATTACTCGTATGATCCTCGAGACTACTTTGATAAAAGTTTCAAAACGCCTTTTTACTATGATTTTGCGGAATTGGACATAAATGTTCCTACTGATGCATCAGTTGCTTCCCTTGAGGAAATTATGAGACGAGGTGAGCATCAAATCGAATACAAGATTTGGCCAGGAATTGATCATGATTTCGGTGAAATTTATTGGGCTTGGTACGGGATCTATCCCAAGGGATACCTGGATAGAATGACAGATTGGACATGGGAAGTTGTTAGCAACAATTCAGCAAATCAAATCGCATTTTGATGTCCTATTGGAGCTCTTCTAACAACATCACATCCGCATCGTGGTGATCAATTTGGCTAAATAGCAACCGACTCCCGTCAGGTGCCAAGTGCATCGTAATTCCCAGACGAGGGATTCTACCCTGAGGTGGGTAAATCAAAGTGTTCTCGTTTAAATCGAAATCGAAGTACTCTATTCCCTTGTCCTGGTGATTGAAATAGTAGATCCCTCTTTCGCCGACAGTAAATGCTCCCCAATTCATTGGATGAAATGGGCCTATCATTAGGCTTTCCCCATTCTCTTCGAGATCGTACTGCCATAGCCCAAGATGTCCTTTCTTTACGTAATACACCCCTTTTCCATCCTCACTTACTTGTGGCGCGTAGGCATCTCCTTCAATAATCTGTACTTTGTTAGATCCATCTGAATCCATCTTCCAAATGCTCCAGTCTCCATCTCTATTTGAACTATAATAAATTTCTTTATTGCCGGAAAAAAATGGAGCATGCTCATCAGCTTCTGAGTTAGTTAGGTTCTCCGGTACTCCGCCACGGGCGTTTACAATGAAGATGTCTGCTTGCCCTTCTTTAAACCCATGAAATGCAATCGACTTGCCATCTGCTGACCATCTCGGGGCGGTAAGGTGCTGACCTGTGAATTGTGTGATTGGAACCGATCTTGTTCCATCAGCCTCGGACACCCAGATTTGAAATACACCGTCTTTGCTCATGGTGAAGCAGGCTTTTTCACCATCGGGTGAATAGGAGGGGTTAAGACTAAGTTCATTGTTAGCGTACCATTTTTTCGCAGTTTTGTTATTGATGTCGTAGGTCCAGATATTCACATTGTCTCTCATTTTGGCATAAATGATCCTACCTGTTTCCGCCATTCTAGGCATTACCATCTGGTAGTCTCCGGCCGGGACGAGTGTCGATTCCCTGGTATCAAGATTTAACTCCCATAATTTGTATAAACCTGTTCTATCCGATCCATAAAACAATGATGTGCCATTGTTTGACCAATCAAAGCCATTTATGGAGATATGCTCAGTGGATAGCTGTTCCAATTTCTCTGTCCGTAAATCCACAACCCACAGGTACATGCTCGCTGAATTCTTCTCCCGAATGAAAGCTAACTTCCTGCCATCAGGAGAAAAGGTCGGATGGATGTCTCCATTAAAACCCTCGGCAGGAGCGAAGAGCCATTTCTCCTCACCGGTCTCAAGAGAAATTAGTTTCAATCGAAGCGGACTGGATTTGTTTTCTCGGTCGTTGAAGCTAATCCATTTTTCATCTGGGGAAATATCAAAGTCCCCCGAACAGAATCTTGGTGATGCCAGTATCCTAACTTCTTCACCTCCAAGTATTGGCTTTTTGTAGATCGTACTCCCGCCGTTCTCATACCTTAAGTAGTAGACATAGCTTCCGTCAGGTGACCAGCGAGCTCGCAACTCAGTGGCCGAGTTATCAGTTATTCTTACCACTGTTTCGGTACCTATTTGCTTCGCATAAATATCCCAATTATCGTCAGTTTCTCCCTTCCATGCATAGGCTGCAAACCTTCCGTCGGGAGATATAGCCGGCCAATACTCCGAATTGGAATAGCTCGCAATGGCATTGGGATGATATACATTCAATGGAGTGATTGGAAGGAAAATACTACGGGTAGCAAAAGCACCAAGGGCGATTAAGATAGTGATACCAACAGTCATAACTACAGGCTTCCTTGAGAGTTTTATGGTGATTGTCTCATCATTTCGACCTGCTGACTTAGGGTATTTGACCTTGGCAATTAGCCGATATCCTGTCTTGCTGATCGTCTCAATGTAGCTGGGTTCAGCCCGATCATCCTCAAGTAACTTACGAAGTGAAGAAATAGCACGTGTCAGTACATTTTCCGTAACAATCACATCCGCCCAAACTGTCTTCTTTAGTTCGTCCTTGCTTACTACCTGTCCTGCTTTGGCTGCCAGGTGTTGAAGAACCTCCATTAATTGCGGCTCTATCTTTCTGATTTCACCATTTCTTGATATCCGCTGAAGCGATGGTTCGATCAACCAGTCGCCAATATGGTACGATTCAGGCATCGTGGACATGCTTTAAAGATAAGCTTAATTGGCAAGGAAATATGCTATATACGCGTGATTGGTGTATTCCGAAGTGCTAAGACAACTGAATATTTTGTGAAGAATTTCTGAATTAAATCTCGTAGCAGTCATTTTTTTTCAGCGTGAAATAAATTGAAACAGCAATGGGACTGCTTTTACAAAGACTATGGAGAGTGCTGTTTCTGATGCTCTGTCTAGGTGGTGGGCTTTTCGGTTGCTCCTATATCAGATATGTGGCAATTTGGCATCCAAAGACTGAAATCTCGTTCGAAAGTCAAGGGTTAAAACTGTCAGGAACCCTAATCAAACCTAGGGGATCAGGACCTTTTCCGGCTGTAGTAATCTTACATGGTCCTGGTCCACAGCAAACCCATGGAATGTCCGGGATTGCCTATCGCATGCATGCAAATGCATTCGTTAAGAAAGGATTTGTCGCGTTGATTTACGACAAGCGAGGATCAGGAAAGTCCGAGGGGAGTTTTCGGTATCTAGACTACCCTGGCTTCATGGCAGATGCTGGAGCTGCAATAGACTTTTTGAAATCGTTACCAGAGGTGAGCGCTGATCGCATTGGCATCGCGACCAATTCCGAAAGCGGATTCTTTGTTCCGGAACTTTCAAGAAAGAGGGGCGATATCAAGTTCATCTACAATCGGGTAGGACCAGTGGTTCCATTCTCAGAAGTAGCTGTTTACCAACAGAGGCTTCGTCTTCAGAAAGCAGGTCTGGAGCCAGAAGAGATCGATCGAATTCTTCGCTTGATGCAAGAAATTTTTGATTTCACCATCGCAAGTGCCAGAGAAGGGCAGGCTTATTATGATAAAAACAGGCGTGAGCTTCAAAGGAAGGTTGATCAGGCTGTCAAGACCTATGGAGCAAAGATGCTGCCTTTTGGTAGCAAGATCATGAGCTACAATCACGAAAAATTGACAAGAATTGCTTATACCTATAACTACGATCCTAAAGTGTATCTGACTGATTGTCAAGTACCTATGTTCTTTGTGTATGGAGCAGAAGATGAGCTTGTCCCAACAGGGAAATGCTTAGAGTTTTTAGATCAGTTAAAGCATTTGAGGGGGAACATTAAGTGCAGGGTTTACAAAAGAGATAACCATACGCTCAATCGTTTTCCGTACATCTTCTTTCATGGATACTATCCGCCAGGCTATTTTATGGAAATGACGGATTGGGCGTATAGGGTTGTGAACGATAAGATATGATTTCAGTGATGCTTCGTGAAGATGTAGTCAATTCACGATAGCAGGTGTCTTCACGAGGAGCCGCTTTTGTTGCAACCACTGCAATCAAGCATACTCCAATACAAAGTCCCTTATACTATCCTCCGCCTTCATGTTAAGTTTTTTCTTCAAGCGATTGATGCTACTCTTTACTGAACCAACCGTGAGATGCGTAACATTAGCAATTTCCTTATTGTTCATTCCAATTTTCAAATACGCGCTCAACTTTAGATCATTGATAGTGAGGCTGGGATTCTCTTCCTTCATTTTATCAAAAAAGCGTGGATGGACATCTTCGAATTTGTGAAGGAAACTATCCCAACTCTTATTAAGTGAGTAGCTATCAGAAATAGTTCTGCGCATGTCTTTAAGCTCTTGCTTAACCGAGTCGTCAAGCCTAGTCTCAAGAAAACTTACTTTGTGCTCCAGTTCTTGGAGGAGGCTGTTTTTCTCATGGGTCGACATGGCCATGGTTGCAAGTTCTCGTTCTTTTGCAGATAGAGCCTCTTCGGAGAGTTGCCTCTCCCTGGCTCTCAGCTTTCTAAGGTGTTCATTTTTCTCCTCTAGCAGGGTGTTATCAGCTTGCTTTCTACGGTAAGATCTAAATGAGATAAAAGCGATAACAGCAAGAAACGAGGCGACAACAATGACGGAATACTTGATCCATTCTTGTTTATCAATTTCTTGCTGATACTCAAGGTCTTTCTTTGCTTGCTCAGCTTCCATAACATCCTTCTCTTTTTCGAATTCGTACTCTGCCTCCAGGCGTGTGATTTTTTGTGTGTTCTCTTTGTTGAAAAGCTCTTTCTCTAGTTCACTGTGAATTTTTAAGTAGTGATAAGCATTGCGATGATCACCCTTCAGCTCGTAAATCTCATGCAGTGCCCCGGACAGCTCGCCCATGTTTGGCTTCAAATCTCTGCTCCTGGCGACGTTAAACCCAGCTAACAACTGTTCTTCCGCCTTTGAAAGATGATCCTGCATTTTGTAATATTCACCCATGTCAAGATAGGCACTTGCCATAGATCGATCGTTATCACACTCCTTTGCTGTTGACAAGGCCCTTGAAATGTAGTAGTGGGCTGAATCAAACCTTTTTAGCTCAAGGTATAAATCGCCGAGTTGCGTCATCGGTAGACTGGTCAAACATTTGCTCCCGCTTGTCAATGCCAGACTGATTGCTGACCAGTAATTTCTTTTAGCCGCTTCGATGCTATCCATGGTAACAAGTACATTCCCAATGTTTAGCAAGGTGTGAGCTCTTCCCGATTTGTTTCCACTTAGGCTGTCATATACCGAAGTTTTCAAATAGTAGGAGAGTGCTTTGTCTAACTCATCTCTTTCCAGGTAAATGTTTGCCATGTTGTTGTATAAATTCGCCATGGCGTTCTGGTTGTTTTCTTTTTCGTAGAAGAGTAATGCTTTTTGATAATTCTCAAGAGCCCTTGAATGCTTTCCTTGCTCACTGTACGTAATAGCAATACTGCTTATGGCTGTAGTTGCGCTAGCGGAATTATTTATCTCTTTAAAGAGCTCAAGTGATTTTTGGTGCGCAATTCTTGATGAGTCATAGTTCCCTTTTAAGTGAAAACAGTTTCCAATGGTGTTAAACGCATCACCGCGAATTTGCTTGTTGCCAATCGATTTGGCGATATGCTCAGCTTGACGGGCGAAATGTAAGGCAGAATCGATATGATCGCCATACATATAGCCGACCCCGATATTTCGAAGGGCCTGGGCCTTTCCCTTTTCGAACTTTAGTGAATCTGACAACTTCAATCCCTTATTGCCATATTCAATTGTCGTATCGGAATTAATAAACCGGAATTCGAAAGCCAGCGATATGAGCGTATTTACCATTGATGTATCAGGCGCTTGGCTGGAGAGCAAGCTCCGGAGACTATCAATCTTCTGGTTTTGGGCAACTGAACTGTGAGTACCTGTCGACATAAAGAAAAGAAGAAACAAAAGCCTACTCAAGCCCGAAAAAAGGCCGTCTCCTCGGTTAGCATGTTTGTCTTGTGTTCCTTTGGTGAATGGAGATTGATAAATTCCCTTGTTACTTGCCAAAATCATTATTTCAGTGGATTATTCGCTTATAATGAGTTGTAAAGCGAATGTTAATTTCTGAGAAATAAAAGTGCTGCTAACCATTTGCTAACCGCCAATTTTGGTTGGCAATTATTCGGTTTGCCTTCTTTGTCCTTTCAACTTCGCAGGTACGGCTTGCATTGAACCTTGCTAACGATCCGCTTAAGAAGCTCATCCACCTATTCTATTCCTTGCATCTTGTTGGGACTTGCTTTTAGTTCATGCAATCGAGTCGAAGTTAGGGAGGTGATTTCCGAAGATCAGGTTTTTAACCTAAGCAAACCCTTGGCAGATAAAGAAGTGGTCAGTTTAAAAGGCGAATGGAATTATTACTGGGGACAAAAAGTAACCATGACAAGCAAAGATAGATTGCCGTCGGGTTCTTTGTATGTACCGAATTTCTGGACCGTAAAGAGTGATGATTTTTTAGCACAGCACCCTTATGGGCTTTTAACTCTTCATTCTATCATCCATCTGCCTGACACAATCGATCAATACACATTGAAGTTTAAGTCAGTGGTAGCTGCTCACGAAATTTGGGCAAATGGACGATTGCTGTCGAAGGTAGGTGAAGTGGGTGTAACCAAGGAAGAAACTACTCCGAACTTTCAGCCATTGTTTGTGGACCTGCCAAAGACAAACCAGATTGAATTATTTTGGGTCATTTCCAACTTTCATCATCGCAAGGGTGGTGGTAGTTGGGAAGATGTCGTCTTCGGAAAGAGATCAACAGTGCTACATCTCTGGAAATGGTCATTCGGTTTTCAGATCTTTTCTGCTACTATCATCCTCCTAATTGCAATTTATCATCTGGCGATGTTTCTTTTTTATCCGAAAGAGAAGAGTTATTTGTTCTTTTCCCTTGGTGTATTTGCTGTTGCTTTACGAACCATTACGACGGGAGAGATGATTGTAGAGGAGTTTATTCCAAACTTCCCGTATGAGTTAAACCAGAAACTCCGATATCTGGGCTATTACTTACCTCTTGGCTTGCTACCGCTTTTTGTGCATTACTTTTTTCATCGGAAGAAGGAAATCTTTGTAAGATTATGTCTGCTCATTCCCCTCAGTTTCAGTATCATAACGATCCTGGCGTCTGTACATGTCGCCACACAAATCGTCCCTTTTTTTCATGTGATTGCTCCCCTTTTTGTGATTTATGCAATTGTTATGGTATTGCAGTCAATACAGCAATATCCGGTGGAAGCTTTTCTTTTTCTGGTCACCAGCGTACTTATGTTTGCCATAGTCTTCCATGCGATATTGATTTCCCTGGATATCATTTCAGGCAATTACCTTTACGAAGCTGGCTTCCTAATCTTGATATTGGCCCAGGTTTTGATCGTTGCCTACCGACACAGAAAAATATATGGCGAAAGAACACTTTTACAGGCTAACTTAAAACATAAGGAAGGCGATCTGGCCATGGTTATCTCAGATAACCAGTTGAGACATCGTTTCAGAGAGGATCTTTTGCATGATATGATTTCGATCAGTAAGGCGGAGAATGGTTCACTTCGGGGGAAGCTCAATAGTTACATCCATAGCTTAAAACTCAAACTCGAGGTAGAGGATAAGCTCGACTACTTCCAGGAAAACATCGAGAGTATCAACCGTGAGTTTGAATCGAGATTAAAAACCAAATACCCAAGACTGACCGAGACAGATATTGAGATCTGCCATCTTATCACACTTAACCTCTCCAATAAACAGATGGCAATGTTTCGGAATACCACAGTTGGGACAATAAAAGTTGCGAAGAGCAGAATAAAGAAAAAACTAGGTTTAACAGCTGACAGCCTGGATAGTTTAATTAAGGCTGTTTAGCCATCTTCGCTGTATAAGATTCCATACTGATTGACGCTTATCGTGTGGTGCTGTAGTAGTTGCTAACCTTTTGCTAACCCTATTCTTGCACAATAGAACCAATTTTTCGATTCTTTAGCATCATAGATCAAACGTTCTCTAAGTGCCAAAAACTGACGCTCGAATGACCAGTAGGAAATTCACATTACATGTAAGACTTTACCTGTTCATTTTAGTAGCCTTGGCGTCACTGATCTTGGTGAGGACCGAAAAACCCGTAATCGAAATGATGATTGATCCTTATTCCTTAGTATCCAAAGTAAGTGAGGATAGGGATGCGAGTCCTATTTTATCTCTTAGTAAATCGGAAGAGGGCGATACGAAGACCTGTGTTGACGAAAAGCTAAAACTCAACGATATCTTGCTAACCAGCTTAGGACTGTATACAGCCACCTTTACCAACAAGGTCGGCTGTGACAGTCTGGTGAATGTCGATCGCTGCGTTATAAACAGCTTCAATGTCAGCCCCGATTATGTTCAACGAATCCAAACAGGCAAGCCAATATTATGAAACTGGTAAACAGCATCTTGTTAATTGTGATCGTACTTATTATGCTAATCGGCCTTTTGGGTTCTTGAGGTCCTGTTAGTTTGATGTTAAGGATGGATACACGTAAGAAGTTTGACTTTTAATGAATTGCATGTGGACGAAAAAATAGTGGTAGAACAATGAAAACGGCAAATGGTAAAGATGAGACTCCATAGTAGGTTAAACTTTATCCCTTTCTCTTAAGAACCAATTTGAGGAATGCAATTGCTAGTGGCTGCAATTCGCATTTTGGCTTGTCCCTGAGCCTAGGTAGCAGCCCTTAAGGCGGGGGCTGCTTTTTTATTCCATAAAACTCAGTTATAAAGCCCATGTAGGAACGCAGGGCAGTGCAGCTTTTTCTTTGGCTTGTTTCGATGACGCCAAGGAATGTGAAAGTTATACTGCAACGAGAATTCATGTGCACCACCGCCACTAACAATGTCCAATTGACTCAATTGGATATCGAAGCTATAACCAAATTCTGCATTCGCATATTCGAGGCCAGCCTGAATAATGATTGCGTCTTGGCTGATGCCTCCAAAGCCATTCGACAGAAAAGGGATTCCGCGGTAGTAGGCACCCAACACAAGTGGTTGCATATGCACGGAAGCTCCCACATCCAATTGCTGGAAGTTGCCCTGTCGTTTGTAGAGAGCACTCGGAGCAATTGTTGCCGGGATTGTTCCTGTAGGAGCATTTGCCATCAATGTGAAGCGACCTCCAATGTGCGCAGAATACCTAAACTGTAAGTTGTCTTCTCCCTCCAGCAGCGACCTGTTGGGTTTGTTGAGGTGATCGATCGCTAGCCCAAACCAATACTTAGGCGTAAAGACCAGAACCCCAGTACCAATGTCCCAGTAATTCTGCAACTTGAAGGATCTCAGACCCGGGTCTTGGGAAGAAATACCACCGCCAAAATCGAGCTGGTCACCCAGAACCAATTTGCTTTGGTCAAAACTGCGAACCACGTGTCCGAATTTCATCGCCGGACGAATAACCAGGCCTTCGTGTATGACCAGCTGGTAAGAATAAATGAATGAGCCATTGGTCGTTTGTAGATCGACAGTGCCTTCACTTTCCGTATGCATAATAAAACCAAAACCACTGTTATATGCATCGGCACTGTAGTCAATCGAAAGGGAATATATTCTGAAGGCTTGTGGTAAGCTCGGCCACAACAACCGGTGGTTGAGGGCTATCCGGGAGTTATGCCCGGTACCAGCAAACGCAGGATTTAAATAAAGCGGATTGGCATAAAATTGAGAATACTGAGCATCTTGAGCAGTGCCGAGCACAGCAATTAGCGTTAGGAGTATGCTCAACAATTTTCTCATCTGATCAAGGTTACATCGCCTGCAATAACTTCATCTCTGTTGTCAGAATAGCGTACCTCCAACTTATAAATGTAAACACCAGCTGGTGCAAGTTTCCCTTTAAAGTACCCATCCCAGCCAATGTTCTGATCCTCACTTTTGAAAAGCAACTGCCCCCATTTATTGTAGACGAACATTTTAAATCTGACGACTCCTTCGAGCTTTGGCAGGAAAATATCGTTAACACTATTGACATTCAATCCTCCGTCATCAACTCCTCCATTTGGACCGGATAGGTTAGGAGTGAAGGCATTAGGCGAGTTTGTTTCACCGCCTATGATTGCTTCAATTTCAGCCTCGCGAAAAAGCGTATCGGAACATCCCAGCTCGTTGATTGCAACCAGCATTACATCGTATGTGCCTTCCTGTAGATAAGCGTGAGAAGGTTCAGATTCTGTTGATGTGGAGCCATCTCCGAAATCCCAGAAGTATTCCGTTGAGTTTTTGCTGAGGTTTCTAAAATGTACCTCATCGTCAGGGATGAATACAATTCTGGAGGAAACCAAGAAGTCTGCAAACGGTCGTCCAAAAGCTTCGATGTACTCGGCCTTCTCAGTCTCCATCGTTACGCCCACATTGTTTGTTCCGCGCAGTCTCACATCATACGAACCACCATCAAAATAGGTGTGAATGGGATTGTCTAGCTCGGAGATTCCACCATCTCCAAATTCCCAAAGAAACTCGCCCGAACGTGCATTTTGAGAAAGGTTCGTGAATTGAATAGTAAGAGGTGTGCATCCCTGTAAGGTATCAGCTTCGAAATCGAGAACCGGATCGGCAGGGAGAACGACGATGGTTTGGAAACTTTCGACCTCACAGAATTCATCTGCTATGGTCAAGCGGATCTGAAAGGAGCCAAATTGTGAATAGGTATAGTCGGCTGGGTCCCTTGTTGCGGAGGTCTCACCGTCTCCATACTCCCACAAGTAGGTGTAGCCTGCATCTGGAGTACTAGTGTTGACGATGGAAACGGTTGCATCTGGTAGTTGAACGGTATCACTTGAGATAGTGAAACTGGACGTGATGTCAGGTTTTCGTTTTTCGACTGTTTCCATAATCGTGATCGTATCGCTAGGGCATCCGGCAAGATTAGTTGTGACGAGTCGAACGGTTGCGTTGATATCCGATCCGGCGTTTATATCCCGTGTATATGAAATCAAACGTTGGTCGTCGCTACCAAATTCATTGTCAGGAGCTGGATCAAAAATCCAGGTATACTCCGTCAAGCCTTTTTGATTGGCCTCCAGTTCTAGCACTACCTCGTCACAGTCTTCGTCCCTTAGAAGATCAAATGTTGCTCCGGGTTGCGGACTGATCTGAAGGTTGAATGTATCATTGGCAATACAAACACCGGTTTTGGTTACCTCTAAAACCACTTCGAAACTAATGATTGCATTTGTTGTATTAGTGAGGTCATAATCTAGTTGGTGAAAATCGGGATCTGTGCTCACCTTGGTGACGGGAAAACCTGCAATAACACCAACTTCGTCGCTTATCGTCCATTGATAGGAATCCGGAGCAAGGCTTTGGGTTACTGCATCTACTTGTAGCATACTACTCCATGGAGAGCAATTGGAGTTAAACAAATCGTAATTATCATCAGTGAAGCCAGAGTCCTCGTCTGGCAGAATTCGGAAGATCAAAGGAGTGCTCAAAGTCTCGCACAAGTCCTCAGTAGTGGACCTTAAAGTGGCTTCATATGTACGGGTCGTATCGTCAGGATTAGAAAAAACAAGCGAGGTATCGGCGGTGATCAGGTTGGTGGAAGAAGAGAACAGTGATGGTGTGTGAACAACCTCAATAGAATAAACCATTGTAAAACTTGGATTGACGGAGTTGTTTGTAAAGGTTATCAAATCACCCGGGCACAAGTCGCCGGAAACGTCATACGCCAATTGAGAGTCTGGATTTTCGTTGACGATTACTGTGCCTGTTATCAAATCAGAACACATCCCTTTTTGTGTGGTGGTCCTTAGGGCAACCGTATATGTCCCCGCTTCTGAGGTAACAGGTTCAACTTCCGGTGTCACCACAGTACCAACGTGCCAATCAAAACCAGTGTCATTGTTTCTGGTCAACTCAACATTAAATCCATCAGCCATATCGTAGCTAAAGTCCCATTCATACGTGTCAATTATGTCATCATTCACACGCGTGGTAAATCCTGTTGTTTGATTTGTGATCGCAGAGAAAGTCGTTCTGTTACCCGCGCAAGCTTCATTACTTGCAAAGGTCGGAATGGGCTGTCCATAGACGAAGATCGTGTCTTGATCAAAGCTGCTACAAAGTGTTGAGGTATTTCTGGCAACATACCTAACCACCACAAATTGCTCAGCTGAATAGTCTTTTGAGAATGGGGCGATGTTTGTTGTTACAAATGCACCACCTCCGGGCCCGAAATCATCAGGCATTCCACTTGTTGGTGGATTCCCTTCATTGTAAAACTCGTAGCGAACTTCTGTATCGGCGACAATAGTGGTGTTGTCTTGAAAACCTATGGTGAAAACATCGGCACCTGTTTGACAGAAAACCGGAGCAGCACCGAACCCAGCATCAGTGAATTCGAAATCGGCAACAGCCGCTGGTGACAGAGTTACTAGGTCATCATATATCTCATCACACGATCCATCCGCATTGGGATCTGTGGCAATCAAGCGTACGAGTTTACTCCCTCCTGAATTGAACGAAAATGTTGGGTTATTGTCAGTAGAGGTGCCAAGTAAAGGATCACTGGTTGTAGACCCATCATAGAATTGCCAAACAAAGTTAAAACCGCCACCTGTTTGGTTTTCGAAATAAATGTCCTCGTTTATGCAAAATTCCGTGGGAGTCGCTCCACCCGCGCCACCTTCTCGCGCTAAGTAAGAAGGCACGGGAGGTGCAATCATAGTTACGTCGATGACCTGACTGACCGCATCGGCATAGTTTGGGTTTGCGGAATCTCCATTGTAGGGATTACAGGTGTTCCAATTGTATAAAGTGATCTGAAAAGTATTTCCAGCAACATTGTTGACATCATCAGGGGCGGAGAGAGGCACCGAAACGCTGTTAGGCCCGGCTGCAGGAGCTGCAATTTGATCAATGCTGCCAAAATATGCTGCAGTGACACCGCCTCTTGTCGATGACGCATCGTAAGCACCGGTAGCCGTCGTTAGCTGAATCACCCCACCATCATCTATCTCCAGATTTTTTATCCGGTTTGCATCGGCAAGTCCCGTATTGGTCCCGTACACGAACTGAGTGTGCCGTTCGAGAATGTTCGGGTTATCGGGATTATCTGCGGCGTTACAATTAAAAACGGAAGCATCGTCAAAGGTGACATTTGCTATCGCATTTGCTTCACAGACATGGTATTGAGCTGGATCTATAAGAATCTGACCACCATTTTCAGAATCATTGTTCCATGAAGGCACCGGTTGAGTCTGTTCGGATCCATCACACTGATCTGTATCGACGATAACAAAGGCCTGAGCTTCGTAAAAACACACTGTTCCTGCAGTGGGATACTGGAAATTGGAGGCGGCTGCATCAAACTTGGTATTGCCCGATGAAGCTGTCAGTTTACCATTAGCGATTGTAGCATCCTCAGTGGTGTTGGCTGGATCATTCCAGATAAACCGTATGGTAATCATGTTGGGATCTTGAGGTATTGTGAACGTATAAGTGACCTCAAATTTGTCCACTTCTACAGGGGCACAAGTGCCAAGTGCATTAAAGTCTAGTGTTATGGAAGGACTTAAAAACTCACACTGAGCAAGTCCATACCAGGTGATCAGCGTAAAGCAAAAGGTGAGAGCTAATCGATTCATTAACAAATTCAAATATAAATATATTAAGAAATTATTTAATAATATTTATATAACTAAGGACGTGTTATAAGCTGGAAGGTTAACTAAGTTAAGTCCCTTTTTGCAGAATAGTACGAAATCAGCTGATTACCTACTGTCCTTCAACTCTTTCATCACACGACTGGCAAACACAAAGTCATTGAGTTCCCTAACATCGGATGCTGCTATGTCGTCACGAGTCCCTTCCCACAGTTTTTTTCCTTGGTAAATGAAGATCACTGTTTCGCCAATCTCAAGAACGGAATTCATGTCGTGACTAACGACAACAGTTGTGATGTTGTATTCAGCGGTTATATCCTTGATCAGATTGTCAATTCTGATGGATGTTTGCGGGTCCAGGCCAGAGTTTGGCTCGTCACAAAACAAGTAGTTCGGGTTATTGACTATTGCTCTGGCGATGCCAACTCGTTTTTTCATTCCTCCAGAAATTTCAGAAGGCATCTTTTTGTTCACATTTTCCAAGCCCACACGTTCCAGGCAAAAATTGACACGCTCAAGCTTTTCCTCGTATCTCATCTTGGTCAACACGTCTAGTGGAAACATGACATTTTTCTCTACGTTAGTACTGTCAAATAGGGCACCACCCTGGAAAAGCATGCCCATTTCCCTTCTTACTTCTGTCTGGAGTTCCTTATTTGCATGAGTGAAATCTCTTTTGTCAAAGTATACGCTTCCTTCGTCCGGATGAGAAAGTCCAACAATGCACTTGAGGAGAACACTTTTTCCAGTACCACTCGCTCCAATGATCAGATTGGTTTTGCCTTTTTGAAAGACAGCGCTGACGTCGAACAAGACCTGCTTTCCGTCAAATGATTTTGATATGTTATTTGCCTCAATCATAGTGTCAATAGTGGAGCTAATAAGTAGGCGAGTAAAAAATCAGCCGCTAAAATGGCAATACAACTACTTGTTACCGCGTTGGTCGAGGATTTGCCAACTTCCAATGCGCCCCCCTCCGTGTAAAACCCTTTGAAGGCAGAAATTGAAGCAACGATAAACCCAAATGTAACAGCCTTGATCATTGCAAAGATCACCTGAAACGGAATAAAGTCCATCTGGATCCCAATAATGTAGTCAGTACCGGAAATTACGCCGGTAACTAAAGCAGTCACATAGCCGCCGTAGATTGAAACGAAAGCTGCAATAATTACCAGTAAAGGAAACATTAGAATTGATCCAACTATCTTAGGTAAAACGAGGTAGGAAGTCGCATTGATTCCCATCACCTCCAGCGCATCAATTTGTTCTGTAATCCTCATTGTGCCTAGCTCCCCAGCTAGATTAGATCCGACCTTTCCTGCATAAACGATGGCAGTTATCGTAGGTGCCAATTCAATGAGCGTCATATCCCTTACTACCAGGGCAATTACCGGATCAGCTATCAAAGGGGAAATCAGGTTGTATGCTGTCTGCACCGTCGTAACGGCACCCATAAAGACTGAAACAATTACGACGATAAAAATGGAGTTATAACCCACCTTTATGGCTTCATCAAATACCAACTTCATGTAAGTTCGAAATGACTCCCTTCGAACAAATAATTGGCCTATGAAAATTACGAACTTACCCAGTTGCTTCATCTAATTGCCTTCTTTTCTCGCGCTCAATTTTAAGTTTGACAGGTTGGAGTTATTAGCTTTGCCAAAATAACACCATAAGCAGCAATCAGAAAGAAAAGATGGATAATTCACAACGATTAGTTGTTGTCACGGGCGGCTCCAAAGGAATTGGTAAAGCAATTGTGGAGCGATTTGCACAAGAAGGCTTTGCAATCGCAACGTGTTCCAGAAACGAAGGTGACCTGGATAGCCTAAGAGACGAAATTAAAAGCAAATTTGGTGTCTCGATTCATACCACAAGGGCAGACTTATCCGGGAAGGAAGGAGTCGATCATTTCATTGAATTTGTTCGCCTAATTGCGAAGCCCATTGCAGTCGTCGTTAATAACAGTGGCAGGTTTATTCCCGGCCTTGTTCATGAAGAAAAGGAGGGATCATTGGAAGAGATGATCAACACGAATTTGTACAGCGCTTACCACATCTCGCGGGGGCTAATTCCCTCGATGAAAAAAGAAAAGATAGGAGACATATTTAATATTTGTTCTGTAGCAAGTTTCATGGCGTACCCAAATGGTGGATCTTACTCGATCTCAAAATTCGCAATGTATGGGATGTCAAAAGCACTACGTGAAGAACTTAAGGATTTCGGAATCAGAGTAACAGCCGTTTTACCTGGTGCTGTGTTGACTGACAGTTGGGATGGTACCGACCTGCCTGAGGAACGCTTTATAAGTGTGGAGGATTTGGCTGAAACCATTTATGCTACTCATAAGTTAAGTGAGCGAACGGTGATAGAAGATATTGTAATAAGGCCCCAATTGGGTGATATCTAATGATAAAAAACTACTGTAATAGCTTAACCGAATACTCGAGAAGAAAGACAAGGGAGGTCAATATTGGTGGTGTACCTCTTGGCGGTAACAATCCAATTCGCGTGCAGTCAATGACCACAGTCGATACGATGGATACGATGGGTACCGTTGAGCAAACCTTACGAATGGTGGAGTCCGGGTGTGAGTATGTGAGAATTACAGCTCCAAGCATTAAGGAGGCTCAAAACCTTGAGACAATTAAGAATGAGTTGTTACGACGGGGGTGCAATACACCTCTTGTTGCTGATATTCACTTTACTCCAAACGCCGCTGAACTTGCTGCCACTATCGTTGAAAAGGTTCGTGTGAACCCAGGGAATTATGCTGATAAGAAGAAATTTGAAGAAATAGAGTATACCGATGAAGACTATGCCTCGGAGTTAAACAGGATCGAGGACAAGTTCTCACCACTAGTTGAAATCTGCAAGGCTAATGGCACAGCAATGCGAATTGGAACGAATCACGGGTCACTATCAGATAGGATCATGAGTAGATATGGAGATACTCCATTAGGTATGGTTGAGTCGGCGTTGGAGTTTATTCGGATCTGTGAGCAGATGGAATACAAAGATCTGGTCATTTCCATGAAATCGAGCAATCCACAGGTGATGGTGCAGGCCTATAGGTTACTTGTCAATAAATTAGATGAAGAGGGGCTTGAACCATATCCACTCCACTTAGGTGTAACAGAAGCTGGTGAAGCAGAGGATGGCCGAATTAAGTCTGCAGTAGGTATTGGTACGCTCTTGGAAGATGGGTTAGGTGATACGGTTAGAGTTTCCCTAACAGAGGAACCGGAAGTAGAAGCTCCGGTAGCTAGAATTTTGGTTGATCGGTTAATTAGTAAAGCTGACCAAAAACCAATACAGCCTATTGACCATTATCCCATTGATCCTTTCGAATATACAAGAAGAACATCCACGGAGGTTGCGAATATTGGGGACCAAAACGTGCCACGGGTCATAGCTGATTTTTCCATGTTCGAAAATATAGGGGTAAAAGATCTGAAGTCGATTGGACATTTTTATTTACCCGAACTGGATAAGTGGAGCATGAATGATACGGGAGCAGATTATGTCTATACTGGCAAAAATCCTGTTGAGTTCATGTTGCCAAATGGACTCAAAGAAATTGTGGACTATTCAGTGTGGAGAAACTTAAATGATAAATCAAATAAATACCCATTAATAACTGATATACAAATAGTTAAAGAGCTACATTCAGTATTAAATTTTGTATTCATTAATACAGGTCTTGAGCCTGAATCAGTGCTAGATTGGCTTGGGAGTAATCCCAATGCTGTCGTCATATTGGAAACTGATAATGCACATGCCACTGCGTCAATTCGCCAGTTAGCCAGTGAACTTGTCAATAATGATATCAAAGTGCCAATTGTTATTAAGCAGTCCTATTCCCTACTTAGCGAAGACGAATTGATGATTTATGCATCCACGGATGCGGGAACATTGCTAGTAGATGGGATCGGAGATGGACTGATGATCTCACCTAAGGAGATACCCGATCTACAGCGACTGAAGTTGTACAATCAAACAGCATTCGGGATACTGCAAGCAGCACGAACACGGATAACGAAGACGGAGTATATCTCATGTCCTTCTTGTGGTCGCACTTTGTTCGACTTACAGGAAACAACTGCGATGATTAGAAAAAGGACGGATCATTTGAAAGGTGTTAAGATTGGAATAATGGGATGTATCGTTAATGGACCAGGAGAAATGGCCGACGCTGATTTTGGATATGTGGGCTCAGGGAAAGGAAAAATCACTTTATACAAAGGAAAAGAAGTAGTCAAGCGCGGTGTTCCCTCCGAGGATGCCCTTGATGAGCTGATTGATTTGATTAAGGAGAATGGAATGTGGGTCGAGCCGGAATCTAAGGTTCAAAACATATAGTTGCGAATCTTCCTATATTGGAAATAGTCTCAAAGTATCTATTTGATACAGTGCGAATCTTTAACTTTTGATCGTATCCAAGTTTGATGTAACCAAGGATGTAAAATCTTATCTAAGCCTTAGAATCTCATCTTTCAATGTCTAACGAAGAAGAAAAAGAGTTAATCAGGCAAACGATTCCATATGCCAAAGAACATAGGAGTAAAAGTTGGATCTTGTTCTTGTCCACTCTTTCGCTGACAATTTTGTTTTTCGCCTCGGCATTGCTGGTTGGGTACATTGTTCCTAAGATACTTTTTGGGTTGGCCGCCGGACTTTGTTTTGGAAGGCTATTTGTAATTTATCACGACTATAACCATAAGGCAATCTTAACAAGGTCACGGTTGGCTGATGGTATTATGCGAGCCTTTGGATTGCTTTCTTTAGCACCCAGTAGCATTTGGAATCATGTTCACGATCATCATCATGATCACAACTCCCAATTCATTGAGATCGTGCTAGGAAGTTTTCCTATCTTGGAAAAAAGCCAGTTTGATCGACTCTCTAGACTGGGACAAAGGAAGTATTTGCTGATCAGACACCCGTTGACCATTGCTCTTTCTTACCTTTCTGTTTTTGTCGTTTCCTTTTGCTTGTATCCTTTTTTTGAAGACCCCAGAAAGCACTGGGATGGACTAGTATCCTTTGTTCTGCACGTTATTTTGTCACTTTTGATTTTTACCTTGCTGGGCCCGGCTGCCTGGCTACTTGGATTTGCATTCCCCTTTTTCCTCATGGGCTTGTTAGGTGGCTATGTCTTCTACGCACAGCACAATTTTCCCGGAGTAAAGCTCATGTCAAATGAAGATTGGACGTACACGAAGGCAGCGCTTTTTTCTTCTAGCTACATAAAGATGAATCGCTTCTGGAAATGGGTCACCGCTAATGTGGGCTACCATCATATTCACCATCTGAATTCTCGAATTCCATTCTACCGGCTGCCTGAAGCCATGCAGGAAATTACCGCGCTCCAAAAACCAACAACGACCACGCTTTCCGTCAAAGATGTGAAAGCATGCCTCGCACTCAAGCTGTGGGACGAGGAGAAACAGCGGATGGTGAGTTATTAATAGAAAGTTTCGGTGTTCTATAGAATTATTCGCTTTATTGCTTATTTTCATCGGCACAATAACTCACTCTAATCTTATGCCTAAAATGAACATCGAGCGATCCACCGTGATCGACTCACCCGTTGAAAAAGTTTACGAAACTCTTAATGATTTCAACCAATGGAGGCCTTGGTCTCCTTGGCTAATAACAGAACCAGAAGCTAAAGTCACAGTCTCAGAAGATGCAAAGTCTTACGAATGGGAGGGGAAAAGGACTGGTTCTGGCACAATGGCTATCACCAACGAATCTGCAAATCAATCGATCGACATCGATTTGAATTTTCTTAAGCCCTGGAAATCAAAAGCAAAGGTGCGATTTCGCCTTAATCAAGAAGGAGATGGTACTAAGGTCGCTTGGGCGATGGACAGTAGCCTTCCTTTCTTTATGTTTTGGATGACCAAAATGATGACCGCACTGATTGAAATGGACTATGATCGGGGCCTAAGCATGTTGAAGGAATACATCGAGAAGGGCTCTGTTTCTTCCAAGCTGGAATTTAAAGGTGAATCTGAATTTCCTGGGTGTCAATACGTAGGCATTAAATCGTCTTGCGGAATTGACCAAATGGGGGATCAGATGATGAGTGATTTTGGAAAATTGAAAGAGTATCTAGACCAAAATCAAGACCTGGAGCCCGGCATGGCGTTTTCCATATACCACAAATGGGACCCCGCCAAAAATCGTGTAGATTACACAGGAGGCTGGGCGGTTAGCAAAAAGCCTGACAATTTGCCTGATGGCTTTATCACCGGGGAAATACCTGCAACAAAGATCTATACCGTAAGTCATATCGGAGCCTACATGTATCTTGGAAATGCGTGGAGTTGCTTGTATGCGATGCACCGAGCCAAGGAATTCAAACCAAAAAAAGGTATTCATCCATTTGAAGTATATGTAAGCGATCCACAGCAGGTTGCGGAGAATGAACTAATCACTGATATCAACTTTGCAGTTGTTTAAGGTTTTCGCCTTTTTGTAAATTGTATTATACAATTAGTGGATTATATTATTGCTCAAATTTGTTCTATACCCTCTTTGTTTAGTGATATGTTGGCTAGAAAATACCTCTAGAGGGGTATTTAAAGACTCCCATTTAATTGGTTTAATTGTACTCCTGTTTATATTAAACTTTTGAAGGCAAACCATTTAAGCATGAAGGAAGTCGTCTATGATAGAGCGTTCGTTCGTTTCGAAAATGACGTAGAGGATTTTAAATCAGCTCAAAGTGTGATCTCCAATGTTTCTAAACTTAAGGAAAAACCTCTTTTTTTTAGTTCTAGGTTTTTGCGAGAAGATGAGGAAGTTAATCAAGTAAAATCCACTCAGCCATTTGGAGTTTACCTTGAGAATTTGAAATTTGCCATTTTTGATCTACCGCACCGTGAAATGGCAGGTGAACTGCAAGAAGCACCCGGTGTTTCCCAGGTTGATTTTGATCAAATAAGTCATGTAAGCGGAATTAATCCTGACTTTACTTCTCAACCTTCCAATTGGGGACTGGAGCAATTGGGTTTACTGAATGCTACTCGAAATGGTGAAGGAGTAAGGGTAGCTATTTTAGACTCAGGAGTTGATTTTGATCATCCCCATTTCAAAAATAGAGATATCGTTAGCAAGAACTTCAACCCTGTCAACCCTCGTGGAACTGTGCAAGATCGTCTTGGTCATGGTACACATGTTGCAGGAATTATTGCAGGAGGAAGGCTTGCAGATTTACGAGTGGGAGTGGCGCCGAACGTCGAGCTTTATATTGGAAAAGTAGTTAGTGATGCTGGCAGAACTTACCGACCAACCGACATAGCTAGGGCCATCGATTGGGCTGTTGAAAAGAAGTGCAAGATAATTAACCTATCTCTTGGAATTGAAGTGGATGAGGATGAGGGAGTGAATTCAAATCTTCAAGAAGCAATCTTCAGGGCTCATGAAAGTAAAGCAATTGTAGTAGCAGCGGTCGGAAATGGAAGCCTTAGAGACCGCGATGATCCAGATGACTCTGTTTATAATCCCATAGACTCTCCTTCCAATTGTGCAAAGGCGGTAGCTGTGAGCGCTGTTGATGAGTCAGGTAAAATCTACGTGAGGGCTAATCGGACAATTAATGAAGGGCAAAAAGTCGATTTCATTGCCCCAGGTGTTAAAATCTTCTCGACCTACCCGGTGGCACTGAGTGACAGGGGGGGTGCATTTTTAGACGGCACTAGTATGGCGGCCCCATTTATCTCGGGTTTGCTGGCGCTTTACTATCAGGAGGATTTGGAAGCAGATCCCGATTCAATAATAGAAAAATTAGAAGACAGTGTCAGATCTGGACGTCTGGCTATAAACTCGGTTGACTCCGGAAATGGAATGCCTAGGTATATTTTTGATTAAAACATAATTAACTAAACTAAACCAAACCAAAATGTCACACCCATTAGATTACCAAGGAACGATTGTTCTAAAAGACAATCATGGATTACAAGAAGTATACTCAAGTCAGAATTATGGCACTTTCTACAGCCTCTATATGAGTTTTGAAAGTAGTGTTGATTCGGCTGACCCTGATAAAATCACACTGACCAATGTAAAATTCACACTTGTGAACTACAAAGGAATTATTAATTTAGGAATAGTAGATGTTGAGGATGAGGAAAAAGGAGATGATGGATTGTTGGAGTTTAAGGTTCGGGTTCGAGCAATGGAGAGAAGGAGAGAATTTCACCTCCGGGAGAACGGTGAATCCAAAGCAATTACAATTGACAAGAAAGAGATAGGTACTGTCAAAATTAGCCGCGAGCTTCAGAGAATGACCGAGTTTGACGCAGAACTGGGACCAGATCACCCGGACAATCCGGTTTTTGATGAGGAATTTTACTATCGCGATGGACTTTTATTTAGTCCCACCGAAAACGCACGAATTCCTCGAGGCGGTATGGACGGTTCCGGTGAAGCTTCATCCGGTAAGAGGTGCTACAAGGTTATGTTAAAAATCATTTAATCGTATTCGTTGTCCAGGAAGATAAGGCAGGTTTTTTTGATACTTTTTTCATTGACAATGATCGTCGTCAAAAGTCGATCGCAAGGAAGATTGGATCTGGAAACTTGCTTTGATCATCTTAAAAAACTAGAGTTTTATAAGGCTAAAGAGTCGCTTTCTGAAATAGAAGATGAGGGAATAAGAAGATCACTTCACGATCTAATTTTGGTATTGGAAAATGAAGGTCAAAAATACAAGCTCGAGGATTTTTCTTCCAGGTCCGAAAGCATACAGTCCAATAGTGACATACTGAAGTCAATTTCACTGCTTACCCGGAGCAGCGCCGAAATTGTGTACAATCAAATGACCATTCAAACCTTCAACAACCTGGTTGAAGCTTTGGACCTTTCAAAAAATACTATCCATCGACCACTCACCAAGCAGATTTACCTAGCAATTCTGAATTCCTTTAAAAAAGATGTTATTCAAATAAGCAAAGACTACGAATATTACCTGAACGAGTATAGGGATTATGTTGATGACCCGATTGACTATGCATACTATACCATGAATAATTTTGTATTTCAAAGCAAAACGGATGATAGCATTGACTATAATTTCCATCACGCTTCATACCTGATGGATTCAGCGTTTTCTTCGCTGGATGAGACCTCGAAGCTAATTCCTTTGTACCTTTTCGAAAAGGCCATATATAATGGTATTATTAATATGGAGGATGATGCAAAGTACTACTATGATTCCCTCTTAAATATTCCAACCGACTTTCCATATTACAGGTACATTAATTTTGGTACCTATCTAAAGCTTTCTGAAATAGAAGCCAAAAATGGAAATTTTAGACGGTCGTGGGCGTTACTTACTCAGACGGATCAATACAAAGATTTGTCTCAACCTCTTATAAGCGACTACTACTACTATCGGTACGGATCTCAGTATTATCAGGAACTTGGAGACAGTGAGAGCGCACTAACATTTTTACAGAGAGCTAACGAACTTGAGATTGAGATAAATAAGATCACCATTATGAATACCAGGGCTCAAGCGATGGTGGCCTACGATACTCTGGACAAGGAGAAGCGGATACAGCAAGCGACTTACCTAATTACCATTCTGTCTGTTCTAACTTTTTTTGCATTAGTTCTTATGATATTCTACCGTTCTCGTCAGCGCATGATGAGAGTAGTGAGTTTGAAAAATGAAGAGATTTTCAATCAGGAGATAAATCAACTCCTAAGCGATCAAGAATTGAAATCGATCAATTCCATGATTGAGGGTCAAGAGAAGGAAAGAAAGAGGGTCGCGGAAGATCTTCATGATCGCCTTGGAAGCACCCTGACAGCTGCAAAAATGCACATTGACGTTTTATCAGATCAAAATGGCGAATTAGATAAGATAGGAGAGTTACTAAATAAGGCTCTGACCGATACTAGGGAGATCTCACACAATATGTTGTCCGGTGTACTCACAAATTTTGGACTTGTTGCAGCTTTGAAAGACTTGATTGAAACAGTTGAGGGAGCTAACAAAATCAGGATTCATCTTTCATACTCAGAACTGGATAAGAGACTCGATTCTCAACTTGAAATTAACGTATATAGGATTCTTCAAGAGCTAATCAGCAACACACTCAAGCACGCCAAAGCAAGCCAAATCAAAATCAACTTTAAAAAAGAAGATGAACAATTCCTGATGCAGTATTCCGATAATGGTGTAGGGTTTAATACGAGTTTGGTGAAGTTTGATGGGATAGGATTTAAAAATATTGCTGCCAGAGTTAGCAAGGTTGGTGGTGAATGGGATTACTCTTCAAAGCCGGGTGAAGGTTTTTATCTTGAGCTCAAACTATCATTTTGATAAGATCCAGTTTCGAAGCTCAGATATTTTACCCCTGGAACCAAATCATACTTTTGAGTGACTGGTCTTGTGCCCATATGTACTACTATTAAGCTCAAAAAGCATGAATTTATTAAAGATAGTTTTGGGAGTAGTTGCTGGACTGGTTGCAATTACTATAGTAACCGAATCCATCGAGTTTCTGATTGTTAAACTTGCAAGTGGTGCGTCCTTCGAAGTTCTTTCGTCTGATCAGGCATACTACTTCAGTATACGTAATCATTGGGCTATTCTCGCCAGCAAAATGTTTTATACCGGAGCTTCCGGTTTTGTGGGTGGATACATTGCAACTAAGATTGCTAAGTCCCTAGCAGGGATCTGCATTTCAATCATCATTGTGATCCAATTGATCTCCTTGGTCTGGGCTGGCTTTGTCTCCGATCTCTCAGGGACTGGTCCCAAGTGGATGTGGATTGGTTTGATGATTGTTGTGCCGGCGGGTGTCTACTTAGGATATAAATTGACGTTTTCGAAAGAGTATTAGCCTTCCAATACGATTCAGATTGCTGCCCTTTGGGGGACAACTATCGTTTTCGGAGTGTGATTTTATTGTAGTTTACCGTGTACCATAATCATCATCCTCACCTCATCTCCAACCAATGCATCCATTGCTCCGAAATCTAGTTCGAAATCCTCTCTGCTTATGGTTGTGGTTGCTTCAATAGAGCAACTTTTTCCATCTTCAGAAAGATTGAAATATAAGGGCATCTTTAAGACTCGGACCTGATCCTTGATCTTGAGCTGACCTGTCACAAGTTGGGATTCCGCGCTGTCGGTTATCTCGGTTGAACTAAAAGTGATAAGTGGGAAATTCTCAATGTCGAGATAGCCTTCACTTTTTAAGGAAGCATCGCGAGCCTCATCGTTGGTGTTTATACTAATTACCTTGATCTTGCCTTCGAGGGAAAGGAGGGAATCTCCATTCGAAATACATTTTCCAGAGAACTCCAAGAAGGAACCTTCAACTGTTAGGAATCCAAGATGAGTGACTTCAAAAGAAATATCAGAACTTCCGGGATCGATCTCGAAAGTTCTGACTTGAGCTTTGCATAAAGGGATCTGCAATGCCAGCAACAATATGGTCAACAAGTATTTTATTACTCGGCTATTGCAAGAATGGTCAATGTGATTTCAACATCATTCCCTACGATTTTGATACCATTCGGAAGAGCGCGATCGAATGCAACATCATAATCTTGTCGGTTGATGGTTATGGAGGCATTAGCCGCGATCGACTGCTTTCGGGTTGGAAGATCCAACAAGGGCCCTTTTATTGTGTAGGGTAGTTGTACTTCCTTGGTCACTCCATGAATAGTCAGATCACCAGACAAAATATCCGAGGTAGCTCCCTTGCTTTTAAAAGATATTTCGGGATACGTTTCCGCGTCCAAGAAAGCCTTACTTTTCACTGCGTCTTCACCACCAGCGTTGTTTGCATCATAGCTTGCCACCTTAATTACTGCTTCAGCCGTAGTTTTAGATGGATCGTCTGCATTGTAGGATATGTTGCCACTTACATCTTTGAACCGACCGACGACATCTACTACGCCGAATCTTTCCACTCGAATTTGGACCGAGCTATGACCAGGATCGATAATGTACTTTTGAGAAATTGCTTCTACTGCCAGCAATAAGGGGCTTAGAAATAATAGTAATCTAATTTTCATTGTATGATTTTTAAATGCTAAATGCTGACAATGCTAGCTGCACAGTATCACATTCTCGACAATCCTTATAAGGATTGCGCTTTTTTTCGGGAAAAATCAGGCATAGACTTTAGCCACTCTGAACGCCGATGGAGTAGTTTTTTCGAACTTCTTGAAGGCATTTACAAAGGAAGTCTTATTGTTAAAACCCGAGTCGAATGCAACCTGCAAAAGAGTATATTCAGGGTTAACTTCGATCATTTCTTTAGCCTCTTCAATCCGGTATTTGTTGATAAAATCAAAAAAGGATTGGTGGTAATTCTGATTGATTAGCTGAGACAAATGATGAGCATTCAATTTCATCTTCTCAGCCAGGTCCGTCAATCTTAACTCCTTATCCAAATATACTTTTTCATCCACCATCAGCTGATTGAGTCTTTCAACATAGAGGGAAATATTATCAGGATTGAGCGAGCTTTTTGCATACTTAACCGCGTTGGATTTGATCGTTGGTTTCCACTCTGTATTGATAAGGTAGTAGCTAATGAGGTAAAAAAGTGCTCCGATCGGGAACACATAAATATAGTCAAGATATCTGCGATAAATGTCCGTGATGAGCAGCAGATAAAGAAATGCCGCAACAAAGAACAAGATGATCAGAAATGAAACATTAAAAATCTTTAACCATTTCACATTTCCATTTATATTGGAGTATTGCTCGCTTAGTTCAGCTGTGTACTTTTTAACCTGACCTAAATTCCTCCCAAAGTAGTAACCCATATGAACGAACTGTCCAATAAAGACGAAGGAGTAGACGTATTGAATAGGGGTGATGATCTTTTCACGATGGTCAAACACCGAGAGCATTCCATAATCTACTTGTCGGTGGTTTAAAATATTTCCAAAAATTGCAGGGATAAGGATCGTAAACACCGCAAACGGCATGAAATGTAGGAAATCCAATCCCTTGATTTTCCAATTGGAATTTGTGATTGACTTAAAGTAGAAAAAGCTAAGCGGGCCAAAAAGAAACCAGGATCCATACCTTGTCCCATAGAAAAAGTCAAACCCCAGGTCTACTCTGTTTCTTATTAGGAGAAATTCGGACATAAACCAGATCAAACTGATGATAAGAAAAGACAGATACAGATTCTCTTTTCTTTCACGTCTTGTATTTGTAAATAGAATTGAAGACAGAAGGAAAAGCCCGTGAAAAACGAAGACGATGATGATGATAGACCAGAGATCGAGATTCATACCTGCCTTTATTGGTTGACCTTTGGTGTAAATCTACAGAGTAACCGACTGACCAACCTCAAGCAAGACAAGCTCAAGCCCTCTTTTAGCAAACATTTCGCGAGCGTGACTGTGATCAATCTGGAGAATCGGCATGGTATCATAGTGACACCCAATTACCTTCTTGGTCCCTAAAAACTCCGCAGCGATTACTGCATCATCAACGTCCATGGTAAATGTTCCACCGATTGGAAGAATAGCATGGTCTGGCCTATAGACTTCACCGAACATCTTCAAATCATAGTGTAAGGAGGTATCGCCGGCAAAAAACACTTTAGTATCTTCGTCGTCTATAAAAAAACTCCCTGGACTTCCACCATATGAACCGTCAGGCATACTACTGCTATGATGCGCTTGGACATATTTCAAGGTAAAGACTCTTGATTGGAAGGTTCCACCAAAATTCAACCCATGTGTGTGCTTAATGCCTTTTTTTTTGAACCATTCTGCTACTTCGACCATGGCAACAAGATCACATTGTGTTCGCTTCGCAATACTCTCCGCATCTAGCACATGGTCAAAATGACCATGACTTATTGCAATTAGATCTGGATCGAGCTGATCCGGCAAGGTCTTGGCTTTCGGGTTTTCACTTAAAAAAGGATCCGTAAGAAGTTTCATTCCTTTGGATTCAATTTGAAAACAGCTATGGGAGAGGTATTGTATATTCATTATGCTTGTTTGGGACCATACATGTCAGTATTAAAAATACAAAAGATATTTCTGCTCTATTTCTCAGCTATCGCCTGGACCAATATGAGGTAAAATCTTGAACTGATACCTTGTTCAGACATGCAGTCTGAATCTCCATGTAAATTGTATTATGCAAATAACTGTTTGAACCACTTTCTCTTCAAATACCAAATATTCTTCATATTGTTATACCGTCAAGTGAAAAAATTTGACTTTTCTTGAACTCGGCAGAAATATTACCTACCTTATCCAATCTTCGTTTTTGGCAACGCCTAATTCACCACCTATGAACCAAAAAGAAGCACTTACTGAAACGTTCAGTCAAACTTTCCTTGGCCTTATAATTGGTTGGGGAGGATTTTCAACACTGGTACCAAACATCATGGAAGCATTAAGCGGAACGGTCGATTTAGGCAGTTTTCGTTCCCTACGTGTGTTTTCTATTGTATTTTTTGTAGTTCCTGTTTATGCATTTATTGTGTATTGGTGGCTGAGAGGAAATAGGTTATACGTTAAGTATCTTATTGGTAAAAGCTGGACCGAAAAACCCTACTACAATGTGATTGTTCTGGCCTCCATTGGACTCAACCTGCTTCCGATTGCGCTGTTCATAGGTGACGAATTTTTCTATACTCGATTCAGGTTCGCGACTTACATTATTTTGTTCTACTACTGTTTCCTCTCCATTGCTCAATTTCTCTATTTTTCGTTTTCCTGGAAAGCTGGTCAGAGGGGTTGGAAAGTAGATCCGGATTTTGTTAAGGCTAACTTCCTGGTTTTTTCCTTGCAATACGTATTAGGAGTGGTGTTTGCATGTTTTGTCAAGCCCTGGATGATTTATAAATCAAATATTGGCTTTTGGATCTTAGCCTTTTTCCTCCTTTATACAGTTGTTGGTCTGTACGGATATTTTAATCAAAGAATTGTTAACGAAAGAAAGGAACGAATAAATGAGAAGAAGATGATGGGCTACAAACACTTTTGCGTCAGCGTGCTGGTTATTTTTTTCTTTCTAATAAATTTTCCTCTTGTTTCTGTTACCGTCATTCGAGAATCGCTTAGCATCGGTTTTCTGGCGATCATAATTCTGACACTGATGCTGCTAGCGGCTCCTTTTACCTGGGGTAAGTCTTTTAAAAATATTTCTAGCATTGTTATAGGCACTATTTGCTTTTCCACAGTATTAATCGGGCTTCAGATTGGAGTAATGGATGATATTCTCTACAAGACAAACCGGTCATACATTAAATCCAGGTTTGCTGCTCATAAGGAAATTAGCACCAAAAAAATAGTTCCATTCTTGTTTATGGTGGATTCCGTCAAGGGATCACAACTTCGGGATCTTTATGGTCCAGGGATAGATCAATTGAAAATGGCATCTTTTATTAGGGATAAGAATCGATATTTGGCCGCCTTCAAAAACGACCGCACAGCTGATGCCAGTTTAACCTCCATGCTGGATTTTGACTCAACAACGATCCACCCCGAGATTAACTTGATCAATGTCCTTGAATCGATAGATGGAATAAGTGTTCGAGACTACTTTTTCAAAAAATATGTCGAGGTAAACAGCGACGAGTTCTTCAGGGATTTAAACTCCCAAGAGCAGATAACAAACTTCTACAATGAAGAATATAGCTACATTGAAGATACCCTTGTGCAACATTTTTACGAAGCCTCACTGCTTAAGGAGAATTTCAGCGACTATTTCCATCCCATTAACTATTATGCCGGAACGCTGTCATCCTACAAGAATGCTTTTGAAAGGGCAGAGTTGATCTCAAGATTGTCGGAGGAGTATCATCTGCTTAGGGGATTTGAATTACCCCATCTTAATACAAACGCACTTAAAATAGAGCAAGAGATTGACAAAGAATTGTACAGTATGGTTGAGTTTAGGTCAATCATGGACAGGAAAGGTGACTCCACGCTCAGGAACGCATTTTACGATAAACTATGGGGTGAGGTAAAGGATGAAACAGAAGTCAGTCATCCTCTTTTTGATGAGATAGTCTCCATTAAGAGCAAGCATTATCTGGAGCGATATAAACGTGCACAAATTATATTCAAAGCGTATTTGTTGGATTCTCAACGTCCTGGACTCTTCTTGTTATTTTTTAGCTTAAGTGTATTAGGACTTTTGTATTGGATTCATAAAGACAGTAAACCCACACAGCAGCCTCAAGAGAAGGAAGCTCCTGATGAACTCCCCGGTGGCTTTTTAAATATTGCTGTGGTCGTTTTGTTGGTGATCACAGTGCACATTGCCCGACCTATCAAGGCGGAAAACATCAATCCGGAAAAACCTTATTGGATGATGGATCTAAACAATTGGTACGATGTTTCATCTTTTGCGAAGCTTTTGGGAGATGAGGGCGCCGTTCGGTCCGTTCAACAGCGCTATTCAATCCCGTCGTCAGACAATAATGTTGATCAACTGATCTTGGAGCTGCAGGGCTCTAATGAAAAGCTGTTGCAAAGTAATGAAGATATCCTGCAGCGATTGAATGGGAATTTGAAAATCATCGATTCGGATACTGCTGTGCTTGAGAAGCTAGAACAACTAAGAAAAGACCTATGAGAATTCTTGTCTTGCTTTTGGTTTTATTAGGCCATTGGTCTTGTTGTCAGAAGAGGAAAGAGACGCTGCGACTCATTCAGAAAATTGATTCATGCTTTATACCAAGAGAAACGAACGCTGAATTGATAGAAAACTTTTACAAACTCGATAGTATTTCGCTTAAACACAATAAGAAAAATCAGGCATTACTTAGGCAATTTCGCGAAACATCTCTTGTTAGGTATCTGGATCGGTTAAGCGAAGATGATTTCTCCAGATTACTGGTCAGCAAATCATTTTCCAGCTCCATTCATAGCCAACAAGAGTTCAAAGCGCTCAATGAATCAGATAGCGGAACGGTTACAAGAACTGATAAGCTACGAAGGTTGATGGATACTACTTTAAATATTCGACTCCCGAATTTGCTAACCACACTAAATGAAAGCATTGCCAGCGGCATTTTCGACCTGAAAAAACAGATAATTCAATTTCGGCGTTATGATTTGCAAAGAGAAAGGCGGGAAAACCTGGATAAGTATTACAGAGCTTATTTGATGGTGATGAACAAATTTGGCAAACTTGAGGATACAACCATTCCTAGTAGAGAGAAATAAATTGAGTTACGCAAGCGACCCAAACATTTTCATTTAAAAGAGTTAAACGACGCGACCAGTTTCTACGTTGACCAATTGAAATGCTCTTTGGCATGACGAAAAAGCTATTTTCGCTTCTTCTTTTTTTTACTGGATCCACTGAACTGTTCGCAGTCGACGAGTTCATAATCGAAAGTAAAGTACTTGGATACAATTTGAAGTACTGGGTCTATGTTCCTGACAATGTTAACGAACCTCTACCCGTATTGTATATGACTGATGGTGATGGTTACAAGAAAAATGGGATTGTGAGTACTTCAAAGTCCCTGGTGAAAGCAGGGGAGGCGAATCCCCATATTATTGTGATGGTTTCAGCAGTCGACCCGGACAACCCTTCCCGTAATAGAAGAAATAGCCAATTCCTTTGCAATCCAAATTACGTTAGATTCTACAAGGAAGAGTTGATTTCCGAAATAGACGGGCGATTTAAAACGATTACTACTGCAAAGGGTAGGGGGATACTTGGCCTGTCATTTGGAGGATTGAATGCGATGTATTTTGCTATTCAAGCTCATGATACATTTCATCACATCGGTATACAGTCGCCAGCACCGCACCCATGTCCAAGCATCTACGATGACTTCCGGGATTCACCGAAATTGCCAATCAACATTTTTCTAAGTACCGGTGCAGTTAATGACAAAGCTACTGCTACCAGAAGGTTTAAAAGTATCCTAGTGGAAAAAGGTTATGAATTCACCTATTTGGAAGTACGTGAAGGACACAATTGGAGAAACTGGAAACCCATGCTAGATGATATATTGGTTTGTTTTTATGGAAGGAAGAGCTAGTTCTAGAACCTAATTTCAATTCATAACGACGTCTAGAGTTGATAATTGTTCATCTAGCTTCGATCCGTTGATCTTGGGTGCTTGTTCTATCGTCGTACTACTATTTGACAGGTTGCTCATAAATTTGTAACTGCTCAGCACAAAGCTCGGATTGAAGCCTGAATTCCAAGCACTGGCGTATACTTCGGCTGCTATGGAAAACTCCCCAAGTTTGAAAAGACACTCACCGATGTAGTTGCCATATATCCGTGCCCTAAAAGGTTCATAGATTTTTGCAGCCCAGTTAAAGGCAATTGCTGCTTTTATAAACTGCGTTCGGGTAGTAGCCGCGTTGAAATCTTGTGATTTCTTTGCTGTGTTGAGAAGGTTTAGTGCATAATCCTTCATTAGGTTTGAGACATAACGTTTCCCGTATCCTTTTTCAACAGATTTGATCCGAACACTATCAAACAGGTCATCAACTTTGTTGTTAAGAAAGTATTTCGGTGTCAGAACTGAATCAAACTTTAGATTTCGGTCTTTAAAATACCACGCAATTTTTTCCTCGAGTGCCATTTTTAAAAAGTCATCAATGGTTCTCTGTTCTTCACCAGCGAGTTTTGCCGTCCATGATGTGTTAATTAAATCTCTCGCAACATCATCAATTGTTGATATATGATATAGCTCTTTTAGAAAATTTGCATTCGGGATTCGGATTGAAAAAGCTTGCATGACACAATTCCAAATTTCTGGGAGCTTGATGTATGGTTTTTGTGCTATCTTCCTACCCCACAAATACATTTCCAGATTGCTTAGTGAGTAAGCATTTATTCCCTCTCTTAAGAACACCTGAAGATCTTTTTCCGCTAAGTTTCCCCGGAGTATTTGTTTTTCCAGATCATTGATTTTGGCATTAATGGGAATATGATCGAAAAGTTTTTTGTGATTTTCCATCAACGAGAAGTATCCATAATTTTGGTTGTATGAATCATATTCAACCAAAGTTCCCAGAAAACGACCTTTTTTGTTAACTAAAGGACCACCACTATTTCCTGTGTAGGTAGACATTTGAAATTGCAACGTGTTAAAGCGTCTTTCGCTTACTAGCGTGCCATCAAACTTGTTAATGGATGAGGTACTACTGCCCGGATACCCTAAACAAGTCGCCCATTCGTCAGTGTTCACTTCACCAAATTCGGGATCCAACGGGGTCGTATATTCTGAAACCTTTTTCCAATCATTATCTATCACTTTGAGCAAGGCTAGGTCTATAAATCTATCTTCGAGAAACTCTACAACCTCAAACTCGAGACGATCATGGAAACTAGATAGTTGAGGTATGTGACCGAGTATTTTAAGACCTTGTTGAAAATCCTTTATTACATGGTAAGCCGTTATAAAATATCCTCTGCCATCTATGAGGTAAGCGGTTCCATGTTTGGAACCTTCAGTTGCAATGATTGCAATAGAACTATTGTATGTTCGAATTGGTGATATCTCAAAATCTGCACTAAAGGAGTATTTGCAATCCTCTTGGGCTACAGAAGAACTAAGAATGACTATATATAATAGTTGAGATATGATCCTTCGAAAGAATGAATCAATTTTCATAGATAATCTTAACCTTTTGTATGGCTTTGTCCGATATTTCACCGCCCAATGACAGATTTATCGGTAATAGCTGAAAAGATAAGCCCGCTTCTCCGCCTTTTTCAATAATGTAATTTATTTCTACTACGAGTTTGTCCAATTCTAGATTGACATAAGTGGCCCTGCTTGTACAAACACCATGAGCTGCTGCCACTATCATATCCCGAATTTGCAAAGAGAGCTTCGGGTCTTGACTTGAGGCTGGGGCAGTTGCCTCTTGCGGTTCTTTTAGAATCAGTTGGAGTTTTTGAAGTTTTGACCTTTCCACCTTTGCTCCAGCTGAAAAAACGAACAGTTCAATCTCTGCGCCAGCTCCTACGCTATGAACACCTTCAAAAGACAGCTCGACACTTTTCAATTTTGGAATTTTACACTTCAGAGTAGAAGCACTTGAGGCAATGGCTTTCTTGACCTCATCAATGACCTCAGATATTGCTACGCTGTTTTGGCATAAGGTGGTGTTGGTAAAAATGAGAGAGAAAAAGAGAATAAGGAGAAAATTTCTTTTCAGAATCATAGCAGTGTAACTAAAAGTTCTTGTTGCCCCTAAATTTAACCATTACATTCAAAATTTAGAAAATTTGGAATCGTGTTGTCTTTGCATATACCTGTTTTTGATATACCCTTTAGTGTTTCTAATTTATTCTGCGATCAGGAAACATATATTATTAGTTCTACGTTAAGGAAAGAAATTAAGCTCGAATGAAAAACTATCTAGGAGAATTTGAGGAATTGATCTTGCTTACGATTGGTGTGTTAGGTGAAGAGGCCTATGGAGTAAGTATCAAAGATGAAATGAAATTGCGAACCACTAAAAAGCCAAGCATTGGAGCGCTCCACACCGGATTGCAGCGTCTTGAAACAAAAGGATATATAGAGTCATGGGAGGGAGGAGCCACTTCAGAGCGTGGTGGTCGAAAAAAGCGATACTATCGGCTTACCAACTTGGGTATGGAAACCCTAAAAAAGGCGCATGAACTGAGAAATGAGATGTTTGATGTGATTACAAAACTTGCCTGGAATGAGCAGCCCTCAAAATAGCAGAAAAAGTCTTCTTTGGTGGTTGAGTGACAAGTTGATCGAGTGGGTCTCGCCAGAAATCGCAGATAATCTAAAAGGCGATTTGCAAGAGATGTACCTCCGAAAACTGAAAGAGAAGAGCAAATTAGTGGCAGAGATCTCCCTGTTGTGGGATACTGCCACTTGTCTCAAGCTTGCGACAAATAAGAGAGGTTTGGGAACTCGATTTGATAGTACTATCAATTTTAAGATGTCGCTTCGAGTACTGGCAAAGAACAAATCGTATACCGTCATCAATACCATAGGACTCTCAATTGGTTTGGCAGCGGCTCTAATCATTTTTCTATATGTGAGAACGGAGTATAACTATGACCAGTACCACCACCGCTCAAGTGATATCTATCGGATTGTCTATGATCTGACCGAGAAGAATGAAAAGCTTCCATGGGCCATTATAAAGGGAAGGTGGGCACGTATGATTTCGGAAGAGTTTCCAGTTGTTGAAAACTTTGTCCGAATAATCCCAACCTGGGGGAGTAAATCGCTAATCAAATCCCGTGATATTGAAAAGGGCCTGTACGAGCATGGATTCGTATGGGCAGATTCGTCTCTCACCTCTGTCTTTGATTTTCACTTTGTTGCTGGGAACCCAAAGACAGCGCTCCACGCACCAAACACAATCATCATTTCTGAAAAGATAGCTACCAAGTACTTTGGTGATGCTTCATTGGCAATGGGTAAAACGCTCAATCGGGATAATGAGACAAACTACAAGGTCACGGGCGTTTACCGACAAATGCCATCGAATTCACATTTCCATGCTGAAATGATTGCTTCTCTCATGATAGCTTCATTTGAAGCTAGAGAAAATTATTGGGGCTACAGCTATCTGCTTTTGGAGGAAAAAGCAAACCTACAAGCATTGGTAGATGGTTTTCCTGCACTGGTTGCTTCACATTTACCTGAAAACTCAGTTGCAAGACTGAACCTCCAACCGCTTGAAAAGATCCATTTACATTCGGAGCTTCTTTATGAATTTGAACCCGTCAGTAACCGAACCACTGTTAATATTCTGGGGGGTGTCGGCCTGTTTATCCTTTTAATTGCCTGTCTCAATTTCGTGAATTTGTCGACGGCTTACGGGACTCAAAGAATCAAAGAGATCGGAATCAAGAAAGTGCTGGGTGCCTACCGAAGTAACCTGGTAAAACAACTAATCACAGAGAGCATGTTGATTGTGATTTTTGCGGTGATAGTTGCCGGTGCAAGCGTGTACTTGTTACTTCCGTTCGTGGAGTGGCTCGCCGGGAAGGCGCTTGACCTCTCGGGTGTTTTCGAAATTGAGTTTCTGCTAGAAGCTGGCATCCTAGTCCTACTTTTAGGTATTCTTTCGGGAGCTTACCCTGCTTTCTATATTGCGTCATTCAAACCGAAACAAATTTTTGAAAAGCGACATTCGAAGGGGAAGAGCCTGTTAAGGAAAAGCCTCACTGCCTTCCAATTTGCAATGTCAATTATCTTGATTATTGGCTCCATGATCATTTACCAGCAGTTGAGATACTTCCAGGAAAAAGATATGGGTATGGAGCCAGATCAGGCTTTGGTCTTGCCCTTGGACTATGCTGAAAATCTTGGAAAGAACTATACAGGTTTCCGGAATGAGCTTCTACGACATCCACGTATCAAAAACATGTCCATGATGTCCAATTTGCCAGGTGAACTAATACGGATGTGGACTGGTGATATTCGACCTGTGGGTGGCACAGAAGAAGAAAAAGTCCGTGTCAAGGTTTTTACTACTGACTATGATTTCGCGAGCACGCTTGGTCTAAGGATCGTGGAAGGGAGGGATTTCTCACGAAGTATTAGTACCGATTCCATTTCTTCAGTTTTGATTAACAGAACTGCAGCACATCGATTAGGTTTTAGCAATCTTGAAGATGCCCATATTTCGACTCCAAGCGTTCAACATGATCTCAAGGTGATTGGAATTGTAGAAGATTTCCATTTTGCTTCTCTGCACAACGAAATTGAACCTCTGGTGATTTACAATGATCCCGGTCCCAAAGGGAAACTGGTGATTAGCCTTGAAACTGAGAATCTTTCATCATCTCTGGAATCTGTGGAAGAGGTCTGGAACAAATACGAACCAGACAAGCCAATGGAATCCTTTTTTCTAAGCGAGTATTTCAATCAGAAGTATACGAATGAAAAGAACTCGATGAATCTTGTTATCAGTTTCACGATATTGGCGGTATTTATTGCGTGCTTGGGACTGTTTGGACTCGCTACATATGTAATGCACGGGCGTCTGAAAGAAGTGGGAGTGCGAAAGGTTCTTGGTGCCAGCGTGCCTGGCTTGTTCTTGTTGTTGGCTTCTGAATTTCTTTTGCTTGTCTTACTAGCATTTGTTGTTGTCTCCCCGTTGGCCTACTACTTGGCCAGTCTTTGGTTGACAGACTTTGCTTATCGTATCTCGATAGACCTTTGGATCTTTGGTTTTGCTGCTATGTTTGTGTCGCTGCTGGCTCTGATTACCGTTAGTTACAAGAGTTTATATGTTGCAAGGGTCAATCCAACTAAGATCCTGTCAGACGAATAAAGAAAAAGTATCTGGGTTCGCAAAAACAAACAGTGACATAGGGTTGTCACTATCTTGTTTAAGATTTGTCTAAAACATTTAACCCGCATGGATCATTTTCAAGCAATCAAGAACAACTACCTAACCATTCATGACCATTTTCTTCCTATTATGCTTTCTGCTGAGGGTAACTTGCTCCGAAATCGAGTGATTAAGGAGATCAATCCAATTATGTGGATTGCCTGGCACATTTTAAGGACAGAGGATATGTACTTGAGTACAGTAGTCTACGACGAGACTCAGGCTTTTCATGAAGGCCGATGGATGGATAAATTGAACATCAGCACCGCCAACACGGGAACAGGCATGTCAGCCACAGAAGCGGATGAAATCGCCCGAAGTATCGATAGGGATCAATTGCTTGAGTACAATCAAATAATTAAAGAACGGTCACTTGTTTATGTCGACAGATCAGTCGAACTACCGGATGATGTGTTTGCAAAAGAAGAAGATCTGGATAGATGTCTTCAAGAAGCGGAGGTTTTCCCTGATGGGGTAAGACAGGAGCGAGCAAATGCCTATGCTAAATTCCCCCTTTCGGTAGGAATTACAGGCATTGTTATGCATGGATTTATGCATGTTGGTCAATACTTGTCCGTTACCAAACCGCTTTGACTTTTTTAGTGAATTACGCTACTCATCGAGTTTCAGGTGATGAATGTGTTCATCGATGATATCAATTCTGTATGTGATGCTGTTGATGTATTTGTTTGACTCCCTTTCAAATTTCTTTATTTCATTCTCAAACTTCCGAACGGTTTGTTGATCAAAATGCTCCTCGATCACTTTTAACGCAGCGCATTCATCTTGTATAAAAAGTTTGAAGTTTTCTGTGCTGTATTCAGTTTCGAGCTTTTCAATATCTCTTAAAGTTTCGGCTGCCTCTTCGTCCTTGTCGGTATCGAACTTCTCCTGAACGATAAAATATAGAGTGGTATCCCAGTGATGGATCTGATCTAGCAATTCTATGGTTTTTTCTCGGTATGGATCGTCATCGCAGAAATTATGTATTCCACGATAGTTCTTTAGCTCTATGGCCGTTTGGTCCCAACGGACTGTCAAGTCGTCGATGACCATAACGATGGAAACCTTCTCCTGTGCTATGGATGTCAAACCGGCCAGTAATAGTGATAAGACAGTTATTCTTCTCATTTGCTTTAGTAGTAACTAACCAAGATATAAAAGTTATCACGGCTGTGCTAAAAATAGGTGTTAACTATGTGGTTTAACTACTAAAACGAAGTACTACACCTTACTGGCAAGCTGGAGCAGGCCTATCAGCCGAAGAGATTTACCAATTTTCCATTGCATTGCAGCAACGATGCTATGCATTGCTAAGAGCGTTCTGTCAATTTCGGTCTTTTGAACAACGTGGAAGTTCTCAATTGCCTTTTTGGCGTCAGAATATCCTCTTTTCTCATAGATCGACAGCACATGAACCGTATTTTCTTCGGGAGTTTTCATTCTGATTTTCGGAGTGTATCCCAATTGACTAATCATCGTTTCTGCCAAAGTCCAGGTGGACCAGGGGTTTTGGCCTGTTATCAGGTTACGATCTTCTACTACATTTTCCAGATACATAACTCCATCACTAAAGCGGGCACCTTTCTCTATCAATTTATCTTGTAATAGGAAAGGGAAGATTGTTGCAGCATCAGGAATGAGAAACAACTCCTCAGCATTAGTGAAGCTGCTGATATTTTTGCTTTGAAGAAGTGAGCTTCCATCATCGAGCGTGACATTCACCAAAGCCGCCGGTCCATGACAAACGGCTCCAATCACTTTGTCTGACTGATAATACTCCCGAACAAGGGATTGGATTTTCTCATTTTGGGGAAAATCAAACATGGCACCCTTACCACCGACAAAGTAAACAGCTTGATATTCTGTAGGATCTACGTCATTCATTGCGAGCGTACTAGCCACTCTCTTCTGTGCAGTGGTGTCGTTCAGAAAGGCAAAATCAAAGGGACCCATATCCTCATCATCAATGATTATAGGAGGGGTTCCACCTAAAGGACTTGCAATATCCACTTCAAATCCGTTAGCCTGAAAAACATAGTAGGCACGAGACAATTCAGTAAGTTCATAACCTGTTCTCTTTTCACTGCTACCCATTTTTGATGTACTGGTCACGACAGCAAGAATTTTTCCACGAGCTTGAATCGAGTCTTCAGACAAATAGGAGAGCTCACTTGGGGTAATGCTTGCTAAATTTTCTCGGGATTCTTGTGGGATTAGGCTCATAAACCAAAAGCCGAAGGCCACCAGGATACCAATTAGCCCTACAAGACTGATCAGTGTCCACTTGATTATCGATTTTATCTTAGACATAGTCGTTTGCGTTTTTTATTCTGATTTACCTGCAAACCAATGAATAAGACATAGCAAATGATTTCGAAATGATCATTTCGATAGAGCAATAGATCATTTCGTCAGCTGCTGCCGATAGTCTAGGGGAGTTTTTCCAATTTGTTTTTTAAAAGCCGTGTTAAAGCTGGATATGCTGTTGAATCCCACCTCGAAAGCAACCGAAGCGATGGTATGGTTTTGATACTGAGGGTCCCTTAACAATTCCAACGACTCTTCAATACGATAATGATTGATAAAATTGTTGAAATTCAATTCGCTCTGTTGATTGATCACCATTGAAAGTACCTGGGTACTCACTTTAAGCGATTCACTGAGCGATTTTAAAGTAAGATTCGAATCTCGGTATTGTTTATCTTCTGCAACGATCTCCAATACCCTCTTGAAAAGCTGATGAATCTGCTCTTCTGAAACCGAAGTGGTTTTATACTTGGAGTAATCTAATTTGGCAATGTACCCTCTATGAAAAACTACAAAGCTGATGACATAGGCCACAATGGAGTAAAGAATTGGCCCCACCACATAAGGAATAAGATCATCAAAGAGGTTTAACACATAGGCTATCCATATCAGCAATAGTCCAAAAAAGAGAAGACGCAGAAAATGATAGGTATTGTCATTTAGGCCAATTTTCCTTTGCTTCAAAACGTATGAAAAAGTAACAAGCAGATAGACCAGATAGTGGATATAGTAGCCCAGAAATAAAAAAAGAAACACCAGTTTTGGAAGTGCTTCTACACGGTGATCATTTAGCCAAAAACCAAATAATATGCCAGCGAGTGAAGGAATAAAGTGAAGAAGATACTTACTTTTTAACTCAAAGGTCTTGTTGGTTGCTGACCTTGAAAATAAGAAATACAAGGGGCCAATGGCCATTAAAGTGCCCAGGCCTATAAAGACCATTTTCACATCCAGATCTACAGTGAACTCCAGAAACACAGATTTGCCCACTCGAAAGGAGAGGACTAGTAGAAGGATGCTCAAAATCTGATTGGATGTCCTGTTACCTTTCTTATAGATCAACAGAAACACAGCCAGAAAAAGACCATGTACCACGCCAAGAGCGCTGACGACAACCAGAAAAATTTGACTCGCAGACATGATAGCAAATTAGTCAAACGAACGTTGACATTACCTGCTACCTGTTACCTACTCATATCTCAACGTCTCAACAGGGTCTCTGTTAGCAGCTTGAAGCGATTGGCTACCGACAGCGATAATCACCATGATCATAGAAGTAATACCCGCGATAAGAAAAACACCTGGCCCGATCTCTATGCGATATGCGAAATCGTCTAGCCATCTAGTGAATAGGAGGTATCCCATCGGAATTGATAGAAGAAATGAAACACCGATAAGTATAATGAAATGACGACTTACTAGCGCAAAGATTGAACTAATCGAAGCTCCCAGCACTTTCCTGACTCCAATCTCCTTGGTTCTTTGCTGAACAGCGAAAGAAGCTAGACCGAAGAGCCCGGAGCAAGCGATGAGAATAGCCAAAATGGTAAAGTAGCGGATTGCACTTGAGAGACGTTCTTCCTTTACATATTGAGTTTGGATTTGTTCATCCAGGAAAGTGAACTCAAAGGGCCATTCGGGAATCACTGAATCCCACACAGTTTCAATTTTATCAAGTGTTGTCAAGAGATCTTGACCAGATGCCAATCTGATACTCACTTCTCCACCAACACTTGAGCTAGTTCGTCTGAAGACGCTGGGAAGCACAGGATCATAGAGACTTTCAAAATTTGCATCAGCAATCACACCAATGACGTTTATTACTTGAGGTTCACTTGCCCCTCCTGGCAAGAAGCTTAGCTTCTGTCCAATACTCTCTTCGACGGACCAACCTAGTGTTTCTGCTGTTGAGGCGTTGATCAAGATTCCGGATTCAAGATCAGATGCAATACTGTCATTGAAGTTTCGTCCGGCAATAATATTAAGGTCAAACATTTCGGTAAATCCCTCACCAATCCACTTGATTCCTAGCGAGTAGGTATCATCGTCATCGCTACCAACAATTTTAAAGGTATTTGTAAACCCCTTCGTCCCCGCAGTATAGCCCCTGTGCATCCTTTGCACAGCAGGAATAGCAGCCAATTCATTGACAAAAACAGCCTCCTGATCAAAGGAAAGATTCTTGCCGTGCCTAAGGATCAACACCAGCTCTTTATCAAAACCGAGGTCTTTGTTTTGTAGAAAATCAAGCTGACTTTTAACAACAAGAATTCCAGTAAACAACAGATTGCAAACAATAAATTGTGCAATTACCATTGACTTACTGAATCTCTGCTTCGATTTCATAAGATTGAATCGCTGGGCTGCATTAATTCGAATGACTGCTAATGATGGTCTCAAGCCAGATAGAAGTGCTACGCCAAATGCGATAGCTATTAGTAGTGCAAGAAAGGGTAAATCATCAATACTTATCCTTAAGGACTTCTCCATAAATTGGTTGAAGAAGGGTAAGCTGATGATGGCAAGAATCAGTGCTATTAAGGAGGCTATCGTTACCAAGATCAATGCCTCAGTGATGAATTGTGTGACCAGGTGTGTCTTTCCGGCACCCATGATCTTGCGCAGACCAACCTCTTTTAAGCGTTCATTTGCCTGTGCTGAAGTTAGATTAACAAAATTGATGCAGGCAATGAACAGTATCAAAGCTGCAACTATGCCAAATCCATAAACTTGAGTCAGATTCCCATTGGCTCGGGGTTCTGCTGATTTGTCTGATCTTAGATGGATGTCGAAGAGTGATTGTATTTCCAACGAAAATCCATCCTGCTCCTCACTATTGATATACTCATCTGCAATTGCTTGCAATTTTTCTTCGAAAACAGGTCTGTCTACCGCGGATGGAAGTTGGACATAGACCCATGCGGCGGCCCAATTCCAATCCTTCTCCAGGTCGTAAGTGTACTTGCCCCAACCCATCCATCGCTGACGTTGAAGTTCGATAGGTAAGAGGGCGTCAAATGTGATATGTGAATTGTCCGGAACATCCTTAAGGACACCCGTTACAACAAGATTATCTTCGTTCTTATATCGCACCACCTCACCAATTGGATCTTGATCACCGAAATACTTGGCGGCCAGCTTTTCTGTAAGGACAATGCTGCGTGGATCTGTCAATAATGTAGAACGGTTGCCCGAAACAAGTTCAAAGTCGAAAACGTCGAAAACATCATTTTCAGCAAAGTAAAGACCATCCTCTGTATGCTTTTCACTTCCGCGAGAAAGGAGAGGAGTGTCACCGCCCCAATGATAGAATCGAGCAACCTTAGTTACTTCCGGATAATCTGATTTGAGAACCTCTTTGATCGGAAAGGGGAGTTTGGCTCCAGTCCGCGTGGCATTGGGCGTTTCTAAACGATAGGTGACCCTGACTATGTCAGAGCCTTTGCTGTGAAACCTGTCGTAGGATAGTTCATCTTTAATGTAGAGAGCAATGAGTATTACTGCCGAAAGACCAATCGCGAGGCCTAAGACATTGATAGATGAATAGGTGAGGCGTTTCGCCATTAAGCGGAAACCAATTTTCAGATGATTTATGAACATGCTAGAAGTATTTGATACTGGACTTAATCTTCCTTTTCGAATTGCAAAAGGTTGAATAAAGGTGATGACGTTTATGAAATACCATGTGCTAGCTCTGAAAGCAGACATTCTACCTCTCCTTTCAATGTAAAGTGCCAGAAGGTCGCCTTCAACCGCCTCACAAAGTTCTTCCCGACAGAACCATCTGAAAAATTTCATCATCCAGTGTGGTGGAGTCTGATGTTTCATCCTTTGCCTCCTTCCCACACAATTTGTGGTACTGCATCCCACATTTTGTTTCGCAATGCTCGTGAATGCGCGAGAGCGTTTTTACCAGATGCTGTCATTTGGTAGAGGCGTTTACGCCTTCCTCCACGTTCTCCGGTAGCACCGCCCATGAAGGAACGCAGATAACCCTTGTCTTCCAGTCTCACTAAAACTTTGTGGACGGAACTTATCATCGGATTGCGACCCGTTTGAATTTCAAGCTCCTTTTGCACAGCGATTCCATGAGCATCATCACTTAAGATTCCCACGGATAGCAATACCAATTCTTCAAACTCGCCTAGATAAGTTCCTTTCATGATATTAGTTTCACCTTTGTCTTTATAGAACTCGATTGATTGTTCCAAGGTTACGAAAATGAAGGAATTTCTTTCACCTTTGTCTTTATGTATAGATAGTTGTTGATATAACTAGCTCTTGATCAGGTATTTATTGCATTCTTAGAAGAAATTTCCTCATCGAGAAAAGTCTGGGCTCTATTCTCCATCCATCCGGTTTGGCTTTTTGAGCAGTTGAAGCCACAATGACCGCCATACTTTGGAGTTTCCAGATAAATATATGGATGCTCTCTTGCAAGATCCAAAGGGTAGCTATCCGGACCCAGTAACGGATCGTTCAGGGCATTTCCTATAAAGGTTGGTACACTAATCTTGTCCAAGTATTGAAGGCAGGAGCAGATTGAATCATATTCTTCCAGGCTGCTAAATCCATATATGGGAAGAATGATTCGCTCTGTGAGAGTTTCGATCGAATTTATTTCTTTAATTTCACTTTCATCAATTCCTAAGATTGACGACTGGCGGTGGAGCTTACGTCTTATTTTCTTTAGGAAATTGTGCGAATAGGGCCTCCCCGACAACTTTTTCAGTTGCTTTATAGTGTCGCTGAAGCTACATGGGACAGAGAAAGTTATTGCTCCTTGAAGTTCATTTGGATGATTTCCTCCACCCAGATACTTGAGTGTCATACTTCCACCAATTGAGAAGCCAATTAGCACAATACAATTGTATTGTTCTTTCGAGCTAGCGTGTGAAACAACCTCGGCCAGATCAGCAGTATCCCCCATATGATATGACCTTGTTGTTTTGTTCGCTTCACCGCTGCAACCTCGAAAGTTCCAGGCCAGTACGTCCCATTGCATCTTTAACAGATGTCGAGCCATAGCCTTCACGTAATGACTCTGCGAATTTCCCTCCAGTCCATGTGAGAGGATTGCGAGACGCCTCGTGCCTCCGGTTAACCAGTCGAGGTCAAGGAAATCCCCATCATCCAGGTCAAGCCTTTGACGATCATACTTTTGTCTATCGTCCTTGTCGACCATAAATGGAATGATGGTCTCGAGATGACCACTGAATGCATACCATTGCTTTTTGTAATAGGAAGGGGGGAGAAGTGGCATACTTATTCTAGCATTAGATCCATTTGGCTGTAGGTAAGAAACTCAAGTACCAACGTCCAATTGAATGCCTGACTCTTCCATTTCATTACTGGAAGCATACCAAATAGTTGGGTTGGCTTAAACTGGAAAAAGGTGAAAGAGTCAATTTCAGCTTTCAATATCCTAGCCAAAATCTCAGGTTTCGGACTTTCTCCCAATCTGTACAAAGAAGTATAAAGCAGGATCTTCTCCATTTCAGAATCGGTTTGCCTTAAGTTTAATTGGATATCTGCAACGATTCGTGTCCTAAGATCATTAAAGAGTCCTGAGTTGTCAAACGTCATCAGACGAGCGATGTGATACAGAATCCAACTTGTGGTACGATAGGAAGGTGCAACAGCATCGGGTCTGGTCATATGTGCGCTGTCTTCCACCATTTGCTTCATTAGTTCGACAGTTTCAACGCCGACACTGTTTAACCCATAGCCTTGCCTGAATACGAAGGTCAAGACATTGCACATGACCACCAAATCATACTGCTGCTCCATTTTGTCTACAAAAAAGACTTCATAAGCTTTGTAATTCTTGTACTTGGAAGGTGTCTGTTCAACCGGTTTACGATTGTCACGTAATGCGTAGGAAACCATTTTTTCCCTAACCTTCATTGCGGATATTTCATCGCCTTTGGCGAGTTCGATTATTGAGGTGTCGTCATAATCATCAGGAAGCCGATGTGCTTTTCTAGAAAGCAGACGACTGCCGTTTGGAAAAGGGATATCTTCACCGGATGTCTGCCAGAAATTATAGGTCGCTTCCCCATTTCTATTGGAATATTTGTGAAAATTCGAAACTGATTTATTGATAATGCTAGTTAGGATTGAATCTGGAGATTCAAGGCGTTCCTGAATAAGTCTTAAAATGAAGGCTATTGAAGCGGTGGTAAAAACATTATTGTCCTCTACCGGTGCAGCGTTTTTGAACCAATACCGTTGACTCGGGAAAAGTCCCGAATCATAGAAAGGATGTTCCTCCACTTGAAGCGACTCAATCCTTTGCAGAATAGCACGCTCTTGCTGCCTCAATGTTTGCCCAAAGCAAAAATTAACTACTAGAAGGACGAAGAGATATAGCCTTAATTTTTTCAATTCAGCGAATAAAAAGAATCATGATGATCAAGGCAAAGAAAAGATGTGAAGTGCGAATATTGAATAGCATCCAGTTGATCTTGCGATAACTTATGGAGACTATAAGTGGTATCCACAATGCAGCGAGTAATGCTATCAAGGTAAGAGAGATCGCGAAGGAATAAGATTCTATCAGAAGAAACATCAATGGTGTTGAACCTAGAACGTACCATCCTATGACAATCCAGATGGTCTTTTTTTCACCATATTTAATATATATGGACTTTTTCCCAACCGCCTGGTCTCCTTTGCTGTCCAACCCATCTAACATAATTTCCCTGCCGATTATTAAAAAAAAAGTTGCTAGAATAGTTATCCATAGGATTTTGTCATGCTGCAAAACCTGGCCGGCACCGTAGATGAAACTCAAACAGACACTGACCGCCACCAATAGATTTGACAAGAGCCCGTATCGGTTGTTAACAATTGGGTATACCAAAAAAATGAACATCGTAATGCTGAAAATCAGCAAATGAAATGCCCCTAGCCGAAAAGACATGGCAAGGTAGACTCCTCCAAAGAACCAAGCCGAAATTCGTGCTTGCTTGAGGCCCAATGCACCAGTAGCTATTGGTCGTTCCTTTCCGTTGAGCAAGTCTTTCTCTCTATCATGGATATCATTGATAATGAAGCAACAAGCTGAACCTGAAAAGACGGAAAAAAATATAACAATAGCCTCTGTGTCAAGAACCTGCTGATAGGCCGCTGTAGCAAAAAGTGCTGCTCCAAGGCATGCCGAGGGACGGATCGAATACAAGACATTTCGGAGCAAGTCAATCACGCACATCAAAAATATTGAGGATGATACTAATTCACCACCCATTGTCTAAATTGAAAGGCAAATAACCATCTTATGAAAGAGATTAAACGATTATTCTTCATTGCTCTGGTTCTTCAGACCTTCACAGTTCATTCGCAGGACAAGAAACTTAAGATCTATATTTCAGCAGATATGGAAGGAGTTGTAGGGGCTGTGACTGGTGATCAGCTTGGACCTAGCGGCTTTGAATATCAGCGTTTCAGAACATTTATGACTGCCGAAGTAAATGCGTGTATCGAGGCAGCCCGTGAAGCCGAAGTTGATGAAATCCTAGTGAGTGATTCTCACGGAAACGGACAGAATTTGCTGATTGAGAGATTGCCTGATGATGTCATGATCATCCGCTCCTGGCCGAGAGAGCTAGGCATGATGGAAGGGATCGATCAGTCTTTTGATGGGGCAATCTTCTTAGGGTATCATTCTAGTACAGACAATATGCAGGGAGTGCGAGCTCATACTATGTCTAGCGCAAATATCACGTCTCTAAAGATCAACAACCTGGTGATGCCCGAGTCTGGGATCAATGCCCTAATTGCCGGACATTTTAACGTTCCAATCATTTTGGTGACAGGTGATGACATTGCAGTAGAAGAAACGCAAGACCTGATAGGCGATGTGGAAGGGGCTGTGGTAAAGTGGGCCAAGAGCTTCCACTCTGCAAAGACACTTACTCCGAATGCAGCTTATGATCTAATAAGAGAAAAAACCAAGGTGGCGATCAATCGGATCGAGGATTTTAGACCGTTTAAGCTTGAAACACCATTGACTCTGGAGCTTAGCCTAAAGAACTATCGACCAGTTGAACTGCTTGGGTATCTTCCGAATGTTGAGCGTATTAATTCCCACACAATCAGGTTTGTTGCGAATGATATAGTGGAAATATCAAAGTTTTTACGTTTTGTTACTGGTTATAATGTTGCACTAAAGCCATAAAAATGAGTTTGTTTAAAACGGTAATCCCTTCAATCCTTTCAATTCTTCTTTTTTCTTGTGAGCAAAAGCAAATTGAGGATCAGGCTGCTATTGATCAAATTTTTAGTGAATGGGACAATGAGAATACCCCTGGAGGTGCGCTCGGCATTATCAAAGATGGAAAACTCATTTATTCCAAGGGATATGGAATAGCTGACTTAGAGCACGATATTAATATCACCACAACATCCGTTTTTTACATCGGCTCTGTTTCGAAGCACTTTGTGACATTTGCCATTTTGCTTCTTGAAGAGCAAGGAAAACTTAACCTTGATGATGAGGTACAAAGATTCCTTCCCGACTTTCCTCGATACCAAAAACCTCTTACCATCCGACATTTCATTCATCATACCAGCGGTGTGCGAGACAACCTGACTTTGATGGCGCTAAGAGGAAAGAACTACCTGGACCATAACAACGAAAACGAGGTTTACGAGCTCATCAAACGTCAGAGTGTCTTGAATTTTACTCCGGGAGAACGTTATCTCTATAGCAATTCATGCTATTTCATGCTGGCGATGATCATTGAAAAGGCAGCTGGAAAACCCCTCCGAGAATTTGCACAAGAAAATATGTTCGATCCGTTAGGAATGAAGAATACGCTTTTCTATGATGACGTAAATGATTTTGTGAAAAACCGGGTGTTTAGCTACCAACAAACGAACGATGGTTTTAATAACCTGATCTCCAGATACGATCTGGTAGGTTCAGGTGGTGTGTATTCATCGATTGAAGATATGTACTTATGGGATCAGAATTTTGATAACAACAATTTGGGGAAAGGTGGACCTGATATCATTGAAAAAATGCAAGAAGAGGGACTCTTGAATAATGGAGAAAGCAGTGGTTATGCATTCGGTCTGGCAAAAAGCACTTACCGCGGGCTGAGAACAGTAGGCCATGGAGGTTCACTTGCCGGCTATCGGGCGCATTTTATACGGTTCCCGGAGCAGAGGTGCTCGATCATCATACTATCAAATCGAAGTGACGGTAGTCCAGGTTCAAAAGCTTATGAGGTTGCTGATATTGTGTTACAAGACCAGTTCACTGAGGAGAAGCAGGAGCCACAGCCTCGTGAAAATCAACTGGATCAGAACATTGAAAACAATGAAATTGAAAGTATTGATTTACAGGATTTTACAGGTAATTTTTATAGTAAGGATTTAGACATCGTTTATCGATTTTCTGTGGAAAATGGGGTGTTGAAGTACTCGATTGGAAATGGTGAAAGACGGGAATTGGATGCTACGGGTTCGATTCAGTTCTCAGCACCAGGGCGCCTGTTCAGGTTTGAACGTGAAAGCGGAAGAATTGCTGGTTTTGAACTTGATGCCGGCAGGGTTAGAAATCTTGAATTCTCTAAACAGTGATCATTCAAGAGCTCATTTTGCCAATATTATGACTTGGTTTAGAAAATACTTGCTTCCGGGCTTTGTCTTTCAATCCGTGGTAATTGGGGGTGGATATGGGACAGGACGTGAGTTGATTGAGTTTTTTATGACCACCGGACCATCGGCGGGCTATCTTGGGATGGTGGTTGCGATGTTGGTTTGGGGGCTGGTAATGGCTCTTACCTATGAAATAGCAAGATCTTCCAAAAGCTACGACTACAAAAGTTTCATTTCACAGTTGCTTGGAAAAGGCTGGGTTCTTTATGAAGTACTCCTTGTCTTGATTGCGATTTTGGTTGTTTCTGTGATGGCCTCAGCTGCTGGCGAGTTATCCCATCAAACATTAGGTTTAAACCCACTGATCGGTTCAATCATAATGATGATTTCTGTAGGGCTGATTGTCTTCTTTGGAACCAAACTTGTTGAGCGTGTCTTCTCCGTTTGGTCTATTGCTCTATATATTGTGTATATCACTCTGATCATCTTGACCTGGAGCTTCTTTGATGATCAAATCAGAGCTGCAGGTTCACTAAGTTCGGATGGAGATTCTTGGTTGGTTGGAGGAATTAGATATGCTGGCTACAATATTGCCATTTTGCCAGCTTTGCTCTATTCTGCCAAATACCTTGAAACACGCAATGAAGCGATCCTATCTGGTTTTTTAGGTGGATTTATTGGGATACTGCCTGCAATCCTGGCTTACACTGCCATGTTAAGTCAGTATCCTGAAATTATATCCGAATCTATCCCAACAAATTACCTTCTAACAAAACTGGATGCTCCTCTCTTCAATGGAATCTTCCAGGTGATCCTTTTTGGAACATTCATTGAGACCGGGATTGGGTATGTACATGGTTTTAATGAGCGAATTGCAGGTCTGTACGAGTCCAGGGATTCGGAAATGCCCGCATACATGCGGGTGGTTGTGGCTATATCGATACTTCTCATTGCCGTGTTTCTGGCAAACGCTTTGGGGCTGATTGGTTTAATTGCGGATGGTTATGGTTTGATCACCTGGGGATTTATCGCTGTTTATGTGGTACCGGTCATCATTGTTGGACTGGTGAGGATTTTGCGCTCGGGTAGGAAGAGTTGATTTACGGAACCGTTGATTTAATTTCATCCCTCTTTTTTCATCAATTTGAGTAATTTTCATGACTGACCATTAAGATGCTTCAAAATGACAACCACACTTAGCCGATACACTCTCTTGTTTTTTTTGATTCTTGCGATAAATCCACTCTTTGCTCAATATCTAAAACCTTGCACTCTTGCCCTTACGGGTGATGCTATAATCACACGGAAACTTTCGGTGTATCAGGAACCTGAATTCCTAGAAATGCTCAAAGTCATTCGAGGAGCTGATGCTGCTTTTACAAATTTGGAAGTGTTGTTGCACAACTATGAATCCTATCCGATGCATCGAAGCGGAGGAACTTATATGCGAGCTGATCCGGAGATGGCAAAGGAGTTAGCATGGGCCGGGTTCGACATGGTTTCCCTGGCCAATAATCACACCGGAGACTACGGTGTAGGGGGGATGCGATCAACAATAGAACACACAGCTAATGCTGGTTTGCTCCATGCAGGTGCAGGGGAAAGTCTCGCTGAGGCGAGAGAAGCACGCTTCTTGGAAACTGCCAACGGCAGAATCGCGCTAATTTCTTGTTCTTCAACCTTTCCTGACCATTCTCGTGCTGGAAAAACAAGAGGGGATATACCTCCAAGACCAGGTTTAAGTCCGCTACGGCATTCGACAACATATACAGTTACCCAACCGCAGATGGATCAGCTTGTCTCCTTGGGAAAGAGCCTCGGGATCTATTCTGATTCCTTTCAGCCCGAGACGAGGATCCGTCTCATGGGAGAAACTTTTCGATTGGGCGATTCTCCAGGTATCGAAACTGGATGCAATGAAGAAGATATGAATGAGATTTCTGCCGTGGTTAGTAACGCCAAAACTTTAGCTGATATCACGATTGTGACCATACATGCGCATGAACGAAAGGGAGACATCACGATACCTGCTGATTTTGTAGTTGAATTTGCACATGCAATGATCGATGCGGGTGCTGATATGGTAGTGGGACATGGTCCCCACGTGCTTCGTGCTATTGAAATGTATAAAGGAAAACCTATTTTCTACAGCCTTGGGGATTTTATGTTTCAAAATGAAACCTTAGTACGCCTGCCATACGAAAATTATGAACGTTACGACCTTGAAAGTAACCAGCATGTTGGAGACTTCAACGCTGCCCGGTACAAAAATGACTCGGTCGGCTTTCCTTCCAGACCAATGGTTTGGGAATCAGTGATAGCTGTGCCTGTATGGGAAAGCGGTGAATTTACCTCCATAACATTGCATCCACTTACTCTAGGCTTTGGTCAACCAAGACAAATCAGGGGGCGTCCCATGTTAGCGGATGAAAAATTGGGCAAAAAGATCATCAATGACTTGATAGAGTTGTCAAAGCCATTCGGCACAAAAGTGACATGGAGGGATGGGGTAGGAGTTGTCAATTTGAAGTAGCTCCGCACAAATCCCATATTCAACGATGAAGAGATATTCCAAGCCCAATATTTATGATGTCGCCTAATTTGATCGTTGAATTGTTAAACACGTGGTTGCGAGTTTCTACGAAATTGCTTCCAACCTCGCAGTATAGATCCACAAATTTAAAAGCTCGATCTTTTAGCTTTACCTGAACTTTACTTCTTATAAAGTAACCATACATCATGGAGTTGAAATAGAATGGAAGCTCATTTTGTGAACCCAAATTGTGCATGCTGATCAGAACACCTGCCGCTATAGGATATAGGTGGTAGCTACGTCCTGCCTTCTTCGCCAGCTTTATTTTGAAGGGAAAATAGGCCTGTTTGACAGTAAGTATCCATAAGGTCCTACCAGCCTTTGATTTTGGAACATACCCACCTAAAATATGGGTTTCTCCTTTTTTGTCGAGGTAGGAATGTCCCAGGCCCAAAGACACCATTCCAATGCCGCCCGCAAATTGAAAAATAGGACCTGGTTGGAATTGTTTCTGCCTGGACTCCTGACAGCGTGAATGGCCTGCCGCAAGGCTCAAAAGCAATACGATAACCAATCTCATACTCCTCAGGTTAGTAATTTATCTTTTCATAGCTAAGTGTGTTCCCGACTATGGTAGCCACGACGTAGCTTTTGTCTACTGGAGTTGTCGGATCATCAACAACACTAGGGACAAGTAAGTAGTCAATGCCGTCCCCATAGGGCTGGCCATAATAGAACAGCCCGGCATGTGCATGAATAGACACCAGAGTTTTGCTTCTACGTGATAGAGTATTTACATAGGGTATTTCAAGTTTAGGATCAAACTTTGGAGGATACCAAGGAGGAATATGAGAAACCACCACGATGTTTTCCACATCAGCTGAATTGTCCATTTCCTCCGATAGCCACTCAAGATTCGGAACCTTTCCATTCCAGTCGTAGATATAAGAGCTGTTGTTTAGGCAAATAAATTTGGTGTTTTCATAAGTAAAGGAAAAATCCAATGCTCCAAACATTTCCAGAAACAATCGCTCACCATTCCGTCGTAGATCGTGGTTGCCTACAACGGCAATGTATGGGATTATCAAATTTTTCAGCTCACGATGAACCCATTTATACTCTCTCACATAAGAATCCTGTGTGAGATCTCCGGCAATCAAAATAAAATCAATATCACTGAGCGAATTAACGCTTTCAACAAGTTCATTTAGTTCATCAGTTGCTTCCTGGCTGTCTCCGGTTATGGCAAATCTAATAGTGTCATCACCCACATTACTTTGCAATTTCAAAAGGTTTTTTGCATTCAAATTGGTCTGTGATTCATCAAAGTCAATCGCATGCGGACTGTATTGAAAATAATCACAGGAGGAAATGAGAGTGAAAAGTAAAAGAATGATAATTCTGGGCATAAACAGATTAAAAGCTAAAGATGAAATGAGGCCCCAATTCCGACATTAAGTATTTCCCTAAATTTCACCGTGGACCTATTGAGGTGATATATGTATGTTTCGATATAGTTGCTCCCAATTTCGTAGTAAAATTCCACAAATTGAGATGATTGCTCTTTAACTTCTATCTCGACTTTTCCTCCCAAAAAATAGTTATACATAGTCGAATTCTTTATAAAGGGCAATTCAGTGGAATTTTTTGAAGGGAGGTTATATATGCTCACGGAGCCTCCTATGGAGATAGGGTAGATGTAACAAGACTTCTTGAGATGTCTCCGAAAATTTAACTTGAAAGGAAAGTACGTTTGCTTCAGGGTGAGAATCCAGAGTGTCTTTCCAGCGTATTTTTTAGGTACATAACCAGACAAGACTTGGCTTTCTAACTTGTTGTTTGCATAGGAGTGTCCTAAACCCAACGAAATCATTCCTGTTCCTCCGGCAAACTGGACTGTGGGATTAGGTCTGAACCTTTTTTCATTTGAAGGCATTGTCTGATCGTTTTCCTGACAGAATACAGACAGCGGGAGGATGAGAGCTAGAGCCAGATAGAGAATTCTCATTTTTCTATTCAATAAATGACTTTTTCATGTATAAGTACTGAACCGACGATCTCGGCAAGAACGTAACTTTTGTCTACGGGAGTTGTCGGATCCTGCATGATGCTCGGGACCACAAGGTAATCCACATCATCTCTGAATAGCTGGCCAAAAAAGAAACTGCTGGCATGAGCATGAATGGACACCAATGTCTTTTGGTTGTTAGCCAACAAGTTTGTATACACTGGTACTAAATCAGGATCAAACTGCGGAGCCCACCAAGGAGGAATATGCGAAACAATTGTGACATTTTCCACCTCTTCCGGAACCTCCATTTCTTGAGTTAGCCAGTCTGTATCTGGAATGTTGCCGTTGTTATTGTAGATATAAGAATTCGTATTGAGGCAAATGAACTTCGTATTTCCATAAGAGAAGGAGTAGTCCAGCTGACCGAACATAGTCTTGAACAGGCTTTCTCCATTGCGCTCCAAATCATGATTACCCACAATGGCCAAGTACGGAACGTCAAGTTCTTCTAGTTCGCGTTGAACCCATATGTATTCCTTAGCCGTCCCTTTTTGAGTGAGATCACCCGCTATAAATACAAAGTCAACATCTCTAAGGCTGTTTACACTTTCTACTAGATCACGTAACTCGTCTATCGCCAGCTGACTATCGCCGGTAATGACGAATCTTATTGTATCATCTGCAGGATTGCTTTCCAACCTAAGGAGATTCTTTGCATTCAGATTGGTTTGTGATTCGTCTAAATCAAATGCGTGAGGGCTATACTGAAAGTAGTCGCAGGAGCTTACAAAAAAAATGAACAAGCATGCAGTAATTCGTGGCATAAGTCAGAGACATCAAGACCTTTACTTGCGAAGTGTCTTTGTATGTGCTGTTTTTTGAAAAACAAGATAGGAAATTAGAAACAAAAACACTTGGTTAAAAAGAAACGAGTTTTAGAAGTGTTGACCTTACGCAACCGTGATGATTTGGTAGGTATTGGAAAAGATCAAATTATTCGTGAAGTTTTTGGCAAAATGAATGTGGATTAATCTAGCAGAATAAATTTCTTATTGCTAAGAATATTCCTCTTCAACAAACAGCTTTTTTAGACGGAAATCGGCCATTACCGGATGCTTTATAGTCAAAAGTGTAGTTTTTGGTACTTTCGGAATTCTAATAGGTTACCGTTGTCATGAAAAAACAGATTAAAAAAACAGCACAATTGCTCATCGCGTTCTGCTTCAGCTTAGTGAGTCTAACTGCATGCGGAGATGAAGATCAGGAGATTTTTGATAAAGCAGATGTTCAGATAGAACAAGAAACCGATGAGGAGAAGGAGAAAAAGTCAAAACCAACTAGCTAAACTAAAACCTACAATTTTTACTAATTACTAAGGCATGTCAAAATCTAATCTTATTACGACAGTAATCACCGGGAGACTAAGAAAATTGATCGGTGTTTTGTTCATCACCCTGTTCACCCTTTCATCATGCGTTCAGGAGGCGGATCTTGAAGTAATTGATCCGGAAATCAAGTCCACATTGGATGCTGAGCTCGCTGAAGTGTTGGAAATCATGGATGATAATTCAGATATGGCACTACAGAAGTTAGATAAGATCATATCGAATGCTGAGTCCATCGATTCTAAGTACTATGCTGGCAAGGCAAAGTGGTACAAGGCATACATCTACGATGAGATCGTTGAAGACGTCTCTCAAGCTTACCATCACTATAACATTGCTTTGAAAGATATTTTGCAGACGGATGATTCTTCATTAAAGATGAATATCTACAATAATCTTGGCATTTTGTACCGGTTCTATGGTCAATACGATGCGGCTATAAACAACTATGAGTCTGCCATAAGATTGAAGGACGATCTGACAATGGACCTTCTTTCTGATCTCTACTACAACTACGGTGTGGCCCTAAAACTAAAGGGAGATAGTATATCATTTTTCAAGGCTGAGGAAGCCTTTACGGAGTCGTTGGAGTACGCTAAGCAAATTGACTATCACGAGAATATCGCAAGTGTTTATCATCAAATCGGCCTAATGTATAAAACCATGGAAGACTATGAGATGGCGCGACTTTCCTATAACAATATGATTAGGACTTACGTTGGCAACGCTGATTTGCAGGAGTTTGTCGGGTTGGCTTACCATGACATTGGAGTTACCCATATGTATGAGGGTAGCGTTGAGGCTGCTGTCACAGCCTTTGAAAAAGCACTTGAATACAAACGTGAAAGTGGATCGATATTCGTTACCAAGTATGATCTTGGAACTGTACTGTTGAGGGATGGTCGAACCGACGAAGCGATTTCCATCTGGAAGGATGCTCTCAACGAAAAACATGACAAGAACAACATTGAGCAGGTCCAAATCTATTCTGACCTTACCTCTGCGTTAAAGGAGAACAATCAATTTAAAGAAGCACTTGGTTATTCTGAAATCTACAATTCCAACATGCAAGATATCCTGGCAAAAGGAGAGAACTACAAGAGTCAAAGTGACCGGATCCTATTTGCCAATGTCGTGAACGAGTATGATGAATTCAACAAACCAGCTCCCTTTTTCTCCAGGCCAATGGTGATTGTAGCCCTTGTGTTGGCAACAACGGCATTAGTTTACGCGTTGTCGATCCTGTACTATCGATCTCGATCGAAAAGGAAAGTGTCTGAGGCGGTTTCAGAGATTCAAACTAAATTCATGAATATCAAAGTCGACTAAATAGACTTTTGCTCTCCAATTATCTCGGCGAGATGATCCTGCATGATATAGAATTCAGTTAACTTCTTGTTAAATGCAAGGAAGATTGCCCTTAAGTCTCCAAATAGCTTCTTACGGTCGATCTCATTAAGTTGATTATTCTCAAGCCGCTTAAGCTTGTCACCGAATAGAGTAGTGAACCTGTCTAAATCGCCTCTCTTAATTTGATACTCGGTGGTAACCTCATTTAGCAAGCTTTCTAGCTTAACCTCTGTGTTGAATTCGATCTTGAACTCTTCAAAATTCGATTCTGTCAGTTCCTTTGTGAGAAAGAGGTGCAGATTGATCTTGAACTTTGATGCAATTGTTCGAAGAACCTCTGGTTTGGGTATTACGTTGTGCTCATACTTATTGATGTTGTGGGTGGGAACATCTATCATCTCACCAAATTCACTCTGGCTTTTGATATTCTCCAACTTCCGCAGAGTCTTTATGTTTTGGTTGATTAAATCCAAAGAGCTGGTTTTAGCATAATATTAATTCTTCTAAGAATATTTTTCTTGAAATTTTATAAGAATATTTTTCTATGTCTCTACTAATCAGTTAGTTAAGATAATGCCTCTTTTTAGAAATAAAAATTAGATTGAATTATTGGAAAGACATTTTATTTGTATAGGCTTTAATTTTTTCAAAAGTCAGCGGTAATTACATTAATTAACCATTAGGAACCAGCTAGGAAATGCACCACAGAATGTGGTGCATTTTTTTATTTAGTTGACTGGGTCAGCGCAAGCTAAACGTTTCGATTTATTGGATGGCTCTGTTTTAGCTTGACAACATCGATGTTCGACTTTGTTGATTGTAAGAAACTTAATGTCGGTGAGAATATTTTTCTCGTATTAAATAAAGTATAATATCATAAATATTTGATTATCAATTACTTATAAAAATTTCATTTAACACATTTGATGCGAGCTTAAAACAATTGGAATTAGATTAATTTGTTTAAGAACCAACAACATGAGCTATGAGAAATGCAAGTATAAAAGCGCAGCGAAATTCGTCCTATTTGAAAGTTGACCCTAATGCTAGTTTTGTCGACTTCCGCGAAAAGTCTTTCACAACTTTGCTTATTGCCATCAACATTATCACAGGTATTTTGACCTACATATTGTATGTAAGAATTTTCGATTGAGCATCTCTTCTTTCACAATGTGATCAATCATCTTAGGTAAGGTAAAATTTTGAATTTCTAACCAGGACTTTTTGAATCTTCAATGGAAGCAGACAGTGGCAGATGAACGCTAAATGAGGTGCCTTTCCCTTCCTGACTCTCCACTTCGATTTTTCCTTTGTTCAATTGGACGAAATCATAGACTAGTTGTAGCCCTAGCCCCAGACCTGTTTCACCAGAAGTACCTTTGGTCGTGATCTTATCATTTAATTCGAAAAGAACTTTCAGTTTAGCGTCTGGCATTCCGACACCATTATCAACGAACTTAATAATTCCGGCTTTGCCGTTTTTCATGGCGGAGACTTGAATCTGCCCACCTGTTTCAGTGAACTTAATCGCATTACTCAACAGGTTTCGAAACATTGTTGAGGTGGTGTTTTTATCTACGAATAGGTCAAAGTCTTCCTCTAGTTGAAGATCAAGTCGGAT
>JANQOR010000004.1 GCA_028285685.1 Cyclobacteriaceae bacterium | reverse complement strand
TAATCGGTCTTTGTACTCTGGTCTTGTAAAAACATCCACCCACTGTACAACACTGAAGGTAACAAAGTACAGCTTGTCCTGATCTCTGATCTTATACTTCTCGCTCATTGCCTTGCCAAGAATAAGACATTCATGCAAGAATTGATAAGAAAAGAGTAGACGGCCAGGCTACAGTTTTTATTTAATGCATGCCGACAGAATATCAGGCACGGATCTCCCAACCACAAAGCCTACGCCGGAAGATCCGCGCCAGTAAGGGGCTTTTTGTATGAAGTCTTAAATAAACTTTAACTCAGCTTCTTTCTGATCACCAGCCAAATTAAAACAACAAATTCCAAGGCTAGCCTTATATAACTAAACTGAATTTGTTTTGTGAGTTGATTCTTCCTCGACTCTAAATCATAATCTTGGTTAGCTTCATTCAGTTGTAAAAAAGTCTCCATGTGATCAACCTCATATTTGTAGCTCACATTAAGATTTAGAACACCAAAAAATTCCAAGACTATAATGAGTATGATTGTGGCAATGCCTATATAACTTCTAATTCTCATCGTATCCTTGGTACCGTGATTGGAATCGTTAATTTATTAAAATAATTTTCCATATGGTTTATAAAACCAGCTGGAGTTTGAATTATTGGAATGTTTACACCTCCAGATCTAAGACCTGCACATACCCCTGTTGTACAGTTATTCCCAATTAATGAATATCTGTCTACTACTCTACTTGAAGGTCTTCCCTCAATTGGAGTACCATTATTGAATAGGTTATCAAAGTGAGCTCTCATTGCTTTTGTATCTCCTTCAACGATAAAAGACTGAGTAGGAAAATCTTGTGTTCTAGTTGAGATAAATTCTTGAGCGGTTGCACCATTTAATCTAATAAGGACACCGGGTCCCACTGGTCCTAATGCACCTAGTGCTGGAGAATCTGAACCTAAGTAACGACCATATGAGTATACCGTGCCATCAATTTCAATATATACATGACCTAATCCATCTTCTTCGACATAAACAGTAGCTGATCCGCCTTGTCCTATGCCTTCAATAGCAGCAATTTTTCTGTTTAATCTTGTTATGAAATCTAATTCCTCTTCTCTAGTACTTGTAGAATTTGACTGACTTGAGCTTTCAGTTCTACCAGTACTTCCCGCTCTATCAAAATTAAAATTCTCATTTGCTTGTTGTCCAAAAGGACTTCCAGTGGCACTAAATATATTCGTAGACTTCTGTCCCTCCAAAGCCAAATCATTCGGTATCATCCCATCAGGGTCCGTAAACCTTATCGGGTTATTAAACGCATACGCATAAGGCGATACTCGTCTCATCAAATCCGCAGCAGGATCAATCGTCGTGAACCTGCCTATCGCAGGATCATAATACCTCGCCTGATAGTCATACAAGCCAAGATTGAGGTCATTCATGTGCTCAAAGCCATTGTAGCGGAAGTTTTGAGCAACACTTGCAGTCCTAGAGCTTGAGTTAAAAGCTAAACCAAAAGGATAATAATCGTCAGTTTGGACCACGTTCGTCTTGCCGTGATAGACCGTGAAGTCATCCCAGCTTACAGGTAAAGTAGATCCGGTAGTTTCGTTGGAGAGATAGACAATGATGTACCCATCCTGATCGGCAATGAAATCATCAGCAGTCACTTTAACAGATGAACCATTAGAAGCACTCGTAATCTGTTTAAACCCGGCATTCTCATAATTCATACCCCTGTCAAAGAAAATGTAATTAACAAATGCGTGAGGAACCGTAGATGTGGTCGATCTATTTCCAAGCAATGTTCCTCCTGCAAAAGCACCATCAAAATTACTTTGAGCAACGGTCGCCTCTTCGATAAGATTTGCTGGGTTAAATATTCCAAAAAGTGCTCCTTCAATCAGACCTGTTGCCAGACTGTACGAACTTCCTGGGTCATCATAATAAGCATAGGCACTCGCTTTAATCGTATCACCTTTGTTAATGCTTAAGAAAATGCTCATTCCTAATCCATCATTCGAATTATTAAAGTTTCTGTAAACATGAGAGCCGCTATTTGCTTCACCAGATGCTGAGGTAGCCACATACCCATTAAAGGTGTTGGCTTCTGCTGCAACTTCCATTGTTGCTTCAGACTCATAAAACTCAGGCTCGATCGCAAATGTCAACCGCGTATTGCCTAAATGGTCTTTCAAATAGTATTGATAATCCCAGTCGTTAATGGCCGTTTGTCCGCTGTTCCATTCAGGAACAACTCTGCCTTCTTCGTGTTGTATTAGCTGCAATACACCATCTTCATAGATAAACTCACCTACATAATCGGTCGTCTTCACCACGCTTCCTCCCTCGGTCACTTTCTGCTGTAGCTTGATGCCGGCCGCATCGTACTGGTATTCGATGTAGTTGCTTGCATCAAATGTGACTTTGGTTGGGAGGTTTAGATGGTTGTAATCGATCGCAGTTATTCCTTTGTTGGCATCCGAAATCATATTCCCATTGCCATCATAGGTGTAGTCCGTTCCTGAACCGGATTCAGTAAAGCCAACAGTATCTACGGCTGCATCGTCTACTTTGATTAGCTGGTTTCCATCATACGCATAGGTTAAGTCATCTATGTGCGATCCACCATCCCCATAACGATCCAGACTTTTGATGTTTCCGTTCAGATCATATTCGGAGACGGACATATTAAAGTCGTCAGAATCGTTATTTCCGTTAGTGAAATGATCAGCATCTGTTATCCTGTTCAAGTCATCGTAATCGTAAACATAACCTCGGGTCGATACACCGCTCCCGTCAGAATCGTAGTTGCTCCATTTGATTGAGCTGATGTTGCCGTTGTATTGCGCCTCTTGTCCGCTCAAACCGGAAGATGCATCATAGAATAGCTCCATCCCAAACAAATCGGTATTGGTATCTCCTGTTGAATTCAGCCCGGCATCATTAATTTTCGTCAACCAACCTCTTATATTGTAACTGTAGTCGATCGATTGCTCGCCATCGTGCAGGTCCCGTTCAATGGGTTCACCACGTTCGTTGTACTCCACCTCAGATAAAGTGACTGCTGTTTCTGTGTCTGTCTTATGTGTCGTCTTCGTCAACCGATTCATGTGGTCATAATCGTGCGTACGAAGGACCGTGTAGGTGTTTGTCCCGTCCGAATGCTCGGTTCTTGTTTTCCGAACATTTCCTACGAAATCGTACTGGTTGCTAACCCTGTCTGTTCCTCCCAGGTGATTATCACTTAATGTCTGGATCACCCGTTGACGATCGTCATAGAAGGTAGCCGTTTCTATAAACGTGCTTGTTCCTGTGCCATCTTCGGTAAGCGTCACAGTGACCAGTCCTCGTATGTCTGTACTTTCAACCGGGTCGACAAGATCAGTGCCCGTCGTAAAGTCTGTCTGGTCACTGTAAGTCTTGGTAGTGGCATTGTGATCATCATAATAGGTGACGGTGAGTAGATCTGCCACCCCTACTCCAGCAGATGGATAGGTATCGTTTGTATACCCTTTGAGCGGTCCGCTACTGTACGTCTCAAACCGGTCGTTGGAAGTATGCACATCAGCCCTGATTGTCTGCTCACTTCCAGCTATAACCTTTTTCCCCGTGAGCACCGGGCGATTAAAAGCATCGTATTTAGTGAACAGCCATTCGTCGTTTACCCGCTGACTGGAGTCCTGTGTGAGAACCAGTCGATCCCATTTGTCATAGACCATGAGCACCTTGCCACCACCCGGCACTTGCTTGGAGATCATTCGGCCCCGGCCATCGTATTCGTAGACAAAAGCCCATGCAGTAAGAAATTCCTCTTGTGGCAAAATGTGTGTATAGGTAGTAAGTGTAGTCCCTGCACCACCCGTTACGGTTGCATCAAAGGAATAAGTTAGCTGGCCTGAAAAGTTACCCGTCGCAAGCGTAGTATCCGATGACGCTACATCATATTCACTGCCTACCGGAGGTATAACTACCTGCAAGCGATCCAAATCATCGTAGATATAGTAGGTGTTCGCCCAGGTAGAATCGACCTTGGATCGCTTCATTAGTAGCCTGCCCTTATGGTCGGTAAACTCCTCGATAACCCTTTGATCTTCATCCGTCACTTTCTTAACAAAGAGCAAGCCAGCATCGTATTTTTCATTGGCAACGATCTTGGCACCATCATACGTCCACTTGATCACATCCGATGATGTATTCGTACGATATTCGGTCGTAACCACTTTTGGAATCGTTGCATTTATATCGTTTCCAGGCGCCGCCTGAGTTGTAATCCTGCTAAGAGGAGATTTTTCGTACTTCGTTTCTGAGTAGTAGAAGTCTGAATTTGCAACGTTATCTCCGGAAGCATGGTAAAATGTGTCAATATCAGTGGACCATCCGGAAAGATATGCTCCACTGGTACCACTGGCTCCATATGGCAAGTACTGCTTGGCTTCCCTACCTCTCTCATCATAGGCAATTGGTGTGATCAGGTCTTTACCATTCGGTGTTCCCCAGCGGGTTACCGTCTGCATCGGACGACCTAATCCATCGTAGTACTGGATGGTTTTGATTACTTCATTATTGTTATTGTTACTAGTGAGAGTTGCCGTTGTGGCCTTTTTAGCTGTGGTCGTCTGGACATAGTTCTTTGTGGTGGTTTGTCCGAAAACTCCAGCCGCAAAAAACAATACGAAAAGCGTAGTTAAGTTTCTCATGGCGCTTAGTTTGAAGGGTTGTGGTTGTATGAATTTTCAGACAGCACATTACCTTGATGGTCTTTTACCTGATAGAGACGATCAAATCGATCATAACTAAATTCCTGGTACAATTTATTTGGCGGTTTGATTTTGGTCAGGCGAAGCATATCATCGTACTCATAGGTAGTTACCATCGTATTTGAAATACCCCGTAGCGCTGTCTCTTGCGTTGTGCTCAGGCCATTAGGAACTGTATAGGGCGCAGACAATGCCGTGTTAACCTGACTTTCGGTGGCATTTTCAATTTTTGCTACCAACCGCAGGCCGTCATGTCCCCACACATAGGCAGTATAGGCACCGTCCTGCTCGACCTGTACCACATTGTTGTCACTGTTGTAAGTCAAATTTGCGCGATTTTCGTACGTAAGGCTTGGATGTTCTGTAAATACTGTAGGAGAGCCTATGGGTGGTACATCATTGTTTGTTCTGCTTGAAAATTTGAAAACACTTGTGGATAGTAGTGCCGAATTGTCTAAAACATGCTGTTTTTCAATCTGCCCAGAGACGTGATACTCATTGAGCATACTGGATTGAATACCAAGAATCGTTGTTCCCGCCTGGTTTTCGAGATACCTGGTTGACTCTATCGGAAGTGCATGCATATGGTCATCTTTCATGTCTTTGACAAACCCAGTGTTGTCGGTATAGTCTTCTGCATATTGAAAGTGCTGAACCTGATGCTTCCCCTGATCTCCCGTACTCGACTTAATCCTTGACACCTGCACATGATCAGGGTTGTCATAAAAGTATTCCGTAGTAGCTTCAATCGGATTTGCCGTATCGCTAAAATCTTTTACGGTTTTTTTCTTATGAAAATACCAGGCCGAAGGTTGTTTGTAGAATGAGTATTCAAACTCGGCAGGTAGTGACGAAGTTGCACCACGCTTTAACTTGATGTTCAAGCCTAGCTGAGTAAATTCATTGTTTGAAACATGTGCCCCGGTCTGATCAAACTCCCAAAAATCTGTCGTATCGTGATGGAAGGTATAATCATTGATTTCTTCCCGGACCTTAGCGAATGTGGTGCTGTTAACATACTTGTAGTCCGTTTTTTTCTCCAACAATCCTCGCATCCAGGAATAGTCTGTCCCTTGCGCACCAGCGATACCACCATTCGCGATATCTCCCTTGTCCTTGTATTCCAAAATCGTCCGACCTTCTGCGCCTAAAGAATCTCCATACGATACAGCGACATATTCGTAGGATGTTGATTTGTTTTCTGCATTGCTAGCAGATGATAAGGAGTAGTACTTGCAATAGTTATTCCCCGAGAGGTCGTTATCGCTGAATACGTTATGAATTGACCAGTATTTGGGAACTCCAACGTTGTGAGCACTGGAGGTTGTCGTCAAATCACCTTCTGTGGTGGAAGAAGGAGCAACATAGTGGAAATAGCGAACCACATCAGGATTTCCTTCGTCGTCTTCATCCGTGATAGATCGAATTCGGGGCGTACCTACTACAATTGTTTCGGTTACCGACGTGGAAGTGAGGATATCCGTCTTTACCGTTAAAGTGGCCGTCTGCGTTGTCGAGCGATTTAGAATTGTTATGTCATAGTCACCAGGTGCCGGATTGGTGATAGTAACAGGAGAGTTGGTATTTTCATCTATCTGAATGATTTGATCAGGAGCATCAATTTCGATCAAGCTTCTGGAGTCATCCAGCGTGAAATATATTTTCAGCGTCTTGTGAATATCCTCATCATAGGTAAAGGCATCAAGCAATGCAAAGGTCTGATCAGCAGCTACTGTCTTGTCATATAAAGTCTGGCTGGCGTTCCAGGAATAGGAGGTATAGGTCTCTGAATATTGATAAGATTCATAGTCAAAAACGGTCTTTCCGCCAGTAGGATACTCTATTTCAGTTAGCATTCCTGCCTCCCTATGGGTAGCCGAAGCACTTCGATCCGTACCACTGGTGTAGTCCAGTCCTAGATAGGCAATATCTGGGATCAGTTCAGCTCCGTTCCCAGCTCCATTGTAGTACCCCCAGTGATCCCGATCATTGGACAGCCGAGGAGGCAATGAGACGGATTCGTTGTAGGTGAAAGTGTGCACTTTTGTTTCAGTAGTAAATGGAGCCTGCTCAGTAACCGACAGCAACTTGAGTCTTTTATAATTCTCAGGATCAGTGGTATTGGAATTGTTAAAGTAACTGTGATCTAAAACGAAATTTCGCTCAACAATTCCGTCAACATTCTTGATCCGAATGCTATCCAAAGAATGAGTTCCTGGAAGATCCGTTCTACTTGCGCCATACTTGAACGAAACACTAAGCCCATCCACCACAGCGATATTTGTCAGGCGCTTCCCCGTAACGGTGATTTTTTGTTTACACTGCGTCCCGGGAATTGTCTGATCACAACCACCTACGGAAAGATCGAGTGGAGTAAATTCAGTCTGATACTCACTTGAATAATAGTCGTAGTTCACATTCTCATAAGTAAGGTTAACTACTTCACCATTCGGAGTCTCGATCTTGCTTAGATGATAAGTAGCAGTACCTGTAGCCGTTCGATCGTCAGGTGGTGTCACCAAACACTCATCTTCGCTGGTTTGGCTTTCGGTTATACCAAATGTGTAAATAACACCTTTCTCATCCACTATCTTGTAATCGCCATTTGTTGTGATTTTTAACTTTTGATAGGGAATGGTATGCCCTACCTGGCTGGAATCCCAAACGATCTGGCCGGCCTGACCAAGCAGGCTAAAGGTGTACTTATCAGGATGTGGATCGAGCGTGTTTTCAATCAGGTTATTGGCGTAGTTGTAGTCCGTACTTGGAGGATCCGTCAATGCAATGTTTGGATCAAAGTTGTACGGATCAGCAGGTAATGAAACGCCACTACCAGGGGCATTTGGCTTCCCTACGATCGTATGAGCAATAGTGCCACCGGCATTCAGTGCCCAGCCTAAACCAACGGATGATGCTACATCATTTACTTTGATGCCACTCGCGTGGTACTTCAAGCTAATAGGTACTGAGACCTGCTTCAACTTGATCGTATATATCGGGATTTCGATCTGTGGAAGACCATTGTAATAGTCCACAGGAATATCACCGTATTTTGTAATGGCAGCAGCGTCCGGTGGTGGTGGCACAATGTTGGTGATCTGTTCCGCTAGTTCTGAGCCGTCTTTGGTTTGACCTAAGACACTTATGCTGGTCAAACAGAGCAGTAAGCGTGTTGCTAGATACGTTCTCATTACTGTCCCTTTTCAAGTTTTTCCACGCGATCTAGCAAGGCTTCAAGCTTTTGATGAAGCTGCTCATTGTTGGACCGTAGATTCCGGATTTCGCTAGATTGATCTTTGATTTTCGATTCCTGATCAATGGTATAGAGCGTTAATTCCTCAATTTTCTTAACTAACAATACATTCATGTGTCCGAGCTCCAAGCCTTTTTCTTCCACTTCACTCGCAGATGGGATCTCGGGCAGATGATTGTTGGATTTGATGAATTTTTCGATTTCTTCAAGCGATCTTAGGTCATAATCATCTTCGAATACATAGTCCGGGAAGTTAACGTCCAGTACAATTTTTACTTCTTCTGCTAACACCGTTCCATCCACGGACAGTTTTTCTTGCGGAGAAGTAGTCCCAATGCCTACTTTACCGGTATTATCAATCGTGAGTCTTGCGGTATTTGCACCGGCCTGATTTTGCCATCTTACCTGAAATTTATCAGCATCACTCTGATCGCTTCTAACATCCCACATAGCATCTCCGGCCTCAGCAAGGTAGAGGATCGGATCTTGTCCGGCTATTGCATCAACGGAAATGGCTGAGTGATTTGCCGTACTTGTAAAGCGTGCAACGACTTCTGATGCATTTGATACACCACCTTCGTTGGTGCCAACCTTTGAAATTTGAAAGGGATTCAAAGGACCTGTGGTGCCAATTCCAACATTGCCACTTGGTTTGATGGTCATCAGGTGTTCATGACCGGAAGCATCCACATTCCTGAAACTGATGTCCTGCGTATAAGACGACCCTAATGCCAAAACATGATTGCTATAGATTTCATTTCCATCCATCACAAGGTCTATGGTACCGTCCCCAACACTTAGAAGAGCGTTTGATGGTGCGAACTTTCCTCCAAGTGTCCCACCCTGAAAAACATCGAAGCGAGCTGAAGGGCTGACTGTTCCTACACCAATCTTGCCAGAATTATCAATTGTCAGCCTGGCGGTATTTGTTCCAACGCGATTTTGCCATCTAACCTGAAATTTATCAGCATCACTTTGATCACTTCTAACATCCCACATGGCTTCTCCGTCCTCTGCCAGGTAGAGAATTGGATCTTGTCCGGCTATTGCATCGACGGAAATGGCTGAGTGGTTTGAAGTGCTGGTAAAGCGGGCAACAACTTCTGAGGCAACAGAAACTCCACCCTCATTTGTACCAGATCCTGAAACCTGAAGGGGATTCAAAGGGGTTGTTGTACCTATGCCTATATAGCCCAATGAATCAATTCTCATTCGCACATACTCCCCGCCTGTGCGAAAATCTATAGATCCGCCGGCATCAGTCTTCAATCTCAGGTAATTTGCACCAGAGCTTCCCCTTATATAGGTATCCCCGCCACCCCACTTTATTCTCCAAGTATTGCTAAGGCGAAGGTGTCCCGCGTAAATATGCAAGTGGTCTACGGGCGCTGAAGTACCAATACCAACTTTACCACCTGTGAAGTACAGATCGTTACCGTTAGAATGTGCCGTCCAGGACTGAGCCTTTGATACAAAAGTGTAACAGAGAACTAGAAGGGTAATGTAGATTGTTTTCATATTCTTGTCGTTTTCAAGGTTTTAGATTCGGTTTTGGAGAATTTTAAGTTGCAAGTTGTAGCTGCAAGTTCATTGTAGCCCTGTTGGCTTAACTTATCATTCTTCATTCGTAATTGTTTCATTGTCAGATTTGGATTTCTTCCATACTGCCTTCGACAGTTTGGTGAAATCTTCAATTTCATATCATATTAAATTTCTACACCGCATTCAATGGCTAGTGACAGGCACACTGATGAGGTGTAACACAGAAAATCACAAATGCCAACTTTCAGGGCATTCGCATCCTTCCGTTAATACCAATAAATACAGGTTGTGGTTCGTAGGTGGCGAACCGAAGGTTAAATCTGAATCAAACATAACAAAAATTATCTTTTGACAATGTATCCTCGCGTGAACTTTTCTTCACACGGTAAGTTTCAAGGGAATCTTCCTTTAAATAGGTATATCCCATATAGAGTTCCTGCCACTGAATGCACTACACTAGTAGTTTCCCAGAGCCAGTTTTGATAAAATGAGAATCCTGCTTTTTGATCACCAACCAAACAAATGGCCAGTTTTGCAGGATGTTTCAGCCCATGAACTGCACTTGGTCTTCATCATTTTGAGTTGTATGAATACCAATTTACTTTAGATGATATCTGGAGATTCACTATCTTCCGTCTCCATTTCTAAACCATCAGCCATGAAAACCAAACTGACCATTTTTCTTGCTTCGATTTCCATTGTCTTTTCTCACTCCATCGCCCAAACCAAAGCCAAAAACGGCATGGTTGTCTCAACTAGCAGTATTGCTTCTGATGTTGGAGTCGATATCCTGAAAAAAGGTGGAAACGCTGTAGATGCGGCTGTTGCAACTGCTTTTGCGCTTGCTGTAACACATCCTTCTGCTGGAAACATTGGCGGTGGTGGATTTATGGTCTTTATGAATGCAGAGGGAAATGTTACCACCTTTGACTTTCGGGAAAAAGCTCCATTGAAAGCGACGAACGATATGTACCTCGACGAAGAGGGAAATCTCATCCGAAATGAAAATCACTTAAGCATTAAGGCCATTGGTGTTCCCGGCACCGTCGCAGGGCTATATAAGGCTCATCAAAAATATGGAAGCCTTTCATGGGCAGACCTGGTTCAACCCGCTGTAGATCTGGCTTCAAAGGGATTCACCATGAACTGGACCTTGTATGGTCCCGCTGAGCGATTCAGGGAAAGGCAACCGGATTCATTCATGGGCGACTATTTTGCAGATTCACAGGGTGAACTTGTGCAACCGGGTGAAACATGGACGCAGTCTGCATTGGGACAAACACTAGCCGCCATTCGAGACAAAGGACATGACGGCTTTTACAAAGGAGATGTTGCCAAAAAGATCGCTTCCTACATGAAGAAAAATGGCGGATTGATCACGAAGCAGGATCTGGCCAAGTACGAAGCTATCGAGCGAGAGCCACTCAAGGGTACCTACAAGGACTATGAGATCTATTCGATGCCTCCGCCGAGTTCTGGTGGTGTTGCATTAATCGAAATGATGAACCTAATGGAATTGGCAGACTTTGAGGAGCTTGAGTTCAACTCAACCAAATACGTTCATTTTGTGGCAGAAGCCATGCGTCGTGCCTTTGCTGATCGAGCCGAGCATCTTGGTGATCCTGATTTCAATCCCGAAATGCCTGTTAACCGACTCCTCTCAAAAGATCATGCAAAGAATCGATTCGGGGAGATAGATATGCAAAGGGCCTCGATCAGTGACTCTTCCCGGTTCGGACAGTTGTATGATGGGAACAGCACAACCCACTTCTCTGTGATGGACAAAAACGGGAACGCTGTTTCTCTAACATACACACTAGAATATGGGTACGGCTCCAGATTAGGTTCGGAGGAGCTTGGATTCATTTTTAACAATGAAATGGGAGATTTCAATCCGGTGCCAGGCGTCACGACCAGCAGAGGTCAAATTGGGACCAAACCAAATCTGATTGAGCCAGAGAAAAGAATGCTTTCAAGTATGACCCCCACTATCGTGGCAAAAGATGGCAAACCTTACCTTGTCATTGGCAGCCCTGGTGGTCGCACAATTATTAATACGGTTTTTCAGACCGTCCTAAACGTTCTCGAATTCGATATGGAAATCCATCGAGCGATTGAAGTCATGAAAATACATCATCAATGGCTACCGGATCGAATCATCTACGAGCGGGACATGCTTTCACCCGATACGAGGAAAGCGCTTGAAGCAATGGGACACACCCTCTCCGATAGAAGCAGACTCGGAGTTTTGATGGGCATCCGGTATGATGCAGAGAACGGAATTATGGTGGGAGCTTCTGATTCCTCGAGCGGCGAAGGAAAGGCAAGTGGGTACTAGGTCGATTTTGGGATTTGAAGATGGTAGATTGGGGGATTTTGGATTTTAGATTTTTGGATTTCTGATTGGCTCTGATCACCGTCCTACTTCACAAAGATTAACACAATAGGCCTGTCCTTGTCTGGAGAATTTTCGTATCAAGGAAGCAAATCGCAAACCCAAAATGATACGTCCAAAGTTGAGTCAATTTCTCATTCAGTTCTCACTTCTTCTTCCTATCATCGGATGTGCACAGAACAAAGAGTTGGTTGTAAAGACTGAACAACTCATCAACGAACTTTGTCAAAAGGACGAGTTCTCGGGTGCAGTCCTGATTTCAAAAGGAGATCAAATTTTGTTGGAGAATTTCTGTGGCGAAGCCTCCAAGAGGTATCATGTCGCCAACAACATTGACACGAAGTTCAACCTTGGGTCTATGAACAAGATGTTCACCTCAGTGGGTATTCTTCAGCTTGTTGAAAGAGGGCACCTTACTCTAGATGATCCGATCAGCAAGTACGTCGATGAAAGTTGGCTTCCGACTGAGATCACTAACCAAATCACCGTCCATCATTTGCTTTCCCACACAAGCGGACTTGGCAGCTATTTCAACAGCACCTACTGGAGTTCTTCACGTCAGCAGTTTCGAAAAGTAGAGGATTACAAACCCCTGGTAAGAGGAGGTCGGCCATCCTCCGCGCCGGGAAAAAACTTTCGATATAGCAACACCGGCATGCTACTTTTGGGTGTGGTGATTGAAAAGGTCACAGGGCAAGATTATTTTGATTATATCCGAGAAAACATTTACCAACCAGCGGGAATGTTAGACACCGACTGCTATGAAATGGACCAGCCCGTGGAGAATCTAGCCATAGGATATGTAAGGACAAAAGACAATGAATACGGCTGGGAAAATAACATTTACAAACATGTGCTTAAGGGCGGTCCGGCGGGTGGCGGATTTTCTACCGTGAGAAATTTACACAAATTTTCTCAAGCCCTTATCAATGAAAAACTTGTCACTAAATCTTCACTGGATCTGCTCTGGAAAAACCATACCTCGAGCTACGGGTATGGCTTCAGTCTAAAGTCTAGTTCAGCTGGGAAAGTGATCGGGCACGGAGGCGGATTCCCAGGTATCAACTCCAACCTGGACATCTTTCCGGACAGTGGATATGTGGTGATCGTCATGTCCAACTATAGCTCAGCAGCCAGTCCTGTGGCTCGAAAGATCAGGCAGTATATAGAGAAATTGTAGATAAATTTGGGATTGTAGAAGATTACTACAATTTTTGTTTAACTACCTATTATTCTGATAGTTAAGCAGCTACATCGTTTGTGTAACTTCTATCCTTAGGCTTCTAAAAACAATTATTAGGCTCTTGCACATTTCTTTACCTGACGACTACCAGAAATTTGATCTTCAGATAAAAGTCATCCCCTCCTATGGCTTTGATCATTCTGCAAGACTCATTACCTTTCATCTTTGTGTCATTAACTCAACCTCAACCTATGGGTGATCATAGCATAAGGACAACCACCGACGAAGAAGTACACACCAGCTTTGTTAAGCACTTGCTTGATGATATCAAGGCGCTTGAAATAATGTTGGAAAAGGGAATGATTGAGAGTGGCATTACCAGGATTGGTGCAGAACAGGAATTTTGTTTGATCAACGAAAACTGGCGTCCCGCCAAAACGTCCGAACAGATCCTGAAGGCGCTAGACGATCCTCATTTCACAACGGAGATTGCCCAATATAATCTTGAGATAAATCTCGACCCTTTAGAGTTGACCGGTAATTGTTTTTCGGTCGCTGAACAGAAATTACGTGAGCTCCTCAACAAAGCTTTAGATGTTGCAAAGGAGTATGATACCTACATTCTGCTAACCGGCATTCTTCCCACGATTGCCAAGAGCGAGCTGGTCTTTGACTACATGACACCAAATCCCCGGTACTGGGTCCTGAATGAAATGATGAAGAAGCACCGCGGCGATGACTTCCAGTTGCGTATCCGGGGAATCGACGAGTTATCGATCATGCACGATTCCGTGTTATTCGAAGCTTGCAACACCAGTTTTCAAATGCACCTTCAAACCGAGGCGGAGGACTTCATACCTAGTTACAATTGGGCCCAGGCCATCTCCGGTCCTGTGATGGGAATCTCATCCAACTCTCCCCTCCTCCTCGGCCGGGAATTGTGGAGCGAAACCCGGATCGCGCTCTTCCAACAAAGTATCGACACACGAACTTCATCCTACGCTTTAAAAGATCAGCAGGCTCGCGTGACGTTTGGCGACTCCTGGGCATTCGGCACAGCTGCAGACTTTTTCAAAAATGAAATTTCCAGGTATCAGGTCCTCTTTTCCAAGGAGATCGAAAGCAATTCCATTGACGAATTAGATGCTGGAAAGATCCCAAAACTTCAGGCGCTCAACACTCATAACGGAAGCATCTATCGGTGGAACCGCCCATGCTACGGAGTAGGGAACGGTAAGCCACACTTGCGAATCGAAAATAGATATATCCCGTCCGGGCCTACCATCCTCGATGAGATGGCGAATTTCGCTTTTTGGATTGGCCTAATGATGGGGCGACCAAAGGCCTTTGATGACATGGGATCCGCTATGGATTTCCGGGACGCAAAATCAAATTTCATCAAAGCAGCGAGGACAGGAAAAGAGTCTGTGCTCCTATGGCAGGATCGCTTTATGTCCGTCCGGGAACTTGTAACGAGAGAGCTGCTGCCAATTGCTCACACGGGACTTGGGAAAATGAACATTGACAAGGAAGACAAGGATCGGTTGCTGAATGTGATTGAAGAAAGAGCCGCCAAGATTACCGGTGCACAATGGACCATTCGAAAATATCGAAACCTTCGAAAGACCAAGCAGAGAGATGATGCTTTGCTTGCACTTACCCAATCCATGTATAATCATCAATTTGTAGGAAACCCTGTGCATGAATGGCCGATTGAGGAAGATTCGTCGCACATTCATGATTCAGCGCATCTCATCTGTCATGTCATGTCCACACAGCTATTTACAGTCAACGAAAATGATCTAGCCGACCTGGCAATTAACATCATGAAATGGCAAAACATACACCATCTCCCTGTGGAGAATGATTCAGGAGATCTGTGCGGCTTACTTACGCTAACACATGTAGATCGCTTTGAGAAGTCAAATGCTCTTACCGAAAACATGAAAGTGGTAGATATCATGACAAATCAAGTTGAGACCACTACCCTGGAAACTCCGATTCAGGAGGCCATATCTTTCATGAAGGAGCGAGAAATCGGCTGCTTGCCCGTCACCCAGGATGAGCACCTGGTAGGTATTGTCACCATTGCTGATCTGATAAAGTTTGATCATGATTAAAGTGCATAGCAAGGCACTTGATCATTCAATCGAAACAGATCGAATCATAGATCACATTGAGGGATCAGGAGAGGGACCGACACTCATTTTTATGGGTGGAATTCATGGGAATGAACCATCCGGCGTCTTTGCCTTGAAAAAAGTGCTACAAGAAGTAGATCGAACACTGGTCAAAGGCTGCATCTACGCTATTGCAGGAAACCTGTGGGCACTTGAAAGAGGTGTCAGGTATCACGAAGAGGACTTAAATCGAGTGTGGATGGAGGATAGAATCCATCGATTGCCCGATTCAGTCAAAGATGCCGCTAATGAGGACATTGCGCAACAAGTAGAGATATACAAGGTGGTAAAGGAGATTCTAAGTACTAACAGTGGTCCTTTCTATTTTTTTGATCTTCATACGACCTCCAGCGAGACGGTGCCCTTTCTGACCGTCAATGATAGTATGCTCAATCGAAAATTTACGGTGCAATATCCCCTACCGATCATACTAGGAATTGAGGAATACCTGGAGGGTCCGATCCTTAGCTACATTAATGAGCTTGGATATGTAGCCTTTGGCTATGAGGCTGGTCAGCACGACAACATGTCTTCCATCGAAAATCATATGGCATTTATTTACCTGTCAATGGTGTTCTGTGGGAGTATTAAAAAAAAGAACATCAATTTTCATCAGTGCTATGATCGTTTAGCAAAAACGACAGGAGATGTTAGAAACATCTATGAGATCTACTTTCGTTACCTCATCCAACCTGATGAGGAGTTTAAAATGCGTCCGGGCTACTTTAATTTCCAACGTGTAAGAACAGGACAGGTACTGGCGGACAGCAATGGAAAAGCTATCAAAGCTCAGAGCGATGGACGAATCTTTATGCCACTCTACCAAACACAAGGCATTGAAGGTTACTTTACTATCAGGAGAATACCTTCTATTTATCTGGTTCTCTCCGGATTGCTTAGAAAGTTCAGGCTTGACAAATGGCTAACCATACTTCCCGGGATAAAATGGCAAGATCCAAAGAAGCATACACTTAGAGTCAATCAGAAAATTGCCTTTCTCTTCACAAAACAATTTTTTCATCTGTTAGGCTACCGTAGTCGACGAATCGATAAAACTCATCTGATCATGAAGAATCGGGAAGAAGAATCACGGGATGCCGAATACGTGCGGGAAAGCTGGTACGAGAACGAATAGCCAAACTACTCCCATTTACCTTTTGCTTACCTACAATTCGTAACCTCCGGCATCAAATATCTGTATACGCTGGATGTTGAACTTGAAACAAATCAGAAAAAACATCAAGATGAAAATAAAGTCATTATTGACCAACCTTATCGTATGCATTTTCTCCCACCTTGCTCTCGCACAAGATGAGCCGAGAATAATACCGGAACAATTAACTGACAACATATATGTTCTTTATGGAGGTAGTGGCCAGGGCGCCAATGTTGGATTATTCATTGGCAAGAACGAGCTATTGCTAGTAGATGGCATGAAGGCAGAAACAAACGAAAAACTACTAGGCATTATCCGAACCATTTCAGACAAACCAATTCGGCATGTAATCAATACACATGCAGATTCCGATCATGCGGGAGCCAACTCACTATTCATGGAAAATGGAGCAACTGTTTATATGCAAGAAAATGCGCCCTTTGAAGGCGGAAGAGGTAATTCTTATTTCAAGGATAAACTTACGTTGGTGACTGATGATCAAACGATTGAAGTTCACGCTACCGTGTCTCATTCTTTCTGTGATGCGCTCATCTATTTCAAGGAGAGCAACATTGTTTTCATGGGAGACACTTTCACGAATAACTGGTACGCCACCTTTAACTCTGGTGGGGTAAAGGGGCAGTTCGAGGCAATTGATCTAGCTCTAAGCCTTGGGAATGAACAAACGAAATACGTCCCCGGGCATGGCTTACCCGCAAATGCTGCCGGGCTTCTCAAGTATAGGAAAGCAACTGGAGAGTGGCTAAGCAAGGTTTCTGAGTTGAATCGTGCAGGTATTTCTGTTGATGAAATGGTCGGAAACGAAGAGCTCAATCGCATCAAACAGGATTTCATTGATGACCGAACTGGCGCAACTATCCCGCAAGCCAGGTTAAAACGATTTATCGAACGGACCATTTCCATCGATCTTATACCTAAATACCCAGTTGATAGTGAAACTCTCAAAGCTTATGTTGGGATCTATCAATATGAAGACGATACCCAGGAAGAAATCTATTTTTCTGAGGGCAAACTATTTGTTAGAAAAAAGACACCATATCAATACATATCGGAGCTAATTCCTCAATCTGACCAACTATTCCATTTAGGTGGAAGTATTTCTATGTGGCTCGAGTTTAATCCAGATGGATCTGGTCTAACTTTTTTAAATGGGGATGAAACGAGCACTGCCATGCGAGCAGACTAACATCAGTCACCTCGCTCGTAAACCACCTTTCCATCCACGATCGTATAGTCGACATTGGCTTCCAGCCACTCTGATGGCTCTGTTTCGAACAGGTCGGTATCGAGGACGGCAAAGTCTGCCAATTTACCAGGGGTAATCGTTCCCTTTATTTTCTCTTCAAAAGCTCCAAAAGACGATCCCCATGTATAAGCCTTCAGTGCATCTTCCAGAGAAATCTTCTGTTCAGGAAACCACCCGTTTGCAGGCTCACCATTCACTGTTTGTCGTGTGACCGCAGCATACAGCCCGAACAGTGGATTGATCGGATAGTATGAAGCGTTGGTGCCAGGCCAGTCCGAACCAAAGGAGAGAATACTTCCGCTCTCTTGCAAAGTCTTGAAGGCGTAGGCTCCTTTGCATCGCTCAAATCCTATGCGTTCCTCCATCCAGCGCATATCGTCCGTCACGTGATAGGGCTGAACTTCCGCAACCACCTTGTGGTCATTAAATCTTCCAAAATCCTGCGGAGCGATGACTTGGGCGTGGACGAGTCTGAAGCGACGCTCCTTTTCCCCATTGACAGCTTTCAATGTATCGAGTATATCCAGAAGGATTGAGTTTGCCTCGTCACCAATCGCATGAATGCGCAGTTGGATACCACCACGATCTGCCTTTACTATCATGTCCTTGAATGAAGACATATCCTGAGAAAACTGACGCCATCCTCCCCGCCACCAGGTTCGCTCAATCGTGTTGTCGCTGTATGGCTCATAGAAGCGGGCGGTGCGTGCGCCCATGATACCGTCGATGTGTGTTTTTATCGTTCCGAAAGTAATCCAGTCGGTAAATAGTGTATCACTAGCAGGTCTTGGCCCTTCTGGGTGATCCCAGTCAATGGTCCAATCGTCATTGATCATCGTTGTGTAGTAGTCCAATGAACTCGGGCAGAAGTTGATTCGACAGGTCAGCTCTCCATCTTCACCAAGTTTCCGATAGATGTCAACCTGGTCCACCGGTGACATATCCTGAACAGTTGTCACACCCCATTTTCTGCATTCCTCAAGTCCTCTCCGAGCCTCTTCTAGCCTACGTTCAAATGACTTTTCCGGAATTGCAGCCCTTGCCTCCCAAAGCTTGGTCCCCCTTAAAATCCCAGTCTTAGATTCAATGCCCAATACATCCAGGGCAGCCTTATTTGCAAGTCCAACCAGGCGATCGTATCTCGAAACCAATACGGGATAATCTTCTGTTACATCATCGATGAGTGCACGATAAGGCTCATAAGGCCTCTTTTTTTCACTACCTCCACTTGAGCCAACCGCCCAAGCTTCATATGCGCCCCAATCTCCTCGCGTAATCCAACTGCCTTTCGGAAGGCGTTCAGTAGTTTCTATCACCCGCTGCCTGAACAGGCTGTCTGAGTTTACATCCAGCAAGTTAATTCCCAATAGCAAACTGCCGGCAGAGGCAAAATGGACATGTGAGTCATTGAAGCCCGGCAAAGCAAGTCGCCCTGCCAAATCTATGCTCTTTGAGCCGTCAGGAGCTTCCCCGTCTCCAAGTGCAACGATTCTGTTCCCTTTAACAGCTACCCATTTCGCCCAAGGCGTGTTTTGTTCTCCTGTCCATATTTTACCATTGGACAAGACCAGGTCGTATCCTTCCTCGTTGCTTTGGCAGGAAACAAAAAAGGAAATGATCAGTAGGCATAGGATTGGCTTCTTCATCGGACTCAGTTTGGTTGGGAATTGAATTTACAAAGTGTTAGGGAAAAAAGTGCAAATTCTTCCAGGTGTACAAAACCGTGTGTGGAGAGAAGTTGGTGATCTTGTTTTGCAGCTAACATTGAGTCTGAACTTCTAACCCCAGAAATATGAAACAAATACCTCTGGCAGTCACATTTACGATATCACTTTTTGTTGCAAGCGCACAAATCTGGTCACCTGACGGTAGTAAAATCGCCTTTTTCTACATACATAGCATCGAAGATTTGTACCTGGTGAATCCCGATGGCTCAAATTTTCAAATAGTCGAGAAACACCCCGATAGAGACTTTGCTCCTGTCTGGTCTCCAAACGGAAAGTCGCTCCTGTTCACCTCCGTGCGCGATGGCCATCACGAACTCTATGAGCTCAATATCAAAGGCGGAAAATCAACGAGGTTGACACAAACAGAGTTTGACAGTGAAGATGGATATTACTCTCCTGACGGTAAACAAATTGTATTTACGAGCAACAGAAGTGGTAACAATGAGATTTATTTGATGGACGAGAGCGGAAAAGACGTTCGTCAAATTACACAAACTAAGGCCGTGGAGACAACAGCTAAATGGTCTCCCGACGGTAGCAAGATCTTGTTTCGGTCTGCCATTGCAGCGGATACTCCAGCCGACTTATACACGATCGATGCTGATGGAACGAATCGAAGGCAGATAACGAATACACCATCCTCAGAATTTCACCAAAGCTGGTCCTGGAGTGGAGCCAGGATCTGCTACATTTCCGTCGTGGATGGCACCTTTGAACTGCACATTGCAAACGCCGACGGATCAGATGATGAGGTGCTGGTACGTAAAGAGGGCTATCAGGCCTTTTACCCAAATTGGTCACCGGATGACAAGTGGATTGCCTTCACGAGAGATGTTTCTGATGGTTCAGCAGAGGGATACCCAGCTTTGTATAAGGCAGACCTTGCTGGCAATGAGGTTTTGATCAGCAACAAAAACAGCTTTCATCTCTACGGAAAAGACAAAAACTAATCGTCAAGGTCTCCATGCGTACCCCACCTTGAAGAACAAGGTCTGATTTTGCTGGAGCAATGGTAGATCTCGAGGATCTTCGCTTCCCTCCCATCCTCTGTGGTTATCAACGTAACCGAGGAACACAACTGATTGAGGGTTTAACTTGTACGACAGGAGAATCTGGGCAAAAATGCCCTCATCGACCTTATTCACCGAGGTATCTTCATACAATCCGGGATTTCTAAGCGTATGGCGATACTGCAAAATCACCCTTAGAAACAATTGAGGATTGAAATTATACGCCGCTTGCCATTGTGAAAGATTGGCAGTTAACACCTGTTCACTAGCTCTCCTGAGTCGTAAATGCCGGTGATTTATGGTCATGTCAATGTGTCGACCTATCCGAATATCCGATTCCAGTCTAAACTGTAAGCCGTCTGATTTTCTGGTATTAGCGAAATCAACCGCAGGACCAAAGCCAAAGAATCCGTTAATGCCTAGGTTGCCGAGTGGTTGAATATCAAATCCGGTCCACAGCCGCTCAAGTTGAAAGGTCTTCCCATTAAACTGCTGCCAAACCATGTCAGGATTTACCCAGTAATTCAGTTGTAGTGGCCCGTTGAAGGATCCACTCATCCAAAAACCGGTGAAGTCCAGCAGGCCATCGGTCGACTGTCTTCTAAAACCTCCCGTATTCCACCTAATATTACGATACCATGAGCCCTCTTTCGCCCAGAAGGTGCGCATAATCATAAAGCGGTAACGTCTGAAGTCTACCTGCGGAACAAAGCCAGCATCCGCCCTGAAGCCGGCAGTTCTATTTTCGAATAGGAAAAAGCTCTCCCATTCTCTTGTTTCAAAACTCGCTCGAAAGTTGAAGGAGTCGCCAGACAACTTCCCATCTGGAAATTCTAAATCTTCATTTGCCGCAACATCATATTTTGTCTCCGTATGTAAGTACTGAGCCCGTATTGTGATTGGGTCGAGCGGGCGCAAAAAGAAGTCAATGCCACCAACCCTGTTGTAGTACTTGTCGGACTCCCTGCCCGTGAACATCAATCCTATATTCGAGTTTTTCCCCACGTCACGTCGATATCGACCAACTACATTGGTCACCTCCTGGTCTAACTGCATACTTTCGGAACTTTGAAAGCCTGGCAAAATCAAATTATTCACCTGATCTCTGGCCACCAAAAATCCAAGGGCATTTCTTTTGATTTTTCCAGTCAACTTAACGCCATACGAAGGATCAACAATGGTTCTAGAAAAAAAAGCTTGCAATGGTGTATTGAAGAAATCGGCGCCTTCCAGAAAAAAAGGTCGCTTCTCGGGAAATTGGAGTGAAAAACGGTTATTTACATCCAATTGGGCGGCATCTGCTTCCACTTGTGAAAAATCAGGATTTAATGTGAAATTCAGAGCCAGATCTGTAGTCACACCCCACCGAACGTCAAGGCCTACATTGGTTTCGGTTTCACCTTTTTCCAGATCTCCTTCAGGGAAATCCGGTCGTTCATCAAACCTGTTGACAGTGATAGCGGGAACAAATTCCAAGTTTCGCCCCGGATTAATGCTCTCAAACCCTGTAACTTGATTCGCCTGACAAAGCAGGCAATTGTTCCCCTGATCGATAGGCATCGAATGAAAACGCTTTTCAATACTTCGGGGATAAATACGCAATCCAAAAAATCGCCACGTCTGTATTTCTTCCGTGTTCGGGAATCTCAGCGATTTGAAAGGAATAGACACTTCTACTACATAGCCCTCATTGGTAATCTGTCCCGCTGATCTCCAAATTGCATCCCAGCTGATATCTCCGCCACCGACCTGTTCGTCATAGACACCGTCCTGCTGAACGCCCAAAGGATTAATGGCAAAAAAGAAGGCACGTCTGGAATCATTAAAGGGATCTATGAATAATGCCACAAAGTCGTTATCATCGAGCTTGTCACGATCATTAATGATGGCCCGAATATTTTCAGGCTTGGGATCTGTCGCTTCAAATGAAAAATAAAAGTACTCATCGTCAAAAGTCATACGAAGTGCCGTTGGTACTTCGGCCGGTATGCTATTTCCCGGATCGGTCTCATATGCTAATCGAATGACTTCTGCATTCTTCCAAACAGCCTCATCCAGAACTCCATCGATGCGTATGTCATCAGTTGTCTTATTGATCGCATACTCCATTTTCGATGCTGGCTGTGCGAAAATGGCGGTGCACGTTCCTAAAAGTACTGAGTAGATAAAGGTCTTTATCATATGCATGGGTTTTCGTCTTTCGATCTCGACTCATGCACGTGGGTGAGCTTATGTCAGATTCGCTGCTTTGTACAAGTGCGTCCAGATGGACGACTTAAAGGCCTGATCTATTCTTCCATATCGCTGCTTTCGCTGATATGATTTTGCCGCAGATATTCCTTGGGGGTTTGGTTTGTATATTTCTTGAAAATGGAGTTGAAGCTGGATTTAGAATTGAATCCTGCTTCGTTTGCAATAGCGGCAATGGTTAGATGTTTCAGTGCCGGGCTTAGGAGAAGTTCTTTGACTTTCTCTATTCGATACTCATTCACAAACTCATAGAAGTTCTTATTCAATGTGTTATTTAAAATCAAACTTAGGTACTTCGGATTCATCTCCGTTCGTGAAGCGAGTTTATCAAGACTCAAAGATGGATCAAGGTATGGGTGCTCCTCCTCCATCGTTTTTAAAAGCAGAGATTTGTCGCTTTCCAATTTTTCAGCAGAATAGCCATTTGTTCCAGAATAAAAAGTGTGACTAAAGAAATATCTGGGATTTAGCATCACCTCGATAATGACCCAATAAATGATCAGGCTAAACATGATCCAAAGTGGGTTGTATGTAAGTGTAGCAACTCCCATATCAAAGAGGTTAAGGTTCACCCCGATCAAAAAGAGCCAAACCACTGAAAGCATCAATAGTGTAAGTTGAAACCGTCGTATCCACTTCCATTTGAAGGCGCTCCCGTTATCGGCCTCAATAGCTCGGATTCTTTTGCCTGAATAAAAAAGGTAGGCTAATAGCAGTATCATTGCTAACAACTGTTCAAAGTGTCCAAAGACAGGTTCAAAAGGTGTAGACATGAACTTTTCCTTGACAGCATCGGGAGACGATAGCAAAGCACCGTAGGCTATGAAAAATAAAACGGCTGGAAGAAAGTGTATTAGATTTTTTGTCTTCCAATCAAATGTTTCAGTCTGGCTTTTTAGATAAAAGAAACTCAATGGACCCAGGAGAGTGATGAACGAGATGGGAACAAAGAGCATTCGAAAATCAGAAGTTAGGCCATAGCTTACTCCAAACAGTTGATTTTTGAAGCCATACAACGAGATCACAAGAAGAATGCTGCCTAGAAAAGGGTTGAAGGATTTACCATTTATTCTTAGCAACGAAAGGAGTCCCAGCAGAATTCCAACGATAAAGGAGGGGTAGATCAACTTGGTGTACAGCGTGTTTACGTCGTTCTTCAGTGCTGATCCCGCTACGGTTGCCAATGCATCAAAGCCCTGATCCACTCGATACAACTTCATATTGCAGCTAGAGCAGGATCCAGGCTCGAGAAAGTGGACATCATCCTCACTGCATCCGCAAGGTGGGCATTTGTAGATTGGTTTCGATCTGGATTCTACAGGTAAATCCAGGTAAGAAGAACTGAGAAAAAAAGAAAAAGCTACGATTACAAACAGAGGTAAGCGATAATGCATACGCTTTATACGGCTAAGAAATTGATCAGATACGTTCACCATATTAGCGGCATAGATTGTAAGTGGCCCTTTCTGTCTCGATCAGGGTCCTTTATTCTCATGTTGATTAGCTCTCCAACACGCAACTAGGATATGCTCGAAATCACTAATTAGACTATCCATAATGTTGCATTAACTCCAGAATGGTCCGTTAATCAGCTACTAAGAAAATAAAAGACATTTGGCGAGAAGGTTGGTTTAACCTCACATTTTGGTATGCTAAGTTGGCATAAATGGATAAATTCCGAGTATAAAGGTGTTAGCGATAATCCTGCCCATGAGAACACTTATCTCAACTGCTTTGATTTTCTCATTTTTCTGGGTGAATGCTCAAGAATATCTCATTGACTTTCGAGTCAAGAAATTGAAATATGAGCAAGATTCAACTGTAGGTGATACACAGGGATTAGAAATCTTAGTAGATAAAACGACGGAGGTAATCAACTTAGGGACAGTTGGGAAACAAGAAATTGGAGTCCAGTTTGAGATATTGAAAAGTGAACTCGAGGGAACTTCAAATTACATCTTAGCTAAAGTATACTATTACAGAAATTCTGAAAACACAGACTGGGTGAGGATAACTAAATTCAGTCATAGTCGGATCAAAGTAGCCAACATAAACTCTAGAGAAGAAGCTGAACAAAAACGTATAGAAAGAATTAAGAACGCTCCGAATGAACGTATTAGAAAAATGTATTCCCAGTACAACTCCGACTCCTCAAGCGACCCAATTTATTTTCAAATCGAATATCTACTCTTCGTATATCAGAACGAATGAATATCGCTAACAAACGCTAAAGTGCATCCTTCCTTCGTCAGGACAGGAATGTCAAACTGCCTAGCAACTCTCATGCAATTGAACCGCAAAGCTTCACTCTGAACAACTCACCCTGATTCCGGAGGAATCTTTCCCTCTCTTGAAAGAGAGGGGTAGGGAGAGTTCAGAAACTTTGCTAGCTTAGTTTTCCATCAGTCCCGATAGCTATCGGGAGGTGGACATACGCACCTTAGCTGGAATGTTGGGCTTCATTATGAATCGAACGACTCTAGATCAAAATTAAAATGGAATTATTTGAGTATATCGCTATTGCCTTTTCATTTGTTTATACCGCTGCTGCGCTGAGGCTAATAGGCGGATTGCCTGCAGCAACGAATAAAGATCGTAGATATATAGTCCACCTAATATTTATTGTAATTCAGTTAATTAGTATTATCACTAGCTTTTGGGGAGTATGGGCGCATAGTAATCTTGAAGACTGGAAATTATATAAATTCATTTTCCTTCTAGTAGATGGCGCACTCTACTATTTCATTGCAACAGTTTTAGTCCCAGAAAATCCTAACGAAATTGATTCTTGGAAAGATCATTATTATAAAATAAAGCACAAGCTATTTTACACTTTTCTCATATTTTTAATTTATGTCCAATTAAACGGTTATGTATTGAATGGCGTATTTGACTTTGGTCCAGAACAATTTTTCCATGTGATTTTTCTCATACCTATATATTTTGGTCTGAAGAGCAAGAATCACAAAGTACATGTTGCTATTGCCTTTTTTTATTTAATAACGACTTTTACAATGATGCTTACTGTTGCTTCCGAACCAGGTTGGGTGAATCAATTGTAAAAAAACGATAGCCCAACAATGGCTATAATTCATTGTGGTTTTGTGCCACACCAAAATAAAAGTGTAAATCAAACGGCTGGATTTCAGCGGAATAATCCTGCGGATGATTCCACAACGAAATCATAGCGGGACCATTATGAGACACACGCTCAGATTATCAATGGTGCTATACGTCAACAGGAAAGAATATGCTTCGTCTCATCAATAGATTTAAAAGAAATCTCCTCAAAGAAGGAAAGATTAAGTCCTTCTTATTCTACACCCTTGGTGAGGTCTTCCTCGTTGTGGTTGGGATTTTGATTGCCCTCCAAATTGACAACTGGAATGAAGATCGTAAAGAAGAAAGAGAGTTGAAAGAATACTTAGGTACGATCGCAAATAATTTATCTCAAGATTTAATACTTGCGGATTCTCTTATAAGCAGAAGAATTACAGTCAGAGAAACTTCAAGGAAGTTAATGGATGCAATAATTCTGAAACAACTTGATGAGATTCCGTTGACAGTGGAAAGAAACATGATGTTTAGGGATTTCCATTTTGTGCCAAAAAAAGGAGGTTTCGAGTCACTGATTTCATCTGGCTACATTGGGAAACTTAAGCAATCCAAATTAGATAGCCTTCTTTTTGAGTATTACTACATTGTACAGGATCTTCAAAGAGAAGAGGGAAGTTTTAATGGCTACATCGAATCTATGGAGGCATCTATTTCAGCAACGACCTCTGTAAATATGGCTCTTTACAAAAGATATTATGGTTATAATATTAGCAGTGAAGAAGCAATCAATTCAAATCAGGAATTTTTGAACCATCCAGCTGTTATGAATGCACTGATGCGGTCTGCAAACCAAAACTCAATTCTTCCTCGATACAAAGATTTAGTAAATACGGGTAATCTTTTAATAAAAGAAATTGAAATTCAGTTAAAATGAGTGCTCCTTCTATTCAAGCGCATCAAGTGACATTTACTGAGCAAAGGGAAACCAAGCCTCATAACAAACGACATAGCACATGCCTCTAGGTAGGTACTTGAAAGTGCAGTGCAAATCCGCTAGCTTAGAAGATGTAAAAAAAGCACAGAGGTACACGCCATAGCTGGGACGTTATCTGCAAATACTGCGCACATGAAAGGAGTCTGCAAACTTTATAATATCGAAGCTGAACTCCGGAACAGTCACATAATTCCAAAGTTCGCGTTTGACTACCTTAAGAAGACTGGTGGAAAATACATGCGGACTTATGAGAACCCTAACCAAAGGGTTCAAGATGGTCCAAAGAATTATTTACTAAGCGAGAAGGCAGAACAAGAGTTTAGCAAAAGAGAAAGATGGTTTGCTAACAGGATTTTCCTGCCTTACATGAAAGATAATATTCAACGTTTTGAATATGATGATAACCTTTCATATTTCATGATTTCCGTTCTTTGGAGGGTCTTGCTAGATCAATTAAAAGATGAAGAGATATCCATAGATCCCAAGCTTAACTTCCTAAGTGATGTTCAGGAAGAATGGAGGGAATTTCTATCGGACTTACGCTATCCTATGAACTTTAACGATCTTAACATTTTCCTAACAAGTAGAATTGAATCTCATAACTCAAATGGAATCAATGTTGATTTGTACATGTCTCGCATAATTGATGCAACCATTGTAATCAATGATGATTATTCAACAGTTGCTGTTTATGTGAAATTTTTGAGGTTCATGATTTGGTCAGTTGTTAAGGGTGAACGAACAAATTGTACGGATGTTAAAATCAAGTTTTCGGACAGCAATCTCGTCTTACCTCAAGAACTCAAAGACAACTTTTTTGGAGGGTTCATCCAGAACAGAATCTCCCAAGTGGACGACATGGAAAAACCAAATTCCCTGCAACAAGAAAAGATCATTGCCGAATTGAAGAAAAACGAAACTGACTTTTGGAACACAGACGCGGGTAAATCAATGATTTCGGATTTTCGCAATCAAAAATAGAGCAGATAACAAACGCTAAAGTGCATATGTAAAACTGCATCTAGCTACTCTCCTGTCACTAAATCGCAAAGCTTCTCCTTGAAATAACTCACCCTTCCCGATAGATATCGGGATTCCCTCTCTTTGAAAGAGCGGTCCGACGACTCGGGGGTTAGGGAGAGTTCAGAAAACTTTGTTAGCTTAGTTTTTCACAGCGGGTCGCGTAGACTCCCGATAGCTATCGGGCTTGGACATACGCACTTTAGCTGGACGTTACCATTCATTTAAATAAATGGAGAAAATCGAAAAATGGAATGACATCAATAAATTACCAAATCTAAATACTTCATACTCACGACAATTTATAGTTGCCTTTGTCATAGGGGTGTGGTTGTCTTTTTTCCTCGTACTATTTGCTCCGTTTGATGCCTCGGACTTATCCCTTAGAATTCGCATAATACTTCTACCTGTTTATGGATTAATCGCGTCATTGGGTTACTTACTAATGATTCCTCTGCAAAATTTAATTCGGAAAAAAACTAAAAAATGGAATACGCGATCTGAGTTGGTGTTACTTTTTATTTATACACTGCTCTGCCTATCTTTTAGCTATTTGTACTACAAGTCAAGTTATATAAATGGCACCTATACATTCCCTGAATTTCTATTCGGTCAGTTTTTCCCCATTTTCATTGTTTTGCTACCGATACTTATTTTCTCCAGATGGTTTTTATATAGAAGAGCAAATAAAGTATTGCCTCGTAAGATTATCCTAAGGGGTGAGAACAAATTAGATATAATTCAACTTGAATTATCAGATTTGCTATGTATTAGTAGTGCTGATAACTACATAGAAGTCAATTATTTCGAAGATGATAATCTGAAAAAGAAAGTGCTTCGTACCACACTAAAGAAAATCCATCAGATAGTGCCAAGTTTATTAAAAGTGCATAGATCATACCTTATCAATCCAGTGCACTTTAGAAATTGGAAGGACTCGAAGAAAATATATTTGGCTAAAATGGAAATTCCCGTTTCTAAGAAATATAGAAATGATGTGCTCTCTTTAAATCATTCATCCCTAAAACCGAATGATTAACCCCAAATCCTATAATGCATAGGTAGTTCTAATATTTAAAATCGTTTTTTGGAGAAAAACATAGAACGATGAGTAGAAACTCAATTGTGTTTTTCATAATGATTGCTACACTTCAATGTAGCTGTCAAGAGAACAAGAGCAATTTATCGACTGAAACCGATTTAAAAAGTTGGTTTAAGCAAGATATATTAGGCCAAAATATAGTTGGTGCAGCAGCAGGCTATTCCATTGATGGCAAAATCGTTTGGCAAACCGTTGGTGGATTTTCTAACAGAGCAAGCAATAAACCTTTTCAAAAGGAAACAAAAGTAAGAATGGCGTCAATAGCCAAGTCTATGACTGCAATAGCTATTATGCAATTGGCCGAGCAAAATCTGATGGATATTGATGCTCCCATTCAAAATTACATACCTGACTATCCAAAGCAGCCGAAAACACAAATTACAGTTAGGCATTTGCTCTCCCACACATCCGGAATTGATGGTTATAAAAACACCAAAGAAGCTGAAAATCAAAACAATTACCTTACTATATCCGATGCGGTTGATGTATTTAAGAATAGACCGCTTCTTTTTGAGCCAGGCACTAAATATAGTTACACAACTTACGGGTATACGCTCTTAGGTCTTATAATCGAAAAAGTCTCGGGCTTATCGTTCGAGACCTATATGCAAAAACACATCTGGGATGCAGCCAATATGAAAAACACAGGTGTAGATATGTTTGGGGTTGATGAGGGCAATTCATCAAAACTATATTCCAGAAAAAGAAATGGTATGTCCATCGAAGGAAAAGAAAACAACCTAAGTAATAGAGTGCCGGGTGGCGGATTTTATACAACCATCGAAGATCTGTTGAATTTTGGAAATGCTGTATTAGATAATGTTTTCATCAAAAAAGAAACACTGGATTTAATGCGCCAACACCATAGTCTGGACGGAGATCAGCAATACGGGTTGGGTTGGTTTTTATATAGTCAAAAGCCTAATGAAGGAAAAATAATAGGTCATAGCGGGGCACAAATGGGGTGTTCATCACAATTACTCATTTTTCCAGAAAAAAGAATTGTATGCGTTGTTCTTGCTAATACATCTCGAACTGACGTTACAGATTTTGCTGTACATTTATTAAAAAATGCTGCCAAGCAATAACATAATTGTGCCAATTGACGAAAAAAGCGAAATGGTAACATTGTGTATGACGTTCTTTACCAGCAAAAGCTGGCAACGTCGCATACACTTGATCCGTCAGTAGTAATTTCGCATGACCTCAATGATTGATAGTATAAGCGGAGAAGTGGAAGTCGATCTATTGGAGAGCATCACTGAAGAGCTTCCAAAGTTGAAGTCAATTCACTCAACAGATCACTCAATTTTAATTCACGGGATGGGTGGACAAACTCGAAGTTTTTACAACAAGCTTCGACATAACCCTGCACTCGAGTTAATGTGGACTGGCTGGAGTAGCAATGTATGGTGGACTTATCTGCTGAGCTTTATTCCGGGACAAGCTGGTTTATCCAAAGTGATAGATCGACAGCAGCTTAACAAACTGTATTTTGACATTGGTCAACTCTCGACGTGTGGGCTTTATTTCATTCCTAATGGTATAGTCAATATTGTTCTGGAAAATGTCAGGAAAGACAGAACACCTAGACTCAACGATCTTCTGAAAGATGAACAAAACTATTTTCTACTAACGGTTGATTTCGATTACCATGGTGATGAAAGAGATGGCGAGGTTTTTTACCGAGAATTAGTAATTGGAGACGCTTTAGATAGCGAACTTGAACAAGTTTTGACCAGAACGGAATAAAAGCTACCAACAAACGCTAATGTGCATCCTTCCTTCGTCAGGACAGGAATGTCAAACTGCACCTAGCTACTCTACCTGCAATTGAACCGCAAAGCTTCTCCTTTGCAAAGTGCATTATTCTTTGTCGTTTTCTGCCATCCGCCTCTATCTTCAGACCGCAGTTTCTCATTTAACGTGTTGTATCTGGGTCGGAGCTTTGCTAGCTTAGTTTTTCATCAGCTAAGTTCGGACAACGCACCTTAGCTGGGACGTTATGCTTCACTCATACTAGCTAAATTATGAAGAACTCCGAGGAAAAGGATTTAATTGAAAACCTTATAATTGACATAAACTCACAACCATTTGATATTCAGGGTGCAAAAGGCAACCCTGCCATTGCTAAGGCCAACCAACTTGGAGCAATTGTAAGAATCATATCCCCGCGTCAACAAATATTTCCAGATGATGTACAGGTACATGTAACTGCATTCGTAAGAGCTTATCAAGCCGCTCAAAAGGGAGATGCTGTTTACAGTCAGTCCGTTTTCAAATTGATTGACCCTACAAAAGACTCAATCTTAGGATTTTTGGAGAAAAGATTAAAGGAGTTATGAAACTATCAGTATTTGCAGTCGATTATGCTCCCGGAGAACTTCATGAACAAACTCCTTTTGAAATCAAACTTCTGAGGCAGATTCCAGGATCAGATCGACCTGACTATTGGCTTGGTGAACTAACTAACCAACTTAGATGGATCAAAGACAATCATGAACGATTCATAACTCATGTTGTAGTCGCGTCGAGATGGGTTGGAACAACCATTGAGCCAAAAGTTAAGGATTTGCCCATTGGCATTTCATATGTTCTGGACTCATCAATTCTAACAGATGAACAGCTAGATTTTGATAAATGTGCCTATGTAGCTATCGGAATTGCTCATGAAATTGAAGGTGGATCAGTACCAAACAAGCTAACAAAATTCACAAGTGGCACTATTGGAAAGTTCTTTGGAATAGGTGGGCAGAAGTAGAGAAAGCATAACATACGATAAGGTCGCAAGAACGATCATTAATTAACCCATAGTTTTATCCTTCCTCCCGTGCGATTTCATGCAATGGTCATCCCGACCGAGCCCAGGCATTCATATTCATTGCCAGGTGGTACGAATCAACCCACACCCAGAACCGTTTTAGTCGAAGAACATTGGCCATTCATAGAGCTTTTTCCACGATTGATCCAATGAACGAGCATCTAAGGGTTAGGTTTTTTCACGAGCTCCTCGTCAACTATACTAAATGATCAAAGAGATGAGAAACTTGTGCATACTTCTAATAAGTGGATTGCTGGTGAGCTGTTCCAATAACGACGGTGAGGATATTTCATTAAATGAAAGGACGGTGAGCGAAGACGAGCAGGACGCAATTCTTCAACAGTTTGAAGGGCGGATCGATTTGAATAATCTACCCAACTATGCGAACCAGGTCGTTCCGGATTACATTGACGATGACAACACGGAAAACAACCCAATCACTAACGGAGGCGCCGTTCTGGGCCGTGTCTTATTCTATGATGTGAATTTGTCTTCGGACAACACAATCTCGTGTTCAAGCTGCCACAAGCAGGAGTTTGCGTTCGGGGATGATGCGGTTGCCTCTCAGGGCGTCAATGGAACGACTGGCCGTCACTCGATGCGACTGGTTAACGCCCGCTTTGCTGATGAGGACAATTTTTTCTGGGACGAGCGAGCGGATGATCTTGAAGAGCAAACGACCATGCCCATCCAGGATCATGTGGAGATGGGCTTCAGTGGTATAGATGAAGATCCTTCCTTCACAGATCTGATTGAAAAACTGGAGGCAATCGAATACTATCAGGAACTTTTTACCTACGTGTATGGAGATGAGAGCATCACTGAGGAAAGGATGCAAAACGCGCTGGCCCAGTTTGTTCGAAGCATCCAGTCTTTTGATTCAAAATACGATATTGGAAGAGCGCAAGAAGATGGAAATAGAGGAGATTTTAACAACTTCACGGCGCAGGAGAACGCTGGAAAAGAACTCTTCATGGATCGCGCAGAATTCAATAACAATGGAGTAAGAATCGACGGTGGCCTGGATTGCAACACTTGTCACAGGGCTCCTGAGTTTGATATTGACGATGACTCCCGCAACAATGGGGTCATAGGCACAATATCGGGCATAGGAACTGATACGGAAGTTACTCGCTCGCCATCACTTAGAGATTCCTTCGATCCGAACGGGGTATCCAACGGGCCGTTCATGCACAATGGCTTTTCCGATGACTTTATGGACGTTCTTGATCACTACGATCGAATTGATGAGGCGGGCAACGATAATCTGGATCGCCGACTACGACCGGGCGGCAATGGACAAAACCTTGCTATGACCCAAGACGAGAAAGAAGCAGTGATTGCCTTCATCAAAACACTGTCAGGAACTGCCATCTACACGGATGAAAAATGGTCAGATCCATTTGGGGATGAATAGCTTAGGCTCAGAACAATGCTCCGGCAATGGTGGCTGTCATCATGGTGGCCAACGTTGCTGCCAGCAAGGCTCTGAAACCAAGTCGTGAAAGGTCCGCTTGTCGATTTGGAGCCATTCCTCCGATCCCTCCGATCTGGATTGCGATAGAACTGAAATTAGCAAAACCACACAAAGCATATGTTGCAATCACAATGGACTTGCTTGACAAAATTCCTGCAGTTTTCATTTCCGCTAGACTTAGATAGGCTACGAATTCATTGATCACTGTTTTTTGACCAAGCAAACTACCCACCTTGATGGTTTCAGCCCAGTCGACACCCATCAGAAAGGCGAATAACCTAAAGACTTGTCCGAGAATATATTGCAAGGAGAATCCATCGAACGCTCCATCCGTGGTGCGAATCACGAACTCATTTAATCCAAACCAGGCTCCAATTCCGTCAACCAAAATCCAATTCAATGCGTAGATCACTGCAATGAATGCCAAGAGCATCGCACCAATATTGAGTGCCAACTTTATTCCATCGGCTGCTCCACTTGCCAGTGCATCAATCAGGTTTACACCAATACTTTCCTTGTTTACCTTAAGACTAGAATCGATTTTTTCAGGTTCCGTTTCCGGGATAAAGATCTTGGCCATGACAATCGCGGCAGGGGCATTCATGATAGAGGCACTCAGTAGGTAGGTAGCGAAAATGCGCTGTTGCTCCGGATCACCGCCTCCCAAAAAGGACACGTACGCACCCAAAACACTTCCGGCAATAGTTGCCATCCCTCCTGTCATTAGACAATTAAGCTCGGAATTGGTCATTTTCCCAATAAATGGCCTAACCATTAAAGGTGCTTCTGTCTGTCCCATAAAAATATTCCCAGCGGCAGATAAACTCTCCGCTCCAGATAGACGCATGGTCTTGGCCATTAACCAGGCAAATCCATATACGATTTTCTGTAGTACGCCTAAATAGTACAAACCTGCAGTGACAGCAGAGAAAAAGATTACACTCGGCAATGCTTGAAAAGCAAACAAGAAACCAAGGTTGTGGCTTACATCCGGATAGGACTCACTATTCCGAGCCAAATCTCCATAGAGGAATTCGGCTCCATTAAGTCCGAAATTTAGAAACTTAACGAACCCAGCACTAACCAGTGAGAAAAGTCGATTTACGAATTCAACATTCGCGATGAGGACTCCAATAATAAGTTGTATAAGAATACCAATCCCAACCAGTCTGAAGTCTGCCTTTTTCCAATTGCCCGAGATAGCCAGCGCAATTGCAACAAGACCTACGATTCCAATGAGTCCTCTGAAGTAATCCATAAAAAGTTAGTTTCGTTTGTTCAGCATATCGCGGATTCGCGCTGCTTTTTCGTAGTCCTCGTTTTCGAGAGCCTCGTTGAGGAGTTTTTCAAGCTCCGACGATGGCATGTCCTCCATGCTTACTTTTTCGGGCTTCTCCACGTGAGCCATTTCCTCTTCATACTCATCGGTGAGTACGATTCCAGCTTCACTGAGAATGTTTTCATTTGTATAAAAATCGACAGAAAATCTTAGCCCAATTGCTATCGCATCTGAAGGCCTGGAGTCGATCTCGAACACTTTTCCTTCGTGCTCACAGATAATTTTGGCAAAGAAGACACCTTCCTTCAGGTCTGATATATAAACCTCTTTTACAGCGATATCAAAATTGTGAGAAAAGGCTTTGAATAGATCGTGTGTCATTGGACGATTAGGCACGATCTTCTCAATTTCTATTGCGATCGCCTGTGCTTCGAACATTCCAATAATGATAGGCAGGCGCCTGTTACCTTCAACTTCCCCTAAAACGAGAGCAAAGGACCCCGATTGGGATTGGCTAGATGACAATCCCAGGATCTCTAATTTTATTTTTTCATCGGCCATTAGCCCTGCGCCTTCTTGATCGCTTCTGTTAATTTAGGCACCACATCAAACGCATCTCCAACTACTCCGTAGTCCGCCGCCTTGAAAAATGGCGCCTCAGAATCTTTATTTATGACCAGAATATACTTCGAAGAATTGACACCTGCAAGGTGTTGGATAGCTCCTGATATTCCTATAGCAATATAAAGTGATGGACTAACCTTAATACCGGTCTGGCCAACATGCTCGTGATGCGGTCTCCAATCCATATCAGAAACAGGCTTGCTGCAGCCAGTCGCAGCTCCCAGCACTTTCGCAAGATCCTCCACCATACCCCAATTTTCGGGCCCCTTCAGTCCACGACCACCGGACACAACAATGTCCGCTTCGGGAAGCAAGATGTCTCCTTCAGCTTTTTCTGTCTTTGTGGTGGTTACGGTGAAATCAGCGTCATTTACGCTAGGTGAAAATGAAACTACTTCAGCACTGCCCCCATCTTCTTTTATCGCGATCGCATTCTTCTTAATAGAGATAATTTTCTTGCTGCCCTCCAGAGAAGTTAGTGCGAAAGCTTTCCCGGTGTAAATGCTTTTCTTGACAGAATAGCCTCCTGAAGTATCAGGAAGTTCACTGACATTGGATGCAAGTGCGGCATCTACTTTGATAGCTACCCTTGCTGAAACAGGATCACCAAGTGAGCTCTTTGCCAAAACAAGCAAATCAGAATTCTCCTGGTTCATCGCATTGGCAATTGCTGATGAGTAGGCCATTATATTCGGTGCTGCAAGTTTTTCATCCTGAACATGTAATACTTTTCTAGCGCCAGCAGCGCCAATGGATTCGATATTGTCCACTGCTCCAAAAACGATAGCGGTAACTTCACCATCAACCGCCTGCGCATAACTCACAGCTTCGAGCGATGATTTTTTAACAACTCCCTCGTCGGTTTCTATAAATGCTAATGCTGCCATATCAGATTACTTTCGCTTCGTTTTTCAATAGGTTAACTAACTCGTCCATATTGTCCGGTTCCACAAGCTTTACTGCCTCTTTTGCTGGTGGTAATTCATATGACTTCACGTTCGTCTTGGCAGCATCACCAGTAGGTTCTTTTACTTCCAGTGGTTTGGTCCTGGCGCTCATGATTCCTCTCATATTTGGAATTTTCCACTCGGCAATAGGTTCCTGGCAGCCAGCAACAAATGGCATAGGTACTTCCATATATTCTTTTCCACCCTCTATCTCACGAGTGATCTTAGCGGTATTCCCATCAACGTCCAACGTCATTACCGGGGAGACAGAAGGAATTCCTAGTAGTTCGCCGACCATACCGTGCACCTGGCCACCATTGAAATCGATAGATTCTCTGCCCATCAGAATCAGATCATAGCCACCATCTTTGGCCACTGCTTCAATTTGCTTTGCTACAAACAAAGCGTCTGTTGGAAACCCATTAACTCTCACTGCATCATCCGCACCTATGGCCAAAGCCTTTCGTATGGTAGGCTCTGTTTCGGCTTCTCCAACATTTAAAACGGTAATGCTGCCTCCGGACTGCTCCTTCAATTCAACGGCTCTGGCTAGAGCGTAATCATCATATGGCCCGATGATAAACTGGACACCATTTTTGTCAAATTTGGTGTCTCCATCGGTAAAGGCAATGCGCGACGTAGTGTCTGGCACATGCGTAATACAAACTAGGATCTTCACTATCTTAAGACTATTTATTTAATGTGATTGAGGGTGTTTTTACCCTTAAAAATTTCGAACCTCGAAGTTAGCAATTATGTGGAATTTCCGGTCAGACTTACAACTTCAATTCCCGAATAAGATCAATTCAGATAGCCGATGATAAGAAGTGTAAAAGCAATAACCGCGGAAAGAGCGTGAACCAGTACCACAGCCTTTGGCACTTCGCTTTGACGAGAGATGGTCTGTTTTGAGTAAAACTCCCGGTAGAACATGTAAAAGCCAATTAGGGCGACGAAAACAAACATGAGCAGATTGACAAGTTTGTCGTCCTCTCCACTCAAAACCTGAAACAGCAGTAACCCAATAGAAGTCGCAGCAAAAAGGCCATGTGAGTAAGCAAGGATTTTGTCAGGTTTTTTATTGGAAAAGATCTGAACCAACATAATCAATCCCATCACCGCAGCTATTACAAATAGTGAAATGATTATAATCATACCGTCATGTTCTACGATTCGATCAAGGAGTTAGTTTTGGAGCTATAGTCTAAATGACGGGTAAATGACGGGTAAATTTCGAGCGAATATTCGGCAGAAATCTTGGTGTGTTCGTTAGCATTACCGAAAATTATGAAGTGATGAAACAGCCAGAACTTGGTCACAGAATTTCGGAACTAAGAAAAAGCAAAAACCTTACTCAGGAGGAGCTTGTTGATGCCTGCAACGTCAGCGTACGAACGATCCAGCGAATCGAATCGGGAGAAGTGACACCAAGAACCTCCACGGTTAAAATCATTCTTACCGCGCTTGGAGAAGATCTTGCTTCCTTTCGTAGATCAGATCGAGGCAATGGGCAGGAGGATCTTGAAAGAGCAGAAAACACCTTGCAGATAGCTTGGATTGCCGGTCTGGTCTATTTCATCGTTGGGTTTTTAGAGGCCGGCTTGGACTATGCACGATTCGAAGAGGGAGATGGTGATATTCCGTGGGAATTTTACATTCCGGTCAAAACTGTAGCGCTGTGCTCGTACGTGCTCTTCATGGGTGGCATGGTGGTGTTAGCCAATTTCTTTACCAATTCAATTCTAAAGATCGCTGCTTACTTGATGATCGGCTTTACCAGTTTGATATTGATCTTTGATGTGTTTTCACTGATCTTCCCAGTGGACAACAGCGTGTTACTGTTCATTTTGCCTTCTGAGTCAATTTCTATTGGTGTTGCCGAAATTCTTTTCGGGATTGGTCTGGTTAAACTTCAAGATGGCATGGGTCGGATGGCTCTCCTAGCTGGAGTTTTCGAGCTTATCATTGGATTTTGTTTTGCAATCGTGATTCTCTTCATATTGGGATACATCCTGCTCATCCCGGCGCTCATTTTGGAGATTGTGATCCTGTACAAAGGCTATGAGTTTGTTAAGTCTGAGCGTAGGAAAGAAATAGCCTGATGAGAAAGTATCTTGTTACAAGCCTATTTTTGTTGGTAGGTCTTCTAAACTATTTCCTTTTCGAAAACATCTTTCTCTGGAATTTTGGTTGGGAGCCACTGCCACCAATTGACAATACGTACGAGGACATTTCAATTGCAGATAGCTCATATGTCCTTCCAATTTTCCAGGCTAAAAAAGAGCTAAGGCAAATACACCAAAATAGCGATGCTCCAGCCATATCCATTGCAGTGTCCATCAATGGTGAGACAATATGGGCTCAAGCAAACGGCTACATGGATGTAAAAGCAAAGATTGGAGCAACTACCGAAACAATGTTTAGAATCGGAAGTACATCCAAAGCACTTACATCAATTGCTTTGGGCAAAATGGTACAACAAGGAAAGGTCAACCTGGAGGAAGCTGTTCAAGAACTTGTTCCCGGCTTTGAGGATAAGGAGAGAATCAGTTTAAGGCAGCTTGCCTCACATACATCCGGAATTAGAAATTACGGGATCTGTTTTTGTTTTCCGATCTGGGAATACTACAGCAACAAAGAACACGAATCAGTAGGATCAAGCCTTGAGATTTTCCAAAAAGACGAGCTCTTGTTTACACCTGGAAGAGATTTTTCGTACAGTACATATAATTACACGCTCTTGAGCGCCGCGATGGAGAACGAAGTTAACCTTGACTTCTTGAGTCTGATGAACCAGACCTTCACTGAATTGGACATGCGTCGAACCATGGCGGATCAGAAGGATCTTTTCACCAAGAATAGGAGTACATTTTACGACATTTCCGATGGGAAATATAAAGAAGCATTTGAGGTGAATCTGAGTAATAAGTGGGCTGGCGGTGGATTTATGTCCACTCCTAGCGATCTTGTGAGGGCTGGGAATGTACTGCTGGATAGCGGTTATTTGAATCTGAAGACAATAGAATTGATTACCACCCCGCATCGATTGGAAAATGGTGAGGAAAACGAACAGGGATACGCCCTGGGATGGAGAAATTATCAAACAGATGGAATACTTGACGGTCAGAAGGTACGAATTATTAATCATGGCGGTGTTGCTGTTGGATCGCAGTCGCTGTTACTCGTATTCCCGGAGTACGATATGGTGATTTCCATACTCATGAACAGATCCAGAGGAGATGAGAGATTTCAGCTTTTCAATTACCTGAATCCTATTGCAAAGATTTTTATCCTGGATATCCAAGCCAAAGCACAACTATAACTTGCGTATTACAATTTCACACTGGCCTTTTATCCAGAATATTACAGCGTGGACTACCTTCGCTGCATGATCGTTGATGTTCTGATTATCGGAGCAGGACCAATTGGACTTGCCTGTGGTATAGAGGCCGAAAAAGCTAATCTCTCTTACGTGATTTTGGACAAGGGTTGTTTGGTGAACTCACTTTACAATTACCCGAAAAACATGACATTTTTTTCTACATCAGATCGACTTGAGATAGGCAACGTTCCTTTCATTTCACATAATCCAAAGCCGGTCAGAGCCGAAGCCCTGGAGTACTTCAGACGGGTAGCCTCTTCCTGGAATCTGAAGATGAACCTTTATGAAAAAGTCGATGTCATAGAAAAAAACAACGGTGTTTTCGACATTGCTTCAGACAAACAAAGTTATCAAGCCAGAAATGTAGTTCTTGCCACAGGATTTTATGACCTCCCCTACTTACTCAATGTGCCCGGTGAAGACCTTTCAAAAGTCAAACATTACTACGACGAACCTCACCCGTACTACAATATGGATGTAGCGGTAGTTGGTGCGGCAAATTCAGCTGTGGATGTAGCACTGGAATTATATCGGAAAGGAGCAAAATCCGTCTCAATGATCATCAGAGAGAAAGAAATAAATCCTAGGGTTAAATATTGGGTGAGGCCAGATATTGAAAATCGGATAAAGGAAGAATCCATCAAGGCCTACTTCAACTCCAATATTACGAATATTACCGAAACCTCAATCTTTGTAAAAACTCCTGAAGAGGAAATTGAGATCGAGAATGACTTTGTCTTAGCTATGACGGGCTATCAACCCAACTTTTCATTTCTCGAAAAGATCGGGATTGAAATTGGGACGGACGAATTCAAAACACCTGTTTATAGTCCAGAAACAATGGAATCAAACGTTGCAGGGGTTTACTTGGCAGGTGTGATTTGTGGTGGGCTGAAAACAAACACATGGTTCATAGAAAACTCGATCGTCCACGCGAGCCTGATCATGTCTGATATAAAAAATAAAGAATAGAATGTCATCACGCCTTGAAAAGCTTTCACACTACGGAATTGTTGTAATAGCGGTGGCAGCAGTCGTCGTTTCCGTCTGGCAAGTCAAAATCCTTCAGGATCACAATAAACTTTCTGTGAAACCTTTGATGGACTTTTTGATCATAACAAGCGAGGATAGCATACTCAGTGTCAGTATTTCTAATCGAGGAATTGGGCCTGCCATTATTCAGGATATCAGCTATGTTTATGAAGATTCAATTCACCGGGAATGGTATACTGTTTTGACTGCTGCGGGCGTTTTTGAAAGAACCACTCGTCAAATCAATTATGGGAAAAACACTGTTTTATCTCCCGACAATGAATTTGTAATTCTTGAGATTCAAAAAGAGGACTACGAACCTATAGGAATTTCTATGAAGGTTATCTACCAATCCATTTATGAAGATGAATATGAGATGAGCTTGAAGTTTTAACAATTTGGGTTATTGTCATACTTGTCAAACCAAGCTGCTTCCCGCCTTAGAACTTCTTCCCTATCTTGCAGTTGTTCTTCGAACATGTTATCAAGCCATTTTTTATATCCCTTTTCCAACTTTTCTTTGCTTTGAAATTCGAAAGCCTCGAATTGTCCAAACTCCCGATTACCCTCAGAACCCTCTATTCGTACACTTTTTTCATAATATTCATAAAAAATCCATGGCAAGAAGTCCCTGTCCCTCTGAAGGTTTCTGCCGTCAGGCGTGGGTAATTTCCCACTAAAATTTAGAAACACTGGTGTGATGATACTACTACTCCTATTCATAGCAAAGTAAATGGCCTTATCCACCACCCAACCACTTCCAGCTAGCGTACTAGGATACGTTTTGTTTTCATCGATCCAAGGTTCATTCAGTTCTCTTTTGACTTTCTCAGGCATTGCGCTCATCGTAAAAGTCATACAGAAATCTCTGCCATAGTAGGGTATATAGCCAATGTTCTTAGCTGGTATTTTCGCCTTGAGGAAACTCTGATGGAAGATATTATCTGTGAGAATCAATTGGATATCCTTTTCGGGGTCATTCTTATTTGAGTTAATTGCAAGCTTTTGATTCCCGTAGAGGTCTTCGAAGAGAAGATTGCCTCTTGTTCCCACACTAAAGAGCTTATCCCAATTATCGTACTTTAACATGGTGTTAAGGTGCGTACGCATGGCAATTCTTGTATTTAGGATGTGGTCTTTCTTGAATCCGGGAATCAAAGTGAATCTTTTAGCTGAATACTCTGGGCTAATGGCATAGTTGCTTCTTTTCAGAAGTTCGAAGAAGTTTTCGGTCAAATAGTAAATATCCACTCCAGAACTTTTGACCAGAGCTGGACAATGCTTCTTCAATTTCATGACAATCCATTGGCTGGACATCAAAAGCATATCAACTATTTTCAAATCATAGTTAGAAGTTAAGTCAGGATCTAGAAAGTTTTTGATGTATTTGTCAACATAGACTCCACGAGAATAAATATTACATTTTGTCATATTCAATGAGTGAATGAAATCAATTAAGCTCTCATTGCTTCCGCTAACCTTTGCATAAAGAGAGTGATACAATCCAGCTCTTCCTGTCATCAATTTGTGTGTGTGGACTGATCCCTTATGCACGGCAAGCTCTATAAGAATCTCAACAAGTGTTCTTTGCTTGAAATAATCTTGATCTCTTTTCTTTTTGATTCTCTTTGCAGCTTTATCGTCTTCCCCTATCGATACTGGCTTGTAGCCCATTCGAGATGGCAATAAATCTTCGCGGTGAAACAGCGAACACACGATCTTTTTTCTCCAGATGCCGCTTGGTTCGTATGTTTGACTAAACAATTTTCTGGTACTTTCATACAAGTCAGAAAAGTGTTCTTTTAAAGTAGGGAACCTGTAACCGGTATAAATACTGAAGAAATCCGTTGGATCCTCACGAAGCTTAAGCCGACTAGAAATCTCTTCTTCAATCTTTCCTCTTAGCCTCTCGGCTTTATGCCCCCTTTTGACATCCTGATAATCAAAAACATGAAAGTGAAATTCGCGCTTTTTCCCATCCCTTGACCTTCTCGCATGCTTAATACTCTTTTCTATTATTTGGTTGAATTCCACACTTGCCATTTCAAATCCAACCAAGATGATATTTACTTTGGCAATGCCAATACTATCTCCTTCAGAGTTTATTTTCCCAGAGATAAATTCCTCAAGAAAATTTTGCATGTCCCTGGAAATTCCCAGATAGTCATCCTTAGTAAATCGCATGGTACTTTTATGGCTAACTGTTCCATGAGGCTTGATGTACAGGGGTACATTCATTGCGTCCTTAATGATCAAATCACCTATATCACCACAGTCGCCATCAGATAGGATGTACTTGTGATCTCCGCCCTGAATTTCCTCCTCAATCGCCTGATCCAAAAGTTCATCAAAATTGAAGTTGATGACTGCATCTAAGAAACGGTGACGAAGAAGGTGTGCAATAAGTTCGTAGATCATGCACGGGTAATAGCGATGATCGTAAATTTCCCGAATCTTTTCACGAACTGTTCTGACTCCAAAGTGACTTGCTATCAGTGATAGATTCAGCTCAAAATCGAGCTTTTCGTCTAGCTTTTGCCTCTTACCATTGCTTTTACTACTTACGACACTAGGGTTAAGTCGCTTAAGCCTCTCCTTGTCGTCTTGGTACTTCTTAGAGAACGAGCGAATAAAAGATTCAATTTTTGTACTGTTGGGTTTCCCGCCTTCGTTTCCAAACTTAATTTTTTCCAGGATTGTCATTAGTTCTTTGACATCCTTCTTAAATTTCGTTGAGGGCTTATCCAACTCACTAAGTAATCTTAAGTCCTTATCTAAACCCAGCGATTCCTCGATGTACTCTATTGCCTCATCAGCTGCCTTGATGTTATATGCCGCCTTGCTCACCCCCGCTCCTACTACCAATATGTTTCGCGGCTTTTTTTGCTTCACAAGTTCCTTCAAATGATCAAAAGTAAGCTCCTCCGGAGAATCCTCACTCAATCCCATGGACTCCCAGGTTTTTCTGCAGCGTAGCGTAGCAAATATTTCGTTGGAGACCTTCTCCGTCGCATCGCTTCGAAAATCGAAGGAGGCTATCAGGCGATTGAGTGCTAAGTCCTTGGCAAGGTCATCAATATGTTTTCTGTTTTTATCTTTCTTTTGTTTGATCGTTTCGCGATTTTCTGACATTGGCTCGTAGGTAGGATGGTGATGTGAAATTTAGATCACAAGTTTATTGCAATTAATTGTTTTACTCTATTGACTCGAACAAATATCTACCTACAAATGTCAAGGCTTCGAAAAACATGAAAATCAGACTAGTACTTGAACACAGACTCTTAAGCGGCTTGATTTAAACCATACTTACTTAACATATTTATCAAACCATGCCAAGAATCGCTCGTACCGATCTTTGATAAAAGTGGGTCTACGAAAACCGTGGTGCTCACCTGGGTATACCACGAGCTGGGTCTCTCTACCCAGCCGTTTCATCGCCTGATACATTTGCTCAGAGTTGATAATGGGCACGTTCCAGTCATTAGCACCTCCCATCCACAATGTGGGCGTAGTAATGTTAGCAACCTTATTAAACGGTGAAATCCTCTCCCATGCTTCAGCATTTTCCCATGGTAATCCGAGCTCCATTTCCCAATACAACTGATAGTGATCGTGCCCATAGTTCGTTCGATAGAGTGCTTCACTCGCACCAGAGATTGCACCTTTGAATCGGTCACTTTGAGTGATGACGTAGTTTGTCAAAATACCACCATACGACCAGCCGCCAACCCCAAGCCTGTTTTCATCCACATATCCGGCATCAATTGCATAATCTACACCCGCCATGACATCTTGAAAGTCCTTATTGCCCCAGTCGGCGAAAAGTGCTTCTGAAAAAGGCTGGCCATAACCTGAGGACCCACGTGGGTTGATCAGAAGGGTAACATAACCATTAGCAGCGTAGAGCTGGGCAATAGAATGAAAGTAAAATTCATATTGGCTAACAGGACCGCCATGATTCCATAGGATAGCAGGGTACTTCATATTGGGATCAAATCCGATCGGCTTAACCACAAAACCTTCTACACTGGTCCCGTCAGCACTATTGAATTTGATCTTCTCAACTGACGGCTTTTGCATTCCTGAGATAATTTCATCATTTACGCTAGTCAATTTGTTAAGCTGCCCATTTTGGTAGGTATGTAGCTCATAGGGTTGAAGGCTTTTGCCCAAACGTGTGACGATCAGAGAATTCCTCATTTCAAAACCCCGAATACTAATGTCTCCTTGAATGACTCGCTTAAAGTTCTTTCCTGTAGGGCTTACCGAAGCAACCACTCGAGTGCCACTTTCTTCCAACATAAAATAGATAGATTTTCCATCATCGGAAAACCTGGGATTGCTAATATTACGATCAAGATCGTCGGCAAGAAGTGTTGGCTCACCACCATTTGAAGATACTACTGCCAACTTATCCGTAGCATACCACATAGCATCCTTATCAGTCACCGTTATATAGGTAATAAGTCGGCCATCGGGACTCCAAGCCGGTGATCGGTCTGAATTTTCATTGGTGGTTATCTGACGGAGTGTCTGGCCCTTGTCCGTATTGTCCGCCGATACCACCCATATATCGGAATTAGAATTGCCATCCGGATTATCGGTTCGGTTACTCACAAAAGCAATCGACTTTCCGTCAGGGCTCCAAACTGGACTGCTATCATCAAAATCTCCGGAGGTAATCTGGACTGCTGCGGTGTCGCCAGGAGTATAGGTGTAAATATGTGTCCTGTACCTGTTGAGGTATCCTGCATAATCCCTCTTGAATTGCAACCTGTCAACAATGTAGGGTTTAGGTTTCTTGTCGTCTTCCTTATCTTTTGTCAGCTCTTCAGGTTTCGGGTCACGGATTCTAAGTAATAACCTGCTTCCGTCAGGAGACCATTCATGACCCGAAACTCCTTGAGTAATGTTTGTCAATTGCTGAGCTTCTCCTCCCAATCTATTCAAAGTCCAAACCTGCGTTTTTCCATCGTTCTTAGAAGCCTGAAAAGACAGATACTTATTGTCCGGGCTCCAACGTGGCTGGCTGGCGGAGTATCCTTTTGCGGTCATTGGGATAGCTTCCCCTCCTTTAGAAGGAATCATCCAAATACGAGTTTCGGACTTATCCTTTTTGATATTCATCTCCGAAACAGTAAATGCAACCCATTGACCATCAGGACTTATCTGGGCATTATTGACTGTTTTTAGGCTAAGCACATCATCTATGGTCAGTGGTTTTTTAGTACTCTGTGAGATAGTGATGAATGGCAACAGTAAGAAAAGTAAAAGACAAGGTTTGTAAGTGAATCTCATTTTAGTGGTTTTATGTTTGTGTAGTGTGGAAAAGTTACAAAAATTTCCTCGCTGTAAGCGGATTGACTCGTTTACATTTCCGCTAAGTCAAATACTTTCCTACCGCCGACATACGTCTGTTGAACTTTAAGGTCTTTTATAAGAACAGGGTCTATTTCAGTTAGGTCTTCATTCAACACAACAAAGTCAGCTAACATGCCGGTAGTAAGCGTTCCCTTTCTATTTTCATCGAAAGAAGAATACGCCCCTCCTACTGTGTAGGCCTTCAGTGCTTCCTCCACAGTAATTCGCTGTTCAGGTACCCAACCCTCAGGATTTTGTCCGTCTAGCGTTCGGCGTGTAACTGCTGCATAGATACCCTCTAATGGCGTAGGTGGTGCCACTGCCCAATCACTGCCAAAAGCTACCGTAGTGCCTGCATCTAAAAGTGATCTAAAAGCATAGGTGGTTTTTATGCGCTCCGGCCCTATTACCTTTTCTGCCCATCTTCCATCATCGATCGCGTGATAAGGTTGTACGCTCGCAATGACTCCCAGCTCACTGAATCGGGGAATGTCATCAACAGATAGGTGCTGAGCATGCTCAATTCTGAATCTTCTGTCTCGTGGGCCATTTTCTTCCGCGACTTTTTCAAAGACATTTAACAACGTATTGATTGCCCTGTCGCCAATTGCATGGATAGCTAGTTGAAGTCCTTCTCTATCGGCAGCCATTGCCCACTGATTCAGGCTATCTTCATTTACAACGAAAAAACCGCGATCATTTGGAGTGTCTGTGAACGGTTCGAAGAAGGCGGCGGTATGGGAGCCAAGAGCTCCATCTACCATGCCCTTTAAAACGCCAATTTTTAGCCATTTGTCCCCACCTCCATCTTTGGCAATTCTATCGCGCAACTGGGTCCAATTGGACAGTCCAACAGCCATATAAAAGCGAATGATCTGCTGATCACGAATTCGTGCATAGGTATCAATAATGTCAGCTGTGGCCCCTAAATCCATGTTGTGAACGGTTGTTACACCATTAGATACCATGTAGTTCATTCCATCAATAATAGCCTTGTCATTCTGCTCAGGTGAAGGTGCTGTTATGGCACTGTAGATAAGGTTTTGGGCATTATCCCGAAAAATTCCGGTTGGATTTCCATCGGAATCCCGAACAATGTCACCTCCCTCAACTTCCTGGGTGCTAGCATCAACTCCTGCAAGCTCCATCGCTTTGGAATTAGCCAAACTGATGTGTCCATCCAGCCTTGTTACGAATACCGGGTGATTTGGCGTCACTTCATCAATCCATTCGGCACGTGGAAGCTCGCCACCCCACAATTGATGATCCCAATCCCCCTCGCGGATCCATGTGCCTTCAGGAATGGTAGTGGCATAGTCTCCGATTCTCCTGGCAAATTCCTCTGGCGTCTTCGCATTCCGCAGCTTAACGGAAGAAAGCCCATAGCTTCCCGACAGAAAGTGCACGTGGGTATCAATAAATCCTGGTGTAACGAATTTGCCTTCAGCGTCAACTACGTTGGTCTCGGGTCCCTTGAATCTAAGCACCTCATTTGCACTCCCAACCGCAATAATCGTATCTGACAAAATTGCCATCGCCTCGGCACGAGCTTGATTCTCGCTTGCCGTCCAGATATTGGCATTTGTAATAATCAGGTCGGCGTAAGAATTCTGATTCTGACAAGAGGTTAAGAGAATCAATCCAAAAGAAAAAGTCGTGATGATGCTTACTGATTTTGGAAATTTCATGGTTAGGTTTAATTGTTTGCCAGATGGAAGATAGCAAATTATTCAAACCAAAAACACCTTAAATTTCTCTTGGATGAAATCGGTTCAATAGTTGATATGACGATCCATGATCTCTTGATGGATGTCATCAATGGTTACAAGCAGGCCCGTTTCTTCAACATCTCCAAAATCAGGATTCATGGCCGTTCCGAAAGTGATCATTGTTGCCGAAAGGTTCATGTAAATGTTTATGAGGGGCGGAATCCATTCACCACGTTCCTTTAGAAGCTTGTGCAACAGCTTAAATCCATCGTTGTAGGAAAGACTGCCATCAAAATGTTGATTGAAAATGGTGCTATCAAAACCAGAATAGAATTCAGACTTAGGCTCGCACAAATCCGGACGGTTAGGGAAATAATGCCCCATAAATGACAGTAGAATATCCCGGGCTTCTTTGTTGTAGTTCGTATACATTGTCACTTTTCCAAAGAAATATTTATTATCAGGATATCTAAGTACCAGCGTGCCTAACCCATCCCAAATACCCGCAAGTGCAAACACGCCCTTTCGTGGATTGATGGAAGGTTGATAGTTGGGTTGAACCCACGACCTTCCAAGCTCAATTGCATTTGCCAGGTACTTCTTTTTCATCACTTCTGTGAAATTGAAGTAGTGTGAGGTGGAGAGGTTAAATTCCCCGGTGTGCTCATCGTACGCTCTTTCGCCAGTAATAAACCGATAGCCACCAATAATCTCACGGTCTTCGGGACTATAAACTATCAACTGCTCGTAGCACCTTTCACTAGTATCGTATTCATCGATATCTATGTCTAAGCCGGTTCCCCCTCCTGCATAGCGAAATGAAACTTCTCGCAACCTCCCAATTTCCCGCATGGTGTTGGGAGCGTTGTGGTGGTTGACAATATAGATTTTGTTATTCCCCTTGTTGGTATCTCTAACAAATCGATCTTCAGTCAACTCCCCTTCAATGAGATGTCGGTCTACGGATGGTATTATTTCTTGTTGCTCTGTTTCCATATTGGCAATTAAGCCGACTCAAGTTCATAGGCCTTTTCCTTCACCCACTGCGCCCATTCCTTATCGGATTGTTCGCGAGTAAATGTTTCAGGCCTGATTGGATCCCCAATCACAATGTCAATCCTCCTGTTTTTTTGTTTGAACAATTCATCAACAAGGAAAAACATTTCAATATTCAATTTAATACCTAAAAACTTTCTGACATTGGCTAAACGATAAAAACGATTCGTCAGCCTGCCGTCGATATGTACTGGTACCACCATTTTGCCGTATTTTTTCGCTTTTGATATGAAGGTCTTTTTCCAATCCAAATCTTCGATTTTTCCTTTGGTTTTTCGACTCACAAGACCCGCGGGAAAAATGAAGGTTGCTGAATTGGAGGCGAACTGCCGTTCCACCTTCTGAAGGGATTCTACTGCACTTTTCCCAACCTTATTGACCCCGATGAACTGATCTTTTAGCGTCTTCACATTTAGAAGCAAGTCATTAACAATAAATTTTATATCTGGTCTGACCTCTTTGAATAAGTGGATAATTGCAATTGCATCCAGGCCCCCAAGAGGATGATTGCTAGCAAAAATGCATGGTTGCGGTTGTGGAGGTACATTTTCCAGACCTTTGATATTCAGTTTTAGGTTAAAGTCATCAATTGCGGCCTGGCAAAATGCGTACGAATCCTTGTCACCATGCTTCGCCATGAATTCATTGACCTCCTCTTGATGTATTACCTTTTCGATCCAGCGAATAAAGAAGCCGGGAAGCCATCTTAGCAGCTTCTTATTTTTACTTGCGATTAACTTTCGGACATCAACGAATTTATCCATTCAAGCAGGTGATACTGATTGTAAAGGCAATTTTAGTTTTAATTAGTGCCTTAGCAAACCTGGAATTCAAAAATTAGTCGTCGGCTTACTTCCTGTCAATGACCTTGGCACTGATGATCCTAACATCACTCTCTGGTCTGTCTAAATCGTTGGTTGGAGTGGAAGCTATTTTATCCACCACGTCCATTCCCTGGATCACCTCTCCAAAGACAGTATAATTCTGGTCAAGATGAGCTGCACCTCCTATGTTCTTATAAGCCTCTCGATGAGCTGCTGGGTATTGGTATGCCTCACCTTTTTCAAGGTCCGCTTTCGCGAGATTACTTAGATGCTCGGATATGAGCTGAATACTATCTGATTTCGAATCTAAATCGCGCAATTGGTCACGCCTATCGATTAGACCCTTGTTTGCCGGATCGTTCACCACTCGATTCATTGCTAGCCAGTTGTTTATACGGCCAAGCTGAGCCTCAAGCAGACTGTCGGTATAGACCCGCCCCTGAACGATATAGAACTGCGTTGAGCTAGATGCTCTGGCTGGGTTATTGTCTCTGGCCGCTCCTAAAGCACCCCTTTTATGAAAGAGATCAGGATGGAACTCTGCGGGTATCGTATATGGCAGGTCCGAAGCTCCTAGGGTATCGCTGGCAATGGATTGCCTGCTTTCGGGGTCGCCAGCCTGGATCATGAAATTTTCTATGACCCGATGAAATAGGATACTGTCATAGAACTGATCTTCAATTAGTTTGATAAAGTTGTCGCGATGTTGGGGAGTCTCGTCATAAAGTCTTATGACTATAGGACCAAAATCCGTAACCAGCTCAACATCAATACCAGTTGCATCACTTTGTTCACTTTGAGACCCACAGGCGCCAACCGTTAAAATGACAAGTAGGGCAATTATGTTTTTCATGATCACCTAGTTCGAGCTAAACAATCTGTTCCAGTCAGATTCACCTGCCAGGTAAGCAAATGAATAGGAATTTCCATTTTCCAGTAATTGCTCAAAATAGACCTTGGCTTTCACGCTATCCTGTTTTTCATAAAGGTACCAGTTACCTAGGCTATACGTGTATACGTCGTTGGAGGCAGAAGCTGCTCCTTCGGGTTGTAGATCCTCTTCCTCAAGGAGTCCTTTGTAGAACAAGCACATCCGATAGTAACTCGTGTTCTCTATGATATCCATTTCTTCGTTCACTTTCTCAATGGCAGCATCAGCCTCAGTTTGACGGTCCAGCCTTCGGAGTATCATATAAAGCCAGTGGCCTCCAGAGACAATGTTGTCCTCATACCTTACGGTGACGGTTCGGTTGCTATAAGCTCGAAGGGCATTCTCCATATCGTTCTTTAGATAGTATGCCAAACCGAGATGGTACCAAATATTACCATGAAGTGTACCTATTGGTATATTTCTGGCATTTGGCAAACCGTCTGGTTCCGTCTGGTCCTCCGTTCCCTCGATCAAAGAAACTGCTTTTTCAAAATCAGCAATTGCCTTGTCGTATTGCCGTGTTGAGATGTACCGGTGTCCTCTGTGTCGGTACATTCTTGCATCTTCCGGAAATTTTTCAATTCCTGACGTATAAATAGCTATTGCATCCTGAAATTGCCCCAGGTATGCCGTCCTTCTTCCAAACCAGATTAAGGCGTCCGGATCGTCGCTATTTGCTTCATAAGTAGCCTTCGCCTCGTTGTAATTGTTAAGTGCGATTCCTGAATCAACATTTGGAGTGAAGAGCGTGTCACCCAGCAAAGTCACAGCTTCAATAGGTTCACTCGGCCTGAGATCAGTGTCCTTTGTCTTGTTTTCTCCGCCTGACTGACAAGAAATGAAACATAGGATGATAAGGAGTTTGGTTAGGTTTTTCATAGTACAATTATACCTTTTTAAATAGCTAGATACTAGAATAGCAGGGGAACGATTTTGAGGTCCTGCATGGGTTACCTCGGCAGGTAATAACCATTAAAAATGAGTAATGGCCCAAAAATTCGGTAAATTACTAACACAACCAACTGCTAATTAATCATGAAATACATCTCTTTATTCAGTTTACTATTCATTGCATGCCAAGCCGAAAAACAGTACTTCCTTGAATCACCAGAGATTGACTTTGTTAAGAAAGCAAACGATGCGTATGTGAATGGCGAATGGGATGCACTTCGCTCTTATTTTGCTGATACTGCCTCTATCTACAACAACACCTGGTTCGGAGAGGAGATAACTCCGGACGAATATATCAATGGACTCAGAGACCGAGCTGAAGGCTATGCTTCTTATTCGTTTTCAGATGACGGCTTCTATGAGATGGTGATTAATGACAGAGGTGAAAAATGGGTTCATGCCTGGATTCAATGGAGAGGCACACTGGAAAATGGCGATGAAGTAAAAACGGTTGTAAACATCAACCAATGGGTGGAAAATGAGAAGATAGTGGCAATGGGGGTCGTCATTAACTACCTACCCATGTATTTAGCTGCCGAAAAAGCTGCAGAGGTAGAGAAAGTAGAGGATGTGATGCCTCCTGTTACCTTTTAATCACCTTCTTATTGAAGGTTTTCTTTGAAGAAGTCAATCGTCCTACTCCAGGATAATGTTGCTGCTTCCTCATTATACCGGGGGGTTGTGTTGTTATGAAAACCATGGTTCACTTCTGGATAGAAATGAGCTGTGTACTTCTTTCCGTTTTCCTTTAATGCTGCCTCGTAAGCTGGCCAGCCTTCATTCACTCTTTTGTCTAAACCAGCGTATTGAAGCATTAGTGGTGCGTTGATTTCGCTTACCAGGTCATCAGCGGGTTGCCGTCCATAATATGGAACTGCGGCTGATAAGGTTGGTAGTTTCACTGCCATCATGTTTGATATCCAACCACCAAAGCAGAACCCGACAACTCCAACTTTTCCTGTGCAATCTTTATGAGTTCTCAAATATTCGTAGGCAGCGATGAAATCCTCCAGCATTTCATTGCGATCGCGTTTTCTCTGCAGGGTCCTTCCCTCATCATCGTTGCCAGGATAACCACCAAGTGGTGTTAGCGCATCCGGAGCAACTGTTACAAATCCTTCCAGAGCTGCTCTTCGTCCTACATCTTCGATGTAAGGATTCAATCCGCGATTCTCATGCACCACCACAATTCCAGGTAATTTCCCTTTGCTCTTTTTTGGTTTTGACAACAATGCCCGAATATTTCCGCCACCCTTTGGAGAATCATAGTTGACAAATTTCGAATCCAATCGTTTGTCATCCTGCTTGACCACAGCCGTGGTTTCATAGTCAGGCATCATGAAACTAAGAAGTGAAGTAACGGTGATACCCCCCACAGCATAAACTGACAGCTTCTCTATGAATTGCCTTCGGTCGAGTTTGTTATGCGCATAATCATCATAAAGGTCAAAAACCTCCTGGCTTATATCTTCTTTTCTTAACTTTTTCATGACTCATTAACTAAGGAATTCGAAACAAGTTGAAATTATCTTATTAAAGATAATCATAAGAATGCCCTAACTGTTACTAAACTCTAAAAACACAAAAAACAGATCTCAAATAAACACCCAAACTTCAACTCAAAAGAATTAGCGTTCTACAGCTCTGAGTTTTGTTCTCAGCGTCATTTTTTTAAAGATTGTGACTTTAAGACTTTTAAGCATCCCAATCAACAATTTTCAACTTCGGCCAGTGCGATTTCCACCTGGAGGCTTTTTTCTCAAAAACTTCTCTGGGAATCATCTTCTTGTTGGGTCTAACAATCAAATTGAATAAGTCCTCAAGACCAAAAGGAGCATAAACCTTAAATTCTTCGCCTTCGAGCTTCACTCCTACACTTGTGGCAGTAGATGGCCAGGTAGAAATCGCCTCTTCGCTAGAGGTGTAGGGAGGTATCTTGATTCCGAAATGGTGTTCATACCATAAGTGAACTCTGGCTTCATTCACCACGTCGATCTTCAAAGAGATATCAGTCTCTTCGCTGATTTCCCTTCTAAGGTTTTCCTCGTACACGTCGTCCATTTTCTCAGCATCAAAAAAGATTAGATCAATGTCCAAAATATTTTGGGAAATAGGAAAGTCATGCAGTGTGTTCCAAACACTTTGGGTGATACATCCAGCTCCAACATACCAATTTGGCAGGTTTAGCTTTACCACCAACTTAAGCATCTTATAAACATCCTCATTCTCTTTGATGATATCGATAAGCTCCTGTTTTCTAGGGGGAGAGGAATCAATCGTTCTTTTATTTCCCATTCGAAGAGTGGTAAATCTACGCTTTCCTGTTTGATTCTAATTTTCGTCAAAACTGTAAACGGCTTCAGTTGAAAAGGTTATATTCTGATTCTTATGCCGAAATCGTTCAAACTCGGAATAGTCACTGCATCCTCATTGGTAATTTCCTCGATGATTGGAACGGGGGTATTTACAAGTCTGGGATACCAGGTGGTCAATATAAAGACCGGATTTTCAATCTTATTTCTTTGGTTGTTAGGGGGTGTCATCGCTTTTTGTGGAGCCGTATCATATGCAGAGTTAGGTTCTGTTTTCAAACGATCAGGTGGAGAATACAACTTGCTTAGGGAACTCTATCATCCGGCACTGGGATTCGTGGCTGGATGGGTTTCTATAACTGTGGGTTTTGCGGCCCCGGCTTCCCTGGCAGCCATGGCATTAGCATCCTACTTATCGACCGTGCTTCCAGGAATTCCCAAGGACCATGTAGCTGCCGGTACCATCATTTTATTTACGATTGTGCATGCCCGATCAGTCAATTTGGGGAGTGGTGTTCAAAATGTCACCACGATCCTAAAGGTCATCTTGATCATCATTTTTGTCTTTTTTGGATTCGGCATTGGAAATCCACAAGAAGTTTCACTCCTTCCTCAACCTGGTAGTTGGGTAGAAATCGCTAGCCCGTCCTTTGCAGTGGCATTGATCTATGTCTCATATGCTTACACTGGCTGGAATTCATCTATTTACATTATTGACGAGATGCATAATCCAGCGCGTGACCTTCCCAAATCGTTATTTGCTGGCACAATGATCGTTATGATTCTGTATGTCATGTTGAACTACATTTTTCTATACACTGTCCCTATTGAAAGCTTAGCGGGTCAGATCGAGGTTGGCTTCCTATCTGGTAGTTCTATTTTCGGAGAGATTGGGGGAACAATCATTGCAATTGCCATCTCAATGCTGCTGCTATCAACAGTGAGTGCCTATGTCTTCCTGGGTCCGAGAGTAGGTAAAATCATGGGTGAAGATATAAAGGCTTTTAAGATTTTGGCGAAAACCAATGCAAGAGACATTCCGGTAAATGCATTTATATTCTCCGCTTTCCTAAGTCTTGTTTTTATCTATTCTTCGACTTTTGAGCAGGTACTTTTGTACACTTCCTTTCTGCTCATTTTGATTACCACCGTTACTGTATCGGGAGTTTTCGTTTTGAGACGTAGAGAAGTCCAGGGTACCGGATACAAAACCTGGGGCTATCCGATTACACCATTGATTTTTATCGGAGTCAGTGTGTGGACGCTGATCTTTGTAGCCATTGATCGGCCCCTTGAAAGTATTGTAAGCATTGCCGTCCTGCTCGTTGGAGTCCTTTTTTACTTGTTGCTGGAACGAGGCAGTTCCTGATTGATTTAGAAGTCCGAAATCCTACAATCTAAAATCCTGCTACTTCCCACTTACTAATAACTCTCTAAGCGCTTCATCCTCAGCTAAGGGCTTGCTCCTAACCTCCTTCTCATTTACCTCTTTTGGAGCTGCGGTTCGGGTCAGATAAACAGGTACTTCAACACGAATCTTTCTTTCAATAAAGACAGTATCTGAGGGCAGCTGAACTGTTACAGTATCTACGACTGGAACACGAACTGTCACCGGCTTCTCAACGATCACCTCTCTGGCAGGAAGAAAGACCCAAACAGAAACGGCAATGAAGAGCAGTGCCAGCGCATTGGCATACATTGGTGTTTTATAGCTTAGCCAAACCGCAAGCGCACCACGATGCTTCTTCTTCATCTCCCGGACAAGGTCAGTCTTTACATTTGAGCTGACTGCTCTTTCCCTTTCCCTTGAAACTGATGACACAAGTGATGAAAGCTCCTCGAAACCACTCCTTCCAACCACTTCATCAATCCAAGCACGGTCTTCATCATTTAAGTCAGCATAGGTCTTTGTTCGAAGGATTTCATCTAGTCTGTTAAATTCATTTTCCATGTCTCTCAATTTTTAATTGAACTTTCGACAAATTTCTTAATATGAAAAAGGCGGGATTTCACTGTCCCTTTTGGTATTTGAAAAATTTCTGCAATCTCCTCGATTGTCAACTCCTGCTGGTACCTCAATAAAAACATTGTTCTTCGATCCTCGTCAAGTTTTTCCAGCGATAACCTAATTTGATCTGTGATGATCTTCTCATCCAACTTTTGCTCTGCCACCGATTCAGCTATTCCGGTCACTTGCAATTGCTGCAGGTATTCCATTTCAAAGCTTTTCTTTCGATAGCCGTTCTTGCACATGTTGGATGCGATTTGAAAAAGCCACGGCTTAACCAAATAGCCGCTTTTGAACAACTGGGGGCGTTCTATGATCTTCGAAAACAAGTCGTGCACATAATCCTCCGCCATTGTTGAGTCTGACCAAAGCATTCGGTAAAAGAAGGCATTTAGCCGATCGGCATAGCGGCTGTATAGTGATGAAAAAGCATGATGATCCCCACTTTGAATGAGGATCATCAATTGCTCGTCCGTTTTTTTCCTATAGTTTCGAAAGAGCATCTACTATTCTTCGATTACCTCCATAAACAATCTGAATCCTACCGCAGTATCTGGTCCTGAGTAGTTAATCACACTCGTGATCGTACTTTGTTCAGCAGGATGATTCCAACTTCCTCCCATAGCAATGCCATTAACATCAGTCATCTCGGCCACATTTCCAATCACATCATATAGGCCAAGCTGATTGGCAAAATAAGTAGCAACTGGTGAAGTGATTTCAAAACCATCACCTTGAATACCTGCCGGACATGAGATTCCTTCGGGGGCTTTGATATTTGCCAGGTAACATTTTTTTATATTGGTTATGCTGTTTCTCAGGGACCATGCATGAGTAGCCCATGGATAAGAAACTTTGTATTCACTCAATTTAACCAATTCACCCTTATCCTTCGGCCGCTCCTTTACAAGCATTGTGTTTTCTTCAAAAACCCAAGATTGAAAGTCAGCATATCCTAAAGCCGCCATTGTCCATTCATTTTGGCTTGGCAATCTAAATTTTACCTTCTGAAATTTTCGATTTTCCTGAACATTGTATTGGGCGGTAAGCCATTCATAGTAAATTTTAGCTCCTTCAAATGGTATATCCATCGCTGGGTAGTCATCAAATGTTCCTTTGTTTCTTGGGTTAATGAACTTGCTGCTATGGTAGTTTTTATGAAAACTGTAGGAAATACCCTCATAACCCGAAAGGTCAATCTTTGCTTGATCGTGAAGGTCATCGTAACCATTGTCCTTCAAGTAGTCTAGAAAAAATTCATACTCTTTGTTAGATAATTCCACATTCGAAGCATAGACATTATCCTTGATCTTTTTCCACTTCTTATCTAACTCTTTCATGTCAAGATCGACCTTTTTAAAAGAACGTCTTTCCTCCGACTGCTTTTTCAACAGAAGTTCTACCCTGGCTCTAAGCTCTGATTTGTCCGCCACACCTATCAGTTTTTCTTTCCAGAATTCGGACATTTCCTTGTTTCCCAACTCATCGTAGTACTCTTTCAACAACAGGAATGGTACGATGTAATTCGTTCTCAAAACGTTGCCCAAAGCAGTATTTGGCTCACCATTAAAATCAATTGTGAGATAATCCAGTAGAAATTTGTTTTCGATATTTTCCCTTAAAGAACGATAGTGATCCAATCTTTCTGAGCCATACTGTGAGGCGAGACCCACCACGAAAAGCTGATCTTCTATTTTTTTAAGGTCATTTCTGGGTAAAGTCAAAGCATAGTAAAAATCGCGATCAGGATTAAAGTAAGGAAGGTCAATGGCAGATGCTGTTTGAGCCTTCTCTAGGCCGTCTCCATCCAGCTTTCTTACAAGATAATCTGGGTCTTCAGCCAACTCAAGGTTGATAATCAGCACGTCCGGACGGACAGACATCACGTCTTGCAAAATCCACAGTGGGATAGTCGTGTGAGTGGCATCTGTGTAAAGAACTCCATCTTCTCCGACAGACATAAGCACATTATACCCATAGTTTAACGTACTGCTGTTGACCAAACCGGATTCAAAAACTCGTGATGAAAGGGCTGTCCGTTGATCAGAAAGTTTGTATTCTTCCAGAATCAGTCGGTCTTCCATAAATACGTTTTTGTCCCCGCTTGCCTCAATCGCCTTTGATAGCAAAGTGACTCCTTCTCTATTCCATCCCAGCATTTTGGACTTTACATACATCGCCGATGAGCTTTCAGGAAAGTCAGTCGCAATTTTCATCGCTAGTGGTTCCAGCTCTTGATCTGATACTCCTCCGTACCGAGCTGCCCTAAATAATTGCAACCAACCTTGTTCGTCAGCTGGATTGGCTTCTAAGTAGGTTTGCCAGGATCGGAATTTCTCCAGATACCAGCTTTTGGTCTTTAATTCGGATAGCTTAGAAGGGATTTCCTCAGGGCGATCTGCATAACTAAAGCCTAAAGAAATTATAAGTATTGGTATTGTTATCAATTTTTTCATTGTCTGTATTAGTTTAGAATATCAAGACTTCCCGGATGTCAGACAGTTATACACTCGGTCAACGTCTGGGTTCAATATGCTTTAAATTATTTTTTGGTCAATGAATCAAGAACGCATTAAGCTACTCAAAAAATACATCGAGGAGGAACCTCAAACCCCATTCAACAAATATGCTTTGGCGATGGAATATTACGAGGAAGACATTGAGGAGTCGTCAAAGTTGCTGAAGGAGCTTGTGACAGATCATCAGGATTATCTACCCACTTATTTTAAGCTAGCTCACCTCCTTTGGGATTTGGAGATGTGGGAGGATGCGGAGACCATATTCGAAAATGGGATAGAGTTGGCCAAGCAGCAAAATGACAATAAAGCACTGTCTGAGCTAAAATCTGCCTACCAGAATTTTCAATTTGAGCGTTGAGAAGATTGACTATGCTCTACCACATATCAACTAATTAACTAACTTCATCATCATGAAAATGGCTAAAACAGTTGAAGAGTATTTTAGAGATCACTCTAAATATGAGTCAGAGCTAACGGCACTTCGTTCTATTCTAAACTCAACTGAATTGGAGGAAGCTGTAAAATGGGGGATTCCCACATATACGATAAATAGGAAAAACGTGGTTGGTTTAGGTGCCTTCAAAAATTATGTTGCTATCTGGTTTTTCAATGGATCATTCTTGAAGGACGTCGCCAAGAAGTTGATCAATGCACAGGAAGGAAAGACCAAGGGCCTTCGCCAATGGCGATTTGAGGACGCATCAGAAATTGACGGAGCTTTGATCTTGAAGTACGTGGAGGAAGCCATCCAAAATCAGAAAGATGGCAAAGAAGTAAAGCCTGAGAAAAAACCTCTAATTCTGCCTGACGAGTTGAAAGAGGCGTTGGCATCAGATTCTCAGTTATCTGAATTGTTTGATCACCTTTCTCTAACCAACAGAAGGGACTATGCTGAGCACATTTCTGAAGCTAAGAGAGTGGAGACTAAACAAAAAAGACTAGAAAAGATCATTCCTATGATCAGGGAAGGTGTGGGATTGAATGACAAGTACAAATGATTGGAACTTAGCGATTACAAATTGGCAATTAATAATTTATAAATATCAATTCGTAATTGTCAAAACAATCTTACCAAAGTGATCTGCTTCTTTGAAACGGTCAAACGCTTGTAAATAATCATCTAGCGCAAAGACCTGATCAATAGTTGGCTTGATTTTATGGTCTTGAACAGACGCTACCATCTGCTCAAATTCACTATCGCTCCCCATAGTAGAACCCATGATCTTGGCTTGCGACCAGAACAATCTAAACGTGTCCAATTTTTCCGGATAACCTGCTGTACTACCGTACATGACTATTCTGCCTCCGGGCCTAATAATTTTCAAATAGCTGTTTAACTGGTTGCCGCCTGTACTATCTACTACAGTATCAAATCCGATAACAGCAGCCTCCTTATGCCAATTTTCACCTTTGTAGTTGAACCCACCACTCGCGCCCATCTGAATACATGTACCAATCTTATGATTACTTCCGCTCGTCACGTATACACTCGCACCAGAAGCAACTGCGAATGTGAGTGCCAATTGAGATACACCTCCCCCAGCGCCAGTCACCAGCACATTTTTACCCTTACCAGCCATCCCCTTCATTATTGTCGCCCGAAAGGCTGTCAAACCTGCCAGGGGCAATGCAGCTGCCTCTTCAAGGTTTAAATGGTTCGGCTTTACTTGTAGGCGATCGGAAGGAACGGCGATGTACTCAGCAAGTGTCCCATTTTTTGGCATACCAAGGACAGAATAATTCGCAGACTGAACCTCCTCGATACTTCCCCAATCGACGTTCGGATTGATAATTACTTCTTTTCCCACCCATTCATCTGGACCCTCCTCAACCACTCCACATCCGTCCGAACCTAGAACACAACCAAACCGGATTCCAGGGTACATCCCTTCACGAATCCACTGATCTCTTCGGTTTAAAGCAGCAGTTTTTAACTGAACAAGGCATTCTCCTTTCTTGATTTCTGGCTTTGGAATATCAACCAGTTGAATTGGTTCGGACTCTTCGGTAATGACTATAGCCTTCATGATCTATGGACTTAGGCCGAACATAGTAACAAATTCATGAAACAGCTTATAATCCTATAGAAACATCACGAGCAGGATGGAAAAAAAAGCTAGGAAAACCAATGATCTGGCGAATAGTTTCATAATAACTATTCTAACGAGTTAAAACGGCTGATCGTCATCGTCATTCGACGAATCAGTATCGTTGGCCTTACTTGGAAGCGTGATGGTGAAGTTAGAATCGGTATTTCCAGTACTTGGGAAGCTGCCCCAGCCTTCTCCGCCGCTGTTTCCATCCCAATCGGTGAATTTGGTGTATTTTCCGATGAATTTAAGATTGACAGTATCCGTTCTACCGTTCCTGTGCTTGGCAATGATAACTTCACCCAGTCCATTCAGCGGCATTCCACTCTCATCTGTATCTAAGCCATAGTACTCCGGACGATAGAGGAACATTACCATGTCCGCATCCTGCTCAATGGAGCCTGATTCTCTCAAATCGGAAAGCAACGGCCGCTTATCACCACCTCTTGTTTCAACTGCACGACTCAATTGAGAAAGTGCTATGACTGGAACATTTAGCTCCTTTGCAATGCTTTTCAAGGCTCTTGATATAGAGGCGATCTCTTGCTCTCGATTGCCACCGCCCTTGCCGGACACATCACCATGCATTAACTGCAGATAATCGATAATGATAAGCTTCACTCCATGCTGTGCAACCAATCGTCGACTTTTAGCTCGCAATTCCAGAATGGTTAGAGCAGGAGTATCATCGATATAGATAGGTGCCTGCGAAAGCTTATCCGTTTTGTGCATGATCTGTTCCCACTCGTAGTCCGCAAGATCACCTCTTTTGATTTTTTCGCTCTCCAATTCAGCCTCAGCAGAGATCATCCTATTAACCAATTGCACAGAGCTCATTTCCAAGGAGAAAATCGCTACTGGCGTCTGGAAATCAATAGCAGCATTTCGGAGTGCTGAAACTACAAATGCAGTCTTACCCATACCAGGTCTTGCGGCTATGATCACCAAATCAGATGGCTGCCAACCTGATGTCATTCTGTCTAAAGCTGTAAAGCCACTAGGAACCCCGGTGAGTCCATCTTTCTTGTCTTTCTTCGCCTGGATCTCATCAATTGCCTGATGAAGCAATGAGCTCATCTTGTCATAGTTCTTTCGGATATGTGATTCCGAAACATCAAACAATGACTGCTCCGCTCTGTCCAAAAGTTTAAAAACATCCATTGTGTCCTCGTAAGCATCGCGCTGTATTTCTGACGAAATTTTAATGAGTTCACGCTTGATCGACTGCTCTGCGATGATTCGGGCATGGTACTCAATATTGGCTGCTGAGTTGACTTTTGCAGTAAGTTCCGAAATGTAATGAGCACCCCCGACAAGTTCTAGCTTACCAGCCTTTCTAAGTTGATGAGTAACAGTTTTAATATCGATCGGCTGACTATCGTTGAAAAGATCGACAATAGCGGCATACACTTCCTGGTTAGAGTCCTTGTAAAAACTTTCAGGGCGTAGAATGTCGATCACTGTGGAAAGCGCATCACGTTCTAGCATTAGCGCACCCAAAACCGCTTCTTCTATTTCTACTGCCTGTGGTGGTAATTTTCCTAAATTTTCGGAGATAGTGGATAAGCCAATTCGTCGGCTTTTAGAGGTTGAAAGTGGTGTCTGTTTTGCTCCGTCCATTCAGGTGATCTTTGTGTTTAGATTAGGACTACAAACTTAGCTCTTCGCCTTTCCAAAGTTCCTCTTAGCAATTGCTAATTATAATCAACTTATCAAGATTGTTGTCCACATCATTAACGCTGGTTTGTCATTACCTATATTTGAAACTCTTACCAATTCATACGAGTTCAGGAATTTCTTTTTTACCAAACGAAAATTCTTGCACATGCGATCATAATGTTCAAACTAAATTTAAAGAATCCCCTAGTTGTATTTGATTTAGAAACAACAGGTACTAGCATTTCCCGAGATCGGATTGTTGAAATGGCCATGATCAAGGTGTTGCCAGATGGATCCACAGAGGAAAAGCATAGACGTATCAACCCTACCATTCCCATTCCAGCAGAGTCGAGTATGATCCATGGTATATACGATGAAGATGTGAAAGATGAGCCGACTTTTAAACAAGTTGCCAAATCGATGGCTCAATGGTTGGAAGGCTGTGATCTAAGTGGATTTAATTGCGTAGGCTTTGATGTACCCATGCTAGTGGAAGAATTCCTTCGGGCGAATGTTGATTTTGAAGTGGATCATAGAAAAATAATTGATGCCCAGAAGATTTTTCACATGATGGAGAAAAGAAACCTCACAGCGGCTTACAAATTTTACTGTGACAAAGATCTTGTGGATGCCCATAGTGCCCTTGCCGATACCCGAGCTACTTATGAGGTCCTTCTGTCCCAGGTTGAAAGGTATGAGGGACAGGAAGCTGTAGACAACCAAGGTAACAAGGTGACTGACATCACCAACGACATGGAAGCACTGAATAAACTCAGCACTTCAAGAATGATCGACCTTGCCGGAAGGATGATCTACAAGGATGGAAAGGAGATTTTCAATTTTGGAAAACACCGCGGAAAAGAAGTCGCTGAAATTCTCCAACAAGAACCTAGTTTTTATGACTGGATTATGAAAGGTGATTTTCCCCTCGACACCAAAAGAAAACTCACACAAATCAAGCTTAGAGGTTTTAATAAATAGTCAGCGAGGTGAAGTCGCACCGAATCTGGTCCTAGGATCTTCTATTTTGCTAACTTGAGACGGTTTTGATTCTGAAGCAAATTCAGGATTAGACAATTTCTCTGACTAATCAGGAATCGGTATCGAAAAGATAAAACTTGAACATATTGTCAAATCCTTCGGTGATAAAAAGGTCATTAGGGACATCAGTTTTTCCATTTCAGCATCTGAAACTGTTGTTCTTCTTGGGCCTAGTGGATGTGGTAAGACAACGCTACTTCGTCTAATTAATCGTCTGGAAGACCCTGACAGTGGCACCATCCACATAGATAAGAAACTCACCACAGATCAATCCAAAGAAAGCTTGCGAAGAAGTATTGGCTATGTAATTCAAGATACTGGTCTCCTTCCACACTTGAATATCAAGAAGAATATTGAATTGGTAGGAAAAATTTCCAAAAGTGAAGTTTCTCAGGAAAAAGTAGGTGAACTCCTGTCTTTGATCGGACTGCCAAATGATATTTTAGATAAACGCGTGGATCAGCTCAGCGGTGGACAACAACAGCGAATCGGACTGGCCAGGGCTCTTGCTACAGATCCTGATATCATTTTGATGGACGAGCCTTTCAGTGCGTTGGATAATATCACGAGAAATCAACTTCAGGATGATTTCAAAAACCTAAAACACCTGGAGGACAAAACGATATTATTGGTAACACATGACGTCCAGGAGGCATTCAAACTGGGTGATAAAATCTTACTCCTGGAGGAGGGGGAAGTTCAGCAATACGGAACGCCTCTTGACTTACTAAACAGACCGGCCACCGAAAAAGTAGAAGCCTTTTTGCAGAAGGACAGATTCATATTAAGTCTACAGACCGCAAGCTACCAGGAGCATTCCTTGTTTGATTACCTGAATGATAACTCAGTGAATCATCACGATAAAAAAGTGGCAATGGAGGGCTTTTTTAAACAAGTGGACTAGTGGGATTCTGGGATTTTATCATATCGCACCTTGATGAAATTAGGAATCAGACGATCGAACATCTAATCCTGACCATTGCATCAATGACGCTTGCAGCACTGTTTGGGATTTCCACAGGAATACTTCTAACACGGATCCAGCGGCTTGCTAGTCCAGTTTTGGGAATTGTAGGTGTCATTCAAACCATTCCAAGCCTGGCGCTCCTTGGTTTCCTGCTTCCGCTTGTGGGGATCGGTGTGACGCCTGCAATCATTGCCCTTTTTCTTTACGGGCTGCTCCCAATTGTGCGAAATACGTATACCGGGATCAAAGAGGTGGACCCCGCTGTTATAGATGCATCCGAAGGCATGGGCATGACCAACTTTCAACTCCTTCGTTATGTTGAACTTCCGCTGGCTTTTCCTATCATTTTAGCCGGCATTAGGACAGCGACTGTCATTAACGTAGGTATAGCTACTTTATGTGCGCTGATCGCTGCTGGTGGACTTGGTGAGTTCATTTTCCGGGGCATTTCATTAAATAATCAGCATATGATCTTGGCTGGAGCGATACCTGCCTCCCTTCTGGCAGTAGCATTGGATGCTACAATGGGATTTATTCAAAGGAAACCAGCTAGCCGAAGAACTTGGGTCATTTTCGGTGTAACTACTGTGCTCGTTTTTGTTGGATTTTCCATCTCAGGTTCGGATACAAAAGGGAGACTGGTAGCCGGATTCAACTCCGAATTCATTGAGCGAGAAGATGGGTTTGTTGGATTGGATTCCGTTTATGATCTGCCGTTGGAAATTAAGGAGATGGAAATATCACTCATGTACAGAGCACTGTACGAGGGAGATGTAGACGTCATTGATGGATTCAGCACAGATGGAAGAATTAAAGAATTTAACCTGAAATCCCTGATTGATGATAAAAACTACTTTCCCCCATACTACGCAGCACCAGTGGTTAATGGAGAAGCACTGCAGAAGTATCCGGAAATTGAGACGACGCTGAACCTACTTGCTGAAAAGCTAGACGATCAGAAGATGGCCGAACTTAACTACTTGGTGGATGGCCAGAAACAGGAACTAGCCGAAGTTGCCCATACATTTCTGAAAGAACTAGGTATCTACTCAAATCCTGATGCAGGTGAAGCCGAAGATGCTGAAATTATCATCGGCTCCAAGGCCTTCACAGAGAACTTTTTGCTTGCTCATATTTTCGCACAGATTATCGAAAACAAAACAAGCTTACGAACGAGGTTGCAACTTGGGTTTGGAGGAACTAAACTGATTTTTGATGCCCTACGATTAGGGGAAATTGATATATACCCCGAATACACCGGGACAGGTTATTTGGTTCTACTGCAAAAAACCTCCAAGGATGTTTCCGATTTCACCAACCCCAATGTGATATACGATGACGTACGAATGGAATTTGCTGAGAAACATAACCTTCACTGGATGAAGCCTTTGGGATTCAATAATACCTTCGCGCTAATGATGCGAACCGAACACGCCGATTCACTTGAAATCGCGACAGTTTCAGCTCTTTCAAATTACCTAAGGAGTAAATAAGACCTCTTTTTACCCACAACAAGCTTACTCTTATGTTATATTTGACTTTTACCGATCCTCTATGCCTAGTAACCTAAAAAAGAATTTACCACTTCGGATAGCTCTTCAGATTGGACTGGTTTTAGTTATTTATTTCGCTCTCGTATCGCTGTTGATCTACGTGGAAAAGGATAGCGAGCAATCTGCAATAACAAATTATCCAAATGCGATATGGTATTCTCTTGTTACACTGACCACGGTAGGATATGGTGATTTATTTCCAGCTACAGTTTATGGCCGGTGGATAGGATTTATATTTATACTGACCAGTGTTGGAATCTTTGGGTTATTAATTGGAAAACTAACAACGCTTATGGCTACAATCAAGGAAGAAAAGAAGTTGGGCTACTCAGGTACCAACTTCCTAAATCATGCAATAATCATTGGATGGAATGAGTTTGGTTGGCAGGTAGCAGATCAGCTAGTTGGGGTTGGGAAACAACTTGCAATTGTGACGAATAAAAAAGATGACGTTGACCTCATAAGAGAAAAATACCACTCAAAAATGGTCCATGTTCTCTTCAGCGACTATAACAACTTCGATCTTATCAAAAAAGTCAACATTGAAGATTGTTCGATTGTTTTCGTAAACCTTGAGGATGACACGGAAAAATTGGTATATGTTCTAAACCTTAAGAAAGCATTTCCGGAAACCGATTACGTTGTTACCCTTGAAAACGGAGACCTTAAGAATACGTTCTTGGCTGCTGGCGTGTCAAACACCATTTCCACAAAAGATATTTCCTCTAAGTTATTAGCATCCTACATGTTTGAACCGGATGTTGCCACGTATAGCGAGTCTATCCTTTCGTTCGCAAAATCGGATGGCGACTATGACATGAAGCAGCTGTTGATTACACCAAAAAACCCGTATGTAGGCAAAGCATATCAGGATGTGTTCTTCGACTTAAAGAAGAGATATAATTCCGTTCTGATTGGAATAACAAAACGGGATAAATTCGGACAGAAAAAGCTAATCAAGAATCCACTTGGTGATCTAAAAATTGGGCCGGGCGATCACATCATTGTCATTCTGAATGGAAAAGCATTCAAGCTTCTCAAAAAAGTATTTGGTGTTGAGGAAGGTTACCTGAAAGTGCCAGGATCATGAAAAATTTAATCGTTTTTCTTCTACTTGTATCCATTATGCTCTCATGTAAAAACAGGGACATAAATGAGGGTGAAGAGTTTCGACCAAGAGAAGTAAGTGAAGATTTTCAGAAGTTTCACTTTAATCGAATCGTCTACGATGGTGTTGAGTATCTGATAACCGAAAGAGACAACAACAACCCGCACGAAGGCTTTGGTTTTATGGCATTTAGTGGTAATCGCTTTGTCGAAGAACAAGATTCACTTATGGCCTATCTAAAGACGATTGGAGACATGCAAGCGAGGATCTATGCTCGGCTGTACGGTGTTAGCGGCCAGTCGAGCGATTCGTTGTATCAAGTGATCTTCAACTACTACCTCCAACAGGAAAAATCTGAATCTGCCGCTAGGATAGAGCAAATACTAGCAGAAAACGCTGAAAAGCAGAACGCAGAAGAAATACAGGAAGACGAGGAAACTAATTAATTCCCGAAGTACGATTTTAACTGAACGAGGACATTGGACATGTCTTCGCTAACCTGAGGAGATTTCACGATATCCTTACCCACTTTTTCCGCATCAATAAGCTCATCCCTATCCCTGAACACTTCAGATAGTATGCCACAATCATAGATCAATGAAAACAAAACAACAAAGTGTGGTGAAGGCTTAGCACTCTTGAAAACAATCGCTTTCATCTGGTTTCTTATCTCTTGCTCAAAAGCATAGTTAGCATTATCCATTCGATCGGATAGCGGAATCCAAAGGAGTTTGGTCTCCTCTTTCTTAAGAATACCTCTCTGTGCCAAAAGAGCATTCAGATCTTCCTGGATATCTTTGAATTTTCCTGACAACCGGTTGATCTCATCAGGTACAGATTTTTCATTTTCCAGCTTATTCAACACGCTATCCAGTATCCCGTTTCCCGTTCCCACTTTATCTTCAACAAAGATTTTCCCTCCTGCAAGGTTAACCTTCTTCATTAGGGCAAGTTCGAGAACACAAGCGGCAATAACTCCTGGAACGACCGTTTTCTCTGCAGCTGCTAAAATTCTACCTTCCTCGTCGTCAAGGGCGATCAAATAAAAACCTTCTGCAATACTTAATTTCATAGCGTGTCAAATTATTTATAATCCATCGCGAATTTCACGAAATTTTTGTCAATAGAAAATGAGATTCATCATTTTTTCATTAAGGCCCCGATCGTCAGGCCTTGAACCAAAATCGAGAATACAACTACCGAATATGTCGTGAATAAAATTGTTTCCTTAATTCCTTGATCGATCCATTCAAAATCTGAGAGCGAGAGAGCGAGAGCTACCGAAATACCTCCTCTTAATCCACCCCATGTCAATATCTGAATGGTCTTGGGTTCGAAAGTTCGAAAGGTTGACATGATACTAATTGGGATACTTACACCCAAGAATCGTGCAGTAAGTACAATCAAAATACCAATCGCACCAATGAGGAGGTTACTCATTGTGAACGACTCGGCGATGACCATCATTTCCAACCCAATCAGGATAAACAAGATGGCATTTAGCGCCTCATCCAGCAGGTGCCAGAACTTAAATACGTATTCCCCCGTAGCATTGGCGAGCTGCTCGTCTCGTCCTTGATTTCCTATAAATAGTCCCATAACCACCATGCCAAGAGGTGCTGAAACATGCAGCAATTCACAAATCCTTCCACCAACCATTACCAGAGATAGGGTAACAAGGACTTCCAATTCCACATGATCGTTATCGATAAAGTCAAGAAGCTTAAACCCACAGAATCCAAAGAGAGCTCCGACCAGCAAACCTCCGAAAACTTCCTTACCGAAAAGTGTAGCAACGCTAGCCGCTGTCACCTCGCCGCCCCCATGGCCGCCTTCGTCGTGTACTCCTGCCTGAGCCATAGCAATCTTCAAAATCGTCAGAAACACTACCACACCCACTCCATCATTAAACAGCGATTCTCCAGCAATTTTGATTTCGAGCTTTTTCGAAAGTCCTGCTTTCTTCACTAGCGCAAGCACGGCGATTGGATCCGTCGGTGATATCAAAGCCCCGAACAAAAGGCAATAGACAAAATCGATCTCATAGCCAACCAGTGGGAAAATATTATAAACTAGTCCACCTACAATAAAGGTAGACATAAGCGTTCCAAGGGTAGCCAGCACCAATACAGGAAGTCGCTCTTCCATTAGCTTGTTTAGATCAATGGAAAGCGCACCAGCGAACAGCAAAAAGTTGAGCATCACATTCATTAGCACCTCCTGAAAATCAAACTCGGCAACAATTTGCCCCGCCCCCTCAGTTATAGAAGGAAAAAAGAATCCTAAAAGAAGAATGGTTAATGACATGCACAATGCAATGATCATCAGTCCAATAGTAGATGGCAAACGAAGCACTGTGATGTTTATCAGGGTAAATCCGGCGGCTAGAAATATAAGTAGTGTTATTAGGTCGAGTATACTCATTGGTGAATCTGTATATTATGTAGGCGTTGGTTTAAAGTTTAGCTTGCGCCAAAATACATGAAAAATATCACAAAAAAAATAACTATCCAGATGAGGAAATGAATGTATTTTGAACGAAGCTTGCTCTCTATAGGCTAAAAATGCTGTTTTTCAGATTTGAATTTGAATTGTAAATCATGAAGAATATTGGAATATTTTGGGTTCTAGCATTGACAATTTCGTCCTGTTCATCTGTCAAGAATTTAGCAGTTGACAAGGACATTGAGCGAACTTTCAATCAATCGTCCCTATTCAGCAATCAGTTTACTGGCTTCAGTCTATATGATATTGAAAAGAAGGAGTTTATCTCAGGCTACAATGACACAAAAAAGTTTACGCCTGCTTCCAACACTAAACTTCTTACCATGTATGTGTCTTTGAAAAGCTTCGCAGATTCAATTCCCGGACTGCTTCATTCCAAAAACGGTGCCTCGATAGTGGTTCAGCCGACTGGAGACCCTACGTTTTTGGACGAAAGGTTTGAGAGCCAACCAGTCATCACGCTACTTGACAGCATCGACTCAGTCAGAATTTCATGGCCAAAACCAGAAATAGAAAAGTACGGTAGCGGCTGGGCATGGGATGATTATAGGTATGACTACCAGGCAGTCAGAAACTGGTGGCCCATCTACGGCAATCGGCTGACTATTCTTAGAGAGGGAGATTCAATAGTTGTTACTCCAAAATTTTTTCAAGATTTTGTCGAAACAAATTCGGGGAGTGAAAATGGAACCGACAGGGAAGTGAATTACAACTTGTTTAAAGTTAATTCAGATGGAGACTCAGCCGAATTCGAAGAAAGTATTCCGTTCGAGTTCTCCAAGGATCTGTTGATCCAATTACTTTCAGATACTTTAAGGAAAGATTTTAGTTTCACGGACCAAGTGATCATAAATCCCGACACGCTCTACTCTCAGGGTCTGGATGATGTCCTCTCATTAATGATGAAGGTTAGTGACAATCTGATTTCTGAACAAATGCTGATCCTAGCCGCCTGGAAGCACGGCTATACCTCCATCAAACCATTTATTAAGCATGCTAAGCTTATATGGTTAAGTGACCTGAACGATATGGTCTGGGTGGATGGTTCCGGCCTGTCAAGGTATAACTTGATCGCGCCAGTTGACCTGGTACGTCTGCTCAATAAAGCGCACGACGAATTCGGTCTCGAACGACTCAAGAACATTCTGGCTGTAGGTGGAGAATCGGGAACCATCAAGGAGTGGTATGCCGCAGAGGAACCGTACATCTTCGCAAAAACAGGAACACTCAGCAATAACCACAACCTAAGTGGATTCATGAAGACTCGCTCAGGCAAGTGGATGATATTTTCTTTTATGAATAATCACTATACGGTCCCAACCGACTCAGTCAAAACAGAAATGCAAAAGCTATTGGAACGCATTCGAGATTCATATTAGACCTAACAAAAGCAAGACTCACAAAACATGAAAGAAATAACTGTAGTAGAGCTAAAGACATTGATGGATCAATCGGAAGATTTTCAACTGGTGGACGTTCGCGAGACTCATGAGTACGACATCTGTACTTGAAGGGCGAGTTGATCCCCATGAGCGAGGTGCCTTATAACATTGATAAAATATCCAGGGAAAAGAAGGTCGTGGTGCACTGTCGCAGTGGAGCGAGAAGTGCCGATATCATTCGTTACCTTGAGTTAAGACACGATTTTGACAACTTATATAACCTTGAAGGAGGAATATTAGCATGGTCAGATCAAATTGATCCGACCATGCCAAAATATTAAGCTACTGATTATATTCCCTGATTAACCCTCCAGTCAAACGCATAAGTTCAACCTTGGAGCTAATGAGGTTATATGCAGCCTGTAGCCTTAGAATTGAAGAGGATAAGTAATTATTTTGAACGTCTCTATAATCAAAGGAATTAATACTTCCATTCTTGAATTTTTCCTCTGAAAGGTTGAGATTAATAGCAGCAGAACTCTCCCTCCGAGCATTGATTCCATAGAGTTGTCTTCTGATGTTATACTGGTCCAGAGCGGCAAGCAGGTCCTTGTCCAGCGAGTTTTCGAGTTCGTCCACTCTAAGTTGACCCACGCGTTCATTCACAATTGCATTCCTAATGGCACGCTTAATTTTCCCACCATTAAATAGTGTGAAGGACAAGGTGAAGTTGGCAGAATAAGTATCTGTAGTACTCTTAAGCCTAGTACTTGGTCCTTCAGCAAATCCATCTCCAGTAAAAAATCGTGCATTAGACAGATCCAGACTATTTATGTTTTCAGAAAAGCCTGTATTGAGGGAAAGCGTAGGATATCGATCTGCGTAGCTCAACTTCTTTGATTCACCCAAAACAGATTGGGTGATGTATTGCTTCTTCAGATCCACATTTTCTGCTAGCATTCTAGCTCTTAGATCGTCAAGAGAGTATTCTTCATCTGGGATGTTAAGCGAGTCTGTAAACGTGTAGAATTTGGCCACATTTCTTTCTGCCAGAAGAATGTTAAGATCTCTGACCGCATTCCTGTACTTCAACTGCTGATTAATATAGTTGATGGAATCTGTTAGGTAGTTTCCCTCTTCCAATAATACATCCGTGCTTACAGCACTTCCCAACTCTGATTTTACATTCGTGTAGTCATACTTGTCCTTGGAAAGTGCAAGCTGCTTATGAAATTCCTCCAATCTCTCTTGCTCCAAAACGGCGAGGTAATAGCCCAAAATAATGCTCTGGAGCGTATTGGCTATCACGATGGACGCATTACCTTCAGTTTCTGCCTGCAGCAATTCGAACCTTTTTTTATTGATATTGACCTTGAATCCATCAAATACCGTCCAATTGGCGTTGATGGATGGGTTTACAGCGTTGGAGAGTGTTCTTCCCTGAGTAGAGGTCGGGAATGCCACCCTGACATTATCGGTAAGTACGTTGTTCTGATTGAGGTTCAAAGAGATGTTAGGCATCCGCCCAGCTTCGCCCCAATTGTTGTTGTTGCGAGCCACTTCAACGTTACCACGTTCTATAAGTATGGCATAATTTCGTTGTAAGCCAATTTGAATAGCATCAGAAAGAGACAGGTTTTCTTGTCCTATTGCTGAAATAAATGCACACGCGATCCCAATAAAAAATAGTAATGTCCTTTTCATGTCCTTTTTAATTAATGTGAATTAGGCCGATTCCTTGTACTCTTCAAGCCTACGTTGATCTATCAATACCCGTTCAACGTCCTCTCTGGTAGGCTTCTTACCTGTCCAAAGCCATTTAGCTGCTCTTCTAATATCATTAAAGAGCACGATAAAGACAGGAAAGAACAGAAGAATAATAAACGTTCCTATTAGCACTCCATAGGCTACTGAAATCGCCATAGGAATTAAAAACTGTGCTTGAAAACTTGTTTCCTTTATTAGTGGAAACAGTCCTAGAACAGTCGTCAATGATGTCAAAAGGATCGGTCTGAATCTGGATAACCCCGCATTGTAAGCAGCCTGATAAACGGTCATGCCTTCGTTCTTAACCATCGTATTGAACTTTGTAAGAAAGACCACAGCATCATTTATAATTACTCCGGATAGTGCGACCATTCCCCATGCACTCAGAAGGGAAACCGGTAGTTCTTTATCCGGTGAAATCCAATCTTCGATACCATGACCCAGGATCGCTCCAAACCAACCCAACGGGATCATCATAATGATTAGTAAAGCTTGATAATAAGATCTGAATGTGATCATTAGTATGAAGAAGATGACTAGGAATGCGCCACCAAAAAACAATCCAATTTCCTTCCCAGCTCTGGCACTCTGTTGAGACTGGCCGCCGTAATCAACCACCACAGATGGGTATTTTCCTTTTAATTCCGGGACAATCTCCTCACGAATCTTTTTCAAGATCGGAGGCACCTCCCCAAACGGGTCAATCATTTCCGCCTCCACGGTAATTGCTCTAGAAGTGTTGTAGTGTTTGATTCCGGAAACGCCACGTTCTATTTTGTAGTCGGCCACCTGAGTTAATGGAAATTCCTGTCCAGAAGTAGTCTTTACCTTAATATCTTCCAGCTGACTCACACTCTTACGTCCTGAATCCGGATATCGAACCCACACCCTCAACTCATCATTTCCCTTCATGAAACGTTGCACTTCCTCACCAAAAAATCCTTGACGCATCTGCTTAGTAATGTCATCATGATTAAGTCCCAGAAAGTATGCTTCAGGTCGTAGATCAAAAAGCATCTCCCTCCTACCAACTGGTACGTTGTCTTCAATTTCCTTGAGATCTGCGATTCCAGCAAGCTCGTCTTTAAGGAACTGCTTGGCTGCCTCGAGCTCACCATAATTTTTTCCGATCAAACGCATCGATACAGGCTTGCCAAATCTATTGCCCCCGCCAACTGCGTATTTCTCCGCATCGGTAACAGGGCCTATTTCGTCTCTTACCCGCTCAACTAAATCAAACTGGTTGATGCCGTACTCGTCTAATTCGCGATAGAAGATGTTGATCGAACCTGCATGAGATCCCGACTCCCACTGCGAAAATCCAATGTTGGCGAAGGTGTCATTCACAATGTCCTCGTCCGTGTCAAGCTCCGCCTTCATATCATCATTTACCTTCCAGATGGCTTCCTCAAATCGGCGCAGGTATTGCTCAACCTTCTGCTCTCGTTCGCCTGGTTTAAATGCGATGTTTACATTGAAGCTGTTAAATGGAATCTGTGGGAAAAAGGTTGCCTTGATTTGGCCCCCGGCCAACAATCCCGAAATGATAATCAAAAATGCAGCTAGCATAGCAAGAGAGATTGATCTATTCTGCATAGTGAATCTCAAAGCTCTTCCATACCAGTTCAGCTTCAAATATTCTATAACTCCATTTAGCTTCTTCCTGATTTTGTAACTCCGCGTGTCTTCCTTTTTCACCTTGAGCACATGTTTGCTGGCCAGGTGCGCTGGTAGAACGAAAAATGCCTCAAGAAGTGAGAATCCGAGACTAAAACATACCACGAAGGCCATGTCTCTCAGAAACTCAAAACCTCCTGTTAGTAACAGCAGTGGCAAAAACGCTACGATCGTTGTTGTTACCGAGGTAAACACCGCTGGTAATACTTCAATGGTCCCTTGTACTGCCGCTTTGATCGGATTGCCATGTTTTTCAAAATGCGCATAAATGTTTTCAGCGATAACAATTCCATCATCCACTAGAATTCCAATCACGAGGATCATGCCGAATAAGGAGATCATATTAATGGTCAACCCCACAAAAGACCCCAAAATGAACATTCCCAGGAATGAAGATGGTATACCCCAGGCTACCCAGAAAGACAACCGTAGGCTTAGGAATAGGCCCAGTGAAATAAGGACGAGTAGCAGTCCTATGAGGCCGTTGCTGGTAAGTAGATCCAACCGCTGACCAAGGAATGACATGAAATCAAAAACCATGTGCAATTGAACTGCTGAGGTTCGCTCGTTATAATCCTCAACATATTTGTTGACTACGCCAGATATTTCTTCCAGGTCTTCGGTTTCGAGTTTTTTCACCTCGATAAAGACTGCTTCCTTACCGCTCAAGTAAGCCTTTGAAGGGACATCGGCAAACTGCTCTTTTATTACCGCAATATCCTTCAGCAGAATCTCGCTCCCGTCCGGATTACTACGAACTACAATGTCAGAGATTTTCGTAGCATCCGTTTCTTTGGCACGAGACCGAATAAGAATCTCCTCGTTAATCGCCTTGACAGATCCGGCCGAAATATCTCTATTGTTTTGTCTAACCGCGCTTGCAACCTGATCGAAAGTGAGATTATAGCGAAGTAGATCCTGTTCCGTAACTTCGATCGAAATCTCCAATGCAGGAAAGCCAGATACATTGACCTGAGAAATACTGGGATCAGCAAGAAGCTCATCCTCAATCTCTTCGGCAAAAGTCTTCAAAGTTTTAAGATCTAGATCACCCGTTAAACCCAGCCAGAGTGCAGTGGATTGTTGCTTCTGTTTGAACACAATTGGTTTTTCGGCGCTGGCCGGAAACGAGTTAATACCATCGACCGCATTCTTTACCTCTGTGTAGATATCATCGATATCATAGTTGTCGAGCGTTATGATTGTAATACTTGCTGAATTCTCGGATGAAGTGGAAATCAGTTCATCAATCCCGGCAATTGGATTAACGGCTTCCTCAATTTTCAGTGTTACCCCCTCTTCCATTTCCTCGGGAGAAGCTCCGGGATATGAAACTGTGATATTGATGTTTCGATCTGCTCGGGTCGGGAAAAACGATTTTTTGGAGTTAACCATTGCCACCAGTCCTCCAATCAGAGTCAGGGCAATGAGAATATTTGCCAGGATAGGGAACTTAACAAAGTACTCTACAAGATTTTTTACAAAAGTCATGGTCTTCTAAATTTTTAGGTTATCGACTTCCAACCTGAGATGAACCGGACTCTGAATTCAGCAACTTCTTGTCATCCTCCTGCTTAAGTTCCAGATCGATATCCTTCAGTTCATTCTTCTTCACCTTCATGTTGTTAAAGGCACCAATCAACGGCTCTACTACCAGGTCATCACCCTCTTCGAGTCCATTGAAAATGGCATCTTCTTCTGTAAGCCGGATAACGTTGATGACTCGCTTTTTCAACAGAGAGTCATTCTCGACAACGAATACCTCATCTCCATTATAAATGGCATTTCTCGGCATAATCATGCCATTGGTCACTGTCCGGGCTGGAATTGCAGCCTGGAAGAATTGACCGTCATAGATTTTCTCTCCGTTGGATTGAATAGCAATGAAAACATCGACTGATTGCGTATTCTGATTCACATAGTCACTTATTCTGATCACACTACCATCCCAGTATCTCTGTGTCTCGCTTGAATAGATCTTGACTGGTGAAGACTGTTGTATCCAGGGGATGTCTTTTGTCTCGACAGCCACCTTGAGTTCATGAAGTCCGGCCCGTATGATCTGACCGATTTTGGTCCCCGGATTTACGAAAGAACCTGACTGTAGATTTACCTCTTTAATACTCCCTGCAAATGGTGCATAGTATCTGTGTTTTGCCAATCTCACTTCGGCACTCTTGATCGAATAGTAAGAAGAATAAATTCCCTTGGTCGCTAAAAACGTTTTCTCTTTTTCAGAGGTAGATTCTGGCAAGTCCGGAAATTCTCTGTGAAGGTCAAGCGAATTGAAGTAACCTTGCCACGTTTCAAAATTGTCACTAAAGTCAATTTTGAAGTCTGGTAGAATTCCAGCCAAATCCCTTAAGAAATTGCTTTTTTGTGATTTAAGATTCAGCGCAGCCTCCTCTTCATCGATATAGAAAAGCAGAGCTCCCTGTGAGAATCTCTCCCCTTCTTTTAACCTTATTTTTCCTTGCGACATTCGACCTGATACCTCTGAGAGAAGATCAAGAGACTGAGCGGTCTCCACTCTTCCATACGTTACGATATTGGTCTTTAGGTCTTCGTAGTTGACTTTTCTGGTGTCGACAGTTTTTGTTGGTTTAGGTGGCTCGATATCTTCCGGTTCCTTTTTTTGTTCTGCAAACATTCCAGCCAGCAAAACGGCAGCTACAAGTATCCCCAGTGTCGAGCTTACGACGATTAGTTTCCTTTTCATTATTGTATTCGGTTAGTCCCTAAGTATTAATGAAAAAAGGCTTTACTTAGTTACAATTAAGATGGAATTAGTGATGAGTGGAAAAAAGAACGCTTGAGCTGTTTTAAATGGGCTCTTGTTGGTATTACATAGAACTGCAAAAAACGTTGAAAAATGGGCAAAATCAGCAAAAACGAGGAAGATTGGAAAAATGAGTTGACTAGCGAAGAATACCGCGTATTGCGAGAAAAAGGCACAGAAAAACCGTGGACAGGCGCGCTCCTTGAAAATAAAGAAAAAGGCACATACGAATGTGCTGCTTGTGGGAATGAACTTTACGCCTCTGACACGAAATATGACTCAGGTTCTGGTTGGCCCAGTTTTTTTGACCCCATCTCGAAAGAAGCCGTAGAATTTGAAACAGATAACTCCTTTGGGATGGTCAGAACCGAAGTAAAATGTGCCAATTGCGGCAGTCACCTGGGACATGTATTTCCAGACGGTCCGGAACCTACAGGACAGCGATACTGCATGAATTCCGTGGCGATGAACTTTAAGAAAAGTGAGGATTAGCTTACAATATTCTGACTAGAAATCTTGATGAAATTCTCGTCGATCATCCATATGAAGTAAGGTGAAATATTGACTGCCACACCTTTCAAAGCTGATTTTACAAAAAATTGTGTCCTGTTCACTTCGTTTTGATGTTCAAGGTATTCGTTTACCTCTTCTCCCTTCATTGATCTCATTTGTGGAACTTCCATATGCAGCTGAACACCAAGAAATTCCGAGATTTCGGTAATTGACATCGAAGCAATCAGGTTTTCAATCTCAGTCATGAAATCGTGCTTCATCATCGTAGTCTCTGAATTACGTGTAGTGTTAACACTTTCAGGCAGGCACACTTTATTGATCAACTGTGTTTCGTGTACGTTGATGATAAAATAGAAAGAACCCTTCAACTCCCCACTGAAAGCAACTTTAACCACATTGACTTTGAATCGTCCAAGCAAATCAAACTCCTCAATAGGCTCGAGCACACCAGCACCAAATCCCATTAGATCGTATTTCATCCGAATACGAAGCATCTGACCCATTGCTTGTGCTGCTTTGTCCAATGCTTCTTCTACCATTTCCTGGTATACATCTAAATGAGCATCTGAGATTTCGTCGTAAGGCACGTGATTAACTAGTGAAGGCGGTAATCTAATATTTTTCAAACAGATAACATTAATACATCCATTACGATATTCACCTAATCGCAGATGCAATTTAATCCACATTAATGGCTTGAGATTTAATTATTCGACGATTTCCTGCTCCACTCCGTCAGAAATGAGGGTACAGCCTACCATTTTTGTCTTTAGGTCATGAATTGAGTAACTTCTTTTGCCCACTAAAGCAACTGTACTATGAAAAAATTGGCCGCTCTCGCTCTAATAATCTCGTTTTTGAGCTCACTTACTTTGACCAATTGTGGGTCCGATTCAGAAGTGGATCCTGGTGTAGCCCCTGAAATTCCACCTATCACGACTTTTGTAATGGACTTTGATATAATCAGTGCCGATGATGGCGGAAGACTTGCAACTAAAAACAATTGGGGGTTTTCAGTGCTTAATGTAGCATTTTGGAATGCGGCAATCACCTTAACATTTGCAGTTCCGGTACTCTCTTTTGCCGAGTCTTTTAATCATTCGCCTACATTCGATCCCGACATCCCAGGTTGGGTATGGGAATATGATTTTGGTGCTAACTATCGCGCACGCCTTCAGGCGGTTATTACCACTGAAGCAGTAGAGTGGGAAATGTTCATTACCAATGATGGAGTGTTCACAGATTTCAATTGGTATTCAGGGACGTCTGCACTTGATGGCCTTTCCGGGCAATGGGTGCTAAATAGAGATCCTGAAGATCCTGCTCCTTTCATTCAGATTGATTGGAATCGGTCGTTGACTGGAGAATCTGCCGATATTAGATACCTCAACATCACCCCAGACAGCGATGACAATGGAAGTTTTATTCTGTTTGAAGTAGCGGACATGGGCGATTATAACCGTTTTTATGACATCTATGCTAAACCACAGGACAACACCATAGAAATTGAATGGCATAGCACCAACAAAAATGGACGAGTCAAGAACTTCCAGCATTTCGAAGATGAGGAATATCATTGCTGGGATAGTATGTTGGACGATATCGACTGTCCCTCTTAGCAGTCAAGCTCATCTAGTTGTCTCGTTGTACAAGCTGTTTCCTTAAAATCTGTTAATTAACAGACCTTCTCCTATTTCTTCTTTGATTAATCCTATCGGGGTGTGGAATTACAGCTTTGTTCTATTTATAGGATCAGTTTTTGCAACTATTTTTGAAGTTACCAAGTTACCATGTGCAAGCGGATCATCAGATGAGCAAAAATGTTGTCGTAATACCAACATTCAATGAAAAGGAAAATATTGAAGCCATCATAGACGAAGTACTTCGTTTAGATCCGCCGTTTGATGTCCTCATAGTCGACGATAATTCCCCTGATGGAACTGCAGATATCGTTAAAGACTGCATTTCTAAACACACAGATAGGATTTTTCTGATCGAGAGGGAGGGAAAACTTGGATTGGGGACTGCCTATATTTCTGGCTTCAAATGGGCATTGGAACACAATTATGACTACATCTGTGAGATGGACGCTGATTTTTCACACAACCCGGAAGATCTGGTTCGCCTCCTTAAAAGATGTGAGAATGGAAATGATGTGGCCATTGGCTCCCGGTACATTAAAGGTGTGAATGTGGTTAATTGGCCCATCGGCAGAGTCCTAATGTCCTACTTTGCTAGCATCTATGTTCGCTTGGTGACAGGGATGCCATACAAGGATTCTACTGCTGGTTTCAAATGTTATTCAAGAAAGGTGCTAGAAACGATCAACCCAGATCGGATCAACTTTATTGGGTATGCTTTTCAAATAGAGATGAAATTCAATGCTTGGAAACACGGATTCAAGGTCATTGAAGTTCCCATTATTTTCACTGACAGGACAAAAGGTACCTCAAAAATGTCAAAGGGAATATTTAAAGAAGCGGTCTTTGGTGTGATTGAGATGAAGATTAAAAGTCTGTTTAGAAAGTATGAGCCTGTTTAGTCGAACCGAATCGACTCTATTGGTCGCATCTTTGAAATAATCGATACCGGAATTAAGAGTGTAATTCCAATCAATCCAAGCACGGATAGATTTAACCAGAGAATCGTCAAAAGGTCAAACTGAATTGGTACATGACTCATGTAATAGTTAGCCGCATCCAGTGGAATTATCTTGAAAAAATACTGGATCGCTCCAATTGAGATTCCAATCACATTTCCCAGCAGCAAACCTCTAAGGATCAACTGGATTCCATTCCACAAAAAAACGTTTCTAATAAATCGATTGGACGAACCCAACGCCTTCAATGTGCCAATCATTTGCGTTCGCTCCATAATTAAGATCAACATAATAGAAATGATACTTGTGCCACTCACAAAAAGTATGATTGTAAGCAAGATGACAACGTTTCTATTAAGCAAATTTAGCCAGTCGAAAATCTGGATGAACCTGTCAGATACCTTATCCACATATAGATCGATTCCAACAGAGTTGAAGAGGTCCTGCTCCGCCTTTTCTAACTCATCCGTATCTGAAATAAAGACCTCTAATCCACCAGCAACGGAGTCTGGCCAGTTGTTTATTCTTCGAACAAGGTCCAGGTCGCCAATAATCATCTTTTCATCAAATTCCTCCAATCCTGTCTCGTAAATCCCTGCAACCTGCAACCGGCGAAATCTTGGCGGATTCTGTACGAAATAGATAGTTACCTCGTCTCCTGCATGCAACCTGAGGTAGGAAGCGATTTTATTACTAAGTGCAACTTCGGTAGAATATTTTTCACCGGTGAAATCAGGAAACCGTCCCTCTACCAGGTGCTTTGAAAAGCTGGTCGTATCAAATGAACTATCAACGCCCTTGATCAAAACCCCTTGCACTTCCTCTTCTGTCTTCAGCAAACCAGCCTTCATCGCAAAGGGCTGAACCCGACTCGTCAACGGATACGACTGAATTAGCTGCAGAAGTGTATCGTCTACTACGATCGAAGTTTCTTCAAAAGAGGTAGACAAGGTGTATTTGTTGATGATCAAATGACCACTGAAACTAAAGATCTTGTCCTTGATCTCGCCCTTGAAACCATAAAGGATCATGAACGATAAAATCAAAACAGCTAGACCTAAAGCAATACTTATTACGGCAATTTTGCTGATAATGGTTGAAAATGATCCTTCCGCTTGTCTCGATATTCTATTAGAAATAAAAAGTGGAAAGTTCATCTGCTGCTGCTCAGATTTGCAGTTTTTAACCGTGAGATCATTTAATTGCAATATTAAGTGTTTTACCTTGTGATCATTATGATGTACAAATGCTTTTTTGTATTGGTTTTGGTGTTCGGATGCGCTGCGCAGAGCGAAGTGCAAACGAAAACCGTTTTGCCTGGCGCTTATCAATTGACTGAGTACATCCCTGTCTTAAAGGGAAAAAAAGTGGCCGCCACTGTAAATCATAGTTCAACGATAGGGACCACCCACCTCGTGGATACACTTTTGGACTTGGACATAGATCTCTCCAGGGTATTTACACCAGAGCACGGATTTAAAGGAACAGTTAGTGATGGTGTTGAAATCGAATACGAAACAGGCAGGGAAGGATACCAACTCATTTCACTGTATGGAAAAAATAAAAAACCAACTCCAGAGCAGCTTGCCGGAGTGGATGTAATGCTCTTCGACATCCAGGACGTGGGCGCCCGTTTTTACACTTATATAAGTACGATGCACTATGTAATGGAGGCTTGTGCAGAAAATGACATCCCCGTAATTATTCTTGACCGACCCAATCCCAACGCAAGCTACGTGGACGGTCCAGTTTTGGATACAGCCTTTAGCTCATTCGTGGGAATGCATCCTATACCGATTGTCTATGGGCTAACGATGGGTGAGTTGGCGCATATGATCAATGGAGAAAAATGGCTCAACAATGAAATTCAGTGTGATGTTAGCGTAGTTAAAAACCAAAATTGGAATCATCAGACCCGGTATTCTCTCCCAGTGAAGCCCTCACCAAATCTTCCAACTGATCTTAGCATTTCTCTCTATCCGAGCCTTTGCCTTTTTGAAGGGACTATCATATCTGTAGGAAGAGGGACGACGCACCCGTTTCAACAAATCGGACATCCTCAATATCCGGATTCGAGCCATGTGTTTACCCCGGTTTCGATGGAGGGAGCTAAATGGCCACCTTACGAAGATCAGGAATGTAAGGGACTATCTTTTAAAGATGACAAACCGACTCACAAACTAAGCCTTGGTTTGTTGATCGACACCTACAACAAAATGAACACGGAAGGTTTTTTTAATAACTATTTCAAGAGATTGGCAGGAAGTGATAAGCTTCAACAGCAAATAATCGCCGGCATGTCAGAACTGGAAATAAGGCAGACCTGGGCCGAAGATCTAGCCGAGTTCAAAGAGAAAAGAAAATCCTATTTACTTTACGATTAAAACTTCACAGAATCATGGAAAAGAGAAACAAGATCATCTACTGGGCATCGACTGGTTTGCTTTCGCTTATGATGCTGATGTCTGCAAGTATGTACCTTTTCAATACCGATGAGGTGTCCGAGGTATTTGTGCGACTTGGTTACAACTCGAGGATTATTTTTCCGCTAGCCTTTCTTAAAATTTTAGGTGTGACAGCCATAATAACCAATAAATCACAGGTGCTCAAAGAATGGGCTTACTTTGGGTTTTTCGCAGATTTCCTTCTTGCCCTAGAAGGCCATTTGTCAGTAGGTGACGGTGAGCAAATGGGAGCCTTGGTGGCGCTGGCATTGTTGATTGTCTCATATTCCTACAATCGCTTGGTCTACAAATCAAATTAGGGTATGCACCAAATCGAATTTTTCAAAAGAAACGTAAGGATATTTCTGTTTCTCTAGCTATTTTTTTGGAATGAATAATCCAGTTAACTGGTTTGAGATCCCGGTGACCGACCTTGACCGGGCCAAACAATTTTATGAGACCATCTTTGGATATGAGATTGCTGTTAACGAAATGGGCAATGCCAAAATGGGTTGGTTCCCCTTCGACCCTTCGGCTCCCGGAGCGACTGGCACCTTAATTCAAAATGAAAGCTACACACCTTCCTACGAAGGATCTATGGTATATTTTTCTGTTCCAGAAATTGATGATGTACTTGCTAAGGTTGAGGCAGCAGGCGGAAAAATTATCAATCCGAAGTTCAGCATAGGTGAGTTTGGCTTTTGTGGACATTTCGAAGACAGTGAAGGAAATCGGGTAGCGCTACACCAGAATGCAGAGGGATAACTAAATCCACTCCTGATCGTGGACGGTCTTCTCATGTTCTACCTCTCCTGTGTGCTTGGTAGCCTTGGGCTCAAATAGTAAAACCCAAACTTCCTCACCATTTTCGGTTCTGGGGAAATGTTCGACTCCTCGTGGTACGATTAGCATATCCCCTTCCATTAATCTTTCCGTGCGATCCCTAAATTCCATGATAAGGGTTCCTTTGAAAATCATGAAAAGTTCATCTTCTTCTTCGTGGCTGTGCCATACGAACTCGTCTTTGAGCTTCGCAAGCTTTACTTGTTGACCATTCAACTCACCAATGATCTTTGGAGTCCAATTCTCCGAGAACAGATCGAATTTACTTCTGATGTTGATGGCATTCATCGCTCTAGCTCCTTTAATTCCTCCTCGGTGTAATCGGTTGGTTTACCGAGGTATTCAAATTTTTCAACTTCTTCCTTGAACTCTGCAAGTTTTATTGACACTCGATTATAGGCCGGGCCGCCAAGCGGCAAGTGAACAGGTGGATGTTCCAACTTTGTGAGCTCGTACATTGCCTTAACAGCCTTGATGGGGTCTCCAATCTGGGTTCCACTGACACTTCTTATGGAATCCATATTTTTGGCAGCACTATCCCTGTAATCATCAATCTTAGACTCATTGTAGGTCGCTGAGCGCCCTGCCCAGTCTGTTCTGAAAGGGCCAGGTTCGACGTTTGTAACCTTGATTCCTAGGTGTTTAGTTTCTGCCGCAAGAGCCTCTCCAATACCTTCCAGCGCGAATTTGCTCCCATTATAGATTCCGATACCAGGAAATCCGTTCAGTCCAGCAATGGAGGTGATATTCAAAATGTGGCCCGAACGCTGCTTCCTCATGAATGGAAGAGCCAGTTTAATCATTCGAATTGCGCCGTAGACGTTCACATCAAACTGTCGAACAATCTCCCGCTCGGTAGTTTCTTCGATCGAACCAATGGTGCCGTACCCCGCATTATTTACCAAAACATCGACCCTGCCAAATTCATTTTCAAGAAGCTGTCTCGCTCCATCAATACTGGATTGGTCTTGAACATCCAGTACAATACCTCTAATGAGATCCTTGTTCAGACCTTGCAGCTCTGCAATTTGCTCCTCTTTCCTGACCGTACCGATAACCATTTCACCATTTTCGGAAACTACTTTTGCCAACTCCCTTCCGAAACCTGTTGAACAGCCGGTGATTAACCAAATTCGTTTGTTCATTATTTCTTTTTTTATCGAACATACAACATATCATAAATGTTCGCATCAAAGTATTTAAATTAGCGATACCTAAGCATTTTTAATCGTTTTGACTAATCAGCAACACGTTAACCGGCACGACTAAAAGAATTACCATGAAAAAACTATTTTATTTTATAGCATTCATTATCGGACTATCTGCAAATGCTCAAATGCCGATCACCAGCATTCCATTCGAGCTTTATGGAGACCATATCATCATCAAAGTAAGTATCGATGATTCAGACCCATTGGAGTTCATATTTGATACCGGATCGGGTCTTACAGTTCTTGATCTTGACGTTGCAGAACAGCTAAAACTCAATAAAAAAGAGGTTGCCTTTAATCAGACAAAATCAGTTTGGCACTTGATCAAGCATAACACACTAGCGATCAATCACTTTTTGATGGAAAAAAACATCAAGGTGTACACCACTGACCTAAATCACCTTGAAATTAGCCTTGGACACGATATTGACGGAATACTTGGTTACGACTTATTGCAGCACCATTCAGTTCACATCAACTATGATGACAAGACTATGAATATTTATGATCATGGCAGGGTACCGAAAACAGGTGACGGGATACCTTTTGATTTGAATCTGTCGATACCTGTGATCGAGGGTACAGTGGTATTAAATAACGGTGAACCTCATGATGGCACGTTCTATGTAATGACAGGAGCCGGGACCACCCTCGACTTCAATTCTCCTTATGCTGAAAAGTACGACGTGATCCACAAAACGGGAAAACACTATTCCTACCACGTAATGGGAATTTCCGAGGAAGAGAGCCTTCACTACGAGGGACACGTTCTTTCGTTTGCATTTGGGCAGCAGCTAATCGAGGACTTGCCCATTGGAATTAGTGCTTCCGCGACTGGAATCCAGGGCGATAAAAAAGTGTCGGGAATTCTAGGAAGTAAAATTTTGAGAATGTACAATATCACGGTTGACATTCCCGATGGAATGCTATACCTAAATAAAAATAGCAGGTGGGGAGAGCAGTTTCATGTCAACTGCAGCGGAATTGAAATCCAGAAAGATCATGACAAAAACAAAGTACTCATTCACTATGTTTTTGAAAACAGTCCTGCTTCCGAAGCTGGAATCAAGGTTGATTCAGAGCTGTTGGCGGTGAATGGCAAGAGCATGCAGGAAATCAGCATGGCCGACGTAAAGAAGCTACTTCGCCAGGATGGGGAGACCGCTGAATTAAGAATCCTTCAGGATGGATCGGAAAAAACAATCAATTTGGAACTTCGATCTCTGATCAAATAATCAAAGGTTCTTTTCTTTGCTTGAAGAATGGGCAAAGATCTTCGAATCGTTTTTTTAGGAACGCCAGATTTTGCAGCTGAAAGCTTGAAGCAACTTGTAGAATCTGGCTTTCTTATTGCTGCTGTTGTTACCTCTCCGGATAAGCCGCAAGGAAGAGGAAAAAAAATGGGTTCGTCTGCTGTCAAGCAATATGCACTGGAAGCCCAGCTTCCTCTTCTTCAACCCACGAATTTAAAAGCTCCCGAATTCCTGGAAGAACTTAAATCCTTCAATGCTAACCTTCAAATTGTCGTGGCATTTAGAATGCTTCCGGAAGTAGTCTGGAATATGCCGGAATTGGGTACTTTCAACTTGCATGCCTCACTCCTCCCTCAATATAGAGGTGCAGCTCCCATAAACTGGGCTATCATCAATGGAGAAAAAGAAACTGGAGTGACAACTTTTTTCCTGAAGCACGAAATTGATACTGGCGAAATAATTTTCCAGGAAAAGGAACCGATAAACGAGATAGATACAGTGGGCACACTTTATGAACGTCTAATGAAAAAAGGTGCAGAATTGGTAGTGAAAACGGCTGCTGCTATTAGTACAGGTAAATACTCACAAGTACCTCAAGAGAGCGATCGACCGCTCAAAAATGCCCCGAAGATTTTCAAAGACGACTGCAGGATTGACTGGAATCGGAGCAGTGAATCCATTCGCAATTTCGTTAGAGGACTATCACCCTATCCGACTGCCTGGACTACTCTGGAGAACAAGAAGTTAAAAGTTTTTTCAATGATGGAGGCTGAGCAGGAAAGCGGGAAAGGAATCGGGGAATTTGAGACAGACAATAAGACCTACTTGAGGATAAAAACAAAGGACGGATCTATGGATATTGTAGAACTTCAACTGGAAGGCAAAAAGAAGATGAATATAATCGAATTTTTACGGGGCTATCAACTCAACCAGGAATAGCATGATTACATCAATGATAGCAGCCATGGGTAGCAATCGCGTGATCGGAAAAGACAATGACATTCCCTGGCACTTACCTGATGATTTTAGGTATTTCAAGGAAACCACAAAAAATCACTACGTCATTATGGGACGAAAAAATTGGGAATCACTTCCTCCCAAATTTCAACCGCTGCCTCAACGCCCTAACCTGGTGATCACAAGACAAAGCGACTACCTAGCTGAAGGAGCAACTGTCTTTCAATCACTGGAAGACGCACTTGCAACCGCCAGAAAAATGGGAGAAAAAGAGGCCTTCATTATTGGAGGTGGGGAAATCTACCGACAAGGTCTCGCGCTTGCGGATAAGATATATTTGACCGAAATTAATGGTGACTTTGAAGGCGAAATCACTTTTCCTGAGTTTGATCAGGGGAAATGGATTGAAATCTCACGAGACCATCATGATATTGATGACAAGCACCGTTATTCATTTGATTTTGTCGTTTACAAAAAGAAATAGTCATGGATTTACATTCTCATAAAAAGACACTTGGCATCGTTCACATTTGCTATGGAGCTCTGTACACAGCCATCTTTTTACTCATCGCAGGTGTGTTTAGTGCTTTCTTCCCATTTTTAGAGGCTTCTATTATTGAAGAGGAAGGACGTGATGCCCGCTGGATCTTGCCCTTGATCGGCACGGTTGTAAAAGCAGTGTTATTCTTCCTTTTCATTTTTGCGGCACTGCCGTCTGTTATTGGCGGAATTGCCACGCTTCAAGGTAAAAAATGGGGAATGGTATTTCTCATGATTGCCGGATGCCTTTCTATCTTCAGCTTTCCGGTTGGAACTGCAATCGGCGTTTATACGATTTACGTTTTCATCGAGGACAACAAACAGAAGAATGACGAAAGTCTCTGACAAGGTCATTTGGTTGACCGGTGCTTCCTCTGGCATTGGCGAAGCATTAGCAAGACAACTTTCAAACAAATATCTCAAGCTAATACTTTCAGCACGGCGCGTAGAAGAACTTGAGAGAGTCAAAAAGGATTGCTCATCCAGTTCAGCTGAAATAAAGATCCTACCACTTGACTTAGAAGACCGCGAATCTTTACAGTCAAAAGTGAGGGATGCAGAATCCCTGTTTGGGTCCATTGATATTCTGATCAACAATGCAGGACTAAGCCAACGCGACCTAATTATCAACACCTCTCACGAAGTGGATAGAAGGCTGATGGAAGTGAATTATTTCGGCACGATATCACTTTCTAAATTTCTGCTTCCGAAAATGATCGAAAGAAAAACAGGGCATCATGTGATCGTCACAAGTGCTGTTGGAATTGTCAATACTCCATATAGATCCGCATATGGTGCCTCGAAACACGCACTTCACGGTTTCTATGATGTGCTAAGAGCAGAACATCATAAAGACAATATAAAGGTCACCTTGATTCTTCCGGGATACATCAAGACCAATATCTCTTTCAACGCATTAGTAGGAGACGGAACCCCACAGAACAAGATGGATGCAGCACAGAATAAAGGTATGTCCGCCGATAAATGTGCGCGTTTGATCGTAAAAGCTATCGAATCAAATAAGCAAGAAGCTTATATTGCTGGAGCCAAGGAGAAATTAGGAATTTATCTTAAGCGTTTTTGGCCAAAAGCAGCATCCATAGCTATTAGGAAGCTAAGCGTTACATAATAATTCGTGATGAGGTCACTGCTCACACATTTACTATTGGTCACTGTGATTTTTTCTGTCACCTCGCAGAAAAAGTATCACCTTCCCAATGGTATTTCTGAGAAGGACTTAGATCCCGATTGGATCATCGCCAAAGTAAAGGTTGACGGTTCTGATTTCGAAAACCTTGGCAATGAGGTCCACATCTTACACAAGAGAGAAAAGGGAAAGCCATCAATTCTTGATGGTGTTTGTAAGGTAAGAGTTGAAGGGGGTCAGGACCCCGTTCAGTTGATTAACCAATTGCTTCACGATCCAAATGTCATCTATGCCGAACCGATGCTCAAGTATGAACCCCTTTATCTCCCCTCAGACCCTTCGAATGAATCAAACCAAAGCTATCTCGAACAAATAAGCGCCTATGATGCCTGGGACATCACTCGCGGGGATGATGATATCGTCATTGGCATAAGTGACACCGGTATCGACTTGGATCATGCGGACCTTCAAGCAAGTATCTGGGAAAATACGGCAGACCCTATAGATAATTTGGACAATGACGGGAATGGGTTCATCGACGATTTTTATGGCTATGATTTTGAAGACGATGACAATGACCCGTCATCAGATGGAAATGAACATGGGACGCGAGTTGCAGGAATCGCTGGCGCAAGCACTGACAACTCAATCGGAATCTCCGGGGTCGGCTTCAACTCAAAAATTGCGGCTCTTAAAGGCATAAGATTTGAAGCCATCATCTATGCCGCTGATATGAGCATGGAGGTATTGAACCTGTCCTGGGGATCGGCAAGAGCTCCCCTTCAATCAGAGCAAGACATCATCGACTATGCGGTGTTGGAAAAAGATGTAGTAATCGCGGTGTCCGCGGGGAATGACGGTGCCCAGGCCGAACCGGAGGCTTTGTTTTATCCAGCTAGCTATAAAAACGTACTTTCTGTGGGTGCAGTAGATGCAAATGACAATCGATGGACCAACTCAACGTACAATTATTTTGTGGATATCATGGCTCCAGGCGCCTCCCTTTATTCTACGATAAATAATGACGGTTATGGAACTCAATCGGGTACATCTTTCTCTTCCCCTATCGTTGCTGGAGTAGCTGCTCTGGTTCGTGCAGAGTTTCCGGATCTAACTGCCAGACAGGTGATGGAAAGAGTTCGTATAAGCGCCGATGATATTTATGATATAGGAACAAATTCCTTTTTTGAAGGCAAGCTCGGCCATGGAAGAGTCAATGCCTTCAATGCCGTTTCCCAAACGAATTTAAAGTCAGTTCGTGTGACAGATTTTGAGGCTCAAACAGCGTTCAGCAACAACCTGTTCTTTGGAGATACTGTAACCTTTAATCTTGAACAGACGAACTTTCTCTCGCCGACGGAGGAACTACAAATCACAATATCCTCTCCTGAGGATAACTTCTCAATTGCAGAAAATGTGGTTCATCTTCCAGCGTTGAATACCCTGGAAGTGGGCAATAGCACCTTTGACATTGTTTTAAGTGATAATCTAGAACCTGAAACACCGATCGTCTTACGGCTTGATCTTATGGAAGGAGCCTACACTGACTATCAGTTTATTCAAACAGCTACTTCACCCGACCACATTGATTTTGGATCCGATCTTAAAATGACCATTGCCGGAAATGGGAATCTGGGATTTGCCGATCAATTTTTTTCACATGGAAGCGGTATCTTGCACAATGGGAATACAATCCTTACCTATGCAGGCTTGATTGTCGCACAATCGGAAATGTCGGTTTCGGACAATGTGATCTCTGACTACGCCACCCAGTCAAGAGAGCAGAATTTCAATTCCAAGAAAAACTACAAGCTTCTCCACCATCCAGTCGCAAACCTATTCGGTTACTCCGAATTCGAAGATCCAATTAACAATCTAATCATCGAACAGTCCAACTATTCTTGGATAGGTGATGATTACATTCTGCTTCGCTATCGTTTAGTCAACAATTCAGATACACAACTGGACAATTTGAGTATTGGGCTATTTGCAGATTTTGATCTTGACGATCCACTAAAAAATGAGGCAGCTTTTGATGGCTCTGGTGAATACGTCTTCACCAAAAACCTAGCCGAGACCTTGTTTTCGGGAGTCAAAGTCATATCCACAGGAACACCACGCTACTCTGTACTCGACGTTGACAATCAAAATGGAAATGATTTCGATGTCGAAACCACTTTTGACGATGCTTCGAAATATGACTTCCTGGTAAATCAGCAATTAGCAGCTGCAGGCACAAATGGCGATGGCAATGATGTGGCCATGCTAATTGGCACAACCATCGCACAATTAGGCGCTTTCGATAGCGAATTTTTCAACGTAATAGTCGCCGCTGGACCAACTCAGAGTGGACTAGAGGCTCAATTTGCCAATGCTGAGAACCAGCTATCACAAATTGTCTCCAATCCGCGGATTTTAGAATCTGTCGTCAGTTGCGAGGGCAGTCAGGTCAAGATAAACCCGCAGGCAGGAGAAGTTTATCAATTTTTCCAGGATCCCGAAGGTTTGGTGCAGCTGCAGGAGGGAACAGAATTCACAACCGGAACAATAGATCAGGATACAGCTTTTTATGTCAAAAATATGGACGCAGCGTACGCCTCTGACATATTCCAGATTCCCGTGCGTTTAATAGAAGAGGTAGCCAACTTTAGAATCGAACCTGATACATTGTATCTGGATAATTCAACGAATGTGGTTTCGTTTATCGATGAGAGTTTTCAACCTATGACTTGGAACTGGGATTTCGGTCAAGGTACCACCTCAACAATCCAAAATCCGATGCTCTCTTTCAATCAGGCTGGGCAGTATGAGATATCTCTTACCGTTGAGAATGAAGCGGGATGTCTGGATACGACTGTTAAGACACTTGTCGTAGCTGAAAGGCCGGATAGTCCGGTTTTTACGACCTTCAATATTTGTCCGGGTGATCTTGTCACGCTCTCAGATCCCTCAGCAGATTTTCTCAAGGTTTTCAGCAATGAGCAGGACTTAAATCCCACCCACCAAGGAAATGACTTGGAAGTTGGTCCTTTTTCTGGCAACACTACCATTTTTGTAAGTGGGATTTACAACCAATTTGAAAGTCTGAAAACACCAGTAGAAATTGTTGTTGAACAATTCTCCACCAACTTCACGATCGAAATCGATACCACCTCCGTTGCACATCAAATCATCGTCAGGCCGCCGCTTGATGCCGAGAGTCTTGAGTGGTTTGTGAATGATGTATCACAGGGAACTGAAAATGAGATCGTGCTTGACTCGGCAGAGCTCCAGGTCAACATCCGTCTTGATCAAACAAACGAAAATGATTGTACAGTAAGCGAAGAAAAAACGTTCACTTTCAGCAGCTCAAGCATCCCAAGTCAGCAGGATGTGATTTTTTGCGAAAATGGATTCTCTCTGTTACAACCTCAAAATGGTGAAATTTTTGGATTCTATCGAGATGTCGAACTGACCGACCTAATCAAAAAAGGTACCGAGTTGCTGGTTACCGAAAGTATGCAGATTTTCGTTGTCGGTCTTGACGATGGGTTGCCAAGTGAACCAATAGAAGTCAACGTCACCTTTGAGGAATTCGAACTGGAAATCGTTAGTACTTCCCAAAAGATTGGTGAAAAAAACAGGATATCCCTCAGTACCAATCCTTCGGAGGGAATATCCCAGTTCGAATGGTACATCGACGGTGACCTTGTTGAAACCTCTGCTAAACCCACCTTCACATTAAATGATGATCTTTACGAAATTGTTGCAAAAATCACGAATGATAATGGTTGTATACACAGCGACACCCTCCAACTTGATCTTATTCCACCCTTAGGTGTACAAATAGCTAATCTATTTATCATTTACCCCAATCCATCAGATGGGCATGTAGTACTACTATCACAAAGTAACTCGAAGGTAAATGATCTATCTCTCTGGAATTTATCAGGCTCCCTGATTACTAAGCTGCAGTTTGCTTCGAGCTTGGACTTGTCGTTCCTGAATCCTGGAATCTACATCCTAAAGTTGGAAACAGAAGGCAGTATTTATGAAAGAAGGTTAATTGTCAGACCGGATTAGCTAGAAATTCCCAAACAGCCAATTACCTGGCGCTTTTTCATCATCGCTTCTGAAAAATTCTTTAACCGCGCTAATTAGCTCACCTCTACTAATAAGATCGTCATGATTGAGGTCTATTTTTCTGAAGGCCTTGGCAGCAAATCTTACTTCGATCCGATAAGCACAAAAGAGGTCGATGAACTCATCAAGAGAAATGTATCCGTCTTTGTCCGCGTCGAAATTGTCAAATATTTCGCCAGCGAAATTATCCACATAGGCATTGTATAGCTCTTCGTCACCGTTGATGATCACCTTGTCTGCAAATTCGACCAGGTGTGCCCAGTTCGCTACTTCCGTATCATTGTTAACAAAATGATTAAACTTCTTCCACTCCTCTGAAAATTTGGAGATCACCTTGTTGTACTCTACAGTATCCTCTTTTAGTCTCCAAAGGACACAAAGGTTCTGAGCAATGGCAAGGAAATCTGCCTCCTCGATTACCCCATTTCGGTCAAAATCAAGGATATAGAAAAATCGTTCTAACTTATTTGTTTGGAATTCAGTCAGCATACAGGCGATGATATGCAGCAAAAATACTCAATCTTGCTCTTTGAATACTCTTTTCAGTAATTCCGTTGTCCTGGCAACTGGGTCAGCTCTAATATTCGTTTCTTCCTTGGCAATCATAAAAAACAGACCATCCATAGCTTTGTCAGTCGCATAGCCTTCCAAATTGGGATTTACCTTCTCCACTAAGGGTATCTTATTATAGGTGTTAATTATGTCTGAATAGTACTTGGTTGCTTCCGTTTTATCCAGGGATCGCTTGATTATCGGTGAGAACTTGGCTCGTAGTTGACTCGAGGTGACTCGCTTCAAATAATTGGTGGCTGCCATCTTATCATCACCCTTTAATATATTCCAGGCATCATTAATCGTCATCGAAGTGATGGCAGAGACAAAAATTGGTTTCGCCTCTTTAGCTGCTTCCTCTGCTCCTCTGTTTAAGGTGGTAACGAACTTATCAACTTGATTTCCAAGTCCTATGCTGCGAAGTTTATTCTCCACTTTTTGGATGTCGGGAGGAAATGGTATTTTGATGTTTGGATTTTTGAGGTACCCATCTACCCTACTGACATTAGTCGTACCTTTCGTAATACCCGACACTAGAGCCTCTTTCAATCCAGCAGCCACATCCCCTTCTGTCAGCTCAGCTGCATCTCCGAGATAGCCGTCAATCGCTTGTTGTATCTGCTGTGCCGTACATCCTATAAATAGCAAAGAAATAAGACATATTCTAATCAAGGCATTCATCATGTTCGTTGTATTTTTGAGCCATTAAAAATAGCCACTTTAAAAGTAAGAACTACTTAAGCCCCAAAGATCCAGAACTATACTATGTCAGTAAATGCAGAGATCATCACCATTGGCGATGAAATTCTTTATGGTCAAACATTGGACACAAATTCCCATTGGATCAGCGGAGAGCTTGACCAACTTGGAATTAGAGTAATTAGGAAGACGACGAGCCCTGATAAGGAGGACGAGATACTAATCGCATTTGAGGAAGCGGAGAAACGAGCTGAAGTGATTCTTATTACTGGTGGCCTTGGACCAACCAACGACGATCTGACAAAACCTACACTTGCAAAATATTTTCAGGTTGAATTGGAGATGAACGAAGCAGCTCTGGAAGAAATCAGTGAACGTTATGAACGAGCTGGGTGGGAATTGAATGAATTAAACAGAGGTCAGGCTATCCAGCCAATGGGTTCTACGAAGATCACAAATGAACTTGGAACCGCACCTGGAATTTGGCTTGAACGAAATGAAACGATCTTCATTTCGATGCCTGGTGTTCCTTTTGAAATGAAAGCCATGATGGAGAAGGAAATCCTGCCAAAACTCAAGCGCAGGTTCGTTAAGGGAAAAATCCATCATAAGATTATTCGAACGGGAGGTATACCTGAATCCAGACTCGCTGAAAAATTACAAGATTGGGAAAAAAATCTTCCCTCTCACATCAAACTGGCGTATTTACCCACCTTGGCCCAGGTAAAACTAAGACTTACCGCCACCGGCTCTGATCAGGAGCAACTAGAAAAAGATGTGGATGAGCAAATAGAGCTCTGCATGCCACTTATCGAAAAATATGTGTATGCTATTGGCAACATTGAGCTGGAGGAGCGAGTTGGTCAGTTACTTCGGGAGAACAACAAAACTATTGCATGTGCCGAAAGTTGTACTGGTGGATATCTATCCCATTTGATCACGTCTGTGCCCGGCAGTTCTGACTACTTTCAGGGCTCCTATGTGGCCTATTCATATGATATAAAAGAAAAGGCACTGCAGGTTGATCCAGAAGTTTTAAAAACTCAAGGCGCAGTCAGTGAGGAGGTGGTGATTCAAATGGCTAAGAATATTAGGGAGGTCTTTGGGACTTCTATTGGTGTTTCACTGAGTGGAATTGCTGGTCCCGGCGGTGCCACAAAAGACAAGCCTGTCGGAACCGTATGGATAGCTTACAGTGATGGAGAAAAGACCGAGGCGCGAAAGTTCGTATTCGCCAAAGATCGAAAGTTGAATATCCAACTAAGTGCCATGGTCGCCCTGAATATAATTCGATCAAACCTTGTCAAAAAGTAGACAACAATCCCTAAATTGATCCATTCCATTAAAAGTCCTGAATTTAAAAAATATAGAATAATATTCGTATTTATATAATTTTAACAGAATAAAAATCTATATTTTTTCGTATATCCATACGTACTACTATTTTCTATTGCCTTTTACTATCTTTGCATTGGTTCAATTAAACTTGAGTAAGTCATGGCAGCAGTAGAAATGGTCATGCCCAAAATGGGCGAAAGTGTGATGGAGGGAACAGTTCTTTCCTGGTTGAAAAATGTTGGAGAAACGATTGAAGAAGATGAATCAATTCTCGAAGTTGCTACAGACAAAGTTGATACTGAAATCCCAGCAACGCATGCTGGAGTTTTGAAGGAAATTTTAGCCCAGGAGGGCGACGTAATAGAGGTAGGCAAACCAATTGCCATCATTGAAACGGATGGAGAAGGCGCTGGGGCTTCCAACGGAGCACCCTCCGCAGAAGTGCAGCAAGATCCGGTTGAGAAAGCGGAAGAGATCTTAGAGACAGCCATTGCCACAACCTCATCATCTAACGGAAACGGAATTCCAAGAATATCAGAATCAGGAAGATTCTATTCTCCCCTGGTCAGAAGTATAGCAAAAGAAGAGAATATTTCAACAACCGAGCTAGACTCTTTGACCGGCTCGGGAAAAGAGGGTCGTGTCACCAAAAATGACATTCTTGCTTATGTGAAGACAAGGAAAGTCAGCGGAAGCCAAGTTGGAGTTCCAGTGACCCAAGCTCCCCCAGCCGTTCATCAACCAGCCCCAGTAGCGGTAAGTGGCCAGGATGAAATCATCGAGATGGACCGAATGCGGAAGATGATTGCCGAGCGCATGGTCGCATCCAAACACATTTCCCCGCATGTCACTTCATTTGTTGAAGCAGATGTTAGCAAAGTTGTGACCTGGAGAAACAAGGTCAAGGAGCCGTTCAAAGCTCGCGAAGGGGAAAGTCTTACATTCACTCCCATTTTGATTGAGGCTATCGTTAAGGCCATCAAGGATTTTCCAATGATCAACGTTCAGGTAGATGGCGATAAGATCGTGAAGAAAGCTGCTATTAACATCGGAATGGCAACCGCTCTTCCTAGTGGGAATCTAATTGTACCTGTCATACATAATGCAGATCAGTTGAGCCTCTTAGGAATTACAAAAAAAGTCAATGACCTTGCAAGACGTGCGCGAGAGAATCAACTCAAACCTGATGAGCTTCAGGGAGGAACATATACGGTATCTAACGTGGGGTCCTTTGGAAATGTCATGGGTACACCGATCATAATGCAACCGCAAGTTGCTATTATGGCACTCGGGGCAATTCAGAAGAAACCCTCAGTCGTGGAAACTCCGGAAGGAGACTTGATTGGCATCAGGAGCAAAATGTTTCTTTCTCATAGCTACGATCACAGAGTCGTCGATGGCGCCCTTGGTGGCATGTTTGTGAGAAAAGTAGCTGACTACCTTGAAGCTTTTGATTTAGAACGAACAGTCTAGATCGACTTCTATCCCACTCTTAATCTCTTTTCTGAAAACGCATCCATACATAAATGGAGTATTTTTCTCATCCGTGAAAACCTACTCTGTGACGTTGATAGCCAAAGGGCCAACCCCCTCCAAAATTTTGTTTCTATTCATATAGTCTTCAACTTTATTTGAAACGCTATATCTACTAAAAAACAGTAACGTATCAGTTAGGACTAGCGACAGACAATGGCCTCACATTCACATCATCATGATCATTCAGAAGGCAACATTAAAGTAGCGTTCTTCCTCAATTTGCTCTTCTCAGTCATTGAAATAGCAGGCGGCTTTTTGACAAATAGTGTTGCTATTATCTCAGACGCCATTCACGACCTTGGTGACAGTTTCACGCTTGGCATTTCATGGTATTTTGCAAAAGCCTCCAGAAAAAAAAGAGATAGCAAATTCTCCTACGGCTACAAACGATTGACTGTAATTGGTGCCTTAGTGAGCTCCATTATCCTGGTAATCGGATCAATTTTTGTCGTTTTGGAGGCGATCCCGCGATTGTTAAATCCTGTGAAACCGGATACCAATGGAATGATCATACTTGCGATTGCAGGTCTACTGGTAAATGGGTTTGCAGCCTACCGTCTCAGTAAAGGACATTCGATAAACGAAAAGGCGGTCTTTACACATTTGCTGGAAGATGTTCTTGGCTGGGCTGCAACGATGGTGGGGGCGATTGTTATCCACTTCTTTGACCTGCCGATTATCGATCCTGCACTGTCGGTTCTTATCGCTATCTTCATTCTCTACAATGTTTATCGGAATCTTCGAGAGAGCTTTCAAATAATACTTCAGGGAACACCTTCCAACATCGACTTGCAAAAAATCCATTCCAGTCTACTAGAGATTAATGGAATAAAAAATTTCCACGACTGCCATTCCTGGACTATGGACGGCTCATACCATATCCTTTCTGTGCACCTGGTGGTGGAAAAAGATAAGACACTGATGCAACTTGAGTCAATAAAGCTGGAAGCAAAATCAAAGCTAGAAAGACTAGGAATCAACCACACGACCATTGAATTCGAAACTGAGGATGAGGTTTGCGAGCCTTGTTGAGATGAAATAACTAATGTTGCATACGAAGCTATAAAATGAAAACAGGTCACATAGAGAAACCTGGATCGATGTAAACAGCCTGACAGAAAAAATTTATGCTCTTATGAATCTTCTCACTAAGATTGTAAAATAACTCAAGACAATTTTAGGTCTGCAAATGCGCATACGTAATTCAATATTAACCATTCAACATTCGTGTACAATCCTGGCTCTGCTAATCAGCTGTCAGACCCTTTTTGCTCAAAAAATGCTAAGGAGAGAGCTCCAGGTAGAAAATGACAATGATGCATATACACTCAACCTAAGTAGAGATCAATATTATAGTCAGGGAGTTGCGTTGAGATATCGTATTATTACAGATTCCTCCAAATGGAAAAGCACATTGAAAAAGAAAATAAGATCATATGTGCTCAATCATCGGTTTTATACAGCAAAGCACTTATGGTGGACGGACACTACCGATATGGATCGACCGTATGCTGGCCAAATCAGCTTATCTGCGACCAACGAATATTACCTAAAGAACAGTTCATATATCTATGCCGAATTGGAGCTCGGTTGGATGGGGCCGGCACTGCGTATGGGTGACCTTCAATACAACTGGCACAAGGCATTTGGAATGCAGCTTCCATTTGGATGGGATTACCAAATAAACAATTCGCCAATAATCAACATTTACGGAAAGTATGCCAAGACACTCGTCGAGGGAGACGGCATGGATATCATATCTGAATCCAACATTGCACTTGGAACGGCGTTTGGTCATGCCAGACAGGAATTCATTATCCGGCTCGGGAATTTCTTGCCTATTCACTCGTCCACTCAATTCAACGGAGTTGTGGGACGAATCAATGACGGGCCGAAACAGCATGAAGCCTATTTTTTCATAAGTCCGGGACTCGAGTATGTGACCTACAACAGTACAATCGAAGGTGGTATCATAGGTGAAGAGTCAATATTCACGAAGACTTCCGAAAAATGGGTGTATCAGACAAGAGCGGGCCTTTTGTTTAGCTGGACTAAGTTCGATTTTGCACTTTTCTACTACAGAAGAACCAGAGAAACTTCCGAGTCCACCTATCATAAATACGTTGGCATCCGGATGGGCCAGAGATTCTAGACTTTTTAGCCAATCATACACTTCACCAACCACTCCAACAAAAGGGATATGGTTCCCTTACACGCTCCGATATATTTGAATTCAATCTGAAATTCAGTGTTGACCAGAAAAGCTGAGTCTTCCTCAAAATCAACCGATTATGTTAAAGAAATTCACAACTCTCCTACTCATTTGTTCATTTGTTGCCTGCGAGCCACCTTCACAACAATCCGAAGTAAACTTCAAGATCGATTTTGAAAAATTCGAACTTGACAATGGACTAGAAGTCGTTTTTCATATCGATCGTTCCGACCCGGTCGTTGCTGTCGCCTTAACCGCACACGTGGGTTCTGCTCGTGAAAAGACTGGTAGGACCGGCTTTGCTCATCTATTTGAGCACCTGCTGTTTCTTGAGTCAGAAAACCTGGGAAAAGGCGGGCTTGATAAAATGAGTGCGCGAATAGGTGGCTCAGGTGCAAATGGATCCACGTCCCGCGATCGAACCAACTATTTTCAAACGGTCCCGAAAGATGCATTGGAGAAGATGATCTGGGCAGAAGCAGACAAACTTGGCTGGTTCATCAGCACCGTAACAGACCCTGTGCTGGCTAAAGAAAAACAGGTTGTGAAAAATGAAAAAAGGCAAGGAATCGATAATCAGCCCTATGGGCACACCAACTATGTAATTGATAAAAATCTCTATCCTGAAGATCATCCCTACAATTGGCAGGTGATCGGATCTTTGGAAGATCTACAAAACGCCACCTTGGATGACGTGAAAGAATTCTTTAATAGCTGGTATGTCCCCAACAACACTACGTTGGTTGTATCCGGTGATTTCGATCAAAACCAAGCCAGAGAATGGGTGAAAAAGTACTTTGACGAAATAAAAGCCAGTGAAGAAATCGCCCCTCTTGCGAAACGTCCCGGAAAAGTAGAAGAGACTGTCAAATTATATCACGAAGATAACTTTGCGCGGCTACCCGAATTGACGCTTGCCTGGCCGACCGTGGAGCTTTACCATCCTGATTCATACCCCCTTGCAGTTCTTACAAGATATCTCTCACAAGGAAAAACCGCACCTCTTTATCAGGTCTTGGTTGAAGACAAGCAGTTGACCTCCAACATTCGAATGTTTAATAGGACCTCCGAATTAGCAGGTCAAGCACATCTAGCTGTTAGAGCATTTGCTGAAAAAGATCTCGACGAAGTTCTGGAAGCCGTCCAGGAAGCATTCTCGAGATTTGAAGCGAATGGTATGGCTGAGAGAGACCTGAATCGAATAAAAGCGGGTCAGGAAACACAATTCTATAACCGCCTTTCGAGTGTTTTGGGCAAAGGGTTTCAGTTGGCTCAGTACAACATTTTCGCCGATGATCCGGGCTTCATCAACCAGGACATTCAGAATATATTGAACGTGTCATCTGAAGACGTGATGCGTGTTTACAACACCTATTTAAGAGATAAGAATTTCATTGCGACCAGTTTCGTTCCAAAGGGAAGATTGGAACAAGCGCTCGAAGGTTCTGATAAGGCTGAGGTGGTGGAAGAAGCAATCCGTCTTGGAGTAGAGGAAACTTTTGATGCCTCGATTGCAGCGACTTATGAACCCACACCCTCCACTTTTGATAGAAGTCAGGAACCACCGTATGGTGAATCTCCGGATGTAGTGGTTCCGCAAGTGTGGGAAAATCAACTGTCTAACGGATTAAAGGTGTATGGCATTGAAAATTCGGAGGTGCCACTGGTCCAGTTTAACCTGGTCATTGATGGCGGACTACTTTTAGAAAAATCAAACAAAGTTGGTGTTTCTAATCTCCTGGCCAACATGATGACGAAAGGCACTGAAAACAGAACCCCACAAGAGTTGGAGGCAGCCATTGAGCAACTGGGGGCTAGCATCAATGTTTTTGCGCAACAAGAGAATATCACAATTACTGGCAATACGTTGGCCAAAAATTACAAGGCAACCGTAGACCTACTTGTGGAGATCCTTCTTGAACCACGTTGGGATGAAAATGAATTCACTTTGGCCGTTCAACAGGTTACAAGTCAGATCCAACAGCAAGAGGCAAATCCGAATTCAATTGCTCAAAATGCTTACAATCTGTTGATCTATGGGGAAGATAATATTAGGTCTAAAAATATCTTGGGATCAATTGCCTCCATTGGTTCCATTACCATGGATGACCTGAAGGACTACTATAATAACTATTGGTCTCCTTCAATTTCCAGAATGCATGTCGTTGGTGCAATGAGTCAGGCAGAGATCGTGAATTCGCTGCAGGGGATTGAATCTGGCTGGAAAAGTAAAGATGTTACAATCCCTCGACCATCCGTTCCGGATGCTCCTGAAAGATCTCAAGTGTATTTTTTTGATGTGCCAGACGCAAAACAATCTGTACTGAGAATAGGCTATCCTAGCTTAGCAGCAACAGATCCGGATTACAACGAGGCAACCGTTGTCAATTATATCCTGGGAGGCGGAGGTTTTGCCTCACGGCTCACTCAGCAGCTGAGAGAAGGAAAGGGATATACATATGGTATTGGATCGTTTTTTTCAGGATCAAAGGATCGGGGTCCATTCACAATAGCCAGTGGAGTTCGAAGTAATGTTACACTGGAATCAGTACAGCTCGTAAAACAAATTCTTCAAGACTATGGATCTACCTACACTGAAAAAGACCTCGAAACCACTAAGAGTTTCATGATCAAAAGCAATGCAAGAGCGTTTGAAACTGCAGGAGCTAAACTTCAAATCCTTCAAAACATTAGCACTTATGGTTGGGATTATGATTACGTGAAGAAAAGAGAAGAAATTGTGAAGGCAATGACCGTGGACCGCATAAAGGAACTATCTCAACAATACCTGGATGCCAATAAAATGACATGGCTGGTTGTAGGAGATGCTAAAACTCAGCTAGCTCGGCTCAAGGACCTTGGATTTGGGGACCCCATTTTGATTAACGATATGACTCCACCTGAACGGTAGGAACGAGCCACCACAGTGATTTCTGCATTTTGAATAGCTTTATGGGCTAATCATCTGGTGACTATGGAAGCAGTTTCGATATTCCTCATCGTCGGCCTTAGTTTCTCATTTATTTTTCTTCTCAAAAGGTTGACAGGTTCGGATTTCCGAGTCCCAGCCAGATTGATGCCAATCATCGTTCTCTCCATCCTTACCCTTGAGCTGTTTTATGGATGGCTCTACGGGTCACGTTTTATACTACAACTACCTCACTTAATCCGACTGAATTCACCATTTCTATATGTGATTGGACCGGCGATCTACCTATTGATCAGAAGTCTTGTCTTTCCGGAAATGAGATGGGCCCCGATACAGCTCTTTCATCTTGTTCCCTTCCTGGTTTCTGTCGTTTACCTTGTTCCACTATATACTGCAAGCACTGCAGAAAAGGTCAACTACATCAGTGAGATGTACAACTCCTTGAGCTTCGATTCCTTCTTGCTTGGCGGAACGAGGAGACTACATCAGGGAGTATACATTTTTTTCAGTGCATTATTGATTTACAAAGAGCAAAGAGCTCTACGCGTAGTTCGTGAATTCAAGGCCTCACTACTTATAGTAGGTGCATTTACTAGTTTGTGGCTGATATCTGTTTATCGTTATTTCTTTCAGTTCGACCTAATGTCGGGATTGCTCGACGTGTTTATACTCAGCTTCATTGCAATTTTTCTCGTTTATCGTCAGCTCTCGGGTGAGAAAAACCGCAAGAGACAACTGTCTAAAGATGACGTGATGGAAATGGAGAACGAAATGAGTAGAATTCAGGATTTGCTGGCAAGGAAAAAGGATTACCTGAATCCTCACTATACGATCGGCGACATGGCTAAAAGCCTCGATCTTTCGATACCCACAGTTTCCAGGGTTATAAATAGAACTGAAAGTGCAAATTTCAACGAACTGATCAACCGTTATAAGGTGCAGGAAGCCATTACGCTGCTGCAAAGTGAAAGTACAAGACATTTGACAATTGAAGCAATTGCAAATAGCGCTGGGTTTAATAGTGTTTCCGCATTCAACGAAAACTTCAAACGGATAACCGGTCAATCACCTAAGCATTATCGTAAGGCTGATGCATAAAATATTGCCAGGATTATAATTCTGGCATTCTTTACTTCCTTTTCATGAAACTTGTTTTGTCACTAATGCCGTAGTTGCATAGAAATTGATGAAAAATCTGTTACATACTTCTTTTTTAATTCTGACATTCAGCTTGAATGCACAGCTTGACTCCAACCAAGTAGTTCACTTCAGCGATAGTATGATGCGGTATGGAACAAGTGTACCAATGATCCCTGGGGGGATTTTAAGTATTGTAAGCTCAGATACAATTTATCATCAATCAGGGTATGGTTACGGAAATTATCAGGACAAGCTACCGATCGACCCTGAACAAACCCTCTTTCAATTAGGCTCGGTTGGCAAAGTTATGACGGCTATTTCCGTTCTCCAGCAGGTTGAAAATGAGGGACTTGAACTCCAAAGGAATGTGAATGACTACTTGGAAGGCTGGAGCATTGCTAATCCATACTCCAGGGATCTCACCCTATCACACCTATTGACTCATACCGCAGGGCTCAACGATCATGTGATTGGATACTTGGCTAGAAACGTGAAAGAACTTACATCGCTGGAAGTCCATTTGAAGAAAAACATGCCAAGCTTTTTTCAACCACCAGGAGTTAACATCAACTACTCAAATTATAGTTATGCTTTGGCTGGCCACTTAGTTGAGATTGCTTCTGAGAAATCTTTTTCGGACTATGTTCAGTCCAATATTCTCGATCGTATTGGCATGTCAAAAAGTACCTACGTTTTACCTGACAATTACCAGGAACGCGTTGAATATGCTCGAGGCTATCGGTGGAGAGAAACATTCGAAGAAATAAGAAGTTATCCGCGTCATGCAATTCCTGCAGGAAGTATCAATGCAACTGGCGCAGATATGGCAACTTTCATGCAGGCACTGCTGGCAAGGGATTCCTCCCTGCTCAGCACAGTATCGTTTGACTATTTACTGGAACAGCAGTTTGCTAATGATGATCATTTAACAGGATACTCACTAGGCATGGAGATACAGGATTTCAATGGTCACTTCGCCGTAGCAAAGGGTGGACAGATTCCGGGATTTCTTTCGATTCTTATTTTATTCCCTAAAAATGATCTTGGGATTTTTCTTTCGCTCAACACGGAAACAGATAACTTCCTTGAGCTATTTTTTCGTGAATTCAAGCGAAGGTTCTTTAGTACTCCAGGCAACGCTGGCGAAAGGCTTGAAGCTGATATTTCTGAATACATAGGTCATTACGGCAGCCTAAGAACCAACCACGAAACCATCGAAGAACTCTTTATGCTATATGATGGACATTTTGAATTCACTAGATCATCCAGGGGCAATCTTACCGCCTTTCACAATGGGGAATGGCAAGAATACCTAATGACCGAGAGGGACGTGTTTCGAAATGAAGATGATCCGAACCAGTTTGCAATTTTCAAACGTGATACTTCAGGAGAGATTAGTCATTTGTACAGGAATGTTCAGGTCGGTGGTATACAGATACCCGCTAGCTACCGTCGATTGGGTTGGTTTGAGCGACCTAGGTTCATGAATGATGAATATCCGATTCTTCTTCTAATCGTTCCAAGCTATTTGCTACTGGTGTTAGGTTGGATCTTCATCTTCTTTATCCGAAAAAAGAAGCCAGAACTTCTTTTGAAATCCAAGATTCCAGCCTTATACCATGCAATGGCATTACTATTTCTTCTACTATTCTTTTGGAATATTATCGGGTTTTTTCTGCCGCTGCTCCGAGATAGAGCGGACTTGTTTTTCGATTTCGATCAGTCGCTCTTAAGTATGCGGTATTACAACTGGACAATGGCGATCACTGCAATCGGATTAGTGGTCTTAACGTTTATTTTGTGGTTTCGGAATGAGGGAAATTGGGCCATACGACTGTACTATTCCTTATATAGCCTTGTGGCCTTATCGTATGTTTTAATTCTTCATCGTTGGCATTTCCTGCACATCACCTATCAATAAAAAGGTGGTGCGCCAACACCACCTTTAGATGGTCAAGAAGATCAGGATCCAGTATTTAACTTCAGCATTCCATCAATCTGGAAGGCTCCATAAACACCTTGCATCACTTGCTCTAATTGGTCGTTGTATCCTTTCAGTGGATCGCCCATTCCCATGTTGTCCACCACCGTTCTGAATGGTCGCTCCCCTGCTTTTCCGTTAACCAGATCCGCTACAGCATCGGCTACCTTTTGCGGGTCCTGCTCCGGATTGTTTGCCAATGCCTCGTTGAATCCTTCACCCATTTGCGCCGGGGCATTCATGAAATCACCATAGCTTTCGTTGCGGGATTGATCACTCGGTTGCATCAGGTTTCCGAAAAAGGAAGTGGCAAAACCGCCAGGTTCTATGATACAGTTATCAACGCCAAAACCGGAAAGTTCCACCCGATAGTTTTCCGCCAAGGCCTCCAATGCCCATTTCGAAGCATTGTATGGGCCGTAAAATGGCAATGTCATTCTTCCCAAAAGACTAGAGATGTAGATAACAAGACCAGAGTGCTGCCCTCTGAAATGTGGTAACACTGCCCTGTTTACACGCTGAACACCATAGACATTTACCTCAAACAATTTCCTAAAATCATCAATGGTGAAATGCTCTTGCATTCCCGCAACTCCGACCCCAGCGTTGTTCACAACTACATCCAATCCACCTAGCTTTTCGATCCCAGCCTCCACACCTGAATTTACGCTTTCATCGCTCGTGACATCAATTTCTACAACCGGAACACCGGCTTGTTCTAGCTCTTGCGCCGCTTCTTGATTTTTACCCTCTACCCCGCGCATAGCTGCTACCACCTTATTGTTGCTAGCTAGTAGTGTATCAACCATCATTCGACCAAAGCCGCTATTTGCTCCTGTGATAAGTACATTCTGTTCCATAATTTTGGTTTAGTGGTTTAGTTAATTAATAATCCTCTTAACCAAACTACCAGGATTCTTGTTCATTTCTTCCGGAAAATTTTGAAGCTCAACAAGAAAAAGTCACAATTTCTTCAGGTTTTTAACGGATCATCTGAAACCCACCTGCGTTGTTTTAACGATGCATCAACTATTGGTAGCTCCTATTTTTCTCCTTTTCATTGTCGTGGGATGTACAGAACAAAAGAGCACTAGTCTCGCTGATAAACCACAAAGCGAACCACTGTCAATTGTTCAAATCAACAAGGAGGCTGAAAAAATTCCCAACATTCGTAGTCTGATTTTCAGCAAAAACGAGCAAATTCTCTCGGAAAAGTACTTCCGCTCCTATTCATCTGACAGTCTTGATCATGTACGCTCTGTTACCAAAAGCATAACCAGTCTGCTCATTGGAATCGCCATCGATCAGGGGATAATCAAATCAATTGATCAGCCTATCAGTGATTTCCTAAGAGATAAATATCCAAGACACAAAAGCAAACTGGAGAGTATATCGGTAGGTCATCTGCTTACTATGACTGCCGGATTTGACTGGGATGAATCTACTGTCGATGAATTTAACCGATGGGTCGTTTCAAGAGATCCGGTAGCTTATGTACTCAATAGAAAAATGAAACAGAAGCCTGGCGAAAAGTGGGAATACAATTCTGCTTGTTCACATCTTCTCTCAGCAGTACTTACTGAGGCAAGCGGTATGTCTACGCTAGAATTCGCCAATCGCTATCTATTTGGGCCACTTGATATAAAGAACGTTCGATGGGACCGAATAAGGTCTTACCACAACGGAGGTGCAGGTCTTCAACTACGTCCAATCAACATGCATGAGATCGGGGTAATGATGATTAACAATGGTAGATTCAAAAACAAACAGGTGGTACCTAGCGCCTGGATTGAAGAGTCAACCAGGTGGCACTATAAAGTAGGTGGATCGACGGGTTATGGATACTCGTGGTGGGTTGACAATGATCCGGACGAACGTGTTGCATTCGCTATCGGACATGCCGGTCAATTCATTGTTATACTTCCAGATTTGAAAGTCGTTATGACGGCTTCATGCAACTGGCAATCACTTGGGGGAAAGGCGAGTGTTCAGGAAGGCAAAGTGGCAGAGTTGATGCGGGATAGAATCTACCCATATCTAAAAAATTTAAATACTCAAATCTCAGGTAACAGATAGAAACCAAGTCGAAGTACCAAGCCGAAAGTTTAAGTTTGGGATCTATTTGATTTTTGGTTTTTGTAATTCGAGATTTAACTGGAGGCATACGGTCTCGAATTATTTTCTACCATTTTGTAAGATTTTCCTTCAATCATCTACTAGTTTGTATGGATCGATTAAAATGAAGGAAAGCGAACAGCAGAAAATTTTCAGTTCCTGGTTGGCCGATCACAAAGGTCTTATCTTCAAGGTGCTAAGAGCGTATGCCTCAACACCTGAAGATCGAGAAGACCTCTTCCAGGAAATTGCGGCCCAGGTTTGGCGGTCAATACCAAACTTCAGACGGGAGTCAGCTGTCACTACATGGATTTATCGAATTTCCCTAAACATCGCCATCAGTTGGAGTACCAAGGAAAAGAGAAAGGTAAATCCTCAATCCATAGACACGGTGGAACATTTAATCTCGGAAAATGATACCCCACTGGATGAGCGCTTAGCCTGGCTATATGAAGAGATAAAAAAGATGAATGAGGTAGATCGATCACTAACCTTGTTGCTTCTAGACGGCTTCAGCTACAAGGAAATGGCAGAGATGATCGGAATATCCGAAAGCAACATAGGTGTCAAAATTCACCGAATAAAAAGGGAACTAACAAAGAGATCAGCAAAATACCAGAATCATGGAGTTTGAGGAAATGCAAAAAATTTGGGACAAACAACGGAATGAAATGCTATTTGTAATCAACGAAGAAGCACTGCACAATCGCGTAAAAGCTAAGAAAAGGCAGGCTAATAGAATCGTAAATGCCACTGAGATTGGCTTAATGTTCGTAAACACAATCACAGCCACGATCTTACTTGTTGATGCAATTATTGACAAGGAAGGTTTCTGGGACTATGGTGGTGCATTTGCAATGATGTTAACGGTTCTTTATTTACTTTTTATTCGAAGGAAGAGAAAGATTGCTGCAAATAAATTTGATCGTTCGATGCTTGGGGAGTTAGATCACGCTATATCAAATACAAATTCGATCCTGCAGCTCGTATCTACCATGATCTGGTGGTACTTCACTCCCATCGCAATTTTCACAATTAGTAAAATGCTCATCAAAGGCGCCTCTGTGGAAAGCTGGTTGCTGATTTCAGGAGCTTTCGTCCTTGCCTATTTCCTGGTGAACTGGGAAAGAAATTATTGCCATATTCCTAGGAAGAGGTACTTGGAAGCCTTGAAGCAAAAGCTAATGGAGTAGTTCATTTGTGCTATTTTCCCCTTGGAAGCACGTTTGTCGCAAACAAATTCTTTCAAAAAAATGGCCCTCAAAAGGTTGACACCCACTATTTACACTGCAGACTTATCTAGTACCATAGGCTTCTATGTCCAAAAACTAGGCTTTAATTGCGTGGACAATATTCCGGCATGGGGATGGGCGAGAGTTGAAATGGACGATGTTGAAATAATGATCAGCACACCGAATGATCATATACCCTTCGAAAGAGCGACATTCACTGGTTCATTCTACTTTTACACCGATAATGTTGATACACTCTGGGAGAAATTCAAGATCAAAGCAAAAGTGTGCTATCGTTTGGAAAACTTTGAATACGGAATGAGAGAGTTTGCCATTTACGACAATAACGGCTACATCCTCCAATTTGGTGAAGAGTTGTCGGCAAAAAGCTAAGCAATCATCTAACCTCCAGGTCCCCGCTCATCCGAGCCTGAATGCCTTGCATGTTTTTGATCCGGTCATACTGCTGCAAAATGGGGTCGAAGGGATCACTGAAAATCCTGGTCTTGATAGTGGAAGACATTCGGTCAATGAACTCTTCCAGAAAGGGTTTTTGCTTTGGATAGTAGCTTAATTGATAGTTGTCTTCGATTCCAGCCATTTGAACAGCCAATTGCACCGCATCATCAAAACTTCCTAATTTATCCACTAAGCCATTTGCAACTGCCTGTTCTCCACTCCAGACCCTACCTTCTGCGATTGCCTTGACATCCTCTTGGGACATCCCTCGATTCTCTGCTACTTTTTTTGTAAATGTCTCATAGCCCTCTTCTACCGTACTTTGAATGATCTGCCGCTCATACGAATTTAGTCTTCTTGTTATGGTGTAGATGTCTGAGTACTCGCCTGTTTTGACCACATCATGAGTGATACCAATCTTGTTTTCCAAAAATTTGGTGAGGTTAAACCAAAGCCCAAATATTCCTATAGATCCTGTGATGGTGTTTGGCTGGGCAATGATGGTATCAGCAGGCATGGCTATGTAGTATCCGCCCGATGCTGCCGCATTGGCCATTGACGCAATGATCGGCTTTTGACCTTTTGTTAGCATTAGTTCTCTCCATATCATATCGGAGGCAGTCATACTACCTCCACCCGAGTTGACCCGCATTACGATGGCCTTCACAGAGCTATTCTCCCTTGCTCTTCTAATTTCATTGGCAAAGGTCTCGCCGACGATCCCATTATCACCGCCCATAACAATGTCTCCCTGTGCCACAATAACAGCCACTTTGTTGCTTGAAAAATTTGATTCAGCTGTGAGAGCCTGACCGTAGCTTTTTATATCCACAAAAGGAAGACTATCATCTTGCTCTAAGCCAAGGCGTTCCTTCATCACCGATTTGAGCTCATCTTCATAACCAACTTTATGAATTAATCCATGGTTCTTTGCATCTTTCGGTAGTCGCACTTTCATTAGGTTGGAAGTATTGTCAAGCTGTTCTGAAGGTATTCCAATGCTTTCCGCAACATTTGACAAGTAGGTAGCATACATGGATTGTAGAAGTGAGCTATACTGTAGTTTGTTTTCGCCACTCATGTCCTTTCGCATATACGGCTCCACGTAACTTTTAAAGGTCCCAACTCTGAAAATCTCCGGTTCAATATCTAACTTTTCAAAAAGCCCCTTATAGAAAGTCACATTAGCACTAAGCCCATTGAACTCAATCGCACCTGTTGGGTTAATGAAGACACTATCTGCAGCGGAGGCAACATAGTAATCTGACTCACTCATGTATTCGCTATAGGCATATACAAACTTGCCGGACTCTTTAAAATCAAGGACCGCATCCCTTATTTCCTGAAGGCTAGCATATCCGGTAATGAGATACATAGGTTCTATGTATAATCCAGTGATCCTATCATCAGTTTTGGCCTTTTTTATTGCCGTCAAAATATCAAGCAAGCTGTGGGCTGTTGGACGTTCACTTAGCGCTTCAATAAAGGCATCGTCGACTGCCTTATCAACAAGCCTTCCACCCATATTGAAATAGAGTATGGAGTTTTCCTGTACCTTGGGCACTTCCTCCACGGAGGCGGCTGCCAGAATAGAAAAGAAGATAAAAAGGCCAACAATCGAGAAAATGATTAGTCCAACAAGAGTAGCCAGCAGATTTCTTAAAAAAGCCATGTATTAAGCCAATTTCTAGGTTTCAATGGAAATGGAGTGCAAATTTAAAACGAGGTTCATAAACTATTTGACAATCAATTTATATGAATGGGATTTACCTGCTCCTCGGCAGCAATCTAGGCGACAGACTTGATAACCTTAGGATTGCAATCCGCTTACTTCAAAGGGAAAAAATCAAAATCCTTAATGAATCGTCAATTTACGAAACAGAGCCTTGGGGAACACGCGATCAACCTTGGTTTTACAATGCTGTCCTACAAATAGAAACATCATTCAAGGAAAATGAACTCCTTGCTGTTTGTCTGAAAGTAGAGGAAGAAATGGGAAGGAAGCGCAGTGAGAAATGGGGAGCAAGACTTATTGATATTGACATTTTATATTATAAGGATAGCGTTGTAGAATCAGACAATCTTACTATACCACATCCCGGGATCAAGGATCGAAGATTCACCTTAATGCCACTGTCTGAGATTGCTGGGGAAGAAACTCATCCGGTATTTGGCAAATCGCAGGTGATACTACTTTCAAAATGTACGGATGAACTAGATTGCAGGCTGACAGATTTTCATTTGTGACCTGAATGTCTCCAATCGAAGTTTCCATCTTAATTGCTGCTGGTCTTTTTGCTGGTTTTGTAAACACTATTGCAGGTGGGGGATCGCTCTTAACAATGCCATTGCTAATCTTTATGGGCCTGCCCTCGGCTGAGGCAAATGCTTCCAACCGAGTTGCACTTTTTTTGCAAAACATATTTTCTGTTGCAGGATTTAAGAGCAAAGGAGTATCTGTCTTTCCATTAGCAATTTGGCTGGCAATCTCCGCCTCAGCCGGCGCTTACATAGGATCAAACCTCGCTGTCGATATAGAAGACGTACTTTTTAATCGAATTCTAGCCATAGTGATGTTGGTTGTCATTGGACTCATAGTAGTCAAACCAGGAGTAAAAAAGCAGGCGGAAGAGATGATGAGTCAGTCGAGAACTTGGTTGAGTATTCTTTTTTTCTTCTTCATTGGTATTTACGGTGGATTTATTCAAGCCGGAGTCGGATTTCTGGTTATTGCCGCCTTGAGCGGAGTGCATGGATTCAACATGGCCAAAACTAATAGCATTAAGGTGTTTGTAATCTTATGCTACAGCGTGATTGCACTACTAATTTTTTGGCTAGAGGAGAAAATACAGTGGGAATATGGCTTAGTGCTAGCTATTGGAAATTCCGCTGGTGGTTGGATAGCCAGTCGTTGGTCAGTCGGGAAAAGTGACAAACTGATCAAGAGAATTCTCGTCGTAATGGTATTGGTATTATCGGTTAAGCTTTGGTTTTTCTAAATTTCCATTTGTGGGTGTAATCATCAAGCAAAGTTTCTGGGGAACCTTTATTGCCTATTTCGGAGTGGGAATAGGGTACATTAATACTTTGTATCTCAGACCCGAATTCTTCTCCCTTGATCAGATTGGACTGTTCACATTGGTAACAGCCAACGCCATGATCGTTTCTCCTCTGTGTTCCATCGGAATGAATGGCACCTATATCAAGTATTTTCCGTTGATAAAAGACTCCCCCAGATTAGCGAGGCAGTTTTTCTCATTTCAGCTATTGCTAATTTTCGCTGCGAATATATTAATCTTAGCCATTGCTTTTCTAGGTAGAGAGCGGATCATAGAAATGTTTTCGAAGGGCACCTCTGAGTACGCAAATTACCTGGCAATCACTGCAATTGTTGTTATTGTTAATAGCCTTTTCGATCAACTATATGCGTACAGCTCTACTATCCTAAAGGTTATTTTTCCAGCTTTTCTGAGAGAGGTTTTTCTCCGTTTAGCGGCTATAGTTCTGGTACTTGGATATGCCGGTGGATATTTTGAGTTTGAATGGGCAGTGAAAGGATTGGCTATTAATTACTCAGTGGTCCTAATCTTGCTCTTTATCCACTTACTTGTCGCACATAAGATCAGGCTTACTTTCAAACTCGATTTGATCAGCAAAGAATGGCGACATAAAATCTTCAATTTTGGACTTTACTCGATGTCAATGTCAGTGAGCTTTGCAATTCTCAACAATGCCAGTTACAACCAGGTTTCAAGTATGATGGGAGACTCTTTCAATGGCATTTTCGTAACCTGTTTTTTTATAGGGGTGATAGTAGAGATGCCTCGAAGAAACATGGCAAGAGTAGTTGCTCCATTACTTTCTGATTCGGTCAACCACGATGATCGGAAACAGACAGAAGCACTATATAAAAAGAGCTCAATCACAATGGCAGCCATTGGAACATTGCTGTTCATTGGAATCATGACAAATCTCAATGACTTGTTTTCCTTTATCCCAAAAGGTGATGATTTTGTCCAAGGCTTTGGTGTTGTTCTGGCAGTTTGCGGAGCAAAATTAGTACTGATGACGTCAAGTTTCGCTGGAGAAATTATCGGCTACTCGAAGGACTACAAATACAACCTCCTATTCCAGGTTCTGGCGGCACTTTTTCTAATTACTGCAAATTACTTTCTTATCCCGCTGTACGGCTTGAATGGAGTTGCCCTCAGTTACTTTCTTACGATATTTTTTCACTCGATCGCTAAAAATACGTTTGTTCAAAAACGGTTCGGAATCCATCCATTAATGTGGTCACATGTGCGACTATTGGTGATGGGCGTATTCGTTTACATCGCTTTTTACGTTTTCGACACCCCCTTGAATCCCGCCATAACCATAATTATAAGGTCTATTCTTACCACCGTTATTTTCACAATTATTCTGTACAAACTGAAAGTTTCCGATGACATCAATAGGCTTTTAGATTCACTAGTCGATAGGTTCCTAAATCGGACCAACTAATCGCATCAAAGCCTCTAAATTTCTGCTAACTGAGCCTTTTAATATGTAGATTTGAGCCTGATGGTAAATGCTGCTACCAGCTAACATAATCCCAAAGAATTAAAATCACTTGATGAAAAAGATATCATTCAAGATCCTATTGCCTCACCTAGTGGCGCTTTTGGTATTTATAGTAGTGACCTTATTGTTTTTTCACCCGGTTGTGATCGGTGGAAAAGTAATGACCCAACATGATACAGTCCAGGGAGTTTCTTCCGGTCAGGAAATACGTGAATTTCGCAACGAGACTGGGGAGGAGGCATTGTGGACAAATTCCATGTTTAGTGGCATGCCAGCCTATTTGATTAATGTTCGATGGAGGGGCGACCTTAGCAGTCACCTGCATGACCTGTTGGCGCTCTATCTCCCTTCACCTGCCAGATATGCCTTCCTTGGGATGCTGTGTTTTTACATTTTACTACTGAGTTTCAAGGTTAACCCCTACATAGCAATAGCAGGTGGAATTGCATACGGCATCAATTCATTTACAATGGTTAGCATAGAGGCTGGACACATCTGGAAAGTGTCGGCTGTTGCCTATATGCCGCTGGTCCTGGCTGGGATAAACATGATCATGCGCAAAAGGACCTTACTTGGAATGGGAGTTACTGCATCCGCTGTTTCATTATTGATTAGAAGCAATCATTTACAGATTGCGTATTACTTATTTTTCGTTCTGTTGGTTTTTTGGTTAGTCCACCTAATAAGTGCCGTCAAAGGCAACCACCTTCCCCCATTCGGAAAAATAACAGCCTTTATAGCAATCGCAGGGTTGCTTGGACTCAGTACGAATATCGGAAAACTTTGGTCCTCGGCTGAATACAGTGCCTACACGATCAGAGGCAAATCCGAGCTAAAGGCAAACACACAAAGTACATCAGGAGGACTGGATAGAGACTATGCGTTTAACTGGAGCAACGGCATTACTGAGTCTTTCACTTTTATGGTCCCCTACTTTTATGGCGGAAGCCATGCTGAAAATGTTGGTACAAAGTCACGATTCGCAAAAGATTTAAGAAGAGCTGGAGTTAATCAAAATCAAATTCGTCAAATTTCACAAAGGCTGCCCATCTATTGGGGAGACCAACCGTTTGTGGCCGGACCCATTTATCCTGGAGTAATTATAGTGCTGTTATTTGTCTTAGGAATTTTCACTGTGAAAGGCCCCATTCGAACCTGGCTTATCGCAGCTACAATCCTGGGATTTGTGCTGTCTTGGGGTAAGAACTTTTCCTCCTTTAACTACCTAATGTTTGACTACTTCCCATTGTACAATAAATTCAGAGCAGTTTCCATGGCTTTGATCATACCAATCCTTTGTATGCCAATTCTTGGGTTCTTAGGTCTTTCGGAATTCCTTAAATCTCCCAACAAAAAAGTGTTGTTTAAAGTGGTCGGCATTGTTGCAGGTCTTTTGCTCCTCTTTCTGATTTCCTCCTCTTTTATGAGTTTTAGAAGTCCCAACGACGCTTCAATCACACAACAGGTCTTTTTGGATGCCATTATTGCCCAGCGTAAGTCGATGTTTCAAGCAAGCACAATGAGGTCATTATTCTTGGTTATAGCTATAGGGGCCCTACTTTATTTCCTTAGCCAGGAAAAACTAAAGCATACCCTCTTTGCTGGGGCGTTAGGGGCTTTGGTCCTTTTTGATCTGTATCCAGTAGATAAGAAATATATTGCTAATGAGAAATTTTCGTACCCTGAGCAAACCAGTACCTATCAACCAGACGAAGCAGATCAGCGTATTCTAGCTGACGATGGACATTACCGGGTGATAGATTTGTCCGTCAGTCCATTTAATGATGCCACCTCCAGTCAACATCATTCATCGATTGGAGGGTATCATGGTGCTAAGCTGAGAAGATACCAGGACTTAATCGACTATCATTTGAACTCTGAAATTCAGCAATCTATTTCTCAAATTCAGAGTGGAACATATAACCTTACAGGAATTCCAATACTTAGCATGCTCAATACTAAATACCTCAAACTTGGCAGTACAACTAATGCGGCGCTGGCTAATGGCAGAGCGCTGGGTAATGCTTGGTTTGTAAATGAGATAAAGTCAGTAGTTGATGCAGATGAAGCCATAAACCAGCTAGGATCAGTTGATCTACGCACTACGGTAATTTCGGAACAATTAGAAAGTGAATCCAATTTGTTTGTGGGCTCCATCACCTTGAGTGAATATAGGCCCAACTACATGAAATACCAATCCTCCAATGAAGGTGACGGTTTCGCAGTTTTCTCCGAAGTATATTACGAAAAAGGATGGAAGGCCTTTATTGACGGATCAGAAACACCGATTCACCAGGTTAATTATGTGCTTAGAGGTTTAGATGTACCTTCTGGGGATCACGTGATCGAATTCAGATTTGAGCCTACAGCCTATTATATTGGTAATAAGCTTATGTGGGCAGGCTCCCTACTTACACTTGGCTTACTAATCTTTGCCCTATTCTTTGATATAAAGAAGTTTGTGAACAATTGAAAAAAGTTCTCGTCATCACGTACTATTGGCCACCAGCTGGAGGGATCAGTGTCTTAAGAACCTTAAAAATCGTCAAGTATCTTCAAAATTTTGGATGGGAACCTATTGTTTATGCTCCGTCAAATGCTCATTATCCTTACACAGATGACAAGAACTCATCAGACATCCCGGATAATATCCGGGTGATAAAAAAGCCAATTGTTGAGCCATTTAAGACTTTCAAATTTCTCACCGGAAGAAAGAAAGAAGAGCCACTCAACTCTATTGTCCAGGTTAGAGATCGCGAACCGTCCGTGATAGACAAGTTCAGCATTTGGGTGCGAGGTAACTTCTTCATCCCGGATGCAAGGTCTCTGTGGATCAAGCCATCTGTAAAGTTCCTGACCAAGTTCGTTAGAGATAATCAAGTTGACGCAATATTCACGGATGGTCCTCCACACACCAATACGTACATCGGCAATCTGCTAAAGCGGAATACTGGTTTACCCTGGCTTTCTGACTATCAAGATCCATGGACTCAGGTGGACTACTACAAAATGCTAAGAATTGGAAAACGAGCAGATCAAAAACATAAAGCAATGGAACAAGAATGTTTCCATCGCGCAGATAAAATAACAATTGCAAGCCTCACATGGGCTCGGGATCTGGAGGCCATTGGAGCAACGGATGTTGATGTGGTCTATTATGGATACGATGAGGACGATTTTAAAGATCTTAAAAAGGAGAAATCCGACTTCTTTGATATTGTACACATAGGATTGTTGGGTATTGACAGGCATCCAATCGAGTTTTTTGAGGTCCTGGCAAAAAATAAATTTTCTAGAACTCCAAGACTCTTGTTAGCTGGACAAGTTGACATCGAGGTTAGAAATAGCGTTGAAAAACTTGCATCAAATTGCAAAGTGGAAATTCTGGGCACGGTTCATAGGACAGAAGCCCTTCAGCTAGCCAAAAATGCAGACCTGCTGCTATTGCCACTAAACAAAGCAGAAAATGCCAATGGGCGATTACCTGGGAAATTATACGAATACTTAAGAACGCAAAACCCAATACTTGGACTAGGCCCATCTGCTAGCGACGCTGCACGAATTATAAGAACAACGGGGACTGGAGAATGCTTTGAATATGCCGATAGTTCGGGGCAGGAAGATTTTTTAATGAGATTAATGAATGATCAAAGTGTGTTCAATCCAAAAATGAGCGAAATTGAACGTTACTCAAACCTCAACCAAACTAAGATGGTTGCCCATTTCTTAGACCAGATTTCATGAGTAAGGCGAGGGTTTTGTGTTTCTTAGACAACCCACTTGGTCGCGATACCGAAATATTGCTACCAGTAACCTATTGCATTGAAAAGTACCTGGGTGCTGAGGTCCTTTTCAAATTTCTCTGGGACATTCTTTTTATCAAGATTTGGAAACCTGATGTTGTTCTACTCCCCAACATAAAAGGTCACCATATGTATGTCGAGATCGCTGCATTTTCAAAAAAAAATAACATTATCGTTCTTGCCCTTGAATCGGAGGGCAACTTCAAAACAGATGGATCATTTCCTTACTGGGGCTTTAATAAAAAAAAGATCCTCTACCAGGAGTGGCTCACGACATGGTCAGAGAGAATTCGTTCCCACCTCAAGGATGTTCTAGATAAAGAAGATCATTCCAAACTTGTTGTAACTGGAGGTACGGGATTCGACCGATACATTTTCGAGGAGTTTAAGGGAAGGGAAGAGCTTCTCTCGCAATACGGATTTGAAAAATACTCGAAAGTGATCGGGTATGCGGGCTGGGCTTTTGGCAAGCTCTACGGCACACACAAAGACGAGTCATTTCTCCATTTCAAAGATTGGAAGCCGAGGAATGAAGCGCTGAAGTGGGTGGAATCGCAAAGAATTTTTGTTAGGGACATTCTGGAGTCCGTTATTAAAAAGAACCCTGATGTTCTCTTTATACTTAAGAAGCATCCAAAAGAGAACTACGAATCAGACCCAGTCGAGGGGCCCAATGAAATGAACGAGTTGACATCATATGACAATGTTCTCTATTTGAAAAACGAAGAATCCATCGCTGATCTGATCAACATTTCAGATCTCTGGTTAGCTTTCGAATCTACTACAGCAGTGGAATCCTGGATGTTGGGCAAAGCGACCATTCTCATAAATTCAGACCCCGAATTCCCCAGATCGTCCCCCTACTGGGCCTCAGTAGTTGTTGATAATGCTCAAAAACTACAGAACTGTATAGATGAATACTACGAAAGTGGAAGCATTGCTCAATTCCGCGCAAAAGAAAATTTGCGCGAAAAAGCAATCGAGGATTCTATTGGTTTTGGGGATGGGAAAAATCACCTACGCGTAGCGTACCACTTTAGGAAGTCAATTCCCGAGAAGCACCAGTCACGCAAGGTGCCCTTAAACCTCAGGCATTTAAGATTGTTCCTTCTCATGCACTTGGGTAGGTTCTTTTACAATAGGGCTTTGTTTATGAGGTTACCGAAATTCAAAAAAACACTCTACGTTTTCGAAAATAGGCTGATGCCTGGTTTTGAGGAAAGAAAGAAAGCCTGTTATGATTTTTTAGAGCAATTCCACAAGAAAGAAGGAATTGACGCGGAGTTGGAGATGAACAACTGGAGCAAGTTTAAATACTCAGAATCTTCTACTTTTGAAGAGTCCCCAGAATAAATGAAAAACGATCAACTACGAAAGCATCTTGTCTTCACCGATAAGCATGAAAGGCGCCTACGGAAATTTAAGAGCAAATTGAAGCACTGTGGCGATCGTGTTTTCGTTGAAAAAAATGTCAAAGTCCTTAGATATCCAGATAATGTGTCAATCAAAAACGGGGTTGTCATAAAAGAGGGAACAAGAATCTGTTCATGCAATGAAACCGCAACTGTAGAGATTGGATCTAATACAACCATCGGCTATCATACATTCATTTTTTCGTCAGAAAGTATCACAGTCGGAGATGATTGTCTTATTGCTCCCTTCGTTTACCTGGTAGATAGCGACCATCAAATTGCAAAGGGACAGCTAATCAATGAACAGCCCAATGTCACAAGTCCGATTAGCATTGGAGATGATGTTTGGATTGGAACCGGAGCAAAAATTTTGAAGGGTGTTAATATTGGTCGCGGAGCAGTGATAGCTGCTGGGGCAGTAGTTTCCCAGGACGTTGGCCCTTACGAGATCTTTGGCGGAGTGCCAGCGAAGAAAATTGGTGAGAGAAAGTGAAGGCTGGGATCATCGTATTATGTCGATTCAACTCTTCACGACTTCCAGGAAAAATTCTAATGGAAATTGAAGGTAAACCGGTACTTTCATATATCCTCGAACGACTTCAGAGGTCACATCATTCAGATTCAGTCATTGTCGCTACATCAATTGCCGAAACAGACGAGCCAATTGTAGAGTACTGTCGGGAACGGGGAATTGAATACTTCCGGGGATCTCTCGAAAATGTTAGCGATCGTTTTGTACAGTGCGCACTTCACTACGAACTCGACTTTGCCACTCGAATCAATGGGGACAACCTCTTCACTGACCCTACCCTTGTAGATAACGCCATCTTGCTGGCCAAGAAAGGAGACTATGATTTCGTATCAAATGTCGACGGGCGCACCTTTCCCACAGGTATGAGTGTCGAGGTAGTCAGGACTTCTTTTTATCGTAAAGTTGTCGATCTATTTGATTCACCTGCGTATCATGAGCACGTCACTTTATGGTTGTATGAGCATCCCGAAAGTGGTGAATTTAAGTACATCTACAACGACTCACTTCCCACCGCCAAAGGATTAAACCTGGCATTAGATTGCGAAGAAGACCTAAATTTTGTCTCTTTGCTACTTCGAAAAATGGACAAGCCTCATACAGTCTACGGCTGGGAAGAAATCGTGAAACTAATCGCAGATGAATAGGAACGTTTGGGCTGGGAAAAACGGACCCCTGCTAATTGCAGAAATCGGTGGTAATCACGAAGGTGATTTTGAATATGCTAAAAAGCTTACTCATCTAGCAGCAGAATCAGGGTGCGACTATGTGAAATTCCAAATTTACACCGGAGACGGGCTGGTTAACCCAATTGAAAGCCCACAGCGAAATGAGCACTTTAAAAAATTTGAACTCACACCTGAACAGCATTTAGAACTTGCTAACATCTGCAAGAGTTATGGGATCGGCTATCTCGCTTCCGTATGGGAAGTTGAAGCATTGCAGTGGATTGATCAGTTCATGGATTTCTACAAAATTGGATCCGGTGATCTGACGGCCTATCCAGTTATCAAAGCACTTTGCAGACTAAAAAAACCTATTCTCCTTTCAACTGGTTTGGCGACGGAGGAAGAGGTCCTTGAATCCATAAAATACATTAAATCGTGTGATCCCCTTTATGAATCATCCGAAAGCATAGCAATCCTTCAATGCACGAGCATGTACCCCATACCAGCAGCAGATGCCAATCTAAAAGTCATGGACAGACTGCGACTTCAGACAAGCAATCCAGTGGGCTACTCAGACCACACAGAAGGCACCTATGCCCTTGAAATAGCCGTTGCGATGGGAGCCCAGATTCTTGAGTTTCACTTCACAGACGATCGGGTAGGAAAGGAGTTTAGGGATCACAAAGTTTCGCTTACGAAAGATGAAGTAAGGACCTTGATAACGCGGATAAATGAAATCAAAGACCTCCAGGGAAATGATCAAAAAAACCCACTAAAAATTGAAGGAGATCATGTGATAAGCTTCAGAAGAGCTGTTTATCCTGCGAAAGAAATTCCGGTACATAAAGTAATAACCTCAGAGGACCTTACGGTCCTGCGTCCTAATCACGGCATTGCCGCAAGCAGCTTTGACCTTCTACTTGGGAAAAAGGCTGTCAAACCTCTTAAAAAGTTCGAAAAATTAGATTGGAAATATTTTGAGTAAGATGAAATGGAACAGACAGATGCCCATGTCCAGATTGGGCGATGTTGCAATAGAGAAGTGGATCAGAGAAGAAGGTGATCAATTTGAGTCCTTCGATGTTCAGGTATTTCCGGGAAAGAAAACAGACCTGCTAGGTCTTAAAAAGAATATTGTTGATACCATTCGTTCTAAGCAGGATTACTACAAAAAAACGCGCGAGGACATCTATCGACCTGAGAACTTGGAAGCAGTGACTCATTGTCCTGTATGTGAAGCATCCTCTGACAACGCTTCCCTGCAGGTTAACATTTATGGTGCGGAGTACGCGAGTTGCAACCAATGTACTCATGTATATGTATTAAAGAGGCCCACAAAGACCGCGATAGAAGGTTTTTATCTCAATGACGTCACTTATGCAGCCACGTATACAGATAAAGTCTCCGCCGAGTCAAGACTAAACACAATTGCAGTCCCGTGGAGAGAATGGACACTCCGTTTGTTTAATGAGATCTATGGCAGAAATCCCACAAAAATACTAGACGTTGGGTCAGGTGCCGGGCATTACGTCGAAGCCTGCAGACGAGCTGGAATCCAAGCTGATGGAATTGAGCTAAGCGAATCCAGCAGAAACTTTTCGAAAGAAATTTGGGACATTGAATTGGATGGACGGGATTTCTTTGAGGCCGCACCCGATTATCAAGGTTATGAGGTTGTTACATTCTGGGGTCTTTTAGAACATACTCCAAACCCATCCAAAATCCTTGAAACCGCCAACGCGATTGTTAACAAAAGTGATACCGGCCTTATCATCTCAAAAGTTCCCAGGTGGGATTCGCTGAGTGCAGCAATACAGCAGTTAAAAACAGATACCATCATCAGACACCTTGATCCGATGGGTCACATCATGTGTTTTACAGATGAATCGGCCGCTGAATTATACTATAAGAACGATGTGATTCCCACTGCGGCGTGGTACTACGGCATGGATGTCTACGAGACGTTTATGCAAATGGGATCAAAGGTTGACAATTTTGACGTTCTGACGAAAACAGGAGAAATACAACTAGAATTGCAGCAGTTTGTTGATGAGATGAGATTCTCAGACGGTTTAACCCTCGCAGGAATTCCAAAAAGACAATGAGACCACTTGTTTCGGTATACATTACAAATTATAACTATGGCGATTTCATAAAGGAGGCAATCGAAAGTGTCCTTAATCAGTCTTTGAAAAGCCTGGAACTTACCATAATAGATGATGGATCAACTGATCATTCTAAAGGTGTCATTGAACGGTATGCTGATAGACAAGAAGTAAACATTATCTATCAGCAAAACAAAGGTTTAAACATAACCAATAACATTGCGATGCGGTCTGCCAAGGGCAAATACTTGGTAAGACTGGATGCAGATGATTACCTTCATCAAGATGCGCTTAAGATAATGAGCGATCGACTAGAATCAGATGAAGCCCTTGGACTGGTCTTTCCAGACTACTACTATATAGATATCAATGGCGAAATATTAGGAGAAGAAAAAAGGCATGATTTTCAAAAGGAAGTTGAGCTCTTGGACCAACCAGCCCACGGTGCATGTACAATGATTCGCCTAGATTTCCTAAAAGAGGTTGGAGGATACAACGAATCCTACAACTGCCAAGATGGTTACGAGTTGTGGGTGAAATTCATAAGGCACTACCAGGTAGCGAACATCTCCAAACCTCTATTCTATTATCGTCAGCACGGCAACAATCTAACCGGCGATGAATCAAAGATCTTAGGTACCAGAGCCAAAATCAATGCAGACTTTATTCAGCAACAAGCCATCGACACCCGCACCCTTGCAATTGTTCCGATCAGAGGCGGCGACCAAGATTTAGCATTTAAAGACCTTGCCGGCAACAACATCCTTAAATTAAAAATTGACCAGTTACTTCGATCCAATAGCATTAAACACATTATTGTTACGTCTCCGGACATAAGAGTAAAACAACTGCTGAAGGATATCGGAGACTCCCAACAGATAGCATTTCATCATAGAAAGCAAGATCAAGCGAGGTACAATCAAAGCCTTAACCCTACCATCGAAGAAATTGTTGAAGAAGCAATTTCGTCCGGTTGGGATTTTACTGTAATTGCCGTCCTTACCTTGGAATTTCCCTTCCTGCAAGCTTATAAGATTGATGATGTAATTAACACGATGAAGGTTTTTGGTTCCGATTCTATTATAGGTGTGCGTCCTGACAATTCTGTCTTCTATCAACATCATGGTGACGGACTTCACCCAATTCTAAAACGTGATCAGTACACAAAACTTGAACGCGAGGCTCTGTTCAAACAGGTTGGAGGAGTTAGTGCTGTTACACTAGAGAATTTTCTAAAAGAGAAAAAAGTGATCTCTGGAAAAGTAGGACACGTAATGATGGATCAGCTATCGTCCTTAGGCTTATTTACTAAAATGGACTGGCAAATTGCAGAAGTGCTGTATCAAAAATTTGAATGAAATCGAAACTTTGCATCCATTCTCACTTAAGCCTACCAACTATTTTCAATTTTTCAAAAACTCTGGTGTCGTGTGGTGCATCGACTAATTCTTCTGTTAAGTCTTGGCCTGCCCAATGCTCATAGTGCCTACCGCCCGCCCATAGTTTGGAAGAAGTTACATCATAAATAACTCCCTCATAAGCAATCCAGATTTCGGGTTTCTCAACACCGTTTCTTAACGCTAACTGAGACTTGCTATATAACGAAATTGACAATTGACTACTTGAATTTGACTATTGAAATCCCGTCCCCACCACGATCAGCATGCTCATCGCCAACACTTTCAATTCCTGGATGATCCTTCGTATAGTTTCGAACGATCTCTCTCAAAACGCCATACCCCTTTCCATGTACGATCTTCACCTCCTCAACACCAAGCAAGATAGCTTCATCTATGAACGACTCTATTTTTCCAAGCGCTTCTTCCGCTCTCATACCTCTCAAGCTCAATTCGTGTTTAAAAGTGGCCATTTTGCTGCTGATGTCAATTCCCAATTTCTTCACTTTTCGCTGATGCCGCTGCTGCTTTTGATTTGGCTTGATCCTCTCCAAGTTATCGACGGACACAATTGATTTTAAAGCCCCAAATACAACTTCAATCTGCTTTCCCTTCACTTTTCTAACCACCCCATCTGTGTCCTGGCCAACCATTCTCACCAAGTCTCCAACCTGAAACTTATAACTTGTAGTTTGTTGCTTGCTACCTGCATCCTCAATCTCTCCCTTAAGATGCTTCTTTTTTTCATCAAGTTTCTTTCTTAACTTTTTTGTCTTCTCCTTCGATGCCTTGTTCTCTTGAATTTCTCGAATGACGCGTTCAACATCCTTGTTAGCCAATTCCAGAATCTGGTTCGCCTCTTGCTTTGCCTCCTTCAGTATTCTTTTTCTTTCGACTTCCAGCATTGTTCTCAGATCCTCATAATCACGCCTTACTTTGATCAAATCTGCTTTGTCCGTCTCCATCTTTCGAGCCAGTTTTTCAAACTTGGATTTCTCCTTATCCAGCTGATTAAGCAGTTGATCGTAATCAACATGTGAGCTTCCGATTTTTTCTTTTGCTGAATGGATAATATTCCGTGGAAGTCCAATTTTTCCCGCGATTTCAAACGCAAATGAGCTACCGGGCTTCCCGACTTCTAACTCGAACATTGGCTCTAGTGCTTCAAGATTATATTTCATAGCCCCGTTTACGATCCCGGGAAGCTTTTCGCCCATATTCTTCAAATTCTGATAGTGGGTGGTGACAATGCCAAGGGACTTTTTATCGTTTATTTCGCTAAGCACCGATTCAGCAATAGCTCCCCCAAACTGTGGCTCCGTTCCTTTTCCAAATTCATCGATAAGAAATAAGGTCTTTTTGTCTGAGAATTTAAGAAAATACTTCATCGCCGTAAGATGCGAACTGTAAGTACTGAGATCATCTTCGATCGACTGTGCATCTCCAATATCGAGGAACAAATTTTGAAAGGAACCTAACTTACTCTCCTCCCCCACCGGGACCGGAAGTCCACATTGAAACATGTATTGGATTAACCCAACAGTCTTTAGCGCCACAGACTTACCGCCAGCGTTTGGTCCGGAAATTATCAATATCCTCTGCGTATGATCAAGTGAAATGTTTAGCGGAACTACCTTCTTACCAGTTTCCTTGTAGGACAAGAACAACAAGGGGTGAATCGCATTTATCCATCGAAACGCAGTGCCATTTTCAAAATCAGGAACAATCGCATTTAGATGCTCAGCTAACTTGGTTTTTGCATAGATAAAATCAAGCTTCTCCAGTAAACCAGTCCCCTTTTTCAGTTCTTCAAGGTTTTCACGCACACGATCAGACAAGGCGGCAAGAATTCGAATGACCTCTCTTCTCTCTGCGTACTTTAGTTCTCTTACTTCGTTATTGAGATCCAGTACCTCACCTGGTTCAATAAATACTGTCTGCCCCGTTGCTGATTCATCATGCACAAAACCAGGAATTCTCTTTTTAAATTCTGCTTTTAGTGGAATGACCAATCTTCCGTCTCTCACCGTAAGAGTGCTATCTTCGTCCGTAAACTGCTCAGTCTTTGCTCTCTTAAGCACTTTCATTATGGCAGAGCGAACAGACCTTTCTGATTTCGTAATTTGTGTCCGGATCTCGGAAAGTTCGACAGAAGCCGAGTCTCTCACTTCGCCCTTTTCATTGATCGCACCATGAATAGCCAATGTTAGTTTTGGGTCAATGTGCACGACAGTGGAAAGTGATGACAGTTCCGGATAGCTTTCCTCTTTTTTCTGGAAAAAAGTCGTCCAGCTGGAAAGCGAATCAATTCCAATTTTAAGTTCATGGAAGTCCAGAGGATCTAACCACGACCCCGGGACCTTTACCTTTGTCAAATATTCGTCGATATCGGGAAACTGGAAATGTACATTCGGTCTATCTTCAACCACCATTCTCAACATTTCCTTTGTCTGGGCATGCCATTTGGAAACGAGGTTGACCTTACTAGTTGGCGAGCACTTGCTTGCCAGAGTCTCTCCCCTTCTACTCTGGCAAAAGCCCTCCAATAAGCCCCTGATTTCATCAAAGCCTAGATTGCTCTCAATATCATTTGGAAACAGGTTCAATCCTTCAAGAGTTTTTCACGCTGCATGAGCGTATCGACCACAGCACCATATACATCTTTAAATTCATTCAAGTTTTCCACGTAGTAGTTGAAGCTACGTTCGTATTGGTCCTGGGTAATGTTAAAATCTGCAAAAAGAAGATTTTCGTAGTGATCATAAACTACTTTCGCCGAGTCAGTAGGACGAATTGACAGGTTCTTTACTTTAGATTCTAGCATGTGAACCTCAACCAGCAATGATATCATTTGATCCTGAGGTATGAGGTCATCAGGAGGCCTGCTTCCCGTGGAACAAGCTGAAACTATTACAAGAACGGTCAAAAAAAACTTTTTCACTTCGAACTAATAATTACCAGAGATATAATTTTGAAGGTCAAATACAAAGATCACATATCAGGCCCAGAATTCAGCAGCTATTTTAATGCCAAATGAATATTAGGAGATCAGATGAAGGAAATTCTAAAAAAACTTAGGAGATACGACATCCGCATTAGGAAGGCAATCAACTCCCAGATGCAAGGAGATTTTCGTTCCATATTCAAAGGTGCAGGTCTAGAGTATGAAGATGCAAGACCCTATCAGTGGGGTGATGATATCCGAACAATCGACTGGAGGGTCACAGCCAAGGGACATGGAACTTTTGTTAAGACATTCATTGAAGAAAAAGAACAAACCGTATTTTTCCTTGTTGACGTTTCCGCATCGCAGGAAATTGGCAAGGACAAAAGACAAAAAATAGACCTAACCAAAGAGATCACTGGGCTGCTATCGATATCCGCAGTGAGGGAAGGAAGTAAGGTAGGCGTGCTTTGTTACTCAGACCGCGTTGAAGACTATGTGAAGCCAGCAAAAACGCTGAAGCATGCCTATGAAGTCATCAATAGACTTTTTCAGCTAAAACCAAAGTCAAAAAAGACCAATTTAAGTGGGGCAATTAAGTATTTATTGAATTTGCTCAAGAGAAAAACGGTAGTTTTTGTTGTCTCGGATTTTATTGATGAAGGCTTTACACAGTCACTTAAAGGGCTTGCCAGAAAACATGACCTAGTGGTGATCGACGTTTCCGACAGACGAGAAAAAGGAATGCCAAATCTTGGAATTGTGCCTTTGTATGAAAAAGAATCAGAGAAAACAATCTGGCTAAATACATCGTCTGAATCCTTCAAACAAGTCGTCAGCAAAACACAAGGTGAAAACAAAGAATCGCTGGAAGACTTCTGCAGACGAAATGATGTCAACTACGTATCAATAGCTACTGAGGAAGACTATGTTCCAAAACTTATAAAACTATTCAGACATAGAAATAGAAGCAATGCAAGGCGGACGAGGTAGTTTTTTAGCAATACTTTTATTTGTCTTTTCCACTAAAATCTTCGCACAAGAGATTAAGGTTAGCGGGGGATTTGTAGAAGACAGCCTTCTAATCGGTCAGGACGTGAATTTCTGGATCACTGCTACTTATCCTTCTGAATTGGAGATGATTTTTCCTGACAGCACCTACAACTTTGCCCCTTTCGAATTTTCCTCCAAAACCTTTTTTCCCACAAAATCTCAAGGGAATAAGGCATTCGACAGCACTGTTTACTCCATCCAGTCTTACGAAATAGATTTGGTGCAATATCTATCACTCCCAGCGATAATCCTAGATGTGTTGGACTCCACCCTAATACGCACACCTATAGATTCCATCATGCTGAAAGAGTTGGCTCCTATGGTTTCGGATACAACTCAATTGATTGCCAATACGAGCTATGAGGCCGTAAACAGATTTTTCAACTATCCGCTCTTATACATTGTCTTGGGTTCACTCCTGTTCATTGCAGTCGTCCTCTTACTAATCTTCGGCAAGAAGATCATACGCTTCTTCAGACTTCGTAAGTTGAGAAAAGACTATGAGCGCTTTTCGGAGCAACTTTCAGGTTACATTAACAGTCTAAAATCAAATCCAGAATCTGACCTTGCCGAAAAGGCTCTTTTCTTCTGGAAAAGGTACCAGGAACGATTAGACAAGTTCCCTTTCACTAAGCTCACAACAAAGGAGATTTTAGCTCAGTCGTTTGCTAAAGAATTGGAAAAACCGCTTCATTCGATCGATCGGTTGGTTTATGGAAAAAGACAAACGGAGACTATCTTCCAAGATTTTCAACAGATTGAAGATTTTACTCAATACAGGTACAACAAAAAGGTAGAAGAAATCAGAGATGGAAAATAGAAGTTGGCTATCCTTCGATTGGTTTTCCTTGTCAAGGCTTGAAAGTTTCGACTGGGAAAACCCTATCTGGCTTTACGCAATCGCCCTGATTCCAATTCTCTTTATTCTCAGATGGCTTATTGCGACAAGGTTCAGGCAGAAGCTTCCCATAGCCTTAACAAAAACAGATCTGAGAAGTGATCCAATAAGCTACCTGAGGTTCATTCCGGGTATCTTCTTTATCCTGTCCTTGCTTCTCATTATCGTGGGAATGGCACGCCCTCAGACCACGAATGAGCAGACTGAACAATGGAGTGAAGGAATTGATATTATGCTGACGGTGGATATCTCACAATCCATGCAAATCGAAGATTTCAGACCCAATAGACTAGAGGCTGCAAAAGAAGTAGCTCATGATTTTGTCGCCGGTAGATTTCAAGATCGAATTGGTTTAGTAGTGTTTTCAGGCGATGCATACTCCAGATCACCACTCACAACTGACTACGATTTGCTCTATACCTATATTGACGATATCTCATTTGATCTCATTGAAAGCAGAGGAACAGCCATTGGAAGTGCGTTAGCCGTTAGCACCAATCGGCTTAGAGAATCAGAGTCTGAGTCCAAAGTAATGATACTCATGAGTGATGGAGACAATACAGCCGGTAACATCGATCCAATCACCTCCGCCAAGCTGGCGGCAGCATATGATATCACCATTTACGTCATTGCAATTGGAAAAGAGGGACGCGTACCCTACGGCACAGACTTCTTTGGGAGAACAAGGTATGTTGAAAATACCTTTGACGAAACAACACTCAGAGAAATCGCCAAAATAGGGAATGGGAACTATTATCGAGTCTCAGACAAGCAGGCGCTAGTGCAGGTATTCAAAGAAATTGATCAGTTAGAAAAAGCAGAGATCAAAGAAACACGTTACAAGGACACCACAGATTATTATACTATCTATCTTAGATGGGCCATTGTTTTTCTTCTTCTGTGGTTAATCACTAAATCAACATTTGTAACGAATGTGCTGACAGATTAAAAATCTGCAACTAATTTCCTTTTCCGGAGTCTTATCTTAAACCAAGCCCCATGAATAGACCTTTCCTGGCCTTACTTTCTATTCTATTTGTACTTTCCAGTCCGGCACAACTAACGAGAGATGTTATAAAACATCCCGAATTTGCTGATTCGATTTCCTGGCCTCAAGAAAAGAAGGATAAGATCACAAATTTTCTAACTGGCAAATTGACAAAATCCTTCATAGTGTATCACAAAGGTCAACGCGTATACTCATATGGCGACACCGAGAAACCTTACCTAATATTCTCCATGAGAAAAAGTGTCCTCAGTTTGCTATACGGTATTTACATCGACCGAGGGATCATAAATCCAGAATCTACTCTCGCAGAACTCGGAATAGACGACAAATTGGGATTGACTGATGAGGAGAAAAGTGCAAGAATTATTGATTTGCTTCGGGCTCGGTCAGGAGTTTACCACAAAGCGGCATTCGAGACTCCAGGTATGGTACGGAACAGACCGGAGCGAGGAGAATTCAAAAGAGATGAGCACTGGTACTACAATAACTGGGACTTCAATGCGCTAGTTACAATCTTTGAAAATCATACTGGGAAGTCTCTCTTCCAGGTATTCGATGATGATATCGCCAGGCCATTGAAGATGAAGTTTGATACTACTCTTCAAAAATATCATTACGAAGATGCTTCCGAACATCCAGCAGCACTGTGGTACTTCTCAGCTGAAGATCTACTACTACTTGGGCAACTACTCATCCAAAATGGAAACTGGAATGGTCAACAACTTATTCCCTCAAATTGGATAGAAGAAAGTACAACTCCTTATTCCAGCTGTGGAATTAGGGGCGCATACGGATACTGTTGGTGGGCAGCAGAAGAAGGCTTTCACCTTCCTTTTGTTAATATTCCTGATGGAACCTATTCGGCGCAGGGAACAGGTCAACAAAGTTTGACCATCATTCCGGAATGGGAAATGGTTGTTGTTCACCAAACAGAAGTAAACAGTCCAGAAGATGAAAGAATGAAGGTTACAGATTACGGTAGGTTGTTTGGACTTGTATTGGAACAAAAGCGTGCTTTCCCAGGCCGTTAATCCGCTTCTATTTGACAAACCTTTCGATTGATCAATCGATCGCAAATCTCACCTGCACACTATATTGAATCACAATACTTTGGAAGTCTAGATCTGGTAGTGGTCTTGACTCATAAAACACTTCCTCCAATTCCGAATTGGTGGCCAAACTTTGATATCGATGTGAATGACCAGAACTCCTTTCCTGGATCAAAATAGGCTTTCCCACCTGGTTTCCCAGTTCCTGTAACATTCTCTGAGCCTTGTTCTTAGCCGACCGAACAGCTGCCACTTTTACCTCCATCTCAAGTGATTCTCTATCAGAATGATCGACACGGATGAAGTTTATATTGGAAATATTTAATTTTTCCAGTTCGGCAAAAACGACAGGAACTTGTCTTGTCTCATTCAACATTAGTTCATATTGCTTTGAGGTATTGATCTTTTGACCAAGTACTCGGTTTTTAAAACCGCTATTAAAATTTAAAACCTTCAATTGTTCATCAACATCAATACCTATGTCTTCAAGTCTCTTCAACATATCTAGTTCCAATTTTTCCATCGAAAGTTTGCCTCGATCTGCCTCACTAATGGATATAGTCAGATAAATCTCATCTGGCACAACCTCCATCTTGCCCTCACCTGTTACTTCTATGTGCGGAGTGTTATGAATATTTACATTCTCCTGACCAAATAATAAATTAGAGGTAATCACTGTTAGTATTAGGAAAATCTTTTTCATGGTTGTTATTTATTTTGAAAGCAATAGATATTCAATATTCAGGCCATATTTGAAAATCCTTGATTAACGCGTGAAAAAATTACTGTTCCTCCTGCTTTTTACTGTCAGCTATATGGCTGCAAAGGGTCAAGATCAAATAATCACCATGGCAGGTGATACACTTAATTGCAAGATCACACGTATTTCATCCGCTTACATCCACTTTCAAATATTTGACGTAACCGGTCCGATCCGATCCAGAATTGAACGTGACAAAGTGTTATCGTTTACTCAGGCGCAGGAATCACAACAGCCGCAAGTCCCGGTCGAAGTTCCTGACCAGATTGGGGAAGAGCCTGGTATCAGCGAACGGTTCTCCGAGCTGATAGAATCTAACAGGTTCCGAATAGTGCTCAATACCGGATTCACCTATCAATTTGGGGGCTACGAAAATCATCCAAAATCCTATGCACGTCAACTAAGAACCTTCGTGCATTTGGGAACAGACATCCAGTATTTCCCCACCAGTGGGTTCGGCGTAGGGCTGAAGTACAACCGAACAAGCACTCCAGCCCAGGAAGATTTTAGTCCTTTTTTCAGTCAATTATTTGGTGCCAATAGCATCGAAGAAAAAGTGCGCTTTCACTATGTTGGATTGACATTGCTTAGCCGCCAATCGAGGGGTGGTGATCAGTTCATGTACTATAGCCTGACTGGCGGTATGGCTATATATAGAGATGATGGATTCTTGGACAACACGCCCTACTTTGAACATGGCGAGACTTTCGCTCTAGAACTAGCGATTGGTTATGACTACATACTGGATTCAAATCTTGCGGTCGGGGTTGGCTTTGGTCTAAACATTGGCAAGGTTAATGAATACCAAACACCATTCGGAACTGTGACAAGAGCCGACTTTGATATCTCAAGATTCGACTTTACGGTTGGCCTAAGATTCCTTAAATAGAGTTGTTAATGTCTTGTTAAATAAGCTTGACCAAAACCCCTCTCTTAGTCTTGTAAGCTAACTTGGCTTTATGAATACAACTAAGGTAGCGGTTATAGTTGTTGTTACCTTCCTCACTGGGTTTTTCACGCACAAGTATTCCGGTCCCAAGGAAGAAGTAGTTGGCTGGAAACCTGTTTATAAAACCCATGCTGACGGTTCTGTTCTTGAAGGGAGTACGCAAGAGTTGATCAGATTCTTGAGAAAGGGCTATGACCTTCGTCTAGCCTGGGGTTGGAAAAAGGAAGACAAATCGATCGAGCATCTTGCTGATCCAATCTGGATAGCGATTATCAACGAAAATGAAGTAATTGTCCATCTGGACCCCCAGGTCCTATCCAGGGTCGATTGGGAAAACCAATCAGCAAACTATGCAGATTCATCACTTTTTGATCACGAATGGAGAGTCGCCATTTCGACGAATGGATCGTTCGATGCAGTCTGGTACAACCGGGTAACAAACAAAGTACATCGACGAGTGCCGCAGCGTCACACAATGACCTGGATGATTAATATGTCTGGATTAGACAACAATTCTGATTCAAACCCACTTTTTTTAACAAAATAGAAATGAAATCAACCATCTTTACAATCCTCCTCCTCGCAGCAATAGTAACTCAAGCGCAAGTTTCCTGGACAATGGTTTACCATAATGATTCAGAAGGCAAAAGAGAGAATGGCAACATCGGTGACCTTATTGAGGCAATTCGCAACGGGAAAGAGATTCGGATGGCCTGGTGGGCACAGAGTCCCTCCAATCCAAAGAGAAAAGTGGAGCATCTAGCAGATGCTTCCTTTCTCACGATCATGAGCGATTCCATCGTCTTTGGACAGATAGAACCAATCTACGGTCAGACACCCGACTTCAATGATTTCACCGTCACCTTAAAAGAGAATTTGGAATGGGTTATGATTGGTGGAACCAATGGAAACAGCGACGCGATGACCAGCAACACTATCACTGGCGAGATACTTGGGCACAGTAAGAGGAAGCGAGCATTCAAATGGTATGTGAAGAATTAGAGTCCAGAGGGGAATCTCAAAAAGCCGATTTGGTTTTTGGCCAGTTGACAATTTTGATTTGGAATTATTGGAATGTGGAATTTGTCATTTAAATCAAAGTCGATTTCTCCTCATGAGCAAAAATGACTTAGCGTGAATGTGATTGCTCCTTCTTGAAGAAGGCACTTATTTCTTTTTAGATCGGGCATTGTGTAACTTTTCCATTATATCCGCGTCATCTCTCCGAATGTCTACCAAGTTATATAACGAGCTAATCATTCCAGCCTCAGACGGTATGTATCGATATGCACTGTCGATCGTTCACGAACCTGAGACTGCACGTGATGTAGTACAGGATTGCCTAGCCAAAATTTGGAACATTCGTCACGACCTTTCAAAAATTGAAAAAGCCAATGCATGGGCTTTTCGGATCGTGAGAAATAGATGTATTGAAACGTTGCGACGCAACCGGTATACAGACCTGGACGAGAAAGTGGTGAATTTACAAGTTTCGAGTCCAGCGGATCAGGAAGCCATCAATTCTGATCAAATGGTATGGCTGAAAGACATTCTGGATACCTTACCTAAAAAGCAACGTGAGGTCTTTCACCTTCGAGAGGTGGAGGAATTGAGCTACCAGGAGATAGCGGAGACATGTGCACTGACGGAAAGTGACGTGAAAGTCAACATCCACAGGGCACGGAAAAAAGTAAAGGATGCCATGCAAAAAATAGATGCCTATGGAATCGCCAATTGAACAGCTGATTGAAAAATATTGGAATGGAGAAACGACGCTCGAAGAAGAAAAGAGAGTGAAATCACATTTCGTAGAAAATCCAGCACTTTCAAAGGAATCGGACTATTTCAGGTTTTTAAAAAAAGAACAAGAAGTTAAGTTCAACCCAAAGGTGAAGAAAAACTCAAGAAGGACATGGCTTTCAGCGGCGGCAACAGTTGCGATAGGATTGATCACGGCGGCACTTGTATTGCAAGAGTCTAACAAAGACCCCTTTGCGATAGAAGATCCGCAACGAGCTCTGGAAGAAACCAGGCGAGCCCTGATGATGATTGGCTCCGGACTCAACGAAGGACAATCTTACGCATTGGAGTTGACCAAAATTAACAAGGCCAAAGAAGAGCTTAAAGAAGAATCAGAAGCACTTTAAAAACTCATTCGGAAATCAAAACCAAAAACGCTTCCACTTAAACCCGGAAGACAAATAAAAAATTGACCATTAAAAAGACAAAAATGAAAAAGTTAGTAGCAATAATGTTGATTCTTGGTGCAGGCAACCTTGCCTTCAGCCAAGGTGCGGTAATGACAAAATACTTCGAGAAGTATTCGAGCGACGAGGACTTTACGAAAGTATCAGTGAGCAGCAAAATGTTTTCGCTGTTTACCGAACTCGATGCAAACACAGAAGACGAAAAGGAATTCCTTGATGCCATTAGCAAGCTCAAAGGACTTAAAGCTGTAGTTGGAGAAAATGTGGAATCAGCAGAGTCTAAGAGAATATACGCTGGCGCTGTGGCAGATGTGGACAAAGAAGGATATGAGGAATTAATGACCATTACCGATGCAGAAGAAAACGTAAAAATCTCCATAAAAGAGAACGGTGGAAAAATTGAAGAACTCATTCTTGTGGCTGGAGGTAAAAGCAAATTTGCACTCCTTAGCCTTTACGGAGAAATAGACCTAAAGAAGATTTCCAAATTGGCCAGTTCTATGAGGGTTCATGGAATGCAACACCTCAGAAATCTTGATGATGATTACGAGGATGATGATGATAATGACAGAAACTAATTGACTTAAATTAATTCATTAGCCCGGGTTGCCGATCGTGCATGGTATTGGTAGCCTGGGTTGATTGTTTATGGAAGATTATACCTTTGAATTTGCCTATGCGAAACACCTTGATCTTACTTGTTCTTTTATATTCCTTCTCCGGGTTCTCCCAGGAGTCGATCATAAAGGACTTTGCTGAAAACAGAAGAGACATAAAGGTGTGCTTATATCCAAGCACGCTTCGCATGATAAATATCAAAAAAGATCCGGCGTTTTATGAAATGGTGAATGATGTGGAGAAACTGCTCATCTACATTATGGATTCAGGAACATCATCAGATGATTCATACACTGATTGGACAAATGACTATCGTGCCTTAGGATATGAAGAATACATCGCAATGACGGGCAAGGTAAATTTGATCATCTTGGGTAAGGAAGAGGAGTATGTAGGAGTTTCTGGAGGAGATGGAAGAGTCGCTGCCTTCTACCTCAGAGGAGCCATCGCTTTTCAAAAGATTCCGAAACTGATCGAAACATTTGAGAGTGGCGATATGCTAACTTTATTACAACGGAATCTAGATAGATGAGCAGTGTCCTTAAAATAAACAAGCTCACAAAGCATTTTGGCAAGATCACGGCAGTGAACGATCTTGACCTCACGGTCGAATCTGGACAGGTATATGGAATATTGGGTCCTAACGGAAGCGGAAAAACCACTACACTAGGTATGATCTTGGAAGTCGTTGCTCCTTCAAACGGTGACTTCAAGTGGTTCGATGGCATGAATAACGTTAAAGCCAGGCAGCAAATCGGTTCCATTCTTGAAACGCCCTGTTTTTACAGTTACCTAACCGCTGTCCAAAACCTGCGCATAGTAGCGCACATAAAAAACTGCGGAACAGACAACATCGACAACATCCTCAAGCGGGTCGATTTGCATGAACGTCGAAATGATAAATACAAGACCTACAGCCTGGGAATGAAGCAGCGGCTTTCGATAGCGGCCGCACTCCTCTCCAACCCACCTGTATTGATATTAGATGAGCCAACCAACGGCCTTGACCCTGAGGGAATTGCTGAGGTCCGAACCCTGATCAAGCAAATTGCCGCAGATGGAAAGACCATTATAATGGCCAGCCACTTGCTAGATGAAGTACAAAAAGTGTGCACACATTTTTGCATCCTGAGAAAAGGCGAAAAACTTCACGAGGGATCTGTCAACGATATTCTTGGAGAAACCAATGTGGTGGAGATTGCTGCCTCGAATATGGAAAATCTGACGTCTAACATCGAATCGTACGGTGGAATGGAAAAAGTGACGAGTGAAAATGGATCATTGTTTGTCCAGCTGAAGGAAGGTCATTCCTCTGAAGATTTGAATCGATTCTGCTTTGACAAAGGAATCTCTCTCAGAAAACTACTCCAACAGTCCCGATCATTAGAACAAGAATTTCTCAAAATACTAAAGGAAAATGATTAGAGCATTTACGCTGGAATGGTTGAAGCTAAAGCACTACAGGATCTTTTGGGTTCTATTTGGAATTTACCTCTTAGCTCAATTGGTCATCACGAACGGTGGTGTGTTTTTTCTGGAATGGCTGAAAAACCTAGGTGCTGATTTTGATGGAATCGATCCGACAATCATTCCGATCTATGACTTTCCTGATATTTGGCAAAACACATCATGGCTAGGTTCGTTTGTCAAAATCTTAATTGCATTTATTGTCATCATTTCCGTCAACAATGATATCTCCTACAATACGATGAGGCAGAATATCATAGACGGAGTGAGCAAAAAGGAATTCATCTTATCGAAATTTACACTGGTCTTATTTCTGGCTGGTGTCTGCACAGTTGTATTGTTTACTTCGGGACTTATCACCGGATTTATCTACTCAAGCGTAACTGATCTGAAATACATTTTTGATGAACTGGAATTTGTGCTCGCCTATTTCTACCAACTTGTGATTTTCAGTATGTTAGCGTTCTTGGTGGGATTGGTTATCAAAAAAGCAGGGTTCGCCATCGTACTTCTATTCTTTTACTCCTCGTTTCTGGAACCAATCGCAACCGCCATTCTTCAGCACGCTGATCCAATCAAAGACCAAACAGCCTGGCTTGCAAAATTCTTTCCGGTGTTCTCAATCAATAATTTGATACATGTTCCATTTCAAAGATATTTCTTCCAAGAAATTCAAGACAATGTACTCTGGCACGAATGGTTAATCGCCTCGGGTTGGCTTGCAATTTTCACGTATACCATCGTTTTTATCCTCAATAAAAAAGACTTAAAGGCTTAATCAAGCAATTTCGTCGACAAAAATGCTGCACTCATTTTTAGAGACCGAAGCTTCATCCTCTAAATCAGGGTATTCAACATCTCAATCAGCAAACTCAACGAAAATTGTAATTTTTGAAGATACGAACTTGGGGTTTTGGTCGTTTACAATGTTAATTTAGTACAACAGTTATAGAATAAAATCTCATCGGTTATGATCAAGTTCGTCGTCCTATTAACCTCAGCAATCACCTTCAACTTCACCATCTCATTTGGAGAATTAATTGGTCTTTCACAAAGTGAGAAACCGCAAGCGGTTCAACTTCAATTTTCAGAAAGCCCGATCGGTGTGGAAAGCGGGCAGCCTGTTTACCCGGTCAAGACAAAGGTTTTTGTAAAAAGCCTTGAAGAAAAAGAGTTCACTATCTCAGTTAATGGTAGTGCTGAGTTTGTTGAAAATGGTTCCAAAGTAGATATATCCAGGTTTATCAACCCGATTGCCGACACCTACACGGTAGTGGTAGAAGCAAAAGACGATGAGGAGTCTCTGCACAAAGTTTTTGGCTTTTCTACAAAATAACAGGAAGCATCAAAATAATGCCTCAGCATGCTTTAAAAGCATGCTTTTTTTATGGGTAATTCTCGATAAGGTAGTAAACAATACGAGCTGCAAAAATCAGCATCACAACTGCCACTACCCTGTTCATGGTCCTGACAAAGTTGACCGTGATCAAATGTTTGAGTTTATTGGCAATAAAAGCTTTTACCAAATCTAAACTGAGAATGGAGACCAGCATCCCAACAAAAAACAGGATTTGCTGATTAAATCCATAATCAAAATTCACGGAGACGGTACTTATCCAGGTCAACCAGAAAATAATGATAAATGGGTTAATACCATTTAGAATAAATCCTTTGAAAACATACTTGAGATAATTCACGTCATTGGTCAACTCCACCTCTTGAACTACGGGCTTTTTTAGCCATGAGTAAACAGCGTAAGCACTTAGCATCGCCGAACCGAAAATAGCAATCCAGAATTTAAAATCATCTGTTTCTAAAATTTTTGCCAAACCAAAAAGGATTACCACTACGAAAAAAATATCCGATACCGAGACTCCCACAGCAAAGAACATCGCTTTTCGGAAACCATGTTGAATACTCGTCTGAATAAGAGCAAAAAATGCCGGTCCAAGTGAAAAGAGGAAAATCAGACCAAAGAGAAGACCATTGATGAATGGAGGCACTAGCTTATTACCATGTTTTGCTCACCAAGAAACTTTTTCCATTCCAGCGCTTTCTCTTTTTTCAAGACCCTGGGAAACTTGTTTTGACTGCCGATCTTTCCTTGAAGCTCCATCCAACCGTAGAACGCAGACGTAGGAATTACTTTCAACTTAACTTCTTTTAGCGCAGATCCCCTCTCCACCTTATAATCATCATTCAACTCCATAATTTTTCGGTCAATAAGTGAGCACAACTGATCCTCGTCTACTCGATCATCCGTACCGATATACCAATGATGGGCAAATAAAGAATCTTTCGGCTCCCCAAGCAAGGTAAATTCGCGGATATCAATGTTCAGCTCCCGCTCTACCAGCTCTATCGCCTTATTCATATTGTCGGAACTTAGATGTTCTCCGCAAAGGCTTAAGAAGTGTTTTGTCCGCCCTACTATAGTTATTTCCGATTCCTGAATTGATTCGAAACGTATTACATCTCCAATCAAATATCTCCAAGTACCGGCGTTCGTTGAGATTAGCACAGCATAGTCTTGTCCCTCTTCGATCTGGTCAATCTTGTAAGTCTCGGGGTTTTCTCGAAGGACACCTTCCTCGTCAAAGTTGTGCCTGTTGAAGGGAATGAATTCATAAAAGATGCCATTATTCAGCACCAGGCGCATCGATTTTCTATCGGGAAAGGCCTGAAATGCGATGAACCCTTCGGAGGCCAGGTATGTTTCCATGTAAATCAGAGATCTTCCCAACAATTTCTCAAATCCCTTTTTATATGGCTCGAACGAAACACCACCGTGAACAAAAATTCGAAGGTTAGGCCAGATATCGTGGATTGTTCTGACGTGGTGGTAGTCGATGATCTTTTCCATCAAAATCTGAATCCACGCCGGTACACCTGCGACTATCCCAATATCCCACTCTCTGGCTGACATTACAATTTCCTCCAGCTTCTCATTCCAGTTTTGATTTTTGGCAATCTTTTTTCCAGGCTTATAAAAATGCTGAAACCAAAAAGGAATTTGTGAGGTAGTTATACCACTTAAATCACCCTCGAAATAGTGACCATTTCTCTTCAGGTCAGTACTACCTCCCAGCATAAGAATGCCTCTTGAAAAATGTGCGGCAGGTAAATCGTATTTGGACATGGTCATGATCTGCCGCATGGAAGTTTTGCGAATCGACTTGATCATCTCGCGGGTAATAGGAATATACTTAGACGATGCCCCCGCTGTGCCTGAGCTCAATGCAAAATACTTGATCTTTCCCGGCCAGCAAATGTCCCTTTTGCCTTCTTTAGCCAAATGCCACCATTCTGCGTAGATCTTGTCATAATCGAACACCGGAATACTGTTCCTGAATTCTTCGTAAAATTTATCATTATCATTCCCTCTGAAGGACTTGAGGACTTTGGTGAAATCATAGGCCTGACCAAATTGGCTCAGTTCTGCCTGAATTAAGAGGTTTCGAAGTTCCTGTTTCTGCAAATCAATAGGAGAGGAATAAAGTTGCTCCAGACTTTCCCGAAGCATGATTCCTTTTTTTAATAAAGTTCCTAAAATTGCCATTCGAAATCGGTCAGTAGTCCCTTTGCCGTGGGACGACCAAAAGTAAAGCAAAGTTAGCCATTCAATGACATGAATTCTATCAAAGAGCGATTAGCCTCAGTCAATTCTACACTACCGGAAGGATGTACCCTCGTAGCGGTAAGTAAAACAAAACCTGCAGAAAGCATCATGGAGGCCTACGATGTGGGCCATCGGCATTTTGGTGAAAACAAAGTTCAGGAGCTTTCTGCGAAGGCAGAGCAACTTCCCAATGAAATCAAATGGCACATGATAGGCCATCTGCAGCGAAATAAGGTTAAATACCTCGCTCCCTATGTTCATCTAATTCATGGTGTCGATAGTTTGAGACTTCTTAAGGAAATAAACAAGCAGGCCGAAAGGAATAATCGCACTATTGATTGCCTTCTACAAGTTCACATTGCGTCAGAGGAAACGAAATTCGGATTAAGCAAGGAAGAGCTTGAAGCGCTTATTGAAGGTGCGGAACTTGATCTGCTGAAGAATGTTAGAATCGTTGGTTTAATGGGAATGGCCACCAACTCAGATAATGACGCTCTTGTTTCCAGCGAGTTCGAGGGACTAAAAGATCTGTACGATCGGACAAAAGAAAAATCCACTCATTCCAATGTTGAACTAAACGTTCTTTCCATGGGAATGAGTGGAGATTATAAGCTCGCCTTGAAGGCTGGTAGCAACATGGTCCGAATTGGCAGTGCCATCTTTGGACTGAGGAACTAACCTACTTGTTTGGTTTCTCTCTCAAAACATTCGTCACAATTTTTACCCTGGCAGGATTGTTGACCGCATTGGACATTACTGTGATCACCTTGTTTTGAACACCCATCTTACCGGCACTGTTAAATACCACTCTCACCGATGCGGTTGCGCCTGGCGCAACAGGTTCTCTTGGCCATTCAGGAGCAGTGCAGCCGCAGGTGGTGCGAACATCCGAAAGAATTAGTGGTTCATTTCCAACATTCTCAAACTCGAAGATATGCTCCACCTTATCGCCCTGGGTAATATCACCAAAATCAAACATACTCTCTGTAAAGGAGATTTTTGGTCCGGTCAAAGGCTCAGCAGTCTCTTCTTGAGCAAATCCAAAAAAACCAACGCCTACTAAAATTAGAGATACTAAATATTTCATTATACCTTGAATTTTTCTTTCAAAAATAACGAAAGCATTGGTAGAAATGTTAGCATCATCGAACAAAGACCTATCTGTCTTTACTGGCAAGGTACGAGTAAGAGTATGTGGCCTGCTCACAAAGGGAAACACGATCCTACTCATCAAACATTCATCAATTGGACAGAAAGGACACTTGTGGGCGCCCCCAGGTGGAGGAATTGACTTTGGCGAATCTGCCGAGGAGGCACTGAAACGAGAGTTTTTGGAGGAAACTGGTCTGAAAATTGAGGTAAAAGAGTTTCTTTTTGTCTTTGAACTAATAAATAAGAAACATCACGCAATTGAATTATTTTACAAAGTGGAAAGCATAGAGGGCAAGTTGTCACTTGGAGAAGATCCCGAGTTCAGCAAATCAGCTCAAATTATGGTGGAAGCATCATTCTTATCTTATGATGAAATATCTCGTATGGACCCGAAATTGCTTCACGGAATATTTAGTGATGCAAAAGCCCCAGAAAAGGCCCTTGAACTTAGGGGTTTATTTAGTTTTAAGTATTAATAGCAAGGGTGGCTTTCAAGAACCCTATTAAATATTTATAATTGCAAAAACCTAACATAAGGAGATGGACAAAACCAAGATTTTATCACTCGTATTCTTTGTAATCGCAATAGGATTAGCTGCGTTTTTGATCTACAGAATTAACTTCGCAATCAGCGAGGAAGAGAGAATTGCGAGAATGGAAGCTGATATTATTGAAAGCTTGATGATGATTCGCGAAGCCCAGGTTGCTTACCTCGCTGTGAATGGTCAGTATACAAGTGACTGGGACAATCTGATGACCTTTATTGATAGTGGTAATTTCTATATCACCCAAAAAACGGAGGAAGTCTTTCAACTACCGTATGGAGCAGATAGTATCTCGGTAACCATCGATACCCTAGGTACCGTACCTGTTCGAGATTCGTTGTTTACAAAAGCAAAATGGCCTAACTTTAATTTGGCAACCCTGGCAATCGTCCCGGGAATAAGTCCTGATACAAAATTCCTTCTGTGGGCTGATAAGATTAAAAAAGCTGGAGTAGATGTGAATGTAATTGAGGTAGTTAATCCTCGGCCTGTAGATCCCAATAGAGACGAAGAAAGTGAATATAATACCAGAAAACCCTTACGTTTTGGATCACGGACAAGTGTGACGACAGCAGGGAACTGGGAATAGAACAATTTGAGTACCGCCACGGACACATCCACGTATAAGCTGGTAAAGCGTGTAAAGGACGAAAAATTCAGTATTGATGAATTAGAGGATTACTCGCTCACGCTACAGGTAGGTATTCGCGACTTTCAAATAGCAGTTACTGACACGCAAGACAACCAGGTGATGGGTCTGGAAGACTATCGTCTGGAGGGAATAAAAACCGTAAACGGACGACTGCGACTAATAAAAGATATACTGGACAACCATGAATACCTGACCGCGGGTTTCTGGAAAGGTGTGAAGCTCTGTCTCAAGACTCATAAATTCTCACTAGTACCAACAAAAATGTTTGTTGCCGATTCTGCTATAGATTATTTGTCGGTCAACAGTGAGATCAAGGCGTCATTTGAGGACGTAAGCTATTATAAGCAAATCAGTGCGGGGCTAGTCAACATCTTTGCCACCGAGATAAAGCTTTGTAAATGGATGGAATCCGTCTACAAAAGAAAAGCGATACATATTATCCATCAAGGTAGTGCGCTAATCGAGGGATTCTTGAAGCATAATGACCATTCACACGAAAAAGCTTTGTTTTGTTTTGTAGATCGGGGAATTCTACATCAGATCGTCTGTGAGGAAGGAAAATTGATATTCTACAATCAGTATGCAGCTCGCAAAAAAGAAGACTACCTGAAATACATTATGTTGGTCTTCAAGGAAATTGGAATGGATCCAAAGAAAAATCCTGTTCAATTTTGGGGATTTACTAAGCAAAATTCCGAGGAAATAGCCCTACTAAAAAAGTACATTAGAAATATCTCTCTCGGTTCAAAACCCTCCTTTCTAAAGTTCGGCTATAAGTTCGATGAAGTAAATGATCATCAGTACTTTGATGTGATGAGCGCCTATATTTGTGAGTAATGAAAACTGCCATTTTTCCTGGCTCCTTTGATCCTTTCACTAAGGGACACCACGACATAGTGGTAAGAAGTCTTCAGCTCTTTGATAAAGTGGTCATTGCAATTGGACACAATGCTCAGAAAAACAAACGATACTTTGAGATTGACTGGCTGGTAGCTAAAATCGACAATTTGTTTGCAGAAGATGATCGTGTTGAAGTCATTGTTTACGACGAATTAACGGCAGAATTGGCAAAAAAATTGGGTGCAGAATTTTTGGTTAGAGGTCTGCGAAATACTACGGATTTTGAATACGAAAACAGCATTTCACAAGTGAACAAAACGATCAACCAAGGCCTTGAGACAGTCTTCTTGATTACTTCACCCGAGTTAGCCCAGATCAGTTCGAGTATTATTCGTGAGGTGCACAGGTACGGTGGAGAAGTTTCATCATTCCTGCCTTACCAAATTTAAAACCTTCACACCTTTTCCATCATCCTAATGTATTCTTGCATCACATGGCGAATCGACCGGTAAGAATCATGAAGTGAATTCCGAACCAACTCCAGATCCATCCATTCAGCTCTTTTTATGCCCTCTTTCTTTTGCGGTTTCATATGTGAATCATCCACACTTTCCATAGCATACCAATACGTCTTTTTTAGTATGTACTTTTTGTTGCTGATGTAGGTATGCCAAACAGCTGTTATCTCCCGGCCTAAATTCACTTTCACTCCTGTCTCCTCCTCAACCTCTCTGACTGCACATGCCTCAATTGACTCACCAGAATCCAATTTTCCTTTGGGTAAATCCCATTTCTTCTTGCGGTAGATAAGCAGAAATTCGCCATCCTTCTCAACAACACCTCCAGCCGCCATCACCACTTTGAATTTACTTTTGAGGTAATCCGTTAATTTGCTTTTTGCTCGCGATGAAATAAAAATTGAATGTACTTTCTTCAATTTTTTGTCTGTCATCAATTTCAAGAGATTATCTACCTGCTCGAAAGATGCGTTCATAATTAGTACATCATCTACAAGCACCTCAGGAACAATTGTCTCAAACTCTCTTACAATTAACCCATAAACACGTTTGTGATTTATCTTTTTTTCCGAAAGAATGTAGACGGGAATGTCGTTGATAAAAATCTTCATCGAATGGCTATCGAGGATACAATTAAAAACATAATTGTAAAACGAAACAAGTGCTAACCAAACTATGTGAGAATTAGTTTTATGAATAGGTAATTTGACATAATAATTTTTTTCTTTGCGGCTCATGAGCATTAAAATCTACAATCCGCAACTTGCCGCTGAAGTTGCCCGTGATCTTCTTACAATCGAAGCAATCAAACTAAGTCCGAAGAGTCCCTTTACCTGGGCATCAGGCTGGAAATCTCCGATATATTGTGATAATCGTTTGAGCCTTTCGCAGCCGGCAGTAAGGTCCAAAATTAAGACCGCACTTGCTCTAGCGATCTCAAATTCCTTCAGTGGTATTGATGCAATCGCGGGTGTAGCTACTGCTGGTATCCCGCAGGGTACGCTTGTTGCAGACGAGCTTGACCTTCCCTTTCTCTATGTTCGATCAAAATCAAAAGGACATGGTCTTCAGAATCTAATTGAGGGTAAACTTGAAAAAGGCCAAAAGGTCGTTTTGGTTGAGGATTTGGTTTCGACAGGTGGAAGCTCTCTGGCAGCTGCCCAGGCATTACGAGAAGCGGACGCAGAAGTAGTTGGAATGGCAGCAATATTTACTTACGGATTTCCAGTCGCTGAGGAGAACTTCAAAAAACACAAAATCGACCTAGTTGTGCTAAGCGACTATCATCATCTTTTGGATTTTGCCCAGGATGAGAGAATGTTTGAGAACGACATTCTAAAAACCCTGAAGGAATGGCGGATGAATCCCGGAAGCTGGGGTTAAAACTTTTCAACTACTCCCAATCCAAACAGAGCAAAATCGTACTTGACTGGATCATTCCTGTCAAGCTTTCTTAACTCATTTGTAAGTTCTAGGGCCGTGAACCAATCGGTCTGTTTTCGCTGGATGAGCCCCAACTTTCTGGCAACACGATCTACGTGAAGGTCGCAGGGACAGACCAATTGAGTAGGCTTAATTCTAGTCCAAAGTCCGAAATCAACGCCCTTGTCGTCTGTCCTCACCATCCACCGAAGGAACATATTGATCCTTTTGCATGCAGATTTCCGTTCGGGAGTCGGAATGTGCTTTCTTGTTCTTTCAGGAAAATCAGGCAGCGAAAAGAATGTCTTGAAAAATCCAATCAGTCCTTTTTCGATGGAGTCGTCAGATCCTATCGAATTGTAAAAAGCCCACTCCAATGAATCATGTTGCGAGTAAAACCATCTAAGAAAATGAATGAAATAAAGCGCATCGGTAGAATTAAAGGTACGATGCTTAAAATCCAGAAAAGGTCTTAAATCGCCATCAGAATGGTTTAAAACAAATGAATGCGGATCATTGTCCATTAGTTGAAAAAACTCCTTGGATTTATTTATGATCGTTTTTCTTTGACCCCAGGCAAAGACCGCTGCTATGAAAGCTGCAATTTCAATATCCTGCTTTTTATCAAATAGATGTGGTATACTAATAGGATCTTTAGCGATAAAATCTTGATTATTGTATTCCGAGACTTTAAGATCAAGAAAGTCTTTTAGCTCTTCTCGACTCACTTTTTGAAATGGGAAACTTCCACACGTGATTTTGGGTCCAAAATCCCCAATTGCTCAAATGCAGGCTTAGACAATCTCAGAAGTACATTTCTATTGATTCCCGTGTCGGGTAGCCTTCCCACCACCTTCACGTGAACCACAAAATTGTTCATCAAATTCCTGACCTCTAATTCGGTACCTATAGGCATGGATCGATGGAGTGCCAGATACTTGCTTGTAGAAATATCAGAAATTATGCCCGCAATACCTTCTTCATATACTTTCTCAAAACCATCTTCATTCAATCTGGTAACTAAAGTGGTGCTATCGCTCATCATCCCCAGTGAATCAGCAAGTGTACGCACCAGCAGGGTTTGTCCAATTCTTATATAGTCTGATTCCAAATTGTTCCATTCCTTTATATCAGCTACGCTAATTCTTCGCTTTCTGGCAATAGAATTCAACGTCTCAGCAGTTTGAACCACATAGGGTTCAAAACCTTCCGGAACTTCAATTCCATAGATAGCCTTCAATGAATCCTCTCTCGTAGTAATTTCTATAGGAACCAGATCGACACTATCTACATCCACCACACGTAAGTATTCTCCGGGAGAGATATCATTGGACTTTAGTTGGTTTAATCTACGAAGATCCCGTATCCTTATGTCGTAAGCCCTAGAAATGCTATATAGCGTCTCCCCCTGCTCGACCAAATGGAATCCCTCCGGGGTTTCGATTGAAACATCCGTTTCAGTACTTACTTCATCATACAGTATGCGTATTACCTGACCAATGTCAATTCTGTTCTCTACTATTTCATTGTACTTGATAATTGCAGGAACTGAACTCTTATATCTCCTTGCCAATGAGTATAGTGTCTCTTCTTCCTCTACTTCGTGAATCACAAACAACAAGCCTTCCTCGGTTTCAGATCGCAGTGAATCAAAGACAAATTCAGCAGACAGAGCTGTAAGTGAAATCAAATTAAATAGTGCAAACAAAAATTTCATTTCTGTTCTTAATAAAAATCAACATGCCATTCAAAACAAAAAAAGAGCCAGAAGCGAATCCTTTCATTCGGGTATCTAGGAGCTCCTTAGACACCTTTTTCCCGTCTTCCAAAACCAGTAGGTAACGTTCGAACTCTTTACCAGAACGAAGATAGTAGCACAATATGATTTTTTTCTCAAATTCCAGGTATTCACATGCGCATGGCAGCTCCAAACCCAGAAAATCAACCACTGTTTTAAAATAGTCTGATCCTGGTTCGTAAACGAAAGGAATAGTGATACCAGCATCAGAACGAGGCACTTCCCTGGCAGATATCTCCTTTCGGTGTCCATTCTCCATTCGATAAAATTTCTTTATGTTGGGATCATTCTTATTCCCGTATTCGGATAGAAACAATTGATCATCGTAAGCCTCCATTGCCGACCACCAGGTAGCAGACTCGTTTTTAATCCAAAACAGATCCAAGTTCTCCAGGTTGAGGTGAAAGTACTCTACAGCTTTTGTATCTTCGTCACGAACATCCAACACTAGACAACTGCCATCATTTGAGACCAAAGAATTCCAAACGACGCCCGTGAACCGTTTTTGAAACAATACAGAATATGTCATTGTTAAACCAACTATTTTCAGTGCGTAGAAATTAAGATAACTTTAATTCCTGATTGAATGTATCATTCAATTTGCTTGTTATGATCAATATTAGCGCACAAACATGAGAAACTCCCTCTTGCTACCGGTACTGTTTTTTTCATTTCTCGCTGTCGGACAGGAAAGTGAAATACCCATGGTGCTGCATCTCAAAATTCAGGCAGAGATTGACCCTCGAACAAATCGATATTCTGAGCTGGGGTTGGAAAGAGCCAGGGAAATTGAAGCAGATTATATCATTCTTGAACTGGACACGTATGGCGGGGTACTTACAGATGCGGATGATATTCGTACTAGAATATTAGACCTGGACATCCCCATCTACGCATTCATCAACAGGGATGCAGCGTCGGCTGGAGCCCTGATCTCCATCGCCTGCGACAGCATTTATATGACTAGTGGCTCAAGTATTGGCGCTGCCACTGTGGTGGTTCAAGATGGAAGTGCGGCACCTGACAAGTACCAATCGTACATGCGTTCTATTATGAGGTCTACAGCTGAAGCAAAAGGACGGAACCCGACCATGGCTGAGGCAATGGTAGATGAAGATATAGAACTCGACAGCATTGCTACTGAGGGAAAAGTTCTTACGCTGTCTGTGTCTGAGGCCATCAAAAATGGCTTTTGTGAGGCGGAAGTCAAAAACATTGATGACATCATGATGAGGTCAGGAGTAGAGAACTATGAGGTTGAGGTATTTGAACTGGGTTCCTCTGAAAAGATCATCTCACTTTTTTTGAATCCGTTTGTTAGTGGGATTCTGATCATGATTATCATAGGGGGTATTTATTTTGAGCTACAAACTCCCGGTGTTGGATTTCCAATCCTTGCCTCCGTTATTGCAATCCTTCTCTACTTCATTCCAAATTATCTAAACGGGCTCGCTGCGAATTGGGAAATTGTCATGTTTGTTCTTGGCATTGTTCTTATCGTGATCGAAGTTTTTGTGATACCTGGATTTGGAGTGGCAGGAGTCCTTGGCTTGGTACTTACGTTAGGGTCCTTGATGCTTGTAATGTTAAACAATGACTTCTTTGATTTTTCTTTTGTTGGAGGCGATCAAATAATCATATCCGTGGCTACTGTCTCCGCTGGCCTGTTAATGGCTACTGTGTTGTTTTTCGTGGGTGGGACAAAAATGGCTGACAGCCGATTTTTCAAGCGAATAGCTCTGCAAGAGACACAAGATGCTGACGAAGGCTTTACCTCCAAGCCCATTGCTGAGTCTATGGTTGGAAAAAAAGGGAAATCATATACCGTTCTTAGGCCAAGTGGAAAAATTGAGATAGAAGGTGTTGTCTACGATGCATATACCCGTGGGAATTACATTGGGCAAAACGTTGACGTGGAGGTAGTCTCAGACGAAGGGACAAGTTTGAAGGTGCAGGAAGCTACTTAACCAGGGAGTTGCACAATCAATATTTTTATACCCAATGAACAAAAAAGTTCGACACTGGTCTTTATTTGTAGATACTTTTTGAACTTCCAAATTAATGTACTCGTCAAAAATATTCTCTGCTCTTATTTGGTCATTTACCATTTTGGCATTCGTGTTTTTCTTCTTCTCGCTGAGGTCCAATGAAAATGAAAAATTTTATACTTTTATTGCTTTAGGAATGTGGTTAGTGGCCTTTCTACTTAACAAATTCAAACCAGGTGAAAAAAAGAAGGAAGCACAGTAAATGCCTCAACTGTGGTCAGAACCTCCATGAGAGTCACAACTACTGCTCCAACTGTGGTCAGGAAAACACAGACAATGAAATCGGAATAGGGCTACTCTTAAGAGAATTTATGTCCAGTTTTTTTTCACTGGATTCCCGTTTCGGACGTACATTCAAACCATTTCTCTTCCGACCTGGAAAAATAACAGACTCATTTAACAAGGGGATGCGCGTGATGTACGCGCACCCAATTCGCTGGTATCTGGTAATTAGCATCTTTCATTTCTTCTTTTTCTCGCTGGTTGTTGATCCAAGTGAAACCAAAGGGAGGAGTTTTGTCGTCAACTCTAATTCTGAAGAACTCACCGAGGCTCAATTTGATAGCTTGTATCATCTTCCGGATTCGCTACATGACGAGGAAAGTTGGCCTGTTTCCGATCATTACTTTATGATGATTGACAAAATGAATCAGGAAAATGTACTGTCACCTTCAGAAATCATGGACTCACTGAAACTTAATCATCTTCCATTTGTGGAGCGAATCGCAACGAAACAGCTTGTGAAGATTAACCATGAATCGTCAGCCAGTCTCGTGGGATATCTGTTGAGACAAATACCAATCGTAATGTTTTTTGTCTTGCCAATTTACGCTTTCATTCTCAAGATCTTTTTTTGGCGAAAAGGACTGTACATCAAACACCTGGTTCATTCACTCCACATCCATTCTTTTTTCTTCTTTGTGATGAGCTTGGGCTACATTTCGATCTTAATTTCCGAGGAGCTTGGAAACAAAATTATTGCGCCAATAACGTTTCTAATAGGTGCGGCTTACATCCTGTTTAGTTTTAGGAATATCTACAAGGTAAAGTGGTTTTGGACTGTCATCCGTTACTTTATGGTTGGATTCACCTATTCGATCATGCTATCGATCGCATTTGTACTGGGAGTTCTGATTTCCTTCGTCTTCTTCTAATCCTACTTCACCCTCTTCCCATGTTTAATGACCATATCCACGTCTTGCAGTAGACTGATGTAACGTAAAACATCTCCTTTTACTGCGATAATATCTGCATACTTCCCTTCACTGATAGTTCCATAATCTTGGTCAACGCCCATTAGTACTGAAGGCCAATAGGTTGCTCCTCTGATCGCGTACATAGGATCAAACCCAAACTCATTGACCCAGACATCGAGCTCATTCCAGGTAGATTGGCTATGAAATTTCATCGGTATGCCACTATCTGTGCCAATCAAGAGTACAATCCCAGCCTCTCTAAGCTGCTTAATCTTGGTTTCCAAAGTGGGTTTTCGCACCGGAGTGATCTGAAAGTATGGAAGTCGCTCCGGGAACTTGATCGAATTTTTGATGTCTTGGATAACCGTATCCGGAAGACCAAGATGCCAGGAATCATTATCGAGTTTCTCAGGGTTGTCTCTCACATACTCGTAATTGTACAGGCCTTCTACCGTCGGCGTCCAGAATAATGGGCCTTTGTTCATTTGAGCCGTCCTTTCTCTAAGCATTTCCATCACATCCTCGGGATATCGAGGGGCTGAGGACAAGCCTGTGTGCTCAAAGCAATCGACACCCGCGATCAGCCCTCTTCTGATCTCTTCGGGTCGGTGACCGTGAGCAACTACGGTCAGGTCGTTGGCATGCGCTTCATCAACCACCGCTCTTAGTTCTTCCATGGTCATTTGGTCCTGATCGATCAATTTTATACAATCCACCCCAGCATCCGCAAGTTGCTTAACCTTTGCTCTTGCATCTTTTTCTCCATCTACTCCCCACCTGAACGCCTCAGTGCCAGGATATGGTTTCTTCTGGATAAATGGACCTGACATGTACATAGTTGGTCCTGGAATTTCTCCTCTATTTATTCGATCCCGTACACTTAAGCTCTCTTTCAGTGGAGCACCAAGATCTCGTGCACTTGTAACCCCCGCCATCAAAAGTTGATGTGCTGAGGATGGCATAATTACACTTTCAAGTAATGGTGGATAAACTTTGTCCCAATAGGCATAGTCACTGTGTCCATTGATCATTAAGTGCACATGCATATCCCACAAGCCAGGTAGAACGGTCATGCCTTCAGTAGATATTGTTTCAGCACCCTCCGGAATCTCCACTCCTCCAATTTGTCCTACGGCAAAAATTCGTTCCCCATCGATCAACACAACGCTGTTCTTAATCGGATCACTGCCAAATCCATCGATGAGGGTCCCGCCAACAAGTGCTTTGATTTGAGCATTTGTACCAATCGAAGCAAACAGGAAAGTCACGAGCACTAAAAACTTCTTCATAATTGTTAGGTTTTTGATCAAATTAAGCAATCGCAATCATTTTATATGAAGATTTGGAGAAGTAGGGGAAATCCAGGCCAGGACCGCCAGGGATTAAAATTGAGTTAGGAACCTTTACGTTACATCCACTTTTCAGAAAAAGTGCTAATTTGAACGTTCTACCTGATCAAATAATTTGAGCACTTGAAAAGAAAAGAACCACAATTAATAGAGCTATGAAATCCGCCCTTGGAATCATTCCCGTTTTGCCTTCACTAGACATTGAAAGAGACCTAAAATGGTACGAAGAACACACAGGTTTTAGGTATGTATTTGGAGATAACATGTATGCCGGAATGCAAAGGGATAATTTGGAAATCCATTTGCAATGGCACGCTGATACAGACGAAGACCCGCTTCTTGGTGGCTCTGTCATCAAAATCTTTGTTGAAGATGTCTCCCCTATTTTTGAAGAATTTGTGAAAAGGGGTACCGTATCTGAGGAAAAACTGAGATCTAAAACACCATGGAATACCAAGGAATTCGGGTTCTACGATCTAAATAAAAATGCTGTCTTCTTTGTAGAAGACCTCTGATTAGCAGATTTAATCCACTTATTTTTTATTTATTCTCAAAAATAGAAACATATGGAACAAGTATGTCGTATTACATTTATTCTCAAAAATAGAAACATATATGAAAGGCTATTTAGGCGAATTTGAAGAACTGGTTCTGTTGACCATTGCGAATCTTGGACAGGAAGCTTACGGGTTGGCAATTCTACGCGATATCAACGAAAGGGCTAAACGCAATCTAAGCATTGGTGCGATGCACTCCACACTGACAAGGCTAGAAGAAAAAGGATTTATCACCTCCTATCAGGGTGAGCCAACAAAGGAAAGAGGTGGTCGAAGAAAGCGATACTTCGAGCTCACTAGTAATGCCATTACAAGCCTGAATGAGATGAAATCGCTTCGAGATCAATTGTGGGCGAACACCAAAGTTGAACTCTCCATAAAATGAACCAAGGAACTATGCCTAGTCCTCCACGTTTTGCTCAACAACTTTTCAAATGGTGGTGTAAAAAAGCAGACGCAGACGATCTCCTGGGAGATATGGAGGAATATTTCCGCTACAACGTCTCCAAAAAAGGAAAACTTCGGGCTCAAATGATTTACATAAAGCAAGTTCTGTCCCTCTCCTTCTCCTATGCCTTAAAGAAGCGTAAAAGGTCGGCTTCCTATTCAAATTTTTACAGTCAAAACTCAATTGCTATGCTTAACAATTACTTCAAGATTGCTCTTCGCAATTTCTCGAAACATAAACTTTTTACATCCCTGAACATTCTGGGACTTGCGCTGGGAATGTCTATCTGTCTGCTTGCTCTTTCGATCACGGTCTCCATTTATCGATCCGATGAATTTCATGAGAAAAAGGATCGCATCTATCAGGTCAATACTTATATCGCAGATGATAGTGAGGACAAAACCTACGCCTCCACCTTCAATGCTGTTGGTGACTACATGGAGGGAAAATATCCCTTCATTGAAAGAAGCGTCAAAATAAAATCAGGCTTTAGACCAGAGTTCATTCACCATGGAAACCCAATGCGTTTTCATGGATATTTCGCCAACGAATCTTTTTTCGATGTATTCAGCTTCCCTATAATCAGCGGAAACCCGTCCACTGCCTTGCAAGAACCCTATAGTATGGTTTTGACAGAATCCGTTGCTAAAAAGCTTTTCAAAAATGAAGACCCAATTGGTAAAGTTTTGGAAACGGAATACGGAAGCTTCAATGTGACTGGTGTAATGGAAGACCTTAAGCAAACACATTTTTACTTCGAAATTCTTACTTCCTACAGCACATATGAGCAACTGGAACCCAATTCCACTCTAAACTCTGATTGGGAAAACTACCGGAACAACTACGTATATCTTCTATTGAATCCCAACACTGCGAAACGAACATTGACAGAATCGTTAACACAAGTTTCGGAGCAGGCTATTGAATTCAATCCAAATCGCACAATCGAATTACAATCAATCATTTTGGAAGATGTCGTACCTCGTTGGAACGTCAGCAATGCCTTAGGAATTGGCTGGGATCAGCCTTCTCTCATGTTTTTCATGTTTATCGGGCTCCTGATTCTCCTTCCGGCTGTTTTCAATTACATAAACCTTTCAATTGCCAGAGCTTTAAAAAGAGCAAGGGAAATCGGTGTCAGGAAGGTTGTTGGAGCCGAAAAAAACCAAATAAAAATGCAGTTCATCGTGGAAACAATCTTGCTGACATTCTTATCCCTGGTTGGATCTATTTTCATTTTCATAGAGATAAGAAATGAATTCCTGGAGATGGTAGGCTCTGCCTCGGTACTCGATACGTCCCTTAACTTCACGCTAGTTTCAGTTTTCATCCTGTTTACCCTGCTAGTAGGAGTACTCGCCGGAATATTCCCTGCCCTGTATTTTTCTCGATTAAATCCAATTCATACGCTCAAAGGCGAGATCACGAATAGGTCAGGAAGCATTTCAGGGATGAAAAAGGGTCTATTTGTCTTTCAGTTCTTCCTATCACTATTCTTCATAATTGGAGTAAGTGCTATTGCCAAGCAGTATAGATATGTATTTAACAACAATCACGGGTTCGAGTCTGATAATGTTCTGGCCATACCACTGCGAGATATTGACAAACAAGTTGCAATAAATGAGCTTAAGAATCATCCAGACGTCAAGGCTGTTACCACGTCCTCTAACCTGCCCGGCATTTTTCTATCAGGAACAGAGGAAATGACACCGAATGATCTGGACACAATTAATGTCAGTCAAGTCTTCATTGGCGAAAACTTTATTGAAAACATGAAGGTGAAACTCGCTTGGGGAGAAAGTGAAAGTCTGTCAAAGTCAACTCAGAATGAAGAACTAGTGCTTGTCAACGAGCAATTTATGCGCTCTGTAGCTGTTTTCAATTTGCAAAAGGATTCGTTGACATTCACACTTGCTGATGGTACCAAATGTCGAATCGTAGGTATAATGGAGGATTTTAACTTCGAACCTCTAAGTGAGCTAATTGATCCACTGGTTTTCCGGCACTCACTCGAAGAGAGTAACTACGCACTATTGACCATAAATTCCCCTGACATCAAAAAAACGATCGATGACCTAGACGATATCTGGAGTAGCGTGGATCAAAAAGTCAATTTTGAAGCTACATTCCTAAATGATGAAATTGAGACAGCATATTTCTTCTTGACTGCACAAATCAAAATTTTTGGGTTCCTCAGCACCTTTGCAATCTCCATTGCATGCCTAGGTCTATTGGGAATGGTTTCATATACAACAGAAAATAGAACCAAAGAAATTGCTATCCGAAAGATAATGGGTGCTTCCAGCAACGGACTCTATTTTCTGCTGACAAAGGACTTTATCAAGTTGATCGTAATCTCAGCGATAATTGCCATTCCCTTCTCCTACGTTTTTTATGATATGGTCTTCTTACATTTCCTAATTCGCTATGGCAGTGGGCTCGGAATCATTGAAGTCCTGTTAAGCATTATTTTCTTGTTTTTAATCGGATTCGTGACCATCTATTGGCAAACGTCTCAGGTAGCTAATGCTAACCCAGCCGGAAATCTAAGGTACGAGTGATGGAAAATCGATCAAGACCAACCCCTCCCTCTTTTGCCAGAAAGGCCTTCGAATGGTGGAGCAGAAAAGCAGATACCGAGGATCTTTTAGGAGATATTGATGAGTATTTTCAGGTCAATCTAGAAAAGATCGGAAAATTCAAGGCACAACTGATCTACTACCGGCAGATTCTGTCCCTCTCCTTCTCCTACGCCCTTAAGAAGCGAAAAAGGTCCGCTTCCTATTCAAATTATTACGCTCATAACTCAGTTGCAATGTTTAACAATTACTTCAAAATCGCGCTGCGAAATTTCGCTAAACAGAAGCTTTTTACGCTCATCAACATTGGCGGACTAGCTATGGGCATGTCCGTCAGCTTACTCATTTTGGCTGTGCACACTCAGGTGATGCAATTCGACAACTTCCAGGAAAATAAAGAACATATTCATCGCATCACAACCAAAGTAAGAGATCAGGAAGAAAACAAGACCTATGCTACTACCTCTCTCAGTGTTTATGATGCGCTTAGCGACAATTATCCTGGAATCAAAAATGCTGTTCGGATCAACTATAGCTTTGACCCTACAATTTTCCACCACGAGAACGAAATTGAAATTTCAGGCGTCTACACGGACCCCTCCTATTTCGACATGTTCTCTTTTGAACTTAGCAACGGTGACAAAAAAACTGCTCTTCTCGAACCAAACAGCATCATTCTTTCGTCTAAGACGGCAGCTAAATTTTTCCCGGATACCAATCCAGTTGGCTTGATCCTTCACACAAAGGAATTTGGAGATTTCAAAATTACCGGAGTACTTGAAGAGCATCCGAGACAAACTCACCTAAAATTCGAGGCACTTGCATCTTACAGTTCACTGGAAAAAAGAGTGGGTATCTCTGCCAGGGAAAAATGGGAAAATTATTGGCGCAACTACGTCTACATCCTAGTCGACGAGGACAAATCACAATCTGACTTCAGATCCGCTTTGAGCAACCTGTCAGAAGAGGCCAACGAATTTTATGACGACAGAACGGTAAACTACGACCTTCAGGCCTTTACTAAGATCAGTCCGGGACGGAACTTATACAATGACAACACTCCTTTCGACTGGCTAATGACAGTACTACTTTTCTTTATGGGGTTTCTAATCCTAATTCCAGCGTGTTTCAATTATACAAACCTGATGATTGCGAGGGCGCTTAAAAGGGCAAAGGAAATAGGTATTAGGAAAGTTGTCGGGAGCAGTCGAAAGCAAGTTGCCTATCAGTTTGTTGTTGAGGCTATCATCCTAACCTGTATTGCCCTTGTCGGTACCATTTTCATTTTTACCCTGATAAGATCAGAGTTCCTTAACATGGTCATTGGATCAGAGATGCTGGATCTTTCTCTTACTCCAAGTATGGTCGGATGGTTTGTGGTTTTTGGCCTTTTTACTGGTATAGTCGCTGGTGTTTTTCCTGCCTTGTATTTTTCAAAAATAGAGCCACTGCAATCATTGAAAACAGAAGTGTCCTCCAAATCGGTAAGCATATCTACGGTACGAAAATCGCTAATGGTAGTTCAATTCGTTATCTCACTGGTGTTTATCATCGGCATTGGTGTGATAATAAAGCAGCACAAGGACATGCTAAACTATAACCTTGGATTTAACAAGGACAACGTGCTTGCAGTGCCTCTAAAAGGAGTGGATGAACAGTTACTCTTCAATGAATTCGCTACAACGCCAGGAGTAAACACCATTAGTCTTTCTTCAAATATGCCAGGCCTTGAAGCAGGCCTAAACTGGACTACAGCAAAGCAGGTTGACAACCTCGAAGATTCAATTGAGGCTTACCAGATCTTTATCGACCAGCACTTCATTTCCTCTTTGGATTTCAAAATGCAATGGGGAGAGAACGTAACGAAAATCACTCAAAAGGAAAATGAACGATTCCTGGTCAATCAAGAGTTCATGAAAAGAAATAGGATATTAAATCCCGAAGGAGATTCGCTCAGTTTTCTTATCGCAGGGCACCAGAAGGGTACCATAGTGGGCATCGTTGAAGATTTCAATTTCATGCAACTGAACATGGGCATCCAACCACTAATCCTGAGGTACTCGACAGAAAAAGCGAGATATGCATTGCTAAAAGTAGAAAGCGAAAACATCATTGAAACAATCGAGCAGTTAGAATCAAAGTGGGAATCCATTGACCAAAATGTGCCATTCGAGTCGTTTTTTCTTGATCATCAAATTGAGGAATCCTACGAATCAACGATGGGAATTCTAAAAATATTCGGTTTTCTAGGGGCGCTTTCAATTACCATCTCTTGCATTGGACTGCTGGGCATGGTCGTGTATTTTACAGAAAATCGAGTCAAAGAGGTAGCTGTTAGAAAAATCATGGGAGCCTCACTGATGGACTTATACAAGGTCTTAGGTGGCAGCTTTCTTAAACTACTTGTAATTGCAACTTTAATTGCTACACCTATCGCGTATTTTTTTTACGAGAAAGCTTTCGTCAACATGATCAACAAATACAATGTTGGTATTGGGTGGCTTGAGATCGCGTTAAGTATACTTTTCATGTTCATCCTTGGTGGCCTTCCTATTCTATGGATGGTGCGGAAAATTTCAAATATCAATCCTGCTAGTAATTTGAGAATGGAGTGATTCCAAAAATGAACACCGTAAAAATGAGAATCGTCTATAAAGGTGATTCTTATTTTTTTGCTAAGGACCAAGACAAAATGGAATGACATACATAACCTTGTAAGTTTGGAATCTAAAACACCAAAAACATGAAAATCAGGGAAGCCACTAGGAATGACCTAGTTGCCATTGTGGCAATGCTTGCAGATGATGAGCTCGGCCGTCAACGGGAAAACTTTCAGAATCCCTTGCCTGCTTCATACATTGAGGGATTTGAAAGGATTGATTCCGATCCCAATCAAGAGCTCATGGTAGTTGAAGATCAAGAAGAAGTTGTTGGTACATTTCAGCTTACCTTCATTCCATATCTCACCTATCAAGGTGGTGTACGTGCTCAAATCGAAGCTGTCCGTATAAGAAAAGATCAGCGGGGCGAAGGCCTTGGATCTCAAATGTTTAGGTGGGCGATTGATCGAGCCCGAACCAAAGGAGCTCATGTATTTCAATTGACTACCGATAAGAAGAGGCCACAGGCCTTAAAATTTTACGAATCACTAGGCTTTGTAGCAACGCATCAGGGTATGAAGATGCATTTCCCTTGATCGAGGCAGATCTACGAGTAATACCTTTAGAGCTTTGAACCAATTCCTCACTTCCACGTAATCTATCTATAATGTTTACAAAAATGATGATTATCGTATTTATATAGTTTACATTTATGAGGATAATAAACCAAAATTAATTATGAAAGGTACAAACCTTGGTGAATTTGAAGAGCTCGTGCTCCTCACAGTTGCCTCGTTGGGAACAGAAGCCTACGCTGTTTCTGTGAAGTCCAGTATTGCGGAACATGCGAATAGAATAGTCAACATCAGTGCAATTCATTCCTCTCTCTACCGGTTGGAGGACAAAGGATTTCTTACTTCAGAGTTCGGTGGAGCTACCAGCAAACGAGGTGGGAAACAAAAACGATATTTCCGGATTACTAATACTGGTCTCGTTGCACTTCAGCAATCAAAAGATCTTAAACAACAGCTCTGGAAAACAATTCCTCAGCTTTCTTTTCAACTTGTTTAGCTGATTTGAGCAAAACCCAAAAAGATATCAAGCCACCTAGAATCGGGATCTATCTCCTAAGGAAGATCTATGATCGGAAAATTTACGATGAGATCTCCGGTGACCTGCAGGAGATCTTTTTGGAACGAGTAGAAACAAAGAATCGGCTGCTGGCTTCATCACAATACTTACTAGATGTCCTGCTCTCAGCCAGAAACTACAATTTAAGAAGAAAAAAAACGTACCATACAAGCTCAACTGCCATGATCAAAAACTATCTCAAAATAACACTTCGTACAATCGCAAAGAATAAGGTCTATTCCGCATTAAACATCCTGGGACTTTCTCTCGGAATAGCTGCATTCATTTTCATTCTGCAATACGTCTCTTATGAAAACAGCTATGACAAATTCCACAGCAATCATAGAAACCTCTATCGAGTAATGTTCAAAACCTATCAGGATGGTCAGCTGCGCATCAATTGTGCCGCCGCTGTTCCACGTGTAGGATCTTTTATGAAAGAAAAAATGCCTGAGGTCATTGACTTTGCAAGAGCTTATCCACTAAGCGGAGTAATGAAAAAAGACGACATCAAATTCAGAGAGGAGCGCATCCACATAGCTGATCCGGCTTTAATACAAATATTTGATTACCCCCTGCTACACGGTGACTCCAAAACTGCCCTGAATGAGCCGAACCAGGTAGTGATAGCAGAGGAGATTGCGAGAAAATACTTTGGTCGGACGGAAGTTGTCGGTGAGCCGATCATTTTTAATTCCTGGCTGGACCTCGATCTTATCATTACCGGTGTGGCTGCAAATGTTCCGGATAACTCACATTTTAAGTTCGACTTTCTCATTTCATACGAGACTCTTAACAACTTCACAAGAAATGACGATGGAAGTGTTCCGTCAGAAGAGTCATGGGGCTGGTACGACTACAACACATACGTCCTCTTGAAGGAAGGGGCCAATCCGCAGGAGTTTGACAAGAAATTCGATCAGATCCTAGTTGAAGAAAGAGGTGAAATTTTTGAAGAAAGTGGACGTATTCAAAAATTTCCTCTACAACCTATAACGGATATTCACCTCTACTCTAATCTGCTGCAGGAGTCAGAGCCCGAAGAACAGGGGGATGGACAGGCGGTTCTCTTTCTCTCCATTGTAGCCTTTTTCATACTGATCATTGCCTGGATCAATTATATCAATCTATCCACAGCTCGTTCCGTTGAACGAGCCAAGGAAGTAGGCGTTCGAAAAACGATGGGAGCCTACAGAAAACAGTTGGTAAATCAGTTTCTGACAGAAGCCCTCGTTATCAACTTTATCTCCTTAGTGCTGGGTCTTGTTATTGTCATACTTGGTATCAGGTATTTCAACCAACTGACCGGATCCGTTCTCAGCATCAATTTTCTTCTAAATGCTAATTTCTGGCTGATTGCCATTGGTGTTTTCCTGGCAGGATCCACTTTGTCAGGTCTATACCCTGCATTTGTGCTCTCATCGTTCAAACCATCTTCTGTTCTGAAAGGAAAATTTTCCGGAAATCATACTGGAATCATTTTAAGAAAAGGACTTGTTGTATTCCAGTTTGCCGCATCTGTTTCTCTCATAGCCGGTACTATCATTGTCTCTCAGCAGTTATCCCACATGAAAAATGTTAAGCTCGGTTTCAACCTCGCAAATACACTGGTAATCCGCGGACCTCAAGTCTTTGGGGCAGATTCTCTTTTCGCTTCCACTTTTGAAGCTTTTCGAAATGATTTACTTAGGAACAGCGAGATAGAGAGTGTAACAACCAGTTCCAACGTGCCAGGAAATGAGATCTTCTGGACCAATGGGATCAAAAGAGATGAAGAATCTGCCGATAGACGCAGAACCATTTACATTGCTGGTGTGGACTACGAGTATTTCCCTACCTATGATATAGAACTGCTTGCAGGAAGGAATTATGGCAAGTCCTTTTCTACAGATACCGGAGCGGTAATACTTAACAATGCGGCGGTCCGCTTCCTGGATTATGAGAGCCCTGAGGATGCCATCAACAAGAAGGTTACTTTTTGGGGACAACCGAAAACGATCGTAGGGGTTGTAGATGACTACAAGCAGATGTCAGCAAAATCCGAAGTAGCACCAATAGTATTTCCTTTGGTGCCGGATGCTTCGAATTTTTTCACACTGAAATTGAAGACAAATAATTTCCAAGAAGCATTCAGCGCTGCTCAAACCTCATATGATCGCTTTTTTCCAGGCAACCCATTCGACTACTTTGTTCTTGACAGCTTTTTCAACAGGCTCTACGACAACGAACAGCAATTTAGCAGCGTCTTCACCTTATTTGCAGCATTTGCTATCGTAGTAGCATGTCTCGGATTGTTTGGCCTTTCATCATTCAGTGCACTACAACGCACGAAAGAAATCGGAATAAGAAAGGCGCTCGGTGCCAAGATGAGTGGCATCATGTTTATCTTGACTAAAGAGTTTCTGCAATTGATCCTTATAGCGAACTTGATCGCATGGCCTGTTATCTACCTGATTATGGACGGTTGGCTCAACAATTTTGCCACACGCATTTCGATAGGTATCACGGTATTCCTTTTTGCCGGGTTGCTCGTCGTAGTTATCGCTATACTCACAGTAGGCTATAAGACCTTTGTTACTGCAAAATCTAATCCAATACATGCTCTCAGGTATGAGTAAACACAGTTAGATTCGAAAGGTAAGTGTAGTTGGCCCTTCCAGAAAAGGTATTTTTTGGTAACATCACATGTCATTGCATGTGACTTTAGATAGCTTTGAGGTCATGGGAAGGTTAACATCTTTCTTACAACCAGTTCTCACATTAATTATCCATCTGTCAGCTTTTCTCCTGATACCGGTTGTTCATGCTCAGAAGGCTGACAGCCTATTGACGAGCCTTCCCACCGGAATGAATGCAAACAAGAGGGTGGATACCTTGAATAAGGTAGGGTTTGATCTAATCTTCTCGGATCCGACCGAAGCAAGGATCATTTTTGACGAAGTAATTACATTGGCTGGCTCCGTGGAATATGCCAAAGGAAAAGCTACAGCCCTCAAGAACAAAGCTATTTCATATGACATCCAGGGGAACTCAAACCAGGCCATTCTTCACTACCAAGAATCACTTGCCTTGCTTGAAGCATTGCAAGATACTCTTGGGATCTCACGATTGAAGAACAATTTGGGTATTGCCTACAAGAACCTTGACGATCTTGAAACATCACGTAAGTTTTACAATGAATCCATTGCACTGAAGAAATTGCTAGGAGATGTGAGAGGTGTCGCGTACGGATTGAACAATGTGGGCGAATTATATCAGAAACAGAAGGACTTTAAAGAAGCCCTGCAAAATTTCACCAGGGCTAACTTCATTCTTGATTCGCTAGAAGATGATCGCGGACGCTCAATCACCCTTTCCAATATAGCAACATCACACCTGGAAACGGGTAACTATCGGAGAGCTATCAGTTATATACTTCGTTCAATAAAAATCGATGAAGTATCAGAAGACTACTACAGTTTGTCTTACTCTTACATTCTCCTTGCAAAGGCCTATTTGAATACAAACAGAATTGCGGACGGGATGAGGGAGATCGAAAAAGCGGAAAAAATAGCAACCGATATAGACGCACTTAAAGTTTACTACGATAGCCAGGTACTCAAGGCGCAACTAGTTCGACGTACAGGTAAGATAGCTAGTCTCCCGGATTTGTATGATAAAATACTGACCTTAAATGATAGTCTTACCCAACTTAACCTGGCAGAAGAGACCGCCAAGATGAAAGCCATTTACGAAAGTCGTGAAAAGGAGTTGATTATAGAAGATCTGAAACGGGAGTCAGCACTCAATAGACAACTTCTCGAAACTCGAAACAGATTCTTCAACATATCCCTTCTTGGTGCTACGCTGCTGGCAGTGCTGCTGATGATTGTTTTTAGCTTTTACAAAAAAGTAGAGACTAAAAAAAAGGAGCTCGAAATGAAGATAGTAGAACGAGATGCTGCGAAAAGAGAGGCAGAATATGCGAACAAAGCAAAATCTCAGTTCTTAGCACAAATGAGTCATGAAATAAGGACACCATTAAACGCCATTATTGGCTACACTGACCAACTGATAGAGACAGAGCTTGACAAAACAAGGAAAAAGCATTTGGCAATTGTCAATCAATCCGCATTAGGCCTGCTTGGCATTATCAACGGAATTCTGGATCTGTCCAAGCTAGAAGCCGGGAAACTGGAGTTAATCATTGATCATACGGATCTTGTTGGACTCTGCAACCAGGTGGTACAGATGACGAGTTACAAAGCAGACAGAAAAAATCTTAAACTGAAGCTAAGCAGCATAGATGACGAGTATCGCTATGTCTTAGCAGACGACATTCGATTAAGGCAGATACTGGTCAATCTCCTAGCTAACGCTGTTAAGTTCACAGAAGAGGGAGAAATTGAACTGAAAGTAGAGGTTTTGGGAGAAAAAGAGAATGGCAAGACAATGTTTAGATTTTCGGTTAGGGATACCGGAATCGGAATCAAATCTGAGAACCTCGAAAAGATTTTTCAGGCGTTCTCTCAGGAAGACTCCTCAACCACAAGAAAGTATGGGGGTACAGGGCTGGGTCTATCGATATCCAACATACTACTTTCGTTGATGAGCAGCAAATTGGAGGTGGTCAGTTTTCCGGGGAGTGGAAGTACCTTTTCCTTTGAAGTTTTATTTGAAGTATCTGGGAGTCAAAATGGAAATGTTAGTTCGATCGGCACAGCTGAGGCCACTAGAAAGGTAGTTTCTAACAGTGCTGAAGTTAAAATCCTAGTTGCCGAAGACAACTCTAATAACATGGCTGTTGCCAGAATGTTGCTAAAGAAGGCGCTGCCAAACTCGAGCATTCTCGAGGCAGTGAATGGCTTAGAAGCAGTTGAAATGTTTGAAAGTGAGAGTCCTGACATTATTTTGATGGATGTGCAGATGCCTGAAATGGATGGTTACGATGCAACAAGGAAGATAAGGGGGTTGGAATCCGACACAAAAATTCCAATAATAGCGATCACTGCGGGCTCTATGAAAGCTGACAAAGAAAGGTGCTATGAAGCCGGAATGAATGATTTCATTAGCAAACCAATCGTCAATGATGCCTTGGCCGTTACCTTAAGTAAATGGATCAAAAATTCGGACTGATTGGATAAGCCATAAAATCCCATCTTATTTACTTGCCGAAGCACCACGATGTGATCAAGAAATCAATTCAGAGTGGAATAATGATTAACTTAGATATTTACCAATCTAGCTGCTAATGAGTTCATTTCTAAAACCACACTCCACGTTTGTTTCCTTGATATCAATGATCGTTATTCTTGCTGGTTTCATTTCTTGTCAGACTACCGCTGATAAATCCAGCTTTAAGGTTGCCGTCGTTCGGTATTCACACGAGACATGTACTTTTTGTCCAGGAGGAGATACACAAATCGATGACTGGATGAAGGGCGGAGGTATACGCCAGGGAGAAGAACTTTTGAATGCCGGATCATACATCGGCGGGTTTGTCAAAAGGGCAAGAGATCACGGGGATATCGATCTTATTGGCGTCCGTTCTCCGACAAATGTTTTCGGTGGTTCCTCCAGGAGTTGGAACAGCGAGGAAAGCTTTGATCATTTCATGGGTATGATCCTGGAGGACATTGAAGCTAACATGCCACTTGATGGCGTGTATTTAGCCTTGCACGGGGCAATGGCTGTACGTAATGTTCCCAGACCAGAAGCAGAAATCGCGAAAAGGATCAGAGAAATCGTAGGTCCTGATATTCCAATTGTCGGAACCTTCGATCTTCATGGAAATGAAGATCAGGAATTCCTCAAGTGGGCAGATGGTGCCTTTGTAACCAAGCGATTCCCACATTATGACAGTTACCTTCAAGGTGAAAGAGCGGCTCATTACATGCGAAATATCATGCTCGGAAATTATCAACCGGCAAAAGCGAGCCGAAAGCCGGGAATCATTTCTCCGACGGTCGTTCAGTGGACGGGCCAATCGCCTGCCATGGATATAATGGAACGTGCCAGACGCTGGGAAGCCCGCCACGCGGATGTATTTGTAAGTGTCTTTTTTGGCTTTCCCTGGTCAGACGTCCCAGATGTAGGAACGACCATCCACGTTATGACCAATGGTGACCAAAAATTGGCAGACAGTATCGCTGAAGATATGAACGAGTATGCCTGGCGAGTCAGAAAAGAATTTGTAGATCGTGAATATCCAATGCCAAAGGTTGCGGCTCAACGAACTGAGGAGGCAGTTAGAAATGGCGAAGTGCCGGTTGTACTGGGAAATTACTCCGACCGTCCGGGTGATGCAACATGGATACTAAAGGCGCTCCTTTCAAGGGATTTGAAAGGCATAATCTATAGTGCTTTGCGGGACGAAAAGGTATTGGATTCACTTGTTAGAATAAATGCACAAGTGGGCGATCCTTTTGATTTCAACGTAGGTGGATTTACCGGACCACAGGCGGGCACACCAGTACGATTGACCGGGACCATCAAATATTTTGGACCAAGGTGGGGATATGACTATGTGGCTGCAGTGGAGTTGCCAGGAAATAATCTTGTCATTGTAGTTCCTGCATATGAACAGATCATTTTTCCATCACAGCTAACTTTTGATACGATCAAGGCGGATGATTATGAAATTTTTGTTGTCAATTCCAGAGTACACTTCCGACGAGGATTTGACGAAACAGGGTATGCAAAAACCATCATGGTCGTGGATGCACCTGGACCATGGTTCGGAACTACCCGGCTTGATGCCCTAGAATATGAAAATATCGACCTGCAATCGCTGTATCCTTATAGTGATCGCTAGGAAAATGTCAACAGAACCCCTTAATGTGATCTGTCAACATAGGGAACATAGTCCGGAATCCACTTCATCGGCTTTAGGTAAATATGTAACTTAAGGTCTTGAAATCAACTAACCTGACCATGAAATCTCTCAAACTACTATTACCATTTCTTTTGCTTATTGGATGCGCTCCTACCTCAGATGTGAGGGAGGTGAACAAATACACAATCGAGCAATTCTACAAAAACATCAATGTGGGTGGCGGCAGTTTTTCGCCTGACGAAACAAGACTTCTCATCAACAGCAACGAATCAGGAATTTTCAATGCATATGAGATCGACATTAAGAGCGGAGAAACGAAGATGCTAACAAGTTCCACAGAAGAGTCCTTTTTTGGACAGTCTTATTTTCCAAACGATGATCGATTTGTTTACTCCTTCGATGAGGGTGGAAATGAAAATTTCAAGGTTTATATGATGTCCACTGATGGAGTAGCCAAAGATCTCACACCGGGAGATAGCGTGCGGAACGGCTTCTGGGGATGGAGTCGGGATGAAAAAAGCATGTTTCTGACGTCCAACAGACGCGATCCGCGTTTTATGGATATTTATGAATTGGCAATCAGCTCAATGGATGACGAAAACCCTATCAGCGAAATGTTGTATCAAAACAACGATGGCCTGAATGTTGGCGCGATCTCACCAAACAAGCGATACTTTGCGATCACTCAGACGCTAACAAGTGCCGATTCAAAAATGTACTTGTACGACAAGGAAACAGGAGAAAAAACGGACATCAGCGTTCATGAAGGTGATGCTCAATATAGTCCTCAATTTTTCAGTTTGGACAATAGCGAGCTTTACTACACGACGGATCAAGATGCCGAATTTGTCTACCTGGCGAAACTGGATATTGAAAGTGGCCAGGTAGAAAAAGTCTATGAGGATAATTGGGATGTCTGGTACGCGTACCCATCCAAAAATGAAAAGTATAGGGTTGTGGGCATCAATCAAGATGCAAAAACTAACGTCAGAATATTTGACTTGGAAAGCGGTATCGAAGTGGAGTTGCCGGAAATACCAGGAGGAAGTATTTCGTCCGTTGGAATTTCCAAGAGTGAGAAATTAGCCAGGCTTACAGTTAGTACTTCCTCCTCCCCTAGCAACATCTACGTCTACAATTTTGAGACTGGAGATCTAAAGAAATTGACCAATACACTCAACGCAGAAATTGATCCGGAGGATTTGGTAGAGGCCAAAGTGGTCAGGTATGCCTCGTTTGATGGCACCGAAATTCCGGCAATCTACTACCAGCCAAAAAATGCTTCGTCAAGCAACCAGGTGCCTGCATTGGTCTGGGTGCATGGCGGCCCAGGCGGACAATCAAGGTTAAGTTATTTTGCACTGATCCAGTATCTGGTCAATCACGGATACGCAATCTTGGCGGTGAATAACAGAGGAAGTACAGGCTACGGTAAAACCTTCAATCACATGGACGACAAAAACCATGGTGACAAAGACCTTAAAGATTGTGTAGCTGGAAAAGATTTCCTTGCTTCAACAGGAGTGATCGATATGGATAGAGTTGGCATCATCGGTGGATCATACGGAGGCTACATGACGATGGCAGCATTGACTTTTGAACCAGAAGCCTTTGACGTTGGAGTGAACATTTTTGGAGTGACCAATTGGTTGAGAACATTGAAATCAATACCGCCCTATTGGGAAAGCTTTAGAAAGGCGCTTTACGACGAACTTGGTGACCCAACTACAGAAGATTCAGTGAGACTTTATAACATATCGCCTCTCTTTCATACACAAAACGTCACTAAGCCATTGATGGTACTGCAGGGTGCCAATGATGTGCGAGTTCTCCAGGTAGAATCCGATGAAATTGTTGAGGGTGTGCGAGCGAACGGAGTTCCAGTGGAGTATGTCATTTTTGACGATGAAGGCCATGGATTCAGAAAAAAGGAAAACGAGATTGAAGGATACGGTCAGATAAAAGTTTTCCTTGACAAATACCTGAAAGAGACAACATCTTCGGACTAATATGGAAAGAACCAGATGGGTAGAACGTTCCTTTGATTTCAACTTTCCAGAGGGACTTCTACCCAACATAATAGAGCGGTTAAGTGGCACAGAACTAAGAATGTGGGCAATGACAAGAGACCTGTCTGAGGTCGAAATGTCGGCCAGAAAAGATGGCAAATGGAGTGTCAAAGAACAAGTTGGTCATCTGGTCGATTTAGAAGACCTGCATATCTCAAGGCTGAAAGAAATGATAGCTAGAAAAACCGAGCTTACTGCTGCGGATATGTCCAACAGGAAGACTGAAGAGTCCGATCACAATTCCCAACCTATTGACACATTGATTTCAGCATTCATTTCCAAGCGACGAGAATTTATTGACCTTCTAAACTCAATGGATGATGAGACTCAATTGTTCAATTCGACACATCCACGCTTAAAAATCCAGATGCGGCCAATCGATGTTGCCTATTTTACGGCAGAGCACGACGATCACCATTTAGCCAGTATTCGAGAACTATTGACTTAAAAATTCTCCACTAAGGATCTTGATGACTCGGAGTAGACTGTTTAAACTTGCCGCAGCACATAGTTGCTTTTCTTTTTAGGTCAACAACCATAATTTGAACCACCGGATATGTTTCGCTTCACACTACCAGCTGTCTTTTTCATAGCCTCCATTACTTCTTTTGGACAAAAGGTGTTCGAATATCCTGAAACAGCCAAGGATGCTGTTTACGATGAGTACTTTGGCGAGAGGATCGCCGACCCGTATCAGTGGATGGAAAACCCAAATGATCCAAGACTTATCGTATGGTTAGCAGAACAAAAGAAGTTAGTAAAAAAACAACAAAATAGGCAGACGAAGCTATTTACCTTGAGATCTCAACTCGTGTCGATGTACCATGATGAGTCCAGCAAATCAATGGAAAACTACATCGAAGAAGAAGGCAAGAAAAGTAAATACGAATTTGATTACCACAGCTCCAGATATGGAGAATCACCAGATCTAAGGTACAGAAAAAGAGAATCACCTAACTTCTTTACACTCGTGCGAGCACGTGATTTTAAGACCTCCAAGGCAGACAATGCATTTGCTACCAATTATCGCGTCAATTCAAATGAAACAAAAGTGGCAGTTGAAATCTCGCATAGCGGAAGCGACTGGAGGGAGGTGTATTTTTTCAATTTGTCGAATGGAAAGCAATTGCCGGATACGCTTAAATATCTAAGGGGTAGCAGCCAGGTCATTTGGTTTGGTGATGGTGTCTATTACGATAGGTACAGTAAACCGAAAGAAGGAAGAGCGCTGCTCGACAAGGCCTCGGGCCAAACCTTGTATTATCATAAGATGGGATCGTCGCAAGAGGAGGATGTGATGTTGTACCAAAATCCCGATATCACAGGCACAAATCCTTTCTGGTACTCTAAGAGAGATAGTAATCGCTTTTTCTTCTACCATTCGTATAATCACAAAGGCACCGTCTATCGAGCACTTTCTTTTGCCGAGATCACCAATACAAGTACTTTCTTCTTAAAGAACTTTCTCATCTATCCAAATGATGAATCAATTTCCTTCGTAATAGAAGAGCTCTTTGGAGACACTGCCGTCTTACGCACGACTTGGAACGCTCCTAACGGAAAAGTGCTCATAACCAACATTAACAAGCTAAGTCAGCCACAAGAGATAATTCCAGAGTTTGATGTACCACTCCGTCAAGTAAACAAATTGGGCAAGAACAAACTTGCCTGTATTTACAGAAGCGAAGGCCAGTTCTTGGTATTGATCTACGATCTTGGTGGAAAATTGCTCAAAACGATTGACTTTCCAAAGGGAAAAAAAGTGCATCATTTTTACGAGAATGATGAGGATGCGCAGTTTATGGATTTTAAAGTCTCCTCATTTTACCATCCCGATCTCTGGTATCAGCTATCACTGAAGGATTTCACATTTAAACCAAGCGAAGAGGTTGAAGTCCCCTACAAAGCTGAGGATCTTGAGACTAGGTACGTCAAATATCGATCCAAGGACGGTACAGAAGTCCCTATGTACATCACCTGCCAGAAGAAAACCAAGTTAGATGGAAACAACCCAACGCTTTTGTATGGTTATGGAGGCTATGGTAGAACTGTGGAGCCTGTTTACGATCGTCAACGGACTCTCTGGCTACTACACGGTGGAATTTTAGCGATCCCGAATGTTCGGGGCGGAGGCGCCGAAGGTAGCGAGTGGGGTCTTGCGGGAAGAAGATTAAACAAGCAAAATGCCATCGATGATTTTATTGCTGCAGCTGAATATTTGATTGAGTCTAAATACACAAATCCTGAAAAACTAGCAGTTAGTGGTGGATCACATGGTGGTCTTTTGGTCGGCGCTACGATCACGCAGAGACCTGAATTGTTCAAGGTTGCTATTGCGGAAGCCGGAGCTTTCGATATGCTCCGTTTTGAAAAATATACTGTTGGATCGGTAAACACCAACTTAAATGAATTCGGATCGCCAAGGGACTCGTTAGACTACCTGAATCTGAAATCCTATTCACCACTACACAATGTGAAAGAAGGAGTCAAATACCCCAATGTATTGCTCTTCACAGGAAACGCCGATGACCGAGTTCCACCCTTTCACTCCTATAAATTCCTAGCTAATCTCCAAGAAAAGGGCGACCCTAACTCGCTGTATCAAATCCATGTCATTCCGGGAGCTGGTCACGGTGGTGCCTTAACCAATGAGGATTGGGAGGAAAAATTATTGTTTCATTATTACTTTCTATTTGATCAGTTGGACTTAAAATTCTAAAATCACTTCTTTCAGCGAGTACTTTTGACAAGTTTTCACAAGCAAATACACATGGAATTCAGACCACAAGATCTTTGTATGTTCCCTCAACATATACCTGGCACTGAATGACTTCCCGCAATACGCTTGGTTTAAGGAGCGGTTTTCCCATAAACACTCGTCCACATTCCTGAATTCCCTCTATAATCGATGGGTGCGGATGAATCAATTCTGCAAGCTCAATGATACTCTTGTCCTGAGAAATGAGGAGCGCCACAGCTTGTATGGCACTGGACGCATGTTCTCCAACCACCCTCATGCCAAGGATTCTTAGCTTATCATCATTGGTTACTAATATCTTAATGAATCCCTGCGTATTTCGCATAGCGGTGGCTCGCGGGATACATCCATAGTCAAGACTAACCACCTTATAGTCAAGACCGGCTTGTTTCGCCTGAATCTCGTTCATTCCCACCCCTGCTACTTCGGGATCCAGAAACATAATAGTGGAAATGTTCTTATAAATCAGCGGTTGTTCCGGCTTCCCAAAAATTCGCTCGACCGCATAGCGCCCCTCCAACTCTCCTACGTTAACAAGTGAAATATCCGCTGTAATATCTCCAACAGCGTAAATGTTAGAAATACTGGTCTGCGTGAGATCGTCAATGATGCCTCGATCATCTACATCCACACCAACACCATCTGCCAGCAGTTCATCGTATTGCGGAACTCTTCCAACCGAAACCAACGCCTTCTCCACTTCAAAGGTCTCTTTCTTACCGTCCGTATATTCTAGATTGTATTCAACCTGTCCACCTTCAATCCTCATGTCAACCAACTTAGAGTTCCTATGAATGAGCACTCCCTTCTCCTCCAGGTTTTTCTCAATGACCTTAACTACGTCTTCGTCCTCAAATGGCAAAATGCGGTCTCCTTTATCAATAAGGTGTACTTTGGTTTTTCCAAAATTTGAAAAGATAGTAGCAAATTCACAACCGATTACCCCTGCTCCTACGATCACGATAGATTTAGGAAAATCCTTAAGATTGTCCAGTCCATCACTAGTAAAAACAGTTTTCTCGTCAATTGGAAGGTGTGGTAACTTCCGAGGTACGCTGCCTGTTGCGAGAATAATATATTCGGCTTCAATGTTGGTGGTTATCTCACCACTTATTTCCACTTCGTTTTTGCCAATCACTCTAGCTTTTCCTTCAATAAATTCAAACAGCTCGTTCCCTAAGCCACTGTTGATATGATCCATGTGATTGGTCAGCAGGTTGTACCGTTCGTCAACAGCTGACATCACTTCGTCGCGCACCTTAGAGTAGCTAAAGCCGTTTGAATTTAAATTGAATGCCTTGCTATGGAGATCGATCATGCGCGCTTCTCGAGATATTTCCCACCAGGTTTTGCTCCATAGTGCGCCCTGATGAATTCCGGCACCACCTAGTTTGCCTTTTTCAACAAGAGCAACAGATTTTCCAAAATCCAGCGCCCGCATGGCAGAAGCATATCCAGCAGGACCTCCACCGATGACGCAAACATCAAATTTTTTCATTGAGTAGGCGGTTGGTTTCCTTAAAGATAAGCTTTTGTGAAGTTCTATAGAAGGGAATTCCTGGCAGGGCCTATAAAACAAAAAGGGTGAGAATTCATTGCTGAACATCACCCTTTCAATTTTGCAGCAGCCGTAGCTTCTGCAAAACTCCAAATTACTGTTCGGTCTTCCTTCAGAATCCGTTGCTTCAAGTTGCCTTTCTGCCCGGTCTTTCTTCTCAATCCCTCAAAATTCGTCAACTAAACCGTAGCTTACCTGACTTCACTTTTGATAGAGTGGAAACTTGCGTTTCGGTTTCCTATCTCTCATTTGGTGATACTAAGATAGACGCTACTTTTACATCTCCAAATTTTGTAACCACCTAATTATCAACAAGTTTTAAACCTACTTATACCCTAGTTATACACCGGGTTATCAACAAGTTCTACACAAAATGTGTCATTCTTATCCTTATCTAATGAAGATAAAACATGTAAAAGTTTTAAGATGGTAAGTGGAAATTGCGGTAAGGGAAAACAAAAAGGGCGAACATTCATTGCTGAATTTCGCCCCCTTAATTTTGTAGCGGCCGTAGCCTCTACAAAATTCCAAATTACTGTTTGAAGTCCTTAAGATCCGTTGCTTCAAGTTGCCTTTTGGCTCGGTTGCCTTATCAATCTTTCAAAATTCGTTAAATCAAACCGAGGTTTAACCTAACTTCCCTTTGACTGATTGGAAACTTGCGTTTCGGCTTTCTATCCCTCATTTGGTGATACTAAGATAGGGTCTCTCTTTACATCTCCAAATTTTGTAACTACTTAATTATCAACAAGTTTTGAACCTATTTATACAGTAGTTTTACACCTTGTTATCCACATGTTTTAAACAAATTCGGCTGTTTTCCTGGCCAGTAGGTCCTTGATCTCTGGAATTGACTTGTATAACTGCTCATAAGACTCGGTGATAAAGTATTCCTTTTGAAAAACATCCTTTCTATATGCGGTGTCCAACATATGTTCGATGTTAAATTCGTGTTTCGGAGGATCATCACTTAACGAAAACTTCGTTTCACCTGCCGACGAAAGTATACCCGCCCCGTAAATACGAAGGCCCTGGTCCTCCTGGATCAGGCCAAACTCAATAGTAAACCAATACACCCGCGAGAGTAGTTGAATCGCAGCATCGTTTCCAACATAGTCCAAGCCAATTTTACTTAATTCTTCGAGGAAATTCACAAAATACTGGTTAGTGAGAAGTGGCACATGTGCAAATACATCATGGAACATATCTGGTTCTTCCAGATAATCAAGTTCTTTCATTTTTCTGAGCCATGTGGTTGCTGGAAAGCGTTTATTAGCCATCAACTCAAAAAATGTATAATCAGGAACGATCCCGGGAACGACGGCAAGCTGCCACCCTGTAGTTTCCTTTAAGATCTGATTGGTCTCTTTAAAGTTGGGAATAAGTCCTGTTTCGAAGTTTGCAATTTTCAATCCCTCCAGATACGTGCTGCTCGCATGTGTTGGAAATTGTTTTATCTGTCGATCGAATAAGATTTTCCAAACATCAAAATCTTCCTCGGTATAATGCTCGTAGATCTGCTTCATGCTCTTGTTCTATTCCCCGTTACTTAAAATTTCTCTCAATTGATTTAGTTTTTTAATCAATCGTTCGCTTTCGCCCCAATCCAGCGTCTGTTGCCCGTCGGAATAAGCCTCCTCTGGCTTTGAGTGGATCTCAAAAATCACACCATCTGCACCAGCCACCGTAGAGGCCATAGCAATGGAATCCACATAGTCACGTATCCCAATTCCATGAGAGGGATCCGCGATGACAGGTAAATGAGACTTTTCCCTCAGGATGGGTATCGCGTTGATATCAAACGTATTTCTCGACGCTCGCTCATACGTCCGAATTCCACGCTCACAAAGGAGCAGCCGTTCATTGCCTCCCGAAAAGACGTACTCCGCACTATAAAGCAATTCATCAATGGTTCCAGATATGCCTCGCTTGATCATCACCGGTCTATCAACCTGGCCAAGTGCATCAAGCAGGTTGTAGTTTTGAGTATTTCGCGCCCCAACCTGGAACATATCGACATAGTCGTGCATCTCCTCGATTTGGGAAACCTGCATCACCTCGGTAACTATCTTGATCCCACTTTCTTTGGCTATTTCGTGCCACAATTTTAATCCCTCAATACCAAGTCCCCTGAAAGAGTACGGAGAGCTTCGTGGTTTGAAGACTCCACCACGCATAATCCGGACATTGTTATTCTTCAAAAAATCAATGGTTTCGCTGATATTCTTCTCCCCTTCAATGCTGCACGGACCTGCCATAATGGAAAATGCACCATCTCCAATCGTAACCCCATCACCTAATGCAATTTGAGTTCGGTTTACCTTCCATTTCCTGGAGACTAGCTTGTAATCATCAGAAACGATATGTATGTCTTTTATTCCATCTATGTGACCTATGGTACGGATGTCAAAGGCTTTTTTTCCAGTACCAATAAGGTAATCGCCATACTGAGTTCTGACTGAAGTAGTCTTATACTTCAGACTTTTCAGTTGATCTTCGACTGAATTTCTTAGCTCATGCTTTATGTCTTTTTCTAATTGAATGATCATTGCCCTTTTATTGAGTGAATAAATTCTCTTATCCCATCCTCAGATGGATCTTCGTTAAGCTGGTTAATAAATGCGCTTCCTATGATTGCCCCCTCAGCATGAGAACAAGCCTTCTCAAAGGTTTTTCTATTTGAGATCCCAAACCCGATAAGCTTAGGGTTTGAAAGATTCATCGCTTGAATTCGTTGATAATACTCCTGCTGCCCCTCCTGTAATTCGGCCTTAGCTCCAGTAACACTCGCTGATGAGACCATATATATAAATGCATCTGAAATCTCTTCTACAGCTTCAATGCGTTCTTTCGAAGTGTTTGGGCTTATGAGAAAAACATTTGCAAGACCTTTAGATCGGAAATAATCTCGGTAAGAATCTTCAAACTCCCTAACGGGAAGATCCGGTATGATCGTTCCATCAATTCCCAATTCCGCACATTTATCGCAAAAGTTCTCAATTCCGTATTGCAGGATCGGATTGACATAGCCCATAAGTAACACAGGTATCCTTACATCTTTCCTAAGTTCCGCCAGCTGCTCAAATAGTAACGCGAGTGTCATTCCGTTCTGCAAGGCTTTCGCGGAACTTTGTTGGATGGTTGGTCCGTCTGCAACAGGATCAGAGAAAGGAATGCCAATTTCCAGCATGTCAGCTCCACTCCTCTCCAGCGACACCGCAATCCTCAAGGTATCTTTTAGCTGTGGAAATCCAGCAGTATAGTAGATGCTGAGAATAGATCTCTTTCGCTCAAAAATTTCGTTTATTCTATTCACTATCCTTTTCGGGTTAATCTTGATTTTTCGATTTACAATTCGCTTTGTCACTAGTGTCCAAGAAATCTTCCAATCGAAGAAATCCCACGATTGATATAATCAATACCTGCCCCATTTGATGTACGTCTCCAGGTCTTTGTCCCCCCGTCCCGAAAGATTCAAAACCACAATATCCTCAGCTGTAAAATTCATTTTGCTCAGAACCGCTAATGCATGCGCCGATTCGATCGCCGGGATAATTCCCTCCAGCTTACTCAACTCCACACCCGCTTTCATGGCTTCCTCATCTGTAATAGCATAAAACGATGCGCGTCCGGAATCAAAAAGGTGTGCGTGCAAGGGTCCAATACCTGGATAGTCGAGGCCTGCTGAAATGCTGTGTGGCTCTACCACTTGCCCGTCCTCCGTTTGCATAAGCAACGTTTTGCTACCGTGTAGAACTCCTGTTCGTCCAATGAAGGTGGTTGCCGCTGACTTGCCAGAATCAATTCCATATCCGGCTGCCTCAGCAGAAATGAGCTGTACCTGCGGGTCATCTAGAAAATGATAGAATGCACCTGCTGCATTGCTGCCCCCACCAACGCATGCAACCACATAAGTTGGAGAAGAGCGGCTTTCTACCTTCTTCAGTTGTTCCGTTACTTCCTGACTAATGACCGATTGAAACCGGGTCACCATGTCCGGATACGGATGGGGCCCCACGACTGAACCAATGATGTAGTGCGTATCATCAGGATTGTTGATCCAATGACGCATGGCCTCATTGGTGGCATCCTTGAGTGTCCTGCTTCCTGAAGTAGCCGCGCGAACCTTGGCTCCTAGTAGTTTCATCCGCTCCACATTGGGCTTTTGTCTAGCCATATCAATCTCACCCATATAGACCACACATTCCATACCCATCAATGCACATACAGTGGCAGTAGCCACTCCATGCTGCCCTGCCCCCGTCTCAGCAATTATCTTTTCTTTTCCCAGCCGCCTAGCCAGTAAGATTTGACCAATGGTGTTGTTCACTTTGTGCGCTCCTGTGTGACACAGATCTTCCCGCTTCAAATAAATCTTTGCACCGTGTTTCTCGGACAGTCTTTGTGCATAATAGAGAGGTGTAGGTCTGCCCACATACGTTCCGAGCAAGTGATCAAATTCGGTCCTAAAATCATCTCCCTCAATGATATCCAAATAGCTATGCCTTAGCTCCTCTACATTCGGAAACAGCATTTCGGGAATATACGCCCCCCCGAAACTTCCATAGTACCCATCCTGGCCGACGCTAAATCCACTCATAGTTGCTCTTTTAATTGCTTTAGTAGGTCCATATTTTTCACTCCAGGCGACAATTCAAACCTACTGTTGACGTCAATACCTGCAAGTCCTTCAACTTTTAGTTTTCCTATTTCGGTGACATCGCTGCTACTTATTCCACCGCTTAGCAAAAAGGGGGTATCAAGATTATAACCAGTCAAAATTGACCAGTCAAAATGCCTTCCTGAACCACCATAATCCGGTGTTGCCGTATCAAAAAGAAAATAGTCAGAAAATTCGCTGTAGCTGGAGAGTGAATACGGTAAACTATCCAGCATTCTAAATACCTTAATAATACCCACCCCATTTTCTTTTAGCTTTTTCGAAAACTCCAAGTCCTCATCGCCATGGAGTTGTACATAATCCAAACCCAGCTTATTCCACAACTGTAATATGGTGTCAAAATCTTCATTTACAAATACCCCTACTTTCTTAATACTAAGAGGAATTCTCGAAAAAAGATCTTCATCGGGAAGCTGAACATATCGTGGAGACTTCTTGTAAAAAATAAAGCCAATGAAGTCTGGTCGGAGTTTAACTAGCTCCCAAACATTTTCCGGATCTCTCATACCACATACCTTCAATTTCAACCTGCTCATTGTAGTTGCTTTATAAAATCTTTGGCCGCCTTCTCTGGTCGCCCATGACTCATGAAAGTTTCTCCAATTAAAAAACCTTCAAAACCATGTTCTCTGAGTTCTTGAATCGTATTAGGATCTGAAAGACCGCTCTCCGAAACCTTTACAAAATCAGACGGAATTGACTCAGCGATACCCTTGGAAACGTTCACGTCTGTCTCGAAGGTCCTCAGGTTTCTGTTGTTCACACCAACCAGGTTGATGTGATCCCCCAGAGACTTTTCCAACTCCTGCTTGTTGTGAACCTCCAGCAGCACTTCCATACCTAAACTTTGTGCCATTGATCCCAATTTCTTAATCTCGGTTTCATCTAAAATCGCCGCTATCAATAAGATAACATCCGCTCCGATGGATTTTGCTTCAATCACTTGATATTCGTCAATGGTGAAATCCTTTCGGAGGATTGGACAAAAGTTGAAGGAGCGAGCTTCTTTCAGATCATCTATGGTGCCGCCAAAGAACTCCTTGTCCGTTAATATCGACAGACCAGAGGCTCCGGCCTGCATATAGCCAATGGAAGTTTGTTCAATGGAGACATGTTCGTTTATCATTCCCTTAGAGGGTGACTTTCGTTTGATCTCCGCGATCACTCCAGATTTGTCTTCTCGCTGGATATACTTCTTTAGCGAAACAGGCTGACCATCAAAGTAAATTCCCTGCTCTAGAAGTTTGACAGGATAAAGCTCTTTGAGCGAAGCAATCTCCTTCTTTTTATGAGCCACTATTTTGTCTAGGATATCCATACTTAACTGTTCACCTTAATAAATCTTTGAAACGCGGCCTTTGCCTTTCCTGACTGTAGAGAATTCCTAGCTTCTTCAATTCCCTCCACAATGGAGATTTCCTTCGCGGTGGATACTGCCAAGCCGGCATTGGCAACTACGGCTGCTGCCTGAGCTTCGGTTCCATCGTTCTCCAATACATCAACAAAAATCTTTGCTGAATCTTCAATTGTCTCACCCCCATACAATGATTCTTGCTCGACTTGATTTAGTGAAAGGTCAGCTGGGGATACCAATGATTCGTGGTTGTTAGAAATGAGCTTAAACTCGCTTGTGAGAGAAACCTCATCATAACCATCCAGTGAATGTACAATTGAAAAGCGTTTGTCGGTGTTCTGATACAAGTAGCCATAAAGTCTAGCCAATTCCAGGCTAAAAACACCTACTAGTTGATTTGGAGGAAAGGAAGGGTTGACCATCGGGCCTAGCATATTGAAGAACGTCTTCACCCCTAGTTCTTTTCTGATTGGAGCCACATTCTTCATAGCAGGATGAAACAGCGGAGCGTGCATAAAGCAGATACCTGATTCATCCATTGACGCTCTCATCTGGTTTGGATCTCCAGAAAATTTGCATCCGAGTGACTCTAGCACATTGGATGACCCACTCACCGAGGAAACACCATAGTTTCCATGCTTGGCAACATTTACTCCAGCTCCTGCAACGACGAAAGAGGAAATAGTAGAAATATTAAATGTATTTTTTCCATCACCGCCGGTACCACAAACATCTATTGCGTTGTATCCGTCTAAATCAACGGGTATACACAGTTCAAGCATCGCATCTCTAAATCCTTCAAGCTCTTCCACCCTGATTGCCCGCATCAGGTAAATGGTAAGAAAGGCCGCGATCTGGCTGTTGTTAAAAAGTCCCGTTGCCAGGCCTGTCAGTACTTCTTTTGACTCGGACTTGCTCAACGTTTGATTTTGGATCAGTCTATTTATAATTTCCTTCATAGTCTAAGCCAGTTTTTCACCATCTTTTCCCCATGCCTTGTCATTATGGATTCAGGGTGAAACTGAACTCCTCTGACATTGAACTCCTTATGTCGAACAGACATGATGTTGCCATTTTCAGCTACACTTGTGATCTCGAGATCTTCTCCTATAGATTCCCGCTTAATGACCCACGAGTGATACCTACATGCTTGGAAAGATCTTGGGATTCCTTCGAATATGTAGTCATCCTGAATCACCTCTACCTCTGTAACTACTCCATGGTAGACCTGAGGCAGGTTGAATAGCTCGCTCCCGAACGCTTCACCTATTCCTTGATGTCCTAGGCAAACGCCGAGAATGTTTTTTGTAGGAGCATATTTCTTAATCACCTGTGGCATCAGGCCTGCATTCTTCGGCAAGCCTGGGCCTGGGGATAATAGTATGTGATCGTAGTCCGAAATCAGATCCAACTCAAATCGGTCATTGCGTACGATTTTCAAATCATTATTCAGGCCTAACTCTCGCAGTATATGTACCAGGTTATAGGTAAACGAATCGTAGTTATCAATGACAATTACCTTTTTCATATTTTCTCTGCTTCCTCAATAGCTTTTTTTAATGCCCCAATCTTATTGTAGACTTCCTGCAACTCACTTTCAGGCTGTGATTGAGCCACAATGCCCGCCCCTGCCTGAAACCTTAAATTGTTGTTTTTACTAAGAAAGCTTCGGATCATGATCGCATGATTGAAGTTTCCACCAAAGTCCATGAATCCTACTGCTCCTCCATAGTATCCACGAGGTTGCTTTTCGCATTCGTCAATGATTTCCATCGCTCTTCTTTTCGGAGCTCCGGACAATGTTCCCGCTGGAAATGACTCAGCAACAATATCCATAAAACGGGTGTCTTGCTTGATGTCTCCTGTCACTTTGGATACCATGTGAATCACATGGGAGTAATACTGAATCTCCTTATATGTTTCAACCGTTACGTTTTCACAGCTGTGGCTCAAATCATTGCGTGCCAAATCGACTAACATCACATGCTCCGAGTCCTCTTTGGGATCTTTCTTAAGTTCTTCTGCAAGCAAGGCATCAGCCTTATCATCTCCTGTTCGTTTGAACGTCCCTGCGATCGGATAAATAGTCGCCCTCCCGTCTTTCAATACAACTTGCGCTTCAGGTGATGACCCAAAGATCCGATAGCCACCATAGTCAAAGTAGAAAAGGTATGGCGAGGGATTGATTGACCGCAGCGCACGGTAAACCTGAAAATCATCACCTTGAAATGGCATGCCAAATCTCCGCGAAAGAACCACCTGAAAGACATCACCGATATGGCAGTGATGAATTCCCTTTTTAACCATATTCAGGTAATCTTCACTTGTTGTTTCAGACAAAATCTCGCCGGTTCTTGCAAATGAATATCCAGGCAGATTTTTCTGCTGAATGAGACTCATCACCTCTTGAAACATCTGATCATTGGGTTCATTCACAAATGACTCAATGACATGACATTCATTCCTAAAATGATCAAAGGCTATTATAAATTGGAATAGTGAATAGTGTGCCAGCGGAATTTCGGCTGGTTCTTCCTCCAGGTCAATGTCCTCAAAAAGGCGAATCGCATCGTAGCTGAAGTATCCGAATAGTCCCGAGCGAATATAGTCTCCTGCGCTTTCACCAGTTGAGAAGGACGCAGCAAAACTGACAATTTGTGCTTTTAGATCCTTGGTTTCCGTTTTCCTGACATCGTCAAATGGCATTTTGACAAAGGTCTCTTTTCCCGACACTTTCAGGTATGCGAGTGGAGAACAGCATATATAAGAGAAGCTGTTTTCCGAACCGTGATAGTCGGAACTTTCCAAGAGAAAAGAGTTCGCAAAACGATCTCTTAGCTTAAGATACACGCCTACCGGAGTTATTGTATCAGCCAATAGTCTTTCCTGCCTTGTTTTTATCTGCATTTTACTCATGGTGCAAAAACAAAAAACCCGCCAACAGGCGGGTTTTTCTTAATATCTTTTAGACATATCGATGACCTGTTAGCAAAGAGATTTGCTAATCCACCACCAATATGTTTTGTTATTCATCATTTCAATGCGAAGCAAAAACAATTACTTTTAAAAAGCAATACCGTCAGAAATAATTTTTGAAACTTTTTCTGAATTAATAATGTAAGAAGAATTGATTATGATCGTTTTTCACTTTTAGCCTAACTTTCCGCTATGTTATCCACAGAAGACCAAATTAGCATTCTTGTACATTTGTCTAAGGCAGACAAGGTAATTGCCGAGGAAGAATATCGATTGATCCTTCATGTCGCAGAAGGACTTGGCATGGGCAATGATGAGGCTGCAAAAATCATTAATGACCCCAACCCAATTCCCAAGTTAAGTGATTTACCACCTGATGAAAAATTCGAGTATTTGCTGAACGTAGTTAAGCTGATGAAAGCTGACGGAAAGATCCATCAAAAGGAAGTCTCTTTTTGCGAAAAGTTAGCTTTTAGACTGGGTTATAAACCTGGCGTGATCTCCGATTTGTCGGCTTACATCTATAGGGACCCAGCCATCAACACGAATCGTTCCTATCTACGATCAATTGTAGATCAGCATCTGATCCCGATGGACGAGCAGGAGGATTGAGTTTACTTCTCCCTCATTTTAGTTGTAATGTGTGCACAGGCATTCCCTGTCAGATGTCAGTTAGAAGATATGATCATTGATAAATCAGATTTGCTTCAGATTTTTATCTGATTTTTGCGTCAAAAATTTACCAAACTATTTGGGCTACCTCACTTAGATCGAGAAATGCGTTACAAATTAAGTTGCTTTGTTCTTGCTTTTTTCCTGTTGATATCGGCTCCACTCTCCCAAAATATCCAAGGGGAAGCTGAATATAGTATTAAACGGGCAAATTCTGAGATCATTATCGATGGAAAGCTAGATGAAGATTCCTGGAAGGCAGCAGCTCGTGGTGGTGGTTTTTATCAGTCATTCCCGACAGATACACAGCTTGCTGTGGACTCTACCCAATTCATGGTAACGTATGATGATCAATTCATCTACGTCGCTACCATTTGTTATGATTTTCTACCTAGCAAACCCATCACCAATACCCTAAAAAGGGACTTTGATTGGAGAAGAAATGACAATATAAGCTTCTATATCGATCCTTATAACGACAGGTCCAATGGGTTTACTTTCCAGGTTACCCCTGACAATGTGCAAAGAGAAGGTTTAGTAATCTTAGGCGGAGATGTGCAGGATGATTGGGATAACAGATGGTTCAGTGCCGTGACTAAGGGCAAAGATGCGTGGTACGTCGAGATGGCGATCCCTTACAAGAGTATCCGTTACAATAGCGTCCCTGAATGGAATATTCAGTTTATCAGGAACAACCAAAAGAGAAACGAGCGGTCTTCCTGGATTCAGGTGCCACAACAATTTCGTGCAAGCGACATGACCTACTCAGGGAGAATGGTGTGGGATGTACCACCTCCTAAGGCTGGAACCAACATTGCGTTGATTCCCTACGTGAGTGGGAGTATTGGAAAAAATCACGAGGATGGCGAGTCCACAATCACCAACGCAGAAACAGGGTTTGACGCAAAAATCGGACTTTCTAATTCCGTAAACCTTGATTTGACATTTAACCCTGACTTTTCGCAAGTTGAAGTAGATCAACAGGTAACCAACCTACAGCGATTTGAGATTTCCTTCCCTGAGCGAAGACAGTTTTTTCTAGAAAACCAGGATTTGTTTGCAGAAAATGGATTCAGGACAGCCCGCCCATTTTTTTCACGAAGAATAGGGATACAAGGATCAGGAAGCACACAGCGCAATGTTCCTATCATTGGTGGTGCACGGATCAGTGGGAAGATTGGCAAGAAGTGGAGAATTGGTGTTCTCAACATGATCACTGATGAGGATAAGACTGCTGAAGAGGTTTCTCCAGCTCAAAACTATTCAGTAGCTGTTATAGAACGACAGCTGTTTAAGCGTTCAAGAATTAGCGGTGTTTTTGTGGGAAGGACTAATTTGGGTTCTAGCTTCGTTGAATACGACTCAACCGAGCTTGCTAATTCCGGTCGTCTCCGCGATTTGACAGGTAATGAGTTGGACCCTGAGGATACCTTAATCACCCTTTCCAAACATAACTATGTTTATGGTTTAGACTACAACCTGGCTACAATCAGCAATCGGTGGCAGGGGAATTTCTTCTACCATCGTTCTCTCGACCCTGGTGAACAGGATGAAAATTCTGCGTATGGAGCTTTCCTTCGATATCAAACAACCAAAACGAATCTTAGATTTTTTGCACGTACTGTCGGTGAAGGATATAATGCCGAGGTTGGATTTGTACCAAGAACGGGTGTTACTTCGGCCGGAGGAAGGCTTGATTTCAATTACTTCACAGACGGAAAAATTCAACGGCATGGGCCTTCCATCGGACCACGATATTTAATTGACGCAAATGGTAAAATTTTAGATAAGAGCATTTCCGGAGATTATGAGCTGCAATTTTTGAATTCAGCAAGTTTTCGGGTTGAGCTGGAATGGCAATCGGTGACGCTCACTCGTCCATTTGATCCATCCCGAACTGATGGTGCAGAGCTTCCCGAAGATGCAACTTTTGACTGGCTCAATTTTTCTTTGTCATATAGTTCAGACAATAGAAAACCTTTTACCTATGATGTATTCGCCAATTCCGGAAGTTACTTCAATGGAAATAGGACTAATATGGGTGGAAATTTCATTTTTCGATATCAGCCTATTCTTCAGATCGGTGTGAACTTCGAGTACAACAACATTGAGCTACCAGATCCATTCAACGATGCAGACCTCTTTTTGATTGGACCGAGAATAGACCTTACCTTGACGAACAAGGTCTTCTTTACCACTTTTGTCCAGTATAACACGCAAGATGAAAACCTTGGTCACAATTCAAGGTTCCAATGGAGGTTCAAACCTGTTTCTGATCTTTTTATTGTATACACTGACAACTACCTGACAAGTGATTTTTCTCCTCGAAATCGTGCTTTGGTGGTAAAACTCTCCTACTGGCTTAATCTTTAATTCTGATCATAGACTCGCAAATGCAATCAATCGCTACTTGCTGATTAGAAGACCCCTCAATGTCTAACAATCCTCGCCGACCGAATGACATTGTCCATCTGGATATCATCCAAATGAAAGTCAATCTCGCTGAATGTACCATCTCCGACCAACTCCATAGTATGTTCAGATAGCGAAAAACCTGGTTGGTCATAAAGGATCAGTTTATATCCTTCTGCTAGGCAGTAGCGAACAGAAGTGATCGTACCACCGCCCAGGTTTGTTTGATCAAAGTCAGCAACAGAATCACTCAATTCACCATTCAGAAAATAGCTGGATCCTTTGAAATCTCTGTTTCGAAAAAAGCTTACCCAATTACTTTGTTCGCATCGTTCCCAGCAAATGGACGATATCCTATCATTATTTTCCACTCTTTCGATCTGCTGAATTTTTTCACCGGCCCAGGGTGTTACTTGTTTTCTACCACCATAGTTGATTTCTTCAAAAGTGATGTATGCATCATCCGGCTGCAAGCAGGCGGTCATACTAGTAATGACATTATCAAAATTGTAAAGATCCAGGTTGTGATACTTTTGAGGTGGATCATCTGTCCGAAATAGTTCGGCGTAGGATTGTAGTCGTAAGTCGCTCCGAGATACCATCATCAACCAGCTATTTTCGGGATCACACACTGGAATTCTTGGCTCAAATCTCAACCTGCCCCAAATACCACCAATTCTGGTACCTCTTGCTCTTAGGTCTTTGTCTTTTTTTGCGTCTTTGTGTCTAAACCAGGTTCCGCGATAGTAGGGACGCTTGGTTGGAGCGCTGTCCGGAGAGTTGAACAAATTCGTTCTTCGAGCGCCCCAGCGACCGGCAAACTGCACCCACTTCATCGATCCTGTTGCTATGAAGCGATTGGGTAGCAATTGAACCTGGGAAAAAGAATTGAACGAAGCTCCACGTTTCGTTCTATCCGCAGGCAATGGTATGATAAATTTCCACCTTCTTCTCACCTTTCCATTGGGATAGGAGGCGTGCATGGCCTTAGAAATAAATACGACTGGATGGCTAAATATTTTGTCAGGGTAGGCAGCTGCTGAGACCTGCTCATTTCCAACTGAGTCAGCAAAAATGATCTGCTCTGGTAAATAGGTACCACTCCGTCCATGACTCATGTAGGTGGCATAAACGAAGTTACCTACTGAATCGACTGTCACAGAAATACCTTCCCAGTCACCCTCATGATACCCGATGCTACCATTGTTGGGAAAAAAGATCCAGTACTGAAGCTGATAGCCCATGAATTTCTCATCGTCGTAGAGTCTTCCATAGTTCGAGTAGGCAAGTAGCTTTTCGTCTAATTCGATTGGGTCAAACCCTTTGAAAACTTCGTTTCTATGCTCATTCTCAACTGCAACGTAGTACTCTCCCCTGGTGCGCGACTTTCGGTAGGACGGCTGATGCTTTCCAACTTCTGAAACTGTTTTGGATCCATCTGAACCGTGAATTTGAATTCCCAGATTTGATCCGCCCACTTGACCTAATCCCAAAACCTCCTTTGTTTTCTTTTTAGAATATCGATACCGCAACGCAGCGTGATCCAAAAAATAGTCTACGGTCGATGGAAAGAACTTTTCGCCAGGGTGAAAAACGAATTTGGGTGCGTACTTATTTAGAAGACTACAGATAAACGGATCATCAGCACAAAGTTGCTCGGAGTACTTGCCAACGTTTTTGAATTCACCGATTGGATAGGTGATGATCTTTTGGGCGTGGCTCATGTAGACACCTGATAGTAGCAGGAACATGAATGTCCACTTCAGGCTGTTGATCATTCTCGTTGTAGGGCTTTTCAAGGTCAAACAGACGATTTGTTGGTTTTGCGATATTACAAACATCATGCAGAAAGTTGGATTCCCAATAACCAGGCAATTGAATGTTTGTCTTGATCAGATGAGCCGTTTTGCATGAAATTATGAATTTTTAGTAACTTGAATTAACATCATCGCTAGTCAAAACATGCTTCGCCTGGTTTTAATCATGGTCATGTCTTATTTCTCATATTTGAGTGCGGCCCAGAATCAATTTGAGATAGGTGAAAAAGAAATTGATCGACTGCTAAAGGAAGCTGACAAGGTCAACAAATTGTCAGATCCTTTCAAGACGGATTCTCTCAGTGGGACCCTTCAGAGAGCGATTTCAAGAATTACATCAGGCAAAATTAAGGCTCGGATGCTGAATAGGATTGCTCAGTTCAAAATGTTCCAAAGCGAGTATGATTCGGCATGGTATTTCAATGAACAACTACGCAAAGTTCTTGACGAAACCGAACCAACCTATACCAGAGGCGAATTCCTGTACTACGCTATTTCGGGGGGCATTCTCAAGAATTGGGGACGTTTTGATGAGTCATTGCAAGCATGGGACCAGGCGATCGATCTTGCTCATTCCCCTCAAGAGAGAACCAATGCTCTCATTAACATCGCAATGGTTTATGGCTCAATGAATGATGTTGAAGCCGCAAAAAAACATTATGAACTGTCTCATGAAATAAATACTTCATTGGGGCACCCGATGTACGTTGCTCATACGGCATATTCAATTGGGAATTGCTGGAAGAAGCTTGGCGAATATGACTCGGCATTCAAATGGTTTGCAAAAGCTGAGGAACTGAAAATGAGGCATGATACTGAGTTCAATCTTTATTGTGCTAAGACGAACATCTATCTTACTCAGAAAAAGTACATTGAAGCAGCTGTTAGTTTAAGTACAATTGCACCCAAGACAATTAAGCGTGCAAGTAAGAAAGAGATGCAAGCTAAGTTCTGGCAGTTGTGTGGTCAGATTCTAAATACCGAGGGGTCAGGAATTCTGAGACAACATGTTGGAGATATTATGGCCGAAAATGCGTTGGAAAAGTCTGTCCAAATCGCCGAGGAAGCGGGCGGATTAAACCTGCTTATGTCGATTTATATGAAAGTAGGGACTGAGCTACTAAAGATGGGAAAGGAAGCTCGTGGCAATGAACTCATCGCGAAATCTGAGGACCTAAGAAACAAAACCTACAATAGAGCCCTTGTGAAGGGCTATAAAAAAGAATCTGAGTTGGCCAAGGGAAGAGCTGACAAACGGCTAAGTCAACAACAGGTTTTGAACAAAAAGCAAAAAGAACTTTTGATTGTTTTAGGAAGTGGTGTACTAGTACTTTCTACTGTTACTTTTTTCCTTTTTCGACTTAACAGGCAGCAAAAGCAACAAAACGAAACGTTATCTCAGGAAAAGAATCAAATCAAACGTGCTAATCACATTCTCTTAAAGCAAACCAGGGTATTAGGCAAAAGATCGGAAGAGGATTTTCAAAGGCAGTGGATTGATGAAGTTAAATCAGCTATTCTAGAAAATTTGCATGAAACCAATCCTACACACCTTGCTCAAAAACTAAATACCAGCAAAAGAACGCTGCATCGTAAACTCAAAGAAAATGGTGGTACGACCCCTGAGCGTCTGATCCTTGAAACCAAACTTCATAAAGCAGAAGAGTTGTTTACAAAAAAACCCCGTAAAAATATTAGTGAGGTGGCCTATGAATGTGGGTTTAGTGATGCGGCACACTTTTCACGGACTTTCAAGTCGTATTTCGGATCCACACCCTCCCAGTTCATACAAGACCTTAAGAAACTGGCCGTTTACCAATAAATGGCAACCACAGTCAAGTTTTTGGCAATTAACGACAAAAGTTTGTCGGGATTCATCCCTTGATTTGTTTCGAAACAAATTGTCTGAGCCTGATTCTATCCAATCAGCTCGTCAAAAACCGCTAAACAAATTTATCTATGATCTATACACTTCTTACTGGTAATACAGGTACGGGATGTATCGTATATCACAGCAAAAAAGAACACTTACTTTACCTTACCTCTTTCACGAGGGATGGAGAGGGTAAATTAAACTGGAACTATGTTCAGCCTGTCCTGACCGCTCAGCCGCTGGGGTTAACAGGAGACAATAGCAATGGTCCTATTTTTTACGATAGCGATAACACCATCTATTATCTGAATGACTATACCAAGCAAAGCTGGTCCAAGATTGGAACAAAGCCTTGGGATGATCGAGACATCCAGGGCATCATTGGCAGCAATGAGGGTGGTATTGGTGTCGCTGTCTATAATGGCACAAACCTCAGATTCCTCCAGGACTATAATAAATCGTGGAAAGACGCCGACCCGGCAAATTTTGAAATCAAGGGCATTGCGGGAAGTGGGCGTGATGGATGGATCATATTTGGTGACGATGAGAATGGTAGGCCTCGAAGAGTGGAAACTATTTATCTGGATAACGATACATGGCATGCAAGAAAAAATGCCCCGATTGACATAGAATTAATTACGGGAAACAATCACAATGGAATCATCATCTACGGTGAGGGGAAAATGTATGCGATGCCAAATTACGGAGATTCGGAGGCCTGGTCTGAAATCACTAACATTCCTTTGGGCCTTACCGCTATTTCAGGTCATCCTTCACAAGGTGTTGTTGGAATAGTTGATAATCAACATGGACATGGAATTCTCTATTGCTCAGATTTTTCAGCAGTACATTGGACAGATATTTCACCTAACTTCTTTGAAGAAAAGGTTCTCACTAGCTAGCTGGTGAACCACTAATTGCTGAAATACACCTTACTTCGGTCTAACTTGAAGCAAGGTGTTTCGTTTGTCCCATTGACTCCTCCTTGATTGTTCGTATTGCCTCAATTGCTTTTGGTATTTTTTTAGCTAGTGTCGTCCAACGCTACGAATTCGTCACTAACTTTCAAGGCTAATTAAAAGAGTCGATAAAATGCGAATACTGTTACTCGGCGGGACCGGTAGAACCGGCAAATTAGCCCTCGATATAGCATGTAAAAAAGGTTTTGAAGTCAACTGCCTGGTCAGAGACGAGTTAAGAGTTTCGAGAAAAGATCGCAACATCAAGCTATTTCTTGGCTCACCTGAAAATCAGGAAATTCTTGATCAGGCAATGCAAGGGTGCAATGCGATCATCAGCGCATTGAATGTGTCGCGGACCTCCGACTTTCCATGGGCGAGGCTCAGAACCCCGAAAACGTTCTTGTCTGACACGATGAAGAGTCTGATTCCGCTTGCAGAAAAACATTCAATAAAAAGAATTGTGGTATGCTCAGCCTGGGGAGTTTCCGATTCCAGGGAAGAACTACCTGGATGGTTTCGTTGGTTCGTGGATAACAGCAATATTGGTGCTGCGTACCTGGATCATGAACGACAAGAAAATCTGCTAAAAGCATCCGGTCTCGCCTGGACCATTGTCCGTCCGTCTGGTCTAACTAACTCGAAAAAAGAACAGAAAATCATCGAGAGCTATGGAAACGAGCCAAAGCCTAAATTGACCATTAGTCGTAGAAGTGTGGCTACCTACATGGTGGAAGCATTAGACAACGATGCGTTGATCAGAAAAATGCCGGTGATATCTGCCTAAGCTAAGCACCGCAGTCTTTGCTCGTTAACCTACTCAATTACAAATGATTAACTTTCTATGAGCTAACCGTTTCAACCATATGCAACTATCAAAAATGTTATTGTCCTGCTTGTTGCCCTCTTGCGTCGTTCTCTTTGGCTGCAAAGAGGTGATTGGACAAGACCCGGGTCTGAATTTTAATATTCGTACTGTAACAGCTGGAATTACACTTTCGGATCTCTCCGACACTACCACCATCGGAGATGCTGTGAGGTTTCTGAAAGAAGCAAGGAATGTTTACTCCAACGCAGGATACACGGTTCAGACCATACGAATTTCTACTCAACATCTGCATGAGTACTTAGATGGAAAGACGTATGAAGAGGCTATTCCATATCTAAAAAAATTTGATCAGATCGCCAAAAGAGATAACATCATGTTTTCGATTGGAAATCTTTTGCCGCCTGATGAATATGATGAAAGAATTGCAGACTGGGTGGTAGAGTTAATTCGTGAGACTGACAATTTGAGTTTCAGCCTGTCTATTTCCTCACCGGAGAATGGCATTCATTCAAATTCAATCAAGGCAGCAGCTGAGGTAGCTCTTGCCATTTCTAAAAACAGTGCTGGAGGCGAGGGAAATTTCAGATTTACTGCCTCAGCAAATTGTCCACCGGGGAGCCCATTTTTCCCAGCCGCTTTTCATCAAGGACCCAAAAGCTTCGCGATTGGGACAGAATCTCCGAACATCCTGACCAAAGTTTTCAAGAGTTCAACATGGGATGATGCTGCCCAAAACCTAAAGTCAGAATTGGAACAAAAATTTCAACCGTTGGAGGAGATGGCGATGGAGCTAGCCAAAACTTCCGGGTGGCAATACGATGGTATTGATACGTCACCCGCTCCGGGATTGGAGGCAAGTATCGGTGGAGCTATAGAGGAATTGACAGGCCAGCCATTTGGCGGAGCTTCCACCTTAAGTGCCTGCTCATTGATAACAGAAGTAATCAAAAATCTTGACGTAAAAACCTGTGGATATTCCGGCTTAATGCTTCCTGTTATTGAAGACAAGGTACTAGCACAGCGAGCAAACGAAAATCGGTTTACGATTCAGGAACTACTATTGTTTTCGTCAGTCTCCGGAACTGGTCTTGATGTAGTCCCTATTCCGGGGAACACTTCACAAAAAACGCTGGAGAGAATTTACACAGATGTTGCCTCTCTGTCTCTAAAGTATACGGACAAAGCACTTTCGGCACGTTTGTTTTTAATTCCAGGAAAAAGTGTCGGTGACAAAGTTGAATTCGACAATCCGTTTCTTACAGCAGCGACGGTCATGAAAATAGAATGATAACTTTAGCCATCCAATACGTTTAATGACCATGCTGCATAACAAACCTGGCAACCTAAGTATTCCATTGAAGGGACTTGAGTTAAGATGGTCCGGAATATCGTTTGCAGTTCTTGCCGCCGTAGGAATAGTTGTTTCTTTCCAGAAATACTTCAAGTATGCCTCAACAGGTGATTATTCCATACCGCTGAGTTTACTTTATAATTTAATCGTCTTCTCCACGTACGCGCTCTTCGTCCCATTAATCGTAAAAGCGGTAAATAGATTCCCGATTGGACGGCAGTATAGGATCTCCAATTTTACTTTCCATCTTGGACTTAGCGTTGCACTTGGACTTACCCACATGATCTTTTGCAACCTCGTACTCTACGGGATCGACCTTTCATCAACGCCTATTTTCCCAAGGTTTCTGACCAAGTATCTGACCAACGTTATTCATATTCAGCTGTTGGCTTACTGGATCATTGTCGCCTTTATCTCAAGAGGAAGAAAGACACCGACAGATGCAAGAAATGGATTGCTGGATCGGTTCGTAATCAAGGAAAACGGGTTCACCACCTTTCTTGAGCTGGAAAAGGTGCTTTGGATCGAGGCCCTGGATCATTATCAAAAACTCCACACGGAGAACGGCTTTTTCATATACAAAGATTCCATGAGCAATCTCACAAAAAAGCTACCAGCCGATAGATTCAAGCGAATTCATCGTTCGGCAATTATCAATGTAAGCCAGGTGGAGGGCCTGAAGAAGACCAGTACCCAAATGATGGTGAAGCTTCAAAATGGTCAGGAGCTGGCTGTTGGAAAATCCTTCCGTACCGAGATCAAGTCCCTATTTGCTTGATCTTTTCACGAAAAAAAACCAATCATTCGCGAATCGCAAACCGTTGAAATTTACGGCACAGGCTGTCTCATCGTTTCTTTGACCGCATGCAACGATCAATAGCTCGATTACTGGTTTTAGGATGTTTCCTCCAATGCGCAGCGCCAAAAGACACCGAATACCTGGATGAAGTTGAGGCAATCAGCCAGTGGTTGGAGAGTAGCAAAGTGTCAAAAGACGGGGTCAATGTATGGCCGGATGCCATCGACCAGCAGGATGTTGTTTCTCTTTCCTTATCTGACGGAGTAGCGGGGAAACTCATTTTCTATTTGCAAGCCTATCGAGAGACCGAAAATCCCAGATATTTAGAGGAAGTCAACAACGCTTCTGAGTACATCTTAGATCACCTACCGCAGAAGCAAGATTCACTTCAAAAGGTCTTTTGGGCCTTTAGTCCCTATGGAAGTGTTTGTGGAGCAGCTTTCGGATTGATCGAAGCATATAAGATGACAGCTAATCAGGAATATAGATCTGGTGCTGAACATATCATTGAAGTGATCGATCATTTTGCCCTGAACAGAGAAGACACCATTTCGTGGGGGCTTGGAAATGATGTGCTCGGTGGCCTGGCTGGCACCGGGTTATTCATGCTTTATGCCGGAGAAGCTCTGGATCGACCTGATTTGGTTTCTATCGCTGAGAAAGCTGGTAAGACACTGATAGCGAGGGCATCGAAGGAAACAGGACTGAGTTGGAAACGGGGCCAGAATGGCCGTTTTGAATTGCCCAATTTTTCACACGGTGCTGCGGGCATTGGGTACTTTTTGACTCGACTGTATGAAGTCACCGGAAAAGCGGATTACCTGGATGCTGCCTTAGAGGCTAATGCGTATCTCGAATCAATCGCGAAAACGGAAAATGGCATTTTTCTCATTCCATATGGCTTTCCGGATCCGGGTTGGAGCAGGCCCTTTGATGTGGGTTGGGCACACGGGCCTGCAGGCGTAGCAAGGTTTTACTATCAATTGTTTAAGGTGACCCAAGATGAAAAGTGGCGAAAACGGGAGCGAGCCTGTCTCAATGGTATCGTTGCAAGTGGCATACCTGATCTTCCTGCCTCAAGCGATTTCGGGAAGGATGAATTTTATCTTGACAGTCGTTTTGGAACAGCTTCCGTGGCTAGTTTCCTTCTCGACTTTGAATCTAAAAATGAGGAAGAGCAGCAATTTGAACAGGCACTCCTTCAAAAAGTGATGTCAAAAAGCGTTTCGGAAAACAATGAACGCTATTGGCCACAAGTGCGATTCTCATTCATGGCCAATGCCGGGGATACGACCGCTTTCACCGGCTACTTTTATGGATCTGCTGGTTACGGGATGTTGTTGCTGAAAGCTCAGGCAAAGTTTAATGGGACTGAGTACATTCGGTTTGTGGATGATCCTTACTAGTTAACAGTGGCAAGTTGTTAGTGTTTTTTGAATTTGTATGAATCGTATCGGTTGATGTCTGAGAGCCACCGGTAAAGTTCCAATTCATACTTTCTTTCCTTCACATTGTGGCCTTCACCATCGTATGACACGATCTTATAGGATTTCCCGCTCTTTTTCAGCTCTTCCAACGTCGAGATGCTTTGTTGGACCGGGCCGAGCTGATCCAGGGCCGAATCTCCGAATATCCAAAAAACAGGTATATCCATTTGCTCCAGGTAAGGAACAGGATTAAAATCTTCAATACTGGCGTACCATTTTCTATAAGCAGTCAGTGATTGTGAAAGTGGGTCACTTCCTCCGTATACCCTCGAAAACCAATTTTTGTCTTTGTTCTGCTCAAATAGCTGTGTAAACTCATCCTGCGCATTATCGTCAGGAATGGTTCTGGCCTCAACAAGTTGCATTTTACGCGCTTCGGCAATTTCCGATTCATTAAAGCCTTCTCTCCTCAACCGTGCCGCACGTTCGAAGACTCTATCATCGCCAACAGAACAGACAGAGGCTGATTTAATGATCATGAAATTCACCAGGTCCGTTTTGAAAGCTGCAAGTGGAGCGACCCAACCGCCCTGGCTGGCCGCATGAAGACCAATCTTTGCTTGGTTCACCTCGTCTACTTCGCTTAGGAATTTTACCGCCGCAACCACATCATTCGACAAGTCATCGAAACTGAACCGATTTATCTCAGCTTCATCTCCATTTGATTCGCCCGTTCCACGTTTGTCAAAAGTGAGGGCCATGTATCCAATAGAGGCCATCCATTTTGCGCTATAGTTGCTGTTGCTTCTCGTCTCGGCTCCTGATCCGTGGACAAACACGACCGCTGGAAATGGCCCATCTCCCTTCGGTGTGTAAAGTGTTCCCTTCAGAGTTACATCGCCACCTTCAAAACTTACGTCTCTTTTTTGTGCGATGGCCAAACTTGCTGAAACAAGGATTGCTAGCAACGAGATGTTTATTGTCTTCATGTCCACTATTTATTTGAGTTTAACTGCAATGGAGTGATTGCACCAGATTAAATCGACTCATTTCTGATTTGAGACCTCTTTCTTGAAAAAGACCGATGGCGAAATGCCGGTATGATTCTTGAAAATTCGGTTAAAAGAAGCCTTGCTGTTAAACCCTGACTCAAGTGCTAAGCCCAGCAGCGTTTTGGATTGATGTACATCGCTTTTGATCCTTTCCTGTACTTCTTTTACCCTATATGAATTGATCAAGTCGTTAAAAGAGACTCCCAGTTCCTTGTTGATCAGATAGGACAGTTGCTGACTGGATAATTTCAGTTCATCGGCAACCAGCTGGACAGTAAGTCTTTCGTTTAGATAAACCTTTTGACTTTCCAATAACTCGGTCAGGGTCCTAACATATTCGCCCTCATTGCCATCAAAGAACTGTCTGACCTGGGTGGGGTATTGTTCATCTTCCAGTAGATGTGGATTCTTGAATATTTGAAGCGCAAAAAAGTAGAAGAGACCCGAAAGAATTAAGCTGCTTATCCGGTCTGAGTCCGTAATGCGGAGAATCTCAAAGTACTGATTAAAAAACAACAAGAAGATCAAGGAGATGAGCACGGTCAATCCAACAAAGAATTTCTTCGTAACGACTACAAATTGCAAGTGCCGACTCATCACAAACCCTGACTTTGCTTTGATCGAAGCATTCAGCAAATGCAAAATATAGAAGAGGAACCCGAAGGATGTAAGCATTTTGAAGGTAACCAGTTTGGCAATATCTGCAGGTATTCCGCCTGAGTAGTAGTTTAGCTGTATCTCTGCAGGGAGAAACGCCAGCCGTGTCTGCCAAAGAAGGGCTATGACGAAGGGAATGAAATAAAATCCATCTGTCCATCGAATGCCTTGTTTTTTCTCCACAATAGACTGCACATAAAACAAGAGAAATGGCCAAAGGAGCAAATCCAGCACGGTACCTATCGTTATGATGATGGGATAGCTATCTACAAATCCCGATTCCTCCAAAATTTCACTCAACAACAGGAGTGACATGATGAAAAAAGTAATCCCGACATTGATCGTTTGGCCGGCATACTTTTTTCGGAATACAACAAAAAGCAAGGTCATGAATAACCCCATCGCAAAACCGCAGGAGTACAATACAACCCATATGTTTAGTTGATCTGTCATAACAGTTCAATGCGATACGTTTCCTTATGATGCTCGTCCGCAAAAAGTAATTTTAGCTAACTTTTCAGGCAAATTAATGACCAACCGGCTCATCTCTAAATATCACATCTACATGAAGCTATTACCCGCACTTTCATTCGTTTTCGTTTTCTCAGGTTCGATCGGCCAAAAGTTAGATCAACAAAAACTGCAAGACCTGTCTGCTACCTATGCTCAGGCTTCATTTCCAATTTTGAAAGAGTTGTTAAGTATACCAAATGATGCTTTTTATCCCGAAGACATTGAGCTGAATGTGAAATGGTGTGAGAATGCTTTTCAGGAAAGAGACTTTACCACAACAAGGATTGAAACGAGTACTGTTCCACTGTTGCTAGCCGAGCGAGCTGGTAAAAAGGCAAAGAAGACCGTGTTGGTATACCTTCAGATCGATGGGCAACCGGTAGACACCTCCAGGTGGAACCAGGAACACCCGTTTACGCCCGCGCTAAAAATGCGGGAATCCGACGGAAGCTGGAAGGAGATTCCCTGGGGTCGGATCCAAAATTATGACGACGAGTGGAGAGTGTTCGCACGATCCGCTTCTGATGCCAAGGGCCCGGTTGCTATGTTGCTGGCTGCCATAGATGCGATCGACGACGAAAAGATCAATCCCAACTTCAATCTTAAAGTCATCATGGATTTTGAGGAGGAATTGGGCTCTCCGCGCCTCCCAGATGCTGTGACCAAAAACAGCGAACTCCTTAAATCGGATATGCTGATCATTTTTGATGGGCCCAGGCATATCACCAACAAACCGACACTCACTTTTGGTGCTCGCGGGATTGCCACCATTCAACTAACTACCTATGGGCCGATTGCGCCACAGCACAGTGGACATTTTGGGAATTTTGCTCCCAATCCTGCCCTTAGGCTTTCGAAGGTCCTGGCTTCCATGAAAGACGATGATGGTCGTGTCACCATTCCCGGGTTTTACGACGGCATTTCGATTGATGAGGAGACGGAGAAAATACTTCGAGCAGTTCCTGACAACACAGACCAGATCATGGATCGACTGCAATTAGGAACCGTTGACAAGGTTGGTAGATATTATCAGGAAGCCATCCAGTATCCCTCGTTGAACATTCGCGGCATGCAGTCAGGCTGGATTGACGAGAAGGTGAGAACGATTGTGCCGGGCTGGGCACGTGCCGAGATAGACGTGCGTTTGGTTCTGGAATCGGACCCGGAACGATTGATTTCGCTCATTAGGGAACATGTTGAGAGCCAGGGATTCTATGTGACCGATAAAGTGCCGACGAAGGAAGAGCGGATGAATAACGAAAAGGTCGCCACCTTCAATTACGAAGTATCTTACCAATCCTTCCGAACAGATTTTGATTCAGAAGTCGGCCTTTGGTTGCGAAGGGCACTGCAGAAATCTTTCTCCGAAGAACCAATCATGATTCGGATGAGTGGTGGTTCAATCCCGATTTCCCCGTTCGTCACGACGTTGGGTATTCCGGCGGTAACGGTGCCAACGGTCAATCGGGACAACAACCAACACAGTCCCAATGAAAACATTCGCCTGGGGAATTACCGCGAAGGCATCCAGACGATGATCGCAATTCTTTCTGAAAAATTGTAGTGCGTCTAAACCTGAATCTTGCTACCAATCGTTTCTTCATAGAAATGGTGGATATCAAACATTTGCTGAGCTCCGAGTTTTTGCCCGGCCTGTGCAGAGAAATACAAGATTGCAGCAAGGATGGCGAATATGGGAATTGCCCACAAGACCATTGAAGACATACCAAGACTCCACTTTGTGAGTCCCCACATACCGACGAAAACAGTCAAAATACCAAGTACAACATAACCGAAGAAGAAGATGGCCCATAGTGTAGGTTTCGGGCCATAAAGTCCTCTTACGATCACATGTTCCTCGGCCTGCTCAAAAGTGAGATCCAGCTGAGGTGACCAAAAATGTTGCTCATCAGGATGGATCTTGATGTATAAGTGTCCTGAAAGTCCTGAAGAGACGAATTGATCCTTATCAGAAGCGGCTTTTCGGATCTTTTCTTCAATTTCAGGTTGATTCCCTTCCAATGTGTGCCTAAACCGTGGACGAACCCGAAAACTTCACATTTTCTTGCTTTTAGCAAGAAAACTACGATGATCTGCTGATGAATCTACAGACGAATGTCAGTTCAAAGGCCCATTAAAAAAATGGCCATGATCGAAATGATGAAGTAGGTAGTAAGCGTTGCAGCACCTTCATAGTCTTGCGCAAGTCGCTGTCCTAAAAATAGTGCGACCACAGAGACGGCAGATAGCTGCGCTCCAAGTAAGCCCATCGATGCTGTACCATCCACGATCAGGAAATAGATCCCAAGTCCGCAGATCGTCCCTGCAGCTGTCTCCAAAAGGGTGATTGTAGGAAGCATGAGGCCAACCAACTTGCGAAGGGGGCTTTTTGCAAAGTGCTCGGTGAGCCAATCGCGATTGGCTTTATAGTTTACGACTTTATCCAGTCCAGACTGAAGGAACAGAATGGTCAGAAAAGCGAGGCAGAGAAGTTGGGAGGAGTAAATTGGAGTCAGGTTCATTGGTTTTCCTTAAAATGGAGCAGCCAAATTATAAATCCCGGGTTTCATTGACAAATGTATGGTTGTCACCCAACTTTACGTTTAACTTGACACCAGCTAACCAAATGACATGGAGATCACCGCAATAAACGCGTTTCTTCTTTTCGGAATAATTCAGGGGATCGTCCTGGTGTTCGTCGTTTTAAGGCAGAAAGCCAGAACGACACTATCGTATCGTCTATTTGCTATCGTAATATTGATACTGACCCTGGCAACTATGGGTATGTTCGTTCAGGATTCTGTCGATATCACCTGGTTTTCGTTTTCACAAGAGCTGCTGCTCACCTATTTTCCTTTCCATCTGATTATACCGCTGGGCCCGGCTATTTACCTCTACGTCAAGAGTATGGTCATTCAGAATTACAAACTGGATGCAAAGGAGAAATTACATATGCTCACTTTTTTACCAGAAGTGCTTCCATTCCTTGCCAGCATTGTCATCATCGTTAGCTACAACCTGAACTTGCTGTCAGAAATTGATCTGATCGCCGTACCATCCCGACTTTACGAGTATATCAATTATATGGAGCATGCTCGTTTACCCTTGGTGCTGATCTACCTTCATTTTAGTTGGCGATTGCTTACGAGCAAAAAGCAAACACTGGACTACAACACCTATAAATGGGGGAAAGCGCTTCTTTCCGGATTTAGCATTGTTTCGTTGGTCTGGACTTTTCTCTTTATCTATGATTGGCTTCCCTGGAGATATGCGCCGCTGGACAGCCTGGAGTATCTTCCTGTCTACTATCCAATCGTTGCACTGATCTATTTCCTGAGTGTCCGATTCATGTTTCAAAATACGCCGTGGCGAACGATCACACATCAGGTGGATAACCTGGAATCCAAAGCACTTGAGCTTGAACAATTGGTTTCAACCGAAGAGCTTTACCGGAATCCAAACTTGAAATTAGAACACCTTAGTGAGCGTGCAGGAATTCCCGAAAAGACAATTTCCTTCGTTCTCAATCATCATTTCAAAAAAGGATTCAACGATTTTATCAACTACTATAGAGTACAGGAAGCGCTAACGGAGATGAACAGCGACAACCTGAAATTCAAAACCCTGGAGGGAATCGGATATGAGGTGGGGTTTTCTTCAAGATCTACGTTCTACCGCGCATTCAAGAAGATTACCGGAAAACAGCCATCTGCGTATATAAAAGACTAAATTTAATTTGTCCCAAATCCCGATTTGCCCCATCCATCGTTCAAACAGGCGCTTTCATTGCATGAAAAAAGTCAAATGCTTAAAGTAATCAAATCATTTTTCGTTTTCATCGCACTCGTATTTACGTGTCTAATTGTAGGTGCACAGAAGCCAGCAGAATCGGAGGCTCCTTTTGCACTGTCAGGAAAGGTCATAGACCAGGACACCAAAGAACCACTGGCTTTTGCCACGGTGGGCATCAGGGAAAAATCACTGGGAGTCGTTTCCAATAAACTTGGAGAATTTGAGTTTTCAATTCCTGAGAAATACCTGGGCGACACACTCTGGGTTTCCATGCTTGGCTACCATGAATACCTGCAACCCTTGAATGACGTTCGAGATCAGCAAACAATCGTGATCCAACTAAAAAACAAACCTGTGGTCTTGCAGGAAATCGTTGTCAGCACAAAACAACTGACAGCAAAAGAAATTGTTGAAAAAGCCATAGAGCACATTAAGTTCAACTATCCCCAAACCTCCTACATGATGGAGGGCTTTTTCAGGCAGTATATCAAGGAGAATGGCAAATATGTTGGCCTCTACGAAGCAGCTTGTCAGCTTTTTGATCGGAGATATTCCATTCCTGTTAATAAGCACGATCAACGTGAGAAGGTCTACCTAATGGAAGCCAGAAAAGGAAAAACCGTCGACTTCCTGGCTAGCCTTTATTATGAGGAGTGGAATTTCTTTCACGTGATGCTGATAGAAAACGATGTTCGCTACGGGAAGAATGCATTGGATCCGTCCCGGTATGAATATTCGTTCAAAGAATACACCTTCCTTGATGATCGATTGGTGTATGTGATCAAAGCAGACGGCAATGAGAAAGAAAACCTTTATATAGATGCCGAAAACTATGCCATACTAAAGATCGAAGGCGAGTGGCACCAGCAAGATTCAGCGAGTTGGGTACCTAATGACACATTACTGTATCGTGCTAAATCCCTGAAAAAGACCATTCTCTTCAAGGAAGTTGCGGGTGTTTACTTTCCACACTATATGCGGTATACTACCGTTTTTGATGCGCATTCCAGTGTTACGAAGGAAAAACTCTTCACCACCGAAAGCTACAATGAGTTGATGGTCAATGATATGCACCTTGGCAAGATGCCCAAGCCTGATAAGAAGTTGTTCATGATTCCTCATTCTTCTTTGCAGTTTATTGATAAACCATACAACCCGGAATTTTGGGCCCATTATAATACGGTTAAGGAAACACCGCTAGACAAGAAGATCCTTGATGACCTGGAAAGCGAGATGTCTCTTGAAACGCAATTTCAATCCAACAGCAAGGAGCCCGAGGCGGAAAAAATGACGATCCGCAAAAAGCGAAGGAGCCTGAAGCGAAACGGAGCCCTTTAGTCTATTCCTTAATTTTCTAAGCCATAGTAATGTTCAACAACTATTTAATAGTAGCGATAAGGAATATTATGCACAAGCCTTTTCAGGCTGGCATCAACATCCTGGGTCTTTCTACAGCTATGACGATCGGTCTGCTGGCACTTGTCTATGGGTACCATGAGCTGACGTACGAGCGAATGCACAAAAACAAGGACAGGATCTACCGGGTGGCGTGCAGCCTGGAGCGTGAGGGCAACGTCTCCGATTGGGCTCCAGGTCCGATTCCTTTGGGCCCTGCTCTTCAAAGCGAGTTTCCGGAGGTGGTCAGCTACGCCAGACTGATGGTTCCGTTTGAAAGCAACAATTACAAAGTAGTTGTCGAAGTACCAGAGAAAAAATTGAATGTGGAAAAGGTATACAGGATAGATTCCAGTTTTTTTGAGCTTTTCTCTTTCGAATTCCTTTATGGTGGATCGGAAACATTAGATCAGCCGGATGAAGTGATCATAAGCGAAGAATTGTCACATCTTCTTTTCCCAGGCCAGGATCCGACAGGGGAGATGATCACCATCAACAAGGGACAGGTTTTCATTGGTGGTGTTGTCAAAAAAGGTACCCATAAGACGCACCTGGACTTCAATATGCTCATTTCCTGGGATACGTTTGGCTATGAAGGAGCCTGGACGGAAGCGGATGCTTATACCTATGTGCTCTTAACAGAGAACCACAAGCCGGACCTGTTTGAATCTAAGCTAGAGGAATTTTCGGAGGTGTTTCTAGCTGAAATTGCAGATCAACTCGAAGGCCGGGTTGCCATCTTTCCGCAGCCCCTGGAGGAAATTCATTTACGATCAAATCTTCATGCGGAATTTTCCCGGAATGGAAGAAGTGTCTATGTGTATACTTCCTTTTTGATTGCCCTTTTCGTCATCCTGGTTGCCTGCATCAATTACATCAACTTAACAATGGCACGTTCCGTCAAGCGAGCGAAGGAAGTAGCTGTGAGAAAAACGATAGGCGCTTTGAACGGTCAGATTCGAAGACAGTTTCTTGTTGAATCGCTGTTGACCACCTCTATTTCATTTGTACTCGCGTGGATACTTTCGCTCATATCCATTCCATTCCTTGAGCAGTTTTCAGGAATCAAATGGAGTACTCAAATGCTACTGCAGTATGATTTCCTGTTGAATGCATTGCTTCTTTTTCTTGGGATCGCGACCGTACACGGACTATATCCAGCGGTCCATATATCGCTAGCCAATCGTACACATTTGTTGAACCCCGACTATCGGGTGAAAAAATACAACCTTTGGTTTCGACGTATGCTCGTCATACTTCAGTTCAGTTTTTCCATCATTGTCATCATTCTAAGCATCATCATTACCGCTCAGCTTGATTATGCTGAAAAAAACAACCCTGCGTTCATTAACGAAAATATCGTGGTCCTTTCTATTCCGAAATATGTTTCTCATAAGCTCGGGATCTTAAAAGAAGAACTAAAGGCCGTGCCAGAGGTGGTCAGCGCTTCGGGAAGTACGTATCTTCCTTCCGTACCTTACAAGGAAGATTATGTGTTTAAAATTAATGGGAGGCAGCAACGTCGAATCGCTCATTCACTCTACTTTGATCACGAATTTCTTGATCTCACCGGTATTCCACTCGTTGAAGGGAGAAATTTTCAAAAGATCAACCCTGCTGATCATCGCAGGTCCTACCTGGTAAATGAAACCGCCGTTCGTACATATGGATGGAGCAATCCGATCGGTCAGCCAGTGAACCGGTATGGAGAGGTCGTTGGTGTAATTAGTGACACGCATCTTTTTTCGCTCCACGCCGAAACCCTTCCCTTGATCGTCGGACTTTCGGACAAAGAATATCTGTACGATGAATCGCTGTTTGTTCAGATCTCACCTGGAGACCCGGAAAAGGCACTTGTTAAGATTGAAAGCTTGTACCATCGAACGATGGGTGAGGCCCCTTTTGAGTACATGTTCCTAAACAACGAATTTCAGGAACTCTATCGTGATGACATCAACCTCAAAAAATCCCTGGCTGTTGGAGGCCTGATTATGCTGCTGATCTCAGGGATGGGGACGTTCGCTCTTTCAGCGATCGTCTCCGCACAAAAAACGAAGGAAACAGGTGTAAGAAAAGTGTTTGGAGCAAAACCCAACCAGCTATGGTTTTTGCATATGAAAGAGCTGTTTTCTTTCCTTCTTGTGGCCATTCTTCTGTCAGTTCCAATCGCGAACTACCTGGCAGGAGTTTGGTTGCAGGAATTTGCTTACCGAATTGAAGTCAACTACACTGCCTTCGTTGCCGGTTCGGCTATCGGAACGCTGCTGGTCACACTTCCACCCGCCTTTTACATTCTGCAATCCATCAAAATGAATCCAATTGTCAGCCTGCGATATGAATGAAAGAATTTGACCACCTCAACATGAAATTCTGAGCTTGCTTAATCAAACAACACAGTCCGACATACCGTAATAGTGCTATCCAGAAGTCCATCGATCAACTGCGGCTCTTGATGGAAAAAGTAATGAACAGAAGAAATTCCAAATCCCAAAATCAAAGCAAACACTATTGTCCTAAGTCTTGATTTTGGAATTTGGATTCCTTCCCGTGTTGACATTACCTTGGTTGTTCATCAAGCCTTCAGGCCTCTTTTCGGTTCCTATCCAGGATCATTCCACTCGCCAGAATCCCTCCGCCGAGTGCAATGTGCAGGAAGTTGTCAAGAAAGTTGATCCTAATAAATCCTAACAGCATAGCCTCTGCAGCTCCGCCGAGCCAGATAAAGCCAACAACCCCTACCCCTAAGTAGGTAACACCAAATACTTTCATAAAAAGGATTTGCGATGCTTCCTCTTTCATCATAAAAATGAAAAATGCAGCAGCAGTAACAATATGCACCATGTTGTGTGCAAAATTTGTTTCGAACAAAGCTCCGGAGCCAACAACAGGATTTGGAACAAAACCAATGATTCCAGCCGCTAGAAATGCAATCGCCCAAAACAAAGATGTGTTCTTTGTGTCCATAATTTTAACTGTTTGTTTTATAAAGCAAAGGTCAGGACCGTAAGGAGATGATTGTTTATAAAAATTACGGCTTAACTGGTACATCCTGACGATCTAACAGAACAGTTTCCACATCCTCCTTGAAATTTGTTTCGAGTTGAACAAGCTCAAAATGACTATCTTATCCATGAAAACCACAGATCATGAAGTACGTCCAGGCACTTGTCCTTTTCGTCTCAGCCAGCGCCTTCTGTCAGTCAAATAATGTTGATCTTCCTGACACAGATGCACCTCCTGACACAAGTAGTGTTCAGATCCTGGAAGAGCTTGCGGAAGAGTATTTTCGAAAGGCGGAATATCCTAGATCCTTGAACCACCGACTTGAGCTGCTAGAGGTTTTGGAGGTCAATAGCGACTCACTCGAGGTTCCAAGACAACTTTTTGAAATTGGTAGAATACACTACTTCATCAGGAACGAGAACTCAAATAAGGAAGCACTCGAGTACATCAATGCGGCGAGGCTTCTTGCGCAAGAATACGATGACTCAATAGTTCTTTATAAAACGCACCGCGGCATTGGAGCGATACTGGGTGAGAACTATCTGAACCATGGATCACTTTCGATGGATACCGCCATCTACCACCTCGAGCTTTCCAAGACGATCGCAGATTCACAACGCGACTACATGGCCAGTTCAGGTATACTGTCTGTTATTGGTGCCTATCTCCTCTCGAATGGCACATTTCCTGCGAAAGTTGGTAGCTATTTCGAGCAGGCACTACAGACTGCTAGAAAATCTAAGGACTCGAGTACAATCGCATTTGCACTTCAAAAGCTAGGAGAATTTCACCTTGAACAGCAATCTTACGACTCTTCCCTTCTTCACTTCGATGAGTCATTGGCCATCTATTATGACATTGACGACAAGAATGGTATCCTCAATTCCCTTTTCAGAAAAGCCAAGCTACTGACTGCCCATGGATCTCGAGACGAACTTAGTGAAGTTTGGGATTTGTATTATTTGTACCGCGATTCCGTATACAATGAAAATACAACCAGTGCTTTTGCGGAGATGCAGGTGAAGTTCGAAACTGAAAAAAAAGAGCAAGAGATACAGGTACTAACGGCAGAGGCTGCTCTTGCCGATTTACAACTACAGCAAACAAGAAGTAGCGTCTTCTACATAAGTATACTCTCCATTCTTTTGGTGGCGGGAGTTATACTTTTTTCGAGTCGAAAAAGGTATAAGCTAAGGGCTCATTTGGCCTTAGAGAAGCAAGAAATTCAACAAGAACGTTTTAGATCATTTATTGAAGGACAGGAAAAAGAACGTAAACGCATTGCAGGTGAACTTCACGACGGTCTGGGGCAGCTTTTGTCAAGTACTAAACTCATTCTCTCTTCAGTCGAACATACAAACACTACTGTTGACAAGTCCTTACAAATGGTTGACAAGGCAGTTGATGAAGTTCGAACGATATCTCATAACCTGATGCCAAACGCTTTGGCAACGCACGGGTTTTCAGTGGCCATCAAAGATATGATTGAAGCTCTTCAATCTTCAGACAAAATGGAAGTATCACTTCATTCAGATGATTTGAGTGTCGAAGAATCGATCGCAGCTAATCTCTATCGAGCGGTACAAGAGGTCGTTAATAACGCACTTAAATATTCGCAGGCCAGCAAACTTGATATCGCAATTGAGCAACACGAAGGTATTCTTCAAATCAATATTCAAGATAATGGAATAGGTTTTGATACATCGCGAATCGGAGAATTTGGCGGCATTGGATGGCAAAACATTTATTCAAGAATTGAAGTACTAGGTGGTGTAGTGAATTTAATTTCTAAATTAGGGGAAGGTACCAAAGTTGTAATTTCTGTTCCAAATGCCACAACCAATCAAGTTGCAGCTGGTTGATGATCATGAGATCTTTCTAGAGGGCTTAATCAGTCTTTTAGACGAAGAGTGGATTGAAATTTCAGGAACTTCCCAAAATGGAAAAAAGGCAATCGAACTTCTGGAAAACGATCCTCCTGACATGTTGCTTACCGATCTCAGCATGCCAGAAATGGATGGTATAGAGCTGGTTAGAAAGGTAAAACAAACCCATCCCGAGGTGAAGATTTTGGTGCTAACCATGCACAATGACAAACCCACCATCTCCGAAATAATCATGGCGGAGGCCGAAGGGTATGTCTTAAAAAATAGCAGTAAGAAAGAGCTTCTTAAAGCCATCCAACGAATTTCAGCTGGAGGCACGTACTATTCAAACGAGGTAATGGAGGTGATCCTACGTCGAATGCAGAAAACAATTAAACGGCAGGAAGTTGAAATCATATTGACAGAACGAGAGCGGCAGGTCTTACATCTGATAGGGGAAGAAAAATCCAGCGAAGAAATTGCCAGTGAGCTTTCCATTTCAAGAAGGACCGTTGAAACTCATCGAAAACACCTACTTCGCAAGACCAACAATAAAACAGTAGTTGGTCTGTTGAAGTACAGCTACCAGGCGGGACTGATTGACTGGAATTAGATAGATCGCAAAGTCTCCCAAAGTTTTCTTAAAAAGCAAAAAGACCCTGAAGGTCTCAGGGTCTTCTATTGCCATAAACAACATTCGTATTGGAATGTTGTTTTTCGCTACAGTCCTTTGGATTTTAAATACTCCCCTACCTCTTTGTTTCCAAGCTTTTTTGCATACGAGGACGGAGTAAATCTTCCTTTTATTTTCCAGCAGGATGTTACTTCGACCGTGATGGAACCAAAATCTATTTCGTTGGTATTGTCTGGCTGATTCATTTCCATATCGTACTTGTTCCACATCTTAAAATTGTCGGTCAACATCTCCAGCATCTCACGATTGTCATTTTCAACGGCGTAGAATATGGCTGTCTTGCTCTTAAGTTTATACGGACATCCAGACTTTGGATTGATATGATATCCTGAAACTCCTTCCTTTGGTGCACTGCCTGCTTCTATTAAGAATCTTGCAGCGTCAATGTGGTCGTTTACAACAGCAATGGTCAAAGGTGTGAACCCCTTGGCATATTGTCCGCTGGCTTGATCTAAGTCCCATGTTTCTCTATTGACATCCGCCCCTCTTTCGACGATCATTTTGATCAACGGAACATCACCAATACTTGCAGCAATTGAAAGTGCGTCTTTTTTTGTGGGGGTCAAAATGGTCACATCGGCGCCTTTGCTTATCAGCAGTTTAGCTCCTTCGCTGTTTTGCGAACCAAGCGCAGCCAAAAGAGGTGTATTGCCATTTGAGGGATTTTGATAATTCAAGTCTGCTCCGGCGTCCAATAGTAACTTAATCTCCTCCGTACTATTCCCCCCCATTACGCGTTCTTCAAACCAATCCGGAACCCTGTAGCCCCAATCATTTTCGAGCTTTTTTCCATATGTGATAAAATTCTCCCCTACGGGAAGGTGTCGTAGTGCTGCGTTCGATAGCATATCATTTCCCACCGCATCTTTTTGATTGGGATTCGCACCATTTTTTAATAGCATTTCCAAGCATTTTCTGCAGTTTGTTTGGTTGATCGTGTTCTCCAAGGTAGAAAGTTTCGATTCAATAGGTTCGAGTGACCCTCCCTGCTGATCAAGCTGCTCTTCCCAAGTTTTAAGCAGTTTCTTGTTGGGCTTCTTCTTAGCTCGCTCTGCATTGATCATCATCGCTATTGGATGCAGTCGCGTTCTGACCTGCGGTTTATTCACATCAGCCCCATTCTCTAGCAAAACTTCCATTGTCTCGTAACTGTAATGATTCGCAGCCTGCATGAGCGCAGGATAGGTACCCCCGTTTGGGTCAGCCCCCTTTTCAATCAAAAATTGAGTGATTTCCGGCCAAAACATCGCATGTACAAGTACAGGTCTTCCAGATGCATCTAACTCATTTACATCCGCTCCATCGGCCACTGCCTGTTTAGCAGCCTCAAGATCACCTGTCTGACACGCCTTGATAAGTGGATTTTGTGCCAGTCCGACCAGGGCCCAGCAGAGCATGACAATAGTTAAAAAGTTCTTTGAATTTTTCATGGCAATTTGTTTTGGAATGCAAATTGCCTAGGAGAGCAAGGTGATTCAATCCCGAATTGTAGGGGTTTGTTATCCGTAGTAATACGGATATGCTCTGGCTTAGAATGAAGGGAAGAGTAGGCTTAAATGTTAACGCTAGTCAGCTCTCACACTATTCAAGAGCCGTAAAGCGGTGCTGCCAAGATTGTCAGAAATGATCTGACTATATCTGCTACTTTCAGCAAACCCCGATTCAAAGAATTCTTTCAGCACAGGTTCCCAATCACTGTTCTTAGGCATTATTATCCCAAACTGATCATTTTGAAGATCTCCAGCCGGATGCCGCTTTATGTTATATCTATTTTGCAGAACTTCCAGGTAGTAGTTGAAATCAAGAACTCCAAAGGCCTTCTCAGATTTGAGTTTTTCCATCACATCACTCTCGGAAGAAACTATTTCAATTTTCATACCTGGATAGTACTGATTCTTCAAGGAAGACAGTCGTTTGAAGTAGGAAGATTCTGCCAATGTGTAGGCAGTCATTCCATCAAAACCAGAAGAAATATCATTGAGCGAGTTGAGCGTAGGAACCGCATCATTTGACACAAGTAGTAGAACGTTGTCAAGGCATGGCGGACTAAACGCATACGACCTTCTTCTTTCTTCACTTATGCTAATATTACTCAAACCAAAAACCCCTCCAGTCCCTCCTTTCACTTCACTTAAAAAAGCGGAAAAATCTGTTTTCAACACGAATTGTGTAGTAATATTTATTCCTTCCTTCTCGATGAGGTATTTTTCAAATTCTTGCATGATACCCACCATCAGACCAGTAACCTGCCCATCCTTTTCCTTGGCAAATCCCTGTGTATTGTCATAGACATAATAGAATGTTGCTGATTTTGATCGATTACTTTCGACAAATGTGCTTCCCGAGAACTGGCCAAAAACAGGTGAAACAGCAGCTACCAAGTAGACCGCCATTAATAGCTTTGATAGGTTGGATTTTCGCATCACTAGTGGTTTACGTTTTATCCTTTCAAGGTACAAAGCTTCAATCAGTAATTGCTTCCAATTTCGACGAAGAGCTGAATTTTTATTATCAATTGATAATATTTGTTATGAGCGGACTTATCATGATCAGTTAAAGTGAAATGCTAGCTATTCGTCAATACCAGCTTCAAGTAGTGTGATAAGCGCAGCAAGTTTAATGGCCCTTGCTCCTGCTCGGTTGAGCCACCATTCATCCAATGAGTGGGCACCTCCACCTCTCCCTCCTCTTCCGATGGTTACAGCCGGGATTCCTCTTGATATCGGGATGTTGCTGTTGGTCGATCCCGTGGTCAGCCTGGGTTTGACGCCAAACTCGTCGGTAGCAGCCATTGCACGCTGGATCAATGGCAAATCTGTGGACAATCTGCCTGAAGGTCGATCACCGATCTTTTCCAGCTCCAATGTCACTATATCATCAACACCTGAGTTGTTGTAATCTTCTACAGCTTGCTGCACAGATGCTCTAAATATGCTGTCAATGACTAACAGCCGATCAGGACTTAGTGATCGCATGTCAACCTCCATCCAGGACTCGAATGGGATCGAGTTGACCGATGTTCCACCGCCAATTCTTCCGATATTAAATGAAGTTTTGGGTCCCTCTGCGGTGTACTTTGACGCAGCGATCGTAAAATACTCAATGGCTTTTCCCAACGCATGGTGTGGATTAGCGAGGCCAAAAGCACCCCATGAATGACCACCTCTACCCCTGAAGGTCGCTCTGTACCTCTTCGATCCCAGAGCACCTGTATTTACTCGTCCATCACTACCTCCATCGATTGAAATCCAAGAATCAACTTTCACTTCTGCACCTTCTCGGAACAAGTATTTTACTCCACGTAAATCCCCAAGTCCTTCCTCCCCCACGGTGCCAATAAACAGGAGGTCTGATTTGGTCCTTATCTCGGCCAAGTTGAGAGCTTTTAATACAGTGACGACCATACTCAGCCCTCGCGTATCATCGCCAATTCCGGGAGCAACGAGGGTGTCCCCTTTCTTCTGGACAGTGACATCTGTTTCCATCGGAAATACAGTGTCTAAATGAGCATCCAGAACAACGTTCCTGTTTCCATCAGTTCCCTTTCGCAGTGCCAGTACGTTTCCAACACCATCGCTCCAGATACTATCAGCTCCTGCATCTTCCAGCATTTTCCGGAACACTTCGGCTCTTCCTTCTTCTTGAAATGGCGGTGCCGGAGTTTCAGTGAGCATTATCAAATTCCGGATCGTCTGTGGGTCTTCGCTGTCAATGATCTCAAATGCTTTAATTACTTTTTCATCACTAACTGCCTTCGCCACCTCTGCTACGTACTTCTGCGAAATCTCACTCGCCTCCTGAGCAGTCCCACTAAGAGTTAGAATTGATGTTATGGTCAAAATCAAATGCCTCATTCTCGATCGTGTCATCCTTTAAAATTTCTAAACGCCTAAAATATGTATGAATCGTAAGATAAATTGTTTCCAAATCAAAATATCAAACAATACCTACTTCGTGATGATAATTTTTTGGGTGGCCAACACCTCTTTTGAATTGAAAATTCGGATCAGATAGATACCAGAATCATATCTTTCAATTGGAATTCTACCACCGCCTGAGGAACTCAAAGTCAATTCCAACTCATCCAAAATTTTACCTCCAAGATCCATGATCGCGACGCCCAACAGTTTTTGTTGATAATCGGAAGAAAAGGAAATTGCCTCTTGTGCGGGATTGGGATAAATGTGAAAATTATAGTCATAAACACTTGTTCCCAGCGGCAGGAATGGATCAGACAAGGCAGAGCAAGTTTCATTAAAAGACTCCACCTGGTATATACCATCACCTATTTCAACCGAGAGCAGTCGACTTGTTTCCCCCGGTATTGGTTCGCCATCAAGATACCATTGAAAAGATGGCCCTGGGCCTTCCGCTACCAGACTGCCATTTTGCGAAACAACTACAGGCTTGACCAGCAATGATTCAATAATTTCTATTTCCCTCAAAGAGGTAGAGGATTCTGATCCTGCAATTGTGGTAAGCGTAATGGCGTAGGTACCAGGTTCTTCGTAAGAATGCGTTGGGTTTTGATCAGTAGAGGTTGGTGTTCCATCCCCAAAATCCCATTCCCAACTATCGGGATTTCCATCACTTAGGTCTTCAAAGTAGGTGGTATTTTTCGCGCATGCAGATCGAACGGAAAAATCCGAAAACAAAATATCCTCACATTGTCCTGAAATCCAACCACTTGCATCAGTGAGCGTGCTATTGCTTTCATAGACAAATTTTGTTGAACCGCCGACGCTTACTCCATCAATGTCCACATAGTCAAAGCAGAATTTGTCAGAGGTATTACTTAGAATTGAGGCAGTTCCAGTTGATACAAGCATGGAACGATCCTCGGAGGTTCCGCCAAGAGATAAGTCGTTGACTTCCAGCTCTACCTGATCCCCGATCAAAAGTGTGCTCCCTGCGGTCACATTCGCCTTGTCGATCTTAACTTTATCTGAAATGGTTAGTGTACCAGAGGTCAGGTGTACTGTTTCAAGCTCAAACAGGCCGTCGGATTTGAATTCATGCATATTTTCCGCTCCTCCAAAAACGATCAGTGAGTTGTCAAATGAAAAATCATTTAGGTTAGCATCACCTAGATTCAGCTTGCTAGTGGTAATTTCAATTTCGCTTAAGTCTATTTTGCTCAAGTTGGCAGATGAAAAAGTTAGCGTTTCCGATGAGAAATCATTGAAAATTGTCAGATTACCGTCGATCAGCTCAAGCTCCTTTAACGCAATTTCCTCACCTTCAAGAAAAAAATCTTTGTTCGCTTTTTGCAGTTGTAAAACTAGATCCTGATTTTCTCCAGATAGATAAATGCTCCCCGTCAAAGCCAAATCAGGTTTTACCAAAATCTGACCTAACTCCGTCATAGGACCATCCAGATGAAGGATTTGACCAACCTCAATCATGTTATTATTGAAGTCAATCTTGGATCCATTGTCTACGAACCAAGCCAATTTTGAGATAGAGGGATTCTCGTTTAGTGTTACTGTTCCGGAATTACTGAAGCTATTGACATCAAATATTACACGATCTCCAGCTGTTGGCACTTCATTTATGGTACTACCCCCGCTGCTCTCAGCCCATCTGGTAGGATCATTCCAATCGCCGCTTTCACCTACCCAATAAAACGCCTTCTGCTCGTCTTGCCTCGGCAGGTTCGTGATCAGCAGTGTATAGTCCTGTGAATCATTTGTCAGCTGTCCTTTGTGTGAAACTGAGATAGTATAAGTACCTGAAATGGGATTTTCGATTTCGATTTTCTCATAGTTATCTCGAAAGTTATCTCCTGTCGTAGCTGCATCCTCCGGGTTTATAGGATTCAAAATCCATGGGAAAGAAACCTCACCCTCAGGGTCGGTTACCCTGACATCAAGGTCGTTGACAAGGGCCAGGTCAGTTGGATCAAGTACTGCATCAGTAATTGCTTCGCCAGCGGGATCCGTCCATGAAACTGAAACCACAAGTGGGTTGTCGCCACTAGCTTCGAACTGTATCTCAAAGGTGGCCTGATCATTGAGTGTCTTTTCCTCGATCACAGACAGGTGCCCTCGCTCTGTTACCGCTCGTGCAGCAAAATTGGCATCGAGAAATCCATATCCATACTCATAATCAGGGCCATCGGCAGAGCCACCGTCGAGCGCCGTGTGAAGTAGCACAGCTTTCAGTGTGGCTGCTTTCATAAAGTGATTGTAGAGCCTTTTGTGCAACTGCTGAAGCAGTATGGCATTCCCGGAAACCACCGGTGTGGACATAGATGTACCTGTTTTAAAATCATAACCGTCTTCGTCGATAGAAGCCGATAGCAAATTAGTACCTGGCGCCGCTAGGTCAGGTTTGATCCTCCCATCGTCGGCAGGGCCCCATGAACTACTAGCTCGTAGTGCCAGTTGACTTCTATGATTAGGAACCTCAACCTGAGGAATTGCATTTGCAATAGCCAAGATATTTTTGGCAATAGCTTCCCCGGTCATTGTATCGTAAGGTCCATCAGGTGGGAATACCCCTACACCATCTTCGCCTCGTTCATTTCCGGCAGAACGTATCAACAGATAATAAGGTGCAAGAAAAGCAACTTCGTCAAGGGTCGCTGCTTCTTGATTGTAAATACCAAATTTCCAATCCTCCGTGTCGCTAATATTTCCATCGCCCAGCCATTCACCTCTGCTCCAACCAGCTGACTTACCATAGGAGTGACTCGAAACCAGAAGTCCATCAGCGGCAGCTTCTGCGATCTCACTTAGGTAGTCGCTCGCAGTGTATGCATACAAGGTTGCTTCGTAAGCCATACCACGAGCGTTTGCTACAACTCCACCTGCGATCAAGGTGCCTGATACGTGCGTAGCATGGTCTCCTACTTCTGATCCACCATCTTTGATGACTAGCCTACCTTCAAACTCCGGATGATTCACGTCAGGGGAGCTTATTTCCCAAACTCCAAGGACCATTCCTTTCCCGGTAATGGAAGTAGCCAATCTTCCTCCAGGGTACAGGTCAGGTGTACGGGTTGCGATTGAAGCCCTCTCATTGTGATTTATCGTGTAAAGCAGCCTTCCTGTTGGACTAAAACCACTCGGAGTACCTAGTGCAGACAGATCCACCCTGGCTCCCTGAGCAATTTCAAGGTATTCCTTCAATTCCTGCTGTTCAACCTCATATTCGGCTCTCAATCTAGCAGCCAAATCAAGGAGTTTTTTTTGGTTTTCTAATGACGGTTTTTGGGCCGTTAAAGCCAATGCCGACAATATTATAGTGAGTGTAACGCCGATCTTTTTCATAGGCTAAAAAAAAGCAAGGGTGACTTCACCAGACACACTTGCAATCCAGAGCAAATACTACTAAGGAAATAGCAATTTCGCAAAAAATATCTGTTAACAAAACGGATTATGTGTCATGTGCAACCCCGCTAACATTGCGTGCATCTTGACCTATATCTAACAATATGACATGAATACACAACTTGACGCAAACCCTGAAGTATCAAAGATTAGGCTTTACCTGATGAGGGGGCTTTACTTACTAACATTTCTTAGTTTGACTTATGAAAACTGGTCTACGATCTTTTTTCCAAGTCAGCAGTTAGATACGCTCTCTGGTGTGGCTATTAGTTTCTGGGCATCCTACGGCCTGCTTATGGGATTGGGCATACGATATCCCTTAAAGATGGTACCTCTTATTCTACTGCAACTATTTTACAAAGCAGGTTGGCTGATAGGAACCTATCTTCCGGCAAAGTCTGCGGGAGTATTAAATGAAGATCTTGAAGCTTTTTACTGGGTATGCGTCACAGCTGTGATCATCGATACTCTCGTTATACCTTGGGGTTACCTGTGGAGAATTTATGTGCTGGATTTCTTCAAATTCAAAAAACCACAGACGATTTGATTAGTTCTATCGTAGCAATGTTCTTTTGTACGAATTGACATGTCCGAAGGGCCGGTAGAATTGTTCTTACCAGACCTTCTCCAGCTCTTCGAGAGATTTTCCTTTCGTTTCAGGTATATATTTTTTTGTGAGCAAAATGATCAATACAATAAATCCAATGAAAATGAAATAAGGGAGTGATCCGTTCCAAAAGGCTCCCTGGTTGGCAGTACCTTCTACCACAATTGGGAAAGATTGTGAGACTACATAATTCATTGCCCACTGTGCAGCTACCGCCACCGACATCGCAAGACTCCTAATTTTGTTGGGGAACATTTCGGCCAGCAATACCCAAACTATTGGGCCCATCGATAGTGCAAAAGAACCTATAAAGACAAGGATACCTATCAGTGAAAGAAGACCCACCTGCTCGAACATAAGTGTAAAGCCGAGCATCAGGAATCCCGCAATCATACCGACCGATCCGACAAGAATGAGTGGCTTCCTTCCAAGCTTGTCGACGGTATACATAGCAACAAATGTGCAAATCAAATTCACACCTGCAAGTAAAATTTGCTGCTTCAAGACATCCTCTTGTCCGAATCCTAGTGCTTTCTCAAAAATATCGGCCCCATAGTACAGTACAGCATTGATGCCCGTAAGTTGTTGCAATGCTGATAGAGCAGTACCAATCAACACTATTGGCAAGATCCCTTTCTTCAGAAGATCGGTGAATCGGGGATTGTCTATTTTGTCAATTGACTCAGCTATTTCAGACATCTCAACTTCAGCCAGCTTCTCTCCATGGATCTTTTCTAATACTTTTCTCGCCTCCTCCTCTCTATTGTGCATCATGAGCCAGCGTGGGCTCTTGGGCACCATCATTAGTAATGCAAAAAATATAAAACAAGGGACTAATTCTGACCAAAACATCACTCTCCAACCTCTGCTAAGATTGTAAGCCTCGTCTCCCGAGTTTCCAATTACGTACGTGGCAAGGAAGACAATAAAAAAACCTATAACAATTGCCAGCTGATAGTAGGTCACCATTTTACCCCTAACTGCGGCAGGGGCAAGTTCAGCTATGTAGGTTGGTGCGTTCATGCTGGCAACACCTATTCCAAGCCCACCGAAAAAGAGATCCTCAACCAAAGCAAGGAGGAAGCAATCAGAAGTAAAGACGAAGAGATATCCCAAGTGTCCAGACAATCACAAGCTGAAATAGAGCATCTGAAAAGCGAAAAGTTAGAGTCTGAGATAAACTACAAAAACAATGAGCTAGCATCCGTTACCATGCATCTGTTAAACAAAAACGAATTTGTGAATGGTGTCCGCAAGCGAATCGAAGGGATTGTCAATGAAAATGGAAGTTCAAAAGAGGAACTAAAGAGAATCATCAAGACCATTGATAGGAACTTACAGGAGGACGACTCATGGGATAAATTTTCCTATCACTTTGATCAGGTTCATGGGGATTTTCTAAAAAATATTTCCAGCGATGAAATCAAATTAACACCGCAAGAAACCAAGCTCGCTGCCTACCTACGGATGAATATGAGTTCAAAAGAGATTGCCAATCTTATGAATATATCTGTTCGCGGAGTGGAATTGGCCAGATATCGTCTGAGGAAAAAGTTGAAATTGGAGCGTGACCAGAACTTGATCGATTATTTGCGTCAAGTGTAATCAACTTGCTGTCACGTATTCATCACACTTACCAATCGCATCAGCTCGTTGCTGATCGGTTTAGATTTGGAAATGGCTAATTTGAAACTAGTGTAAACAATATGATCATCAACAATCCCCGCCATCACGTTTGCTTTTCCATCCACGAGACCTTCCACAGCCGCTAATCCTAACCTTGATGCTAAAATTCGGTCGTGAGAGGTAGGTGAACCTCCCCGCTGAAGATGGCCAAGTGTTGAGACACGTATATCTAGCTTCGGCAATTTTTCCGAAACTCTATTTGCAATCTCATGAGCATTCCCCTGCTCATCGCCTTCAGCTACGATAACAATAGCAGAAGTCTTCTCCTTGTCGCGACCTTTGTTGAGCGTATCGATCACATCTTGTATGGTCGTTGACGTCTCCGGAACCATCACCAATTCAGCTCCACCCCCTATTCCACAGTGAATCGCGATATAACCGGAATGCCGCCCCATAACCTCAATAAAGAATACCCGGTCATGTGAGTTGGCAGTATCTCTAATTTTGTCAATGGCTTCCAATGCAGTATTGACTGCGGTGTCAAATCCTATCGTATAGTCAGAGCCAAACAAGTCATTATCGATGGTCCCTGGAGCGCCCACCGTCGGAATACCAAACTCTTCGAAAAAGATATTAGCACCTGTGAAGGTTCCATCGCCACCAATCGCCACCAATCCATCAATTCCCTTAGTTTTCAGCTGTTCATGTGCTTTTTGTCGTCCTTCCCTGGTCATGAATTCTTCACTTCGTGCCGATTTCAGAATCGTACCGCCTTTCTGAAGAATATTGCTCACAGAGTACGACTTCATCTGATAAATGTCTCCATTTATAATTCCGTTATAGCCATACTTGATGCCATATACATTCAGGCCGAGGCTCAAGCCTGTTCGAACAACAGCCCTTACGCATGCATTCATGCCCGGGGCATCTCCTCCAGATGTAAAAACGCCAATGTTTTTCATTTTCTCCTATTCCTTTTTAACCAAGTATTTCCAGACCAGACTAGACGCCCCAAGTATCGGTGCATCGTCATCCTTTAGCCCCGAAGGTTGTAGTTGTATTTTTCTGTCAAGAAATAGAGGCATTAAATATTTCTCCATGTTTTCTTGCGCGGGTGCAAAAATGTGTTCTCCAGCTTTTGAGAGACCACCCAGTAAAAATATGGCTTCCGGGTCAGTATGGACAACAAAATCGGATAACTTCATCCCCAATACTCGACCGGTATAGCGAAAAGCTTCAATAGCGATTTTATCTCCCGCTGCGGCAGCCTCTGTGATGCTCTTAGTATCCAGTTCATCAAAGCTGATAGATCGTAGCGGACTTGGCTCAGTATAGTCAGCAAGGAGTTTATACACGGTCCTTCGGATTCCAGTTGCGCTTACATAAGTTTCAAGGCATCCCTTTTTCCCACACTGGCAAGATCGTCCGTTAAAGCTGACTAGCGTATGTCCGAGCTCTCCGGCAAAGCCGTGTTTGCCGTAGACCAATTCTCCATTGATAACGATGCCACTACCCAATCCCGTCCCGACCGTGAGCACAACAAAGTCTCTCATATCCTTTGCCTTGCCATACACCATCTCACCCATGGCAGCAGCATTTGCATCATTGGTGATCACACACCTTTTTCCAAAAATCTCCTCGGCTTCCTCAGCAATTGGATGAATCCCTTTCCACGGAAGGTTGGGTGGATTTTCAATTGTACCATTGTAGAAATTAGCGTTCGGTGCGCCAAAACCGATGCCAACAACCTCGTCCAAAGAGTGAATGGACTCTATTTGCTTCTTTAGCTCCTTCAAAAAGGAACGTGTGTCCGGAAATCCCTGGGTTTTCATGCGGGACTGTGCAATGACAGTTCCTTCCCTGTCCGTAAAGCCGAACTTGGAGTTCGTACCTCCAATATCTACACCTACTGCTATCATCCCTTAACTACACTCTTGTCTGTTATAATCAAATTTGCCAATCCAGCCAAAATTAGCGAAGTACCAGCTAGAAGCATTGTGTTGATGGTGGCTTCTCCGAATAAAAATCGATACGAAAAATTGATGCCACCAACCGCAGCAACAATTTGTGGAATTACAATAAACATATTGAACAACCCCATATAAACCCCCATTTTCGACTGATCAATAGCGCTTGAGAGCATAGCATATGGCATTGATAGAATGCTCGCCCAGGCGATTCCAATCGCAACAAACGAAAAATTAAGCATCCAGGGCTCTGTGATAAAGAACATAGAGATGAAACCCATACCTCCAATCACCAGGCTTGATAGGTGAAGATACTTGCGATTGACCCTCACCCTGCTAGTGACAAAAGACAAGAGTAGCGCGTAGGCCATTGAGGCAAGTCCGTAAACGCCCATATATCTGCCTACCTCATTTGCTGCTACGTTGTATTCGGACGTAGAAGGATCGGCGGCCTTGAAAACGTGTTCTGTAAGTGCCGGAGTAGCGAAACTCCACATGGTAAAGAAGGCGAACCAGGAAAAAAATTGCACAACCCCCAACTTCCGCATGACCAAGGGCATTTGTGCGATGTTTCCGAAGACTTCTTTGAAACCTACCAAAATGCCTGCATTTTTCTTCTTTTCGGCGTAGAACTTCTCGAGATCTTCAGGTGGATATTCTTTCGTTGTGAAAATGGTGTAGAGAATGGACGCCATAAAAACGAAGGCGCCAACGGCAAATGCTACCTTAACACTGTCTGGAATGGTCCCTGGAGCCGCTTCATTTGCAACACCTAGTTTTGTGACCATCCAGGGAAGGTTGCTTGCCACCCACGTGCCGACTCCAATCACCAGTGTTTGAATCACAAAGCCATAAGATCGCTGATTGTCCGGTAGCTTGTCAGCCACTAAGGCTCGGAAAGGCTCCATACTTATGTTAATGGAGGCATCAAGGATCCAGAGGAATCCGGCTGCCATCCAAAGAGCAGATGAGTAGGGCACAAAGAAAAGCGCAATGGAACTCAGGATAGCTCCCAGCAAAAAGTAAGGCCTTCTTCGCCCTAGCCGTGAACTCCATGTCCTATCACTTAGGTAGCCAATAATAGGCTGCACAATAAGTCCGGTCAGAGGGGCTGCAATCCATAGTAGTGGGATGGCATCTTTGTCTGCTCCCAACGTTTGAAAAATTCTGGACATAAACCCACCCTGCAGGGCAAACCCGAATTGGATGCCCAGAAATCCGAAGCTCATGTTCCATATTTGCCAGAAGCTAAGTCGTGGCCTTTCTGAGCTAATTGAAACGTTACTCATAGGCTTGTCTTTGTTCCGATGTAATATTGAAAGGGTTCCAAGGAAGTAACAGAAGAATCAAAACGCTGCTCTGTGAAATAGTCGTCAAAGGTGATTGACTGATCTTCAATAGCAATGGATTGTGAGTCATTAGAAAGATTTATAATGACGGTAACCTCGTTGTCACCTCTTGACCTTTGATAAGCAATCACATTTGAATTTCCTGTAGGTATAAACTTGGCTCTTGCGCCAAACGCTCCATTGAATAAGGCTTCATTTTTCTTCTTTAAGTCAATAAGTTGTGTATAAAATTTCTCAAACTTGATGTCACTCCACTCAATTTCATCTTTTTCAAAAAACGCAAGCCTTCTATCCAGGCCCGCTTCCTGGCCGCTATAAATAAGTGGCATGCCCTGAATTGTAAAGGCAAGGACAGCATATGCTTTGTGTCCGTCACCAAAACGCTCGAAAACTGTACCATTCCAGGAATTTTCATCGTGATTCGTGGTGAAGTTCATTCGGAAAGCACTTTCATCAAATTTCTTATGATCGTTGTTGGTGAAGGCAACCAGTGAATCTGCATTTTTTTCACCCTTAGCTATTGTGTTCATCTGATGATGCATGCCCCAGGCATAGGTCATGTGGAAAGCAGAATGCATCTTGGGGTCATCCCATTCAGCCAGCATAAACAGATCTTTGTCCCTGGCTAATGAATCAGCCGCCCGATCCCAAAACTCCATCGGAACAGAGCCAGCCACATCACAACGGAATCCATCAATATCTGCTTCTCTGACCCAAAATCGCATTGACTCGATCATCTCATTCTGCATTTCCTGGTTGTCGTAATTGAGATCAGCGACATCCGACCAGTCCGGTACAGGTGGAATCACATTTCCCATGGAATCCTTCGTGTAGTAGCTCTCATTTTCCATCCACGGGTGATCCCATGCTGTGTGATTCGCAACCCAGTCTAAAATGATTAGCATGTCAAGATCATGTGCCCGCGTTACTAAAGCCTTAAAATCATCGAGACTACCATGCTCCGGGTTCACAGCCACATAGTCTTTGATGGAATAATAGCTACCCAGGCCTCCTTTTCGTTTTTCCACACCGATAGGTTGAATGGGCATAATCCAGAGAATGTCAACTCCCATCTTCTGTAGCCGTGGCAGGTGCTGAGCAAAAGCATTGAACGTACCTTCTGGGGTATATTGTCTGACATTGACTTCATAAATGACCATATCCTTGGCGCGTTCCGGGAACTGCAATTTGGTGTCCGGGGTTTTTTGCTCTGGTGCACATAAACAGCAAAAAAGAAAGATTAGGAAGACTAGGTTGTTGATTTTCATATTACTTCGTGTATGTGATTATATCAAATGAAGAGGGAGGTAATACCAGCTCAGACCCTGACCATTCTCCATAAAAATGATTTTCGCCATTAGGAGCCATACTAACACTGACCGCATCATTCGAGGTATTGAAAATGGCGATCACTTGATTGTCAAAGTATGATCTGGTTAGCATTAAAAATGTTCGGGACGATTCACTGATTTCAGTGTCACCGTATATAAGTGCAAGATTGTTTTTTCTTAATTTGATGAGCTTTTTCACACGCTCCCTTGTCGCAAGTTGATGCTGATCCAGATCTTCAAACTGCATTTGTCTCCGGTTATCCGGATCGTTGCCACCCGGTGATCCGTATTCATCTCCATAGTAAATACAAGGGATCCCGGGAATCACCATCATGAATGCCGTAAGTGCTGACAACTTCTTATATGCCGCTGTGTCCTGGATCGAAATTTCACGATTCCATCCTGCATACTTGCTATCCTCGCTGAATTTGAGAGATCCGTCCGCGTAGGATATGAATCTTGGTCGATCCTGATTTCCAGTAATGTATCCCATCAAATTATGATCGCCGTAATACCTGATACTTTCTCTAAGCGAACCGGCAAGATCTTCAAGTGAGCCTTCTTCTTGCGCAAAAGCGGAGACCGCTCGATCATACATGTTAAAATCAAACTGAGCATCTAACATACCCGTTGTTATGTAACTCTTGATCAATTCATGGCTACCATACGTTTCACCAATTTGAAATACCGGACCATTTTCCATTGCGTATTTCTTCACTTTTTTAGTCAAAACACGCCAGAATAACTGAGGAATGTGCTTGGTGGCATCATGTCTAAACCCATCAATTTGATATTCTTGAAGCCAAAAAAGAGCTGAATCCGTCATAGGCCCCACGGTCTCCATTCTAGAGAGATCCAGGGTTGGCATAAAGGTGTCAAACCAGGTGGTGAGCCGATGCTCGTCCCACTTCTCCGTATTTAGTGTGCCATCAGGCAAATAGAGATTTGTCGCCCACTCTTTGTTTTGCTGGTAGATAGGATGCTGCTCATGAACATGATTTGCAACATAATCAAGCAACACATTCATGTTTGATCGATGGGCCGTATTTACAAGTTGTCGGAATTCATCACTACTCCCGAACCTGTAGTCCACCTTCAAATTAGAAATTGGCCAATAGCCATGGTAAGCTGAAAAACTCGTTTCCGGTTCCGGATACTTACCGAAGTAACCCTCCGGATTCTGAGTGATCGGAGACAGCCAAACTGTATTTACTCCTAGCGACTCGAAATAGCCATCTTCAATTTTCTGCGTCACGCCTGCCAGGTCACCACCAAAGTAATCTGCCTTGGGATGAACTTCCGGAACATTCAGTGGTTTGTCATTTTCTGTGTTTCCATTATTAAAACGATCCACCATGAGGAAATACATGGTCATAGCTTCATAGTCACTCCGGGAAAGCTGATCCGGTTGCGAAAGAACCTTACCATAGTGGAGCGGTATCAAAACATCATTACTTGGCCCCTCCTCATTCTCAGCCCACAACCTTATTTTCGAACGCTCTACATTATTTGCGTTTCTCGGAATCTTGACACGAATCTCCCTTCCTTCAAAGCTGACATGTTTTCCAGATAGTCGGGTGTTCCCCCAGTATGCGTAGATCTCATCAAACTCATTTGTACTTTCAAGGTTGATTTCATTTCCGCTGAATGAAGAGGTCTTGATAATAGGAAGTTCATTGCGCTTTGGACCAGGAAAGTTGATAACTGAGTTCCAACCACCCATTCCATTGCTGGTTGAATCATTGTTAAACGGATCTCTTATTTCCTTTCCATCAACTACGAATACATACTGATAGCTACCAGGACTAAGCAAAACATGTGATGTGAATTTGGTACCATCTTTTTGCAATACCGTATTGTTTGGATTCCAGGCATTGAACTCACCTTTTATCTTCACCTCCTTTGCCTCTCCTTGATAAAAAAAAGAGTATAGGGATTTCTTGGTTCGCTTTAGCAATACACTCTCCCCGACTCCCTGAGACCAAAAGGTCAGCTCATACAATGGTTTCTTAGGTCTTCCCAATAAGATAATATTGGAGTTGTCAATTCCGGTATTGAAAGGTCCATCTATACTGATCGAATCGATCCGCTGAGGATTCACCACATAATCTTCGACAGGTATTACTGTTCGTTCAAGGTCCAGTTTGATTGGAGTCGCCGACCCAGTAATCAGGGGTTCAGCCAGGACTTCTACAGGGTCTTGTTCTACCTGGCAGGAGAAAAGGAAGGACAGACTACCAATTAAAAACCATCTCACCATCATGGTAGTCGGTTTCAAGCGTATATACATTTTCAATTTTTAGGTTGTCCTGGTGTTCTTTTTGGATCGGATCAAAATTTGAAATCGGATTTACGAAGGAGTAAGCCCCATCTTTCAATGGTTCAGAAAAACCTGACTGATCAAAGTCTTCAAGCTTGAAGCCGTGGAAAACCAATCTTATTTTAACGATCTTACTTTTATGAGATCCATCTGCCTCGGCAAACTGTAGGCTCTTTCCTGACGGATCAAATTCTATCATTCGGCGATGGAAAGAAGCTGCCTCGTACTTGTACGAAACACCATCGTCCTCATAGTATTCAAATGAACTTGCTTCCGACCCATTATACAAGTGGATTTCCAACGTTTCTCCGATTCCTTTAGAATTCTTCTTTGCATCCACATACAGTGGAATTATAGCTGATTGCTTAACAAACAGAGGCAAATGCTCCAATTCATATTCCCTTATTATTTCTTGATTTCCCTCAATTTTTTCATCCGTAAAAAACTCATACCAAGTCCCTTCAGGTAGGTAAAGCTTCCCAAACGTAGCATCACTTCTTATCGGTGCCACCAAAATGGAATTGCCAAAGAGATACTGATTCTCAAACTCGGAATTATAGATTTTCTCTTCATGGGTATAGTCGATACTGAGACTCCTTGTGATCGGAAGTCCTTTTTCGGAGGCAACAAGGAAGGCGTTATAGATATATGGGAGCAGCTTATACCGCAGTCTTATGTAATTTTTAGAGATTTCTTCGACTTCTTCACCATATGACCATGGTTCCGAATCGTGAGAATTAAGCATCGAGTGACCCCTGAAGAATGGTGAAAATGCACCTATCTGTATCCACCGGGCGAAGAGGTTACTTTGTCCATTCCCGGCAAATCCTCCAACATCATATCCTGAAAAAGCAACTCCAGAAAGGCCAAGACTATTTACCAGCCTTACTCCAAGAAACATATGATCATCGTTAGCGACATTGTCTCCGGTCCATAGTGCACTATACCTCTGAATTCCAGCAAAAGCCGCTCTCGTCAATGTAAAAGGTCTACTGCCATTGAGATTAGATCTTGCACCTTCGAACGCACTTCTGGCCATCTGTAGGCCAAAAATATTCTTCCCTTTCCTGGTTGTGCCACCTTCTCCTTCAAAATGAAATTCAATGTTTTCCGGAAGCATTTGACCCCATGTGGCTATTTCGTTCATGTCATTCCAGAAACCCTTGATACCAATATCTGTATAGGTCTTCATCATCTCCTGCCACCAATCTCTTGTCTTGCTATTTGTGAAGTCCGGAAAATTGCACCAACCAGGCCAAACTTCGCCCTCGTAATACTTCCCATCCGGATATTTTAGAAAAATGTCTTGTTTCACCCCCGTCTCGTGTGGAACATAGTCCTTCTCAATCTTGATTCCAGGATCACAAATCACTACGACTTCAAAACCCATCTCCTTTAAGAGGTCCACCATCTGGTCCGGATAAGGAAAACGTTCTTTGTCCCAAGAAAAGATTTTGTATTTATCCATATAGTGAATATCCAGCACAATCACGTCGGCGGGGATATCCTTATCTCTGAACTTTTTCGCCACGTCCAAGACCTCAGTGTCAGGATAATAACTGTATCTACATTGTTGGTATCCAATACTCCATAGCGGTGGAAGGGTCATTCGACCAGTCAACCACGTGTAAGACTCTATGATTTCCGCAACTGTTCCATTGAAGAAATAGTAATTCATGTCTCCCGAGTCAACAGAAAAACTCGAAAACCTGTTGTTAGAAGCTCCGAAATTGAAGTGGCTCTTGTAGGAGTTGTCAACAAAAATTCCATAAGACATCTGTTGGTGAATTCCGATGTAAAATGGAATAGAGGCATAAATTGGATCCGCGTCCGTTTCGTAGGCAAATCGATCCGTGTTCCAATTCACATAGCCTCGTCCTCTTCTATCAAGAGGTCCTGTCTTCTCTCCTAGTCCAATAAAACGCTCATCTTTCTGCAGTGATTTGTAAACGGTGATCTGATCACCTTGCCTTTGTGTTGCTAGTCCCGGCTCGTCCCTATTGATTACCTTACCATCCTTCGTAAGAAAGGTTATCATGATAGGAGACTTGTTCACAAGCACATCCATCTTATCCGAAAGAAGGATGATCGACTTGTCATTTTCCTCAATCGAGAAATCCGTTTTTTCCGGAGACCTGATAACCGAATATGGGTTTTCGTCCCTGTTTTCGCCAAATTGATGAACCCTCAGGACATCTGGCGTATAGAATGTAATTGCATATTGAGAATCGTCAGTTTTGAGATCAATTCCAAAATCAGTGACCTGATACGATTTGAAGTTTCCAGTCATTTCTATCCTCTTCTTACCGCTATTTTTAACAGCTTCAATCATTTAAAGATTTAAAAGTTGATCGATTTGATGAGGCTCAAAATAATGAATATTATTAGTGAGATAGCTAGGAAAAATTCAAAAAAAGTAACGCAAACGGTTGCGAAAGTGCTGATAATTAGGATTTTGTAAAAATGATTGTCCTTTTTTAAACGAGTTGCTATTTCCTGGAGGACTCTCTCTCAATTAGTCGAGTTGGAAGCTTCACAGACTCATGTTGCACATTATCTTCTTCCGAGTCAATTTCCTTTATGAGCAGCTCAGCAGCATGCTGACCCATCTCAAAACCTGGCTGCTCGATCGTTGTGATTGACGGATTGGTTAGTGCAGTAAATTGCCAGTTGCTGAATCCTACCACACCAAAATCCAGTGGAACATTCTTTCCATACTTCTGTGCAGCTTTGATGGCTCCCATGGCAGCCATGTCATTCGAAGTGAAAATTGCATCGGGATTGCTGGATTTCAAAAGGTTGTAAGTGGCCGTGTAGGCATCACTTTCATTCGAAGCTTTATCGTATACGATCAACTCTTCCTCCCAAGCCAGTCCCGCATCCTCATGTGCTTTCTTATAGCCACTAAGTCTATCAAGGGTAATGTCCAGGTTTGAGGGACCTGCAAGATGCGCAACTTTTCGATAGCCTTGCTTCAGCAAATGCTCAGTGGCTTGATACCCTCCCATAAAATCGTCAACAGTAACCTGACTGCTCTCAATATCGTGTGCCACACGATCAAAGAATACTATTGGGAGACCCTTTTGTTGCAGTGCTTCAAAATGCGCAGTGTCGAATGACTCCTTCGAAATCGAAATCAACACACCATCCACCCTGTTATTGAACAACGTTTGAATATTCATCACCTCACGCTCCAACGACTCGTTCGACTGTGTGATGATCACGTTGTACCCCTTGCTCTGAGCAATGTCCTCAATACCGCTTATGACAGTCGAGAAAAAGAAGTGAACAATCTCCGGAATTATCACACCAATGGTGTTGGATTTGCTGTACCGCAAACTCAGTGCTAGTGAGTTTGGTTGATAGTTCAATTCCTTTGCAACACGCTTAACGGCTTCAATGGTCTCCGTGCTAATTTCAAAATGATCTTTTAAAGCGCGTGAAACCGTTGAGGGTGATATACCCAATTCCTTGGCTATATCCTTGATGGTCGTTGTCTGCCTTTTCATACAAGAAAGATACGTATTTGTGCAAAAAAACGGTCTTGGCTTTTGTAAAAGCCTGATACGCAAACGTTTGCAGAAAAAAATACTTGCAAAAAAATTCCAAAACTATTGTGCAGTATTAATGATTTCATAAAATTCGATTATCGGGGTTTTAAGAAATTGATAAATCTTAAGCTTTTTTAAACAAAGAATTAACTAAAAAACTACTAATTAATCATGATGAAAAATGCCTACAAATTCCTGGGTTATTTTGCTTTTCTCGGGGTCATAATTTTCGCCTCTTCATGTGGAGATGATGATGGTGGAATTGATATCGGTGACGGAGCCGGAACCTTCTCTGTTTCCGATGGTGTGTACATCGCGGGAATCTCTGGAACCGACGTGTCTGTATCTACCGCTGCAGTCTTAAATTCAAACATGGTAGAGGGTCCAGATTTCGGGACCATTGAACGATCAGGACACCTTGTTGGATACGTCTATCTGACTGCTGGTAACTACGTTTTTGCTGAAATCGACGAACAAGAAATCTTAAACCAATGGGGTGGGACAGCAACCACTACCGATGGTTCTATGACATTATCCGGTGCCGAAACATCAGAACAACCTTCCGAATTTGTTGTGGTGAGTCTAAGCGAAAACGGAGCAGCTTTTGCAGTTGGGACGGAAGGAGTCTATCACGTTGTCTTTGATACGCAGTCAAGCGAGGCACTTCTAACTAGAGTCACTTCATGGGGTGTAATTGGAGGAGCAGTATTTGAAAGTGCTTGCGTCTCTAACGGGTTCAACTCTGATGTCGACGTTGTAGAGTCCTCTTCAAGCGCTGACGGTACCACATGGGAATCTTCAGGCATTATTCTTAAAGGCGGCGAGTACAAAATCAGATTCAATGATGCCTGGAAAATTGATCGTCGTACGATGGTCGATGACAACGATCCATATAATGCTGCAAATGGTTATGTGGCCTTAACGAATCTTGGAGGCACATTGAGTGCGTTAGAGGAAGGTGGAAGCAATATTACACTGGCGGATGCCGATGCGGGGACCTATACCGTCACAGTATCGCTTTCTGACGCTGGTGTGATTTCACTTGCCATCGAAAGAACCGGTGATGCAGAAGTTTGTGCCTTTGATATCGAAAACTTCACATGGGGTATTATTGGTGGTGCAACTTTTGATGATTGGAACACTGACCAGGAGCTGACATATGCCAACGGAGATGGAGGTGTTCACAAGTGGAGAGGAGTATTCCCACTAGATGCCGGTGGTGATGGAAACAATCAGTTCAAATTCAGAACAGATGACACTTGGGCTACTAAGCTTCTTCCCACCAATGTTAACGTAACTGACAACACAGATGCGGGAACCATCTCTGACGATGGAGCGACTAACGCTGATGGGCAGTGGTTTTTGGCGGACGGAAATTCTGGTCTTTACTACTTCGAGGTAACTACTGACGATTTTGGAGTTACCTGGAACATGACAATTGATGAGGCTGCATTCGAGGTAATTGGAGCTGCGACTCCAGGTGGATGGGACACAGGAACAGTTATGACATACAATGATGACCTTGCATCCGCAACAGTTACTGGAATAGCATTGACGGCAGATGAGTATAAATTCAGGGTAAATGCCGGTTGGGACTACAACCTGGGAGGTGCATTGACAGATTTAGTGTTCAATGGAGGTAACATAACTGCAACTGCTGGAACGTTTGATATTACGATTACGACAGCAGATGGAGGGGTCACTTACACCGCCACTGTACAATAAATTTTTGTGATGCTTAAAAAAAGCTGCTCAAATTTGAGCAGCTTTTTTTTCTTCTAAGTGGACAGGACAAGCTCAAAATGAAAAAAATACTCACTCTTCTACTCTTCGTCAGCTCAACTTGCTTTGCGCAAAAGCCTACAATTGAACCCGCCTTTTTTTCGGCTGATGATGAAATCACCATCACCTACAATGTTACAAGCTCTTCCTTATCAAGCTTAGATGAAGCTTGGATCTGGATGTGGTTGCCGGGAAAAAACATAGATGCACCATCAAATGTTAACCCGGCAAGTTCGAATGCGGCCGCAACCAACCCGGCAAAGTTCACCAAAACAGTCGATGGCTCGGGTCAAGTATTTTTCTCAATTACGCTCACACCAACTCAATTTTACAATCAACCTGCTGACGAAATTCAATCAATAGGAATGCTCCTAAAAGGAAACGACTGGAGCAATGGACAGACGGAAGATCACATAGCAACCATTTCCAATGGCTTTACACTCGCACTACAAAGTCCTACTGGAAATTTCGGCTTTTTTAACAACAGTCAGGATTTAACAATTTCGGCAGCAACATCTGAGCCAGCTCAAATTGATATTCTAGTGGATGATGTTACTGTCGAATCTGGCACTGATGTGACAGAGTTAGTGCATACACATACCATATTGGATGATGGGCTTGTGCATCACATTAGGGTTCTGGCGACAAATGGAACCGATTCAGATGAAAAAATATACAGTTACACCTTAACTCCAACCACGGCAGAAGAAGCACAGCCTTCAGGTGTTCGAAATGGGATCAATTATATCGACAACACAATGGCCACCCTTGTTCTGGAAGCTCCCAATAAAGAACACGTCTTTGTAATTGGAGACTTCAACAATTGGACAATCGATGAGAATTACCTGATGAAAAAGGATGGTAATCAGTTTTGGTTAACAATATCCGGATTGACGAGTGGTCAGGAATACAGATATCAATATCTAGTTGATGGTGAAATCCGCATTGCCGATCCTTATGCTGAAAAGATAAGTTCTCAGTTCGACGACGGGCAAATCGTTTCCGAAGAGCGGTATGCTAACCTACTCCCATACCCGGGTGATCAAACAAGTGAAGCAGCGTCCTATCTTCAAACCAATCAACAGGATTTTGAGTGGGTTGACTTTCAAAAACCTGCCAAAGAGGACCTGGTGATCTATGAACTTCTCATTCGTGATTTCACTGATGAAAGAACCTATGAAGCAGTTACCTCGCGGCTTGATTATCTACAAGAATTGGGAGTAAATGCCCTCGAATTGATGCCTGTGATGGAATTCGAGGGAAATCTTAGCTGGGGCTATAACCCCTCCTCCATGTTTGCCATTGACAAGTATTATGGGACAGAGCTTGACTTGAAAACGCTAATCAATGAGGCTCACAAAAGAGGTATCGCTGTGATCCTTGATATCGTCCTCAACCATCAATTTGGCCGCAACTCACTAGTGAGATTGTATAATGAGGGACTCTATGGGTCTCCCACATCCGAAAATCCGTGGTTCAATACTTCCGCCAAGCACGATTTCAACGTTGGTTACGACATGAATCATGAAAGTCAATACACCAGAGACTACACTGACAGAGTAGTTACTTACTGGTTGGAGGAGTATAACGTTGATGGATATCGATTTGACCTATCTAAGGGGTTCACCCAGGTGAACAGTATTGGCAATCTAAATCTATGGGGTAGCTTCGACGCCTCAAGAGTCGCCATTTGGAAGCGAATCGCAGACGTGATTTGGTCGGTTGATCCCTCCACCTACATAATTCTAGAACATTTTGCCGACAACGATGAGGAGCGTGACCTGGCAAATTATGGTATGATGTTATGGGGGAATATGAATCACACGTATCGTCAAGTTGCATCTGGTGGTTCTACTTCACTAAACTGGCTCTACCATGAAGCTAGGGGGTGGAATGATCCGCATGTGGTCGGCTATATGGAGAGCCACGATGAAGAGCGGCTCATGTGGGATTTGCTTAACGATGGTAAGAGTCTGAGTTTGGCTTTGGAAAGGGCTAAGCTTTCTGCCGCCTTTTTCCTTACAGTTCCCGGCCCAAAAATGATATGGCAATTTGGTGAGATGGGGTATGATGAAGAGCTGAACAACGATCGGCTTGGAATTAAACCAACCCATTGGGAATACTTGGAGAACCCCAGTAGAAAGAAATTGTTTGATCTGTACAAATCTCTGATCAATCTTAGAACAAAGACGAATTACATCAACGAGGAATATTTTTCTTGGAGCACATCGGCATGGATCAAAACTATCAATATCACACATCCGGATGTTGAGATCTATGTGATAGGAAATTTTGATACAGAAGAACAAACTGGCACACATAAATTCACCAGTACAGGCACCTGGTACGACTATTTCTCTGGGACTCCAATTGAGGTGACAAGTCTAGATGAGGAAGTCACGCTTGGTCCTGGACGGCTGGCAGTGTACACTTCAGAACTTATTGAAAATTACATTGATGATCAGGCCATAGTGCTGGCTAGTGATCTGCAAGAGATGGTTGAGGTTTATCCAAATCCGTTTGCAGAAAGAGTGACTATTCAAAGTTCGATTATCGCTTCCAACCTTAGTCTAAAAAACCTATCAGGTAAGAAACTTTTGACAATCCAAAAGCTCGAGGATAATCAACTGGACCTTTCGAAAATAGCATCCGGAATCTACCTGCTGGAATTCGAATTGAAGGGTCAGCGGCATATCAAAAAAATTATAAAAGAGTAAATCAAGCTTTTCATAGAATAAGAGTTGTTGCAGCTGTTCCACAGTTCAAGACAACTTCAATTGTAAATATCTGATTCGCAAACGTTTGCATAAAATTTTTGCATCAAAAAACACAGATTATCATTGTATTAGACTACGAATTTGATAAAATTGAAGAATATTTCTAGTAAGAGTTAATCTTAGGAATAGTACAATTTTTTACTTCTTAGTCATCATTAATTAAAACCGATTCTATGGAGAAGATTTTCGAATGGGTTGAAAGCTCGAAAGCAATTTTTTTAGTCCTGCTCCTGACTAGCATTGCCTCAGTCACTCTTGCACAAACACGGACCGTCACAGGGGTGATTACAGATCCAGCAGATGGCATTGGCTTACCTGGAGTCACCATTCAAATCAAAGGAACACAAACTGGAACTTCCACTGATATTAACGGTCGATACTCACTCAATGCATCTGCCGATGATGTACTTGTCATCACCTATATCGGCTACAGGACACAAGAAATTTTAGTTGGTCAACGAAGCACCATTGATGTGGATCTAGCTACAGAGGTTCAGGAGCTCTCCGAGATTGTAGTGATCGGATATGGCCAGGTAGAGAAAGGAGATGTTACCGGGGTCGTCAATAAGATTGATTCAGAAGCTTTCAACAAAGGCATGTTAACTTCTCCGGACCAGTTGCTTGCTGGCAAGGTGGCGGGAGTGCAGATTACCTCGGATAGTGGTGAGCCAGGAGGAGGCATCAGCATCCGTATGAGGGGCGGTACCTCGTTAAACGCAGGAAATGAGCCCCTCTTTGTTGTCGATGGAGTGCCCCTGGAAAATGATGGGGTGGCAGGTGGGAGAAATCCCCTCAACTTTATTAATCCTTCAGATATTGCCGACATCACCGTATTGAAAGACGCTTCTTCGGCAGCCATTTACGGTTCCCGAGGTGCAAATGGAGTTATCATCATAACGACCAAAACTGGTACGCCAGGAAAACCACAGTTTAGCTACGATGGGTCCTATTCCATCAGTACCATCGTGGATCGAGTTAATATGCTCAATACAGAAGAGTTTGAGTTCACCGTGGGACGAAAAGGTCCAAAAAATCTTGGAGACCTAGGAAGCTCCAGTACCGATTGGCTAGATGAAGTACTTCAGACGGCGCAGGGACACAATCATAATATTAGCAGTTCTTTTGGAGGAAAAACGAACACTGCTCGCGTTTCTCTTAACTATCAAAACCTGGACGGGATTCTTCTAACTTCCAATACCGAACGTTTGAGTGGATCCGTCAATTTTACGCAGCGGCTCTTGAATGATGATCTGACCATCACAGTAAATACCAAACACTCGGTGATCAACAACCGGTTTGCGCCCAATGTGGTTGGGTCGGCGCTCATCTTCGATCCTACTCAATCCGTATTTGCCGACGACCAGGAAACTGGTGGTTACTTTGAGTGGTCGAGTAATCTCGCTCCCTCAAACCCTGTTGCTCAAATCAACCAAACGATCAACATAGGCCGAACGGTTAGGCACCTTATCTCCACGACAGCTGAGTACAACTTGCCTTTCCTGGATGGGTTGTCAGCAAAAATCAACTATGCGCTCGATGATGCATCAGGACTAAGCCAGGACACAAAATTGATCAATCCCAAGGCTGGAAGGGTAAATGGAAGCTTTTCGTACTTCGAAGACACACGCAAAAGCAATCTTTTCGAGGCATATCTCAATTACACCACCGAAATCTCACTTGGGAAACTTGACTTAATTGGTGGATACTCCTACCAGGATTTCAAGACACAGGTGGAAAATACGTTCAACCTAGAAGACGGAGTCACCTTAGACACACTTGAAATAAGTAACTACAACGAGTTTATTTCGGATGGTAAGCTAAATTCAATAAAACCTTTTCTTTTTGACCCTATTCCGGAGAATCTGGAGAATAGGCTCATCTCCTTTTGGGGTCGTGCGAATTTGTCCATCAACGATAAGTACTTGATTACCGCCACTGTGCGACGAGATGGAAGTACCCGCTTTGCTCCTGAAAATCAGTGGGGACTCTTTCCCTCTTTGGCTGTAGGTTGGCGGTTAATTGATGAGCCGTTCGCAGATGGCTTGGAAAACATTTTCTCAAATCTTAAAATTCGAGCAAGTTGGGGAATCACGGGGAATGAAGAAATTGGTGACTATCTATATGTCAATCTCTACGAACCTGGTGATGATCGAGCTCAGTATCTTTTTGGTAGCGACACGGTCAACACATTCAGACCAAATGCAGTCGATCCGAAGATAAAATGGGAAGAAACGACTTCTGTCAATTTCGGAATTGATTTTGGATTTCTTGAAGGCCGGCTGTATGGCTCACTTGATCTCTATAAAAAGAACACCTCCGACCTATTGTTCGACATTGCGTTTCCAATCGGAACGCTCACAGGAGATAGGGCTGTTACCAACATTGGTGAGGTAGAAAACAAGGGTATCGAACTTCTTTTAAATTCGGTGGTACTTGACAAGGCGGATCTAAGAGTAAATCTTGCATTCAATGCTGCCTATAACAAAAACGAGATTATAAAGCTAGACAACTCTAATCTGCCTGACTTTCAAGGATACACTACCGGTGGAATTTCAGGTGATGTGGGACAGTCAATCCAAATATTAAAAGTAGGCCTTCCGGTTAATTCCTTTTTTGTTTATGAACATATCAAAGGTGCCGATGGCCAACCTATTCCTGATGGAACAGATGCCAATGATGACGGGCTGAGAGATGATTTGGATCTCTATGTGGATCAAAACAACGACGGACAGATCAATGAAGATGATCTTAGGCCCTTTAAGAAGCCAGCACCAGATTTAATTATGGGATTAACTGCTAACATTTCCTACAAAAGGTTTGATGTTGCCCTCACGATGAGAAGTCAAATTGGCGGGTACGTATATAACAATGTTGAGTCACAATTCGGAGCCTTTGAAGGTGTTGACAACAATTTTGCTCCCAACAACATCCACCTTGCCGCATACCAAAATGATTTTACGGAGAAGCAGTTACTCTCCGACATTTTTATCGAGAAAGCTGATTTTCTAAAACTTGATAACATCACAGTTGGCTATCGCTTTCAAGATTTCAAAAACATTGGAGCACGAGCCTACCTAACGGCTTCCAACTTGCTGACCCTGACGGGTTATGGGGGAATTGATCCCGAGGCAGGCATTAATGGAATTGACAACAATCAGTACCCAAGATCAAGAACGTTCCTGTTGGGTGTGAACCTAACCTTAAAATGATTTTGAACATGAAAAAGATATTTATAACCTCCCTCTTGTTTATTGCACTTGGATCATGTACAGACCTTGATCTAGTACCTAAAAACGGATTGGTTGAGTCCGTTGCTTTTCAGGATTTTGACGGATACCAATCGTATATAGCTAAGATATACGCTTCCCTGACACTGACAGGAAATGCCGGTCCCACCGGAGATGCTGACCTATCGATCATCAATGATGAGGGGTTCTCCAGCTACTTACGTGTCTGGTGGAAAGCTCAGGAACTGACAACCGATGAAGCAATCATCGCCTGGTCTGACTCGGGAATTCGAGATCTGCACAATCATACCTGGGGCTCTGACAACCAGTTCGTGCGTGTACTTTACTATCGGATTTTTTACACTATCTCCTTAGCCAATGATTTTCTCCGTGTTGCTGAGACGCTTCCAACCGGTCTTACTGCGACGGAAATAGATAAAATCGAAGAATTTAAGCTTGAGGCTCGCTTCATTCGCGCCTACTCATACTGGCATGCCTTGGATCAATTTCGGAATGTTGCATTGCTTACGTCTATTACTTCTGACCTGCCGTCACAAGTAGAGCCACAGGAACTATTCGATTTTATAGAGTCAGAGCTGACTGAATTGGAGGACGTGATGTTACCTGCCGGGCAATCTAACCACGATTATGGAAGAGTAGACCGAGCCGCTGCCTGGGCATTGAAAATGAGGCTTTATCTTAATGCCTCAGTTTACATTGGATCGGACCGGTACACCGAGTGTATTGCTGAATGTCAGAAGATTCTAAATGCCGGTGTTTACAGCATCGCACCCGCCTATCCAGAGCTATTTATGGGCGACAACCATGTCCGCACAGATGAGATCATCTGGCCTATCGTGCATGATGGAATCTCCTCTCAATCCTGGGGTGGAACTACGACACTGATCCGTGGTGGTATTGGTGGTGCCATGTCCGATGATATGAAGAATGGGGCTCCTTCTGCAAATGAAGCAGAAGCTGATTATGGCGTTCCTAGCGGCTGGGGCGGCTATCGCACAACCAGCGCCTTTGTGAACTTGTTTCCAGGGGCAGCAACCGATCCCAATGGAGCCAGTGCCGATGGACGTGCGATATTCTTTACTGAAGGGCAAACTTTGGAAATTACCGATATTGGTGAATTTACAGAGGGGTGGCCCACACCAAAATACAACAATATTGAAGCATCTACCGGACTAAGAGCACCGGGAGTTGATTTCGTAAGTACGGATTTTCCGGTCTTCCGATTGGCCGAAACATACTTGACATTAGCCGAAGCGCAGTTGAGAAGCGGCGGAAGCATTGACGCAACAACATTGGGTTATATTAATGAATTGCGTATGCGTGCTTATGGCGACAACAGTGGGGATGTAACAATGGGACAAGTCGACCTTGATTTCATATTGGATGAACGTGGCAGGGAACTTTACCTTGAAGGGTCGAGAAGGACAGATTTGATTCGTTATGGTCAATTCACCGGAGGTGCGTATATCTGGCCGTGGAAAGGTGGTGTAGATGTAGGAACAGCAACTTCAGCGCATTTGGAGATCTTTCCGATACCTGCCTCAGATCTAATTGCAAATCCAAACCTGGTACAAAATGATGGTTATTAACATGTAAGCATCACCCTAGAAAAGGGCGGCTATAGCCGCCTTTTTGCTTTAAATCACGATATCATTGAAAAAAGTCACGATTACATTCTTACTTGCAACTCTTATCCAGTGCCAGTCCGAAAGAGAAGGATCGATGAGTGATCCGTTTCCAATGCAATCAAGCTTTGTAGCCTCAAGGCAAATTCAGGTTTGGCTACCCCCCTCCTATCTATCGTCCGAAGAACGATTTCCCGTATTGTACATGCATGATGGACAAATGTTATTTGATTCAACAACTACCTGGAATAAGCAAGAATGGGGTGTCGATGAAGTAATGAATCAGCTCATCCAAGAGAAGAAGATACGAGAAACGATCGTAGTTGGTGTATGGAATATTGATAGCCTCAGGCACTCCGAGTATTTCCCTCAGAAACCCTTCAACAGCCTACCAAAGGGTGTACAGGATTCGCTACTCAACCTTGGGAGGAGTTCAGAACAAGCGCTGTTTGGAAGTGTGATCCAGTCGGACAAGTACCTCAAATTCTTGGTTCATGAACTAAAACCATACTTAGATGAAAATTTTAGAACCTTGCCAGGACCCAAAAACACGTTCATCGCTGGGTCCAGCATGGGCGGACTCATTTCCATGTATGCGATCTGTGAATATCCTGAAGTTTTTGGTGGAGCAGCTTGCATTAGTACTCACTGGCCGGGAACCTTCACGGTAGACAACAATCCCATTCCAGGTGCTTTCTTCGAATACCTGAAGGTAAATCTTCCAAATCCAAAAAATCACAGAGTGTACTTCGATTATGGGACCGAGACGCTGGATGCACTGTACGAATCCCTGCAACAAGAGGCTGACAAAATCATAGCTGCAAATGGTTATGATGTATCCAACTTTCTAAGTAAGAAATTCGAAGGAGCTGCTCATGACGAAAGGTCATGGAATGAAAGACTTCATATTCCATTAGAGTTTTTGTTAAAGCCTAGCAACAGGAGTAACTAGAACATTCAGGATTGAATCTATGGATCATAGGCTAGACAAACCATATCAACTCTCGCGGGAACAAATATCTTTCTACCAGGAAAATAGATTTATCAAGCTCAAAAATGTCTTTGACGAAGAAACACTTGACCAGTTTGCTAAGGTTATTGAGGGTAAGGTCCATGAACTAAACACAGAGCATACTCCCATCGAGAAGAGAGACACGTATGGTCAGGCCTTTTTGCAACTATTTAATCTCTGGCAAAAGGACGCTCTGATAAAAGAATTTGTGTTCAGCGAGAGGTTGGGGCAGATCGCCGCGGGTCTCATGCAAGTGGAGGGAGTGAGGATGTATCATGATCAGGCACTATTCAAAGAAGCGGGCGGTGGAATCACTCCGTGGCATGCAGATCAATATTACTGGCCGCTAAGCACTGACAAGACGATCACAGCCTGGATCCCGCTCCAGGAGACTCCACTTGAAATGGGGCCCTTGGAATTCAGCGCCGGAAGTCATCAAATCGTGGAGGGTCGGGATATGCAAATAAGCGATGACAGTGAGGCCTTCATGACAAAAAAACTAAGGGTCAATGATTTTAAGCACATTCGTGAACCTTTTGAGATTGGGGAGGTCAGTTTCCATTCAGGCTGGATTTTTCATCGGGCTGGTGCTAATCAAACAGATCAAATGAGAAGAGTAATGACTGTGATTTACATGGATAAAGATATGGTCTTGAAGGAGCCAGTCAACGAAAACCAACGCAACGATTGGGAGACCTGGTGTCCCGGAGCCAAGGTTGGTGAAGTGATTGACACAGAACTGAACCCCATTCTTTACGAAAGCTAAGTCTATGAAAGTAGCAAGGGTTATTTGTGTCTTTCTTGTTTTGAGTTGTTCAAAAAAAAGCTCTCAAGGTGAAGATTTTGAATCAAAAATCAACCAAAACACTCAAGACCGACAAAACGATCCGGAACTATTGTCCTTCTTTGAACGAAAGAGAAACCCTATAAAACCGCGCTTTGAATTATTGCCCTTTGGGTCCGTAAGACCTCAGGGCTGGATCCTCGAAATGATGAATCAAGACCTAACAAGTGGGATAGTGGGAAATCTAGACCTTTTAGCTCCTGACATCTTGTTGGAGGATGATCTGTTTAACACAGCTCGAAGAATGTCAAAAGAAGACATTCCCGACATAAAAGGACTGGTTTTGACAGGAGCCGCCTGGGAACAATCCATTCAATGGTGGAATAGTGAGTCTTATGGAAATTGGATTGATGGATATGTTCGAACTTCCTTCTTAACCAAGAATAAGAAAGGGATGCAGAAAAGCAAAAGGCTGGTGGAATATCTCATCTCGACACAAGATGATGACGGTTACATTGGAATCTACGGGCCAAAGCTTAGATATCAGCATGATGGTTCAAATGGAGAACTATGGTCTCAAGCCACCTTATTCCGAATGCTGTTGGCCTATTATGAACTGACAGGTGATACAAAGGTTCTTAACGCAGTGGAAAGGGCAATGAACCTTACCTTGTCGAAGTATGGCCCGGACTCAAAAAGCCCCTTTAATCTATCCGGAAGTTTTGGAGGTGTCACTCACGGCCTGATGATTACAGATGTTTGCGAGACTCTTTACAGGATCACCGGAAATAAAAAATACATGGATTATGCCGTCTTCCTATACAAGGATTTTTCAACATATCCCCTAAATCGCGCATTTAACGATATCAGGTATGAGTATTTACTTCAAAGAGACTCACTGTTTGAAAGCCACGCTGTTCACACTTACGAGCATTTGCGGACCCTCATCCTCACTTATCATGCTACTGGATATTCTGAGATGCAGTTGGCATTTGAAAATGCAATGCAAAAACTCTCAAATTGTATTCTTCCAAGTGGAGGCGGTATCGGTGATGAGTGGATAGCAAAGAAGACTGCCAACGCCGACGAAACGGCTGGTGAATTCTGTAGTCAATTCGAACTTCGAGAATTCTTTGGATCTGCATTACAAAAAAGTGGTCAGGTGGAATGGGCGGACCGGTATGAAAAAATCACCTTCAATACTATTTTGGGCATGCGGAATCAGTCGGGTACCGCCATTGCTTATTGCAAGTATGACAATAGCTACAAAGTGGATGCAACGTCTTCACATGGCAATGATCAACGGTTCAAATATTCACCTACTCATACAGATGTAGCTCTTTGTTGTTCGCCTAACTATGGTAAGCACCTACCCTATTTTGTCGGTCAACAGTGGATGAAGACCGATGACGGATTTGCTGCTACACTTTACTCTCCGTCCGAGCTGAAAACGAAGTTCAAGGAAACAGATCTGAGCATTATCCAAACCACGAATTACCCGCTTTCCGACAAAATTGAGCTGACAGTCAGTCCTTCCTCTCCTTTGGAGCTGGCGATCTACTTAAGAAAACCATCGTGGGTCAGGAATGTAGAGCTCACGGCTGATGGAGCATCAATTTCTTTGGATGATGGATTTTATAAGGTCAACAAGATTTGGGAAAAAGGTGACAAGATCTACATGTCATTTGCCTATGATTTGAAGGAAAAGAAATTTGATGAAGAGGGCTATTTTCAGCGAGGACCACTAGTTTATGCATATGCCATCGATGGGAAAAATGAAGTACAGAAGTCCCATAATATTGCTAGCTTTTCAGACTATTTTGTTTACCCAAACCGGGACGATTTTGAATACTTCGAGCTGGTTAGTAAACCCAGGTTCAAGTATGTATCGGAATCCAAGTCTACGGGCTGGTATGACGGTGGCACCTATTTAAAAGGTGAGCTTCGTGACATTCGAAACAACCAGGCTGTAACTGTCAAGCTAGTCCCGTTTGGAAGCACCGCATTGAGAAAAGTAACATTCCCATACCAATGAAATCAATCACACATTCAGCAATTCTTTTAGCTCTAGTGATCATCACAGCTTGTGATACAGGTCTAAAAGATCAACCTACGGCTTTTGAAGATCCACCTCAATGGTCAAAAGAAGTCGTTTGGTACCAGATTTTTGTGGAACGATTTAGAAATGGTGATCCTTCGAATGATCCAACGCCACAGGACATGCAAGGCACTTATCCGGGATTTGTTCCTGAGGACTGGAAGATCACACCATGGACACAGGATTGGTATCGGGACGATGATTACTTTCCCGGACTAGAAAGCGGGAAGGATTTTTACGGAAACCCAGTGGCTTCATTTGGCCAGAAATCTCAACTAAGACGATATGGTGGAGACCTGCAGGGCGTGCTTGATCAAATGGATTACTTAGACTCGCTTGGCATTACTGCTGTATACTTCAATCCGCTAAACGACGCACCTTCCCTGCACAAGTATGATGCACGGCACTGGCGTCACATTGATCGAAACTTCGGACCAGATCCTCGGGGGGATGTAGAAATCATGAACACGGAGACTCCGGATGATCCATCTACCTGGAAATTCACAGCGGCTGACAAACTATTCCTGAGTGTGATAGATGAATTCCACAAGAGAGGGATAAGAGTCATTCTTGACTATTCCTGGAATCACACAGGACATACGTTTTGGGCCTGGCAGGATTTGGTCATAAATCAGGAGAATTCTAAGTACAAAGATTGGTATTGGGTAAAATCCTTCGACGATCCTGCTACGGAAGCCAATGAATTTGAATACCGGGGTTGGTTTGGTGTCTTTGACCTGCCCGAAATTCAGGAGACCGAGTATTTGGAACACAGTGAAAAGATTGTTCCCGCTGAAGGCGACGTTTTGCTTGACGAGGTGAAGCAGCACATTTTCAGCATTACGCGAAGATGGCTAGACCCCAACAGCGATGGTGACCCGTCAGATGGTGTGGATGGATTCCGTCTGGATGTTGCCGCCGAGATGCCTTTCGGGTTTTGGCGAGATTATCGAAAAGTTGTTCGCAGCGTGAATCCCGATGCCTACCTGCTTGGAGAGGTCTGGTGGGAACAATGGCCAGACAAATTGCTTGATCCGGAGCCCTTTGTCAAGGGCGACATCTTTGATGCACCTATGAATTATCGCTGGTACCGGGCTGCAAGGGCTTTTTTCAATGATTCTCCGGAAATTTCCGTTTCGGCATTTGTAGATAGCCTCAATTCTTACCGATCTAACCTCAGACCTCAGAGTAGCTATGCTATGATGAACCTAAACGGCAGTCATGACACTCCAAGGGTTCTCACCTCGCTGTTCAACAAAAATCCTTATAAAGTAGATACCAATCCCTTTGAGGGAAATGAGTACAAAATTCACAAACCAGACACAAGAACGTACCAGACCTTGCGGCTATTGCTGGCACATCAGTTCACCTACATTGGGTCCCCTCATATCTGGGCTGGTGATGAGATGGGAATGTGGGGAAGCGACGATCCCAACTGCCGCAAACCATTGGTTTGGCCGGATTACGATTTTGAGTCAGAAACATCTCATCCGGAAAGATGGGATCGCCCAGCAGACCCGGTTCAGTTCAACAACGAATTGTTCAGCTATTACCAAAAACTAATACGAATTCGAAAAGAGAATCCTGTGCTCATGACAGGAGACATAGACTTCCTTTTTAAAAATGATGAATTAGGAACACTCGTTTATAGCAGATACAATGACAGAGATGAGGTTATCGTCTTTTTAAATACAAGTGAAAACGAGACGGTTACTTCCGTTCCTGTTCGTAATGCCGGCTCCTATGAAGACATTCTCAACGAGAGGAATGTAGAACGCCGTGATGAAAACATTGCTGTCAAACTTCCGGCCAGGAGCGTTTCGATAGTAGCATCGCTCAACTAAAAATAATGAGATGAAATACCTCAAATACATTTTTCCACTACTTCTGCTCGCATGCACTATGTCGCAGGAAAAAGTCAGCAATGATGAAGAAACTCCCAATATCGTACTCATCATAGGAGACGATCAGGGTTATCCTTACTTCGGTTTTATGGGAGCTGATTACGTTCAAACACCACATATGGATGCCCTTGCTGCTAGCGGGACTGTTTTCACACAGGGATATGTCCCTGATAACCATTGTCGACCCTCCCTTCAAACGTTAATGACCAGCACGCTTCCCATCAGTTACAAGGGCGAGGTGGCGAACAAACTTCAGCAAGAAAAATCCAAGAGTGCCTATCAAGAAATGGCAGATGATGAAAGAGCGGAATGGGAACAAAATTTTCAATTTCATTCAATGAAGTATTTCGAAACATTCCCTGAAATCCTTGCTAAAACAGGTTACAGGAGCTTTCAGGGAGGAAAATGGTGGGAATACAACTATCAGAACGGTGGTTTTACTCACGGAATGACCACCGGTTGGACTCCTGAAGACAGAAAGGACGGAAGTAAATGGTTTAAGCAATTTATGGGTGGCACTGGCTTGGAGTTGGCAAGAGCCACGATGGAACCCGTATATGAATTCATTGACCAAAATCGGGATCAACCCTTTTTTCTCTGGTTTGCACCGGAACTACCTCACTATCCCTTTGATGCACCGGAGAAATATTACAATCTTTATAAGGGTGCTGAGATGTCTGAATCAGCCAAAAGGTACTATGCTAATTGTACCTGGTTTGATGATGGAGTAGGTGCGTTAGTAAGTCATTTGAAAAAAACCGGAGAGTTTAAAAACACTCTGTTTGTCTATGTCAATGACAATGGTTGGGAACAGAATCCGGATCAGGAATTCAGGCATGATTCGCTTCGATGGCACAATGGTGGAGATAAGGGCAAGCTCTCTTTATACGACCAATCCTTTCGGACACCCATCATTTTTTCCTGGGAAGGCAAAATAGCCACCGGAGCAAGGAAAAATGCCCTGATACACAGCGCAGACATTCCTGCAACATTACTGGATTATCTCGATATCGATATTCCCGAGTCCTACTTCGGTCAGTCCTACCGTCCAGTCATAGAAGGCTCCCAATCGCAGTTGCGGCAAAATATAATTGGAAACATCACACAAACTCGGTGGGAAGGTGATATGATGGGCAGGAGATTGGATGGGTATTGGCTACGAAATCAAGATTGGTTCTTTAGCTGGAATGTAACTGATGGGATTAAATCCCTTTATAATATGAATAAGGATCCATTCAATGATATCAACCTGGCACAGGAAAACCCGGAATTGGTTGACTCCTTTACCCGTGCTGTGAAGGCATGGAAAACCCAAGTTTCAGCGCGATAGCGCCTCGATTATCGGTAAAGCATTTCCGTCGAAATCGAAAAAAGTAGCATTTTCCCAACTTGAACCCATTGTAGATTGACCTCCTTTAAATGCTGTCCAATCCGGGGCCCAATAACAAACGCCAATCCCTCTTGAATCAGGTAAGCCCTGCACCAGCTCAAGTAGTTTAACCAAAAAATCATGCTGTCCTGTCGGTGTGGCCGGATATCCTGAAATCAACTGGTCTTCTAACCCCCAGAGGTTGTGGGTATTGTCGTTCCATTCCAGTGTCCAAGGGTATGCTGTCTCGACGAGTAGGAGCTCTTTTTGATAAGTCTTCGTCAATTCAAACATTTTATTTTGCAAGTCCATCAAATCTTTCCCGTGCCAAAGCGAATAATATGAAAGACCCATAACGTCATAGTCGGTGTCTCGAAGGTTCTCAAAATAGTCCATACTGCCATCCAGACCCGCAAAGTGAATAACGATCTCAATGGTAGCGTCTATCTCGCGCACCGCTTGGATACTGGCACCCAGAAGCTCCTTAAAATTTGGCCAATTATCATCAAATACTCCGCCTGTTCGACCAATATCCCACAAAAAGCCAGCATTTGTTTCATTACCAATTTGTACCAGCTCCGGTAATGTTCCCTGATTCTCAAGAGCAGTCAAGACGGTTTTTGTGTAATTTGATAATTCTCCCTTGATCTCATCAAAACTCAGCCCTCTCCAGGCTTGAGGAATGGACTGTTGTCCAGGATCTGCCCACGTATCTGAAAAATGAAAGTCCAACAAAATGTTCATTCCAGAACCCTTGATTTCCCTCGCGTATGTAAGTACCTCGTCAAGTCCCGAATGCTGAGTAGCCGGGGAATGCCAAAGTCGAAGACGCACGAGGTTAGCGCCCTTGTTTTTTAAAAAAGGCAAAAATATGACAGAGTTACCATCAGAGTCACGATAGTCAAAACCAAACTCATTGATCTCTGGCTGAAAGGAAAGATCGACGCCTTTGTAAAAATTTGGCTGTTCAACATCCACATCATCTGACGAGCAAGAAGACAGTACTATCAGGATCAAGAGTCCGGAAAATAACCTAAAATACGTTCCAACGTTTCGCCAATTCACGTAACTTCTATGTTGTTTAAACCATTTTTGTAAAGAAACAACTCATCGGAGAGGTTTCATAATGAGATTCTAACATTATGAGAAGCAAATACTTTCGATACGTTTTCCGCCATTTTATCATATGGAACCTGGCATTCATTTTCTGGGCGTTCATGCGCGAGTTCGGCCAGGAAGTGGTTCAGGATTTTGAACCTTTAACACTTGCACAGCGAGTTCGGATCCACCTCGTCATCGGGGTGGTATCAGGATTTCTATTTGGAAGTCTCGATTATCTCATCGAAAAAAAGGTGTACAAATATGTTTCCTTAGGAAAGGCCATGGTGATCGGCCTGGTCTCATTTGTCATTGTGGTACTGCTACTGCTAACGTTTGCCATGCGGGTTTTTACAAGGGTTATTGGCCAGGAATTCAACTGGGAAATCTACAATGAATTCATGTTTTCCAACGAAATGCTACTGTTGGTCTTTTACTTCTTCCTCGTAGCGTTCTTGACTGATATATTCAAACATATCGACAAGAAGTTAGGACCTGGCAACCTCTGGCGAATGATCAAAGGGGAGTTCTATCAGCCGAAAGAAGACGAACGAATCTTTATGTTTCTTGATCTGAAGAGCTCCACGACCATCGCAGAGAGTTTGGGGCATATCAAATACAGTAAATTGATTCAGGACTGTTTCAAGGATCTAAGGGTTGTGGAGAAATACAATGCCGAAGTGTATCAGTATGTAGGTGATGAAGTAGTCCTTACCTGGCCAAAAGAAACCGGATTAACAAATTCGAATTGTTTACGCGCCTTCTTTGAGTTCAGCGAGAGAATCAGCAACCGGTCCGGATACTATACAAAGAAATATGGGGTGGTTCCGGAATTCAAAGCAGGATTGAACATTGGTGAGATTGTGGTTGCTGAAGTGGGTGAAATTAAAACTGAAATTGCCTATCATGGCGATGCTATTAACACAGCTGCACGCATTCAGGAGCAATGCAACGTTCTTGGTAGAAGTCTGCTGATCTCTGAAAAACTGCAATCCAACCTACAACTTGACACCGCATTTTCCAGCTTGCATGTGGGGGACATCCTGCTAAAGGGAAAAAGCAGCAAAGTCAACATCTACAGCGTCGAAGCAAGCTAAGTGCTCCTTAATTACTTCTGGGTAGTTACGTATTTCAGGATACTAATAACCTGCCCCTCATCTTCAGCAACAGCCATTGCTTGGGCATCTACCTCTTTCAATGCATGAGTAAAATCCTCCGGGTGAATAACAATATAAGGTTTATTCAAGGCAGCAGCATAACCAGCATCAAAAGCTGCATTCCACTGACGATACTTTTCTCCAAACTTAATGATCACCAAATCTGATTTCTCAATATTGGTCTTGATTCTAATGCTATTCACTTTGGCGCTTTTGTGATCTTTCCAGAAGGATTTCTCTTCTGCTCCAAGCACATCTCCAGCATCATCAGAGGCACTGTGGGTGACCACTGGCGTTAGAAATTCCAGCGGAAGGTTCTGATCTTCACAGCCTCTTATGATTGACTCTCGCCAGTCAGAGTGGATTTCACCAGAAAGGTAGACGGTAAACTTCATATTACATGTTTAAGGTTAAGAGGTATACAAAATAATTGGGTTACAAGTTTCCTTATTATCAGCTCTTTTCTGACAAGGAAATAAGAAATGAGATTAAAAATTAAAGATTCTGATTTAAATCAAAAGGAAGTGTGACTAACCTCCTTATCGTCACAGCTGCTAACTAATACCTTACTGATATAAAATCAAAAATTTCTATCCGATGAAACAACGAGAAAAAGTAGCAAACATAATGACGAGAGATGTTCACACAGTCAACGTGAATAATTCACTGCAGGAGGCAAATGATTTGTTCAGTAAATATCACATCCGTCATATTCCGGTTGTGTCTGGAGAAAAGCTGATAGGGATCCTCAGTCACACAGATATACTAAGAATTAGTTTTGGAAATACCTTCGGAGACAACCAGGACGGAACAGACGAAGCTATTTTCAATATGCTATCTATCAATCAAGTAATGAAGCATAGTCCAGTAACCGTTTCTCCCGACAACACCTTAAAGGAAGCAGCTGAAATCTTGGCAGAGAAGGAATTTCATGCATTGCCGGTAACGAAAGATGGTAATCTCGCAGGAATAATAACTACCACTGATATCATTAGATATTTTCTGAATCAATATTAGAAGGCATCCTATCTAATAAAAACGATGAAGAGGGTGAAAAATTCACTATTTCTACAAACCAAAGAGAGCATTTAGATGTTTAGATGAGGAAGTATCTCTCACTAAAACATGGCAAAAAAAACTGGATCAAAAAAGGCAATCCAAAAAAGTTATCAAGACTATCTCCTTACGGAGGGTAGAACCCCTGACACAGTACGGATCTTTACAAATTACGCAAAGATTTCGGATGAGGACTTCTTCAAAGTCTTTGGGAATCTCGATGCGATAGAGTCTTCCATTTGGATGGGCTACTACAGCAATACTCTCGATATACTAGGAAAAGACAATGACTTTGAATCAATGACCGGACGGGAAAAACACCTGTCCTTTCTTTTCACGCTATTGGAATTAATGAAGGCTGATAGATCCTACATTCTTTTCAGAATGTCTGCAAACCTAAAGGACCTTGAACATGCCGGCCCAAGATATCTGGCAGCAACCCGAAGAATGGTCATGGATGCTGAAGTTGATTGGGTTCAACCCCCATCATTCGTTCCTGAAAAAGGTCTTAAGATCGCAAAATCAGGGTATAAAAATGCACTATGGCAGCACAGCATAGCGATGATTCACTTTTGGATCAAAGACGATTCTGCTGGTGCCGTGGACACTGATGCTTTTGTTGAAAAATCTACCCGGACTCTATTCGACTTAGGAGAGCTTCCGGCACTCGATTCAGTAATCGATCTGGGAAAATTCTTTCTTCAAAAAATCGGATTTTCAAAAACCGCTGTCTAATGTCTGAAGAACTGAATCGAATACCAATCAGCAAGGTCAAGCGCGCAAGTAAGTTTGTTACGACAGGAGTTAAAGTTGGGGCTAATTATGTTAAGGCATATGGAAAAGCAGCCCTGAAGGGAACGCTTGACAAGGACGAACTTGACAAGGAAAATGCCAGTGATATTTACAATTCTTTAAGCGAGTTAAAAGGAAGTGCATTGAAGATGGCCCAACTCCTTAGTATGGATCAAAATGTACTACCCAAGGCATATTCCGACAAATTTGCCCTAGCTCAGTACAACGCCCCGCCACTCTCCTATCCTTTGGTCAAGAAAACGTTTCGTGAAAATTTTGGCAAAAATCCGGACGAAATATTTGATTCCTTTTCAAAGTCAGCGAGCAATGCAGCCTCTATGGGTCAGGTTCACCGCGCCGAAAAGGATGGTCAGACTCTTGCTGTGAAAGTTCAGTACCCAGGTGTAGCCAACAGTATCAAGAGCGACTTGAAATTAGCTAAACCGTTTGCGCTTAAGCTGATGAAGGTAAAGGGAAGTGAAGTTGATCCTTACATGAAAGAAGTGGAGGAAAAGTTACTGGAGGAGGCTAATTACGAACTTGAACTCGAGCAATCACTAGATTTTGTCAGCAAATGCAAACATCTCCCCAACCTTGTTTTTCCGAACTATTTTAGGGAGCATAGTTCTCCACAGATTTTAACCATGAGTTGGCTTGATGGAGAACCAATCGGGGAATGGATGAAGAAAGAACAGTCTGAAGAGAATAGAAACAAATTGGGCCAGACTTTGTGGGATTTCTATATGTTCCAAATGCATAAGCTGAAAATGATGCATGCAGATCCTCATCCCGGAAATTTTATTGTTAAAGATACAAGGCTCGGCGTGATTGATTTTGGGTGCATTAAGAGTATTCCTGAAGATTTTTACAGCTCCTATTTCGAGTTAGCGAGACATGAGGTCTTAAACGATAGCAAACGGGTTGATGAGCTTTTCAAAAAACTTGAAATTATACGATCTGAGGATACAGATAAGGATATTAAGACTGTCACGACAATGTTTACCAATCTGATCCGTTTGTTGTCCCGTCCATTTAATGAATACAAATTCGATTTTGGCAATGACGAGTTCTTTTCTGAAATCTACCAAATGGGCGAGCTTATTTCCAAAGATCCCGAAATGAGTCGCCTTCAGACGAGAGGTTCCAGGCATTTCATCTACTTCAATCGTACATTTTTCGGACTCTACAACATTTTGAATGCTTTAAAAGCCAAGGTCAACACTTCTACAGCGAATGATTATTTGAAGCTCGCATCCTAGCTGGAGTTTGAGTTTGATCAATTCCACAACCAAGCTGTTGATGATCGAAAAACGAAATTGAGTATATTCAACCAAAATTGAATACTCATGCGGTACTATCTGTCCCTTTTGGTCCTGGTCCTCCTGGCGAGTTGCCAATCCTCTCAAAAAGAGCCTGCAAGTAATGCTTTTCTTGATTTTGAGAATGATCCGGAAGCGCCGGCCGTCAATCGAGAACTTTTGATTCCTATCCTTGGAGATACGGTAGCCGGATATGCATTCATTGCCAACGGGGCTGAACCAAAAGAAACGATTATTCTAGCGCATGGATTTCCGGGAAATGATAATCAATTTGATCTCGCGCAGTCTATCCGGAGAGCTGGAAAAAATGTCATTCATTTCAACTATCGTGGCACTTGGGGTAGCCAGGGCGAACTTCTTTACTCAAATGAGTTGAAAGACATTGATCAAATAATCAAGTATTTGTGTTTGCCCGAAAATGCTGAACGTCTCAGAATTCAAACCGATGGTTTTACGGTTTTAGGTCGAAGCTATGGCGGTGGTTTGGCATTGATCGCAGGAAGTCAAAATGACAAAGTCAAAAGGATTATATCCATCTCAGGAACAAATTATGGTGAAATAGTCGAGCCCTATGACCACATCGATAGTCTAAGTTTTTTTAGGCCCTACATGAAAAGGCAGGTAATGATCAATGTAGATATTGATAAGTTTCTTCAGGACATGATAGACAACAAAGAGGCTTTCAATGTTGTGACCTACAAACAACAACTAAGTAAAAAAGAGGTATTAATTATCGAAGACTCGGACCGAAATCTTAGCTGGATCAACCAACTGGAAGGTGTGGAATTGGTAAAACTTCCTTCGGATCATGGTTTTGTTAATCGCCGTATTCAAATGATAGAAACAGTGGTGACATGGCTTAACGGTGATGGGTAGCTGTTCGATCATATATTAATTCTTCCTTTTGCTGCTTAGATTACCTCAAAAGCAAAAACCCGTGTTGACTTAAGACAACACGGGTTGATTTGACAAACTTCGTCTATGTTGCTAACGAACGAAGATCCTCGATGAGGTTGTGGGAGCCTTTCCTGAACCAACCCTCAACAAATAGAGGCCTCTGTCTAGGCTCCTTAGATCCATTTCCACTTTTGAATTAGAGATGAATTGCCATTGAATGGGTAATTGTAGGCCTCCCATGGAATACAAGGCGATATTTAGATCATTCGATTTTGCTTCTTTCAACTCCACATACAAAACCTCAGAGACAGGATTGGGGTAGATGGTCAGTTGCTGCGTATCATCAATTCCAAGTGGGATATCATTCAGGTTGATCGTGATCTCCACACTTGTCATCCCTCCGTTTCCATCACTTGCCTCTACCATCAAACTAAAAACCGGATTCACGTCAAAATTCAAATGCCCTTCATTGGCGACAGTCAGATCACCGGAGCTTGAATTCATTGCAAATGCACCAAGATCATTTCCCGATATGATTGAATAGGTTAATGGATCCCCATCTGGATCGGTTGCCGTGACTGTGCCTACCAAGGTCCCATTTTCAACATTCTCATCCAGGTAGAAGATAAGCGAAATATCGGGTGGATCCTGGGCGTTCAACTGAACGCCCAGGAAAACCAAAAAGAAGTACAGCAATTTTTTCATATAAGTTCTCTTTAGCTTCATTTCACCAAAATGTTTTTAATCACAAGTTCATCATCATCCATTATTTTTAATAAATAGATTCCTGCGTCCAAGTCCTCCAGGTTGATCTCCAACAATCCATCTGATTTCAACAAGATCCTACTATTTGTCAAAACCTGACTTCCACTCACAGTGAACATCTTGACTTCAAGCTCTCTGGCGTTTAGGCCTTGCAGCTCAACAAACAAAGTTCCTTGTGCTGGGTTTGGATAGACCGTTATTTTATTTTCCAGGTCATCCACTCCTAATGGATTTTCATCAACAATATCAATAAGATTTACCGTGATCGAAACCATTGAAATACCACCGTTGCCATCGTCGGCCTGAACCATTAGGTCAAACACGGGATTTGTCTCATAATCAAGTGCTGCTTGTGAGTTAACAGTCAGATCACCAGTTGTGCTTCCAATGGCAAACGCATCGTTCGTATTCCCGGAAAGAATGGAGTATGTAAGTGGATCTCCTTCGGGATCGGTAGCCACGACTGCTCCTATCAAAGTGCCATCCGCCGTGTTCTCTTCCACATAAAAGATGTAAGAAAGTATCGGTGGTTGATTGGACAATTCGACAGTGACCGTAGCAGTAGCCATACCCATATTCCCAGAAGGATCTGTTGCAGTGAGCGTTACGGTATTGTCCCCAAGGTCGGCACTGGTAAAGTTCATAACATCCAGACTCAATGTAAAAGAACAATTATCACTACTACCATTGTCAATATCGGTCGTTGATATGGATGCCATATCCGACGCATCAAGCATCACAGTGATGTCTTGGGTCACTACCGTCGGATCCGTATTGTCCTCTACTGTGACGGTCGTACTTGCAGAAGCACTATTCCCAGCTTCGTCGGTGACGGTCAACATCACAGTATTAGCCCCTAGATCTGTACAATCAAAAGCATCAATATCCAATGATAGGATCAAATTAGCTGCAATGGTCCTATCATCCAGACTGCCATTATCAACCTGATCGGGCGTAATGGTGACATTTCCTGTGGCATCAAGCGATACGGTAATTGCCTGAACAACCGGAGTTGGATTCACAACATCAGGTGGCAAATCAGTAGTAAATGTGGCTGGATTGCCGGTTGCTGTTGTCGTATTGTAGACTTCAAAACCTGTTGCACCATTTACTTCAAGGACAGCTACTATGTATTCCGTCGTAGCAGTGAGATTAGTAACGGTTTCTGCTGATCCATAACCATTGAACACAACATACCAGCCACCACCTAAATCGGCACCATTGCCAAAGACCGGATCTGCACTATAGTAGGTATTGTCCGTTGGCGTGGGGAAACCAGAATTTCCTTGCTTCATAGCGATCACTCTTCTATCGCCATTGCCAGGCGAAGCAATCGTAATCAGAGCTTCTGTATCCTCAATGCCAGACACCTGAACATCACCGGCCTGGGTTGCAGGCACTGTCGGATTTGTGGTTCCTGAGCTGCCCAGAGTCGAGCTGACCCAATTGGAAATCGAGCCCATCAAATCAAATCCACTGCTAAGCGTACCGTCATTGCTATTTCCGGAGAAATCCTCTAAGGTGGTAACCGTACTATTATCGGCACCGGCGTCACCTTGATCAAATGTGAAATGAGCAATCAACGAAGTAAGCGAAGCATGTCCTGTAAGGTCTTGATCTCCAAGGTGATTTTGAATCAAAGACGCGGACAGCTCCTCGTTCCAAACTCTAAAATCTTCGATCTGTCCTTCGAAATACCCGGCAGACACCACACCACCAGAAGTATTCACTTCAGCACCTAAAAACATTAGGTCGATAATAGATGGAAGCGGATACCCAGAGGCCTGATCAGCGAAAACCCCATCCTGATACAAAATCACATCTCCACTGCTCGATATGGTAATAGCAAAATGATGCCATTCATTATCATCGATCACACCTACAGAGCTTAGAGTTGCCTGACCATTTGAAACCAAGGAGTAGCTGTTTAAATCAGCGCGATAGAACATCTTCAAAACATCATCCCCGTTTATTGGTTCGTTAATAGAAAAAACGTCCAGTTCACCACTACTAATTGTCTCAGTAGAATTTGCCCAGAACTCAATGGTCATACCAGAAGAATAATCAGCACTGACAATGTTTGAATTCATTGTGACATGGTCATTATTGGCTCGAGCAAAATCAAGGACATTGTCCTGTAAAGAAGTGATACTCTTTGTTTCCAACATTCCCCAGGTACCATCCGCATTCTGAGCACGAACACCTAACGTATGTGTGCCCAGAGGTACGTCTGCCGCCAAAATGGTGAACATCTCATTCACAGTAAATCCAGGAGTTGTCACTGTCACAGAAGTGGCCATACCAACACCCGGATCCTGATCAAAAAAGTATTCGATGGCTGTGACGTTCACATTCACACCTCCGGAGGGATCCACAAAAACCAGTCTGGATTCTGGCACACCCCAGGTATCACCCACACTTTTCGCTCTTACAAACAAGGTGTGAAAACCAGTTGACAAGGAACCCGTTGGCACGTTTTCTACCTGATTAACTACATCCGCCGCAGTAAAAGCAGTGAATTTTGTGCCCATCCCGTAACCCGGATCGGAATCAAAGAAGTATTCTATTTCTTCCACCTGTACCACCCCAGCGCTGGCCGGATCGACATAGACCAGCCGAGGTTCAGGTATACCCCATGTGTCCCCCACACTCTTAGCTCTTACAAACAAGGTATGAAAACCGGTAGCCACGGAACCTGTTGGAATGTTTTCCATCTCGTTAACTACATCGGCAGCCGTGAAAGCAGTGAATTTTGTACCCATATCATATCCAGGATCGGAATCGAAGAAATACTCAAGTTCTTCAACCTGCACAACCCCGGATCCACTAGGATCTACGTAAACCAATCTTGACTCGGGTACGCCCCACGTGTCTCCCACGCTCTTTGCTCTTACAAACAAGGTATGAAAACCGGTAGCCAAGGAACCTGTCGGAATGTTTTCCATCTCGTTAACTACGTCGGCAGCCGTGAAAGCGGTGAATTTTGTACCCATGTCATAACCAGGATCGGAATCAAAGAAGTATTCAAGTTCTTCAACCTGCACAACCCCAGATCCACTAGGATCCACGTAAACCAACCTTGACTCGGGTACTCCCCAGGTGTCCCCCACGCTCTTTGCCCTTACAAACAAGGTATGGAAACCAGTCGATAAGGAACCCGTCGGAATGTTTTCCAGCTCATTGACTACATTGGCAGCCGTGAAAGCAGTGAATTTCGTACCCATATCATAGCCAGGATCAGAATCGAAGAAATACTCAAGTTCTTCAACCTGTACTACTCCAGATCCGGTAGGATCCACATACACAAGTCGAGATTCCGGTAACCCCCATACGTCACCAACACTCTTTGCTCTCACAAACAGGGTATGAAAACCAACCGACAAAGAACTAGTCGAAATATTCTCGATCTGGTTAACCACATCGGCTGCCGTGAAGGCTGTGAATTTTGTACCCATATCATAGCCAGGATCGGAATCGAAGAAATATTCAAGCTCCTCCACCTGGACAACACCTCCACCGCTGGGATCTACATAAACCAGTCGCGATTCAGGAATTCCCCACGTATTACCATCACTTTTAGCTCTGATAAATAATGTGTGAAATCCTACAGACAACGATCCGGTTGGAATGTTCTCAATTTGATTGATTACATCGGCAGCCGTGAAGGCTGTGAATTTTGTACCCATGTCATAACCAGGGTCTGAATCAAAGAAGTATTCAATATCGTCAACCAGGATTACTCCAGTACCTGTTTCGTCCACAAAAACAAGCCTGGATTCCGGTACACCCCATACGCCACCGACAGCTCTGGCTCTCACAAAAAGCGTGTGAAATCCCACCGAAAGACTACTGGTCGAGATGTTCTCCATCTCATTCACTACAGTTGCTGCACTAAACGCAGTGAATTTCGTACCCATGTCATAACCAGGATCCATGTCGAAAAAATATTCCAGCTCATCAACTAAGACTATGCCGGCACCCGTCGGATCAACATAAACCAATCGCGACTCCGGAACGGACCAGTTTTGTGTGAAGGAATCAAGTGTGGCTGATGCTGCAGAAGTACCACCTGTGATGGTTTCAGCGGCACTGAACGTTCCAGTTGTTAGAATTTCAAGGCGGCTCGGAAAAGCTGCCAAAACGGTGCCTGTTGCACTTGACGAAGCTCCCGTGACGACCTCTCCAACTTCAAATGACCCGCTCAGAGAAGAGATTGACATAACGCCTCCGGTTTCTCTTACTCTAACAAATAGATCATGAAATCCTGTCGAAAGGGAACCAGTAGGAGCATTGAAGACTTCACTAATGCTACTTCCTGAGGTGATTGTAACTGAGGTGGCCATGCCATAGCCTGGATCATCATCAAAGAAATATTCCATTTCGTCGATTGTCTGACCCAGAGCACCCAAGGACAGGAATACTAAAAAAGATCTTAGTATAAAATCTTTCATTATCGTCAGAGCTACTTAGTTGCCCTGTGCTTCAATGGTAACATCCAGGTCCGTACCCTGCTTGATGATTTCCGTCGTATTAAATATCTTGATGAATGGCACAGGAGTTCCCGTCATTGAGAATCCAAGTGTACTCCCTGTTGGACCTCTATCTGTTCCATCAGTACCGGTATTGATTAAGCTTGTTCCATTGGTCGGGTCAAGTGTCGGATCCCAGGATAGCACCCAGGCATCTGCGAGAACAATGTTAGTATCTGTAAAAGGAGAAGGCGAGACAACATGGTCCTCTATGTTATTACCATCATCCGTATTTGAGGTGCCAGCTGGTGGAAAAACACCCGTCCCTGTGGCCGTTCCTAAAGATACATTGGAGTTAAATACATTGGTCGTACTGCTACCACTGGATTCAGGACTGCGACCGTAGAAAATATTATTGCTTATGGTAGAGTTTGAAAGAACAGAGAAGCCTCTTCTTAGCGCATCACCGTCACCAAGAAACAGATTATTCTTGATGAGTGCTCCGCTTGCGCTAACAGCACCCAAACCACTACTTCCAATGGAGCCTACGATTATATTATTAGTAATTATGGCGTTACTTGTAGCACTACTAAAATCAATGGCTCTCGCCGAGTTGTTCGTCCCGATATCGTTGCCCAACAAGCAATTTCTGACTATGACATTATCAACAAAGTCATCGGTACTTTGAGCTAAAACCTGGTTTATACGACATCCATCAACTGCAATCCCCGTTATACTGTTGCTTCCTGAAAAATTACCGATATCTAACGTGGTAATAACCAAACCTGCGATTCTGACATTTGAAGCATCCAGATCTATGCGGTTTACAACGGAAGTTATAGGTAGATCCTTGTCGGGATTAAAGCCGATTCCAATGATAGAGATATCACTGGTGCTAATAGTGACACTTCCATAATCGTTGGGACTCGGTTTAATGTGAATAATGTCGGTAGCAACCGCATCACTAAGTGCAGAGGCCAGATCATTGTACACGAATGAATTGACTTTTCCATCATCTGTCGGAGCTCCGGGGTTATTATCTACTAATAGAATTCTTTGACCAAGAGCAACATTGGTGATCATTACAAATAATACAGCGAGTAATAGTTGAGTAAGAGTTTTCATAATAATTATTTATTTACCACATGGTAAGAGTTAACAAATAAACTAGGGTCCGGGCACATCTTAACTGTCCAAAGACCGCAATGGTAGCTGGTAAAAATTAACCTAGAAGACTGGCGGCTGGCCTATTGCTCTGCTAATCAAAATGTAGTAGGAATAACATACTGAGGCCAGAAAGCTAAAGTTAGTATATTTCAACTTATTATAAAAATTATGCTATCCTCAGATTTTGTAGGGGTTGGCAACAATTCAGTAAATGAGACGGCTTTTAATTGATAAATGTCTTCATTATCCTAAACATATCACCCACGCCCAATCGTAAAAGGTAAATACCAGGACTTAATTCTGACGTGTTAATTTGCCTCTTTGTTGAAGATAGAAAATTCACCTGTACTGGAATAAACTTGCCATTTAAGGCGTACATTTCTATTGATGGCTCACCAAATTGGGTTTTTGGGAATTCTACAAAAAGCACGTTTACTGCCGGATTGGGATATAGCCTGATCATCTCATCAATATCATATACTCTAAGTGGTACATCAATTAAGTTAATGGTGATCTGAACAGTAGTTACTCCACCATGACCATCGTTCCCTTCCACTCCTAGAACGAAAGACGGATTTATATCAAACTTTATTTGACTTTCATTTGCAACAAGAACATCTCCTGTCGTTGAATTAATGGAAAATGCTCCAGCTCCATTTCCAGAAACAATGGAAAAGATGAGCGGATCTCCATTGGGATCTGTTCCTGTCACAGTACCCACTAAAGTTCCATTTGGACTGTGCTCTTCGAGGTAGAAGACCAGCGAAATGTCCGGTGGATCCTGTGCCAACAATTGAGTACTCGCCATGACAAGAAGAATGAAGAGCTTTTTTGCCAAGTGAACGCTTCTGCTCATCATTTCAGCAGGACATTTTTAATAAAAACTTGATTGCCATCCTTGATTTTCAATAAATAAATTCCTGAACTGAGGTTATCAAGATTGATTTCAATCAGATGGCTCGATTTTAACAAGATTCTGTCATTTGCTATCACTTGACTGCCACTTACCGTAAACATCTCAACCACAATATCTTTTGAAGTAGAACCTTGCAGTTCGATAAATAAGCTCTCACTTGCAGGATTAGGGTAGACCGATACCTGGTTCTCTATTTTGTCAGCACTCAGCGGGTTCTCGTCCACGATATCAATAAGATTGACCGTGATAGAAACCATCGAGATTCCCCCATTTCCATCATCTGCCTGGACCATCAGATCGAATACGGGTGTTGTCTCAAAGTCAAGCGCCTCTTGTGAGTTGACGGTAATCTCACCAGTTGTGCTTCCAATCGCAAATGCATCGTTGGTGTTCCCAGATATAATCGAGTACGCCAAGGGATCCCCTTCGGGATCTGTGGCTGCAACCGCTCCTATCAAGGTCCCTGCTTCAGTGTTTTCGTCGATGTAAAAAATGTATGCCAAAACCGGCGCAGCGTTGCCTCTCATCACAGTGATCGTTGCAGCAGCACTTGCCGAATTCCCGGCAGCATCAATGGCTGTAAGCATAACTGTATTTTCACCAATATCTGCTTCAGTGAAGGATGTTATGTCAAGGCTTAACGAAAATGAGCAATTATCGCTACTTCCATTGTCGATATCAGCGGGAACAATAGATGCTGCATCGTTAGCATCCAGTGCTACTACAATATTTTGAGTAACAACCATTGGATCAATGTTATCAGCTACCGTTACCGTGGCGGCTGCTACTGAACTATTGCCACTACCATCTAAACCTGTCAACATTACTGTGTTTGCTCCAAGGTTGGTGCAGTCGAAATCAGTAATATCCAAACTCAGGCTCAATGAGCAATTGTCTGAACTTGAATTGTCCACATCTGAAGTTGAAATTGTAACATTCCCTGTAGCATCCAGGAAGGCGGTAAAATCCTGGGTAGCCACCATAGGATCGCTGCTATCCATGACGGTTACAGTGGAAGTGGTATTGACGTTGTTTCCAGCGTCGTCAGTAACTGTTAACGTAACGGTGTTGGCTCCTACATCTGAACAATCAAAATCGGTGACATCCAGACTTAAGTTGACGGAACAGTTATCTGAACTGCCATTATCAACATCACCAGGTGTGATAGATACATTGCCAGTTGCATCCAGGGAAATAGCTATATCCTGAGCTACGGCTGTAGGACTTAGATCATCATTGATCATCACAGTAGCCGTCGTATTGACGCTGTTACCTTCGTCGTCAGTTACGGTGAGTGTTACCACATTGGGTCCTACATTCGTACAGTCAAAATCAGTGACGTCCAGACTTAAATTGACTGAGCAGTTATCTGAGCTACCATTATCAACATCACCAGGTGTGATGGATATATTGCCGGCGGCATCAAGGGAAACAGCTATATCCTGAGCGACAACTGTAGGAATTAGATCATCATTGACCGTCACCGTAGCTGTTGTATTGGCGCTATTTCCTTCATCATCGGTTGCTGTTAGTGTTACCACATTGGGTCCAATATTCGTGCAATCAAAATCAGTGATGTCCAGACTTAAATTG